>JAVJRK010000009.1:0-355483 GCA_040218445.1 Rhodospirillales bacterium | reverse complement strand
TGCTGCTCCTGCCGGCGCTCTACATGTGGTTCTCGCGTGGAATGCTCCGCTATTGGCGGCGCACTCATCAAACCAATTATCAAACCTCGGAGGTAATGTGATGCGTAGACTATTTCCTGTAACGGCTGTTCTCTTTGGCGCTGTTTTATTGGCGGGATGTGCCTCAAACAGCCAAGAGATCACAAAAAATGGCGATCTCTCGATCAAGGTTGAAAACACCACAAAGACTGAAATCGACATGGTCAAAGTATGGAAAAGGGAAGATGGGGACCTGATCCTGACCGGGCGAATAATGCAGCGTGGGTACGGACGACTGATCAGGGGGCATGTAGATGTTGAGTTCGTCGAGAATGGTATGAAAGCGCCGCGGCAATATGTCGGCGAAATTCAACGAGCGATACCGATCACGAAGCATTTCAAGCGAGCGAACTTCGATTCCAATTTAGGAGCCGTGAAGTTGGCCGCAGGGGAATTGAATTTGCGCTATCACGAAGAGGCCCACCAGCTTGAACCGATGGAGTTGAAGAAGAATTCGTAATCGATTTTGAACGCTGAATTTTTCGAAGTATCGAGAGGCCCGCGTTTTGCGGGTCTCTTTTTCTTCTAATGTATTATAACGTACGTTATGCGAGCAGAAGTAACCAAAGGGAAACCAATAAAGTACATGAAAGAATAATTAGGTTATGCAGGGCTTCGAATTTTCGGACTGATTCCAATCTCAGTAAAACCATGCCCGTGATTTCTTAATCCGGGCGCGTATCCACGTCGCTTTTGCGGCCGCGTCTGTTTTCATGAGTAAACCGTCTGTATTCCGTCGAATATTATTAAAAATGTATCCGCAGGCGAAATCTCAGTCTCGTCTGTCGCAACTAGTGTTATCAAAAACTGGGAGTAAAGTCAGACGTCTGGGCAGCAGGAAGTGGGGCATTGATAGTTGGCGTGGCGCAGCGATACCGCGAACTGGCTGAAGTACGACCCGTCTAGCAAGGAATTTACAAAAGGTGGCGGCTAACTCCGAACCCGAGCAGTTCCAGGCCAGCGATCAATGAGATTAGATAAGGCAACAAGTATTCAGTGAAATTTGATGTCTGTAGGCTGACTGGAATGAACGCTACCGAGCGATAAAACCAATACCAACCACGAATCATAATTTGCTCATCGGGGGAGCTCTTCTGCCTGCTCCGTAACCGAAAAGTTAGGCCGTTCGGATCGCGTTGAATGAGGTCAACGCTTTGATAGATATCCCGTCGCGGATCATTGTCAGAAGCTGGATTTGCAAAGCGCCATGACAAAGAGGCTCTCGCCAAATTAGAGCTGCGACTTTCGGAAATCGCTAGGTCGATTGAAGTTCCTGCGGATGTGGCACTCCGTCACCCAGGCGTAAGTGCAGTAGGGCTTCAGCATCTTTTAGATCTTTTCAGGGAATATAAAGGAGATATAGAGAACTTACTCCCGGCACCATCGGAGAGTGTGGATTCGTATGATCGTTACGTTACTTTGATGAGGCGCGTCAACTCGGAGATCTTTCCGGTGTTTTTGCCGGATGGATTAGTTCCTCTCCATGCATTGATAGTAGTCGAATGGCTGCGTGGGCTGTCTCTTTCCGTAATAATTCGGAAGAGGATAGAGTATCACCAAAAAAATAATAAGCCGTATAAACTTCCAGTTCTTATCCGTGACACAATGGATATTGTTGAGCAGACGGCAAGATTTAAGGCGCCTAAATATATCTCGGCCTACGTTGATATTCTAAATTTGTTTCTAACGGAGATTGGACGAGAGGACCTAATTGATGAAGAGTTGGATATTGGCCTCGCGTTGGAGTTTGGTGTTTCGAGTCTGACACTTCTTTCTTTAATGGAACTCGGTTTGTCCCGAATGTCGGCCGTGGAACTTTATGAGAAAATAGCAAGGGACGACTTGGACAAAGACGGTTGTATCGAATGGATAATTAGGCACATGCCGAATTTTGCAGGCATGGATGTCCCCAATCTCATTGTTCGTGAGGTACTTGAAATTATTCCCGCGTCGATCGTCAGAGAGGAATAGGGTATGCCAGCGAAGTCTGTGACAGTTGGAGATCAGAAATTTGCACGCAAACAGGACGCAAACGATTTTTTTAAAGAAGTTCTCTATCGGTATGAGCTTGGAGATAAGGTCTCCAAAGATGACGCGGAAGTTTTGACAGCGTTACTGCATATGCACCCTGAAGCGAGCGAGAAAATCGGTTCCGGAATTGAAAGTTTCAGCGTCCGCTCCGCGGATTATGGTACGCGATGCTTCTGGGTGAACAGAATTGACGGTACGACTGAAAAATTTTCCTTCCGAGCATGCTATTGAAATTTGCTATATGCAGGGGTAGGCGGGGAGCACGTCAATCGGCATCAACGCGTGCAGGCTTCCAATGCGCAGCTATGCGGCGCTTACTTCGTCAATGAGGATGGAGTTGAACTCCCTAATTGCTTCTTGCTTCCTCGACTAAGGCCTCCAGTTCAGCGCGGGTTGCAGAGGCTAAGAAGTGGATCGAGGACAACTATCAACACTTCCGCGACACCAGCAACCTAACTCCGGAGATCGAGCGTTTCGAAGAAGCCTGTGGCAATGAACCGCCGCCTCAATACATATGGAGAATGTGTCGACACGCGGTCGCCCACGTGAGCGAGGGATATGTTTCTGATCCGGATGATTTCGAGGAACTGCGCCGGCTTCACGTCGCAGCCGACGTGATAAGGGGGCTTGCACGGTATTTCATTCACGAAGAGTTGGGTATTTCGACCACTATATTTGACGGGACCTAGCCTGGCTCCGTTGCTACCACCATCCGCATGCGAACCGAATTTAGGGCCTAGAGAGACGTTTCGCCGAAATCGCCCCGCAAGCTACGGGTCGCCGGCAGTTCCGGTAGCAAGAGACGCCCAATATGGGCCTATGTCTTTGAATTTCGGGGAAGTCTCTAAGGGGTCACGCGAACCGCCGTTTGACGGCAGATGAAATGGCGGAGAGGGAGGGATTCGAACCCTCGGTACTCGTGAGAGCACAACGGTTTTCGAGACCGCCCCGTTCGACCACTCCGGCACCTCTCCTAAGTCCCTGAAAAATACTAAATTTTCAGAGGCCCGGCGGGTCCGCCAAGACACCGCCCGATATGTCGAAACCTTTTATGGTCCGGGAACGCCCCTTATAATCACCAAATCGGCCTTGTCTACAGCTTCCTATCACCGGCGCTGGCGCGGGCCTATTCACAGCGGCGGTGGCATGGTGCCAGGGGGCCTGCAGGGCTGTCGATTGGGTTGGCTGCGCCGGGGGTATGCGGTGCGGGTGTTTCCCGCCGTTTCCCGCGCCTTTCCGCCATTGACTTAATTATATTCGTGGGTATAGTGCCGCCTCTTCCGACACCCGAAAACCGGGGCGGAAGCCAATAACCAAACAAGATCAACAATTAATAGGGTTTAATGAAGATGTACGCGGTTATCAAAACCGGCGGAAAGCAGTATCGGGTTTCCAAGGACGACGTGATCGTCGTTGAGAAACTGATGGGCGAGCCGGGTGAAACAATCGAAGTCGGCCAGGTGATGATGCTGGGCGAGGAGGGCAAGGCCCCCACGCTGGGCACGCCCGTGGTCGAGAAGGCCGCCGTGTTCGCCGAAGTGCTGGATCAGCAGAAGGGCGACAAGGTTCTGGTCTTCAAGAAAAAGCGGCGCCACAATTACCGCCGCCTGAAGGGCCATCGGCAGTTCGAAACAGTGCTGCGCATTCTGGATGTGAGCGCCACCGGCTCCAAGCCGGCCGCGGCCAAGAAACCCGCCGCCAAGAAGGCCGACGCGCCGAAGGCGGATGCCGAAGCCAAACCGGCAGCCAAAAAGCCGGCGGCCAAAAAGGCCGAGACCAAAACGGAATCCAAGGCGCCTGCTAAAAAGGCCGCGGCCAAGAAGCCCGCAGCTAAGAAGGCCCCCGCCAAGAAGGCCGCCGCCAAGCCGGCCGCCAAGAAAGACGATTAAGGAGTAATCACCGATGGCACATAAGAAATCTGGTGGTAGTTCACGCAACGGCCGCGATTCAGCGGGCCGCCGCCTGGGCCTCAAGAAGTCCGGCGGTCAGGAAGTTATCTCCGGCAACATCATCCTGCGTCAGCGCGGGACCAAGTACCACCCGGGCGAGAATGTCGGCATGGGCAAGGATCACACGATCTTCGCCACGACCGAAGGCCGCGTGAAATTCGCGACCAAGGCCAAGGGTCGTACCTATGTTTCGGTGGAGCCGATCGCTTAAGCGGTCCAGCGGCCATTCGCGACACGGAATTCGCGGGGGAATGGCCAGCCATTCCCCCGTTTTTCTTGTTCAAACAAAAGTCCTTCGCCTGCGGCCCAGTGTACTTTTGTTTGGTAGGTTCATGGCCATATTCGCCCTTAAGGCGGCTTTGCGGGCGAATATGAACGTTCTATTGTTTGCGCGCTGAAGCGCGCAATCAGAGGAGAATTGGAAAGCAGATGCTGGGCCGTCCCAAGCCTGCTTTTCGCTGAAACAGGACTCGAGAAAAGTACACCGAGCTAAGCGAGGGACTTTTTTCGAACAATCGTGATGAAATTTCTCGATGAAGCAAAGGTGTTCGTGAAAAGCGGCGACGGCGGCGACGGCTGCATGTCGTTCCGGCGCGAAAAGTACATCGAGTTCGGCGGGCCCGACGGTGGCGACGGCGGGCGCGGCGGCGACATCATCATCGAATGTGCCGACGGCCTGAACACGTTGATCGATTTCCGCTATCAGCAGCATTTCAAGGCCGGGCGCGGTACTCACGGCATGGGCAAGAACCGCACCGGCGGTCGTGGCCAGGATGTTGTCTTGAAGGTGCCCGTGGGCACGCAAATCCTGGACGACGACAGGGAAACCGTGCTGGCCGACATGACGACCGTGGGCGAGCGCATTTTGTTCCTCAAGGGCGGTGACGGGGGGCTTGGCAATGCGCGCTTCAAATCCTCGACCAACCGCGCCCCGCGCAAGACCGTCCCCGGATTCCCCGGCGAGGAACAATGGATCTGGCTGCGCCTGAAACTGATCGCCGATGCAGGCTTGGTCGGCCTTCCCAATGCGGGCAAGTCGACCTTTCTTTCGGCTTGTTCCCGGGCCAAGCCCAAGATCGCCAATTATCCCTTCACCACCCTGCATCCCAACCTGGGCGTGGTCGCCGTTGACCAGCGCTCTTTCGTCCTGGCCGATATCCCGGGCCTGATCGAAGGGGCGAGCGAGGGTGCCGGGCTGGGCACGCGCTTCCTGGGGCATGTGGAACGCTGCCGGGTACTGCTGCATCTGGTCGACGGCACGCAGGAAGATGCGGCGGCGGCCTATAAGCAGGTGCGCCATGAAATGAAGGCCTACGGCGGCGGTCTGGCCGACAAGACCGAGATTTTGGCCCTCAACAAATGCGACGCCCTCACCGATGACGAAATCAAGGAACAGCGCAAGAAGCTGGCCCGGGCGGCCAAGTGCAAGATGGCCGACGTGATGCTGGTGTCCGGCGTGTCCGGTGCGGGCGTGACGGAAATTCTGCGCGCCCTGGTGGTCGAGATCGGCGAGGCCAAGACCGAAGAAGACTTGGACGGTCAGGAGCCCGAGGTGGAGGGCTGGACCCCATGACCGCCCCTGACGACCGCAATCAGACCGACCTGAAACAGGGCAAGCGGGTAATCATCAAGATCGGCTCGGCCCTGCTGGTTGATAAGGAAAAGGGCACGGTCAAGCGTGCCTGGCTGGAAACATTGGGCCGCGATCTGATGCGCCTGCGCGAACGGGGGCAGGAAGTGCTGATCGTCTCGTCCGGGGCCATCGCCGTCGGCAGGCGCCATCTGGGACTGCCCGCGCGCGGCAAGCTGAAATTGGAAGAAAGTCAGGCCGCCGCCGCCGCCGGCATGGTGCGCCTGGCCCATGCCTATCAGGAAGTGCTGGGCACCTACGGGGTGACGGTGGCGCAGGTGCTGCTGACCTTGGATGACAGCGAGAACCGCCGCCGCTATTTGAATGCGCGTAACACCATCGATCAGATCATCCGCCTGGGTGCGGTTCCCCTGATCAATGAAAACGACACGGTCGCCACGGATGAAATCCGCTTCGGCGACAATGACCGGCTTGCGGCCCGGGTCGCGGCCATGGTGTCCGCCGACACATTGGTGCTGCTGTCGTCTTCGGACGGTTTGTATGAAAGCGATCCGGTGCAGAACCCGGGCGCCGTCCACGTGCCCGTGGTGCGGGGGGCGATCACGCCTGAAATCGAAGACATGGCTGGGGTCAAGATGACCGATGACGGATCCGGCGGGATGGTGACCAAGCTGGTCGCGGCCCGCATGGCCATGGCGGCCGGTTGCCGCATGGTGATCGCCAATGGGCTGGATGAACACCCGCTGGAACGCATGGAAAACGACGGCCGGGTGACTTGGTTCCTGCCCGAAGCCTCGCCGTTGACCGCGCGCAAGCAATGGATTTCGGGCTCGCTCAAACCGGACGGCACCGTGATGGTCGACGAAGGGGCGGCGCGGGCCCTGTCCCAGGGCAAGAGTCTACTTCCTGCGGGCGTCACGAAGGTCGAAGGAAACTTCGAGCGCGGCGACGCCGTATTGGTGAAGTCGTCCTCGGGCGACGTTCTGGGCCGTGGCCTGGTGGCCTATTCGGCGGAAGACGCAGCCCGGATCACGGGTGCAAAATCAAAGGAAATCGAGGCCATCCTGGGCTATCGTGGCCGGGACGAGATGATCCACCGCGACGATCTGGTGTTGGACTAGGGCCGTTCGGCCCCCATATCGTTGCCGGTGAGGAGAGAATGATGACGACCGAAACTGAAGACATTCCCGCAATGATGGCCGATATCGGCCGCCGTGCGCGCGCCGCCCAGGCAAAATTGGCGACAGCACCCCGTGCCGCCAAGGACAAGGCCCTGACCGAGGCCGCGGCCAGCCTGCGCCGCCGGCAGAACGAAATTCTGTCCGAAAACGCCAAGGACATGGCCGGCGGCGAGGACAAGGGCCTGACCAAGGCCATGCTCGACCGGCTGTTGCTGAACGAAGACCGGGTCGAAGCCATGGCCCGCGGCCTGGAAGACATCGCCAAGCTGGACGATCCCGTCGGCACCATCCTGGCGGAATGGGACCGCCCCAACGGCCTGCATATCGAACGGCGCCGCGTGCCCCTGGGCGTGATCGGGGTGATTTATGAATCCCGGCCCAATGTGACGGCGGACGCGGGCGGGCTGTGCCTGAAAGCCGGCAATGCCTCGATCCTGCGCGGCGGGTCGGAAAGCTTTCATTCGTCTTCGGCGATTTTGGAAAGTCTGCGCGAAGGCCTGAAGTCCGCGGGGCTTCCAGAGGATGCCATCCAAACAGTCCCGACCCGCGACCGTGCGGCCGTGGGCGAAATGCTGCAGATGACCGATTTCATCGACGTCATCGTGCCGCGCGGCGGAAAATCCCTGATCGAACGGGTCATCAAGGAAAGCAAGGTGCCGTTGTTCCAGCATCTGGAAGGGCTGTGCCATTCCTATGTCAATCGGGCCGCCGATCCGGAAATGGCCAGGAACGTGGTGGTCAATGCCAAGATGCGCCGCACGGGTATCTGCGGGGCCACGGAAAACATCCTGGTCGACCGCGACGCGGCCGACCGGCTGCTGCCGGGCATTCTGGATGGTTTGGTTCAGGCCGGGTGCGAAGTGCGCGGCGATGACGACGTGCGTGCGCTCGACGCCCGCGTCACGCCGGCCACGGACGAAGACTGGGACACGGAATACCTGGACAGCATCGTCGCCGTGAAACTGGTCGACGGCATCGACGATGCCATCGGATTCATCGGCACGCATGGCTCCGACCATACGGACGCCATCATCACCGACGACGCCGAAGCGGCGGAAAAATTCATCAACGAAGTCGACAGTGCGATCGTGCTGGTCAATGCCTCGACCCAGTTCGCCGACGGCGGCGAATTCGGCATGGGGGCCGAGATCGGTATTTCCACGGGCAAGCTGCATGCCCGCGGGCCCGTCGGGGTCGAGCAATTGACCAGCTTCAAATACGTGGTGCGCGGCACCGGCCAGGTGCGCCCGGCCTGACCGCCCGGCGCCCCGGTTCTTCTCCTCCCTAATCCCAGGACGACACCCCTTTGAAACGGCATGTTCGACGCATCGGCATCCTTGGCGGATCCTTCAACCCCGCCCATGAAGGCCACCGTCATATCAGCGTCCAGGCGCTGAAACGGTTGCGCCTGGACGAGGTCTGGTGGCTGGTCTCGCCGCAGAACCCGCTGAAGTCGCCGGCGGGCATGGCGCCGTTCGAAAAACGAATCGAACAGGCGAAAATAGTCGCCGACCACCCCCGGATCCGGGTTACGGACATGGAAAAAGGCTTAGGGACCACCTATACGGCGGAAACGCTGGCGCGGTTGGTCCGGCGATTCCCGACCCTGCGGTTTGTCTGGCTTATGGGGGCCGACAACCTTGCGCAGATTTCCCGCTGGAACCGCTGGACACGCATCTTTCATACCGTTCCCGTTGCGGTTTTGGACCGTCCTTCCTATTCTTTAGGGGCGTTGTCGGGCAGGGCAGCGCGGCGGTTCTTCCGGGAACGCATCAAGGAATCCCGGGCGGGCCAATTGGCCGACATGCGTCCTCCGGCGTGGGTCTTCCTTCATACGCCCTTGAACGCGACCTCGGCTACGGAGCTCCGGGCGCGGGGCATGTTCCGGCGTCCGGGCGGCTAGATAAAGCCGCCGGCGCAGTTGCCAGCGGCACGAACAACGGAACGAAAGGAAAAGACCATACCAAAAACAAAACAGATGCCGCTCACCTGCGATGATGTCTTGAAGCTGGTGACCGCATCATTGGATGACGACAAGGCTCAAGACCTGGCCGTCATCGACCTTCATGGCAAGACCGACATTGCGGACCATATGGTCATTGCCAGCGGCACATCCGAGCGCCAGGTCGGCGCCATGGCCGATCACCTTCGGGAAAAACTGAAGCAAAGCGGATTGAAGGGGCTGAACGTCGAAGGCCTCAATCAATGCGACTGGGTGCTGATCGATGCCGGTGACGTCATCGTGCATCTGTTCCGCCCGGAAGTGCGGGAATTCTACGGCCTTGAAAAGCTGTGGGCCGAGACCCCCGCACAGGAAGCCGCTGCCGCACCTCTTTAAGGGGCCCGGAAGGTGTCTTAACGTGTAGGCCCGGTCCTCCGGCCGCGTGACCGGCGGGGCCAGGGCATGGACGCATTTTACGTAACGACAGCCGTCTTTAATTCAAAAAGGCCGGGCTGTAAGAGGCGGGTTTGTTCGCGCCACAACCGAATCACGCTACACTCCGAACCATGCGCATCACCATCATCGCCGTGGGCCGCCGCAAGCAGGGCCCGGAACAGGATCTGTTCGATCAGTACAAGGGGCGCCTGCCTTGGCCGCTGGACCTGAAACTGGTTGAGGAGAAAAAGCCCCTGTCGGGAGACGCTTTGAAAGCGCGCGAGGCGGAATTGCTGTTGGGCGCCCTGCCGGACGGTGCGACCGTGGTTGCCCTGGACGAACGCGGCACCTCCGACACCAGCCCCCGGTTCGCCCAGCGTGTCGGGGCCTGGCGGGATGACGGCGCCCGTGATCTGGCGTTTCTGATCGGCGGGGCCGACGGCTTGGCGGAAGAAGTGCGCAGGCGCGCCACTTTCGTCATGTCGCTGGGCAAACAGACCTGGCCGCATCAATTGGTGCCGGCCCTTTTGGCGGAACAGCTTTACCGTGCCCATGCGATCCTGACCGGGCATCCCTATCACCGGGTTTGACGAATGGTATAGACGTCTGTGCCCGGCCCCGTAAAAACGTGGCAGACCCTACCATCCGGAGCAATCCTCTGGTAAAAGACGCCATGGGCCGGTGCCCGTTGACGAAAGGTCGCCGAAACCCCATTTCAACACCCCGAAAACATTAAAAAAGCGCCATGCCTGAAGCGACCAAATTCCCCCGGCCTGTTGTCCTGTGCATCCTGGATGGATGGGGCGACCGCGAAGCCGCCGACGATAACGCCATTTCCCTTGCCAAGACGCCCACCTGGGACCGTCTGGTGTCCGACTGCCCGCGCGCGCGGCTTGATGCCTCGGCTCAGGAAGTGGGCCTGCCCCAGGGCCAGATGGGCAATTCCGAGGTCGGCCACATGAACCTGGGTGCGGGGCGCGTCGTCATGCAGGACCTGCCCAAGATCGATGCCGCCATGGACGACGGCTCGCTGGCGGAAAACCCGGCGCTGGTGTCGTTCATCGACGGCATGAAGGCCGCGGGCGGTACCTGCCACCTGCTGGGTTTGCTCAGCCCCGGCGGCGTGCACAGCCATCAGGATCATATGGTGGCCCTGGCCAAGGCCGTTGCGGGCGCGGGCGTTCCGGTTGCCGTGCATGGCTTCCTGGACGGCCGCGACACACCGCCCAAGGCCGCGAAGGGCTATATGTCGCGCTTCCTGGCCGACCTGGAAGGCTGCGAAGGCGTCACCGTCGCCACGGTCACCGGCCGCTATTTCGCCATGGACCGGGACAAGCGCTGGGACCGTGTGGTCAAAGCCTATGACGTCATGGTCCGGGCCGAAGGCAGCGAGACTTCGGACGATCCGGTGGCCGCGATCGAGGCTTCCTACACGGCCGGCAAGACCGACGAATTCATGGAACCCTGCGTGATCGGCGATTATGCCGGCATGAACGACGGCGACGGGTTGCTGTGTGCCAATTTCCGGGCTGACCGGGCGCGGGAAATTCTGGCCGCCCTGGCCGACCCGGCCTTCGACGGGTTCGAGCGGGCAAAGACCGTGTCCTTCACGCAGCGCCTGGGCATGGTTGAATATTCCAGCGATCTCAACGCCTTCCTGCCCGCCATGTTCCCGTCGGAAAGCCTGTCGGGGATTTTGGGCGAGGTCGTGTCCAAGGCCAAGAAGACCCAGCTGCGCATCGCCGAGACGGAAAAGTACGCCCATGTGACGTTCTTTTTGAACGGCGGGCGCGAAGACGTGTTCGAGGGCGAGGACCGTATTCTGGTGCCGTCGCCCAAGGTCGCGACCTATGACCTGCAACCCGAGATGTCGGCGCCTGAAGTCACGGACAATCTGGTCCGTGTCATCAATGATGGTACCTTTGACCTGATCGTCGTCAACTATGCCAACGGCGACATGGTCGGTCATACGGGTGTTCTTGAAGCGGCCATGAAGGCGGCGGAAACGATCGATGCGTCGCTGACCCGGTTGGAGCAGGCTGTCATCGACGCCGGCGGGGTCATGCTGGTGACCGCCGATCACGGCAACTGCGAACAGATGAGCGACCCGAAAAACCGCAGTGCCCATACGCAGCATACCCTGAACCTTGTGCCGGCCCTTTTGGTCAATGCGCCGGGCTGGGTCAACGGCCTGCACGACGGGCGGTTGGCCGATGTGGCGCCGACCTTGCTGCAGTTGATGGGGTTGGAACAACCGGCCGAGATGACCGGACGGTCGCTGATCGACGGCGGCGCCAGTGCCGCCCGCGAAGCGGCGGAATAAAGCCCTTGGTCACAGCCGGGCGATCCCTGATAGCGATTTCCCTGGCGGCGGTGCTTGCCGCGTCTTCTGCCGCCATTGCAGAGGACAAGGCCGCCGGTGACAGCCTGGACAAGGTCCAACGCGAGATCAAAAAAAGCCATGCCGAAAGCGAGCGCCTGAAAGGTCAGGCCGCGGCGCTTGAGGCAGACCTCAAGAACCTGAAACACCGCTTGGTTTCGGCCGCCAAGGTCGTGCAGGACCGCGAGCTTCGGGTCATCACCCTGGAAGCCAAGATCGCGGATCTTGTGCGCCAGGAACGGGAAAAGCTAGCGCAGCTGAGCGCCAATCGCGCGCAGTTCGCGGGTGTGTTGATGGCGTTGCAAAAAATGGTGCAGTTCCCGCCCGAAGCCTTGCTGGCCCTGCCCGAATCCCCGGACGATCTGGTCCGCAGCGCCATTCTGCTGCGCTCCGTGGTGCCCGAGATCGACCGTCAGGCGACCCGCATTCGATTGGACCTGAAATCCTTGGCCGATACCCGTGAAATGACCGCGGCGGAGAGGTTGAACCTGAGCTCGGCTGCCGACGACCTGGAACGTCAACGGGCGGAAATCCACCGGTTGATGACCGACCGGCGGCGCCTGTTGACAAAGACCAAGGCGGAGGAACGGGACGCCGCCGAGCGCGCCGCCCGCCTGGCGGCCAAGGCGCGCAACCTGAAAGACCTGATGGCGCGGCTGGAAGAACAGCGCGAGGCCGATGAACGCGAAGCCCGGGCCAAGGAACAAGCCGAAGCGAAAGCCTCGCGGGACAAGGCGGCGGCGATTGAAAAGGCCCGCGTCGCCACAGTTTCGCCATCTGTATCCATCACAAAGCGTCGTGGCCGCCTTCCGTTGCCCGTGGTGGGCGATCTGGTCGGCCGGTACGGCGAGAACCTGCCGACGGGACTGTCGCGCAAAGGCATCGACATTGCCGCGCGTGGCGGATCGCAGGTCATTGCCACCTACGACGGGAAAATCGCCTTTGCAGGTAAATTCCGGGGATATGGGCAATTATTGATTATCGATCACGGCGACGGATATCATACGCTGCTGGCTGGGATGGCCCGGATCGATATGACTGTGGGCCAACGCGTTTCCACCGGTGAACCCGTGGGCCTGATGGGCAATGATGGGGGCAACCGGCCAATTCTCTACGTTGAACTGCGCCGCAAGGGACAGCCGATCAATCCTTTGCCGTGGTTGGCGTCACGCAAAGACAAGGTGAGCGGATGACACAGAAATTCATGAAGGTTGCGGGGATACGGGTTCTGGCCGGTGCGATGGTGCTGGGCAGCCTGGCGTTTCTGGCCAAACCGGCCGTGGCGCAGGATGCTTCGGCTTCGCCCGAGGCCAAGAACTCGGAAGAAACCTATCGTCTGCTGAACCTGTTCGGTGACGTGTTCGAACGCATCCGTTCCCAATACGTGGATCAGCCCACGGACGAACAGATGATCGAAGCGGCGATCACCGGGATGCTGCAGTCGTTGGACCCGCATTCCAGCTACATGAACGCCCGCACCTACAAGGAAATGCAGGTCAATACCCGTGGCCAGTTCGGCGGGTTGGGCATTCAGGTGACCATGGAAAACGGCGTGGTCAAGGTGATTTCACCGATCGACGACACGCCCGCATTCCGTGCCGGAATCAAATCCGGTGACCTGATTACCCATCTGGACGGGGAATCGATCCAGGGTCTGACCCTTTCCCAGGCGGTCGAGAAAATGCGCGGCAAGGTCGGCAGCGACATCAAGCTGACGGTGTTCCGCGAAGGGCAAGAGCCGTTCGATGTGTCGGTGACCCGTGCGATCATCAAAATCGCCTCGGTGCGCCATCGTCTTGAAGGCGATGACATCGGCTATATCCGCATCACATCGTTCAGCGAGCAGACCAAGGAGAACCTGGACAAGGCCATCGCGAAGATCAAGAAAGACGCAGGCGACAAGCTGAAAGGCTTCGTGCTGGACCTTCGGAACAACCCGGGCGGTTTGTTGGATCAGGCCGTCGCGGTGTCGGATACATTCCTGGACAAAGGCGAAATCGTCTCGACCCGGTCCCGCGACCCGAATGACACCCATCGTTTCAACGCCACCAAGGGCGACCTGACGGAAGGCAAGCCGGTCATCGTTCTGATTAACGGGGGATCGGCGTCTGCTTCGGAAATCGTTGCCGGCGCGCTGCAGGATCATCGTCGAGGGGTGCTGTTAGGCACCCGTTCGTTCGGTAAGGGATCGGTGCAGACGATCGTGCCGTTGCAGGGGCATCGGGCCATGCGCTTGACCACGGCACGGTATTACACGCCGTCCGGCGACAGCATCCAGGCCAAGGGTATTCACCCGGATATCGAGGTCAAGCCGTCGCGAATCGAAGAGCTTGATAGCCGTCCCGGCCGCCGCGAGGAAAACCTGCGCGGTGCCTTGGACAAAGGAGAGCCTGCGTCCGACGCCGGCGATACGGATGCAGAGGCAAAGCCCGAAGGCGGGAAAACGTCAGGAAAAGAAGGGGATGCCAAGACAGAGCCGGTCGATTACCAGTTGTTGCGGGCGCTTGACCTGCTGCGCGGCGTGGCCCTGTTTTCCGGCGCGTTGACCTCGTCAACCAATTGAGTACCCTGGATTTATCGGGGTGGATGTGACGCGATGCCCTGCCATGCGGATCATGGCGGGGGAGCGTGGCAGCCAGCTTATTCATATGGCCGGCCGGCCCTTGATGAACGGGTGATCCGTTGAAGATGCCGTCGTTGAAAATGCCGTTCAATCTGAAGCGCCAAAAAAAAGGTGGCGACGATGAGGACGATGAAGACTTCGATCTCGACGAAGAGGCGTTCGAGGACGAAGAGGATGAAGACGACGACGATTACGACGACCTCGACGATGATGACGAGGAGGAGGGAAGTGCGTGGGAACGCATGGACCCTCAGCGTAAGGTTCTTATTATCTCAGCGCTTGCCGGCGGTTTGCTTCTGACATCCATCTTCGGCGGTGCTGCCTGGTTCCTGCTTGGGTCCGCCGAACCTGAACCCGTCGCCGATTTGCGCCGGCCCGATGGCTCCATCGCCATTCCGGCCGCTCCAGCCACTCCGGGGGGGCTTACGCCCCCTGCCGAAGGAGAGGGACAACCTGCCGAAGGGCAGGCAGGAAAGACCCCTGCCGATGGGAAGGCCACGCCCGGCACATCTCAGCCGGCGGAAAAGGTCGTCGGCGGTATTTCTGCCTCGCAGGTGGCGATCCAATCCGAAGGATCGGGGGGGCTCAGCGCGGGACTTGCGGCCACGGGGGCCGGGCAGGATCCGGACCGAAGCCGCGTGATCCCGTTCTCATCGGCAGAAGCCTATAAAGGCATCGCCTGGATCGAAGGTGTCGAAGCCCTGGCCCGCGTGCCGGATTTGGCGCTCGTCGAAAAAGGCCCCGACGGGCGGGACATGCCGATCATCGCACGTAACGGCACCCGGCCCATGGATGCCTATGCCCGGCCCGTGCCGGAAGCCGACGCCAGCATCCCGCGCATCGCCGTCCTGATCCGGGGGATCGGCCTGTCGCGTAGCGCGAGCATTACGGCGATCAAATCCTTGCCGCCCGAAGTCAGCATGGTCATTTCACCCTATGCACGGGAGCCTTCGGATTGGGTCATTCGTGCCCGGCTTGCCGGTCATGAAGTGTTCATGGGCCTGCCCATGGAAAGTGCGAATTTTCCGTTCGAAGACGCGGGGCCGTTGGCGCTGAACACCAGTTTGCAGTTGGAGCAGAACATGTCCAACCTGCGGACCTTGATGGGGATGGTGCCGGGCTACGTCGGATTCATGTCACGCTATGGCTCGAAATTCGGCGTGGCGGAAGGGCAATTGAAACCCGTGTTCGAGGAAATCAAATCGCGCGGGTTGATGTTCATCGATTCCGGTGAAAGCGGCAGCGGCGCCATGCCGCGCATCGCTGCAGAATTGGGGCTGCCCAAGGCTGTCGTAAATATTCATTTGGACCGCACGCCGTCGGAGGATGAAATCGCGTCCAAACTGCTGCGTTTCGGTGCGCTGGCGCGCAGCCAATCCGTCGCCGTCGCCATGGGGGACACTTATCCTCATACCATCCGCGAATTGAAAAACTGGCTGGCGGCCCAACCGCCGGAAAAAATGCGTCTGGTGCCGGTCAGTTCCATCGCCGATCTGCAGATCATTCAATAACACTGTCCAATCCCGATAATTTCTTGCCGCATACAAGGCCCCTTTCATGAACACGAATGACGACGATCCACGCCCGTACCGAACCGGTGTCGGTGCCTTGCTGCTGAATGCGGCCGGTCTTGTGTGGGTGGGTGAACGGATCCGTAAACTGGATCAGCAGCTGGAATACCCCTGGCAATTGCCGCAGGGCGGCCTGGACGAAGGCGAAGATCCCCGCGACGCCGTGTTTCGTGAACTGGAAGAAGAAACGGGCACGGCGAATGCGGAAATCATCGCTGAAACTCCTGGCTGGCTGTCCTACGATCTTCCGGGCGAGGTGCGTGACAGGGTGTGGAAAGGGCGGTTCCGCGGCCAGCGCCAGAAATGGTTCGCCATGCGGTTCCTTGGCAAGGATGATGAGTTTGATTTGAATACTCACGAGAAACCCGAGTTTTCCAGCTGGCGATGGGCATCCATGGCGGAATTGCCAAGCCTGATTGTTCCCTTCAAACGGGGGCTATATCAGGACCTTGTGGCGGCGTTCGCACACCTTGACGGCGATAACGGAGCCCCCCGGCCATGATGTATCTGGAATTGCTGATCGGACTGGTGATTTTGGTGGGGGCGGCCGAAGTGATGATCCGCGGCGCGGTCGGTCTGGCGCGGATTTTTGGCCTGTCGCCGATGTTGATCGGCATGACGGTGATCGCCCTTGGGACATCGGCACCGGAACTGGTGGTCTCGCTTGATGCGGCGCTGAGCGGCAATCCCGGCATCGCGACGGGCAACGTCGTCGGTTCGAACATCGCCAACATATTGCTGATCGTCGGTGCGGCGGCCATTCTGATGCCCATGGCGCGGCGCCAGGACCGGCTTAACCGCGACGCCCTGCTGCTTGTCCTGTGCACGGCGCTGTTCGTCATGCTGTGCTGGACCGAACAATTGGACTGGCCCCACGGCCTGTTGCTGTTCGTCGTGTTCGCCGCTTTCATGGGCGTGGCCTATTGGCGCGATACCCATGACCCCAAGGCATCGGCCGAACGGGCCGGCGAGGTCGAGGACGTCGGCAGCGTGCCCCAGAAAGCCTGGATCGCCTGGGCGTTGGCGCTTGGCGGGTTGGTCGGGATCGCCCTGGGTGCCGACCTTATGGTTGCAGGGGGTGTCGGGATTGCCCGGTCCTTCGGTTTGGGTGAAGAAGTCATTGGGCTGACCCTTATCGCCATCGGGACTTCTTTGCCGGAATTGGCGGCATCCGCCGTTGCGGCGCGGCGCGGCCACCCGGACGTCGCGATCGGCAATATCGTCGGCTCCAACATGTTCAACATGCTGGGCATTGCCGGGATTGTTTCCATGACCACGCCCTTGCCGGTACCCACGACCATGCTGGCGTTCGACATCTGGGTGATGCTGGGGTCGGTGGTATTGATCGCGCCCGTGATGATGGGCTGGGTCGGGGTCAACCGGGCCGGCGGCGTGTTTTTGCTGCTGCTCTATACGGTCTATCTCGGGGCCCAGGTCGTGGGGCTACCTGAAATGGCCGCGGGCAGGCTATTCTGACGCCGATATGAGCGATACCGCAGTTCCGAAAGAAACCGCCCTGATCACCGGTGCCGCGCGCCGGATCGGCCATGCCTTGGCGCTTGATATGGCGGCGGCCGGCTGGCGTGTTGCGGTCCATTACAACGGATCGCGGGACGCGGCCGAAGCCGTGGTTGCCGAAATCGCGGCGGCGGGCGGGCAGGCGGCGGCGTTTGCCGCGGATTTGGCGGACGAAGCCCAGACAACGGCGCTTCTGCCCGCCGTGGCGGCGGCGCTGGGGCCTGTGACCTGCCTGGTCAACAATGCGTCCGTGTTCGAGAAAGACCTGCCCGATAGCGTCACGCGGGAAAGCTGGGATCGGCATATGGAGGTCAACCTGCGTGCCCCCTTCGTGCTAACGCAGGCGCTGGCGGCGGAATTGCCGGCCGGAATGGCAGGGGCGGTGGTTAATATTCTCGACCAGCGGGTGATCAATCTGCGGGGCGATTTCACGTCCTATACCTTGTCGAAATTCGGCCTGTGGGGGCTGACCCAGATGTTGGCCCGGGGGCTGGCGCCGAACATCCGGGTCAATGCCATCGCCCCGGGGCCGACCCTGGCCAGCCACCGCCAGACGCCCGATCAATTCGCCGATCAATGGCAGGCGACGCCGTTGGAGAGGCCCGTCGACCCCCAGGATATTTGCCGCGCCCTGCGCTTCGTCCTTGACGCCGAGGCCCTAACAGGCCAAATCATCGCCCTGGACAGCGGCCAGCACATGGGAGCCGCCTGGGACAACGGGCCCGCCCCGGAATAAGGCGGGTCAGGGTAACCGATCGGGGACGATATGACCGTCGATCAATACAAGGTTTCGGATACTGCCAAAATCGCCGACGCGCGCGCGCTGATCCGCCATGTGTTCGTGCGCAATCTGGTGCTGATGGCCAATATCGGTATTCATGCGTTTGAGAAAACGGGCGCACAGCGCATCCGCGTCAACGTCGACCTAGCCGTGCGTGAGACCGAACAGCCGCCCGCCGACGAGATCGGTCAGGTGGTCTGTTATGAAGAGATCACCGAAGGCATCAAGGGCATCGTCAGCCGCGAGCACGTCAATCTGGTCGAGACCCTGGCCGAGGATATCGCGGCCATGTGTCTTGAGGATCCCCGTGTTCGATCCGCTCGCGTGAGAGTGGAAAAGCTGGACATTCTCGAAAATGCGGAGAGCGTCGGCGTCGAGATTGAACGCTTCAACTCCCGGGCCTGACAGGCGCATGAGCGCATTCGTCTAAGTGCTTGATATAGCGACTTTGTGATCGCTGCCCCAGGCGAGTTGTGCACAGGGCCTGTTCCCGTTTCATATTTGTGTCCAGCCGGTTTCCGGAAAATTACAGCATGCGGCTTATTGCCGTCTTGTGCTGTTTTATTGTTTAATTTCAATGTGTTATTTGTCTGCTTAAATATTAGGCAAAGCGGAGGAATCCCGGGGTTTTGTGGCTCTTTGACCGTCGGGGCGGGTTTTTCAACAGGATTATCCACAGGAGTCGTGGATAGTTGGCCGTGCAGAAAATCATCCGGCCGATATATCTTTCGACATAGTATTGATTCAGTTCAAAATTCTCTGGTGACAGGTTGTCCTGAAGGAATTTTCTTGTGGTACCGGAAGCGGAAAATCAGAACGGCGAAGCGCCCGATACAGGCGCGCCGTCAGCATCGATTGCGGAAGGTGCCGCCGTCATTGCCCGTCATCTGAAGACCCTGCCGGCCAGCCCCGGGGTCTACCGGATGATCGCGGCCGATGGGGCGGTCCTTTACGTGGGCAAGGCCAAGGACCTTTCGAAGCGGGTCGCCGCCTATACCGCACCCGAGCGTCAATCGATCCGCATCCGCCGCATGATCGCGCTGACCGCCGATATGGAATTCGTGACCACCTCGACGGAGGCCGAGGCCCTGTTGCTTGAATCAAACCTGATCAAGCGTTATGCGCCCCGCTACAACATCCTTCTGCGCGACGATAAATCCTTCCCCTATATCCTGGTGACCGGCGACCACGAATACCCCCAGGTCGTGAAGTACCGGGGCGCCAAATCCCGAAAGGGCGATTATTTCGGGCCATTTGCTTCTGTCTGGGCGGTCAATGATGCGCTCAACGTGCTGCAGCGGGCATTCCTGCTGCGTTCGTGCTCGGACCATGTGTTCAGCGGGCGGTCACGGCCCTGCCTGCTGTATCAGATCAAGCGCTGCTCGGCCCCCTGTGTCGGGCGGATTTCGAAACCGGATTATGACGATCTGGTTGATCAGGCCCGTGCCTTTCTGACCGGCGATTCCAAATCAGTGCAGGCGGCCTTGTCGGACCGCATGCAGGAAGCCTCCGACGCCATGGAATTCGAACTGGCGGCGCAATACCGCGACCGCATCCGCGCCATGACCCGGATTCAGGCCCATCAGGACATCAACATCCGCACCGTGGGCGACGCCGACGTGATCGCAAGCCATCGCCGGGGTGGGCAGACCTGCGTGCAGGTGTTTTTTTTCCGCACGGGCGCGAACTTTGGCAATCGGGCCTATTTCCCAAGTCACAGTCCCGAGGACGACATGGGCGACGTTCTGGAAGCCTTCCTGGGGCAGTTCTATTCCCGCGCTCAGCCGCCCAAGACGGTGATCCTCAGCCATGACCTGCCCAACCGTGCGTTGATCGGAGAAGCCCTTTCCGTGCGGGCCGAACGTCGGGTTCAGGTTTCCGTGCCGATGCGCGGCGACAAGCGCAAGATCGTCGATCA
Organism: Rhodospirillales bacterium; assembly: GCA_040218445.1. Lineage (GTDB taxonomy): Bacteria > Pseudomonadota > Alphaproteobacteria > Rhodospirillales > Casp-alpha2 > UBA1479. The sequence continues at coordinate 335,485 of JAVJRK010000009.1, read as the reverse complement.
TGCCCTGGCCAATGCCAAAGAAGCCCTGTCCCGGCGTATGTCGGAAAGCGCCACGCAACGAAAGCTGCTTGACGGCCTGGCCGATGTGCTGGGCCTGGAAGGCACGCCGGAACGGATCGAGGTCTACGATAACAGCCATGTCGGCGGGACCAAGGCCGTGGGCGGCATGATCGTGGCCGGGCCCGATGGGTTCGAAAAGGGGGCCTACCGCAAATTCAACATCAAGGGGGCGGCGGATTCCAAAGACCCCAAAGGCCCGAAAGGTAAAGATGCGCCCCCGGGGGACGGTTTCGCCCCCGGTGATGACTACGCCATGATGCGCGAAGTCTTGACCCGGCGCTTTTCCCGCGCCTTGAAGGAAGACCCGGAACGCGCCCAGGGCCAATGGCCGGATCTGATCCTGATCGACGGCGGCAAGGGGCAATTGGGCGTGGCGCTGGAAGTTTTCGCCGACCTGGGGGTCGAGGATGTGGACCTGGCGGCGATCGCCAAGGGCCCGGACCGCAACGCGGGGCGCGAACGTATATTCCTGGCAAGCGGCCGGGAAATCCTGCTGAAACCCCAGGACCCGGTGTTGTATTTCTTGCAGCGCCTGCGCGACGAGGCCCATCGGTTTGCCATCGGCGCCCATCGCGGTCGGCGCGCCAAGGCCATTCATACCTCGCGCCTGGACGAAGTGCCGGGCATCGGCGCCCAACGGAAACGGGCACTTTTGCATCATTTCGGCCATGCCAAGGCGGTCGAGGAGGCACGGCTTGAGGATTTGGTTGCCGTCGACGGAATATCCAAATCAATGGCTCGAAAAATCTATGACTGGTTTCATCCCGATGACTGATGTGGTTGAATGCGCTCCGCCGACCGGTGCCCGCGCTGGGGCGGGCTGCCCGGCATGGGGGCGGTGCCGCCGATGTGGATGCGGTTTGCCGCAGTGGAGACTTTCTTGCTGACCCAGTTGCCCAATCTTCTGACCTTGTCGCGGATCGCCGCCATTCCGGTGGTGGTCTGCCTGATGCTGTTCGTCAACGCTCCCTTGGGCAATTGGCTGGCGTTCGCCGTCTATTGCTATGCCTCGATCACCGATTTTTTCGATGGCTATTTGGCCCGCGCCTGGGACATGCAGTCATCCCTGGGCCGGTTTCTCGACCCCATCGCCGACAAACTGCTGATTTCGGCCCTGTTGCTGGCCTTGGTCGGGGTCGACCGGTTCGACGGTGTGCACATCCTGCCGGCGGCGGTGATCCTGTGTCGGGAGATATTGGTCTCGGGCCTGCGTGAATTCCTGGCTTCGGCGCGGGTCGGCCTGCCCGTATCGACCCTTGCCAAATGGAAGACCACGGTCCAGATCCTGGCTCTCGGCTTTCTGATCGTCGGCCCGGCGGGCCCTGATTTCGGACCGCTGACGACGACGGAGGTCGGTGTTTACGGCCTGTGGATCGCGGCCTTGCTGACGCTGGTGACCGGGTTCGATTATCTGCTGGCGGGGTTGCGCCATATCCGGCGCGCCGACAGCCCCAAGCCGCCCTCGGCAGATGGCGCGCAAGGCGCTGAAAACCATTGAATTTTGTGGCATTCTTACCAATATCATCGGCCTTCCATACTTAACGGCTTTCCGGTGGCGTTCGGCCCGGAGGCACAAAACATCCAAGAGGAAACGGCGGCATGAAGGTATTCGGCCTGGTCGGATGGAGCGGCAGCGGCAAGACGACGCTGCTTGTCCATTTGATTCCGGAACTGACGTCGCGGGGGCTCTCGGTTTCGACCATGAAGCATACCCACCACAATTTCGACATCGACCAGAAGGGCAAGGATTCTTACGAGCACCGCGCTGCCGGGGCGACCGAGGTCATGCTGACCTCGGGCCGCCGCTGGGTGCTGCAGCGGGAGTTCCGGGACGCGGAAGAACCCGATATGGACGATCTGATCGCGCGCATGGCGCCGGTCGATCTGATCCTGATCGAAGGGTTCAAACGCCACCGCCACGCCAAGCTGGAGGTCTTTCGCGCATCCGTGGGCAAAAGCCTGCTGGCCGCCGAGGACGATACCATCGTCGCCGTTGCTTCCGACGCTTCGGTGGACGGTGTGACATGCCCGGTTCTGGATATGAACGATGTGAGGGCCGTCGCCGATTTCATCGTCACCCATTGCGGGCTGGCCGTATCGCCGCAAACCGACAAGATGAGCCATGGCGCAGCTTAAGGACGATTGTTTCGCCTTCGACGGCGGCCTGATCCCCGTCGATGATGCGCTGACGGCGTTGGCGGAACGGATCACCTGTGTGACCGCCACGGAACAGGTAGGCCTGCGCCAAGCCCTGGGCCGCACATTGGCCGAGGATGTGACCGCCCTCCGTAATGTCCCGCCCCATGACAATTCCGCCGTTGACGGTTTTGCCGTCTACCACGCGGACCTGAATGCCGATGGGGAAACGCGCCTGCCCCTGGGCGGGCGTATTGCCGCCGGCCATCCCCTGGAAGGACCGGCGGGGGCGGGCAAGGCCTATCAAATCTTTACCGGAGCCCCCATGCCGTCAGGTGCCGATGGCGATCAGGCAAGCGGTCCGGACACGGTCTTCATGGCGGAAGACGCCCAGGTCGACGGCGATCATGTGATTCTGCCCCCGGGCCTGAAAAAAGGATCGAACCGCAGGTTCGCCGGCGAGGACGTCAAGCAAGGCGATGTCATCCTGCGCCGGGGCCAAAGCCTTCGGGCCCAGGAAATCGGCTTGGCGGCGTCGGTCGGGCGCGGCAGCCTGACGGTGCATTGCCGCCTGCGTACGGCCGTGTTCTCGACGGGTGACGAAGTCCGCGACCCCGCCGATGGTGCGCCCGAGGGCTGTATTTTTGATGCCAACCGCTATTCGGTTATGAGCCTTCTGGAAGGACTTGGATGTGTTGTGACGGATTTGGGGATCCTTCCCGACAATCAGCAGGCGATTGCCAAGGCCCTGGCCGATGCCGAAGGCGATCATGACCTGCTGGTGACCTCGGGCGGCGTGTCGGCCGGCGAGGAAGATCACGTGAAGGCGGCGGTCGAAAGCCTGGGCTCGCTTCATTTCTGGCGTCTGGCCATCAAGCCGGGACGTCCCATTGCATTGGGCCAGGTCGGGGATACGGCTTTTGTCGGCCTGCCCGGCAATCCGGTCGCGGCGATGGTCACGTTCATGGTGATCGCCCGCCCGCTGATCATGATATTGTCGGGGGCGGCGAACACGGATGCCCCCCGGTTCAAGGTCAAGGCAGGTTTTCCCTATAAGAAAAAAACCGGGCGGCGCGAATGGGCGCGGGCCAAGTTGGTGTGGAACGGCGGCGGCATGGCCGTGGCGGAAAAGCATCATTCGTCCGGGGCGGGGATTTTGACCTCCATGGTCGATGCCGACGGTCTGGTCGAACTGCCCGAAGAATTGACGGAATTGAAGGAGGGTGCGACCGTGGATTTCCTGCCCTTCCGCGAGGTGACCTGAATGAGCCCATCCCTGAAATTGCTGTATTTCGCTTGGCTTCGTGAAAAAGCCGGTGTCGGTGAGGAAACGGTCGATGCCCCGCAAGGCGTCGCCACGGTAGGTGACTTGGTCGATTGGCTGGTGTCGCGCGGCGGCGGCTTCGCCGAAGCCTTCACCGACCGTAAGGTCGTGCGGGTCGCGGTCAATCAGGAATATGTTAGTTTTGATCATCCCGTCGGCGCAGGCGACGAGATCGCGTTTTTTCCGCCCGTAACCGGCGGCTGACAGGGCAGGGGTCTTGGCATGATCAAGGTGCAAACCGAAGATTTCGATTTGGGCGCGGAACTGGCGGCGCTGACCGCCGGCAACCACGGCATCGGCGGTTTGTGCTCGTTCGTCGGCCTGGTCAGAGACATGGCGGGCGACGAGGAAATCGGCGCCATGACGCTCGAACATTATCCCGGTATGACGGAAAAGGAACTGGCGCGGATCGAGGCCGAGGCGCAATCGCGCTGGCCGCTTGACGCAACCCTGATCATCCACCGTTATGGCCGGTTGGAGCCAGGCGACCAGATCGTCCTGGTCGCCGCCGCATCGGCCCATCGGGAAGCGGCCTTCGATGCCTGTCATTTCTTGATCGATTTCCTGAAGACCAAGGCGCCGTTCTGGAAGTTGGAAGACACGCCCGGCGGCGGACAATGGGTGGATGCGCGCGACAGCGACGATGACGCGACCAACAGGTGGATACAGGACACGGGAAAGGCGGCCGAGTGACCAACGCAGAAGTAACACCTCGCGATATCGACGCGGTATTTTTCGATTTCGACGGCGTGTTGGTCGAATCCAATGAAGTGAAGATCGATGCTTTCCGCCGCCTGTATGCGTCCTATGGTGAAGAGGTGGTGGAAAAAGTGATCGCCGAGCATGTGCGCCACGAAGGCGTGTCCCGCGTGGTCAAACTGGAACGGTTCCATCGTGAATTTCTGGGCATCGATCTGGACGAAGACGGTGTCGCGGATTTGGCACAAACCTATTCGGAAATGGTCGAAGACGCGGTCGTCGCCTGTGACGCGGTTCCGGGCGCGCTTGATGCGCTGAAGGCCTGGGCCGGGCGCTGCCCGGTTTATGTGGTGTCCGGCACGCCGCAGGATGAATTGCGCCGCATTGTCGCGCGGCGCGGCCTGGATGATTTTTTCGAAACGGTTTTCGGATCGCCCCGTATTAAGCCGGATATCGTCGGCGATGAACTGACGCGCATCGGCATTGGTGCCGAACGGGCGCTGTTCGTTGGGGATTCCTTGACCGATTTCGATTGCGCCCAGGCCGTCGGCACCCGGTTCCTGGGGCGTGTGCCGGCCTGGCGGGAAAGCTGCTTTCCCGGCGGCACGGCGGTGGTCGAGGACATGTGGCCGCTGGCACGGGCCGGTGGGAACAATAGCGGTTCCATGCAGCCAGAGGCCGGCCGATGAGCGACGACAAAGCCCCCGATCAGAATTTCCATCCGCCCAAGGCTTATAAGAGCGAACGGTTTCTCAATTCACCGGATGCGCGCGGCCTGCGCATTCTGTCGGAATATGTGGAACCGGCGGCCCGCTTTCGCGCCCTCGACGTGGCCGATACGGTGGTGTTTTTCGGTTCGGCCCGCACCCTGCCCCGGGACGAAGCGGAACGCCGCCTGATTGCCGCGCGCGAACATGGCGGTGATGTCGCCCGTGCCGAAACGGATTTGGACATGTCGCGCTATTACGAGGACGCGCGGGAATTGGCGCGCCGTCTGACCGAATGGTCGAAGGGGCTGGAGGACAAGCTCAGACGTTTTATCGTCTGTTCCGGCGGCGGGCCCGGGATCATGGAAGCGGCCAACCGGGGCGCGTCGGAAGCCAAGGGAATCAATATCGGCCTGGGGATTTCGCTGCCCTTTGAACAGTTCAACAACCCGCATATCACCCGCGAATTGGCGTTCGAATTCCATTACTTCTTCATGCGCAAGCTGTGGTTCATCTACCTGGCCAAGGCGATCATCGTGTTCCCCGGCGGGTTCGGGTCCATGGATGAACTGTTCGAAGCCCTGACCCTGATCCAGACCGGCAAGATCAAGAAGCACATGCCGATCGTGCTTTATGGGCGCGAATTCTGGGGCGAGGTCTTGAACCTGGATGCCCTGGTCAAATACGGCACCATCAATGCCGAAGATCTGGACCTGATGCAGGTCGTCGATGACGTCGATGAGGCTTTTGCCTATATCACCGGCGAACTGGCCAAAAGCCTTGATGCGCCCAAGGGGCCCAGTCTTTAACGGTTCTGTCCCGGTTCCCGTCATATCCAGGTTAAAGGCGGCCTATGGCGCCGTCTTGCTGAATTGGTTTATAACCTGAGTTGATTTTTGTGCATCTGCCCCGCCGGATCAGCCTTTGCGCCGCAATAACACGGCGATGACGTGCGATTTGGAAATCATGGGGTGCTAGGGAGACCCAGCATGTCCGCTGGTATGTTTTCACGGCTCAGCATCGTTTGGAAGATGCTGGCACCGACCCCGCTTGTCGTACTCGCCAGTTTGGGCGTAGTGCTGTTGATCGTCCCGCCCATGGTGCGCACCAACGTCGAAGCCGCCGCCCGTGACGCTGCCCTGGAAACCATTCATCAGTACAAAACCGTGCGCGGTATCTACAGCCGTAATGTCGTCAAGAAAGTGCTCGCCCATCCGGAATTTTCCGCGTCCGTTAGACACAGCGACAACATCAACGAAATTCCGCCGCCGGCGACCTTCATCCTCGACATCAGCGAGGCCCTGTCCAAGGAAGGGATCTCGTTGAAATTTTACAGCCCCTTTCCCTTTGCCAACCGCGCCGACCGTAAATTGGATGCCTTTGGTGCCAAGGCCTGGGAGCAGTTGACCGCCAATCCTGAAGCGGTGATCAGTGAGGAGACGCGTATTGACGGCCGCCGTGCCTACCGTGTTGCCGTGGGGGATGTCTTTCGCCAACAAACCTGTGTGGATTGTCACAACTACCATCCCCTGTCGATCAAGAAGGGATGGAAGCTGGGTGATCTGCGCGGCGTGTTCGAGGTCGTCGTCGATGTGGAACGCCTGTTGGACACGGGCGACCGGGTCAACCGGTTCGTGATTCTGTCCTTCGTCGCCAGCGGCCTGTTAATCGTTTTGGTCGGCGTGATGATCGGCCGTCCCATCGCCCATCGTCTCAGCGAGATGCGGGGGGCGGTGCAGGCGGTCGCCGATGGAAAGTTGGATGTGGACATCCCCGCATCCGGTTCCAACGACGAGATCGGCGCCCTGGGCGGTGCTTTGGAGGTGTTTCGCGAGAACGCCAAACGGCGCGTCGAATTGGAGGAAGAGCAGCTTGATCTGTACAACCAGATCAAATCGCAGATCGTGCTTTTGACGGATACCAACAAGTCGATCGAACGGTTCGTGCCGAGCACCTTCCTGAAACTGCTGAAGAAAGAAAACATCATCAACGTCGAACTGGGCGATTACGCGTTGCGCGACATGTCGGTCCTGTTCACGGACATCCGCGATTTCACGACGTTGTCCGAAACCATGACGCCCAACGACAATTTCAGCTTCATCAACAATTATCTGGGCCGCATGGGGCCGATCATCCGCGATCACAAAGGCTTCATCGATAAATACATCGGCGATGCGATCATGGCGTTGTTCGACGAGCCGGACAACGCGGTGGCGGCGGCGGTGGATATGCTGCAGCGTCTGGAACGCTACAACCAGGAAGAACGTATCCGCTACGGCCGTGATGCCATCCGCATCGGCATCGGCGTCAACACGGGCTCGTTAATGCTGGGGACCATCGGTGAGAAAGACCGCATGGACGGCACCGTGATCAGCGATGCGGTCAATCTGGCGGCGCGGGTCGAAGGGCTGACCAAGGCTTACGGCGTGCCCTTGCTGATCACCGATAACACGCTGAACGCCCTGCCGGACCCGGGGAAGTATTCGATCCGGCCGCTGGATTCCGTGACGGTCAAGGGCAAGACCAAGGAAGTCACCGTATTCGAGGTCCTGGACGGCCTTCCTGGCCATGAACGCAAGGCTAAGGAAGCGACCCTTGATGCCTATCTTTCGGCGATCGCGGCGCTTAAATCAGGTGATACGGTCCGGGCCAAAACATTGTTCGAGGAATGCCTTGCCGCCAATCCGGATGACGCGCCTGTCCGCCTGCATTTAAGCCGGCTGGCCGTCGACGCCTAAATCACCGCAGGTTCAACAGGGACATTTTGCATCAGAGAGATGCCTTTCCCGGTCTTTTTGTATACAATTCATGCCAACAAAAAGACCTAAGGGAGACTCCGATGAAGGTGCTGACCGATGCTCAGGTCGCGGACTTTCGCCGTGACGGCTTTGTTTTTCCCATTCCCATGCTTGCCGAGGATGAAATTCAGGCAGCCCTAGCGGATCTGGCCCGCTACGAAGCCTGGCTGGGCAAGCCGCTGCCGGAAACGGAACGCAAATGGCGAACCATGCCGTTCGCCCATCTGCCGTGGTTCAACAAGCTGGTGCGTGACCCCCGGGTGCTGGACGCGGTCGAAGACCTGATCGGCCCGGACATATTGGTCTGGACCTCGACTTTTTGGATCAAGGAGCCGAATTCACCGCATGTCGCGGCCTGGCATCAGGACAATGCCTACTTCGGGCTGGAGCCGTCGGAAGAAGTCTGTGCCTGGCTGGCCCTGACCGATGCCAACAGTGCGGCGGGCTGTATGAACGTTCTGCCCTGGGGCGGTGAGACGCCGCGCGTTCTGCACCATGCCCCGGCACAGGTCGATGTCAGCATCAATCGGGGCACGCAAAGCGTGCTCGAATCCTTTGACGAAGCGGCCAAGGTCGCCATGGAATTGCCGGCCGGATCGTTTTCCATCCATCATGGGCTGTGCATGCATGCGTCGGCACCGAACCGTGCCGATTACCGCCGCATCGGATTGGGGTTCAATTACATTCCGGCCCATGTGCGAACGACCGGCTCCGTACGGATGGCGGCGATGCTGGTCCGGGGCCAGGACCGGTATGGGAATTTCGATCTGGTGGAGCCACCCAAGGGCGAATGCAGCCCGGCGGCACTGGCGCTTCACGAAAAAATCGTCGGCCGCTATGGCGCTAATTATTCAGAACAAATCGACGTTCATCGCGAGATGTTCGCGGCCGAGTAAAGTCTTCGAATGAGGGAAGGGGGGCGTTATTCCGCCGCAGCGCTTTCCGACTTTTTGCCGACGGTTTTGTCGTAATCCTCGATCAGCCAATGGGTGATCTGGCCCGGCGTGAAGGTCATGTCGTCGATCTGACCGACGGGCGTGACTTCAGCGGCGGACCCGGTCAGGAAAATTTCGGTCGCGTCCTTTAGCTCGTCCGGGAAAATCGCACGCTCGATAACCTCGATCCCGCGGGCCTTGGCCAGGGAGATCACGGTCTGGCGCGTGATGCCGTTCAAAAAGCAATCCGGGGTCGGTGTGTGCAGTTTGCCGTCACCGAACGAGATGAAGATGTTCGCCCCTGTCGCCTCGGCGACCTGGCCGCGATAATCCAGCATCAGGGCGTCCTGGCAGCCGTGGGATTCGGCCGTGTGCTTGGACAGGGTGCAAATCATGTAAAGACCGGCGGCTTTGGCATGGACCGGCGCGCATTCGGGCGCCGGGCGCTGCCATTTCGAGGTTTCAAGCTTGATGCCCTTTTCCCGCAGTTCCGGCGAGAAATAGCTCGGCCAGGCCCAGGCGGCGATGGCCACGTTGATGCGGTTCTGTTGGGCCGACACGCCCATCATTTCCGATCCGCGCCAGGCAACCGGGCGGATATAGCCGTCGACGATGCCGTTCTTTTCGCAGGCGTCGATGCAGGCCTGGTCGATTTCCTCCACCGTATAGGGGATATCGAAGCCCAACGTCTTCGCCGAATAGAACAGGCGTTCCGTATGTTCGCGTAATTTGAAGATCTGGCCCGAATACATGCGTTCGCCTTCGAACACGCACGAGCCGTAATGCAGGCCGTGGGTCAGCACGTGTACACGTGCGTCCCGCCAATCGACCCATTCTCCATTGAACCAGATCAGACCGTCACGGTCATCGAAGGCTACTGCATCCATTGTAATATTCTTTCGTCCGCCCATTTTTCCCAAGAACGATCTTGCGCTAATTATCATTCTCGGGCATATAAGTCAATAACACTGACTTATTATTCGGAGATTATCGAACGCCATGTTCGATGGCTCGGATGAAGGGAACCATCATGGACGAACGGGCCCCCTGGATACCGCCCCAGGCCGATGCGCTGGTTTTGCGCGACGATGACCTGCGCCATGCGATGGAATTGTTGTTTTTCGCCTATCGTGATTTCACGGGCGAGGCCGATGCGGTCCTGTCCGAATACGGCATGGGACGCGCCCATCACCGTGCGATTTATTTTATCGGGGCGAACACGGGCATCAGCGTATCGGAATTGTTGGCGATCCTGAACATTACCAAGCAATCGCTGAACCGGGTGCTGTCGACCCTGATCGACGAAGGCTATGTGGTGCAGGAAACGGACGACGGCGACCGCCGTCGCCGCCTGATGCATCTGACACCCAAGGGCCGGGAACTTGAACATCTTCTGACCCGCCGGCAATCGGGCCGCATTGCCGGGGCCTACCGCGACGCGGGCCCGGAAGCGGTGGAAGGCTTCCGCCGTGTCCTGTTCGGCCTGATCAACGAGGAAGACCGTCATCGCGTTTCACCGGCGGCAAGCCGGGGCGGGGCCTGACAGGCTGCCGCGGGCCGCGATCCCGTGATATGCTGCGATCCGGAACAAGGACTGGCTGAACACCTGTCCGGCATGCATGGGGGAGCCGCAACGTGAATGCCGATCTGCCGCATCTGCTTGTCGTTGATGACGATGCCCGTCTGCGCGATCTGTTGAATCGCTTCCTTTCAGAAAACGGCTTCTTTGTGGTCACCGCGGGCAACGTGGCCGAGGCCCGCAAGCGGCTTAGCCATTTCGATTTCGACGGGGTCGTTCTGGATCTGATGATGCCGGGTGAAAGCGGCCTGGATTTCGCCCGCGACCTTCGTACCCGCTCGGCCATTCCCATACTGATGCTGACCGCCATGGCCGAAGCAGATGACCGGATCGCGGGCCTGGAAGGCGGCGCTGACGATTATGTCGTCAAACCGTTCGAGCCGCGCGAGCTTTTGTTGCGTCTTCGCAATATCCTGAAACGGACTCCGCAGGGCCAAGCCGTGGATGACGCATTGAACTTCGGTGAATTCATGTTCCGGCGCGACCGGGGGGAATTGTCGCGCGGCGGTCATCCGGTCAAATTGACGGAATTGGAAGCCGGCCTGTTAAGCGCCCTGGCGGCCCGGCCCGGCGACGTACTGACGCGTGACGATTTGATCTCGCGTACGGGGGCTTCCGGCGGCGGCCGCGCGGTCGATGTACAGGTGACCCGGCTGCGCCGTAAGATCGAACCCGATCCCCGCGAACCCCGATACCTGCAGACCGTGCGGGGCAAGGGATATGTATTACGCCCCGACTGATGCTTTTCGGATGATCCCCCTATGATGCTTCTCTTCATGCCACCCCCGAACCGCAGGCGATGACCGTGCGCACACGCATTAAAAACGCCCTTCCGAAAAGCCTGCTTGGCCGCGCGCTGCTGATTATCGTTACCCCCCTGATTCTGCTGCAGGTGGTGTCCGGCCTGATTTTCTACGAAACCCATTGGGACAAGGTGTCTTACCGTCTGGCACGCAGCGTCGCCGGGGACGTGGCCGCAATCCTGCAACTTGTGACCGAAGACCCCAGTGAAGAAGGACGCGACCGTGCGGCCACGATTGCCGGCCGCAACATGGATATGTTCGTCACGTTTCTTCCGGGCGCCATCCTGTCCAATAAATCCCGCCAGCCGTCCAACGACCTGGAAGATATGCTGGACCGGTCGATGCAAAGCTTCATCGTCAAGCCCTACCGCCTGGATTCGGAATCCTCTGACCGCAACGTCATCATTGACGTACAGATGGCCGATGGGGTGTTGCGCATCACGACCACGCGCAAACGCCTGTTTTCAACAACGGTCTATGTGTTCGTCATCTGGATGGTCGGTACGTCCTTGATCCTGTTCGGCGTCGCCACCATCTTCATGCGCAATCAGGTCAAACCGATCCGCCGTTTGGCGCGGGCTGCCGACAATTTCGGCAAAGGCCGGGACGTTTCCGCCTTCAAGGCGGAAGGAGCCACGGAAGTTCGCCAGGCGGCACAGGCCTTCATGGCCATGCGCGAACGCATTCAGCGCCAGATCACGCAGCGCACGGACATGCTGTCCGGTGTATCCCATGATCTGCGCACGCCGCTGACCCGCATGAAACTGCAATTGGCCATGCTGCAGGATATGGAGGGGGCGGACGACCTTTCCGCCGATATCTCTGAAATGGAACATATGCTGGAAGGATACCTGGCATTTGCGCGCGGCGAGGGCACGGAGAAACCGAAGCGCACGGACCTGGGGGAAGTGCTGGAAGATGTCGTCGGGCAGGTTCGGCGGCGCGGCCGTCCCATCGACCTTCATTTGGAAGACAAACTTAATCTGCCGCTGCGTCCCAATGCCTTCAAACGGTGCCTGACCAATCTGGTCGAAAACGCGGCCCGGTATGGCCAACACGTTTCGGTTCGTGCCGGGCATCGCGGCGATGCCATCGAAATTACGGTTGATGACGATGGGCCGGGTATTCCCGAGGAAAAACGCGGCGACGTGTTTCGCCCGTTTTTCCGTCTGGACGATTCCCGCAATCCGGAGACCGGCGGGGTCGGGCTTGGCCTGACCATCGCACGTGATGTCGTGCGCAGTCACGGGGGCGATATCGTTTTGTCGGAATCCCCGGCGGGCGGGCTGCGCAGCCGAATCCGCCTGCCCCTGTAATTCCGCGGCGCCCGGGGCAAGTGGCGGAATTCATGGCATTTTCGCTGTCTCTAATTATAATGGCGGGCGATCAATTTTTTGATCCGATAAACGAGGCGCCGTCCCCGTAGAATCAAATTTCAGGCGCCCGGGGGGTAAAGAAGTGGCAGATTCCCTTCCGTCTAAAGTGCTGATTGCCGACGATCATGCCTTGTTCCGCAAGGGGCTGGGCTCGTTGCTGGAAATCATCGATCCCGATATCACCGTGGTCGAAGCGGACAGCTATCCGAATGCGCTGCGCACGGCCAATGAAACGGATGATCTTGATCTGGCGCTGGTTGATCTGGGCATGCCGGGAATGGAACGGTTTGCCGGGCTGAATGCCTTGATCCGGTCTCTTGACGGCGTGCCCGTGGTTGTCGTCTCCGCGGCAGAGACGGCCGAGGAAATGGGCCAGGCAATGGATTGCGGCGCCTATGGCTATATCCCCAAGACGTTGGACAGCACGGTTGTCGTCAATGCGGTAAAGCAAGTGCTTTCCGGCGAAATCTATCTGCCGCCGACGTTGCTCGATTGGGAGCCCGGCGGCGCCAAGACCGAAGGGACAGGCGGTTTGCACCTGACACCCAGGCAGCGGGATGTTTTGAATCTCATGGCGGGTGGAAAGTCGAACAAGGAAATTGCCCGGATTCTCGGTCTTGCCGAAGGCACCATCAAGCTGCACGTGACCGGTTTGCTGAAGGTTCTTGATGCCAGTAATCGTACCCAGGCCGTGATCAAGGCGGCTTCGCTGGGGCTGACGCAAGGCCTGGATCAAGATTGACCGCGCGGACAAGGAGGGCGCGATGCTGCCCCGATGTTCCTATACCAAACTGGGCATTCGAAACCGGAAAGGGACTTTCCGGCGATGTGCCTATGGTGTGGCGGTACTGTTTCTGAGCTCATTTGCAGTCACGCCCGTGCGGGCGGAAACGGCCGATACCATCGCGTCGGCGCCGATGATCGCATTGGGGGCGGCGGTTGTCCTGCTGGCGTTCTTTGTTGGCTTTGGCTGGGGCCGCCGGCGCCCGGCGGCGGACATCGCGGGCGAGGGCGCGCATACCGACGATGCCGCGGCCCAGGCGGCCGCACCCGCAAAGACCGACGACGATCACGAAGCCGATACGGAGGCCCATTATCGGATTATTTCCGAACTGACGTCGGACGTCGTTTATGCCTATGACGTGGCCGCCGATGGGCGCGTGAGTTCGAAATGGCAAGTCGGTGGGATTGATGGGCTGGCGGGGCAAACCGGGCACAGCGATGCGCCCCTGGCCTGGCTGACCCAAATTCATCCCGATGACGTGCCGATCCTTGAATCCCGGGATCAACGTCTGCGTCTGGGGATTCCGTCAACGGACGAGTTCCGTCTGCTGTCGGCCGATGGCCGGGTACGCTGGTTGCGTGTCTATTCCCGGCCGGAACGCGGTATCGGCGGCGAGGTTGTGCGGGTGGTGGGCGCGGCCAAGGAAATCACCCAGGACAAACGCTGGGAAGAAGCCCTGGCCGACAGTGAAAGTAAGTTGCAGGCAACCTCGCGGACGGCCCGCGTCGGCTATTGGGAGCATTTCCCGGAAGACAATCGCACCGTCTGTTCGCCCGTGTTGTGGCGCATCTGGGGGCTTCGACCCGGGCGTGCGGGACCCACGGGTAAGGTGTTTCTCGACATGGTTCATCCGGACGACAGATCCCGGATCGCGGCTGCTTATGAAAACCCGGAACCGAACAGCCGCCATGAATACAGGGTGCTGCGGCCCGACGGGTCTGTCCGGTTTGTTTATGAGGATCTGACGGCGGATTTCGATGAGCACGGCCGGGCGCAGCGGCTGTTCGGCGTGGCCCAGGACATTACGGAGCGCAAGCGGGCCGAAGAAGCACTGCGTGATTCGGAACTGCGCTACCACGCGATCGTCGAGGATCAGACCGAATTGATCCGCCGCTGTACCCCGGATGGACTTCGAACCTTCGTGAACGAAGCCTATTGCCAGTACTACGGCGTGCCGCGCGAAAAGCTGATCGGCCGGCCCGTCGGATCGGAACTTGGCGAAGGCGAAGCCGCCGTGCGGTTGGCGATTATCCAGCGGATCGGCGCGACCAACCCCATCGAGGAAAACCTGCACCGTGTGGCGGGGCCGAACGGTAAGGTCAGCTGGCAGCAATGGACGGAACGCGCGGTGTTCGACGGGGACGGCCGCATGGTTGAAATCCAGGGGGTCGGCCGTGACGTGACGGCCACCAAAGAGGCCGAGGAAATGCTGGCCGAGGCGAAGGATGCCGCCGAACAGGCAAGCGCGGCCAAGTCGCGCTTCCTGGCCGCCGCCAGTCATGACCTGCGTCAGCCGCTTCAGGCATTGGCGATGTTCGTCAATGTGCTGTCGGAACGGGACTTGGACGATAAGGCGAAGCAGCTGATCAACCGTATCCGCGATTGTTCCGAAGCGCTTGAACGCCTGTTGGGGTCGCTGCTTGACATCTCAAAGCTGGATGCCGGTCTGTTCGTGCCGCAGCGGCGGGAATTTTCGCTGGGTGCCGTGATCGAGCGTCTGTGTTCGGAAATTCGCCCCCTGGCCGAAGAAAAGGGCCTGTCATTGAATATGGTTCCCTGTTCGCTTCTGGTCGACAGCGACCCGGGATTGCTGGATCGTCTGCTGCGTAACCTCATGACCAATGCCGTGCGCCATACGGAAACGGGTAAAATCCTGGTCGGCTGCCGCCGGGCCGGGCCGAATGTGCGGGTCGAGGTTTGGGATACAGGTGTCGGGATTCCCCAAGGCCAGCTTGGCATGATCTTCGAAGAATTCCATCAGGTCGGGAATCCGGCCCGCGACCGGCGCGAAGGATTGGGACTGGGGCTTGCCATCGTCCATCGCCTGTCCAACCTTCTGGATCATCCGGTTGACGTACAGTCGTGGGAAGGGCGGGGATCGCGGTTCGGGGTAACGCTGCCCCTGGCCGGTGAACATGCGCCCGCGGAAATGACGCTGCCGGCGGACGAACATGCGGATGTCACCGGCGCCGTGGTCGTCGGGATCGACGACGAAGCCGATATCCGAGAAGCCCTGGAACTGTTGCTTGTCGGCTGGGGGTATGATGCGATCGTTGCCGGTTCGGCCGTCGAAGCCATCGCCAAACTTGAACAGGAACGCAAAAACCCGGATTTAGTTGTTGCCGATTACCGGTTGAAACTGGGTCATACGGGCGCCGATGCGATCCTGGCCATCCGCCATGTTTGGGGGCAGGACGTGCCCGGATTTCTTCTGACCGGCGATACGGGCCCCGACCGCCTGCGCGAGGCGGCGGCGAGCGGGTTTGAAGTCATGCACAAACCGATCCAGCCGGAAAAATTGCGCCTGATGGTCGCGGAATCGATTGCCCGCGCACGGCAGGGAGGCCGAGCAGGCGGTCAGGATAGAAGCATAAGCAGGGATATGGAGCAGCGTGCATAGCGCCGCGCGGTTCTTGCTTGGGATCAGAATAGCCGGCCGCCGTTGGGGACTTGCAGATCCGGCTTGATCAGCACGACTTCGCCGTCGGCATCGGGAAACCCCAGTACCAGAACCTCCGACATGAACTTGCCGATTTGTTTGGCCGGGAAATTGACCACGCCCGCGACCTGCCGGCCGACCAGACTGTCAGGGGTGTAGTGGCGGGTGATCTGGGCGGAGGTCTTGCGCTCGCCGATGTCGGGGCCGAAATCGACCCAAAGCTTGATCGCCGGGCGGCGTGCCTCGGGAAAGGGCTCGGCGCGGACGATCGTGCCGACGCGGACGTCCACGGCCAGGAAATCATCGAAGGTGATCTGTCGGGTTGGGCTGTCGGTCATGGGCGGTCTCCTCTTCCAATCCAACAGATTCCCGAGCCACCCCTTTAAGGCAACAAAAAAGGCCGCCCCAAAGGGCGGCCTCTTCCGTAAAACGGGAAACCGTTATTTGGTCTTGGCGACCTGGCCCTTCACTTCTTCGAAGGCTTCGGCGATGCGGGTGTTGATCACCTTGACCGCTGCGTCGTTGGCCTTGGTCACCATGTCCGTGACCTTCTTGGTGTTGGCCAAAGAGGTTTCGAACGCGGTCTTGCACAGGTCCAGTTCCTTGGCGGCCAGATCCTGCGGGGTCGAGGCCTTGCCAAGCGTATCGGCGGCGGAAGTGGCCTGGTCGAAAGCGGCCTTGAAGACTTCGGCCTGCTTCTGAGCAACGGCCTGCGCACCTTCGAACGCAGCCTGGCTGGCTTTGTTCAGGGCTTCCATGTTCTTGCGCTGGATATCCAGCACGGCGTTGACATCCATGGATTCAATCGGGCTGCCCTGCATGGCCTTCATGACCTGATCGGACATCTTGGCCGGATCGAAATCGGCATAGATCTTGGTGAAATCGGCTGCCCAAGCGGGGAAGCCATTTTTGTCGAGCTTGAAAAAATCGGCGTACATTTGGTCGGTCCTCCATTGGAACACGAGATAAGAATAAGGCTTGGTGCATATGCAGCAATTATGCTGCACTGCAACAGTGGGCCATATATGGACCCTCTGGCCTGCCTAAGTCAAGTCTTATGTTGCAGTGCAAAATATACGGGTCAGGCGGAAGGGCTGTCCGTGGAGGCATCCGTATCGGAGGGCGTGCGCCGCCGGGCTGAACACAGAAATTGCATGGCTTTTTCAGCGCGGCGCAAGCCCCGGTCCAATGCGGCCATGGTTTTCGCCAGATCGGGGCTGTCATCGCGCAGCCAGACCCGAAAGGCATCGGCATAGACCAGGGCTAGACCTTTGGTCTGAAGCAGCCGGACAGGGCCCGATGTGCCGATGCCGGCGGCTTCAAGCACACGTGACATGGTGCGCGCCATGCGCGGCACGAAGCGAAGCGATGCCGGGTCGCACAAGGCGTCCTTGGCAATCTCTGCCATCGCGGCACGGTAGGGGGAAAGGGCGTCGAACCGTTCCATCAACAGATCGAACAAGCGGTCCCGCATGTTGCCGCCGTCGTCCCCGGCAGACACCAGATCATCGGTTGCGGCCAGCATCCGTTCGTCGATGCGGTCTTGGAAGGCATTGATGACGGCATGTTTGGTGGGGAAGGGGATCAGTATCTCAGCCAAGGGCAGGCCGGTTTCCGTCGCGACCTGGGCCAGGGAGAAGCGGCGCCAGCCGTCCCGTGCGATGCAGGCCATGGCCGTATCGATGATCCGTGCTTGGCGTGCATCCGCTGTTTCCGCCTGACCGGCGGATTTGCGCTTTGGTTTGCGCGTGGCTTTGCCTTGGGGCTGCTTGGCCATGCAGGCTTCTCCTTACGTTCGCTTCCTATAATGTAGGAAGCGGCGAAGGAAATGCCAATTACCGGTAAATTTCTTGGATCAGTCGGCCAATTCGCGCGACCGCATCGCGGCGGCGGCGACGCATTCAGTCACGATATCGCCCATGGGCCCCTGTGCGGGATCGTCCTTGGCCGGATCGCCGCCCATCAGAACGCTCAGGCCCGCGGCCGTGGTGCCGCCGGGACTGGTCACGTTCTGGCGCAGGGTCCGGGGGCTGTCCGCTGACGCCTGATGCAGGAGTTCTCCCGCACCTTCGACTGTCGCCCGGGCCAAGGCATCGGCCAGATCACCCGGCAGGCCGGCTTCGCGCCCGGCGCGGGCCAGGCATTCCACGAAATGAAAGACATAGGCCGGGCCGCTGCCGGACACACCGGTCACGGCATGGATCATCTCTTCGTCGTCGACCCAATGGACTTGGCCGACCGCGGTCAGAAGGTCATGGCACAGGGTTCGTTGGGCGTCCGATGCCTTGGCATTGGCGCAGGCAACGCTGACGCCCCGGCCGACGGCGGCGGGCGTGTTGGGCATGGCGCGGACGACCGCGGCGTCTTCGCCCAGATGGCTTTCGAAAAAAGAGATCGGCGTGCCCGCGGCGATGGACAGAAACACCGTGTCCGGCCCGGCAAAGCGCCGATAGGGCGGCACGACTGCTTCCATGACCTGCGGTTTGACCGCGAACATCACCAAGCCCGGTGCGAAGTTTGCTGCCAGGTCATCCGGTGAAGCCACGGCGGTCACGCCATGGCCGCGGGCCAGAGCAGCCGCATTTTCGCTATTGGGCTCGACCACGAAGATGTTCGCCGCCGGGATGTCCCGGCTGATCCAGCCGGCCATCAGGGCACCGCCCATCTTGCCGCCCCCGACAAGCAATAGGGATTGCGTGGTACTCACGGGTTAGGACTCCGGTCTCGTCTGCGGCGTTACGTCAGGCTTCGCCGACCGTGTCCACCATGGCGGCGGCCACGGCATCTTCGGCGGTGCGTCCGCCCCAGATCACGTATTGGAAGGCTGGGTAAAAGCGTTCGCATTCGTACAGCGCCGTTTCGACGATGTCTTCCATCTGGCTCATGGTCGGGCCCTTGGCCGCGCGCATGGGCAGGACATGGCGGAACATGGGCAGGCCCTCGTCGTCCCACATGCCGAAATGGCCCAGCCAAAGCTTTTCGTTCACTTTGGCCAGAAGCTCGTAGACCGGCGGGCGCCGGTCGTTCGGCACTCGCATGTCGAAGGCGCAGGTGAAATGCATGGCTTCGATCTCGTCGTTCCAGGCGAAATACAAGCTGTAATCACACCAGGTGCCGGGCACCTGGACAGCCAATTCCTGGTCACTACGACGGTCAAAGGTCCAATCGTTCCCCTCTACGATCTGTTCGATCAGGTCCAAAGGATTGTGTTTTTGGGTCTCAACGGCGAAATCTAAGGCAGGCATGGCCGTTCCTCCTTCGTGGCTCGACCGGGGACTCCCGGCGGGCGCCCCAGGCTTGTAGCCTAAGGTTGCCCCCACAACATCTCGGAGGTACCCGAAATATGGTACTTGAGGCCCCCTTGGATACAAGAGGTAGCCTGCCTTAACGGAGTCAGCCGTGCAAGGGCCGATTGCCGAGGTTGTGTGAAATATTGTGGAAGAATCGGGAGTCAGAATGACTTAAGGCGAAATGCCCTGTATGCGCCCGGCATCCAAGGTGCTGAAACGACTCTATATATGGCGGTGTGTTCAGGCTTTGCCTTTGGCCGCCGGGGTCTTGCGGGCCGCCGGTTTGGCCGCGGATTTTTTTGCCGTGGCCGCTGGTTTTCGGGCTTTCTGTGCGGGGTTGGCGGCCAGGGCGGCTTCCAGTTTGGCGACTCGGGCTTCCAGTTTTTCCTGGGCCGCGCGGGCATTGCGGGCCACTTCGGCCATGGCGTCGAACTCGTCACGCGGCACCAGATTGCCGTCGGCCAGGAAACGTTCGACCTGCTGGCGGACCATGGCTTCCACTTCGTCCTTGATGCCGGTCATCGTCGCCACGGCGCCGTTGGCCACCTTGGCCAGGTCGTCGAGAATTTTGTTGGACGTCTGCATCGCTGAACTCCTTAGGTTCCGGACAATCGGTCGATTCTACCTGATATATGGCGATCTTGCCCCGAAGACGCAAGCGCCGGGCCGGTTGCTCCCGGGCCTGGGCCATCCTATAAGCAGGCCATGTATGTGGTCACCGGCGGGGCCGGTTTCATCGGATCGAATATCGTGCACGGGCTCGAGGCCGCCGGCCGGGGCCCGGTGGCCGTTGTCGACCGTATCGATTCGCCGGAAAAGGCCCTGAACATCGCCAAGCGCGGCGATTCTCTAACGGTTGCGCCCGATGACCTGCAGCCGTTCCTGAAAGACAATGTGGGCCGGATTCGCGGCGTCATCCACATGGGGGCCATTTCGGCCACTACGGAAACGCGTCTGGTCCGCATCATCAAGGCGAACATCGTGCTGTCGCGCCGTTTGTGGGATTGGTGCGCGGCCGAGGGCGTGCCTTACATTTACGCGTCCTCTGCCGCGACCTACGGCGACGGCAGCCGGGGGTTCGACGACGATGGGGCCATCGATGCTCTGAAGGCTCTGCAGCCGCTTAACATGTACGGCTGGTCCAAGAACCAGTTCGATATCTGGGTCGCTGAACAGGTGGCGGCCGGTGCCCCGACACCGCCGGGTTGGGCGGGACTGAAGTTCTTCAACGTGTTCGGGCCCAACGAATACCACAAGGGCCGCATGCAGTCCGTCGCCCGCCAGGTTTACGAGAAGGCCGCCCGGGGAGAGACCTGCACCCTGTTCCAATCCCACCATCCCGATTACCCAGACGGCGGGCAACTGCGCGATTTCGTCTGGGTCGGCGATTGCGTCGATATGGTGATGTGGCTGCTGGATCATCCGCAGGCATCCGGCCTGTTCAACTGCGGGACCGGTAAGGCACGCAGCTTCGCTGATCTGGCCGCTGCCGTGTATCGCGCCTTGGGCAAGGAGCCGATGATCGATTTCGTGCCCACGCCCGAAGACATCCGCGACAAGTATCAGTACTTCACCGAGGCCCGCATGGACCGCATCCGCGCCGTCGGCTATGGCCATCCTTCGACCTCCTTGGAAGAAGGTGTCCGGCGCTACGTGCAAGATTTCCTCCACACGAACGATCCCTACCTGTAAGGGACTGGGGCATGATGATCGCATCAATTCTACCCGCACTGACCTTCCCCGCGATCGATCCCATCTTGATCGAAATCGGGCCCATCGCCATTCGCTGGTATGCGCTGGCCTATATCGCGGGGTTGATCCTGGGCTGGCGCTACATGCTGCGCCTGACCGACGATCTGCCGCTGCGTGATGTTCATGTCCCGGACGAAAAGGGCAAGACCCAGACCGTTCAGGAGCCCATCGTCAGCCGCCTGGCCGTTGATGACTTTCTTGTCTGGGCGACCATCGGCGTGGTTTTGGGGGGGCGACTTGGATACGTCTTGTTCTACAAGCCGGGGTTCTATCTGGAAAACCCGTTGAATATCCTGACCGTCTGGCAGGGCGGCATGTCGTTTCACGGCGGGCTGTTGGGGGTCTGCATCGCAACCATCCTGTTCTGCCGCAAACGGGACATCCCGCTGTTCCAATTCGCAGACCTGTTGGGATGTGCGGCCCCGATCGGCCTGTTGTTCGGGAGGATCGCCAATTTCATCAACGGCGAGTTGTTCGGGCGCGCGGCCGATGTTCCCTGGGCCATGGTGTTCCCCCATGGCGGGCCCATTGCCCGCCACCCCAGCCAGCTTTACGAAGCGGCTCTTGAAGGCTTGATTCTGTTCATCGTCTTGGCCGTTTTGTGGCACCGCCCGGGGCTGCGCGCCCGGCCGGGAACCCTGGCGGGGATTTTCTTCATCGGCTACGGCATTGCTCGGATCATCGCCGAGTTTTTCCGCGAACCGGATGCCCATCTGGGCTTTCTGTTCCAGGGGGCGACCATGGGCCAGTTGCTGTGCCTGCCGATGATCGCCTTTGGGCTGTGGCTGGTCATGCGGGCGCGGCGCATCCCGCCATCGGACGCATGATCGGGCTGATCGACCATCTTCGCCGCCGCATTGCCCTTGAAGGGCCGCTGACCGTTGCACAATACATGGAAGAATGCCTCGGCAATCCGACCCATGGCTATTACATGACCCGTGATCCTTTGGGCCGGGCCGGTGATTTTACGACGGCGCCGGAAATATCGCAGATGTTCGGCGAACTGTTGGGTCTTTGGGCGGCCGTGCAGTGGCAGGCCATGGGCGCGCCCGATCCGGTCCATCTGATCGAACTGGGGCCGGGACGCGGGACTTTGATGGCGGATGTGCTCCGTGCCGCCGGTCAGGTGCCGGAATTCCGCGCAGCCCTTGCCGTGCATCTGGTGGAAACCAGCCCGGTTCTCAGGCAGAAACAGGACGAGACCCTGGCCGCCGCCCATCCGGACATCGCTCCCCGATGGTGGAACGGTCTGTCACAGGTTCCGCCCGGCCCGGCGATCATCCTTGCCAATGAATTCTTCGATGCCCTGCCCATCCGCCAGTTTCAGCGGGGGGCGGATGGCTGGCGCGAACGTCTGGTCGGCTGGGATGAAGGTGCTGGCGCGTTGGCCTTTACGTATTCCGGTGCAGCATCCGCGACGCCCTTGATCCCCCCGCCCTTGGATCAAGTGCCGGCGGGCAGTTTGGTGGAAATCTGTCCCGCCGGTCTGCGCCAGGCCCATACTCTGGCATCCCGGCTGGCGGAACAGGGCGGCACCGCCCTGGTCATCGATTACGGCCATGACCGAAGCGGTGCGGGCGATACCCTGCAGGCGGTCAAGGACCACGCATATGCAGGCGTTCTGGACGATCCCGGTCAGGCAGACCTGACGGCGCATGTGGATTTTCAGCAGCTTGCCGCGACCGCCATTCAGGCCGGGGCGGTGACCTTCGGTCCCGCCGGGCAGGGGGCGTTCCTGCAAGCCCTGGGAATTCGGGAGCGCGCCGCGGCTCTGTCCGCCAAGGCGGATGCCGGTCAGCAAGCGGATATCCAGGCCGCCCTTGAGCGCCTGACGGCTGGCGAACAAATGGGCCGCCTGTTCCGGGTTCTGGCCGTGCAGCACCCGGGGCTGGCCACGCCGCCCGGGCTCGCTTAAGGCCGTTTGAACAGCGGGGCGGGATCAAGGTACAAGATTGCATGACCGAAGAAATCGATATCGTCAGTGCGCCCAACCTTGCCGAACAGGCGGGAATCACCCATGCCTTCTTTACCCGCAAGGGCGGGGTCAGCGGCGGCATATACGCAGGGCTCAATTGCGGCCAAGGGTCGGACGACGACGGCACCCATGTTGCGGAAAACAAGCGCCGGGCGGCGGTGGCCCTGGGCCTTGCCGAAGACAGCCTGGCCCTGGTGCATCAGATTCATTCCCCGGATGTCTGGGTCGCCGATGCGCCCCGTGCCCGCCCCGATCTGGTCAAGGCCGATGCCTTGGTCAGCCGCGAACCGAAAATGGGATTGGGGATTTTGACGGCCGATTGCGCACCGGTCCTGTTCGCGGACCCGACGGCAGGGGTGGTTGGTGCCGCCCATGCGGGCTGGCGCGGCGCCATGGGCGGAGTGCTTGAGAACACGGTCGCGAAGATGGAAGTCGAGGGAGCCCGGCGCGCCAACATCCATGCCGCGCTCGGCCCCTGTATCCGTCAAGGTTCCTACGAAGTCGGCCAGGACATGAAGGATGCCTTCGCCGAACGCCATGCCGATCATGGCCGTTATTTCGCGCCCGGCGCCCGGCCCGGTCATTATCAATTCGATCTGGCGGGCTTCATCATGGACCGGTTGGCAGGATTGGGCCTGGCCACGGCCCATGACGTGGGGCTGGATACCTATACCGACGACACAAGGTTTTACAGTTATCGCCGGGCGACCCATCGGGGCGAGCCCGATTACGGCCGGGAACTGGCGGCCATTGCCTTGATGCCCCGTTGACACACCCATCACCAAGGAAGCTTCGCGCATGCCTTATTTGGCGATCTTGACCTTGATCTCCCTCGCGGTGATTCTCGTCACCTGTGCCATAGTTTAGGGCATCATCGTCTCATGGCGGTCATTTCCAAGGGGCAACGGCCTTGCGGGTAGTCACCCGAACACATATCGGCATGTTGATCGCGGTCTTGCTGGCCGTGGCGGCCTGTACGCCTTTGCCGCGCGCGTTTCAGCCGGGCGAGGAAGAAAGCGTCGGCGCGGCCATTGTGCATGGCACGTTCACGAAAGGCATTCAGGTCAATCCCGTCGAAGGCGCGGCCCCCATCATGTCGAAGATTCTGGCCCGGACGACGGTCGATTCGTTCGAGCCCTATGGACTTCCGGCCGGGATGGCACCTTTCGATGCCAGCGAATACGTGCTGCATGGCCGCGCCCATCGAGACAAGAACCCCAACGCCATTCCCTATGTCACCATCCATTGGCAGTTGTCCAACCGGGAAGGTCTGCTGCTGGCGGATCTGGAACAACCGGTCGACGCCACGGGCGACGAATGGGAATTCGGCACACCCGAGGTCATTATCCGTGTCGCCGAAGATGTCGCCCATCGGGTCGCCGCCATCCTGGCCGGGATCGCCCCGGCCCAGGCGGAAGCGGCCCCGGACAAGGGGATTTTCGTCATGCCGGTCGAGGGGGCGCCCGGGGACGGCGATTTCTCGCTGACCCGGGCAATCGCCGAAGCCCTGAAGGCCCGGGGCACGCGGCTGACCCGCTACCGCGAACAGGCGAAATACGTGCTGACCGGTTTGATGAAGGTCTCGCCGTCGGTGCAGGGCCGCCAGGGCGTGCGCATCACCTGGCGCCTGTCCCGCCCGGACGGCAAGGAAGTCGGCAAGGCGGAACAGGAAAACACCGTGCCGTCCGGCATCTTCGATACGCAATGGATGCCGACGGCGCGCCTGATCGCCGCGGCCGCCGTGGACGGCATTCATGAAGTGATCAGCGGCTGGGAAGACCGCGAACGCCTGTTGGCTCAGGGTGGGGGATTGGGGCTGCCGGAAAACCTGGAAGAGGGCGAATTGCCCAAACCGGGCGGGCCGAAGAAAGTCATCGCCAAGATGGCAGATCATCTTGTCCCGCCCGATGCGCCGGTCAGCACGGAAGGGCCCGCGGAAAAATCCGCGTCAGAAGCCTTGGCGGCCGCCCGCCCGGGCGCATCCGGGAATACACCGCCCCCGGCGGAGCAGAAAAGCGTGCTGGGGCCGGAAGACGCGGGGGGCGAGCAGATCACCGAAGATACGTTCAAGCCGCCGACGCTGCCCGTGGCATCCGATGACGGCGCGAATTCATTCCTGGTGGCGGAGGTCACGGGCGCACCCGGCAACGGCAACCGGCTTTTGGGCGAGGCGCTGCGCCGGGTTTTGCGGGCGCGCGATCAGAACGTCACCGACGACCCCAGGCAGGCCCGCTATCTGGTTCGAGGCCTGGTGGTGATGTCCACGCCCAAGGCGGGTAAACAGGATGCCCGGATTGTGTGGTCGGTCGAAAATATCGACGGCATACCGTTGGGCAGCGCCGAACAGCACAGCACCGTCAATGCGGGGTCCCTAGATGATAATTGGGGCGAAACCGCTTTGGATGTGGCCATGGGGGCGGTTGTCGGGATTCAGCGGGTGTTGGGCGACAAGGCGCGGCCGTTTACACGCCGCCTGCCGTCCGACGAGCCGGCCTTTCCCGCCGAGAGCACGGAGACTCTGCAATGGGCGCCCGGCGAAGCCATCCCGCCGCCCACGCGTTAATATTATAAGCATCTGATTTTAAACGATTATGAAAGATCGTTTACAGGCGCGGCAGGCATTGTTAGAGTCCGCGCGCTGTTTGCGGGTATAGACCCCATCGGCGCTCGGTTCCGGGCAATTCCAGGGTGGTTTTGCGCCGCCTTCGGACGCAAAACGAAAGTGCGCAGCCATGAAAATTCTCGCCTGTAATTCCAACCGGCCGCTCGCGGAGGCGATTTCCGCATATCTCAATCTGCCGTTGACCAAAGCCAGCATCCGGCGTTTCTCCGACATGGAAGTGTTCGTCGAGATCCAGGAAAACGTGCGCGGCGAAGATGTGTTCGTCATTCAGTCGACCTCGTTTCCCGCCAACGACAACCTGATGGAACTGCTGGTCACGCTGGACGCATTGCGCCGCGGGTCAGCCCGGCGAGTGACCGCCGTCATTCCTTATTTCGGCTATGCCCGCCAGGATCGTAAGTCCGGCCCGCGCACGCCGATTTCGGCCAAGCTGGTCGCCAACCTGATCACCGAAGCCGGCGCCGACCGGGTCCTGACCATGGACCTGCATGCGGGCCAGATTCAGGGCTTTTTCGATATTCCGACCGACAACCTGTATGCCGAGCCGGTTTTGGCCAAGGACATTCAGGATCGGGAAAACGGCGCCGATCTGGTGATCGTGTCGCCGGACGTGGGCGGCGTGGTCCGTGCCCGCGCCCTTGCCAAGCGTTTGGACGGCGATTTGGCGATCATCGACAAGCGCCGCGAACGGGCCGGTGTCAGCGAAGTCATGAACATCATCGGTGACGTCGAAGGCCGCCGTTGCATCCTGGTCGACGATATCGTCGACAGTGCGGGGACCCTGTGCAATGCCGCTGTTGCCTTGATGGAACAAGGGGCCGAAGCGGTGTCCGCCTATGTCACCCATGGGGTGCTGTCGGGCGGGGCCGTGGCGCGGGTGTCTTCTTCGCCCATGGACCGGCTGTGCGTGACGGACAGCATCATGGCGACAGAGGCCGTACGCGTTGCTCATAATATCGAGCAGCTGACCGTGGCCCCGCTGATCGCCGAGGCCATGCGCCGCATTTCCGAGGAATCCTCGGTTTCTTCCCTGTTCAACTAAGCACCCGGCCCTACTCTCGGTTTTTCCGGACCCGCTCAAAGCGTGTGTTGATCGCATTCCCGGATGCGTGTCGTGTTCTCTTAAGTGGAATTTCTGCTTTTGTCTGCAAGGGGTAAGGCAAAAAACCAACCGCTGAATGTAAATACTATAGTATTCTTCCGTAGGGGATGAGGGGGCGCACCCGTTAAGGGGAGAGATCCGTGAGTGCCGGACTTTCGTTGTTTTTGGGGTTGCTGAATAACCTTTCGGTATTCATCGTTCTGGTTGCCGGATACGGCTTTATCAACGAACAACGTCGGCTGCTGGACTCATGGCGGCTCGGTCTGACACTGGGGTTGTTTTTCGGGCTTATCGCGGTGATCGCGATGCACGTCAAAATTCCGGTCGTCGAGGGCGTTATCGTCGATCAGCGCAATGCCGTGGTGGCGTTGTGCGGCGCCTTCGCAGGGCCGGTTGCCGCCGTGATAAGCGCCGCATTGGCCAGTTCATATCGATTGTATCTAGGCGGCGGCGGCGCGTTTGCCGGCTTTGTCGGTGTGTGGTTGGCGGCAAGCGCCGGCATCTTATTGTATTTCCTGCGCCGGCCCGACGACGGCATCATGCGGGCGGCTTGTGGGTCCCTGCTGGCGATGCTGATCATTCTGCCGGGGTTCCTGCTGGTCGGCGATCTGGCCGATGGCTGGGACCTGTTGAAGCGGGTGTGGCTTCCCTACGGCGGGGCAATCTTTGTCGGCATGTTCGCCAGCGCCCTGCTGCTGCTCCGCGAGGACCTGCACCGCCTGCTCGAATTGGAGCGTGTTCGCGGGGAACAACGCTTCAAGAACCTGTTTGAAAATTCGGAAGTGTCGATCTGGAGCGAGGATTTCTCTCAGGTCAACGAAGCCCTCAACGACTTGAAGCAGCGCGGCGTTCAGGATCTTCGTCAATACCTGCAATCCGATCCGATGCAGATAGAATATCTTGCCAAACTGGTTAAGGTTGACCGGGTCAACGCCGCGACCCTGCGGTTATACCGCGTCGCCAGCGAGGCACAGTTCATCGCTTCCTTACGCGATGTCCTGGGGCCGGAAGGTAAAGAGGTCTTTGTCGATGCCTTGGTTGCGATCTGGAACGGTGAGACGAACTTCCGGGTGGAAACAACGCATCGGACACTGGACGGCGAGGAACTGACGGTCATTCTTTCCATGCCCATCCCCGATATCGACGCAGGGTTCAGCGACCTTCCGGTGACGGTTCTCGATATTTCGGATCGTAAGCGCGCAGAGGATGCGCGTGACCAGGCCCTGAAGGCGGCGGAACAGGCCAATCAGGCGAAATCCGAATTTCTTGCAACCATGAGCCATGAATTGCGGACGCCGCTGAACGCAATCCTGGGGTTTTCCGAGGTTTTGTCCATGCAAAGTCTGGGGCCACCGGGCAAAGGGCAATACAAGGAGTATGCCGGCTACATCCATTCCAGCGGCGAGCTGCTGTTGGAACTGGTGAATGATTTGCTCGACATTTCAACTATCGAAGCGGGTGCCAGAACATTGAACGTGTCGCCCATGCAGGTCGGTGATGTGATTGTCGAGGTCTTGGCGATTATCGAGGAACGGGCCGCCCATAACGGCATCAAAGTGGTGAAGACGATTCCGGCAGATTTGCCGGATATTGCCGCGGACCGGCGGGCAATGAAGCAGGTGATCCTGAATCTGATCTCAAATGCGGTCAAATTCACGCCCAAGGATGGTGACGTCACTGTTCAGGTGAAACCGAATGGCGGATGGATGGAAATCATTGTGTCGGATACGGGGCATGGGATTGATCCTGAGGTTCTTTCTGAGGTCGTCAATCCGTTCGTGCGCGGCGAGAAAGACCCTCACAAAACCCATGATGGGTGGGGATTGGGCCTTGCGATTGCAAAATCCTTGGTTGAACTGCACCAGGGAAAAATTTCCATCGAAAGCAAGGTCGGTGTCGGTACAGAAGTCACGGTCAGACTTCCGTATAAGCAGGAATAGAAACCGAATCATCCGGTGACTGGTCCCACGGCGTTTGCGCCAATTGTGGGAACTTGCTACCTGTCTTTCGATTGCCGGGGCGCATATGGTGCCGCGGTTCTTCACGCCAGACACCTTCAAGGGCCACAAGGAATTCTAAAATCATGGATCTGCCGATCATGCCTTCATTTCGCTTGGACGGCCGGAAGGCTTTGGTTACGGGTGCGGGACGTGGCATCGGGCTGGCCGCCGCTGCCGCCCTGGCCGACGCCGGTGCCCATGTCACACTTTGCGCGCGCACGGAAGCCGAGATCGCCGCCGCCGCCGAGGCGATCCGCGCGCGGGGACAGATGGCCAAAGCCCTGGTATTGGACGTGACCGATACGGACCGCATGCGCGCCGTCATCGCGGAAAACGGCCCCTTTCAAATTCTGTTCAACAATGCCGGCGGCAACCGGCCTCAGGAATTGATGGACGTCACCGAACAGGATTATGACGCGGTCACGGATCTGAACGTGCGGGCGGCGGTTTTCGTGGCCCAGGCGGTGGTCAAAGGGCTTTTGGCGGCGGAATTGCCCGGTTCGATCATCAATGTATCGTCGCAGATGGGCCTGGTCGGCGGGCCCAAGCGCACGGTCTATTGCGCGACCAAGCATGCCATCGAGGGGGCGACCAAGGCCATGGCCTGGGAATTGGGTGATAAGGGCATTCGCGCCAACACGATCTGTCCGACCTTCATCGAAACGCCGATGACCGAGGGCTTTTTGGCCGACGCCGACTTCGTCGATTTCGTGAAATCCAAGATCGCCCTGGGCCGTCTGGGCCAGGTCGAGGACCTGATGGGCGCCATCGTGTTCCTGGCTTCCGACGCGTCGAGCCTTATGACCGGGGCGTCCCTGGTCGTCGACGGCGGCTGGACCGCGGCCTGATTCGGGACCTGATCGGATGTCTTTCATCGGGGTTATGACCATCGCTTTCGGCCTGTCGGCCGATGCTTTCGCCGTGTCCTTGGGCCGGGGTGCATCCGGGCGGTTTTCCAATCTGCTCGCTGCCATGCGCATGGGGGTGTTGTTCGGCCTGTGCGAGGGCGGCATGGCGCTTTTGGGCTATCTATTGGCAAGCCGCTTCGCCGACGTAGTGACCGGGGTGGATCATTGGATCGCCTTGATCCTGCTGGGCGGCGTCGGCGGCCATATGATCTATGAGGCCCTTTCCAGCGACGATAACAACGAAGGATCTGAGGCAGCCGACCCGAAACGGCGCGGTGTTCTGGGAAACCTGGCGACGGTCGTCGGAACCAGCATTGATGCCGCTGCCGTTGGGGTGGCGCTGTCGGTCATGGCGGTTGATATCGTCCAGACCGTCATTGCGATTGCGCTTGTTTCTTTTGCCATGAGCACCCTGGGCCTTCTGATCGGCCCGCGCGTGGGACAGGTTCTCGGCCGGCGGGCCGAAATCGCTGGTGGCGTCATCCTGATCGCGATCGGCGCCTACATCTTCTATTCCCACACCATGGCGGCGTGATCCAGGTTAACCGGCAGCGTCAAACCGGTTGACCCACCTGGTCCATGGGGCTATGAATGCGCGCCCTCCCACCGGAGGACTTTTTAAATGCTGCCGGCACCCCTGGAGGCCGGGGCTTATTACACTGATACGGAGTAATGCCATGTCTGGTACCAACACCATGACGGCGGAACCCCGCGATCGGGCAGGCAAGGGGGCAGCCCGCGCAACCCGCCGATCCGGTCGCATTCCGGCCGTGATCTACGGGGATCACAAAGATCCGATCCTGGTTTCCGTCGAACCCGTTGAATTGATGCATCAGCTGCACAACCCGGGTTTCTTTTCCATGCTTATGGACCTTACCGTTGCCGGCGACACCCATCGTGTCCTGCCGCGTGACGTGCAGTTCCACCCCGTGACCGACGTGCCGCTGCATGTGGACTTCATGCGCATCGGCAAGGGCACGCGGGTGACCGTCATGATCCCGGTCCATATCGAAGGCGAAGCCAAGTGCGCCGGCCTCAAGCGCGGCGGTGTTCTCAACATCGTGCGTCACGAAGTCGAAGTGCGCTGTGCGCCGGAAAACATCCCGGAAATGATCACCCTGTCCCTGGAAGGCCTGGATATCGGCGACGCCCTGCGTATTTCCGATGCGGGTCTGTCGGCAGACGTTCAGCCGACCATCACCGACCGTGACTTCGTGCTGGTGACCATCGCCGCACCGACGGTGGTCAAGGATGAAGCTGCCGAAGCCCAGGCCGAAGCCGAAGCGGAAGCTGCGGAAGCCGAGGAAGGCGAAGACGGCGACGCGGAAGAAGAGGGCGGCGAGGAGTAATCCTCCCGCGTTCTTGGCCGTCCGGACCGGTTCCGGGGAGGACGTTCCATGCTGCTTCTGGTGGGGCTCGGCAACCCGGGTCCATCCTACCGCGACAACCGGCACAATGTCGGTTTCATGGCCGTGGATTCAATCCACGGCCGCTGGCGGCTGGGTCCCTTCCGGAACAAGTTTCATGGTGATCTGGCCGAGGGCACGATCGGCGGCGAGAAGGTCCTGCTGCTTAAACCACAGACCTTCATGAACGAGTCCGGCCGTGCCGTTCAGGCGGTCATGACCTTCTATAAATTGAAGCCCGCCGAGGTGATCGTGTTCCATGATGAAATGGATTTGGCGGGCGGCAAGCTGCGGGTCAAGACCGGCGGCGGCCATGCCGGGCATAACGGCCTGCGCAACATCCAGGCCCATGTCGGCGCCGATTTCCGCCGCGTGCGTATCGGGGTCGGCCATCCGGGCGACAAGGAAAAGGTCATCGGTCATGTGCTGAAGGACTTTTCCAAGGAAGAAACCCAGTGGCGCGATACGTTGCTGGATGCCATCGCCGATAACGCCGACCGGTTGATCGACGGCGACGATGCGGGCTTTCAGAACAAGGTCGCCCTGGCCCTGAAACCGCCCCGCGAAAACACCAAGCGTTCCGATACGTCCGGCGCCGAAGACAGCACCCCGGACAAGGACAAGAAGGACTGAAATGGGCTTTAACTGTGGCATCGTCGGCCTGCCCAATGTCGGCAAGTCGACCCTTTTCAATGCTCTGACGGCGACGGCCAATGCCGAGGCCGCGAATTTTCCGTTCTGCACGATCGAGCCCAATACGGGCCGTGTCGCCGTGCCGGACCCGCGCCTGGACGCCATTGCGGCGATCGCCAAATCCGCCAGCATCGTGCCGACCTTTCTGGAGTTCGTGGACATTGCGGGCTTGGTGCGGGGTGCCAGCAAGGGCGAAGGCCTGGGCAATCAGTTTCTCGCCAATATCCGCGAGGTCGAAGCCATCTGCCATGTGCTGCGCTGTTTCGAGGACGACAACGTCACCCATGTGGAAGGGGGCGTCGATCCCGTGCGCGATGCGGATACGGTCGAAACCGAATTGATGCTGGCCGACCTGGAAAGCCTGGAAAAGCGGGTCGATCCCCTGACCAAGAAGGCGCGCGGCCAGGACAAGGACGCGGCCAAGCAGTTGGACATCGTCAACCGCTGTTTGGATCTGCTGCGTGACGGCCAGCCGGCCCGCAAGCTGGAACTGAAGGAAGGCGAGGGCAAGCTGTTCCGTATGCTGCAGCTGTTGACCGCCAAGCCGGTGCTTTACGTCTGCAACGTCGAAGAAGGCTCTGCCGCCACGGGCAATGCCCTGTCGGAAAAGGTCGCTGAAATGGCGGCGGCCCAAGGCGCGGGCACGGTCGTGATTTCCGCTGCCATCGAGGCCGAGGTCGCGTCCCTGGACGACGAGGCCGACAAAAAAGATTTCCTGGAAAGTCTGGGCCTGGAGGAAACGGGCCTGACCCGCGTGATCCGCGCGGGCTATGACCTGTTGGGCCTGATTACCTATTTCACGGCGGGGCCGAAGGAAGCCCGTGCCTGGACCATCCAGAAGAACACCAAGGCCCCGCAGGCCGCCGGGACCATCCATGGCGATTTCGAACGGGGCTTCATCGCCGCCGAAACCATCGCCTATACGGATTACGTCGACCTGGGCGGCGAACAGGGGGCCAAGGACGCCGGCAAGATGCGCCAGGAAGGCCGGGAATACGTCGTCAAGGACGGCGACGTGATGCTGTTCCGGTTCAACGTGTAGGCCTAACCGTATCCTTGGCCGAATGGGTCCGGCATTTGCGGTCAGGACCCGGCGTTTGCGCGTTCCTTGAATTGGATGTTGAGCTTTTCCAGCGCATCCATCACCGGAATGAAGAAGTTCAACCCAACGGACATCTTGCCCGTCGTGCCGATACCGGCGTAGCTGACGCCGACGGCATTACCCTTGCCGTCCAGCAGGACACCGCCTGAATTTCCGCCATGGATGTCCACGTCGGCTTGAATGTCCTCCAAGCCATGACGGTTACTGGCATATTTGCTGACGATGCCTTTGGACACGGTGCCGGAAAGGGCTTTGTCCAAGGGAGAACCGATGGCATAGACCTCTTCCGTGATTTTCAGGGGCGTTGTGCGGATCGGGATGGGAAGATGCCCGCTGGGTTCGACCTGAACGATCGCCACGTCGCGCGTGGGGTGACGGCGGATGACTTCGCCCAAAATCTTGCGCCCGGTAATCAGCCGCATGCGCACCAGATCGCGGTTTTCGACCACATGGAAGTTGGTCATGACCAGGGTCGGGGTGATGAAGAAGCCGGACCCGTGGCCCAGGCCGCCTTCGACGGTTACGACGCTGCGCCGGATGTTGTCGATGTAGTTTGTGATGGTTTTACTGCGCGGCGGTACGCGGTCGATCTTTAAGGGGGCTGCATCGACTTTACGAATATCCGTAAAGCTGGGTTCCTTGTTCTGCAGCAGATCGACGAATTTTTGATCCGCGGCCAGGTTGCGGACGGCCCCGGCGAAGGATTCCTGCAGGATCACCATCTCGCCGCCGACCACGCCTTGTTTCAACAGGCCGGCACCCTGACTTTCCGTTTCATAGACGACCTTTTGTTCGATCGTTGAATAGACCTGCCATCGCACGGTCACGGCCCCCTTGCCGCTGGTCGTGCCAATGGGACGGCTGGTCCAGATGTTCTGATCAAGGCAGGCATCCATGGCGATCTTTTCGATCTGACCGCCGATCAGATAGGTCGCCTGGACCCGGTCATCTGATTGCGAAGCGAACATTTTGTTGGGGTCGCCCACCACGTTGAAATTGAGTGCCCGCATTTCGCTGAAAAACAGGTCCGCGAATTCAAGGTCCCGGGCCAGAACACGGCCGCTGTTCCAGAAGATGTTGCCGCCAGACCCGGAACATCCCGTCAACCCGAGAAATTCAGGCTGATATGTGCCGATGGGGGTGCCGCGTTTGACCTTGACACCGACCCGGTCGAATTGAATCGATGCCAGATCGTTCGGACTGCTGATATCGACGGCCTCTTTCTCCGCCACTTTGGGGACCGGAACTGGGATGGTTTGACAGGCGGACAGGACACCGATGGAGAGAATCAAGGACGTAACCACGGTTGATCGTGAAATAATTATCATAGCAAGACCCAAACATATTTATCGCATTGCGTGCATTATATGTGCGCTTCGCGTGATCGTCGAGCCACTTTGTGCAGGGTATTGTTCGATATTCCGGCTTTAGCCCCGGGGCTCCCTGCGCTAGGTTTACGGCCAAATCCGCAGACCAATTCCAGGGAGGAACATTATGGGACAGGACATCACGCTGAAAGCCAGCGACGGGTTCGAACTGCACGGCTACCGTGCCGACCCGGAAGGTACGCCGAAAGGCGGCATTGTCGTCATCATGGAAATTTTCGGCGTCAACGAACACATCCGCGACCTGTGCGACCGGTTCGCCGATGTCGGCTATCTGGCTGTCGCCCCGGCGCTCTATGACCGGTTCGAAAAAGGCTTCGAGGTCGGCTACGCACCGGATGACATCGCCCAGGGCCGCGACATGAAGGATAAGGGCAACGCCAATTTCGACAACGTGCTGTTGGACGTGGAAGCGGCCCGCAAGGTCGCGGCCGAGGCCGGCCGTGTCGGCATCACCGGGTTCTGCTGGGGCGGCGTCGTGACCTGGGCGTCCGCCTGTCGCCTGGATTTCCAGGCCGCCAGTGCGTACTACGGCGGCGGCATCCTGCCCTATGTTTCCGAACAGCCCAATTGTCCGACCATTCTGCATTTCGGCGAACACGACCAAGGCATTCCCCTGGCGGATGTCGATCAGATCGCCAAGGCCCATCCGGAATGTCCGGTCTACATCTATGATGCCGACCACGGATTCCATTGCGACATGCGGGGATCGTTCAAGCCCCATGCGGCCCAGGTCGCCAGCATCCGCACCTTCCGCCTGTTCGACGAACATCTGGCAGGATAAGGGCGCATGACGGCACCAGGCACACCGCCCGTGATCGGGGTGATCGGCGGCAGCGGCATCTATGAAATCGACGGGCTGGAGAACACCAGATGGGAGGCCGTGGCCTCGCCCTTCGGCACGCCGTCGGACGAATTGTTGTTCGGCGATCTGGCGGGCCAAAAAATGGTGTTTCTGCCGCGTCACGGGCGGGGGCATAAGATCCCGCCCGCCGATGTGAACTACCGCGCCAATATCGATGCCCTGAAGCGGGCCGGGGTGACGGAAATTCTGTCGGTTTCGGCCTGCGGGTCGTTGAAGGAACACCTGCCGCCGGGCACTTTCGTGATCGCCGATCAGTTCATTGACCGTACCATTCAGCGCGAAAAAACCTTCTTCGGGCCGGGATTGGTCGGCCATGTGGCGCTCGGCCATCCCGTTTGCGGGCGCCTGGGCGACGCGGTCGAGGAAGCCTGCAAGGAGGTCGGGATCGAGGCCGTGCGCGGCGGCACCTACCTCGCCATGGAAGGGCCGCAGTTCTCGACCCTGGCGGAAAGCAACCTCTATCGCAGTTGGGGTTGTGACGTGATCGGAATGACCAACATGCCCGAGGCCAAATTGGCCCGCGAGGCGGAAATTTGTTACGCCACTGTCGCCATGGTCACGGATTACGACTGTTGGCATCCGGACCACGACCACGTCACGGTCGATGCCATCATCAAGGTGTTGTTGGACAACGCCGAAAAGGGCCGGACCCTGGTCAAACAGGTTGCGCCGAAGCTTTCGGGACGGGCGGAAACCTGCAGCCACGGCTGCCAGACCGCCCTTGAACACGCCCTGATCACCGCGCCCGATGCGCGCGATCCCGACATGATCCAGAAACTATCGGCCGTCGCCGGCCGGGTTTTATAAACGAACACCCCAAGGAGGAAAGAGACATGCCCAAGGCCTATTGGATGAGCCTGCGCATTCAGATCAACGATCAGGAAAAATTTCAGGCCTATGCGGCCAAGGCCGGCCCGGCCATCGCCGCCGGGGGCGGTAAATTCCTGGCCCGGGGCGGGCGGGTTAAAACCCTGGAAGGCTATGATCAGGGCCGCGTGGTGATCATCGAATTCCCCGATTTCGACACGGCGCTCAAGACCTATCATTCACCGGCTTACGAAGACGCCCATTCCCATATCCTGAACGGCGCGGTCGAACGCGACACCTTCGTCGTCGAAGGGGTCGAGGATCTGGCCCCCCGGGGTGAGACGGCGGGACCCGTCGCCTATTGGGTGGGTGCGCATATGACCATCCACGACCCCGACAAGATGCTGGCCTATGCGGCCAAGGCGACCGAGGCCATGGCGGCAGCGGGCGGGCGGTTCCTGGCCCGCGGCGGGCGGGTCGAAAGCCTGGAAGGCTATACCCAGAACCGCATTGCCCTGGCGGAGCACCTGACCTGGGACACGGCATCGGGGTTTTATGAATCCCCGCTTTATGCCGAGGCCCGCAAGGCGCTGGACGGCGGGGCCGACCGCGATATCTGCATCACCGAAGCCTTGGAGCAATAGACGGCCCATGAACGTCGACGGCACCCCCTACCGCACCATCTGGCCGGCCGACGATGGCTGGGCGGTCGAAATCATCGATCAGACCCGCCTGCCGTTCGATTTCGTCACCCGTCGCCTGGAAAGCGTGTCGGACGCGGCCACGGCCATCGCCGACATGTGGGTGCGCGGCGCGCCCCTGATCGGGGCCACGGCGGCCTACGGCATGGCGCTCGCCATGCATGCTGATGCCTCGGACGAAGGCCTTTCCAAGGCCCATGACGACCTGTTGGCGACCCGGCCCACGGCGGTCAACCTGCGCTGGGCCTTGGACGAGATGAAGGCCTTGCTTGGCCCGCTGTCGCCGAACCAGCGGGCGGAAGCCGCTTATACGCGCGCGGCTGAGATCGCGGACGAGGACGTCGCCATCTGTTCCGCCATCGGCGACAACGGCAAGCCGTTGATCGAGGCCGTCTGGGAAAAGAACGGTAAGTCCAAGCCGGTCAACGTGTTGACCCATTGCAATGCGGGCTGGCTCGCCACGGTTGATTGGGGCACGGCCCTGTCGCCGATCTACAAGGCCCATAACGCCGGGATCGACGTTCATGTCTGGGTCGATGAAACCCGGCCCCGCAACCAGGGCGCCAGCCTGACCGCCTGGGAACTGGGTCAGCACGGGGTACCGCATACGGTGATCGCCGATAACGTGGGTGGGCATCTGATGCAGCACGGCCAGGTCGATCTGTGCATCACCGGAACGGACCGCACGGCGGCGTCGGGCGATGTGTGCAACAAGATCGGCACCTATCTGAAGGCGCTGGCAGCACACGACAACAACGTGCCGTTCTACGTGGCACTGCCGGGGCCGACCATCGATTGGACGCTGACGGACGGGGTGCGCGACATCCCCATCGAACAGCGATCGCCGGACGAAGTCACCCGCATGACCGGCCGCACCGATGCGGGCGAGGTCACCACCGTGACCATCACGCCCGAAGGCTCCGCCGCCGCCAACTATGCCTTTGATGTTACACCCGCTCGCCTGGTGACCGGCCTGATCACCGAACGGGGCGTGGCCGCGGCCTCGGCGGAGGGGCTGAAAGGCCTCTATCCGGAGAAGGCGTGACATGCGGCGGTGCGCCGCAACCGCCGGCTTGCTGGCTGTGCTTTTGGTTGGTGCGGTGCAGGCCCGGCCGGTTGACTGGGAAACGCATCGTCTGATCCGCTATTGGTACGGCACCATTTGGTCACAGGATTTTTCGCCCGCGACGGATGCGGATCTGGCCGTGGATTTGACCTGCGACGGCGATCCCGACCGTGTCTTTGCCTGGCGCGACGGCGTCAACCCAGAGGGTGAGTATTTCCATGTCGCCCTGGTATCCAAGCCCGGCGGTGGGGCCGGATGGGAACGCCTGCCCGATGTGGCATCCGGCCTGCTGCCGCTGCGGATTAACGTCGGTACGGGGGAACAATATGCGCTCTGCGATAACCGGCAAGAGCCCTATGGCTCCGGTTACAAAACGACGGTCGCGCCGGTTCCGGACGCGGCGCGGTCGCGCTTCGGCTTGCCTGAAACCTGCCGGGCCTGGCTGCGCATCGACGACGGCATGTGCGATGCGCTTTGGGTCGGCTATGATCCCGCCAAAGGCACCTTTGTGCTCGACAGAAACTGATCCAACCAGAGGAACACCAAGATGAAGCTCTATTACCGTCCCGGCTCCTGCGCCATGGCCGTCCATATCGTGCTTGAAACGCTCGGGCGCGATTACGAAGCGGTCGCCGTGTCCGACGATCTTTTGATGTCCGATGAATACAAGGCAATCAATCCGCGCAATCAGGTGCCGTCGCTGATCACCGATGACGGACTGATGACCGAAAGCGTGGCCATCATGACCTATCTGACCAACAAGTTCGGCGGCGATCTGACCCCGGCCAGGGACAGCTGGGATTACGGTCAGATGATGATGATGCTTCTGTTCATGGCGTCGCAGGAACATCCGGCCTTCGGCATCCAGATGCGGCCGTTCCGCTGGCACGATGATGAGGGCGTTCAGGCTGATCTGAAGACCCGGGCCCAGGAAGTCTGGGCGCAATGCATGACCCGCATGGAAGGCTGGGCCGAAGGCCGTGAATGGCTGGTCGGCGACAAGATGACCCTGGCCGACTGCCTGGCCTGGGTACATGCCCGCTGGGGCCTTAAATGCACGCCCAAAACGCCGGACGGTTATCCGGCGGTCTGGGAGTTGGCCAAGCGGGTCGACGCCCAGCCGGCGGTGCAGCGGGTGCTGGAAATGGAAGGGCTCAGGCCCCTTGAATAGCCGTTACAGAGGGGGAGAATGCCCATGAAAGTGCTGATAACCGGGGGCTGCGGCTTCCTGGGCCAAATGATCGCCAAGGAAATCCTCAAACGCGGCGAACTGCGCGGACCCGGCGGCCAAATGGCCGAAGTCGATGAAATCCAACTATTCGACCAACTGGCGCCGGTCACGCCGTTCGATTGGGCCCCAAAGGACGGCGGCGTCCGGGTCACGACGGCGGCGGGCGATATTTCCGACCGGGATACGGTTTCCGCCCTGGTCGACCGCGACGATATTTCGGTCTTCCATCTGGCCTCGGTCGTTTCCGCCGGGGGCGAGAAGGATTTCGACATGGCCATGCGGGTTAACCTGGACGGCGGCTTGAATATCCTCAATGCGGCGCGCGCCCGTGAAGGCACGCCGCGCCTGGTGTTTTCCTCGTCGCTCGCCGTGTTCGGCGGCCCGGACCTGCCGAAAGAGGTCGATGACTGGACCCGCCACACGCCGGAAACGACCTATGGCATGACCAAGGCCTTCGGCGAGCTCTGCATCAACGATTACACCCGCAAGGGTTATATCGACGGCCGCACCGTGCGCCTGCCGACCATCGTGATCCGCCCGGGCGTGCCCAACGCGGCGGCATCCGGCTGGGCGTCCGGCATCTTCCGCGAGCCGCTGCAAGGCAAGGAACATGTTCTGCCCGTCCACGACGGTTTTTTCATGATGCTGTTGGGTTACCGCTCCGCCGTGCAGGGCTTCCTCGCTGTCCATGACGCCGACGGCGATGCCATCGGTACGGACCGCTCCGTCGGCCTGCCCAACAAGGCCTATGCGGTGGCGGAAATGATCGAGGCCCTGGAACGTGTTGCCCGCGAGGAAGGCATCAAGCTCGGCTCCATCACCCGCCGGCGGGACGAGCAGGTCGAAGCCATCTGCGGCTCCTGGCCCCTGAAGATGGATGCGGCCAAGGCCAAGGCGCTGGGCTGTCCCGAGGATGCCGACCTGGACAGCGTGATCCGGGGGTTTATCGAGGATTTTCTATAGTCGTAAATCCCGAAGCGGACCAAACCCAGGCCCGCCGAGGTTGATTTGCGCGAGAGAAGATAAGGAATCACTGAGGCAGTGACGTGCCTGGACCCCCGCCTTCGCGGGGGTGACGGGTATTGTCATTCCCGCGAAGGCGGGAATCCGGTCTTCCTTCTCACTGCCTCACCGCCTCAGTGGTTCAAAACAAAAGGCCCCGGAAATTTCCGGGGCCTTTCTTCGTTTGGTTCTTTGGGACCGCGGCGTTGCCGACCGCACCATCCCAACGCCGCGGAGAGTGTGCGGCGGTCAGATCCGTTTAGTGGACGTCCGACCAAATCTTCCGCTTGAGGGCGAACAGCATGCCCGTCAGCACCAGCAGGAACAGCATCACCTTGATGCCGAGGCGCTTGCGGTCTTCAAGTTCCGGCTCGCCCGCCCAGGCCAGGAACACGGTGACGTCACGTGCCATCTGCTCCACGGTGGCCTTGGTGCCGTCGGAATATTCGACCGCGTCTTCGACCAGTGGGTTGGCCATGGCGATCACGCCGCCCGGGAAGTACTTGTTGTAGTTCCCGCCTTCGGGCACGTCGACGCCCGCCGGTGCTTCACCGTAACCGGTCAGCAGGGCATAGACGTAGTCGGCGCCGAGGGTGAAGCCGTCCGGGTGTTTCATGGACACCTTGATCAACGAATCGCCGCCCTGGGCGCGCGCCTTGGTGATCAGGGACAGGTCCGGCGGTGCCTTGCCGTTATTGGCGGCGGCGGCGGCCTTCGCATTGGCGAAGGGTGCCGGCAACGGATCGGACGGTGTGCGCTTGCGGGCGAACATGTCGCCGTCGTCGTTGGGGCCGTCCTGGATTTCATACTCGGCGGCCAGGGCCTTGGTTTGCGCTTCCGAATACCCGATGTCCTGCAGGTTGCGGAACTTGATCAGGTCCATGGAATGGCAGGACGCGCAAACGTCCTTGTAGACCTTGTAGCCGCGTTGTGCGGCCGCCCGGTCGTAGGTTCCGAACAGGCCCTTGAAGGACCAGTCCTGAGCCGCCGGCTTGGCAGCGGCACCCGCGGCCTGGGCCGGGGTGGTTGCAAACGCCACGACGGAAACGGCAGCAGCGGTGACGAGGGCCGCGAAGGCGGTCTTGATGGTTGGTTTCATCATGTTCCTTACTCCGCGGGCTTCGTTTCGCCGCCCGTGACCGACGCGGAAATGCTTTCCGGCAGGGCCAAGGGACGTTCGATGACGCCCAGGATGGGCAGAATCACCAGAAGGTGGGCGAAATAATAGATGG
The DNA here is from genome assembly GCA_040218445.1 of Rhodospirillales bacterium. Lineage (GTDB taxonomy): Bacteria > Pseudomonadota > Alphaproteobacteria > Rhodospirillales > Casp-alpha2 > UBA1479. The sequence goes on along the minus strand of JAVJRK010000009.1, from coordinate 294,485 downwards.
TCGAAATCTGACCAAGCAGTACCCAGATGCCTTCCGGCGGGTGGGCGCCGACCATGCCGAGAACAATCCAGTCGAGCACGAAGATCCAGAAGAACCACCTGTAGATCGGCCGGAAGCGGGCGGACCGCACCTTGGAGGTATCGAGCCAAGGAATGAGCGCCAGCAGGATGATCGAGCCGAACATGGCAATGACGCCGGCCAGTTTGGCCGTCATCAGCCAGGAAATCGGCCAATACAGGATGAAGTCGTTCGTGAACGCCCGCAGGATCGCGTAGGACGGCAGGAAATACCATTCCGGCACGATATGCGGCGGGGTCGCCAGCGGGTCGGCCGGGATGTAGTTGTCGGCCTCGCCGAAGTAGTTGGGCGCGAAGAACACGAAGAAGCAGAAGATCAGCAGGAACACGCCCATGCCGAACAGATCCTTGATGGTGAAATAAGGATGGAACGGAATGGTGTCCTGCGGGCCCTTTACGTCGATCCCGGACGGGTTGTTGGACCCGAACTGGTGCAGTGCCCAGATATGCACGATCACAAGGCCCAGAATGACGAAGGGCAACAGATAGTGCAGCGAGAAGAAGCGGTTGAGCGTCGGGTTATCGACCACGAAGCCGCCCCACAGCAAGGTCACGATGCTGTCGCCGACCACCGGAATGGCCGAGAACAGGTTGGTGATGACCGTGGCGCCCCAATAGGACATCTGGCCCCAGGGCAGAACGTAGCCCATGAAGGCGGTCGCCATCATGGCCAGCAGGATCAGCACGCCGATGATCCACAGCAATTCGCGCGGGTACTTGTAGGACCCGAAATACAGGCCGCGGAAGATGTGGATGTAGACGGCGATGAAGAAGAAGCTGGCGCCGTTCATATGCAGATAGCGGATCAGCCAGCCGCCGTTGACGTCGCGCATGATGCGCTCGACCGAATCAAAGGCCAGCGTGGTATGCGGCGTATAATGCATGGCCAGCACGATACCCGACACGATCATGATGATCAGGGCCAGGCCGGCAAGCGAGCCGAAGTTCCACCAGTAGGAAAGGTTTTTCGGCGCCGGATAGCCGGAACCGACGGAATGGTCGATGAAGCTGAAGATCGGCATGCGATGCTCGACCCACTTCACGACGCCATTCTGCATGAATTTACTTTCGGTATTTTGTTCGCTCATGACGTCCCCCGTTAGCCGATCTTAACCTGGGTATCCGACTGGAATTCGTATGTCGGCACCGGCAGGTTGGAAGGCGCCGGGCCCTTGCGGATCCGGCCCGAGGTGTCGTAGTGCGACCCGTGGCAGGGGCAGAACCAGCCGCCGAACTCGCCCTTGGGCTCACCCTCTTTCTGACCCAGCGGAATGCAGCCCAGATGGGTGCAAACGCCGACCATGACCAGCCATTCCGGCTTGATCACGCGGTCCGCGTCCTTTGCCGGATCGGGCAGGGCCGCCGCATCGTCTTCGGCGGCCTTGGCAATCTCGGCTTTCGTCCGATGACGGATGAAGACCGGTTTGCCCTGCCACACGACCGTGATGCTCTGACCTTCCGCAATGGGGGCCAGGTTCACTTCGGTGGTCGCCAGGGCCAGGGTATCGGCCGCCGGGTTAAGGCTGTTGATAAACGGCCACAGGGTCAACGCGGTACCGACCGCGCCCACTGTTGCCGTGGAAACCAGAAGGAAATCGCGGCGTGTCTGCTCGTCGATTTCGGCTGTTGGCGGGGTGCTCGCCGTGTCGCTCATAAGCACTTCCCCTTAAAATAGGTGTTTTGATCTTGTTCGCCGTCCCGAACCGGATGGTCTCGATCCTGAACAGCCCCCGAATTCACCGTCGAATTTACGAAACCGGCGGTAAAGAGGCAACGATGGGCTTTAATATTAGTCACCCATGATGAAATGTGCGGGCAAAGGGTGCCCGCACGAACCGGCGAGACCTTATGTCGCCAAGGGCTTTCAGGCAAGCGCTAACTGTTGAGAATCGCTTGCAAACCTTACCTTTCCGGCCCTTGATGGGGGCATCATGCCTGGATCGATCGAAATTGCCCTTTTTGAGCCCGATATTCCCCAAAATACGGGGGCCGTGTTGCGCACGGCCGCCTGTCTGGGGGTGCCGGTGCATATCATCGAACCCTGCGGGTTCGTCCTGTCCGAGGCCAAAATGCGCCGCGCCGGCATGGATTATCTGAATCAGGTCGATATGACGCGTCACGAGTCCTGGGGGCGATTCCATCAGGACCTGGGGGCAAGGCGGCTTGTCCTGCTGACGACCAAGGCGTCGACCGGGCTGCCCGGATTTACCTTTCAGGCCGGGGATATGCTGCTGTTCGGGCGGGAAAGTGCGGGCGTGCCCGATGTGGTGCACGATGCGGCCCATGCCCGGGTGCGGATTCCCTTGATGCCGGGCACGCGGTCCTTGAACCTGGCGGCCAGTGCGGCCATGGTGCTGGCGACGGCGCTGGGGCAGCTTGGCGCCTATCCGAAAGAGATCTGATTCTTATGAATGACGCGAGTCCTGCCGCCGACTATGGCGATGCGCATAAATCCCGGGCCAAGGCCTGGTTCGAGCGGCTGCGCGACGATTTCTGCCAGGCGCTGGAAGACATCGAAGACGCCGTGACCGGCCCCAACGGCACCAGTGCCCGCCCGCCCGGCCGGTTCGAGCGCAAATCCTGGGAACGCCCCGGCGACATCGCCGGCAGCATGGGCGGGGGCGGCGTGATGGCGGTGATGCGCGACGGCCGCGTGTTTGAAAAGGCCGGCGTCAATGTCTCCACCGTGATGGGTGAATTTTCCGAGGAATTCCGCAAACGCATCCCGGGGGCGGAAGACGATCCCCGGTTCTGGGCATCGGGCATTTCGACCGTGATCCATCCCAATTCGCCGCTGGTTCCGGCGGCCCATATGAACACGCGCATGATCGTGACCACCAAGGGCTGGTTCGGCGGCGGCGGGGATCTGACGCCCGTGTTCCCCGATGACGCAGAGACGGATCAATTCCATGGCGCCTTCAAGGCCGCCTGCGACGGGCACGACCGGGCTTATTATCCGAAGTACAAGGAATGGTGCGACGCGTACTTCTTTTTGAAGCACCGCAACGAAGCGCGCGGTGTGGGCGGGATTTTCTATGACCAGCACAACACCGGCGACTGGGAAGCCGATTTCGCCTTTACCCAGGATGTGGGTCGGGCCTTTGCCAAGGTCTATCCGGAACTGGTCCGCAGGCATATGAACAAGACCTGGACCGACGAGGAACGCCAGGCCCAGCGCGTCAAGCGCGGCCGCTATGTGGAATTCAATTTGCTCTATGACCGGGGCACGATCTTCGGCTTGCAGACGGGCGGCAATACGGAAGCGATCCTGATGAGCCTGCCGCCGGATGTGAGTTGGCCGTAGAGTTTGGCTGATCCACGACCACGCCGCCTTGGGATGGCGCGGATGGCAAGGCGGCGCCCCCGTGTTTCTTTTATTCGATTGAAGAAAACGAACTTGGGCCGCACGAAGTCGACCATACCATCCCTTCGCGCAGGTCTTTAGACCCGGTATTTCAAACCAAACCGGCGGGAATCCACATTCTGGGATTCCCGCCGGCGTTTGGATCGTTCGAAACAAAGCGTTTCGTATTACGGTTTTTTACGGCCGCCCGTACGGCCTTGTTGTGTCACCACGGTCTTGTTGCCGCGGTTGATAAGCCCGGATGCTATCCGGATAAGGTTTACCGGCCCTTAACGCCGCGGGGGATTAGCCCGATTTCGTCGACATCATCTGGTCGGCGGTTTGGACGACCTTGGAGCTCAGCTCGTAAGCCCGCATGGCCTTGACCATATTGGCGATTTCTTCGACCGGGTTGACGTTCGAAGTTTCCAGGAAGCCCTGCAGGATCGTGCCGAAACCCGGCGAGCCGGCAACGCCGACCAGGGGGGCGCCCGACGAGGTGGTTTCCTGGAACAGGCTGTCGCCGATGGCTTTCAGGCCGCCTTCGTTGGGAAAGCGGACCAGATTGATCTGACCCAGGTTCTGCGGCTGGGCCTGGCCTTCGAACGAGGCCAGAACCTGGCCCGAGTTGTTGACCGTAACCTCAAGCGCCCCCGGCGGGATGGAAATGCCCGCGCTGAGCGGCAAGCCGTCATGAGTGACAAGCTGGCCGTTCTGGTTCAACTGGAATGCCCCTGCCCGGGTATAGCCCGTTTCGCCGTTGGCCAAGGTGACCTGCATATAGCCGGAGCCCTGAATGGCCAGATCGAAGGGGCTGCCCGTCTGGGCCAGGTTGCCCTGTTCGACCACGCGGTAGAAAGACGCCGTATGCACGCCCAGGCCGGCCTTCACGCCGCCCGGCACGATGCCGTCGGCACGCGAATGCTTGTTGTTGGGGCGTTTCTGGTCTTCGTACAGCAGGTCGTTGAAGGATGCCCGGCGGCGCTGGTAGCCGGTCGTGTTCATGTTCGCCAAGTTGTTGGCGATCACGTCCACGCGTTGCTGTTGGGCCACCATACCGGTGGCTGCGATATATAAAGGATTCATTTTTCCCGTTCCTTGTACGTTCGCCTTCGCCGAGGTTGACCTCGATCCCGGAGTTGCGTGATCTGTTTCAATCTTCGTGCCAAGGAAAAATTCATATATTTCAATGGATTGAATTCGGGTAAGGGGCGGATTAACGGCATATTCCGCCGCTTTGGGGGTAATTTTTGCCCATCGGGCCGCCGGCGGGGACGGCTTGTGCTTCTGCTTCTCTCTTGTCATTGCAGTTTCTGCAGGCCACTTTCCGACACAGCCTTCCGGCCGCTGTTCGGCGGGCCGGACAACAGATCAAGACGGACGAGGAGAAAACCTTCATGCGCGCATTTTGGTACGACCGTGCGGGACCGGCAGCGGATGTTCTACAACAGGGCGAATTGCCGGACCCGGAACCGGGTCCCGGCGAGGTCCGGGTGCGGATCGCCTATTCCACGGTCAATCCGACGGATGTGAAGCGCCGTTCTTCGGGCCGGGAACTTTCCCAATTCGCGCCGATCATTCCCAACAACGACGGTTCGGGCGTGATCGACAAAGCCGGCGAGGGCGTGAATGCGTCCCGGGTCGGCCAGAAAGTGTGGATTTTCGGGGCCCAGCACGGCCGACCCCACGGCACGGCGGCGGATTATGTCGTGCTGCCGGCGCGTCAGGCGGTGCCGCTCATGGGCGATGTCAGCCTAAGCGAAGGGGCTTGCGCCGGGGTGCCGGTGGTCACGGCCTATCATGCCTTGTTCTGCGACGGTGACATTTCACGCAAGACCGTTCTGGTGACCGGTGGTACGGGCCGTGTCGGTGCCTATGCCGTGCAGCTGGGCGTGTGGGGCGGGGCGCGGGTGATCGCGACCTGCGGCAATGACGCGAACTGCGAAGAAGCCAAGGGCCTGGGGGCGGATGTTGCGCTTAATTACAAGGAGCCCAATCTGAAGGAGCGCATTCTCGAGGCCGCCGGCGGCCCCGTCGACCGCATCGTCGATGTTTCCTTCGGCTCGAACGTGGATTTGCTGCCGGATATTCTCAAACCCAACGGTTGGGTCGCGACCTATGCATCGGATGCCGTGCCGGAGCCGACATTCCCGTTCAACAAGTGGATGGGCGGCAACGTTAATATCCGCATGTTCACGATCTATCAGTTGGACACGTTGACCCAGGACGAACTGTTCCAAGAGGTCAGCCCCATTCTGTCACCGGACAGCCTGGTCCATCGGGTCGGCGAACGGTTCCAGTTCGACGACATGGTCAAGGTTCATGAAGCGGTCGAAACCGGGGGCGTGCATGGGGTGGCCCAGGTTTTGGTTGCCAAGGATTTGGAGCACCAGTGATGAAAATGACCAATCATCAGCCGGCAACGGTCCACAAGCCGTTTTCGGCCTATGCCTTGGCGACCGAGGTCCGGGACGCCGCGCGCTGGCTGCATATTTCCGGCCAGGTCGGGGCCGACAACGATGGCACGCCGATCGACGGGATCGAAGGCCAGCTGGATGCGATCTTCTACAAACTGGGGGAAATCCTCAAAGAAGCGGATATGGACCGCACCAATCTGGTCAAGATCACGATTTTCCTGACCCGCCCGGAAGACGTCCCGGTCATGCGGCAAATCCGCGACCGGTTCATGGCGGGGCATTTGTGTGCGTCGACCCTGCTGATCGTGGCGGGGCTGGCCAATCCGGCGTTCCTGGCCGAGGTTGAGGCCGTGGCGGCGGCCTAGTCGCCCAGGCCGCCCGCCAAACATGTAGGTACAATCACCGTGCCTAGGGCAGGTCGACGACGACGATTTCGGCCGCTGTGTCGGCGCGGATGACGATCTCGTCCACGGCGGTCACGGCCGTGCCCGACCGTTCGGGGGCCGCCGCGCCGTTTATGGTGACCGATCCCGACGCCGGCACGATATAGGCGCTGCGCCCCTTGCCCAGAACATGGACCGTTTCCTCGCCGGGGTTGAGGGCCGCGCCCAGAACGGCGGCATCCTGATGGATAAGCAGGGCGTCCGTATCGGCATCGCCGGGCCGGCCCGAGGCCAGAACCTCCAGCTTTCCACCCCGGCTTTGCTTGGGGAACTTGCGGGCATCCCATCGCGGTTCGATCCCTTTTCGGTCCGGCTGAATCCAGATCTGGAACAGGGTCGTGGGTTCGTCCTCGCGGTTGAATTCCGCGTGCCGGATGCCCGTGCCCGCCGACATGACCTGCACGTCACCGGCTTCGGTGCGGCCCGTATTGCCCAGGTTGTCTTCATGGGTGATCGCACCCCGGCGCACATAGGTGATGATTTCCATGTCACGGTGGCCGTGCGGGTCAAACCCGCGCCCCGGTTCGATCTTATCGTCGTTCCACACCAGCAGGGGGCCCAGGCCCGTGCGGTCCGGATCATAGTAATTGGCGAACGAGAAGTGATAGCGGGCGGTCAGCCAGTCGTTGGCGAAAGTGCCCAGGTTTTCAAGCGGTGTCGTGGTGATCATGTGAGTGGTCCTTATCGGTGCGGTATGGGCAAGGCCGTGGCGGCATCGGCGAAAATGCCGGCGATGCGGGCATCCAGGCCGCTCAGGTCCGCAAGGTTGAGCCTAAAGGTGTTTTCCAACACATCGCAGAGGGCATCGGGGGATGTCAGGTGATGGTGTTCCGACGGCCCGGCCGTGTGATGGATGCTGAGTTCGTTGTCGCGCAGGGCATAGCGTTTCCCCTTATCCGTCCGCGCACAGACCAAGGTGGTTGCGAACAAAGAGTCCGGATGGGTTGCCACGTGCCAATTGGCGACGCCGTAGTCGGATGCGAAATGTTCGGTCAGATCGAAGATATACAGCGGCGTCCAGACATCCCCGACCAAGGCTTCCAGGCGGTAAACATCGTGCGACGGACGCAGGCGATAGGTGCCGTGGGGCGTTTCCTGATCCGCTTCCATGTCCAGACGCATGGGGGCCGTCGGGGTCATGCCACCGAAACCGACATCGGCGGTATAGGTGCCGTCTTCCAGATCGACCCGCAGCAGCATGTGGCTGCGGGGTGGGATGGGGTCTTCCGGCGTGTTCCAGATGACCCTGGCGCCCAGACCGGATACGCGAAACCCGATGGCAACAAGGGCATGGCGCAGCAGCAGGTTCTGCTCGAAGCAGTAACCACCGCGCTGCCCGGCCACCAATTTGCGCTGAACATCCGCGATGTCCAGACTGGGGACGCGGCCGGTCAGTGAGTCCAGGTTTTCGAAGGCAATGGACGCGGGATGCCGTTCCTGGATCGCTTTCAATATGTCCAGGGTCGGTGCGACCGGGCCGGAAAGACCGATCCGGCGCAGATAGGCGTCGAGGTCAAAAGCCGGTGTATTGGTCATGATGCATTCCCATTTCATTCAATCAGAGCGGATGGCCGCTATGCGGCCTGGGCCAGATCGCTGATCAGGCCGTCGATTTCCGCCTCGGCACCCTTGATGCCGTCGTCTCCCTTGCCGGTCCCTTCGGCGTAGATGAAAGAGATGTCTTCGATCCCGATGAAATTCAACACCCGGCGCAGGTAAGGTTCCAGGTGATCCAGGTGGTTGAAGTCCGTCGCCGGGCCGTAGGCGCCGCCGCGCGTGGTCACCACATAGACCGGGCGGTTCGTGACCAGACCCTTGGGGCCATGGCCGGTCGGCTCGAACGTGCGGCCGACGCGGGCGATCTGATCGATCCAGGATTTGAGATGCGCCGTGATCCCGAAGTTGTGCATGGGGGCGGCGATCACGATGGCATCGGCGGCGAACAGTTCCGCCACCAGTTCATCGGAAAGGGCGACCTTTTGGTTTTGTTCGTCGGTCCGGTCGGCATCGGGCGTATAGAACGCGCCGATGGTCGCCTGATCCAGATGGGACGGCGGGGTGGCGCCCAGGTCGCGCAGGACGACGGGCAATTCGCCCCTGGCTGCGGCCAACCCTTGTCCCAGGCGTTGGGCCAGATTGGTTGATGCGGCGTTCTCCGTGTTGGGGCTGGAGGCGATGACGAGAATGTTCTTGGTGCTCATGGTTCGGGTCCTTCGATTGTCTTGCAGGAGCCGGCGATCCCGCCGGCGTCGTTGCAAGGACCCTATGCCCAGGCGCTTAAGTAGACAATCTAGCTATTTGGAATATTATTGTTTCTATAAATAAACAATCATGTCTCACGGTTCGGAGCCATCATGGATAATCTCACCGGCATGGCGGTGTTCGCCAAGGTCGTGGAAACCGGCACGTTCACGGGGGCGGCCAAGGCCCTGGGCCTGTCCAAGGGGGCGATCAGCAAGCAGGTCGCGCGGCTGGAAGACAGGCTGGGGGCGCGATTGCTCAACCGCACGACCCGGCGGTCGTCGTTGACCGAGGTCGGTGCGGCCTTTTACGAACGCTGCCGGCGCATCGTCGCCGAAGCCGAAGAAGCCGAGCTTGCCGTCACCCGTCTGCATGCGGAGCCCCGGGGCACATTGCGCGTCAACATGTCCATGTCGTTCGGCCTGCTTCATGTCGCCGCGGCCCTGCCCGATTTCATGACCGCCTATCCGGAAATCGATCTGGATGTCACTTTGGACGACCGGGTCGTCGATGTGGTGGACGAAGGCTATGACATGGTTCTGCGGATCACGGACATGCCGGATTCGACCTTGATCGCCCGGCGGCTGGCGCCGTTCTGCGTCGCGACCTGCGCCAGTCCCGATTATTGGGATCGCCACGGCCGGCCGAAACGCCCGGAAGACCTGCGCGGGCATAATTGCCTGCTCTATACCTATCTTTCGACCCTGGATGAATGGCGCTACAGCGAGGGCGGCAACCTGATCGGCGTCCGGGTTGCGGGCAACATGCGCTGCAACAACGGTGAGGTTCTACGCTCAGCTGCCCTGGCCGGTCAGGGGGTGATCCGCTCGCCGACCTTTATCGTCGGACGCGATCTGCAGGCGGGAACCCTGGAATGGGTACTGCAGGAGTTCGAGGAAACGGCCCGCAGCATCTATGCGGTCTATCCCCACAACCGGCATTTGTCGGCCAAGGTCCGCGCCTTCGTCGATTTCCTGGCCGACCGGTTCGGGGACAGCCCGCCTTGGGATTGTGCGTAAAGGGGATTGCGGCCTAAACCGGCACTTCGCCTTCCAGGATCACCCGGTGCATGATGCGGCCTTCGGTCACGTCGTAATCCCGATACGCCAGATGCAGGGTGCCCCGGTTGTCCCAGATCACCAGATCGCCCGGCCGCCATTTATGGCGATAGGTCACGTCGGGCGTGATGGTGCGGGCCAACAGGTCGTTGACGAAGGAATGGCTTTCCTCGGGTGCCATGCCGTCGATATGGGCCAGTTTGCCGGGGTGGACATAGATCGCTTTTTTCCCTGTCTCCGGATGGGTGCGGATAAAGGGGTGGCGCTGCGGCTCGCGGGTCAGGGCATCGCGGGTCGAATCGCTGACGTATTCCGTATCCTGTTCAATTACGTTGACGGTGACCAAGGGTTCCAACTTGGTGCGTTCGCCGTCAGGAAGTCCCGCGAACGCCGCCTGCATGTTGGCGAAGCCCGTATCGCCGCCCGTGGACGGCAATTGCACGGCGTAAATGGCCGTCATCTTTGGCGGGCGGGCGTGGTTGGTGTGATCCGTATGCCAGTCCTTGGCGCCGATCGGCACGATCTCGCCGTCCAGAACCCGCTTTGCCCGGCGGCTGTCCAGCACGGCGATTTTCGGGTGCTCGGGCATCAGAAGTTCGGTCAGATGCTGGTCCATCAGGTCACCGAACAAGGACATGGCGTCAAGGTATTGGGCCGGCGTCAGGTTCTGGTCGCGCACCACCATCACCAGATGTTCATGCAGGGCATCCTGCATGGCGGCGAGATCGGCATCGTCAACAGGACCCGACAGATCGACGCCGGTGGCTTCGATGCCGATGGTTTCGGTCAGCGGGGAAAGGGATACAGGCATGGACGTCTCCTCCGTCTCCGTCCGGCGTTTACCGCCGGTTCGGATTGATCGTGCCCCCAATGGCCGAAATCATAGGGCTGTCCGGGGTCAAATGGCAATCCTGCCGCATTTCAAAGGAGATCAATCAGCGGCCTTCGCGCCACCAGGCGGCCATCAAGGTGCCGAGCGCCAGGACGGCCAGCAGCAAGCCCGACAGCAGCGGAATGTCCTTCAGGCCCGTGACCACATAAGCCTTATGCGCGACCAGCCCGACCCATCCGCGACCGGCCAGATCGCGGCCGGGATCGACCCGCCGCACGTCGGGGATGCCGTCGGCAAGCCAGCGCACGGAGCCGCCCGTCTTCTCGGTCACCGGTTTGAGCACCGCATCGGTCGCGCGAAGATCCGACAGTTCCAAGGGGTTCAATTCACCGGATGCCACCAAGGCCCGGTGCGTGCCGTCATCCAGCCGGTACAGGCCGATTTCCGCCGCCGCCAGGTCGCCCCGCCACAGGCCCGGTTCGGCGTTTTTCAGCTCTAACTCCTGCACCTCGCCCGATGGGGCGGTGACCGTCACCTTGGCGACGCTGTCTTTCAGCGTCCGCCGTTCGACCGTCAGCTTGCCTGCCCGCACGCGGGCATGTAGGCTTTCTTCTTCCAGGTCCGGCTCGCGCATCAGCCAATGGGCAAGACGGCGCAGCAATTCGCCCTGCGGTCCGCCGCCGTCGTATCCCCGGGCCCATAGCCAGATGTGATCGGACATCATCTGCGCGACGCGGCCCTTGCCGATGCGGTCCAACAGCAGGATCGGCTTGTCCTGCAGGCCGGTCATCAGGGATACGCCGGCCGAGGCTTCGCCCGGTATTTGGCGGAACCAACGTCCCCAGGCGGGCTCGGCCGCGGGATCGGCACCGGCGCGCATCAGGGCGGCCGTGACCGGATGGCGATGGCCCGTATCGGACACCCGGGGCCGGAACCCGGTTTCCAGCACGTCGCCCGTGGGGGCGGCCGGCAGGATTTCGCGCAGCGGCGTGTGGTACAGGCTGGCGCGGCTGGCAAATTCGGGCCCGACAGCCATCAACAGGGCACCGCCCTGGCGCACGCGTTCGGCGATGTTGGCCAGGTGCTGTGGCTGTAGTACGCCGCGTTTCAGATAGCGGTCGAACACGATCAGATCGAATTCTTCCAGGCGTTCGACGAACAACTCATGCGTGGGAAAGGCGATCAGCGCCAATTCGTTGAGCGGGGTGAAATCGTCCTTATCGGGCGGGCGCAGAATGGTGAAATGGACCAGATCGACCGAAGGGTCGGATTTCAACAGGTTGCGCCAGGTCCGTTCCGCCGCGTGGGGCTGGCCCGACACCAGCAACACCCGCAGGCGGTCACGCACGCCGTTGACGCTGACCAGGGCGCGGTTGTTGACGGTGGAAAGCTCGCCCTCGGCTTGTTCGACGAACAGTTCGGCCAGCGACGGGCCCGCGTGTTCCAGTTTGAAGGTATAGGTCTGATCCTCGCCCACGGGGACCAGGGCGGATTGGGTTTCCGCTCCATCGATCTTGAATTCGACCCGCGCCGACGGGCGGCCTGTGGTGCCGTCGGATTTGGCGTGTTTGTCCTCGATCCGGTAGGTCAGGGTGACGTCCTTACCGACGATGCCGTATCCGGGCGCGTTCTTGATCACAAGGCGGCGGTCGGTTTCATTGCGCTTGCCCGTCAGCAACACATGCAGGGGGCCGCGCATGGCGCCCGTCTTGCCGTCCTTGAATTCCTCGGGCAGGTCGTGGACCTGACCGTCGGTGATGATCACGGCGCCGGCGAACCGGTGGGGCGAGATCTCGGTCGATGCCGTGGCCAGGGCATCCATAAGACGCGTGCCCGGACGGTCGTCGGTCGCTGAATCCCTGACCTCGACAATGCGCGTGTTCAGGTTCGCCTGATCGTCCATGGCGGCGATCAAGGCTTCTTCGGCATCGGAAATCTGTTTCAGGCGGTCGCCCGTTTTCTGGCTGGAGGTTCGGTCGATGACGATCAGGGCTTCATCCGGTTGCGGTTCACGCTTTTCGTTGACGATGCGCGGATCGGCCAGGGCCAGCAGCATCACGCAAAGGAACAGGAACCGGAACACCGATCCCTTGGCGCGGCGGTAAATCCCAATCGTAAGCAGTACCAATCCCGCCAGCCCAAGCAGGACCAGCACGGGCATGGGCACCAGGGGGGCGAACTGCACGGCGGCTGAGGTCATTGTCCGAGCCTCCGGATGATCGCCGGCAGGTGGACCTGATCGGCCTTGTAGTTCCCGGTCAGTACATACATCACCAGATTGATGCCGAAGCGGAAGGCAAGTTCGCGCTGGCGCTCGCCCCCGGGAACAGCGGGAAACAGGGCTTGTTGGGTGTCCTCGTCCAAGGCCCAGGCGGCGGCCCAGTCGTTGCCCCCGGCCAGCACCGGCGACACGCCGTCATTGATGCGCGCCCCCGCCCGTTCGACCCAAAGCGCACTGCCGGTCCAGCGGCCCGGGAAATCCTGCAACAGATAGAACGAGCGGGTCAGCACATGGTTGGGCGGGGCGACCACCAGGGGCGGGATGTCCAGCTTGCGGGCAAGCTGGCGCAGATCGCTCAGATCGGCGCCGCCGGTCCGGTCACGGGTATCGAACAGAATTGTGCCGCCGTTCTGCAGATAGGCATTGATCTTGATGCGCGCGGTCTCGCTGATGTTGGCCGTGCCCGGAACGACGGGCCAGTACATCAGGGGGAAGAACGCCAATTCATCCTGGCCCGGGTCGACGCCCTGCGGTGGGGCAAGTTCTGCCGCCGTGCGCCGCCGCACGATCAGGCTGAGCCCCGTCAGGCCCAGGCGGCTGATGCGGTCGGCTTCCTGGTTGCCGGTCAGAACGTAGGCAAGGCGCGTCTTGGTGCTGTTTTCAAGAGCATAGATTTCCGGATTGGCTGTGTTTTGCGCAGAGGCTTGCCCGGCGGCGCCTGCCAGGGCCATGGCCAGAACGGGGGCTGCCAGCCGGGGCGGGCGCAGCAGGCCGCGTAGCCACAGGCTGACCGCGAAATCCGCCAGGGCCAGCAGGGCCGCCAGCACGAACAGCCAGGGCCGGACATCGATGGCGGGGCTGCCGCCATAGGTCGCACGGGTCGCCGCCACGGGCAATTCGTCCAGCGGCACCGGCACGGCGGCATCACGTCCCAGGTTAAGTGCCCGGCGGTTGTTGCCGCGCCCGTAAAGGCCGGGTGGGTGCAGCGGAGAAACGGGCGTTTCAGCGAAGGTTTCGCGCGCGATGGAGCCCGTATCGGGCGGCGCGTCGCCCAGGGCGCCGAAGGCATCCAAGGTCTGAATGGGTTCCAGCGGCGGGCCGTGGCCCGTATCGACCACGCCCTGGCTGAGGGCGACCAGCCGTTGCAGCATTTCGACCAGCAGGCCGGATAGGGCCAGGTTCGACCATTGGGTGTTGGCGGTCGTGTGGAACAGGATCAGCCAGCCCTTGCCCTGACGTTCGGCGGTGACCAGTGGTGTGCCGTCGGAAAGGCGGGCCCAGGTGTTGCGTTCCAGGTCCAGGGACGGTTGGGCCAGGACCTGGCGGTTCACGGTCACGTCTTCGCGCACGGCCAGACCGTGGAACGGGCTGTCCGTATCGAACGGGGCCAGCTTGGCCGGCTGCGTCCAGGACATGGCGCCGCCGATCACCCGGTCGCCGCGGCGAAGGGGGACCGGCACCAGGGCCGCCTCACCGCCCTGGGCGGCCTGACCACTGGTCGCCTGGGCCAGCAGCGGTCCGGCGAAACGCACGGCGACGCCGCCGTTTTTCATCCAATCGGTGATGGCCGCGCGGTCGGGGCCCGTGACCTTGCCGGGGTCGGGCAGGATCATCAGGGCAAGCTGGCGGCGCAACAGGCCACCGATCGTGCCCTGGCGGATTTCACTGAACGGTTCCAGCGCGCGGGTCAGATAGAACACCGAGGACAACAAGGGCAGTTCCGCCCCGCCGTCGCCGGTCACGATGCCTACGGGGCGCCGGCGCCAGCGTTCATCTAACAGGATCACCGCGGCGGCCGAACCGCCGTCTTCGATGTCCAGGCGGACCAGCCGGTTGATCAGTTCCGTCGGCAGGTCCAGGCGGACCTCGGCGGCGGCCTCGCCGGATGTCAGTTGAACTTCTTCCCGGGCGACCAGGCGGCCATCGTCGGTAAAGGCGCGCAGGAACACGGTTTCGTCCGGGCGGATGTCGGCGCGTTCGATCCTGGCCGTGATGGCGCCGCCGTCCAGTACGGGCGGGCGCAGGACCTTGGGATGAACGGCGCCGGGCGGGTCGGTCACCACGGTCAAGGGGCCGAACTTGGCCAAGCCTTCGGCAAAGGCATCAGCAGATCCGTGATCCAATCCGTCCGACAGCCAGACGACCTGACCGCTTCGGTCCTGGGCAATCGGGCCCTCAAGCATCTGTTCCAATGTTTTCGCCCGGTCCGGCGACCAGGGGCGCGGCCGCAGGGTGCGGGCAAAATCCTGGGCCTGGCTTGGGCTGACGGCATGGATTCGATTGACCCCCGCACCGGCAGGCGGGGCGGCGGTGGTCACGATGGTCACAGGCCGGCCGTCACGCGCCGCCTGATCCGTCAATTGCGCCAACAGGCGCTGCCGGGGCTCCCAGTCCTTGGCCGAAGACCAACCGTTGTCGATGGCCAAAATCATGGGGCCCGATCCCTGCCATTGGGTGGCCTGATTGATCAGTGGGCCGGCTGCGGCGAACACCAGCAGCCCGGCGATGGCCAGGCGCAGGATGATCAGCCAGGGCGGTGTCTTGGCCGAGCTTTCTTCCCGCGTGACAAGTCCCAGCAACAAGCGGAACGGGGGGAAGGACACCTGCGTCGGTGCCGGCGGGGTCAGGCGCAGCAGCCACCAGATTACGGGCAGGGCCAATAAGCCCAATAAGGCCCAGGGGGCCGTGAAAGCAAAGGTGCCGAGGGAAAGCATGCTGGTTCGCCCCCCCGCCCTAGTGCCGGATGACCTGGGACAGCAGCTGATACAGCGTCATCAGCACGGTCTCGGGCGGCCGGTGGGTCATGTGACGGGTCAGGCTCCACCCGAACGAGCGCGCCACGGCGTCAAGCCCGGCCTGATGATGGGCCAGTTCCTCGCGGTAGGCTTCGCGCACGCTTTCGACACGCCCGATCATGATGCGGCCTTCGCCCTCGGGCCCTTCGAACTCGACCCTGCCGTCGAACGGCAGGGATTCCTCTGCCGGATCGAGGATTTGCACCAGATGACCTTCGACCCCGTTGTCCGACAGGCGCGCGATGGCTTGGCGGGTTTCGCTTAAGGGGGCCAGGAAATCACCGAACAAGACGACCCGGCCGTGGCGTGGCACGAACTCGGGACCCGGCAGGCTGGCCGTTGCAGCCGTGTCTTCGCGGTCGAGGGTCGTCGCAATGCGCAGCAGGGTATTACGCCCGGTCGCCGGGATCATGCCGGTGCCCATCAGGGCGATGCGTTCCCCGGCCCGCACCAGAAGCGATGTCAGCGCCACGGCCAGAACCTTGGCCCGCCAGCCCTTGGACGGGCCCGCCGCGTCGGATGAAAAATCCATGGAGGGCGAGGCATCGGCCCAAAGCCACACGCTTTGCGCCGCTTCCCATTCCATTTCGCGGACATAGACCGGATCGGCCTTGGCCGACTGTCGCCAATCGATCAGTTGCGTGGAATCGCCGAATTCATAACGCCGGAACTGCCAGAATGTTTCACCCTGGCCGACGCGGCGGCGGCCGTGCACACCCTGGCTGACGGTCGAGGCCACGCGTTCCGCGGCCACCAACAATGACGGCAGGCCAGACGCCGCGGTTTCCGCCTGGTGATGAAGGTCCGGTCTGTCGAGCGGGTTCGCCATGATGTTCAGCCCTGGGCCGTTCTGTCCGTGCCTCCTATTCGATGATCTGGCACAAGCGGTCGATGATCTGTCCGACCGTGATGCCTTCGGCGCGGGCACCGAAGGTCAGCGCCATGCGGTGACGCAATATGGGATGAGCCAGGGCATAGACGTCGTCGAGCGACGGCGCCAGCCGTCCCTGGATCATGGCCCGTGCCCGCACGCCCAGCATCAGCGCCTGGCTGGCTCGCGGCCCCGGGCCCCAGGAAACGTAATTGCGGATTTCGGGCAGGTCCGACGCGTCGGGCCGCCCGGCGCGGACAAGCTTGAGGATCGCCTCTGCCACGGTCTCACCCACGGGCACGTGACGGACCAGCGCCTGGGCCTTCATCAAGGCCTTGGGGTCCATGACCTTCTTGGCGTCCTGGCTGTCGGCGCCGGTGGTCTTGATCAGGATCTCGCGTTCCGTTTCCAGATCCGGGTGCGTGACGTCGACCTGCATGAAGAACCGGTCAAGCTGCGCTTCCGGCAGGGGATAGGTGCCTTCCTGCTCCAACGGGTTCTGGGTCGCCAGTACGTGGAACGGCTGTGGCAGGTCGTAATACTGCCCGGCCACGGACACGCGGTGTTCCTGCATGGCCTGCAGCAAGGCCGATTGGGTGCGCGGGCTGGCGCGGTTGATTTCATCGGCCATCAGAAGCTGGCAGAACACCGGCCCCTTGACGAACCGGAACGACCGTTTGCCGGTCTCGCTTTCTTCCAGCACTTCGGAACCCAGAATGTCCGCCGGCATCAGGTCGGGTGTGAACTGCACGCGCCGTTCTTCCATGCCGAAAACCTTGCCCAATGTTTCGGCAAGCTTGGTCTTACCCAGGCCGGGAACCCCGACCAGCAGGCAATGGCCGCCGGCAAGCAAAGTGATAAGGGATTCTTCGATGACCGTTTCCTGGCCGAAAATCACCCGGGCGACGCCCTCGCGGACCTTGGCAATGTCGCCGACCAGGCTGTCGATGGCATCAACCAGGTCGTCGGTGTTGCCACCGTCCCCGGTTGTCTTATTCTTTGTGTTGGTCGTCACGAAAGATGCCTCCGTTCAATGAAGGGGCTGGACAGGGATTAATCCCGCCCGCCATGGATCGCAAACATGCGAATAGCGTATCATCGAAACCATGTCAGAAAATACACCCGATCTTAGTTCCTTTATCGCCGCCGACGTGCCGGACGGGGACCGTCCCGCACCCGTCGGGATTGAATTGAAGCCCCGTCAGACCCTGTGCGGTGATATCGATATGCGCATCGGTCTGGACGGCACCTGGTATTATGCCGGCTCCCCCATCGGCCGGAAAGAATTGGTCAAACTGTTCGCCACCGTTCTCTGCCGCGACGATGCGGGCGATCACTGGCTGATCACGCCCGCCGAGGTCTGCCGCATCCAGGTCGAAGACGCGCCGTTTCTCGCCGTCGAGGCCGATATCCAGGGGGATGGCGACCGTCAGGAGATCACTCTCAGGACAAATATTGACCAAACCGTGGCGATCGGTGACAGCCATCCGTTGCGCGTCGAAATTGATGCCGAAACCCAGGAGCCCCGGCCTTATGTGGGATTGGATCGAGGGCTGGAAGCCCGTCTGACGCGGTCGGTCTATTACCAACTTGTCGAACTTTCCGTCGAAGAACTGGACGATGGGGACCATATCTACGGTATATGGAGTGGGGGCCGGTTCTTTTCCATCGGCCGCCTTGAAGACACATAAACCACGGCGAGGGCAGCAACGGCATGACATCGGCGACGACACCTGACATGACGCCAGACTGGTTGGTCGACCGGCTTCAGCACTTGGAAAGCGACCCGGATGCCCATCGCGGGGACCATGATCTGAATCCGGGCATGGGGATTGTCGATGATTTGACGCCGGCGGCGGTTCTAATCCCCCTGATCGACCGGGACGATCAGGTCATGACCTTGTTTACGCAGCGGACGTCGCATCTGGCGCATCACGCGGGGCAGATCAGCTTTCCCGGCGGTCATTCGGACCCGCAGGACGTGTCGCCGGAAGACACGGCGCTGCGCGAAACGGAAGAAGAAGTCGGCGTTCATCGCCGTCATATCCGTGTTATCGGGCGCCTGGATCCCTATATCACCCGGACCGGGTTTTCGGTGATCCCCGTGGTTGGCCTGATCGCACCGCCGTTCGACGTGTCGCCTGACCCGAACGAGGTCGAAGAGGTGTTCGAGGTGCCGCTGAGTTTTCTCATGGACCCGGCCAATCATCAGCGCCACAAGCGCGAGGTCAACGGCACGCGCCGGGATTTCTATGCCATGCCGTACAATGACCGGTTTATCTGGGGGGCGACGGCGGGGATGATCAAGAACCTGTATGATGTTCTGGTGGGGGGTGGGCCCGACCCGGCTTTTCGGCGCGAGCCCCTGGCCGAAAGGACCGCATCGTGACGCGTTTATTGTTCAATTATGTGCTGCCGCTGGTCATGCCCACGGCCGCGTATCTGGCCTGGGTCTGGTATTACCGCAAACGGGCCAAGGCCCTGGGCGGCGAGCCGCCCGAGATCACGCGCGGCGCCTTGTTCTGGTGCGTCGTGTCGGGACTGGGGCTGATGATCGCGTCGCTGGTGGCGCTGGCGGCCTTCACGGGTGCGGACCCGGGTGAGGGCGGGTATCAGTCGCCACGCCTGGAAGATGGCCGTATTATCCCGCCAAAGTTCAATTGACCCTGGGCTGCGCGCGGCGCGCGCTGCGAAATGGACTGATCCGGGATGGGACGCGCGGTGGAAGACGATTACGTCGAAATTCGGGGTATCAGCCGCGAACCTTTGGGCAAGCTGGCGATGGACGGCTGGTTGGCCTGGCCGGAAACCCGGGTGCTGGCCGATGCATTGGATGGTGCCTTGCGGTTCGTCGGCGGCTGTGTGCGCGATGCCATCGCCAAACAGCCTGTAACCGATGTGGATGCGGCGACGCCCCTGCCGCCGGAAGACGTCATGGCCCGGTTGAGCGATCGCGGAATCAAGGTCATTCCGACGGGCATCGATCACGGCACGGTCACGGCCCTGATCGGGGACCGGAAGTTCGAGATCACAACCCTGCGCCGGGATGCGGAAACGGACGGCCGACATGCCCGGGTCGAGTTCACGGACGATTGGGTCGAGGACGCCAAGCGCCGGGATTTCACCATCAACGCCATGTCCTGCACGCCGGATGGCGATGTCTACGACCCGTTCGAAGGCATGCCCCATCTGGCCCACGGGGTTGTCCGCTTTGTCGGCCGGGCCGGCGACCGGGTGCGGGAAGACTATCTGCGTATTCTGCGGTTTTTCCGGTTCTGGGGACGGTACGGGCGCCCGCCGGTGGACCGCGATGCCCTGGCCGCCTGCCGGGCCTATGCACCCAAGCTGAAGGAGCTTTCGGGCGAGCGGGTGCGGGGGGAATTGCTGAAAATCTTGACCGTGCCGCAGCCGGCCGAAGTGATCCGCCTGATGCAGAGTTATGGCGTGCTTGAGGCGGTCCTTCCCGAAGCGGGGAATATTACACGCCTGCGTCTGGTCAATTGGCTGACGACGCGGGGGGTCGTGCTGGACGGCATCATGCCGGACCCGATCCGAAATTTGGGGGCTTTGCTGAATACGGATGAGGACGGTGCTGCCGCCGTCGCGGTGCGCCTGCGTCTGTCCAATACGGAAACGGACCGTTTGGCCGCTTTGGCGGCTGCATCGGACGCTCCGACGCCCGACCAGGATCAATTGACCCAGGACAAATCGTTCCGCCGCACCGGCCTGCAAGGAGCCCGTGATCTGGTCCTGCTGGGATGGGCCGGGGAAATCGGCGGGTCCGGGCGACTTCCCGCGGCACGCTCGCAGGCGTGGCTCGATCTGTTGACCCGGGCCAACGGTTATCAGGAACGGGTATTTCCCCTGAAAGGCAGCGACATATTGGAATTGGGGATTGCGCCCGGGCCCCATGTCGGCGAGCTTTTGCAGCGGGTCGAAACCTGGTGGGAGGACGGCGGTTATAAGGCCGGCCGGGATGCCTGCATGGCGCGGGCCCGCAATCTGATCGGGGAGAATAAATGACCCAAATACGAATTTGCTTCGTCGGCGACAGCCTGACCAACGGCACCGGCGACGGCGCCTATTTGGGCTGGCCCGGGCGGCTTTGCCGCCGCGAGATCAAGGCCGGGCATGACATCACGCTTTATAACCTTGGCATTCGGGCGGAGACCACGGAGATGATCCGCGCACGCTGGATTGCCGAATGCAGGCCGCGATTGCTGGACAGTTTTCCCGGTGGCCTCGTGTTCTCCTTCGGCACCAACGATACGGCGGAAGAAAACGGTCAAGCTCGTGTCGCCTTTGACCGGTCATTGGAAAATGCACGGACGATGATTTCCGAAGCCATGGATTGGAAGCCGACCCTGTGGATCGGCCCGCCGCCCGTGGACGAAACGCGGCAGCCGTTTCAGGCCGGGCCTGGCATGCCGCAGCGTGATTTCCGGAATTCCAGGGTTGCGGCCCTGTCCGATGCCTTCGCCGATGCCGCCGCGGAAATGGGCGTTCCCTATCTGGATTTGTTCACGCCGCTGTCGGGGGACAGTGCCTGGCAATCGGCTGCCGGGGACGGCGTGCACCCGCCGGATGACGGCTATGCCATCATTGGGGAACGGGTCGCCGGCTGGGATGCCTGGCGAAGCTGGTTTCCCGAATAACAGGTACGGGAAATTCCTGCGCGATGATTGTGGAGGTGCCCGGGGCTATGACCTCCGGCTATGTTGACAGAAACCGGTGTCCGCGCGAGGATTTCAATACTGGGCAATAGATTGAATTCACCAAATACTTGGTGGAAATAAGTATTCTAATGCTCTTGATAGTATTAGTGGGAAAACACGGGCGTGGTTGACATAAAAAGTTCGTGTGTCGCGATTGAGGATTTGACGGCGCCGGAATTCAATGAATTCCTTTCCTATTGGGAAGCCGCGCGGGGTAATCGCATCGCCCCTTCCTGGTCGGATGTCGAATTGCTTGAAATGCCGGCCAGGGTTCTGCCGTATCTGACCGTGGTCAAGGTGCAACCGTCCCCCTTGGATTTTATCTATACCTTCTACGGCACGGGGCATATCGCCCTGAAGGCGCGGGATTTGACCGGCTGTTCCGTTACCGAAGCAAAGCCTGTTGAAAACCGGCCGATCGTGTTCGACCAGTACCGGCGTGTTTTGGAAGCGCGCAAGCCGATGGCGTTTCTACGTATTTTTGAAGGATTCGGGGACAGTGAGGATTTGACGCAGGCATCGTTGCGGTTGCCGCTGTCCGCAGATGGTGAATCCATCCATTGGATCATGTCCCTGTCCGACCTGGGTGGGCGGCAGGACATTCGCGAGTTTTATCATGAACACGGACGGGAACGGCCGGTCCGGGGCTTTCAGCCCCGTCAGCGCGCCGTCATTGCTTAAGGTTTTGAGCCACCCTGTCCTTCATTAGAAATTTAAACGGTGTCACGCGGGTATGTCGCCTGCGACGGTGACGCGATGCATGGTCCGGCCATGGCCGGCATAGTCGTCCACGGCGAAATGCTGCAGGCAGCGGTTGTCCCAAACGACCAGCGTGCCGTCGCCCCAGGACATGCGGCATTGATACTCTGGCCGTTCTGCTTGACCATACAAATGGTCCAGCAGGGCCGCACTTTCTTCCTCGGTCCAGCCGTCTAACCGGACCGTATGTCCGCGGTTCACGTAAAGCGCCTTGCGCCCCGTTTCCGGATGGGTGCGGACGACGGGATGGACGGCTTCCGTCTTGACGCCTTGGTCGGCCCCTTTCAAGGCGTTGCCGCCGTGAACGGCGACACGGTCTTCTTCCATGTATCGCTTGGTGGCGGAAAACACGGCCTTAAGGTTGCCCAACATGGCTTTCATGCCCTCGGACAGGCCCTCGTAGGCCAGATACATGTTGGAAAACAATGTATCCCCGCCCAAGGGCGGCAAGGCGCGGGCCATCAGCATGGTGGCCATAGGCGGTTCGGGCATATAGGTCGTATCGGAATGCCACAGACCGCCGAAATTGCGCACATCGCTGGGCTTGCGCGAAAATTCCAAAATCTCCGGGTGGTCGGGCAACCCTTTGCCGTAGGGGTAGCGTTGGGCCGGGCCGAACCGTTGCGCAAAGGCCAGATGTTGCGCGGGCGTCAGATTCTGTCCCTGAAAGCGCAAAACCTGATGGTCGAGAAAGGCCTGATGGATACGGTCCCATTCTGCATTCGACAGGGGCCGGCTAAGATCGATGCCGGCGACATCGGCGCCGGTAGCACCGGAAACCGGGGTGACGATGATCGTGGATGGTTCCATGCGCGTTCCGCTAAATTGTATACAATGCCGATGAGGAAAGGTCGCGCACCCGTAGCGTGCCGTCAAGAGGCATGCCGCCCTTCAAAAGGTCTTTAATACCGTGTCAGCCATTCCATGACGATTTTCTGTTCCGCCTGTTCTGCGGCCTCGATCCAGGCAAGGGCCCGGTTTTGTTCGGCGGGGGCATCCCGTTCCGCAAGGCTGAGGGCGTCATAGGCCTTCCGCGCCTTGGGATCGAAAATAAACAGGGCGAACGTCCGCGTCCGTCCGTCCTGCCCGCTCACATAGCCGGTCAAGCCCTTGGCGTAATGCATGGTGCCCGTCTTGGCCCAGATCCGGGCGGACGTATTCTCCGCCAGATAGCGGTCGCGAAAGGCCTTTCGGAACCCGGCGGCCGGCAGGAAGCTTTGAAACGGCCAGCCGCTGTATCGTCGATCATAAGCGAACCGCAGAACGCCGGCCATCTGCCGGGCCGTCACGCGGGCCTGGCGCGACAGGCCCGAATGATTTGGCAGGTCCCAGTCCGCCCAATCGACCTCGACCCCGGAGGCGATGATGGCCCGCTGCAGCCAGGCGCTCAACACGGCGGACGAGGTCAACAGATTGTCGGGACGAACGAGATAGAGCCGCGCGGCGGATAAGCCGACCAGTTCGGACACCATATTGTTTGAATGCTCCAGACCCAGGCGGGCGATTTCGGCCAGCGGTTGGCTGAAGATACGGGCCGCCAGATTTGCATCGTCCGGGGCCGCACCCGATTGCGGCGGCGGCAGGTCGATCCCTGTTTGCCGGGCAAGGCGGCGGAACAGTTCCGCCGTGGCCAGGCCCGGGTTGCGTACGGGTAGAAATCGGTCGCCCACCTTGGGGGCGTCAGCCCCCAGGCGCCATCCGTCTTTCGTCCATAAGACATCACGGCCGGGCCCCTGCGGGTTGGTTCCGATCATGACCCGGTGAATGTCCAGCGGCGGCAGGCGTTGAATGTCCGGCCCTGTATCGGCTTCCCCGGCATTCGGCCGCCACAACAGGCGCCAACGGTTGAAGTCGACGGACAGGGCGCTGATCCCCGGGTTGTAACGGGCCTCGGCCGGTTGCGCCGGATTGATGGCCGGCAGCACGGGCAGGATCGTTTCATCGTACAGAAACCGGCCATCGACCCGCGTCAGACCCAGGTCCTTTAGGCGCTGTGCAAGGCCCAGCAAATCCTGCGGGGTCAACAACGGATCGCCGCCGCCCGCCAAAATTAAATCACCGCTTAGAACGCCCTGATGATCGGGCTGATCAGTTGCCAGAACGCGCGTCTGAAAGCGGTAGTCGGGGCCCAGCAGTTCAAGGGCCGCGACCATGGTCGCAACCTTGGCGGTCGAAGCCGACATCATCGGCCGGTCCGGCGATTGATCGGCCAGGACATCCCCGGTTTCAGCATCGACCAAAATGTAGGAAACGACCGCGTCGGGGCCGAGAACATTTGCGTTGTCCGGCGGGGCTGATTGACGCAACCCGGCACAAGCTCCCAACGCCATCACCGCAAGAAGGCCGAACACCAGTGTCATCCTGCGGGCAAAGACGCAGGCGCCGGGCTGCCCTTCTTTCGTCCAAAGGGGGGCAAGGGATTGAAAAGATTTAACTTGCAGCAACCTCTCCATTACACTGTCTGTAACAATAACCGGCAGGTTGGAGCGATGCATGCCCTATGTGGTGCGTGACGGTGACGGCAATGTCCGCGCGGTCTTTGATTCACCGGTCGACGGTGCGGAAGAGGTCACGCCCGACGATCCCGACCTTGCGGCGTTCATAAATCAGAATGCCCAGACCGGCATGGTTTTGGACGAATGGGTCCAGTCGGATTTGGAACTTGTCCGTGTCGTGGAAGATTTGGTCGAAGTTCTGATCGACAAGGGCGTGTTCATGTTCAATGAACTTCCGGGCGGCGCCCAGCGCAAGTTGAACACCCGGCGTGGCCGTCGTAAGGAAATGGACCTGATGGAAAGCCTGTTCGGCGAAATGGCCCTGCCCGAAGGCGAAGACAGCGTCGGCACGGTCGTTGATATTCCCGAAGACAGCGACGACAATTCGATTTTATAAGCAAGGCTATTCCTTGCTCCGGTCCTTACCCCTGGTCACGATGTAATAACCGCTGCCTGCGTGGGGCGGCAGGGGGCTCAGCTTGTTAAGCACCTGCTTCTTGCGATGGTCCAACAGCAGACGTCCGATCGGCTGGAACAAGGTTTCACCCGTATCGGGCCCCGCCGGGTCCAGGCGGACGATGATCGATCGCGGTGCCCGGAACCGCGATCTCTCCAACATGCGGACCACGGATTCCCTTGCATGGGTAAGGTCCAGGCCGCGCAGGTCCAACTCATATTCCGCCTTGTCGTCGTAGCCGACCAGGCGTTTCAGGTCGACGTCATCCATGCCGGGGCTTTCGTCGGACAAAGCGTCTTTCCTTTACTTCAGCACCCCAGTTGGGATGCCAGATCCTCGACCGTGTCGACAATGACGTCCCAATCGCTGGTCGCTTTGAAATCCTTGACCTGATCCGTGCCGTATTCCGTGGGGCGGTTGATATAGGCCGTGCGCAGGCCTTCCTTGCGGGCGGCTTCCAGGTCATCGTTATGGGCCGCCCCCATCATGACTTCTTCCGGTTTGACGCCCAACAGGCGCACCGCATTGCGGTAGACCTCGGGGTCGCGTTTGTAGGCCTGATGCATGTCCGACGAATAAATGAAATCCCAGGGGATGCCCGCGTTCTTGGCCATGGATGCCAACAGCATGAGCGAGCCGTTGGAAAGGGGCGCGATCAGGAATTTCCGCTTCAGGCGCAACAGGCCGGGAATGCTGTCCGGCCAGGGCGACAGCCGGTGCCAGAACAAATTGATGTCGTCCTTTTCCTGTTCGTTGAAGGCATCGCCCATACCGAATTCAGGCAGGATTTCGTCCAGCCGCTCCCGGTGGATGACGTCCACGGGCGTCCAGGCCCGCTGACCCGAGATCACCCGATGCAGGCCGGGACGATAGCCGGCGCGCCAAGCGCGGGCGAAAGCCTCCCAATCGACGCCTTCAATGCCTTTCTTTTTGGCCAGCGCTTCGCCTTGGCGGGTGATCGAGCCGCGCCAATCGGTGATCGTGCCGAAGGTGTCGAACACCACCGCCTTGACCCCGTCCAGAGATTGTTGTTCCGCCATGATGATCCTCCGTCTATCGATGCCCACCCCGCAAATGACATAGCGGGTTCCGTTTGGTGATGCCAGTGCTCCGGTGAAAGTGTTCCTATGAATTGGTGGCGTTGGTCACGGAGAATTGCGAATATCAGGTTTCAGGAATGCTTTACGGCGGCCCGGTTGGGGTGTTTCATATCGTTATGGGCACTCGTGGTTGGGCGGCGTGCGTGGCGGTGGTGTTGTCAATGACGGCCGCCGCCCAGGCCAAACAGGCCGTACACGTCGACCTTGAACTGGTGCTGGCCGTGGATGTTTCCGGCAGCATCGACGAAGAAGAAGCGCGGCTTCAGCGCGAAGGCTTTGCCACGGCCATCACCAACCCGCACATTCTGCGCGCCATCCGGTCCGGTCCCTTGGGCCGGGTCGCGGTGATGTATGTCGAATGGTCGGGCCTGGACCGCCACCGGGTGGTCGCCGATTGGACCATGATCGTGGATGAGAAGGACGCCCGCGATTTCGCCGAAACGATTACCGATGCGTCCTGGTTCCGCGGGCAGTGGACATCGATATCCAGCGCCATCGACCAAAGCATGAAGTACCTGGATGAAAACAAGTTCGAAGGTGCGCGGCGGGTGATCGATATTTCCGGTGACGGTGAAAACAATAACGGCGACCCGATCCCCGGTGCGCGTGAACGGGCCCTTGCCGCCGGGGTAACGATCAACGGTCTGCCGATCGTCAATGGCCGGATCGGCCCCAACGGCATGGTGCCGTCACCCGAACTGGATCTATATTACCGGGATTGCGTGATCGGCGGCCCGGGGGCCTTCATGGTCGTGGCCCGGGGCTTCAATGATTTCGCCCGGGCGATCCGCCGCAAGCTGTTCCTGGAACTGTCCGGCTGGCAGCCCGCGCCCCGGCGCGTGCGCGCCGCCCTGCGCCCGCCGGTCGATTGCCTGATCGGTGAAAAGCGGACCCTGCGGGAACTGCAGGAACTGAACGATATCCAGAAGGACCGATATCAGGGTGAAAAATCCAAGGCACATTGAGGTAGAATGACGTCATGCGGTTCTTTCAGGTGATCCCGTTTTTTTCGGCATTGCTGCTGGCCGGTTTCTCCGGCCCGGCGGCGGCCTTGAATGTGGACCTGGAACTTGTGCTGGCGGTTGATGTTTCGGGCAGTATCGAAAAGGACGAGGCCGAACTGCAGCGCGAAGGCTTCGTCCAAGCCTTCCGCAATGAAGCGGTGGTCCGTGCCATCACCAGCGGCGAACACAAACGGATCGCCGTCACTTACGTGGAATGGGCCGGGACCGGCCATCAGCGTTTGGGCATAGACTGGCGGGTGATCGACAGCGTCGCCGCATCGGCGGCCTTTGCCGATGAACTGACCCAACTGCCGTTTGCATCGGCGCTATGGACATCGATTTCCGGGGCCATCGAATTCGGCATGCAGCGCCTGCGCGAAAGCCCGCATCGCGCCAAGCGACAGGTCATCGACATTTCGGGCGATGGCGCCAACAACCACGGCGAACCTGTCGTCCCGGCACGGGACCGGGCCGTGGCCCGCGGGGTGACGATCAACGGCCTGCCCATCGTCAACGGCCGTCCCAGCCCCTACGGCACGCCGCAGCTGCCGAACCTGGATTGGTATTTCGAGGATTGCGTGATCGGCGGCCCCGGCGCCTTCATCGTCGTGGCCGATGGGTTCGCCGATTTCGGGCGTGCCATCAAACGTAAGCTGATTCGCGAGATCGCCAGCCTGAATGGACCCAGGATCGAGCCGAAAAACAAGCATCGGTTATTTGCCCCGGTCCGCATGGAACAGCGCCCGCCTTGCGATGCCGGCGAGCAGATGCTGCGCGATATGGACGAAACCTAGGCGCTGACCAATCGACCCTGCCTGAAATTCCTACTCCGCCGCGGTTTCGTAGGCTTCCAGCGGCGGGCAGGTGCAGACCACGTGGCGGTCACCGTGCACGTTGTCCACACGGCCCACGGGGGACCAGTATTTGTCGTGATAAAGCCCGGGCAGGGGAAAGGCCGCATCCTCGCGGCTATAGGCATGCTGCCAGGCATCCGTCGTTACCGTATCGACCGTATGGGGGGCGTTGACCAGCGGGTTGTCGTCGGCGGGCCAATCCCCGGCGCCGACCTTTTTCGCTTCGCCCGCGATTGCGATCATGGCGTCGCAGAACCGGTCGAGCTCTTCCTTGGGTTCCGATTCGGTCGGTTCCACCATCAGCGTCCCAGCCACGGGCCAGGACATGGTCGGCGCGTGGAAGCCGTAGTCGATCAGCCGCTTGGCGATGTCGTCCACGGTGATGCCGTGCTCGTCCTTGAGCGGCCGGGTGTCGATGATGCATTCATGGGCGACCAGGCCGTTCTTGCCCGTATACAGGCAGTCGTAATGTCCGGCCAGTCGCTTGGCCACGTAGTTGGCGTTCAAAATCGCGACCTGGGTTGCCCGGGTCAGGCCGTCGCCACCCATCATGGCGATATAGGCCCAGGATATGGGCAGGATCGACGCCGACCCCCAGGGGGCCGCCGATACGGCGCCGACGCTTTCATCACCGCCCGCACCGCTGACCACCGGGCTGGCCGGAAGATAAGGCGCCAGATGCGATTTCACGCCGATGGGCCCCACACCCGGGCCGCCGCCGCCGTGGGGGATGCAGAAGGTCTTGTGCAGGTTCATATGCGCCACATCGGGGCCGAAGGTGCCGGGCCGGCACAGGCCGACCATGGCCTGCAGGTTGGCGCCGTCCATATAGACCTGCCCGCCGTTGGCATGGATGATGTCGCAGATTTCCTCGATCGCTTCCTCGAACACACCGTGGGTCGATGGGTAGGTGACCATCAAGGCCGCCAAGGCATCCTTGTGTTCCTCGGCCTTGGCTTTCAGGTCGGCCACATCCACGTTGCCGTGATCGTCACAGGCGACCACCACGACCTTCATGCCCGCCATGACGGCACTGGCCGGGTTGGTGCCATGGGCGCTTGACGGGATAAGGCAGACGTCACGCCCGGTGTCGCCACGCGCCAGGTGATAGGCGCGGATGACCAACAGGCCCGCGTATTCCCCCTGGCTGCCCGCGTTGGGTTGCAGGGACACGGCGTCAAAACCCGTGATCTCGCACAGCATGCGGTCCAGATCGTCGATCATTTCCTTGTACCCCTGGACCTGATCGGCCGGGGCGAAGGGATGGATCTGCCCGAACTCGGGCCAGGTGATGGGGATCATCTCTGCCGCGGCGTTCAGTTTCATGGTGCAGGAACCGAGCGGGATCATGGCCCGGTTCAGGGCCAGGTCCTTGCCTTCCAGCTTGCGCAGATAGCGCATCATCGCCGTTTCCGAGCGGTGGCCGTGGAACACGGGATGCTCCAGGAAAGGTGTCGTGCGGGCGAGGTCCTTGGGAATGCCGCCCGGCGCGTTCAGATCGATCTTGGCGTCAGGAGCACCGAAGGCGGCAAGCACGGCCTGAACGTCGGCTTGGTCCGTCGTCTCGTCCAACGCCATGCCGACCCGGCCGTCGCCCCAGGCCCGCAGATTGATATGTTCCGTGCGTGCCGCGGCGATCACCATGTCGGCCTTGCCTTTGTCGCCCAGGTCGGCGGTCAGGGTGTCGAAGAAGGTATCGTTGGCGAGCGCCACGCCCGCGGATTTCAGGCCCGCCGCGAGGGCCGCCGTCAGGCGCTGCACGTTCGATGCGATGCGGGTCAGGCCCTCCGGCCCATGATAGACCGCATACATGCCGGCGATATTGGCCAGCAGAACCTGCGCCGTGCAGATGTTGGATGTCGCCTTCTCGCGGCGGATGTGCTGTTCGCGGGTCTGCAACGCCATGCGGTAGGCGGGCTTGCCGCGCGAATCGATGGACACGCCGATCAGGCGCCCGGGCAGGGTGCGTTTGAAGGCATCCTTGGCTGCCATGAAGGCTGCGTGCGGGCCGCCGAAGCCCATGGGCACGCCGAATCTTTGGGCCGAGCCGACGACGATGTCGGCCCCCCATTCGCCGGGCGGTGTCAGCAGCACCAGCGACAACAGATCCGCCGCCACGGTGACCAAGGCGCCCGCGTCATGGGCCTTTTCCGTCACGGCGCGGAAATCGCGGATGGCGCCGTCCGTCGCCGGGTATTGCAGAACCAGGCCGTAGATGTCGTCGCCCAGGCCCGCCAGGTCCGTGAACGGATCGCCGACCGTGACGGGAATGCCCAAAGGGGCGGCCCGTGTTTCGATCACCGCGATGGTCTGCGGATGGCAGCCGGCGTCGACGAACAGGGTCTGGCCCTTGGCCTTGCCGACCCGGCGCATCAGGGTCATGGCCTCGGCCGCGGCCGTGCCTTCGTCCAACAGCGAGGCGTTGGCCAGCTCCATCCCCGTCAGGTCGATGATGGTCTGCTGATAGTTCATCAGGGCTTCCATGCGGCCCTGGCTGATTTCCGCCTGATAGGGGGTATAGGCCGTGTACCAGCCCGGATTTTCCAGCACGTTGCGCAGGATCACCGGCGGCGTGATGCAGCCGGAATAGCCCATGCCGATCATCGGTTTGGCGATCACGTTCCTGTCCGCCATGGCGCGCAGACGGGCGAGCGCCCCGGCTTCGGTCAAGGGCGGGGCGGTGTACCCGCCCGGTTTCAGGATCGACGGCGGCACCGTTGCCTTGACCAGATCGTCCAGGGAGGAAAGACCCAGGACCTTCAGCATGTTTTCGATCTCGTCCGGGCGGGGCCCGATGTGACGGTCGGCGAAGCTGTCGCCCGCGTTCTGTTCGGTCATTGTCTTTGGGTCCTTCGTCGGATCGATATCAGTCGAGTTCGGCCAGCAAAGCTTTGTAGGCAGCTTCGTCGAGCATTGTGTCCAAGTCGGATGGGTTGTCGGGCTTGATCTTGAAGAACCATCCTTCGCCTTCCGGGTCCGAATTGACCAGCGACGGGTCGTCGGCCACGGCCTGGTTGCCTTCGACGATGTCACCGGCAAGGGGGGAATAGACCTCGCTCGCCGCCTTGACCGATTCGACCACGGCCGCTTCGGCCCCGGCGTCGTAATGGATGCCTGCCTCGGGGACCTCGACGAACACCACGTCGCCCAACTGTTCCTGGGCGTAATTGGTGATGCCGACCGTGGCGACGTCGCCTTCCATGCGGACCCACTCGTGGTCCTTGGTGTATTTCACAGTCATTCTTTTTAATCTCCCTGCCTTGATCGTTCAGTCTTTGACGTAGTTCTGTTTTATGAAGGGCGGCTTGACGACTTCGGCGGCAAGCGCCTTGCCGCGAACCATCAGATTGACCTTCGTTCCCGGTTCCGCCAGATCGGTCCGCACGTAGCCCATGGCGACGGGACCATCGACCGACGGGCCGAACCCGCCCGATGTCACGGTTCCGGCGGTATTGCCGTCCATATCCTGAATTTCCGTGCCACCGCGGGCGGGCGCGCGGCCTTCGGGCTTCAACCCGACGCGGCGGCGCGCCGTGCCGTCCTTGATCTGGCCCAGGATCGTATCTGCGCCGGGAAATCCGCCTTCGGCCCGCCGGCGCTTGCCGATGGTCCAATTCAGGGCGGCTTCGACCGGGGTCGTCGTTTCGTCGATGTCATTGCCGTAAAGGCAAAGGCCCGCTTCCAGGCGCAGGGAATCACGGGCACCCAATCCGATCGGCATGACTTCGTCCTCGGACAACAGCAGCCGGGCAAAGGCATCGGCTTCGTCGGCGGGGATCGAAATTTCATAGCCGTCTTCGCCGGTGTAGCCGGACCGGGTAATGAAGCAGGGAATGTCGTTGATGTGATAGACGCCACCGGTCAGGAACACCATGTGTCGTACGGCCGGGATATAGCGTGCCAGAACCTCTGCCGCCTTGGGGCCTTGCAGTGCCAGCAGGGCATGATCTTCGATGATCTCAAGCGGGTTGTCCGGAAGGCTGCCGGAAAGATGGGCGAAATCGGCGTCCTTGCAGGCGGCGTTGACCACCAGGTAAAGCACGTCGCCGCAATGGGTGACCATCAGATCGTCGAGGATGCCACCCGCGTCGTTGGTGAACAGGGTGTAGCGCATGTTGCCCGCACCCAGGCCCGCGATATCGCCGGGCACCAGGGTTTCCAGGGCTTCGGCAGCCTTGGCGCCGTGCAGGCGTGCCTGCCCCATGTGCGAAACATCGAACAGGCCGGCCGCGGCGCGGGTGTGCAGGTGTTCCTTGAGAACGCCGTCCTTGTACTGCACGGGCATGGCATAGCCGGCGAAGGGCACCATTTTGGCGCCGTACTCGCGATGCAGCGCGTCCAGCGGCGTGGTCTTCAGGTTTTGCGTGTCGTCGGCCAATGGGGCCTCCCCGGGCTTGGTTCTAAGATGCCGTTCGCGATGAAGCGAAGCAGCAGGGTTCAACGGCGTCCCAACGGTGTATCCACCGTTTGAACGCCCCCTCTGTCTCGGAACCTGAAAGATTGACCGGTGCGATCCGTGCCGCCGGCTTACATCTTCGGTGGGGCTCGGCCGTATTCAATCGGCAAGCCTGCCCACTTTCCAGAGCCTCATCCTGCTGCGGTCCGGGTGCCTGAGAGTTTCCGGGGCGGTTGCTCCTTCGGCGCCGACCGGGCGAATTGAATTCAATGCACGGCCGGACTCTCCCACAGCGATCATCTGAGGATGTCTGCCGTCCATTGTATCGACGGATCAGCCAAGGTCAACCGGCAGCGGATCGAGATGCTGAATGGAGGACCGATGGGGGGAAGGTTCGAAGAGTGGTTTAGAGCCGGGGGCGGCGGTCCTGCCGGTTTATTTCCAATTGATCGCGGGTAATGACCAATCCGACAAGGACCCTGAAGTTCTTGCCTGTCTGTCCGGATTGAATGGGGACGTTCAGGCGCACGGGCGGCGTGGCAAATTCCCGGCGGCTTTCGTTTTCGGCGAAAGTCAGGTTGATGGTGAAAGCTTCGCGATAGAGAATTTTATTGGCGCGATCAGTGACGGAAACGAAATATTCAATGGCCGTTTTGCGATCACGGTTCGCCGGTCCGCGGACGGCTTCCATGAATGTGGTGACCGTCACGGACATCGAGCCGGCGCGGGTATCACGATCGACGTCCGAATCGCATGCCACGGCAACCTGGCTGATGGTGACCTCGTTGTCGATGTCGATCAGATCGCGGCCCTGACCGGGTTGATAGGCCAGCCGACGGGATGCATCCGCGACAATGTTCTGGGATGGGCAGGGAAGCTGAATCTTGCCGGTCACGGAGTCCATGAACTTGTTGCTCAAGGTATCGCAGCCGGCGACGGCAAGGGCGGTCAAAATCAGCGCTGCGGCGCGGGCGGGAAGATAAAATCGGGTCACGGATTCTTTAAAGACTGTTGTGTGTGCCGTCGCAGAACGGCGGCGTGTTGGTGGCCTTGCAGCCGCAAAAATAAACGGTTTCCGATTTTTCCGCGGTGATGACCAACGGTGTCATGCCCGTGCCTGAATGAGACCCGTCGCAAAACGGTTGATTGGTGCTCAGCCCGCAGGCGCACCACGCATATTTCTTCCCCGCTTCGACGGCGGTGGCGTAGGGCGCTTTTTGCGCGATTTTGGGAACGGTCATCGCGGTCTCCGTGAATGCATTCGCCGGGTGGCGGATGTCGGCCGACGCTATGTCGGGTCGCCGGGGAATCTAATGGACCCGTGGCCTTGCGGCAAGTCCGCTGCCGATTAAGAAAATCAGCGTGACCCCGTTGATATTTCGTCGGCCGTGGCGGCGGTTCCCGGGGCGGCCATGTCGATCAGGGTCTGTGCCAATTTGGCCATCGCGCGGGCGCGGGACCAGGAATTTTCAATGGCGCGGGCTTCTGCCATGGCGCGGTTGAAGGCATTCAAGGCCAAGTCGGATTCCGCCGCGCGCGCATGGAGGGTCGCCGTGTCGCCATGCACCCAGACGCGGCTGATCGCGCTGGGGATGCGGTAGGCGGCGGCAATCGCCAAACGTTCGCTGGCTTTTGATTCATCGGGCGCCAAGCCCACCATGCGCTGATGGGCGGCGATGGCGAACAGTACCTGTGCCTGCAGGCGGGCATCGTCGATTCGTTCCGCCGCGTCACGTGCCCGGGCAAAGCGTTCGGTCAAAATTTCGGTCGGGCGGTCCTTGATCCGGGCCATGTCGCTGAGAGCCAGAACCAGGCGGCTGATCGCATAGGCGCGGGCAAAGGGCAGGGCGATGGCTTCGGCATCGTTGAAGGCTTCGTCCATGACGACGTCGGCACCATCCCGGTCGCCTGCCTGTGCGCGGGCGACGGCGACTTCGCCCAAGACCAGGACGCGATACCGTTCGGCATCGACGTCATGGGCGAGTTCCATGGCCTTGTCCAGACGTCCGGCGCGGATCGCCGATTGTGCTGCCGCGATCAGGACGCTGGCCTTATCCGTCCTGTGGGCGACAAGGCGTGCGAGATCCAATGCATCGTCCAGGCGGTCCAAATCCGCCAGCGCACCCGCGACCTGGCGCCAGGCGGCAACCTTGGACGAGGTCGGAACTTTTTCATCGGCGGTCAACCGCGCCAGATGAAGGGCCGCGGTTGCCGTGTCCTGGTCGCCGGACCGGTACAAGGCGACCGCCGCACGGGTCGCGAAGGCGACCTTGTCCGCCGGGACCTTCAAATGGCGGGCCATGCTGAACAACAGGGAGGCCGTGTCCTTCGCGGCCTGCATGTATCCGTGCCGTGCCTGGGTATCGGCGATCACGGCCAGGGCTTCGATCTGGGTGCGCGATTCGGGAATGATCTCGGCGGCGGCAAGGGCTTCTTCCTCGCGCCCGGCGCGGGCCTGTGCTTGGGCAATGTCGCGCAGGGCAACCATCACCAGACGCGGGTCCTGTATCCGCCGGGTTGTTTCCATGGCCCGTTTCATCAGCCCGGCGCGGGCCTGTGCCGCCAATATTTCCCCCAAGGCCCAATCGCGCAGGTCGCGCTTCGTCACGGCCTTGGCACTTTCGAATCCTTCGGTCAGCAAACAGCGGACGGTGGGTTTATCGAAACAAGGTGCGGGGTCGCGGGCGGCATCGGCCGGTTCGGCCTCTGCGTCGTCGATCAGATCGCGTGTCGCAGGATGGGCCTGCAAGGCTTGGCGGGCGTCGTCCATGGCCTTGCGACGGGTGTCGTCCAGATTCTGCAACAGGCGGCTGACACGCAGGCTGCGTTCAAGGTGATCGACCAGGGCATCGGTGATGCGGCCGGTGACCCGCAATCCCGCCTGTTGCTGATACAGACGGATCGCCGAGGTCAGGTTCTGGTTCAATTTGCCGTCGAGAAAGCCCGAATACATCCCCAGCGTCGCAAGGGCCGATTGCACCTGGCGCACGATAGCGACTTTGGGGGCCGTCGATTCACGGCCGAGCGAAGGGATATCCGGGGCCTCGCGGGCGGCCAACGCGGGCAAGGCAAGGCATCCGGCAGTCAGGGTCAGCCCTGCCAGAATCGCCGCCCGAATGGTTGTTCGTCCTCGATACATATCGATCCGTTTAACCGTTGCGGTTCGTGCGTTGCCAGCGGCCTGCTGGCGCCCCCTCGGAATTTCTTGTTTTATGGGCCCGCACTCAACAGTCCGGACGGGTCGGTGTTGCCGACCATATTGTGAAGATCATACCGCCATGGCCGTCTATACGGAAGTCTCTGACGAAGAATTGGTCCAGTTCATGGACGGCTACGACCTGGGTGAAGTCGTGTCGTGCAAGGGCATCGCGGAAGGAATCGAGAATTCGAACTTCCTGCTGACCATGACGGCGGGGACGTTCATCCTGACGCTTTACGAAAAACGCGTCGATCCGCGTGACCTGCCGTTCTTTGTCGGTCTGCTGGATCATCTGGCGGAACGGGGCATTCCCTGCCCCTTGCCCGTGCGGGACAAAGCGGGGGAAATCTTACGCGCCCTGGCCGGTCGGCCGGCGGCGATCGTCACTTTTCTTCCCGGTATGTGGCCCCGGCGGGTCACGCCGGATCATTGTGCCGAGGTCGGCCGCGCCCTGGCGCGCCTACATCTGGCGGGGGCCGGGTTCGAGGGTGGGCGGGAAAACGCGCTGTCCGTGCCGGCTTGGCGGCCCTTGCTGAACAGCGCCGGCCCCGAGGTCGACCGCGTGCAGATGGGGATCGGCACAAAACTCAACCACGACCTGGATGAAATCGAAGCGGCTTGGCCCGAAGATTTGCCGCAGGGGATCATTCATGCCGACCTGTTTCCCGACAATGTGTTCTTTCGCGGCGGTGGATTGACCGGCCTGATCGACTTTTATTTCGCCTGCCGGGATTCCCTGGCCTATGACTTGGCGATCTGTCTCAACGCCTGGTGCTTCGAAAGCGACTTCAGTTTCAACATCACCAAGGCCCGGCGATTGGTGATGGGCTATGCGGGCGAGCGGCCGCTTGGCGAGGCCGAGGTCGCCGCCCTGCCGCTTCTGGCCAGGGGGGCGGCGATGCGGTTTCTGCTGACCAGGATTTACGATTGGCTCAACACGCCGGACGGCGCCCTGGTGACGCCCAAGGATCCCATGGAATACATGGCAAAACTGCGCTTTCACGAACGGGTGCGAAGTGCCTCTGAATATGGATTGGATGTGACCTGACGACATGACCGATAGCGACGACATCATCGAAATTTTCACCGACGGCGCATGTTCCGGGAACCCGGGACCCGGCGGCTGGGGGGTGCTTATGCGGTG
The DNA here is from genome assembly GCA_040218445.1 of Rhodospirillales bacterium. Lineage (GTDB taxonomy): Bacteria > Pseudomonadota > Alphaproteobacteria > Rhodospirillales > Casp-alpha2 > UBA1479. The sequence continues at coordinate 258,064 of JAVJRK010000009.1, read as the reverse complement.
GCGAGACCACGAAAAGGAACTGTTCGGCGGCGAGCCCGCGACCACTAACAACCGTATGGAACTGATGGCGGCGATCCAAGGGATCGAAAACGTCACGCGCCCGGCACGTCTGCGCCTGGTCACGGACAGCGTCTATGTGAAAGATGGCATTACCAAGTGGATCCACGGCTGGAAACGCAACGGCTGGAAAACGGCGGCCAAGAAACCGGTCAAGAACGAGGACCTTTGGCGCCGCCTGGATGCGGCGCTGGCCGGTCACGACGTCGATTGGCAGTGGGTCAAGGGGCATGCCGGGCATCCCGAAAACGAACGGGCGGATGAGCTTGCACGCCTTGGTATCGCCAAATTGTAGGCCTTTCGTATATCTCGACTTTTAGCGTATTAGCGTTTTCTCCCACGCTTGCTACACTGCGCTTGGGGGTTGGAGGTGAATGCGTTTGCGACGGAAAGGCGGACCGCCAGCTATATATGGATAACAGCCGAAAAATTATTGAGGACGACAACGACCGTGCGGTGGCACGGGTGCTTCTGATCGAGGATGACCCGGGCGATGCCCTGCTGGTCAAACGCGGCCTGGAACGGGCATTCCAGGGACGATACGAAATCATCCATGTTGATACCCTGATGGCGGCCGCGGACTATCTGCTGTCCGGGGAAAAAACCTGCGACGTCGTTCTGCTTGACCTGTCTTTGCCGGATGCACAGGGTCTGCAGGGGTTAAGGGTGCTGAGCGACGTCACCCAGGGGGACATTCCCATCGTTATCCTGTCCGGCCAGGATGACGAAACCCTTGCCCATACCGCAATTCTTCGCGACGCGCAGGACTACCTCAGCAAACATGATATGACCGAACGGGCGCTTGACCGCACGCTGCGCTATTCCATCGAACGTCACCGTATTCAGGTTGATTTGCGCCGTTCCCGTGAACGGTTCCGGCAATTCGCGCGGGTCGCGTCGGACCGGTTCTGGGAAATGGACGCCGGTCTGAAGTTCCGGGACGCGGTCGGTACACTGGCGGATGATTACCAGCCGGCGCGCGAAGATGTTATCGGCAGGCGTCGCTGGGAAATAAGCGGGTTCGCGCCCCTGCCACCCCATACCTGGGAAGAGCATCGCGCGGACCTGGAACAGCAAAAACCGTTCAAAGATTTCGAAATGTCTTACACCGCACCTAGCGGCGATGTGACTTATTGGTCGATCAACGGCGAGCCGATCAAGGACGAACACGGCAGATTCGGAGGTTATCGCGGTACGGCCGCCGACATCACCAAGCAAAAATCCGCCGAGCAGGACCTTCGTAAGGTCGCCGATGAATTGGCGCTAACCTCGGCCGAACTTGCGGAAACGAATGCCAAAAAGGACAAGTTTTTCTCGATCATTGCCCATGATCTGCGCTCGCCGTTCGCGGGCATGCTGGGGACCGCCGAGATATTCCGGCGGGGGATTGTTGGCAGGAACCCGGATCAGCTGAAAAAACAGGGCGACATGATGTTCGCGGCGGCGACGCGTGCGCTCAACCTGGTTGAAGACCTGTTGGAATGGTCGCGGCTGCAACTGGGTGGTGTTTCGTTCCAGCCGGAACACTTCGACATCGTCGAAATGATACAGGAAACCATTGATCTGACGCAGGATCAGGCCGATCAGAAGGGCGTTGTCCTGGTGAAGGAAACGCCTGAATTCCAAACCGTCAATGCGGACAAACGCGCGGTCAGTTCCGTGATCCGTAATCTGATCGCCAATGCGGTCAAGTTCACGGCGCAAGGTGGGCAGGTTAACGTCGGTGTTCGTGACTCCGGGTCGGATGTTGCGGTGTCTATACAGGATACGGGCGTGGGCATGGACGATGCGAAAATCGCCAGTCTGTTCGAAATCTCGGAACAGAAAAGCACCACGGGCACGGCCGGTGAAAAAGGCACGGGGTTGGGCATGGTTCTTTGTAAGGAACTGGTTGAACAAAACGGCGGCGGCATAGTTGTCACAAGCCGCCCGGAACAAGGCACGATTGTTACTTTCACCCTTCCAAAAGGATGACGGACATCATGAAGCCAATATCTGCGTTTTCAGGCCGGCGTGACGGAAGTTTCCGCCGGTCCTTGGGGCTTATTCTGGCGGTTGTCATCAGTGTTGCGGCGATGGGCCGGGCCGCGCTGGCCGAGCCGATTGTGATCGCCACGTCAAAGTCGGGCTGGCTTGTCTGGCTTGCGGAAGATCAAGGGTTTTTTAAACGGGCCGGGGTCGATGTGAAGGTCGAACTGGTGGCTTCGGGCGTGGCCGCGGGGGGCGGTTTGATCGACGGCAAATACCAATTCGCGACCATGTCCGAATACGCGTTTGCGGCCCGAAGTTTCGAACATCCTGAATTGCGGGTGACCGGCACCGTGGCGGCGATTTCGAACGTGCGGCTGATCGGGCGCCGGTCCGCCGGGGTGAACGGGCCTGCGGATTTGTCCGGTAAGTCAATCGGGCTGCGTGCGGGATCGATCTCGCAATTCTTTCTCGGCCGGTTGCTGGATTTGAACGGCATTCGGGCGGCCGACGTGAAAACAGTCGATATCGCACCACCGAAACTGCCTGAAGCACTGAAGGAAGGGACCGTCGACACGATCGTCAGTTGGGAGCCCTATGCCAATCAGGCGGCTGAACTTCTGGGCAAGGACAGCATTGCCATCACTGTTCAGGGCGGACAGCCTTATTACTTCGTTCTTGCCTCGACCGCGGGTTTCATCGGCAAACGAACAGGTGATGTTGAAAAGGTCGTGCGGGCCTTGGTCCAGGCGGCGGATTGGGCCGGTGCATCGCGCGATTACAGCATGGATATCCTTGCCGGGCGGATTGGGATCGATCGGGCGGTGTTGGAAAAACTTTGGCCGGATCACGTGATGGATGTTTCGTTATCTCAGGACATGCTCAGCCTGATGGAAGACGAAGCCCATTGGCGGGTCGGAAACGGATTGTCCAAGGGACAGGTCCCCAATTTTCTTGAACGGGTCTACCCCGATGCCTTGTTGGCCGTGGACCCGACACGGTTCACGATCATACGTTAGGACGGGCTCTTAAATATGCGCATCAAGACGGCCGCCCGAATTTCCGCCGTGGTCATTCTCGTGGCGGTCGGCGCCTTGGTTCTGATGAACATGATCGGGCTGAGCCAAGTGCGCGAGGTCCGCGAACTCGATAGCCGTGCGCAGTCGATCAATCGGGCCGTTCTTGACCTCAACGTGCTTGCATCCGAACTGCAGACCCGCCGCACCCGCCGCCTGGATCAGCAATTCGATGCCCGCATCAAATCATTATTGGACCTTTTGGGGCATTTCCTGAACGGCCCCGCAGAACAGGTGGTGATCACCCGGCGGATGGTCGCCAGTACGGACATCATGCGGGGGGCGTTGCAAAACCTTGGGAAAATTCTGGACCGTCCCGACGTTGAAGACCCGAATGCCCAGCGGGCGCAACGGGCCTTGATGCGCTCTTTCCTGTCTGCTTCGCAATCATTGGCGGCACTGTCCAACAGGCTCAGCAAGTATTTTCAGGCCCGTATCGCGCGGATCGAGGCGACGATCATCGCTCTGACCCTGGGGACGGCGGGGGTCGTCGTGCTGATCGTTGCCGTGTTTTATGTCCTGTCGACCCGCGGTATTCTGACGCCGCTGTTTCGATTGCGAGACAGGATTAAGAGCCTGGCCTTGGATACGGATCTGGAAGAAGAAGATTTTATTGCCAGCAACGAGCTTGAGGAAATCGCTCATGAATTCGACAGGCGGTTTCAGGCGCAGCAAAACGCCGAGTTGAAACTGATCGAATACGCAAAGAACCTGGAACGCTCCAACCGGGATCTGGAGGACTTTGCGTATGTCGCATCCCATGACTTGCGCGCCCCCCTGCGCGGGATCAAGACGACGGCAACCTGGATCGCCGAGGACCTGGGCGCCGAAGTGTCGCCCGATACCCTTGAAAACCTGGCCATGTTGCGTTCCCGGGTTGAGCGCATGGATGGGTTGCTGGAAGGGCTGTTGAAATATTCCCGCGTCACCAGCAAAGCCTATGAATTGGAAAAGGTCGATTTGCCTGAACTCGTCGATGAAATCATTCTGATGGTCGAACCGCCGTCGGGCATGATCGTGACTTACGAAGGTGACGTGCCGCCTTTTCCGGCCACACGGGTTCATCTGCAGCAGGTTCTGCAGAACCTGATCGATAATGCGATCAAGCACCATGACCGGGATGTGGGCATCATCACGGTCAGCGCTATGGATGATGACGGTTTTGTGTCGTTCGAAGTGCGTGATGACGGACCGGGAATCGCGCCTGAGTTTCATGATAAAGTGACGCAGATATTCCAGACGTTGAAGCCCCGTGACCAGCATGAAGCCTCGGGGATCGGCTTGGCCACCGTGAAAAAGGTGGTCGAGGCCCATGACGGCACGCTGACCGTCAATAGCCCGCTGACCGACCGTGGCTGTGCCGTGTGTTTTACATGGCGAAAGGAAGGATGATCGGATGACTAAATACCGCGAGGTTACATTTCTGATCGTCGAAGACGACGATTTGGATTTCAAAATCCTGCAGCGCGCCTTCAAGAATCTTAAGATCACCAATCCGGTGCGGCGGGCCCATGACGGGATCGAGGCCCTGGATATCCTCAGGGGCCAAAACGGGCAGGAGAAAATTTCGCTTCCCTATCTGATCCTGCTGGATTTGAAGATGCCGCGCATGGGGGGGCTGGAATTTCTCGACAATCTGCGGTCCGACCCCGATCTGCATAAGGATATCGTTTTCGTGCTGACAACGTCTGATGCGGAATCGGATATTGACGAGGCTTATAAGCAGAACGTGGCGGGCTATATCAAGAAGGGCGATCCGGAAGAAGGCTTCGAGGAAGCCATTCGGATGATCGACCATTACTGGAAAGTGATCGAATTCCGCGCCTGACAGGCCTTTGGGCGGATTGATGCCGCCCCGGCAATGCTGCGTTGCGAAATCTCCATAAAGCTATGACCGACGGCGTATTGCGGTCCGCTTTGTTGCGGTGCATTATAAAGGTTCGGGGTGCGGAGCCTGCGCCTGCGGAAAGGACGTTTCCCATGCTCTACTACCTCCACGAAATGCAGCGTTTGGCCATGGCGCCATCCCGGGCGGTGGCGGATGCCATGAAGTTCGCGGCCAACAACCCGATGAACGCCTTCAGCCACACGCCTTTGGGCAAGGCCATGGGGTCGGCCGCTGATATTTATTCGCGCATGACCCACAAATACGGCAAGCCCGAGTGGGGGATTGAGCAAACGGAAATCGACGGCAAGACAGTCCCGGTCGAAATCGAAACCATGATCCACCGGACCTATTGCGATCTGGTCCATTTCAAGCGCAAGACAGACCGCAACGATCCCAAGGTTCTGATCGTGGCCCCCCTGTCCGGCCATTTCGCGACGTTGCTGCGCGGCACGGTCGAAGCCATGCTGCCGGACCATGACGTCTACATCACCGATTGGATCGATTGCCGCAACATTCCCGTCACGTCCGATCAGTTCAACCTGAACGACTACATCGATTATGTGATTGATTTTCTGCACTACCTGGGGCCGGGCGCGCATGTCATCGCCGTGTGCCAGCCCAGCGTGCCGGTGATGGCCGCGGCCGCCGTGATGGCCGGTTGGGAAGATATCTGCCGGCCGGCGTCCATGACCCTGATGGGTGGGCCCGTGGACACGCGGGTCGGCCAGACGGCGGTCAACAAGCTAGCCAAGGAACATGATCCGGAATGGTTCGAAAAACACGTCATCAACATGGTGCCGCTGCCCTATCCGGGCGCGTTCCGCCGCGTGTTGCCGGGTTTCGTGCAGCTGTCCAACTTCATTTCCATGAACTTGGAACGCCATCTTATGTCCATGAACGAATTGTTCGATCATCTGGTCGAAGGCGATGACGAAGCCGCGGACAAGAAATCGGCGTTCTACGAGGAATACCTGGCGGTCATGGACCTACCGGCGGAATACTTCCTGCAGACGCTGGAGGTCGTGTTCCAGACCCATGCCCTGCCCAAGGGGGAAATGACTTTCCGCTGGCAAGCCGTTGATCCGGGCAAGATCAAGGACACCGCGATCCTCTGCGTCGAAGGTGAGCTGGATGATATTTCCGGTGTCGGCCAGACCAAGGCGGCGCTCGACATCACGCCCAATCTGCCCAAGGCGAAAAAGCACTATCACCTGGAAAAGGGTGTCGGCCATTACGGCGTGTTCAACGGCCGTAAGTGGCGGGAAAACATCGCACCGGTGGTCAAGGACTTCATGCGCAAGCATGCTCTCCCCGCCGCCAAGGCTTAAGCGGCTCCCTGGCGGGACAGCAGGTCGGCGACCAGGCCGGCAGGTCCTTCGGGTGCGCGACCGGGGGCGTGAACCAGGACCATGTGGCGGGAAACCTCGGGTTGGCATAGCCGCCGGGTGACCAGCACTCTGTCCTCCGCCGTTGGCGCCGCCAGTTCCGGCAGCACGGCGACCCCCATGCCCGCCGCGACCAAGGCTAAGACGGCTTCCGGCCGGGACATTTCCTGGACAGGCTGCACGGATATCTTCTGATCCCGTAGGATTTCATCGATCAGCGCCCGGCTGCCTGTGCGCGCATCCAGCATCACCATGTCCTGGCCCTCTAAATCCCGCCATGTCGGGGACCGCTTGCGTGCCAGCGGATGACCTTGGGGGCAGACCAGACAAAATACGTCATTACCAAGCGGCGTCGCGGCAAGAGCGGTCAGGTTCCGCCCTTCGTTGAGCACGCCCAGGTCGGCGCGGCCGTCCAGCACCGCTGTCGCCACGTCCTCGGCCGCCATTTCCTCGATCCGAAGGTCGATTTCCGGATAGCGCCCGCGGCATTCGGCGCAGCAGGGCGGTAGCAGCCGTGTGACCGCCGTCGGTACGGCGGCGATATGCACCCGCCCGCGCCGTCGTTCGGCCGTGCTGCGGGTATTTTCCAGGGCGTTCCGCAGATCGCTGAGCAATCCGCCGACACGGGCCGACAGGTCACGTCCGGCTTCCGTCGGGCGGACGTTGCGGGTGTCGCGCTCGAACAGGGGCAGTCCCAGTTCGGCCTCTAAGTGGCGCACACTGGTGCTGACGGCGGACTGGGTCATGCCCAGCTGCCGGGCCGCGCGGGTGAAACTGCCGTGGCGCGCGACGGCGGTTAGGACTTGTAACTGACGAAATGTGAAATTCATAAATTAAATATATTAATTGTTATAATTTATGAATTTGTTTTTATCAATGGCAGGGGCGACCATCCGTGGCAGATCATCGAAAACCCGGATCAATTCACGGAGGAACTTCCATGTCTGCCAATACCTCGTCTGCCACATCTTCGGATACGGCACCCATTCGCATCCTTGGCCGGTCCAATTCCTTCAACGTGCGTAAGATCCTCTGGGTTTGCGACGAGATGGAGATGCCCTATGAGCGCGAGGACTACGGTCGCGGTTTCCGTGCCTGTACGGAGCCGGAATTCCTTGCCCTCAACCCGGTCGCCCAGGTGCCCGTGGTGATTGATGGCGACGCGGTGATGCGGGAATCCAATTCGGTCGTGCGCTATCTGGCGGCCAAGGCGGGGCGGGAGGATCTGTATCCCTCGGACTTGGTCAAGCGCCAGCAGATCGAACAATGGATGGACTGGATCGCCTACGACCTGACCCATGCCCTGCGCGGGGCCTTCCTGGGTGGGGTACTCAAGGAAGCGCCCTGGGACAACGACTGGTTCGTCGACCAGGGACGTAAGGATCTGGTGCACGACATGCGCATCGTCGAGGCCCATCTGGCGGCCCACGGCCCCTATATCACCGGCGAGACCTTCACCGTGGCGGACATTTCCATGGGCCTGGTGGTCAATCGCTGGTTCAAGGTCGAAGGGTTTGAAAAACCGGAAACACCGGCCTTGGCCGCCTATTATGAGCTTCTCAGCCAGCGCCCGGCCTATCTGGCCCATGGGCGCAACGGGTTGCCTTAACCCGTTTGGCGGGTTGCCGCGCACCCGTCCTAGGTCGGCTGAACGATTCCCAACGTTTCCAAAAGAGCGTTGCCCGCGACCAACAGCCCGACAAGGATGAACACGGCGGCGATGACCGCCAGCCGTGCCGTCAACTCGTGATAGGCGATGCGGTTCAAGGCGGGTGAAGGGAACCGCCCTTTGAGCATGAAGATGCTCAAAATGCCGCCCATAAGGGCGATGCCTGCAATCAGAAATCCCATGGCGGAAGCCGACCCGGGGGTGCCAGGCACCCCCGGTGATCGGGCCTACAGACCGGCGAGAACGCTTTCGGCGCTGGTCTTCTCGAACGCGCCGGCGGCATCGATTTCAATCGATTTGACCGTGCCGTCTTCGACAACCATTGCAAAGCGCTGGCAGCGCAGGCCCAGGCCGCGTGCGTTCAGGTCAAGCTCCAGGCCGGCGGCCTTGGTGAATTCGGCGGAACCGTCGCCGACCAGAAGAACCTTGTCGTCCGCACCCTGGTCCTTGGCCCAGGCACCCATGACGAAGGCATCATTCACGGACATGCAGACGATCTGATCCACACCCTTGGCCTTCAGGTCGTCGGCCTTGGCGATGAAGCCGGGCAGGTGCTTGGCCGAGCAGGTCGGCGTGAAGGCGCCGGGAACGCCGAAGATGGCGACCTTTTTGCCGCTGAAAATATCGTCCGTGGAAATCGCCGCCGGACCGTCACCGGTCATCTGGTAAAGCGTTGCCGCCGGAATTTTGTCACCTACACCAATTGTCATTGGACTTCCCCTGGTTGTGATTATCTCAAAGTGAACCGGCCGCGGCGAAGGGACATCCGCCGGTCCGGCTGTTCATGTCTGAATGAGATAGTGGATTCCGGACGAGAGTCCATGAAAAACCGTCTGTCCAAGAGGATCTATTTCAGTTCTTGGCAATCACCACGTTGCCGGCGCGGGCAACGGCATCGGTTACGGCTGATTCCGTCAGCAGTTCCGGCAGGGGGATGCCGTCGGGTGCCTGCGGGCCATAGACGACGTTGAACGGAATGCCGTAACGGCCGAATTTCGCCAGATAGGCGGCAATCACCGGGTCGGGGCGGGTCCAATCGGCGATCATGGCGATGATCCGGCCATCGGCGATGGCGGCGCGCACGGCCCCTTGGTTCAGGACCAGGCGCTTGTTGACCTGACAGGTGATGCACCAGTCGGCGGTGACATCAACCAGAACGGTCTTTCCGTCCGCGACAAGCGTGGCGATCCGGGCTTCGTCGAAGGGCTGCCACAAGGCGCGGGCGGCCTTGTCCTTTTCGGCGCCGCGCAGGTCCAACCCGGCCGATGCTGGGCGTGTTTCCCCGCCGATGCCGGGCAGGACGGCGGCGGCCAGGACAAGCGCCACGCCGATCGCGATCGGTGCACCGGGCACCAGGGCGCGGGCCGGTTTGATACCGCGTCCGGCTAACCACAGGACCCCGCCCAGAACACCCAACCCGATGGTCAGGCCGGCCGTCACCGGCGTGCCGAGAATTCCTTGAATGATCCATAAAAGCCATATGGCCGTGGCCAGCAGCGCCAAGCCCAGAACCTGACGCAGGCGGATCATCCAGGGGCCCGGGCGGGGCAGGCGGGTCGCCATGGCCGGCAGGGCGGCAATGACCAAATAGGGCAGGGCCAAGCCAAGGGCCAAGCCTGCGAAAATGGCATAGATTTCAACGGCCCCCCGGGCAAGCGCGAAACCGACCGCCGTGCCCAGGAACGGGGCCGAACAGGGGGTCGCCAGCAGAGTCGCCAGTGCGCCCTGCAGGAAATGGCCGAGCGGTCCCGTGTGATGGCCTGAATCCGCGGCATGAGCGCCCATGTCGCCGATCGCCTGGGGCAGGGAAATTTCGAACATTCCGAACAGGTTGCAGGCAAACACGAACACGATCACCGCCATGGCGGCCAGGAACCAGGGTTGTTGAAACTGAATACCCCAACCGATGGTCATGCCGGCCGCCTTAAGGGCCACCAATCCCGACGCCAGCACCATGAACGACGCAAGAATGCCCAGCGCCGAGGCCGCGAAACCACGGCGAACCTCGCCCGTATTCCCGCCGCCATGGCCCATCACGCCCAAGACCTTGATCGACAGGACGGGCAGCACGCAGGGCATCAGGTTCAAAATCAGGCCACCCAAAACGGCAAGCGCGATGAACAGCAGGATATTCGGCTCAGGCGCGGGGGTGAGTTCCGATGCGGTCAGCACGGGGGCATCGGCGGGCGGCGCCAGTTCGCCGGGGGTCAGGGTCAGGGGGCGTTCGGCGCTGCGCTTTCCGTCGACCAGGGTTGCGGTCAGGGTTTCCTTGGCAAGGCGGTCCGCCCCGCCGTCCAAGTCCTTTACGCCGTATACGGTGACGTCCAGGCGCGCTTCGCGGCCATTGTCGGAGAAGGTCACATGCGGTTTGGAAAAGGCCAGAACATTGGGGCCTTCAAGATAGATGTCGGGGGCCGAAAACGGGGTTTCCGATTTGGCGCGCACGCTGATCGTCATTTCGCCCTTGGCGGCATCGCCGGGGCTCAGCGCCGCCGCATCGGCCAGCATCAGGCCATGCCCCGCTCCGTCACCGGGAACGCTGGCCGCATAGCGGCTGATCAAATGGGCATGTTCGCTGGGTTCCGCCGGTCCGGCGGGCAGGGTCAGGTTCAGTTCGGCGGTATAGGGAATGCAGATGTCGTCGCAGGTCAGGTAGGGAATGACGGCCTTAAGGGCGAGCGGTTTTCCCGGTTCCGTGACCACGGCATCAATGGGCAGGACGACTTCTTTTTTGTAGCCGAGGGTTTCCAGGCCGACCACGCTGAACCGTTCCGGCGCGGGCCAGTGGATTTTCGTGTCCTTCAGATTGTCCGATCCGTCCCAACGGGGGCGGGGCGGGATACCGGCATCACCCGGCGAGCGCCAATAAATCTTCCACCCGGGAATCATGTGGAATTCCAGGCCCAGGCGCAGGACTTCCGCCGACCCCGTGCCCGTGACGGCGGCAATCAGGCGGGCCTTGGTATGTTCGGTTTCGTGCCAGGCCGACTGCGCGGGTTCGACGGCTTGTGCGGTGGCGGTCCAGAACAGGCCGAGGACGGCCAAAAGTGAGGCTAATCGTGGGGCGGCGCGGAAAATGGTCACGGCGGTCTTCGGCTCCGGTTGGTTGGGCTCTGTGTGCCACAGCGCAGCGATTATTACACGGCGTCGGTGAACACGGCCAATAAATGGCGCGTGATTGCGTCGGTTTAGAGGCAAATCCGCATAATTTTGCCGCTGCCCGTCCTTGCCGCCGGTCCACCACAACGCCATAATTAGGCGATCCGGCTGTGCTATAAATTAACGATAGAGGACTGATCAATAAGGCTGATCTCATGTCCGTGAATTTGAACGACGATGCGTATCTTGCCGGCCACCTTCTGGTCGCCATGCCCAACATGCCCGATGACCGGTTTTCCAAATCCGTCATCTATATGTGTGCCCATAATGAAGAGGGCGCGATGGGGCTTGTCGTCAACAAACCTTTGGAAACACTTAGCTTCCCCGACCTGTTGGAGCAGCTTGATATCGTGCCCTCAGGCATGAGCGAGCCGATCAACGTCCATTTCGGCGGCCCGGTTGAATCGGGGCGGGGATTTGTCCTGCACACCCCCGATTACGTGCAGGAAGCGACCATGGTGGTCGACGACCATATCGCCCTGACCGCCACGGTCGATATTCTGCAGGCCATCGCCGACGGTATCGGGCCCCGGCAATCCTTGTTGGCGTTGGGTTATGCCGGATGGGGGCCGGGACAATTGGATTCGGAAATCAAATCCAACGGTTGGCTGCATGTCGATGCGGACCCGCATCTTGTGTTCGGCATGGGCATGGATGACAAGTGGGAGCAGGCCATGCTCAAGATCGGCGTTGATCCGCGCATGCTGTCCGACGAAGCCGGCCACGCCTGATCGCCTGTCTGATGCTCCCGGACCGCCCGCTTACATTCTTTGTCGTCGATGATGACCCGGACATCGTGAATGTCATCACCCTGGTCCTGGAACATGCGGGGCATCGCGTGCATTCGGATCTGACGGGATTGACCGCCATCGCCGATATCGCGTCCAAGCGGCCCGATGTGGTGCTGACCGACATGATGATGATGTCCGTGGACGGCTTGCAATTGTGCCGTGAATTGCGCAAAAAACCGCGCCTGGACAAGACGCGGATCATTTTCGTGTCGGCGCGCAAGGGCAAGACCCGGCATGACGAGGCCGCCGCCGCCGGTGCCGACGGCTATATCGAGAAACCCGTGGATCCGTCCACTTTCATGAACCGGATCGAACAAATTCTGGATGGCCAGGAGGAATAGGCGATGGCGAAGCCCAAAAAAGACAAGCCCGGCCAGGACCTGCGCCGTGAATTGTTGCAGCGCATGGAAGCCTGCCAAACGGCGGAAGCGCTCAACGACAAGGTCATCATGCCCTTTATCCAGGCCTTGGAAGATGTCTGCGGGGCGCGGGGATATGTGCTCAATATTTACGGTGAGGAATCAAATTTGGTTTTCACCGGCGATGCGGATGCGTCCGAAGAAATTTATTCCCTGATCGAGGCTTACCTCGATAGCCGCGTGACGGACTAACCCAAACAATCGAACGCTGATTATCGGCCAGGTTCTGCCGTGGATTGTGGAATAAGGCAGACGTGGTTAGGCTGTCCCTGGGGGAAGGTCTTGGAAACGGGACTTGATGGGGAAAGGCCGGCGGTATGTTCGAATGGCACGATGGCCAGCGAATTGCGCATATCGAAGCGGTTGAAATTTTTGACCTGACGGATTTGACCGATCCGGGGTTGAAGACTGCATTCGATTATTGGAACGAAGTCCGCCGCAGTTCGGTCGCGCCACCCATCAGGGATTTCCGGCTTGAGCGGCTGCCCATGGATATTCTGCCGAGCACGGCGGTCGTCGATTTCCTGGGCCCGCCGTTCGATTTCAGGTATCGGTTCTTCGGCACCCAAATGGTTGAAATCGCGGGTCAGGAACTGACCGGCAAGCGATATCTTGCGGACGAAATCAAAGGCTTCGGTTTCGTCAATGCGGAAGTCCTGCCGGTCATGGTCGAACGCCGGACACCGGTCTATTCGGGGACACGCTGGGTTTCGGTCAAGGGCCTGATGTTCAAAACGATCACGGTTCGGCTTCCGTTATCCGAAGACGGCGATGCCATCACCGGGGCTGTCGTGATCGACCGCTTTGCACCCGATCGGGATTAATCAATATCAGTAGGTTCGTGCAAGGCTGCGGATGCGTCACGCAATGGACTGTCTAGGCGTGCAGCCGTGCCGCGAAGGCATCGCCCCGCTCCAGGCGGGACAGGGGCCCGATCGCGGAAAGTGTCGGCGCGCTGCTGAACAGGCGGTCGGCGACGCGGGTCACGTCTTCGGCCGTTACGGCGTCGATCTTTTCCACGATTTCCTGGGACGGGACGGGGCGGCCGTAAACCAGCATCTGGCGGGCCATCTGCTCGCATCGTGACGAGGTGCTTTCAAGAGACATCAGGATCGATGCCTTCAATTGCGCGCGGGCCCGGGCGATTTCTTCCGCGTCGACGGCGACGCGAACCTTGTTCAATTCGTCCGCGATGATCGGCATCAATTCATCGACCTCGTCCTCGCCCGTGCCGGCGTAGACACCGAACAGGCCGCCGTCCGTATAGGCGGACTGATAACTGTAGATCGAATAAACCAAGCCGCGTTTTTCGCGGACTTCCTGGAACAGACGTGAAGACATGCCGCCGCCTAAAAGAGCCGACAGCACGGCACCGGCGTAATAATCGTCATCGTCATAGGCCAGGCCGTCGAAGCCCAGGGCGATATGGACCTGTTCAAGATCGCGTTCGGTGCGAATCTCGCCGCCGGCGTAACGCGCGACTTCACGCACCGCCGGTGCGCCCGCAGGCAGATCCTTGAACACCCTTTTCGCCATGTCGACCACGCTTGCGTGATCCAGGGCGCCGGCTGCCGAAACAATGCTGACGGGGGCCGCGTAATGGGCGTCCATATAGCCGGCGACGTCGTCACGGGACATGGCGCCGATCAGGTCTTCCGAGCCCAGGACCGAACGGCCGAGCGCCTGATCGGGGAAGGCCTTGGCTTGGAAGTTCTCGAACACCACGTCGTCCGGTGTGTCGTGAAGCTGATGGATTTCCTGGATCACCACATGGCGTTCGCGTTCCAGTTCTTCCGGGTCCAGGGTCGCGTGCTGAACCAGATCGCCGATCACGTCCATGGCAAGGCTCAGATCCTGTTTGAGCATCTTGGCGTAATAGGCCGTGTGTTCGCGGGACGTATAGGCGTTCATATGCCCGCCGACAGCTTCGATTTCCTCGGCGATGGCGCGGGCGGTTCGTGATTTCGTGCCCTTGAACACCATGTGTTCCAGCAGATGGGAGACACCGTTGATGTCGGCCGGTTCGTGGCGTGCGCCGACACCGACCCAGGCGCCGATCGACACCGTTTCCACCCGGTCCATCTGTTCGGTGACGACACGCAGGCCGTTATCTAGTTCGGTAATTTCGACGGCCACGCGTATTTGCTCCCTTAAGCCAGATGGTCTTCGATATGGCGTTTCAGCCGGTCTAAATCGTTCGCAAGGCTTTGGCAACGCTGCGGCCGGTCCAAAAGGTCGGCCATGCGTGCAGGCAGGGCCGGGCGAATGGCCGATGCGGCCTCGACCGCGTCCGGGAATTTGGCCGGATGGGCGGTCGCCAGGATCACCACGGGCGTGTCCGTTTCCCGGGCGGCCTGCCGCGCGGCACCGACACCGACGGCGGTATGGGTGTCGATCAGCTCGCCGGTTTCATCTTTGACCTGTTTGATGATCGCTTTGGTTTGATCGTCGTCGAACCGGGCACCCGCGAAGATTTCGCGCGCACGGGCCAATTGCGTATCTGTGACGCTGAATTTACCGGTCTTGCGGAAGTCGGACAGCACGCGGGCGCATTCGGCGCCGTCGCGGTCGACAAGGTCGAACAGCAGGCGTTCGAAGTTTGAGGATACCTGAATATCCATGGACGGGCTGACGGTCGGGACCACGCCCGCCATTTCCATGGTGCCGGAAGCGAAGAACCGCGCCAGGATGTCGTTCGAGTTCGAGCCGACGATCAGCTTGGAGACCGGCAATCCCATCTGCATGGCGGCATACCCGGCGAACACGTTGCCGAAATTGCCCGTGGGCACGGAAAAGGCGACCTTTTTGTCCGGGGTGCCCAATTTCACGGCGGCCCAGAAGTAATAGACGATCTGCGCCATCACCCGCGCCCAGTTGATGGAATTGACCGCCGACAGGTTGAAACGGTCGCGGAAGGTCTGGTCGTTGAACAGGTCCTTGACCCGATCCTGGCAATCGTCGAACGATCCTTCGAGCGCGATGTTATGAACGTTGGCGGCTTCGACCGTGGTCATCTGCGCCTGCTGCACCGGGCTGACCCGGCCCTTGGGATGCAGCATGAAGATGTCGATGGCGTCCTTGTCGCGGCAGGCCTCGATCGCGGCCGATCCCGTATCGCCCGAGGTGGCCCCCACGATGGTGATGCGTTCGCCCCGTTCGGACAGCACATGGTCGAACAATCGACCCAGGATCTGCATGGCGACATCCTTGAAGGCCAGGGTCGGCCCGTGGAACAGTTCCAGCAGGTATTCGTTGTCATTCAATTGTTTAAGCGGCAGGACGTCCGGTGCGTCGAAGGTCGCATAGGCGTCGTCGATCAGTTTTTTCAGGTCCTCCGCCGGAATGGCGCTGCCGATGAAGGGGGCCATGATCTTTAGGGCCAGGGCTGGATAATCCAGGTCCTTCATGGCGCGGATGTCGTCGGCGGAAAACTGTGGCCAGGTTTCCGGTACGTACAGGCCGCCGTCCCGCGCCAGTCCGGCCAACAGGACGTCCGCAAAACCAAGGATCGGGGCCTGGCCCCGGGTCGAGATGTATCTGGGTTCAGTCATGTCAGGCGGGTAGGTAGCGCGTTCGGAGATGGTTTTCAAACACCTTTGGATCAAGCGCCTTGCCCGTGGCAGCGACCAGCATGTCTTTGGCGCTGCCGAACGAGCCCTTGCCGTGCACGTTTTCACGCAGCCAGGCCATCAGCGGGGCAAAGTCGCCGCGCCCGATGGCGGGCTCGATTTCCGGGTTCTGGTCGCGCGCGGCGGCATAAAGCTGCGCCGCGGTCATGGCGCCCAGGGTATAGGTCGGGAAATAGCCCCAAGCCCCGTCGTACCAATGAATGTCCTGCAGGCAGCCGACCGTATCCGTCGGCGGGCGGATGCCCAGAAGGCGTTCCATGCCGTCGTTCCAGGCGCCGGGCAGGTCGGGAATTTCCATGTCGCCCTCGATCAGGGCCTTTTCCAGGCGGTAGCGCAGAATGACATGGGCCGGATAGGTGACTTCGTCGGCGTCGACGCGGATGAACGAACGATCAACCTGGGTGTACAGGCGGAACAGGTTGTCCGCTTCCCAGGCCGGGCCGGACCCGCCGAATGTTTCGCGCATGATGGGGGCAGCGAACCGCAAAAAGGTTTCAGACCGGCAGACTTGCATTTCCACCAAAAGCGACTGGCTTTCATGCACGGACATGCCGAGTGCATGTCCCACGGGCTGGCTGCGCCAGTCCTGGGGCAAACCGCGTTCATACATGGCATGGCCGGTTTCGTGCAGCACACCCATCAGGGCCGAGGTGAAATCGCCCTCGTCATAGCGCGTGGTGATGCGCACGTCGTCGGGCGTGCCGCCGCAGAACGGATGCAGGCTGACGTCCAGCCTGCCGTGATCGAAATCGAAGCCCAGCATTTCCATGAACCGCTGGCCCAGGACCTTTTGCTTGGCTTCGGTGAAGGGGCCTTCGGGCGGAATGACCTGCGGAGCGGCGGCCTGACGGTCCAGAACCTCGCCCAGGAATCCGGGCAGGAAGGCTTCCAGTTCGGCGAATACGGGGTCGATTTCGGCGGATCGGCCGCCCGGCTCGTAATCATCCAGAAGCGCGTCATACAGGCCCAGCCCCAGGGCCTGGGATTTGACCTGGGCCTGCTCGCGGACAAGGTTCAGAAGTTCCGTGACATAGGGTTGAACGGCCTTGAAATCGTTATCGGCGCGGGCGTCGCGCCACACGGCTTCGCAGGTGGTGGAGGCCCGGGACAGCCGCGTCACTAGGTCTTCGGACAGGGCCGTGGCCTTGGTGAACCGGCGCTCGATCTCGCGCAGGTTGGCATGTTGCCAATCGGTCAGGTTCGCCGCATCGGCCTGGGCGGCGGCGATCAGGTCACCGGTTTCCGGTGCGGTCAGCAGGCTGTGATGAACGGCCGACAGTTCGGCCAGTTGCTCGGATCGTGCTTCGTGCCCGCCGCGCGGCATGACCGTCGACATGTCCCAATGCAGCACGGCCTGCGCTTCGGACAGGGCGTTCAGGCGCCGGAAGCGGTTTTCCAGGCGGATATAGGGCGTCGGCGTGGTGTCGGTTTCAGGGTGGCTGTCAGGCATAGCGCCTATATGGGGCTAAACGACGGGAAAAAACAGGGTGCGGTCGGCCAGCAGGGCCAGGAAAATCCCGAACAAGTAAAGGATCGTATAGAAGAACATGGGCCGGCAGGGGCCTTGCTTGGCGTCGGCGACGTTTTCCGCCCGCCAGACCCGCGCCATATGCACGATCAACCCGACGTTCAGCCCGGCCACGGCGATCAGGTACAGCCAGCCGGACATCTGAATGGCCACGGGCGCGAAGGTCGCGGGGACCAAAAGGGCTGTGTAGACCACCATCTGGACCTTGGTGCCCTGTTCGCCCACGACCACGGGCAGCATGGGCACGCCCACGTTCTGGTAATCCTGGCGGCGGAACAGGGCCAACGCCCAGGTATGGGGCGGGGTCCACAGAAAGATGATCATGAACAGGGCCAGCGCCCCCCAGGGGTCGGCCAGGAATCCGGCGTTTCCGGTCACGGCGGCCCAGCCGATCACCGGCGGCAAAGCACCCGAGGCCCCGCCGATGACGATGTTCTGCGGCGTGCGGCGTTTCAGCCAGACCGTATAGATGAACACGTAATACAGAATCGTCACGCCCAGCAGCAGGCCCGAAATCTCGTTGACCCAGATACCCATGGCGATGACGGAGGCAACGGCCAGGACCGACCCGAACACCAACGCATTGCGCGCTTCCATGCGGCCCGCCGGGATTGGACGGTTCATGGTGCGCTGCATGTGCAGGTCGATGTCGCGGTCGTACCACATGTTGATGGCGCCGGACGCTCCGGCGCCGATCGAAATGCAAAGAATGGCAACGAAGGCTTCGAACGTGCCGATCTCACCCGGGGCCATGACCAGCCCGACCATGGCGGTGAACACGACCAGCGACATCACCCTGGGCTTCAGCAACAGGGCATAGTCGGCCAGCCGGAACCGGGGTTCCGGACGGGGTGCTGGATCGGCCGATGTGTCGATCTGTTGGGCGACGGTGTCGCTCACGTTTGGCCTCTTAAGGTGGTTCAGGTCAGCCTTTGCCTGGGCGCTTTATATTTTAAGTTCGCGCCGAGGGCCAGTATCCGTTGGTATAGGTCTGCGTAAAAGTGCGCGGCCCGCGATCCAGATGAACATCACCCCGCCGGCCACCGCGATCACCGCCCCCACCCCCATGCCGTACAATCCGGCCTGCGCGCCCACGGCTTCCAGGCCGGCGATGTCGCCGCCGACCTTGCGGGGGGCGCCGTATCCACCCGCCAGGAACAGGCCCAGGGAATGCAGCGCCTGGCCCAGGCCGTACAGCCAGAACAGGGCGGTCACCGCCCGCCCCAAATTCACCGCACGGTTCAGGGACGGCAGCAACAAGCAGAACACCAGCCCCATCAGGCCCAGGTTCACGCCGCCGATTACCCCATGGTAATGGGCCGGGGTGCGGGTGTCCGTACCGTCCACGAACAGGCCCAAAAGACCACCCAGGAAGAACACGCCCATGGACAGATAAAGGGCATGGCGGGCCAGGCGTCCCTGGCCGTCGAGCGTGTCATCAAGCGGCGTGCCGCCGGCACGTTGGATCAGGATCGCCGCCGCCAAAATAGTGGGGGCCGGGCCCAGCAGATATTGCAGGTCGGTAAAGGCCTGGGTTTGATCCGCGCTGAATAGGGGGAAAATCCAGTACAGCGCCGGGCCGATGAAGGAAAACAGGGTATGGGCCGCCATCACGGCAAAGAACAGGTTGCCGGACAAGGGCCGCCCCGCCAGGGACGCCAGGGCGAACCAGGCACAAAGCATCAGGCCCGCGTTGACGAACTGCAGGACATGTCCGCCGCCCCAGAACAGGCGTTCGTTCAATTCCGCCGAAGCCGGCTCGCCCGAAGCTGCGTGGAAAGTCACGCCGAAGCAGATAAAGGCGGCGACATAGGCCACCGTGGTCAGCAAAATGCCGAGCCCGTCCGGCCCCGGCTGATTGGCCCGCCGCAGGAAGGCCGCCAAAAGCCGGATAACGACGAACAGCACCCCCATGAACAGGAATACCAGCCCCAGATAGTAGAGCGGATCGATGATCGTCGGCACATAGTTATTGAGAGAGGCTACCGTGGCATGTTCGACCGCCGGGATCATCAACAGAATCTGGCCCGCCGCCACCATCCATACGGCCGACCGGCCGGTCGACCGGCCGCGGCTGCGTCCGTCGTCCAGATGATAGGTCGCGGCCGCCGCCAAGGCCCCCAACAGGCACAGGAACCAGACGACGAAGGAATAGACGACATGGATGACGAGCCCCTTTTCGAAGAAATGCAGGGGCCAGGGGATCAGGTTTTCCGTGCCAGGCACGCGGGATAGGGCCAGAAACAGGGCAAACACGCCGGCGATGGCCAGTGCGGTCATGCCCAGCAGCAGCCAGGCGCGCACTTCCCAGCCCGCATCCTCGCTGCTGGCCGCCGCCCGGAAGGCGCTGAAGGGGGTGGGGGCGCCGCCGGTCATTGGGCAACTCCGGTATAAGGATACAGGTGAACAGCCATGGCATAGACCACCACGCCGGAAATCCCGACATACATCCACAGCGGCCAGACCCAGCGGGCCAGCGCCTTGTGGCGTTCGAACTGGCCGGTCAGCGCGCGCCAGAAGGTCATGGGGACCAATGGCGTGATAGCGATGGCGCCGATCACATGGACGATCAGAATGGTGAAATAGACGGGCCGGATCATGCCTTCGCCGCCGAATTTGGCGAATCCGGAATTGAACTTGTAGATCACATAGACGACCAGAAATGCCACCGACGCGGCACCGGCGCAGAGCATCATGGCGCGATGCTTGTTTTTCGCACCTTGTTTGATGAACACATAGCCGACCGTCATGAAGGCGACGGACAGCGCGTTGAACCCGGCGATAAAATGGGGCAGGTCTTGAACGGTCATGGTCGGAAAATCGCCTAGCGCGTGGTCATGTTCAACCAGAACAGCAGGTACATCACGACGGCCACGAAGGCCAGGATGGCGCCCAATTGCCAGTTCTTCATCATCTTGCAATCCTTAAACTTCTTCGGGTTCGCGCGCCGATCCGGAAGGCACGATACCGGTCCGTCCGGGGCTGGTGCGGCTGCTCCAAGATGGACATCAGGGGCGGAAAATCAAGGCAATTAGGCCATTTGTCCAGGGCAAAAAAGCCTTTGCAACGCGGTCGGGGGATGCTAGCTAAGACCTCGCGTTTCCCCGGGGGCGCGGTGCCTGCGCGCTTGGCTGCCCGGTGAGATAATAGTTTAAGAAACAAGGGCCTAACGGAATAACGACTTTTAAGTGTTAATTCCCAATGCTCGGAAATTTCGGATGAGGACTATGACCTTGAGATTGCATGCCCTGATCACCGGTGCCGCACTTTCCATTATTTCGTTCTGCGGTAGCGCGTTTGTTTTCGCCGGAAGTGCGCTGGCGGACGGTATCGCCAAGCCCTGGCAAATGACTTTCCAGGAAGCCGCATCTCCGGTCATGGAACAGATCGACAGCTTTCATGACCTTCTGTTCTGGATCATCACGATCATCACGCTGTTCGTGCTGTTCCTGCTGATCTACGTGATCGTCAAATTCAATGAGAAGGCGAATCCGGTCCCGTCCAAGACGACCCACAACACCTTCATCGAGGTTGTCTGGACCGTGGTGCCGATCCTGATCTTGATCGTGATCGCCGTGCCGTCCTTCAAATTGCTGTTCTTCCAGGACCGCCATGAAAACCCGGACATGACGCTGAAGGTCGTCGGCCATCAGTGGTATTGGTCTTATAAATACCCGGATCATGGCGATTTTGGTTTCGACAGCCAGATGATCCAGACGGAAGACCTGAAGCCCGGTCAGCCGCGCCTGTTGTCCGTGGACAATTTCGTCGTGCTGCCGGTCGACACCAACATCCGCGTGCTGCAGACGGCCGATGACGTGATCCATAACTGGGCCATGCCAGCCTTCGGTTTGAAGTTGGACGCGGTTCCCGGCCGGATCAACGAAAACTGGGTGCGCATCACCAAGCCCGGCGATTATTACGGCCAGTGTTCCGAACTTTGCGGAATCGGCCATGCCTTCATGCCGATCCATGTGAAGGCGGTCTCGAAGGAAGAATTCGCGGTCTGGGTCAAGTCGGCGCAGGAAAAGTTCGCCGACAGCATGCCCGCGCCGGCACCCGGCGAGGCTACGGTCAAGGTTGCCCAGGCCAAGGATTGAGCCGAGCGCCTGGATAGGTATTCAAGGATTTAAGGGCACGCCCCGGCGGCCGAAAGACAAACTGAACGAAAAGAGGTTACCCCATGGCCAGTGATGCGACAGTCCACGACGGACACGACGATCACAATCACGCCCCCAAGGGCATCGGTCGGTGGCTGTATTCCACCAACCATAAGGATATCGGAACGCTGTACATGGTGGTTGCGGTGTTCGCCGCGATCCTGGGCGGATTGGCGTCCTGGGCGATCCGGTTGGAACTGGCCGAACCGGGCATTCAGTACATTTCCGATGCGCACTTCTATAACGTCCTGGTGACGGCGCACGGCTTCCTGATGGTGTTCTTCGTGGTCATGCCGGCGCTGATCGGCGGTTTCGGCAACTGGTTCGTGCCGATGATGATCGGTGCGCCCGATATGGCCTTCCCGCGCATGAACAACATTTCGTTCTGGCTGCTGGTTGCCTCGACCGTTCTGTTGATTTTCTCGGGCGTGATCGGTGGTGGGGCCGGTACGGGCTGGACGGTCTATCCGCCCCTATCGGGTATCGATTTCCACCCGACCATGGCGGTCGATTTCGCCATCCTGTCGCTGCACGTGGCGGGGGCTTCGTCGATCCTGGGGGCCATCAACTTTATCGTCACGATCCTGAACATGCGTGCACCGGGCATGACCCTGCACCGCATGCCGCTGTTCGTCTGGGCGATTTTGATCACGGCCTTCCTGCTGCTGCTGGCCCTGCCGGTGCTGGCGGGCTGCCTGACCATGCTGCTGACCGACCGTAACTTCGGCACGGCCTTCTTCGTGCCGTCCGGCGGTGGTGACCCGATTTTGTGGCAGCACCTGTTCTGGTTCTTCGGCCAC
This sequence comes from Rhodospirillales bacterium, assembly GCA_040218445.1. Taxonomy (GTDB): domain Bacteria; phylum Pseudomonadota; class Alphaproteobacteria; order Rhodospirillales; family Casp-alpha2; genus UBA1479. The sequence goes on along the minus strand of JAVJRK010000009.1, from coordinate 235,535 downwards.
CCCGAGGTCTACATCATGATCGTGCCGGCCTTCGGCATCGTCTCGCAGATCGTTTCGACCTTCTCCAAGAAGCCGGTGTTCGGCTATCTGGGCATGGCCTATGCCATGATCTCGATCGGCGTGATCGGCTTCGTCGTGTGGGCTCACCACATGTACACGGTCGGTCTGAACGTCGAAACGCGGGCCTATTTCGTGGCCGCGACAATGGTTATCGCCGTACCAACGGGGGTTAAGATCTTCTCGTGGATCGCCACCATGTGGGGCGGGTCGATCCGCTTCGACACACCCATGCTGTGGTCGATCGGGTTCATCTTCCTGTTCGTGGTCGGCGGCGTGACCGGCGTGGTGCTGGCTAACTCGGGCGTCGATCTGGCCTTCCATGACACCTATTACGTGGTGGCGCACTTCCATTATGTGCTGTCGCTTGGTGCCGTGTTCGCGATCTTCGCGGGCTGGTACTACTGGATCGGCAAAATGTCCGGCCGCCAGTACAACGAAAGCCTGGGCCGCCTGCACTTCTGGGTGACCTTCATCGGCGTCAACCTGCTGTTCTTCCCGCAGCATTTCCTGGGCATGGCCGGCATGCCGCGCCGTATCCATGATTATCCGGACGTCTATGCGGGCTGGAACATGGTGTCGTCGATCGGTGCCCTGGTGACCATCCTTGGCACGCTGATCTTCTTCTATGTCATGTGGCGCACGCTGACCGCCGGCAAGCCGGCGGAAGCCAACCCGTGGGGCGAAGGGGCGACGACCCTGGAATGGACCGTGGCAAGCCCGGCGCCGTTCCATACCTTCGAAGACGTGCCCGACATGACTGGCAAACTCGAGGCCCACTAGGGCACGGCGCAGAGACTGGTAAAGAGGACCGCAACGGTGTCACGGCAACCACGCATTTCCCGCAACCGGCGGACAGCCTTCGTGCTGTTCGGGCTGGCGGGCGGCATGGTCGGCCTGTCCTATGCCGCGGTTCCGCTTTACCAGTTGTTCTGTCAGGTTACCGGTTACGGCGGCACGACCCAGGTCGGCACCCAGGCCAACCCCGACGTGCCAAAGGAAATCGCGGGCAAGACCGTCACGGTTACCTTCGATGCCAATGTCGCCCGGGATTTGAACTGGCAGTTCCAGCCCGAGCAACGCTCGGTCACCGTCCATCCGGGTGAACAGACCCTGGCGTTCTATTCGGCGCAAAACAATGACAGCCGCCCGGTTACGGGCACGGCCAGTTTCAACGTCACGCCGTACAAAGTGGGGATCTATTTCACCAAGATCGACTGTTTCTGCTTTACCGAGCAGACGCTTCAGCCGGGACAGCGGATGGACATGCCGGTGCAGTTCTATATCGATCCGGAACTGTTCACGGACCCCAATACCAAGGATGTGCGCGACATTGTGCTGTCCTACACGTTTCATCGGGCGGAAGATGCCGCCCCCGACCTTCAGAAGACCAGCGCCGTCGCCGGGGGTGACGCGCGTCCGGGCGGCTGATTTGTTTATTTGACTGGAATTGAGGGAACTCCGGTTCCTTCAAGCGAACGACCAAAGGGAGTAAAGAATAATGGCGAGTGGCGGTAATCATCCCTTCCACATGGTGGAGCCCTCGAAGTGGCCCCTGGTGGGATCGGTGGCGGCCCTGATAACGGCCTGCGGCAGCATCTGGTTCATGCATGGCGGCCCCTGGTTTGTTATGGCGGCCGGTTTCGTGACCATGTTCTATACCTTTTACGGTTGGTGGAAGGATGTGATCGCCGAAAGCCTGAGCCGTAAGTACCACACGGACACGGTTAGTCACGGTCTGCGCGTGGGCATGCTGCTGTTCATCGCCTCCGAAGTGATGTTCTTCTTCGCCTTCTTCTGGGCCTTCTTCCATGCCAGCGTGCCGTTCCTGTCGAACGTCGCGACCGTGCCTTGGCCGCCCGAAGGCGTCGTTCCCTTCAATCCCTGGAATATTCCGTTCCTGAACACCCTGATCCTGCTGACCTCGGGCGCCACGGTGACCGTCGCCCACCATGCGATCCGTCACGGCGACAACAAGATGGCCGCCAAGTGGCTGGGCTATACAGTCGTTCTGGGCATGATCTTCACGGGCTTCCAGGCTTATGAATACATGCATGCCGCGTTCGGCCTGAAGGACGGCATCTATCCGTCGACCTTCTATCTGGCGACCGGCTTCCACGGTTTCCACGTGATCGTCGGGACGACCTTCCTGATCGTCTGCTACTTGCGGGCTTCCAAGGGGCATTTCCTGGCGGAAAAGCATATCGGTTTCGAAGCGGCCGCCTGGTACTGGCACTTCGTTGACGTCGTCTGGCTGTTCCTGTTCGTCGCCATTTACTGGTGGGGCAAGGGCAACGCGACCCAGCTTCTCTAGGCTGACGTCAAAACCTTTGGTTTCGGGAAACGCCCTCCTTCGGGAGGGCGTTTTCTTTTGCCCTGTTGGCAGCGGCTTCTGGCAAACATTGCTGCGGCGGCCTATGTTTATTTCACGCGCAGAAAATGTAAAATAGGAACCCGCCATGAATGACAGATCGCCCCTTGATCCCCCGGCCGACCCGCAGTCCGGGGGCAGCCCGATCATGAACGGCATGCGTGGGCGCTGCCCACGTTGCGGGGCGGGGCGTCTGTTCAAGGGCTATCTCAAGATCGCGGATACCTGCGATTCCTGCGGCATGAGCTTCCGGGGCCATGACACGGGTGATGGGCCCGTGGTTCCGGTGTTGCTGATTATCGGTGGGATCGTGGTCGGCCTGGCCCTGGGGCTTGAAATCATTTACGAGCCGCCCGTCTGGGTTCACCTGCTGCTATGGGTTCCCCTCGGCACGGTATTGACCCTTGGGATCATGGTGCCGCTTAAGGGCATGGCCGTCGGCCTGCAGTTCAAATACCGCTCGACCGAAGAGGACGCCCGGCCCGGCGGTGTGTGACGCGGTATTGATGACCGGTGCTTATCCCTTTGATCGGTCGCCCGCCAACTCGTCCGGGCGGATTTTCCAGAACACGATCAGCGCGATCAGCATGCAGGCGGCGACGGCGGCGAAGGCCAATCCCCAATTGATCCTGGACATGCCGCCGGCGAGGTCGAGGATAATCCCGATCAGCAACGGGCCGACGAACCCGCCCGCATATCCCAACATGGAATGAACGGCGAGCGTCGCCCCCCGGCGGGACGGTTCCGCCGTGCCGGCCGTACCGGCGGTCAGTGACGACGAATCCATCCAGATCACGAAGCCGTAGGCGAAGATAAGAGCGGTCGCCAGGGCATAGGACAGGGGGCCGAAAAACCCGGTCAGAAGGGCAAGTGCGATCGACGCCATGAGGGCTGTCTGGATCAGGCGGCGGCGGCCGAACCGAATGGCGGCTTCGTTGCCGGTTACACTGGCGAAGGTGCCCAGCAAGGCCAGCACGGTGACCAGGGCTGCGGGCGAAAACAGGTCGCTTTCAACGCCGTGGACCGCCGCGACGTAGCCCAAAAAGGCAACGGCCCAGCCACGCAGGGCGCTCATTTCCAGGGTATGCATGCCATAGGCAAAGGCATAGGCCATGGCAGAGCGGTTTTTTAGAACCGGCCGGAAATCGAACAGGGCCGGGCGCGCACCCCCGGTATCCGGCAACGTTTCCCGCCGGGGAATGACAACGGCGATCAACACCCAGGCCAAAGCGGCACTGACGGAGGCGAACAGAAAAGCCGTTTGCCAGCCGAAATGACCGGTGATCAGGTCCCCCACGGCGAACGACAGCGCCCCCGAAACGCCGATGCTGGCCGCGTGGCCGGCGGTCGCGCGTGACATGGTCTTGGCATCGACCCGGTCGGCCAGAAGTTTCAGGCCGGTCATATAGGTCCCGGCCCAGCCCATGCCCGTGAAGGCCCGGGTTGCCAGCGCCGACCAAAACCCGTCAGCCAGAAGGCCGAACATCAAATGCCCGACCACGGTCGCGCCCACGCCGAACAGATAGATACGTTTGGGGTCGACCCGATCAGTCAAGGTCACCAGAACCGGCACGGACACCATATAGGCGCCGTAGAATATGGCGGTGATCCAGCCGGCTTCGGTATTGGTCAGATCCCACAGCGGGATCATGCGCGGCAACAGGGCCGGCCAAAAAAAGGCGCCGATCTGCACCATGACCTGGGCGGCACAGAGCGTCGCGATCAGGCGCCAGACCGGGCTGGTTTCGGTTTGTTCGGCGGTCATTCCGGATTCGCCGCGGCTTTGAGCTGGACCGGCGGGCAGGGAACAGAGCCGAACGAGCAGAACACGCAGCAGTCGCCGGGTTCCGGCTTCAGCAGCGATCCACATTCCATGCATTCGTAATAGTAAACGCATTGGTCCGTCGGCATGCGTTCCGTGGCGGTCTGACCGCAGACCGGGCATGTGACTGTCGAGATCAGGGTGATTTGGGGTCCCTCGGTCATGGTAGATATCCCAGAATTTGCCACCAGAAATAGGACAGCGGCAGAAGGAAAACGATGGTCAATGCCGCCAGCACCAGGGTGAACACACCGGCGGTGCGCAGGCTGACTCCACCCAGCTGCAAGGCGACCACCAGGGGTGGCACTTGATAGGGCAGGAACATGGTCGAATAACCCAGCACATAGGTCATCAGCACGGACAAAACGGGAAAGCCGGTCGCCGTGGCCAGATCCTGGGCGAAGGGCGGCAGGACGGCGGGCACGCTGGGTGCCGTGGCCAGTACGCCCGTCACGGCACCCAGGCCGATCAGGGTCGCGAAGTTGGTTGCCGGTGTTGCGGGATCGAGCGGCAGCAGCGGCAGGATACGGGATGCCAGTTCACGCCCGACGCCTGAATCCACGATGATCGCGGCGACCGACAGGACCGCGGCGATGTAAATGATCGAGGCCGTGTTGAAGCGGGTCAGGAAGTCGTCCTTGGATACAAGATCGACCCTTGGCAGCAGGCAGATGACGCCGGCGGAAAGCGCGATCCAGGCGGGCGAGATGCCATGCCAGAAATCCAACGCCCATAGCGTCAGGGTTGCGGCCAGAACCCAGGCAAGGACCTTTTCGTCGCGGTTCATAGGCGTGGCGCCACGGTTGGCTGCGGGGACGTTGTCGGCGCGGTCGGGAAACAGCGCCAGCACGACGAAATAGATGGCGACGGCCTTAAGAATGCCGGTGATCGGAAAATGCAAAAGAAGATAGGACCCGTAGGTGAAATGCATGCCGTAAAGGGTTTCCGCCGTGCCGGCCAAAACCATGTTGGGCACATTCGCGGGCAAAATGGCCACGGCCGGCATCCAGGTGCCGCAGGCGACGGCCATGACCAGGCCGTATCGGCCCTTGCGTCCTTCGCCGAAACCCAGCCGGTCAGCCAGCGCCAGCGCGATCGGCACCAGCAAAATGACGCGCCCCATGGTGGACGGCATCAAGAACGACAAGGCCACACCGACCAGAACCATGGCGGCGACCTGTGCACGGTAGGTTTCGCCGAATAGGCCCGTCAGGCGCGCGGCCAGCCGCCCGCCCAGGCCCGTGCGGGTGACGGCGATGCCGACGATCAAACCGCCGAAGGTCAGCCACAGGGCGGTCGAAGACCAGCCGGCGAAGATGACCTCGGCGGGCGCCACGGCGATCAGGGAGGCGACGGCGAAAAACGCCAGACCGGTCACGAATTCGGGCAAGACACCCGTCGCGAAGAATCCCATGGCAAAGACCACCAGGGCTGCACCGCGCAGGACCTGTGGTTCCCAGCCTTCCGGTGCCGGGGCGACAAGCAGCACAAGTGCCAGGGAAAACACGGCCAGGGCCGTCCATTTGGCAAGCGTCATATTGTGCGCGGATGCAGGCATGGGTCCTCCGTTGTCCCCCGATTGCTTTTAGCGGGCGCGGGCCTTTCGGAAAAGCGCCCAATCTTGTTGAAATAGCGGGACCAGCCCGTGGTGTCGGCACATAAAGGACGATACACTTGTTCTGACGCCGCCACCCACAGCCGGAGCATGGCCGCATGCCCAAGTCCAAATCCAGCCCGCCGCCCGAAGATACCTCGCCACGGCAGAGCCAAGCATCCTCACCCTTTCCCGATCCGGAACAAGCCCAGCAGGCGGCGCAGGTGCTCAACGAGCGCTGCCAGCGCATCATGCAGCAGTTCTGGGCGCGCAAGGCCGAACAGCAGGGCTTTCAGATTCCAGACCCCCTGGTCGTCGGTAAGGCGTTTTTCGAACTGGGGGCCGCCATGCTGGCCGATCCGGGGAAACTGGCGGATGCCCAATCGAAATTGTGGCAGGGCTATGCGGATTTGTTCGAACAGGCGTCCAAGCGCCTGGGCGGGGAAGAGACCCGGGCGGTTGCCGAACCCGCCAAGGACGATAAACGGTTCAAGGATGAAACCTGGTCCGAAAACGTCGTGTTCGACACGCTCAAGCAATCCTACCTGCTGACCGCCAATTGGATACAGCAGGCCGTCAGCGATACGGACGGGCTGGACCCGAAAACCCGGGCAAAAGTGAATTTCTACACCCGCCAATGGGTCAATGCGCTGTCGCCGACCAATTTCGCGGCGACCAACCCCAAGGTCATCCAGCGCACGCTGGAAACCAAGGGCGACAATCTGGTCAAAGGGCTGGATCATCTGCTGGCCGATCTGGAACGGGGTGAAGGCGAGCTTCGCATCACCATGACCGACGACACCGCGTTTCGGCTGGGCGAGAATATCGCCGTCAGCCCGGGCAAGGTGGTGTTTCAGAACGATTTGATCCAATTGATCCAATACGCGCCGACCACGGAAAAGGTCGCCCGCCGGCCGCTTCTGATTGTCCCGCCCTGGATCAACAAGTTCTACATCCTGGACCTGCAGCCCAAGAACTCGTTCATCAAATGGGCGGTCGATCAGGGCCATACGGTGTTCGTGATTTCCTGGGTCAACCCCGATGAACGCATGGCCCAGGAATCCTTCGACGACTACATGTTGGACGGCCCGCTTGCCGCCATGGATGCAATCCGGGATGCCACGGGCGAAGACAGCGTCAACATCATCGGCTATTGCATCGGCGGCACGCTGACCGCCGCGACCCTGGCCCATATGGCGGCCAAGGGCGACGGTGAAAAGGATGCGGGGCGGGTCGCGTCCGCAACCTTCTTCACCACCATGACGGATTTCTCCGAGCCGGGTGAACTGGGCGTGTTCATCGATGATGAACAACTGAAGCTGATGGAAGACCACATGGCGGACAAGGGGTACCTGGAAGGCAGCTACATGAGCCAGGTATTCAACATGATGCGCGACAACGACCTGATCTGGTCGTTCGTGGTGAATAATTACCTGTTGGGGCGCGAGCCCATGGCGTTCGACCTGCTGTACTGGAATTCGGACAACACCCGCATGCCCGCCATGATGCATGGGCTGTACCTGCGCAAGATGTATCTGGAAAACAAATTGGTGGAACCGGGGGCGATTACCCTGGCGGGCACGCCCATTGATCTTTCGAAGATCAAGACGCCGGTTTACATGCTGTCGACCCATGACGACCACATCGCCCCCTGGAAATCGACCTATGCGGCAACACAGATTTATTCGGGCCCGGTTCGCTTCGTGCTTTCGGCCTCTGGCCATATCGCGGGCGTGATCAATCCGCCGGCGGCGGAAAAGTACTGTTACTGGACCAATGCCAAAACGCCCCAGAACCCGGATGCCTGGTTTGAAGGGGCGCAGCGCCATGAAGGGTCGTGGTGGCCCGATTGGCAGAAATGGATTGCCAAGAAATCGGGGGGGCAGGTTCCGGCCCGCACGCCCGGTGACGGCAAGCTCAAACCGATCGAGGACGCGCCCGGCTCTTACGTCGCCGTGCGCGGCGGGTAGGCTGCGCGGATCAGCTGACCGCCCCTTCGGCGATGCCGTCGGCGGCTTTCTTCGCTTCCTTCTTCAACAGCGCAATCTGCTGCGATAAATCATCGGCGGTGACTTCGCCGCGGCCCGGTTTCAAATGAATAACGGCGATGGAAACGGACAGCAGCGGATAGCTGCGTTCCAAGCCGTTGCGGTCCTTGGCGATAATGCCGCCGGCGTCGCGGGCGTCCTTGTCGTAAAAGGTTTCAACCTGATGCTTGAAAGTATCGCGCAGTTTGGTGATGCCTTGACGAATTTGATCCGGTGCCGTCCCGTGCCATCCGACGAAAAAGTCGTCCCCGCCGATATGGCCGAGAAACGCACCTTCGGCGATGAAGAACTTTTTCAATAATTCGGCAAACAACAAAATCGCACGGTCGCCTTGGCGAAACCCATAGGTGTCGTTGAACGGTTTGAAATTATCGAAGTCGAAGTAGGCGATCACGGATTCACTCGCGCCGTTGTTTACGGCGTCCGTGACATATTCGATGACCATGTGATTCCCGGGCAGTTTGGACAGCGGGTTGGCATCGCGCGCCATGGCCAGGTGTTTTTCATTGACGACCTGAAGCAGTGAAGAGGCCGTGAGAAATCCGATGTAGCGCAGGTTTTCGACGACGATGATCCCTTCCTTGCTGGCGGACAAGGAATATTTCTCCAACACCCGTTCGGCATTGTCGTGGATGTCTGCAACCGGGCAGGGGCGGATGAATTCGTTCAGATGGCGTTTGTAGGAAACATTGGCGAGAAGGTCCTTCCCATAGCGGGAATAGGTGAAATCCTTCAGGTCTTCCTCGTGGATGACGCCAAGCGGTTCATCCATGTTGTCGATAACGGGGAACAGGGTCATGTCTTTATAGGTTCGGAAATGTTCGAAGATTTCCGTCAGGGTGGACCGGCTGCGGATCGGCGGCGGGGTGGTGAGTTCCTGGTCGATGAAGCGACGGTCCGTCTCGCCTTTTCGTAAATCGCGTGCCGGGGCGTAGACCCGGCTGATGCCGTTCCCAGACAGTAGCGGTTTTTCCACGAAGTAACCCTGGATAAGATTGCAGCCCATTTCCTTGCAGACCAGCAATTCCCGTTCCGTTTCGACGCCTTCGGCAATGACGGCAATGCCGATCGTCTGGGCCAGGGCGATAATTTGCGAAACGAACAATTTCTTCAGGCGGTCTTGCTCGATCCCCGAAATGAAGAACCTGTCGATCTTGATGTAATCCGGGTGTTGTTCGTATAGCAGCTTCAATCCCGAGAAACCGGTGCCGAAATCGTCGATTGCAACACGGAAATGTTCGCGCCGATAGATGGTCGCCAAGGTTTCCGTACCGGGACCGTTGCGGTCGAACTCGTGGCGTTCGGAAATTTCCAAACTGACACAGGATGGATCCAGTCCGGCCGTGCGTGCGGCCTCGACCGTATCGGCAACGCGGTGGTCGTCGGTTTTCAAAACGCGGTTATCGATGTTCAGGAACACCCGGATCGACGGCCCCAGATCAAGATCGGCGAACAACCTCATTGCCCGCGCCCGTAACAGAACTTCGACCTGTTGCAGGATTCCCATGTGGTGGCTCTGGTCGAAAAAAGCGTTGATCGACAGCAGGTCCAAATCCTGATGGCCCCGCATCAGGGCTTCGACACCGTAAAGGGCGCCGGAGTACGGATCGATGATCGGCTGAAAGGCGAATTGTGCCTCATCGCGGGCCCAGGTCAGAAAACGCGCTGCAATCTCCGGCGCGTGGTTCCCTGGCCCGCTCTGCGTCAGGATTGTATTGGCCGTGATCATATCTTTTCCGCTGGATGGCGCCCCTCGATACGGAGGCATGGACGGTCAAATGCGTTCAAATTCGTCGGTATTTTGAGAAATGTGGAAGTAATGTCCACGCGAATCGAGGCTTGAAACCAAAACTTCACATCTGCCGGCCCCGGCAAGGTGATCCGATCTTGTCCCAAACCCCTTCTATTTATTGTCGAATTCCAGACGGCTTCCGGGCATAGTTCCGGCATGTCTAATGCACCCGCTATCAACGTCAGTGAAACCGCGACCGAGGATGCCCGCCGGTTTCAGGCCAATCTGGAACTTCTGGCGGAAATGTCCCAGGATTTCGCGGCCAATCGGGACCTGGACGCGGCGCTTCTCAACGCCGTCCAGCACATCACCGATTCGGTCGATGCCGAGGGTGGGGCCCTGTTTCTGTTGGACGATGCGCAGGAAAACCTGACCTGTCAGGCCTGTGTCGGGGCAACCGAAATCACCGGTCTGGTGATCGCCGCCGATAAGGGCATCGTCGGACGCTGCGTGCAGAATAATCTGGGGGAAATCGTCCGTGATGTCTCCAAGGATCCCAGTTTCTTCGGCGGGGTCGATGAAAAAACCGGATATACGACGAAATCGATCCTCTGCGCGCCCCTGACCGTGAAGGACGAGCGCATCGGCGCCATCGAGCTTATCAACAAGCGGGGCGGCGACGGGCTGTTCAACCCGGACGATCTGCATTTTCTGGAAGCGCTGGCGGCTTCGGCGGCGCTGGCGATCCTGAACGCGCGTCAGGCCGATGCGTTGTTCGAACAGGAACGCATCAAGCGCGAATTGGAACTGGCACGCGAAATCCAAAGCTCGCTGCTCCCCCATGTTGATGACGACAATGCCTTGATCGCCGGCGTCAACCAGCCGGCGCGCGAGGTTTCGGGGGATTTTTTCGATCATTTCCCGCTGGAAGACGGACGCATCTGCTTCTGCTTGGGTGATGTTTCCGGCAAGGGCATGAATGCGGCCCTGCTGATGGCCAAGACGGCCAGCCTGTACCGTTGCCTGGGCAAGGCCATTCTGTCGCCGGGGCGTCTGCTGGCCCTGGTCAACAAGGAGATCTGCGAAACCGCCGCGCGCGGCATGTTCGTCACCATGGTCGGCGGGATTTTCGACCCCAGGACCGGCCATGTGACGCTCGCCAACGCGGGACATGAACCGCCGTTATTGCTGACCGCCGATGGTGAATTTCAGGCGTTCGAGGCCGAAGGCCCGCCCCTTGGCATTCTTGCCGATCCGCCGACCAAGGAAGGCTATCCGGAAACCGTGATCGAACTTGGCGGCGGCAGTCTGTGGGTTTTCACGGACGGGGTGACCGAAGGCTACATCGACGATGCGGGCACGGAACTTGAAGTCGACGGGGTCAAACGGATTTTACTGGAAACGCGGACAAGCGGGCTGCGGGAACGTCTGGATGCCGTGGTCGGGGCGATCCGGCCAGGCGAGCAGGGCATGCGTGACGACGTGACGCTGCTGGGCGTGATCGACCCGGGGACGGTCCGGCCGGCGGCGTTGGCCGAAGCGGCCGTGGCCGACGGCACATCGGAAGCCATCATGTCCATGCGCCTGCCGGCCCGGGCGGACCGGCTGCGCGTGATCCGCCATGCCGTGCGCGCGGCGCTCGATTATCTGTCCTGCGAACATGAAATGACCGAAGAAGTGATCCTGGCGGTCGACGAAGCCTGCCAGAACGTGGTGCGCCATGCCTACGGCGGGCGCGACGACGGAGAGATCGCGGTCGAACTTCGGCGTGACGGCGAGGATTTCGTCGTTGAAGTGCAGGATTTTGCAGCCCCGGTCGTGCTCGATACCATAAAAGGCCGGGATTTGGACGATATCCGTCCCGGCGGTCTGGGGGTTCATTTGATCCGTGAAGTCATGGATGACGTTCAATTCGTGACGCCTCCCGCCGGGGTGGGTAATCTGTTACAACTACGTAAGCGGCTTCAGAAGAAATCTGATGCTTCTTGAGGGGACTGGTAATGAAACACGAAACAAGAGACGAGGGCGGATCGGTCGTGGTCGCCTTCGAAGGCGACGTTGATCTACAGACATCACCGGCGGCGCGCGAGGCCTTGCTTGCCGCGGTGAGCCAAGGCAAGCCGGTGGTTGTTGATCTGTCGAGCGTCGGATATATCGATTCATCCGGCGTGGCGTCGTTGGTCGAGGCCCTGCAAGGGGCCAAGAAGGGCGGGCAGAATCTGGCCCTGGCCGCGGTCAGTGAAGGGGCGCTTCGGGTCCTCAAGCTTGCCCGCCTGGATGCCGTATTCACCATCCACGACAGCGTGAACGACGCCCTTTAAGGGGCTTATCCAACCAGGCTGCCGGAGGCTCCCACGTGACCCCAACGGATACCAGACACCCGATCATCGCCATGACCGAGAAAATCGGCCGTGCGGCCGTCGCGGGTGTCGAGGAAATCGGCCTGGGCGCGATGATGGTCCTGGAAAGCTTTTACTGGCTGATCTTCGGGCGCCGGGAAAAACAGACCGTGCGCCTGGGGGCGATCGCCGAGCAATGCATGGCGATCGGCATCCAGGCCGTACCGATCATTGCGCTTCTGGCGGCCACCATCGGCATGATGCTGGCCATCCAAGGTATCCATACGCTGCGCATTTTCGGTGCCGAAAGCCGCGTGACGGTGGGGATTTCCTTTTCCGTGGTGCGCGAATTCGCACCCCTGATCACCGGCATCGTCATTGCCGGACGGTCCGGCTCGGCCCTGGCCGCGCGCATCGGGACGATGAAGATCAATCAGGAAGTGGACGCCCTTTATGTCATGGGGATCAATCCGGTGCGCTTTTTGGTCGTCCCTGCCATGGTGGCCATGCTGATCATGGTTCCGGCGCTGACGTTGTTTTCCGATTTCGTCGGCCTGTTCTTCGCCGGGGTCTATGTGAACCTGGACCTCGGCATCTCGCTTGCCGCCTACATGGATCAGACCATCGACCTGCTCAGCGTCGACGACCTGATGCACGGCCTTGGCAAAAGCGTGATTTTTTCGATCCTGATCGCCGTCATCGGGGTGGTCAACGGGGCCTCGGTCCAGGGCGGTGCCGAAGGTGTCGGCAAGGCGACGACGCGGGCCGTGGTGCAATCCATTTCCGCGATCATCGTCACGGACATGCTGTTCGCCTTCGTGGTCACGCGGTAGGGGGCCGGATATGAACGAAACCGTCCAAACACCCCCCCGCAACGTGATCGAGGTCCGCGATCTGGTCACCCATTACGGCGACCGCATGATCCTGAAGGGCATTTCCATGGATGTGCGGGCCGATGAGATCATGGTCATCATGGGCGGGTCCGGTTCGGGCAAATCGACCCTGCTGCGCCATCTCATGGCCTTGGAGCACCATACTTCGGGCACCATGCGTATCCTGGGCGAAGACATCGACGAGCTTTCGGGCGTGGAACTGGTGGAACTGCGCCAGAAGCTGGGCGTGGCGTTCCAGGGCGGGGCCTTGTTTTCGTCCATGACCGTGGGCGAAAACGTCATGCTGCCGCTGTTCGAGCATACGGGGCTGGATCGCAAGACAATGGAAATCATGGCGCGCATGAAGCTGGAGGTCGTCGAACTGGGCGGGTTCGAAGCCCTGATGCCGTCGGAACTGTCGGGTGGGATGATCAAGCGCGCGGCCTTCGCGCGGGCCATCGTCATGGACCCCAAGATTTTGTTCTGTGACGAGCCGTCGGCGGGCCTGGACCCGGTCGTGGCCTCGCAGTTGGATGATTTGATTTTGCTGTTGCGCGAAGCGCTGGGCATGACGGTCGTGGTCGTGACCCATGAATTGGAAAGCGCCTTCAAGATTGCCGACCGCATTACGGTTTTGGATCGTGGCGAGATCCTGTTTATCGGCACGCCGGACGAACTCCGCGCCGATCCGTCACAGCGCATTCAGAACCTTTTGAACCGGGTGGCCGAAGACGACAACATGGACGCGGACGCCTACCTGAACCGACTGACGGGCGAAGAGCCCGCGTACAGGCCCTTGTAAGGGGCATGACGTAAACGCCAAGACGTGAGAACGATGACGTGAGAAGCAACAAGATAAATTACCTGTTGGTCGGAACCTTCGTGCTGGCCATGGCGGCGGGCCTGCTGGTCGCCCTTTCGGTGCTGACCGGGCGGACCGGCGCCACGGATGCCTACCACGCCTATTATTCGAATGTGACCGGCGTGAAGTTCGGCACGCAGGTCGTCTATGAAGGCTATCCCATCGGGCAGGTCGAAACGGTGACGCCGGAACCGTCCAAGGGCGGCATGCGGTTCCGTGTCGATTTCGAAGTCAACGAGGGCTGGAAAATCCCCAAGGACAGCCGCGTCGCCATCGCGGCACCGGGCCTTTTGGCCGCGGTTACGTTAAGCATTGCGGCAGGTGCCAGCCCCGATGCGCTGACCCCGGGGGCCGAGGTCACATCCGTCGAAGGCGGCGATCTTTTCGCGGTCGTGTCTTCGGTCGCGGAAAAGCTGGGCGGACTGGCCGACGGCAGCATCGCGCCGTTGCTTGCCAACGTGGATAAAGCCGTTATGAGCGTCAATCGGATGCTGGAAAACGACGGTGAGGTCCTGGTCAACGATATGAAGCTGTTGATCAACGATGCGTCGTTGCTGGTGGCCGATGTCAGCACGCGGATTCCCGTCGTGATCGACAACATGGAGCTGATCGCGGCGGACGTTAAGGCGTTCAGCGGCGAGCTTAAATCCGTTGCCACGCCGGAAAACCGCCGGCTGCTTGAAGAAACCGTCGCCAATCTGAACGGTGCCACCAAGGATGCACGTGCGGCGATGGTCAATGGTGAAAAGCTGATGGCCTCCATGAACGAAATGGTCACGGAAAATGACGGTGACCTAAGACGCTCGATCAGCGATGCGCGCTATGTGGTCGAAAGCGTTGCTCGGCGGATCGACGCCATCAACGAAAACCTGGAAGGCATGTCGCGCAATATGCTGGAATTCTCGCGCCAGATCAGGCAAAGCCCGGGTCTGTTGCTGAACAGCAAGCCGGTCACGGATGAGGTTCAGGTCAAATGAGGGTAGGTATGATCAAACGACTTTCCGTTCTTGCGGTTGTCACCGTGCTGGCGGCCTGCGGCGGCAATGCGACCGTGCCTGAAAACCATTTTTACCGTCTGGAGGTCTCGGCGCCTGAGGGGGCGGCCAAGAAGGTGCTGCCGGGGGTGCTTGAAGTCGACCGCCTGCTTGCCGCGGGGGAATTGACGCAGCGGTCCATCGTTTACCGCAATCACGATAACCCGCACCAGTTGAAGGCCTATCACTATCATTTCTGGAACGAGCCGCCGGGCATTCTGTTACAGGCCGAACTGGCCGGGTACCTGAAATCCGCCGGGATCGCGGACAAGGTCATGACCCCTGAAATGCGGGCGCGGCCCGATTACGCCATCACCGGCAGGGTCGAAAAACTGGAACGGGTGATCGGCGGCTCCAACGCCGGCACGATCGAGATCAATCTTGTTTTGCGGCGGATTACAGACGGGAAGGTTCTTGTCGCCAAGACCTATACCCGTGATTTCACGCCCAAGGACGATGGTTTGACATCCCTGGTCAAGGGATTCAGCGCGTCCGCCCGCGACATATTCCAGGCCTTCGTGGACGACATTGCCGCGCAAATCTGACGCCCGCCGGCCCGGGCGCGGACGTTCCGGAAAGGGGCGGCCGCGGGGTGGGCGCCGCCCATCCCGGGCACAGGCATTCAAGGAACCGGCACGCGTTACCGTCACGGCACTTGCCGCCCAAGGCGATGGTGTGGCGCAAACCGATGACGGCAGGCGCCTGTTCATTCCCTTCACCGTGCCGGGTGACGAGGCCGATGTGTTGATCGGCCCGGCCCGGGGGGACGGCTTTGAAGCCCGCGTCGTATCGCTGGCCAATCAAGCTCCCCGGTCAGAACCTTTCTGCCGCCATTTCCAGACCTGCGGCGGGTGTTCCGTCCAGCATTTGACCGAGGCCGATTACACGGCCTGGAAACGCGATATTTTGATCACGGCCTTGGCCCGCCGCGGGCTCGACGTCGAGGTCCGGGGTATTGCGTCCGTGCCCCGGGACGACCGCCGCCGTGTGACCTTCCAGGCTGAACATGGCAGCGGGGGCGTTGTCGTCGGGTTCGCCGAACGGCGCGGCAGCCGAATTGCGGACATCGACAGCTGTCCGCTGCTGCTGCCTGGCTTGAATGCTCTTATTCCGGCACTGCGGAATTTGGCGGCTGCCATGCTGGCGCCCGGCGAGCGGGCCCGTTTTGCCCTTGCCCAGGTGGTCGGTGCCGATGGCCCGGCCTTGGATCTTGTCATCGAACGGGACCGGGAACCTGATCTGGCGGCGCGTGAAGCCCTGGCCGAGTTCGCCCGGACGGCGGCGGTCGGGCGCATTTCCTGGCGTGATAAATCGGGTTTGGTGGAGCCCGTTGCGAAACTGGCGCCGGTTTCCGCCGCATACGGCAGCGCATCGGTCGATATTCCGCCGGGCGGCTTCATGCAGCCCACGGCGGCGGGCGAAACGATCCTTCGCGATGCCGTGGTGGCCGGTGCCGCCGGTGCAGCGCAGATCGCCGAACTTTACGCCGGGGCGGGAACCTTTACCCTGGCGTTGGCCGGGCTGTGCCGGGTCCATGCCGTCGATGGTGATGATGCCCTGGCGCGCGCACTCAGCACCGGGGCCGGGCGATCGGGTTTGGGCGGGCGTATCCACGTGGAAACCCGCGATCTGGCCGCACGGCCGCTGCTGCCGGGTGAATTAAAGGACTTCGATACGGTCGTGCTGGATCCGCCCCGGGCCGGTGCCTTGCGTCAGGTCGAACAGATCGTGCAGGCGCCCGGTATTCACCGGGTGGTGATGGTGTCATGCAATCCGCAGACGTTTGCCCGGGATGTGCGGGTGCTGACGGACGGCGGATTTGCATGCGGCCCGATCCAGCCCGTCGACCAATTTCCCTATTCCCATCATCTGGAATGTGTGGCGGTTCTGACGCGCGGCGGATGAAGCCTACATACCCAATGCGCGCATGTAGATGGTCAGAACTTCTTCCATCTCGTTGCGGTCGCTGGGGTCCATCTTTCTCAGGCGGATGAGCTGGCGCATGATCTTGACATCGAAACCGGCCGATTTGGCCTCGGAATAGACTTCCTTGATGTCCTCGGCCAAGGCCGCCTTTTCTTCTTCAAGACGTTCGATCCGTTCAATCAAGGCTTTCAGGCGCTCCGACGCGGCGCCGCCAATTTCACTCATGCTGGGCAATCCTTGGAAAGTGGAGATATCAGATGTGCGGGCACCATAAGTATCTCGTTCTGCTGCGGCAAGTGGTTGAAAAGCGGGGATAAGGCCTCGGCATAATATGGCCTATGAAGTATTCAAATTTGCGCTTACCCATGTATGATTGCGAGGACATTCAAGTTAAGGGGTTAAAATAATTGGCGGTTTATAAATTCGACCGCGTTTCCATAATGGTTTGCGAAGACAATTCCTTCGTTCGCCGCACATTGGAAGACGTTCTTCGGCAATTCGGCTTCGAACGCATTACCATGTGCAAGAACGGCCAGGAAGCGATCGAATCCCTCAAACTCATGAAACAGGGCCGAAGCCCCGGACCCGATCTGATCATTGCAGATCTGGTGATGGCACCGATTAACGGCCTGTTGCTATGCCGCTGGTGCCGGTCGGCCAAGGAAACGCCGAACCGCATGGTGCCGTTTATCATGCTGTCGGGTGCGGCCGATCAGGATTACGTCAATTCTGCCCGTGATCTGGGGGCGACGGAATTTCTGGCCAAACCGTTTTCCGGTGAATCGGTCTACAAGAAGCTGTTGGAAGTTATCGATTTTCCTCGCCAGTACGTGATGAACCAAAATTATTTCGGCCCCGACCGGCGGCGGCGAAAAGAACCGCCACCCGACGATGTCGACCGCAGGGAAAAGTCGGAAGAAGACTGCACGGTGGTCTATTCGGCGGAAAAGATGACCACGCCGAAATCGGACAGCGACGTGTATCTGTTCAAACCGACCAATTATCTTCGGGAAAAGTGCGCCGGCGGCAAGCTCAACCCGCTGGAACGCGGCGAAATGCCGACGGCTCTGATCGAGCAGGCGGAACAAAAACTGGAACGGGCGACCTTGGATTTCACCAAATGGGCTCAGGACTATCTGGGGCGTTTGTCGGATCTGTGTACCCAGGCGTTGTTAGAGCCAGGGCGCCGGACCCAGCAGTTTGTCGAGATCAATCAGGTCGCGCTTGAACTGCGCGGCCAGGGCGGCACGTTCGGGTATCCGCTGATTTCGACGTTCGGCAAGATGTTGTTCGATTCCACGCGGGAAGGCTGCCGCGAAGACGATGCCCAGGTGGAAATCGTCAAGGCCCATGTGGATGCCATGCGCGCCGTCCTGCGCGAGAAAATATCCGGCGACGGCGGTGAGGTCGGCAAGGCGCTGATCGGCGCATTGCGTGAAGGCATCCAAAAGCAGGAAAAGGCGCGCAAGGCCGCGATTGAACAAATGAAGCAGCAGGCCGGAGGCGGATGAGCGAGCAGGTGTTTCCGGCCGCTCAGGACCTGCCGTTCATCAGCTGCTGAATCGCTTCCTGAACCGCCAATTCGTTTATTCGGTCGATTGCTTCCCCGCCGCTGACCCAAACGCGGCGGCGGAAATGCTTTTCGTCCCAATCATCCAATGCCCGGGTCACCTCGAGCGAAAAGATCTGCACCCGGTGGACCTGATCGAACTTGGTGTAGAAATATTCTCCCAGGGCCTTGGTGCCCGGCTCCCCTAATAGTCCCGCTTCCTCCAATGCTTCTTTCGCGGCCGATGCCTGCGGCGTCATATTCGGCTCCACAGTGCCTTTGGGCACGATCCAACGGCCCGTGTTGCGGGATGTGATCAGGGCGATTTCCAGTTCCTTGCCCTTGATGCGAAAGGGAACGACACAGGATTGTTCGACGGGGGGCGGGTTGATCATGGTTCAGGCTTTGGTGATATCAGCTGTTTCGGCGATCAGCCGGTCGACCACGGCAATCAGGGCTTTATCCCGGTCGGCGCCGGCGGCGACGGCATCTTCATACGTCTTGACCTGACGATGGGCGCTGGTACCGCGCGCCAGAATGGTTTTCAAGTGGGCAATCTGTTCCGTGCAGCCCAGGGCCTGGACATCTTCGTCGATCAGGCTGGTGATTTCGTCGATCAACTGGCCGAACGGGACGACTTCGCCTTTGCCGAAATCGACCAGGCCTTCATCGGTGCCATACCGCTGCGCGCGCCAGCGGTTTTCCTCGATCAGCATCTGGGAATAAACGCGCCAGCGCTGGTTGTTGGTCTTCAGCCGGTACAGCATGCGCAGGATGCAGGCAAACAGGGCCGCGACGGCCAGGGCATCGTCCATCAATGTGCAGACATCGGCGATGCGCATTTCCAGCGTCGGGAACCGCGCGCTGGGCCGCACGTCCCACCAAAGCTTGGTGGCGTCTTCGATCAGGCCCGCCTTGACCAGCACGGCGACATGGCGTTCGTACTCGCTGAACGATTGGAACTGGTTGGGAATGCCGGTGCGCGGCATTTCGTCGAACACGCTCAGGCGGTAGGATTTCAGACCCGCGTCCAACCCCCGCCAGAACGGTGATGAGGTCGAAAAGGCCAGCATATGCGGCAGGAAATAGCTGACCTGATTCAGAAGGTCGATACGCAGTTCGTCGTCATCACCCAGGCCCACATGCACATGCATGCCGCAGATCATCAACCGCCGCACGGGTGCCTGGATGTCGCGGGCGATCTCGTTGTAACGCTCTTTGTCCGTATGATGCTGCGATTCCCACAGGGAAAACGGATGGGTCGAAGCGGCGATCGGCGCCAGGCCGTATTCGCCCGCGACCTCGGCGATGGTGGACCGAAGTTCCGACAGTTCCGCGCGCGCCGCGGTAATATCGGTGCAGACGTTGGTGTTGACCTCGATCTGGGACGACAGGAATTCGTGCGCGACACGGCCTTTCAGGCGTTTTTGGCAGGCCTCGAACAGGGCTTCGGGGGCTTCTTCGGTAACCGCCCGGGTCTCCTTGTTGACCAGGAGGTATTCCTCCTCGATCCCCAGGGTAAAGGGCGGTTCCTTGAACACCACGGTCAGTGGTGCTCCACCCGGAACAGGGCGTCGTCCAGGACCATCTCGCTTAAGACCTCGCTGAGAATTTCACCCCATCGGCGGATACCGTCGTCATCGGCGATCTGGTCCTGGTTGATCTCGATCACGCAATTGGCCAGCCCGCAGGACGATGCATGGGTGTCGATGGTATAGGCCACGTCCTTGCCGGAATAAGGCAGGTTGTCGCCGACATCCAGGCCGCGGTCGTGCAGGGCCTTGATCAAAGGACGGGCAAGGCGCTGATCATGATTCCACAACACCCCCACATCCCAGGGGCGGGGGCTGCCGCCGAACCGCGGCGAAAAACTATGGACGGAAAACAACGCCGGCGGGCGATTGGTCAGCCAGACGTCGGTCATGGTCCGCTGCAAAAGAAGGTGATAGGGCTCGAACAGGGCTTCCAGGCGGGCGGTCACCTGGGCGGGGCTGAGGTTTTGATTGCCGGGGATCAGGGTTTCGTCCGAAACTTCGGGCATGCTTGTGGGGTGGGCCGGCGGTCGGTTGAGGTCGACCACCAGGCGCGAATACCCGGCCAGCACCGCCGTCGCATCCAGGTTTTCGGAAAGAATGCGGGTCACGCCTTCGGCCCCGATGTCATAGGCGATGTGGCGGTCGAAATGTTCCGCGTTCAGGCCCAGGTCACCCAAGGCACGGGGAACCTTGCGGCTGGCATGATCGCAACTAAGCACCAAGGCGGATGTGCAGCCGGCATTGATGCGCTCGGCGGCGGGGGCTTCGTCGGGGGCCAGCAGGGCATGCCCCTGGCCGTGGGGCGATACGTCATCCATGGCTTCAATATAACGCGCCATCCGCAGGGGGGAAGTCCCCGCGTGGGGCTTTGCGGTTGCTGGACAGGGCAGGCACAGAGCGCGATAGTCTTTGCAAAACGTCCGGAGGAGAGCCAGACCGATGTCCCATACCCGTATCCGTAAATACAACACCAAGGAAACCCAGCCCGGCCAGGAGCTGGACAACGACCTGTGTCAGGCCGTGGTCGCGCGCGGCGCCTATGTCTTCGTGCGCGGGCAGCCGCCGCAGGACCTGGATACCTTCCAATCCGTTTGCCGGGACGATCCGGGGGGGCAGGGCGAATTCGCCATGAAGAACGTTCTTCAGTTGTTGCAGGAAGCCGGCGCCAAGCCGGAACACCTGTGCAAGCTGACGGTTTATATCACCGACGTGCGCTACCGTTCGGATATCTACAAAGCCATCGGCGCGCAGATCAAAGGCATTTTTCCCTGTCAGACCGGCTTGGTGGTCAGCGCGCTTGCGCGGCCCGAATGGTTGGTCGAAATCGATGCCGAGGCCGTGATTCCGGACGCCGACGGGTGACTGCAGCGGCCTTCCGCACACCGGCGGCCTGGGCTCTTTCGGCCCTGATCCTGGGGGCGCTGTTCGCGGGGGCTTCGACCCTGTTCGTGCGTTTGAACGATCTGGGGCCGGTTTCTTCCGCGTTCTATCGGGCGTTTCTGGCCCTGCCGGTATTGTGGATCTGGATGCAGCGGGAAGTCCCGCGCCGGGTGCCACCGGATGCAGGGCCGCCCACCCGCCGGGATTATGCCCTGATGGCCCTGGCCGGGGCTTTCTTCGCTGGGGATCTGTTTTTCTGGCACCTTGCGATCATGAACACGGCCGTCGCCAACGCGACGCTGTTGGCAACCCTGTCGCCGGTTTATGTGACCGCGATCTTGTTTCTGCTGTTCCGGGAACGGGTCAGGCCGCTGTTCCTGGGCGGCACGGCCCTGGCGGTCGCTGGGGCGGCCCTGTTGATGGGGGACAGTTTCGCCTTTCGCCCCGACCGGCTGTTGGGCGATGCCTATGGTCTGATCACCGGATTGTTCCTGGCCGGATACATGGTGACCGTGGGCCGGTTGCGGCAGGCCGGCCGGACCGGCACGGGCAGGCTGATGTTCTGGTCCAGCCTGGTGACCGCGGCCCTTCTTCTGCCCTTGGCGCTGATCATGGAAGACCGCATGCTTGCGGTGACCTTGTTCGGCTGGACCATGCTGGCGGCCCTTGCCATCGTCAGCCATGTCGCCGGGCAGGGGTTGGTGGCGCTTGCCATGGCCCACCTGCCCACGGCCTTCGCATCCGTGGGGCTGATCATGGAGGTCGTCGCGGCGGCGGTTTTGGGATGGCTGTTCCTGAACGAACCCCTTGCCCCGCTGCAATGGCTGGGGGCGGGCGTGGTGCTGATGGGTATCGTGCTGGCGCGCGGCGGCAGCCGTGCCTGAAGCTTTTCTTGACGTTCCCCCGGTCGGATGTGCGAGAAAGGGGCCCGGGAGAAAAACACCATGGGCAATGCCCCCTGCGACAAAACCCTTTTGGAACAGATGATCTGTTCCCCCTGCATCAGTGTCTGCGTGGTGGATGAGCCTTCGGGCTTTTGCAAGGGATGCTGGCGGACCGTCGAGGAAATCGCCCAGTGGCCCCGCCTTATGCGGCATCAAAGGTTGGAAATTCTGGAACGTCTGGCGGAACGCCGCGGTGCCGATTCGCTGACCGATCGCGGCCAGGGCCCCATGCTGGCCGGGGACTGACCCCGGCCGTTTTGCACGATACAGGTTAAGCCTACCAGCTTCCGGTATTTTCCATGGACGACCAGGGTTCCGCCGGGGCCAGGGCCTCGCCGGATTGCAGCAGTTCGATGGATATGCCGTCCGGCGAGCGGACGAAGGCCATGCGGCCGTCGCGCGGCGGGCGGTTGATGGTCACGCCGCCGTCCTGTAGGCGCTGGCAGGTTTCGTAGATGTTTTCCACGTTGAAGGCGAGATGACCGAAATTGCGCCCACCCGAATATTCTTCGGGATCGTAGTTGTAGGTCAGTTCGATCTGCGAATCCGGGTTGTCATCGGCAGCCACGAAGATCAGCATATAGCCGTGTTCCGGCCGGTCCGACCGGCGCACTTCCTTTAGGCCCAGAAGATCGCAATAGAAACGCAAGCTGGCATCGACATCCGATATCCGCACCATTGTATGCAGGTATCTCATTATGTTGATTCTCCCTGAAAATCCTGGCGGTGTAGTGTTGGTCTAACAGATTTTTCCGGCCCGATCCAACGGGCAGTCCCAGCAAACCACCGAACCCGGAGCCCGCCGTTTTGTCCACCCCCAGCCGCCCCATCCCATCCTTCATCCCCTGGCTGGTTTGGGGCGTGGGGGCCGTGCTGTTCGGCTGGGGCTGGTTCCAGCGCGTGGCGCCGGGCGTCATGGTCGATACCCTGATGCGGGATTTCATGGTCGGGGGTGCATTGCTGGGCAACCTGTCGTCGGTTTATTTCTATACCTATGCCATCAGCCAGATCCCCGCTGGGTTGATTGTCGACGCCTATGGCTCACGGCGGATCATGGTTGTCTCGGCGCTGCTGTGCACCGTCGGCGGGCTGGTCTTCGCACATGCCGACGGCATCGTTGCCGCCTATGTAGGACGTATGCTGATCGGGCTCGGCGCGGGGCCGACCTTCGTTATCGCGTTGAACCTTGCCGCCGGTTGGTGCCCGAAGGACCGCATGGCATTGCTGAGCGGCCTGATCATGTCGTTCGGCGTGCTTGGTGCATTGATGGGGCAGGTGCCGCTGGCCTGGGGGGTCGAAGTGGTCGGCTGGCGGGCTTCCATGTATACGGCGACGCTGGTCGCACTGGCGCTTTGCGCTGCGACCTGGGTGGTTCTGAAACTGCCGCGTCCGGCGCCGCGTTCAACTGCGCCTGCCGGATTGGGGGCCAATTTCAAGGCCGTGCTGAAACGCCGGGATACCTGGATGCTGACCGTCGCCGGCACCTGCACCATGTCGATCATGCTGACCTTCGGCGGATTGTGGGCCGTGCCCTGGCTGACCCAAGTCCACGGGTTCGACCGGGCCGATGCGGCCTTGCTGATTTCCGTTAACGCCATCGGTTGGGGCATCGGATCGCCCCTTTTGGGGTGGTTTTCAGATCGCCTGAACCGGCGCAAGCCGCCGTTCGTCGCCTCGGTCACGTTGTCCGTCACCTCTTTCGCGGCAATGGTCTATCTGCCCGACCTGTCATCCACGGCGATCTATACCTTGTTGTTCCTACAAGGCTTGGGGTCGGGTGGGATCATGCTGATCTTCACCAGCGCTCATGAACAGTTCGCAGGTGGCCAGGAAGGGGCATCGGTCGGGATCGTCAATTCGGGCATCATGGTGGGGGCGGCGACCCTGCAGCCACTTGTCGGCTGGGTGCTTGACCGCAACTGGCACGGCGACATGGAAGCCGGGGCCAGGGTTTATGACGCCGCGGCCTATGAGATGGGATTCGCTGTGCTGGTTGCGGGCGGCATGATCGCCGTGATCATGGGATTATTGCTGCCGGAAACGGCGCGCGCGGCCGAACCGGGCCCGGCGGATTAACGAACAACGGCTGCTATTCAGCGGGGGCGACCTTAGGCGCGCGGCCGCCGACGATGCGGGTTTTGATGTGATGTCCGATGGCACCGCCGCTGACGATCGAGGCCAGCGCGATCAAGCTGCCGAGCGACAAGGTACTCATTCCCGACAGGCCGGCACCGATGGTGCAGCCCAGTGCCAGGATACCGCCGAACCCCATCATCGCCGCCCCCAGGGCATAGCGGGCAAGATGGCCCGGGGAATCGAAGCCTTCGGCCTTGAGCGACTGGGTCGAAACGGCCCAGGCAAAAGCCCCGGCCAGGGTGCCCGCGACGGCGGCGACGCCGAAATCGGCTGCCGCCCCTGTATAGGTCATCAGGTATTGCAGGCCGTTGCCCAAGGGTGTCGTGAAGGTCAGGCTGGCCGGGCGGACGGGCTCGAACTCGTCAAATCCCAGAACGCCCGATACGTACCATCCCGCCGGGATCAGCACGCCGACGATCAGGCCCGCGATGATCCCGCCGAACACCCCCGGCTGATTGCGCAGGCGAAACGCGGCGACCCCGCCGCAGGCCAGTAAAACACCGGCCATCACAAGGGCGGCCATCGGGGCGCCTTCCGGGCCGGAAATCAGAGACGGAATGGCCTGTGATGCGTTTTCGAAATTCAGGCCGCCGGCACTTTCGATCCAGGTGCGGGGCAGGGCCAGGATGCCCCGGTTGGTGGCATAGGCAGTCAGGCCCAGGACCGTGAGGACGACCCAGGACCGCAGATTGCCGCCGGCCGCCAGAACCAGGTGCCGGCCGCCGCAGCCGCGCGTGATGACCATGCCAAAGCCGAACAGCAGGCCGCCGATGATCAGCGACGGCCACATCACGTTGGGCGCAAGGTAAATGCTTTGACCGAGGTCGAGAATGCCCAGATAAATCAAAATCTGCGTGCCCAGGATGGCGAGCGGCAGGGCCAGGGCCCAGGCGGCGGCTTGGCGCGCCGGACGGCGGTCGATGACCTCGATCACGGCCGAACGTAGGCAGAACCCGGTGGCCCGGGCCACGCCGCCATAGATAAAACCGACGGTAAGGGCGCCGACAAGCAATAGAAATCTGGGTTCGAACTGGTCCATAAGCCTGCAATCCTGGGTCTGCCCGGACGGGCATATCCCGACCGGTCCGAGTATTTAAACAGCGCGGCGGGGGGAATCAATAGATATATTCACAAAAATATATGTGAATTGATTATATTTCACACAATTTGTGTAGAATAGAATTTCAAAAGGCTTGCAGGAAAAGCGGGATTTCCCGTCCCGGCGATCATGCTACAACCGCTTGATGACGGCACCGGGGTCAGTCCCGCCGTTGCATAATCTTTTCCTGGGAATAAGCATCCGCCGCCGATGACCGCCTTTGCCTTTACCGCCGCCGTGTTCCTGACCGCTGCCGGGGCGCTTGTCCTGGAAATCGTCGCCGCACGCCTGATCGCCCCCTATGTAGGGATGTCATTGTACACCTGGACGGCGATCATCGCCGTCGTTCTGGCGGGCCTGTCCGTCGGACATTGGCTGGGCGGGCGCATGGCCGGGCCGGCCATTGATCGGGCCGAAGGGGTGCGGCGGACGGCCCTTGCCTTGGCGGCGGCGGCTGTTTCGACCCTGGCATCCCTGCCGTTGTTGCGCCTGGTTTCGGGGCCGTTGATTGCAAGCGGCCTGGGCGCGGTCGGCGCGGTCGTGCTGCTGACTTCGTTGTTGTTCTTTCTGCCGTCATTGTTCGTCGGGATCGTTTCGCCCCTGGTGACCAAACTTGCCATCGATGACCGGCCGGACGAGGCCGGGCGCGTGCTCGGCCGCATGTTCGCCGCCGGTGCGGCGGGCAGTATCCTGGGCACCCTGGCGGCCGGCTATCTGTTCATTTCCTGGGTCGGGGCGACGGGCACGGTGCTTGCCGTGACCGGGCTGTATGCCCTGTTGGCTGCGGGGTTCGGCATCTGGGCCCGGCGGGGTGTGGTTGCGGTTCTGGGTGTGCTGGTCATGCCGGGCATGGGATTGGCGGCCTGGGGAAGCGTGATCGAGGCCTTTCGCTCACCCTGCAATGTGGAAAGTGATTATTTCTGCATCCGCTTCGACGATTTCTCGTCCATGAGCGGACGGCCCAGCCGTTTGATGGTGCTTGATCATCTTGTCCATTCCATCAACGACCGAAGCGATCCGACGCTGCTGTACAGCCCCTATGTCCATTTCGTGGATGAGGTCGCGGACCTGCGCCTGGGGGAGCGGCCGGATACCAAGGCCTATTTCATCGGCGGCGGGGGTTACACCCTGCCGCGTGCCTGGACGCGCATTCATCCCGACATGCAGATGACCGTTGTTGAACTGGACCCCGCCGTGACGCGTGCGGCCGTGGATCAAATGTGGCTGGACGCAGGTTTGCCGAATCTGCGGATTCTCCATCAGGATGCCCGCAAGGCCCTGCGCGCGATGCATCCGGCGGAACGGTTCGACATCGTGTTCGGTGATGCGTTTCACGACATCGCCGTGCCGGCGCATCTGGTGACGCGGGAATTCCACGGCGAACTGGCGGCGCGCATCGCCACGGGCGGGTTTTATGCGGTCAACGTGGTGGACCTGGGGGCGGACCCCCGTTTTCTGTTTGCCCTGTTCAGGACGCTTCGACTTGATTTCAAGACCGTCGAGGTTTGGAAAACCGTCGATGAAATGGATGAGGGCGGACGCGTGACGTTCATCGTCCTGGCCGGCGAGACGCCGACCCGGCTGAGCCGCCTGGAGTCCGTGCGGGGCTTGGCGCGCAGCTGGGTGCGATGGCCGGCCGAGGATTTGGACCGGCGCCTGACGACGGCAAACCCGCCGATATTGAGCGATGATTTCGCCCCGGTCGACCGGCTGCTGTCGCGATTGCTGCACGCCCCCGAAATTTGATCGTTCCGCTTAAGAAGGCCCGTAAAAAGAGGCCGCGTGACGATCACGCGGCCCCGAGGCTGGATTTGGGGGGGAGGGAGAGTTTGTTATCTGTTCGCAGCTCTACGGCTTGATGTAGGTGTAGCCCTGCTGCTGCAGGTGGGACAGTTCGGCCACGCCCGACGGGACGATGTCTTCCGGGAAGACTTCCAACAGGTCTTTTTCGTAATCGATCTTCCGGCCCTTCAGGGTGTTGTTGCAGACGTTGAATTTGACGTTCTGCGCTTTCAGGCTGACGACCTGGCCTTTCAGCTTTTCATTGCCCGCCTTGGCGCCCTGCAGCAGGCCCAGGCCGTTGCCGTGCAGGACAACCTTGATGTCCATGTTCTCGGCGCCGACGGCATTGATATGGTTTTGGATGTTGCGCATGGCGCCGCGGTACTTCTTGCCGCCATCACCACCTTCGTAATTGATGTGATAGACGACTTTCTGTTTGCCGTAACGGTCGCCCGCGTCGGCCTTGGTGGCACCTGTCAGGACCAGTCCGAAAACGGCAATTGCTGTCAGGATGCTGGTGAACAACCTCATGATTTCCTCCGTGATTTTTATCGTTTGGCATGTGACACGGTTTTCCGTGTCGAAAACGCAGCATTCCACACCCGGATAACATATTCAATAATTCTTATGTGTTTTGGGTGCGATGGATGTAGCCCCGTGGCTTAATCAGCCCCAGACATGCCCCATGATCCAGCGCAGCCATGTATCGGCTTTTTCGGCATCGGCCTTGCGGGCATCGGCGGTAGCATCCAGGGGACTGCGCCGCATCGTGGCTTCGTCGACCGTGACCTGGCCGCCTGCCAGGTTGAAATCGGTGCTTGCTTCGAACCCGTAATTCGGGGCCGCCAGGGAAAAACACCCGGCGTGCCAGCGGGGTTCCGGCATGTCCTGCTGCTTCAGGTCGCGGATGATTGCCCGTGCGCAGGTGCCGGCGACGCTGACGGCCGTGGCGGCGGCTTTCGGCAAAGGCGGGGCAAAGGCGGCGTCCCCGATAACGTGGACATGGGGAACCCGGGTCGAGGCGAAGGTCGCGGGATCGACCGGGCACCATCCGGTTTCGTCTGCGGCGTCCGCACGTTGGGTAATGCCGCCGGCGCGCTGGCGCGGGATGAAATTCACGACATCGGCCTGCACGTCGTCGAAGTCGGTCGAGACGACCCGGTTGTCCGGGTCGACGGCACGAACGATCCCGTCGCTTTCGGCCAGACGGTATTCGATCATCCCGGGGTAAAGCGCTGCCCAGGCTTCTTCGAACAGGTTCTGCAGGGCGAATTTCGATTTGGCATCGAACACCACGATCTTGGATTTGGGTTTGGCGGTCTTGAAATAATGGGCAGCCAGGCTGACCCGTTCGCCGACGGCGGGCGGGCAGCGTAGCGGCCCGACCGGGGCGACAAGCGCGAACACGCCGCCGTCGGGCATGGCTTCCAATTGGCGGCGCAGCAGGACCGTCTGCTCGCCAGCCTGCCAGGCATGGGGAATGCGATCCTGTGTCGACGCCGATAGGCCTTCGACCTCGTCCCAATGGAAACCGATACCCGGTGACAGCACCAGTTTGTCATAGGGCAGTTGGGTTCCGTCGGTCAGGCGCAGGCGCCGGGCGTCGATGTCAACGGCGTCGGCCTCGCCGGTCGCGACATGGATACCTTCCTGGGCCAGGGTTTTGTACCCGACGGTCTGATCCTCGATCCGGCCGAATCCGCCGATGATCGTATTGCTGCCGGGACAGCACACGAAGGTTTTGTCCCGGGCGATCAAGGTAACGTCGATTTCCGGTGCCATGTGCTTGACGGCGCGGGCCGTGGCGCTGCCGCCGAAGCCGCCGCCGATAACCACCACGCGGCCCCCCGTCGCGCGTGCAATCCTGGGGGCGCCAAGTGCGGAAGACGCGGCGATCAATCCCAGGACGTGGCGGCGGGACCAGGCTTTGGACATGAACGGGTTCCTCTTTCCGGGGCAGGCAAGGCATACGAGGATGCTTGCGCCAGCGCCGGCATCATGGCTCTAATCGCCGCCCATGAAAAGCACCTCACATTCGAACAAGCGGTTTGCCGCACATTTGACCCGGCTGTCCGCCGCCGTCTTGATCGGGCTTTGGGGCAGCGTTCTGATGGGCGCGGCACAGGCCCATGCGGCGCAATTGGTCATGTTTGAAAGTGCGACCTGCGAATGGTGCGAACGCTTCCATGAAGAGATCGGGCCGATCTATCCGAAAACGAAAGAAGCCCGCTGCGCGCCGCTCAGACGTGTCGACGTTCACGATCCCCGGCCGGATGACCTCGCGCATATTCAGGGCGTTATCTATACGCCGACCTTTGTGTTGATCGACCACGGTCAGGAGATTGACCGCATAACGGGCTATCCAGGTGAGGACTTCTTTTGGGGCCAATTGGCCCAAGCGCTTGGCAAGCTGACCCCGCGTTGTATTCTGCCATAGTGCGACGATCGGCTATTGCAAGGGGTGACGGCGCGGGGATTTCCGGTATTTATATCGGTTCGGTCGCATTCGACCTTGATACATATATTTTTTTATGAATATGATTGCCGCAAGGAAAGAGGCGGATACGCCCGAAGATTTAAGGAAACAGCCGTGATCGGGGTGGATTTGCACCGCGCCCGGAACCGGCGACAACGTTGGGGAACAGGAATGTCCAAGAAAAACTCGACACCATTCGTGGCGGCGTTGGCCGGCTGTGCGGTTTTGGCCCTGGCGGCCGTTTCTGCCGTTCCCGTTTCGGCAGGTACGGTCGAAGTGGCGGCCATGACCGAAATGAAGGAACCGTTGACCAAGCAGGCCGGCGATGCGGCGGCGGGAAAGAAAATCTTTTCCAACCGCAAGCAAGGTAACTGCCTAGCCTGTCATGCATTGTCGAAGATGCCCGAACAGCCGTTCCACGGCCAGATCGCACCGCCCCTGGATGGCGTAGCCGACCGATATTCGATCGCCGAAATTCGCCTGCAGGTGGTCAATCCCAAGGCGATCAACCCGGATACGATCATGCCCGCCTTCTATAGGAAGGACGGTCTTCATCGGGTTCTCAAGAAATTTGACGGCAAAACGATCCTGTCGGCCCAACAGGTCGAGGATCTGCTCGCCTATCTGGCGACCCTTAAGGAATAGCGCGGGCCGGTTGGACCGCATGAACGACGTACATTTGGAAGGACCGAAAGAAATGACACCCACCTCCGTCTCCCTTTCGCGCCGTCAGGCTCTCAAGGGTGCCTCGGCGTTCGCGTTGACGCTGGTTGCCGCGGGCCTGTTGGCGCCCCAGGCCCATGCCGATGCGAAGATGGTCGAAGAGGCCATCAAGAAACTGGTCAAGGGCACGCCCGAAGAGGGCAAGATCAAGCTCGACCTGCCGCAGATCGCCGAGAACGGCAACACCGTTCCCGTCGGCTTCGAGGTCGACAGCCCCATGTCCAAGGATGATTACGTGAAATCCGTGCATGTGTTTGCCGAAGGCAATCCGTCGCCGGATGTCGCGAGCTTCCAATTCACGCCGGCCTGCGGCAAGGCAGCCTGTTCGACGCGCATGCGCATGCGCGGCACGCAGAACGTGGTTGTCGTGGCTGAAATGAGCACCGGCAAGGTCTACATGGCCAAGCAACAGGTCAAGGTCACCATCGGCGGCTGCGGCGGCTGACGGGTAAAGGGAGATTAAGAGAAATGGCAAACGTTAAACCCCGCGTTCGGGTCCCGAAAAAGGCCAAGAAAGGTGAGGTCGTCGAGATCAAGACCCTGGTCGAGCACAAGATGGAAACCGGTATCCGCAAGGATAAAAAGGGCAACATCATTCCGCGCAAGATCGTCAACCGCTTCGAAAGCCGCTTTAACGGCAATCTGGTGTTCTCGTCGGATTGGCATCCGGCCGTGTCCGCCAACCCGTATCTTTCGTTCCACATGCTGGCCGACGAAAGCGGCGAGTTTGAATTCAAATGGATCGAGGACGGCGGCGCCGAATTCACCAAGAAAGCGAAGATGACGGTCTCCTGACCAACAACAATAAAAACAGGAGCACGGATAAGGGGAATCAATCCAATGGCATTCACACCAAGCAAGTTCATCTTCACAGCCCTGGCTTTGGCCGTCGGTTTTGCCGGCACGGCAACCGCCGCCGACAAGAACTGGGGCAAGTATCAGGTTGAAGACCGGCGTTCCGGTTTCACCTATGCGACCAAGGAAACCCAGGCCATTCAGGAAGACAACTTCCAGAATCCGGGCATGATCTGGGTCGATCAGGGCGAAGAGCTTTGGAACAAGGTTGACGGCAAGGCGGGTAAGTCCTGTGCAAGCTGTCACAACGACCCGTCGTCCATGAAGGGCGTCGCGGCCGTTTATCCGAAGGTCAACGAGAAGGCCAAAAAACTGGACAACATCGAAACGCGCATCAACCGATGCCGTGAAGAGAACATGCAGGCCGAGCCGTGGAAGTATGAATCCAGCCAGCTTTTGGCCATGACCGTGTTCGTGCGCCACCAGTCCCTGGGCATGCCCATGAACGTCAAGGTCGATGGCGCGGCCGCACCGCATTTCGAGAAGGGCAAGGCATTCTATTATCAGCGCCGCGGCCAGCTCGACATGGCCTGTAAGCATTGCCACGAAGACAACCCCGGCGGCCAGCTTCGCGCCAATACGCTGAGCGAAGGCCAGACCAATGGGTTCCCGACGTACCGCCTGAAATGGCAGAAGGTTGGGTCCACCCATCGCCGCTTCCGGGGCTGCAACAAACAGGTGCGCTCGACCCCGTATAAATATGCGTCGGACGAATACCTGGATCTGGAACTGTATGTCGCATGGCGCGGCCGGGGTCTGCCGGTGGAAACGCCTGCCGTGCGTAACTGATCACACGCCCATATTTCACCCGGAGGAACGGGTTCCGCCGATCCTCCGGGTATTTTTTTCTTTAATCCATATTCCTGTTCCCCATCTGATCCCCATAGAGCGGAGATGAACGTGTTAAGTCGGCGTGAATTCTTTCATCTGGCGGCCGCAGCCGCAGCCCTGCCCGCAACGGCGCTGAACTTCCGGTCGGCCATGGCCAAGCAGAAGGTCATGCAGAAAGACCTGTTGCAGTTCGATGCCAAGGGCCAGGTCACCTTGCTGCATTTCACCGATATGCATGCGCAGCTGGTGCCGATCTATTTCCGCGAGCCGACGGTCAACCTTGGGGTCGGCGATTTTCGGGGGCTGCCGCCGCATATCACGGGCAAGGATTTCCTGCAGAAATACGGCATTGGGCCGGACACGCCCCAGGCCTATGCCCTGACCGATCAGGACTTCACCTCGCTGGCCAAATCCTACGGCAAGGTCGGCGGTGTCGACCGATTGGCGACCTTGATCAAATCGATCCGCGCGGACCGGCCCGACAACACCCTGGTGCTCGACGGCGGGGATACCTGGCAGGGATCGTACACATCGCTTAAGACCGGCGGTGCCGACATGGTCAAGGTTCAGAACGCCCTGGGCCTGGATGCCATGACCGCCCATTGGGAATTCACCTATGGCGTCGACCGTGTGGGCGAACTTAAGGACATGCTTGAATTCCCGTTCCTGGCGTCCAACGTGCGCGACACGGAATGGGACGAAGCCGTATTCGAAGCGGTCAGCTATTTCGACCGGGGCGGCGTCAAGATCGCGGTCATCGGTCAGGCCTTTCCCTATACGCCGATCGCCAACCCGCGCTATCTGATGCCCAACTGGTCGTTCGGGATCAACGAAGACAACGTCAAGAAACAGGTGGCGGCGGCCCAGGCGGCGGGGGCGGATTTGATCGTCCTTTTGTCGCATAACGGTTTCGACGTGGACCGCAAGCTGGCCTCGCGCGTGGACGGCATCGACGTGATCCTGACCGGCCATACCCACGATGCCCTGCCGGCCCCGGTCACGGTCAACAAGACCCTGTTGATCGCATCGGGCAGCCACGGCAAGTTCCTGTCGCGCCTGGATCTCAAGATCGAAGGCAAGAAGGTAACGGATTTCAGCTATCGCCTGATCCCCGTGTTTTCCGACGCGATCGAGCCGGATAAGGAAATGGCCGCCCTGGTCGATGAAATCCGCAAACCCCATATGGCCGAGATTTCCCGCGAGCTTGGCCATACGGAAGACCTTTTGTATCGCCGGGGCAATTTCAACGGCACCTTCGACGATGTGATCTGTCAGGCCCTGATCCAGGAACGGGATGCGGAAATTGCTCTGTCCCCGGGTTTCCGCTGGGGGGCATCATTGTTGCCGGGGCAGGCCATCACCGTGGACGATGTGCATCATCACACGGCGATCACCTATCCCAACGTCTACCGCACGGAAATGACCGGCGAATTCCTGAAGACGATTTTGGAAGACGTGGCCGACAACCTGTTCAACGCCGATCCTTATTATCAGCAGGGCGGCGACATGGTGCGGGTCGGCGGCATGTCTTATACCATCGACATCAACCAGAAGATCGGCTCACGCATTTCCAACATGACCTCGTTGAAGACCGGTCAGGCCATTGATCCGGCGAAGAAATACGTGACCGCCGGCTGGGCTTCGGTCAACGAGGGCACCGAAGGCCCGCCCGCCTATGACCTGGTCGCGGGCTATATTCAGCGCGAAAAAGTGGTCAAGGTGCCCAAGAACGAAACGGTCAAGGTGATCGGCGCCTAAGGCCCTATCGGCCCGGGCGGATAGAAGGACTGATTGACGGCGATGGACGTATCCTACGGCGGCTCTTTTCTTGCAGGCTTGTTGAGCTTCCTGTCACCCTGCGTTCTGCCGCTGGTGCCGCCTTATCTGTGTTTCCTGGCGGGCACGACGTTCCAGGCGCTTGAAAATCAGGGGGACGACACGGACCGTGCGGCCCTGGCGCGGGTGCGCTGGACGGCGCTGGCCTTCGTTCTGGGGTTTTCCACGGTGTTCGTCAGCATGGGGGCGACGGCCTCGGCCGTGGGGCAGTTGATCGCCGAATACCATCCCGTTCTCGCCAAGATCGCCGGTGTGATCATCATCCTTCTGGGGTTGCAGTTTCTGGGCGTGTTCCGCATCGGGTTCCTGCAACGTGACGCCCGCTTCGACGGGCCCAAGAAGCCCATGGGGGTGGTCGGTGCCTATGTCGTCGGATTGGCCTTTGCTTTCGGCTGGACGCCTTGTGTGGGGCCTGTCCTGGCGGCGATCCTGATGGTCGCGGCAACGGGCGACGGGCCTTGGTCCGGCGCGGGTCTGCTGGCGGTCTATTCCGCCGGGATCGGCCTGCCGTTCCTGGGGGCTGCCTTTGCCGT
Source organism: Rhodospirillales bacterium (assembly GCA_040218445.1). Lineage (GTDB taxonomy): Bacteria > Pseudomonadota > Alphaproteobacteria > Rhodospirillales > Casp-alpha2 > UBA1479. The sequence continues at coordinate 201,199 of JAVJRK010000009.1, read as the reverse complement.
CGGCCCGTTCCTGGGTTTCATGAAGCGGTTCCGCCGCCATCTGGGTGTGGTGGAAAAGGTCATGGGTTTGTTGCTGATCGCGACGGGTATTCTGTTCGTGACCGGCAGCGTGCCGGAAATCGCCAATTGGATGCTGGATACCTTCCCCAGCCTGGGCAAGGTCGGCTGACCTTGTTTAAGGCTGATTTGAACCACTGAGACAATGAGACAGTGAGAAGGTTTTCTGGATTCCCGCTTGCGCGGGCGTGACTGAGAACATGAATTTCGCCTGCCAGTCTTCGCGACAATGGACGAGAGGCTCCTCAGCTTATTTTCTCATTGCCTCACCGCCTCTGTGGTTTAACCACCGGGGCTTTCCCCTGACCATGCGGCGGGGATCAGCTACCCCAACTTGAAATAGAGAATCCGGTCGAAGGACCGCAGTTCGCGCAGGATGTTGACCACGCCCAGGGCGTCCTTGCGGTCGACCGCCGCCGGCATGGACGAGATCGAGATATCCGCACCGTCGTAGATGCGTTTGAAATCCGCCGCACTTTTCAGCTTTTCGCCGGCAAGCCCCCGGCAGCGGCGCAGGATGTCGCGGTATTTGACTACTGCCGCCATGACGGCGTCGGCCGTGCCCGGCTTGGTGAAATCGGGCCTGTCATGGCGCCATTTGAACAGCAGATCCATTTGGCGGTTCAGATCGGTGACGCATTCGGAATAGCCCTTGCGCTCGGCCCGGTCGCGCAGGCCGTAAACCAGATCACGCACCGGCGCCAGTTCTTTGCGCGCGGCCTTGCCTTGTTCCATGTCCAGTAGTTCCAGTCCCTTGGCGACACGGCCGGCGATTTCCTTCAGGTCGGCGGTCCAGCGGCTGTCGTTGGCATAGGCTTTGGGCGGATTGCTGCCGTATTTGGAAACTATCCCGTCCCAGGCATCTTGCGCTTGGCCCAGTTCGATCCCGGCCAGGGCCGGGTTGCCCGTGCGGGCATAGAACAGGGCGGCGCGAAATCCGGCCTGGGCCTCATCCACCAGGGCGTCGAACGCATCGGCATTCGTATCTGCCCGGGCCGCGCCCGAAAATACGCTGACCAGCAGGCAGAACGCAGCGGCGATGAAAAGAGGTCTTGAATTCACGGTCTTGGATTCCTTCTTATAGCGTCTTGCCAGAGCACGGCTGCTGCGGTCAATATACATTCAATGAACCGAATGTGTATGATGATAAACGGAACAGGGCAGAGGAACATTGTAACGTGATTACCCGGCGACTATTCAACCGATGGATTTCGGCAGGCATGGGCATTGCGGCCATGGCGGGACTTTCCCTGGGCAGTGCCGGTAAGGCATCCGCCGCCATTGTCGGTGCCGACGGCCTGATGACCGAACCCTGGTTTCTTAATTCCTTCATGATCCTGAAGGAAGACCTGGAAGAAGCAGCCCAGGAAGGAAAACGCTTCGCCGTGATCTTTTCCCTGGAAGGCTGCCCCTATTGCCGGGAAATGCACGAGGTCAATTTCGCTCGCCCCGACATTGCCGAGTTCGTGAAGAAGAATTTCGCGATTTTGCAGATCAACATCATCGGCTCGCGCATGGTCACGGATTTTGATGGCGAGGAACTGCCGGAAAAGAAACTGGCGGAGAAATGGGGCGTGCGCTTCACGCCGACCACGGTGTTCTTTCCGGCCTTGGACCGCCTGCCCAAGGATGTGTCGGGCAAGGCGGCGGAAATCGCCCGCATGCCCGGATATATGAAGCCCTTTCACTTCATGACCATGTATCGCTTCGTTCACGAGCAAGGCTATCTGAAGGGAAAATTCGGGCCCTATGTGCGGGAAAAGATCAAGGCGCTGAAAAGCAGCGGGAAATCGCCGGAAAACTGGTGAGATCCCGTGATTTTTTCGTGTCTTGCCCTGGACACATATTCATAAAATATATAATGTAATCTCCGTAATTGATTTAAGTGACGCCGCCCGCTGATGGAAGGGGGCGGGGCCGCCCCGATCTGTTTGGAGCCTGCATCAATGAAAAAGACCAAACCGCCCGTAACGCCGGGAAACATCCACAGCAAACGGCCCGTAGCATCAGGCGCGGCAATCGATACAGGCCGCCGCAAGGCGCTGCTGGCCGGCCTGGGGGCTGCCGGCGGGGTTGCGGCCGCGGGGTTGATCACGCCCGCGCGCGCTTTGGCCGATCCGGCCAACCTGCCGCCCAACGTGGCGGACTGGTCGCGTGTTCTGGGGCCGGGGGTCGATGCCTATCCCTACGGCGTGCCGTCCAAGTTTGAAAAATCCGTCGTGCGCCGCCATGTGGACTGGCTGACGGCGACGCCCGAATCCTCCGTCAATTTCACACCGCTTTACGCATTGGACGGGATCGTCACGCCCAACGGTCTGTGTTTCGAACGCCATCACGGCGGCGCCGCCGAGGTCATTCCCGATGATTACCGCCTGATGATCCACGGCATGGTCGAACGGCCCCTGGTCTTCACCTATCAGGATCTGAAGCGCTTTCCGCCGGAAAGCCGGTTCTACTTTCTGGAATGCGCGGCCAACGGCGGCATGGAATGGCGCGGCGCGCAATTGAACGGCGTGCAGTTCACCCATGGCATGGTCCATTGCGTGCAGTACACCGGCGTCTCCCTGCGCCGACTTTTGGAAGAAGCCGGCGTCAAGCCCAAGGCCAAATGGCTGTTGGTAGAAGGTGGTGATAGTGCCGGCATGAACCGCTCCCTGCCGCTGGAAAAGGCGCTGGACGACTGCATGGTGGTCTATTCCATGAACGGCGAACGGCTGCGCACGGAACAGGGCTATCCCATCCGTCTGGTGGTGCCCGGGTTCGAAGGCAACATGTGGGTTAAATGGCTGCGCCGGATCGAAGTCGGCGACGGCGCCTGGCAGGCGCGCGAGGAAACATCCAAATACACGGACCTCATGCCCGATGGCCGGGCCCGGCGCTTTACCTGGGAAATGGACTGCAAGTCGGTGATCACCAGCCCCTGTCCTGAAATCCCCTGCCGTGACAAGGGGCCGCAGGTCATCAAGGGCCTGGCTTGGTCCGGGCGCGGCAAGATCAAGCGCGTCGACGTCACGGTCGACGGCGGGCGCAACTGGCACCAAGCACGCCTGGAAGACCCGATCATGTCGAAATGCCTGACCCGGTTCTATCTGGACGGTTGGGAATGGAACGGCGATGCCGCTTATCTGCAAAGCCGTGCCATCGATGAAACCGGTTATGTGCAGCCGGAAATGGCGGCCCTGCAGGCCGTGCGCGGTGTCAATTCCATCTACCACAACAACGCCATTCAGACCTGGCGCATCAATCCGACCGGGGAGGTGGAAAATGTCCGCTTGGCGTAACCTGACACTGGCCGCCGGCGCGGCCGTTCTTGTTTTTTCCTCTGCCGTTCAGGCCCCGGCCGGTGAACGCCTGTTCCCCGAACTGGGGGCGGCGGCGGCGCCCGAACAAATCAAGGCCTGGGACATCGACGTGCGCCCGGATGGACTGGGCGCCCCTCCGGGTTCCGGCACGGCGGTTAAGGGCGAAAAGGTTTATATCGAACGCTGCGCCGCCTGCCACGGTGATTTCGGCGAAGCGCGCGGGCGTTATCCCGTGCTGGTCGGCGGGCATGGCTCCCTGAAGGAACAGCGGCCGGAAAAAACCGTCGGCAGCTACTGGCCTTATGCTTCGACCGTATTCGATTACATCAAGCGGGCCATGCCGTTCGGAGAGGCCCAGACCCTGACCGACGATGAGGTCTATGCGGTGACGGCGTACCTGCTGTTCATGAACGACGTCATCGACAACGATTTCGTGGTGGATGATAAGACCATCGGCAAGATCGACATGCCCAATGCGGCCCAATTCTTCGAAGACCCGCGCCCGGACGGCCAGACGGTCAAAATTGCGGACCTGTGCATGAAGGACTGCAAGGCCGAGATCAAGGTCCTGGGCCGGGCCAAGGCCATCGACGTGACGCCGGAAAAAGGCGGGGCATCGGCGCAGAAACAATCGCCCGAACCGGCATCGCCGACGCAGACGGCCGCTGCCGACACCGTGCCGCAGGGCGACGTTCAGGCGGGCAAGAAGGTGTTCCGTAAATGCCAATCCTGCCATGTCATCGACAGCGACAAGAACAAGCTGGGCCCGTCCTTGAAAGGCATCCTGGGCCGGACGGCGGGCTCCGTCGACGGGTTCCGCTATTCCAAGGTGTTCAAGGCCGCTGCCGGCCAGGGGCTGAAATGGACCGACGATGCGCTGATGGCTTTCGTCGCCGATCCTAAATCCTTCGTGAAGGAAAAGATCGGTGCCGACAAGGGCCGCACGCGCATGGCGTTTCCGGGTCTGCGTAAGGAACAGGACGTCGCCGATCTGATGGCCTATATCAAGAAAGCTGGCCAGGAATAAGCCGTGGGTGTCAGCGCCCCGCCGTCAGGGGCCGGGCGAATTCATTCAGGGGAATTGTGTCGGGGTCAGGCGGCGGAACGGCTGTTCGCCTTGATTAGGCGGCGGCGTTCGATCGCTTCCTCGGAACAGAACAGGCCGTGCATCAGTTCAAGCGTCTTGCCCGCTTCGTTGCTGGCCAGGCTGTAATAGATGATCTTGCCCTCGCGCCGTGTGGACACCAGGTCATCGGCACGAAGACGCGCCAGCTGCTGCGACAAGGTCGGCTGACGCAGGTCGAGGGCCTGTTCCAGTTCCGTGACCGACTTTTCACCGTCACCGAGCATGCAAAGGATCAGCAGGCGGTTTTCGTTGGCCAGCGCCTTCAGAAACTGTGCGGCTTCGCGGGCGCCTTCAATTACATCTTCTTCGTTCATCAGAACCCAATGTCTCCAGGTATGCCGCCGTTGAGGGCGGGCTGTCCTCCCTGGACTTTTTTAACGCGCCGCCTCTTGGGTGGTGCGCCTTGTCGCCAGATTATGCCGGACTCCCGATCGAATTCGGCAAACCATATGCGAATTGAAAACGATTCTCAACAACGTCGATAACCGTTCCGTCGCTTCTCACCACAATGTGACCTACGGTAAGAAAGTGGGAAAGCAAATCAAACTACACTTCTGAAAGACAGTTTAATTTATTTGAATATATCTCACAACGGCAATCGTGCGATGCCAAGATGCCGCCGGGACCGCCGGTCATCGATATGTCGGTATGAAAGGGGATGGATAGAGAATGGTGCCGCCGCACAGAATCGAACTGTGGACCTCACCCTTACCAAGGGTGCGTGCTTGGTCAAAAAATCGTTTCACGTGAAGCATTTAGGCGCGCCAAGTCAATCTTTGTGCTGAATTTGTGTCCGTCGGCAGGTCGCCCAGGACCGGGTGACGCCCGCCCCAGATCGTGTGAATGTCCGGCACCACGTCTGACGGCATCAGATGCGCGTAACGCTCTACCAGGGCCAGCGAGCCCCAGCCGCCTTCGTCCCGCAGCAGCATGGGGTCACGGCACAGTCCGTAGAACCATGTCGCCCAGGTATGACGCAGGGCGTGCGGCGTGAACGGGTTGCGCCACGTTGTCTTGACCCGCGCAATGCCCCGGCTGTCCGTCCACGGTGTTTCTTTGATCACTTCAGCCAGACCGGCCCGCCGGCATGCCGCATCGAACCCGGTCTTGATCTGCCCGCCGAATTCCTTGCCCGTATCCGCGTAGGGCGCCATTTCAATCCGACCGCCGGGCAGGCGAACCGGATGCAGGAACACGGCCCCCTCACGATGTTTCAGCGCAGACAGGGCCGCCACCACGCCCGAGGGCATGGACGCGGGCCGGTCTTTTCCGTTCTTGGTATCGCGCAAGATCGCCACACTGCGCCCAAGATCTACGTCGCGCCAATTAAGGTACAGGCCTTCCGACATGCGTGCCCCGGTGCCCAGCAGAAACACCAGCAGCGGGCGCAAATGGTCGGCGCAATGCAGCAGCAGGGATTGCGCTTGGGTGGGCGTCAGCCATTCCGTGCAGCCCTTGGGCGGCCTTGGGCGGTCGAAGGCCGGACGGTCGCACCAGCCGCGCTTTGCGGCATGCGTCAGGATTGCATTCAAGGGGGTGATTACCGTGCGTATCTTGGTTGACGTGGCCGCGTCAGGGGCGCAGATCGCGTTCACGGCCCGGTCGCAGGCGGCTTGATCGATCGCGCCGCAGCAGGTCCAGGCTGCGTCATTCACGCCGTTTCGCCATCCTGGGCAGAAATGATCCAGCAGGCGGCCGATATACGACCTGTCACCTTCCGACGGGTTGCGGTAGTCAATATAAGAAGCGGCGGCCTCGGCAAGATTTACTGTCGCGCGTTCGCCATGTATACGACGGTCCCAGGCGGCGCTTTCTCTGCGGGCTTTGTATGCTTCCGCTTTGATCCGGTCAGTTGTTCCCGTAGTTTCGCGGATAGTTTCGCCGGCGACGGTCCCGCGGATGTGCCAGACTTTACCGCGCTTGTAGAGGTTGAGCGACATAACAAGGTTTCCTTTATTTCCTCGACCTGGCGCCTACTGAACAGCAGCTTGCCACCACCTGTAGAATACCCCATCGAAGCCAGCCGCGCACGCAAGGCGGTTTCCTTCAAGGGAACTTCCTTGAGCAAGTCCGCGAACGTCAGAATTTCGGCCGGCTGCGTCATGGCGTGAATGTCCTTCAGTTCCCCGGTAACGCCAGTAAGATGAAAAGCAGGGCGAGGGGTTTCATGGGTCTAAATTCCATCTGTTCAAAAAACTCGCCACCTTGAACACGTTTCGTCGATGTGTTCGTGCGGTGGGCATATCGCTCGTTTGAATTGTTTGCAGAAAATGCAAAAAATCCTGGTTATCGGGTGGTGGAAATTTCAATGGTGATGTCTTCGACGCAGACGATATTATCGCTATCTTCCCGCTCACCTTCGGCGGGCTGCCACCAATCGCCGCCGCCGAGTGTCTGGATGAAGTAGATGTCATCAAGGTGTAGCCGTTGGCCCTTTTTGAATTTGAAAGTCTCCGTAACAGTGGCCATCCGTCCTATCTCCGCTGGTTTTAGGGTGTCAGCCGCGCCAGCGCCTGGTCGTAGGCATCAAGGAACCGTTGCTGTTCGGCCTGACAGATTTTAATGATGCGCTCGGCGGCGTTGCTGTTTCCATAGACGTGCCCGCCCTCCAATACCGTCACAACGGCAGCGAACGTATTCAGGTTGATGAGGGCTTTGGCGGCCTCCTTCGCGTGGTCCTGGTTTGTCTTGGGGTTGGCCATCGCTCTATTCTCCATCCGTTTTCGTCGCATTTTCAGCGGCGGGTTGGGGGTGTGTCTTGGGTTTGTTCATTGTCCGACCGCGGTCCTTAAAACATGGCAAGCTGTGTCGTCGGTTCCGCCGCCGTCGAGCAAAGCCGAGAGAGTTCGGAACGCATACGCCGCAGCCAGAGGGGAAACCCCGTTACCGCACAATCGAAGTCGGTCATTCCGATGGGCCAGCCCATGAGCAGTTCGACAAACAGCGGGTTCAAGACGGGGGTCGATCGCGAGGATTTCCCGCCAGGCGTCGACGTCGCCGGGTCCGGGCGCAAACAGTGGGAGGCATGCTCCACGAAGTTCGGAAGCTGTTGACCCCGGCTTGATCCCGCGTTGCGCCTGTCCTGGCTGTCCTGGCTGTTCGGCGTCCGCGTACGAATATGAACGGTGCGTTGATCGGCGCCCAAGGCGACCGGATAGAGATTGCGGAAAAACGTCTTGCGCCCGACGTTCTTTTCCCAGCACGCGGCATGATCGGGCATGGGCTCGAACGCCTCGACCTTGATGAAGTCGTGCATCATCTGATACGACCACAAGCCGACGTGCGCGCCGATATCGATGGCCCGACGCCGATCGGTCGTATACTTGAGCGCGGCGCGATACTTGGCGCCCTGGTAGATCAGACGACCACTCACCGGGTGCCGGTCGCCGACGGTGCCCATCCAGTCTTGCAGGTGTTCCTCGTGATCGGGGAAATACCAGCTATTGTCAAAGCGTTTCATGTTTGTAAATCCTCGTTTGTGTCACACGGCGTCGGGATGGGTAGACGGCGAAAGCGGAATCCATTCGTCGCTATCGCTCAAGCTGACCGTCCCAACCCTGGTCGGATCGTCATAGTTGATTGGGTGACAGCACTCGCCAAATTCGCGCTTGAACACCGGGCGAACTTGCATCGGCTTTCCCGTATCTTCATGCGTGGGGTCGCCGTAGATGATGCTCCGGCCCTTGTAGAGAAAGTAGTAGGTGCCATTCACGTTGACGCCTAGTTCTCCTAAGCTGCTGACCACCCATTCAACTGTATCTTTCATCTGCTCTATCTCCGCTCGATTGTGTTACGTCAGGGCCAGCGCGTCCTTCGCGCGGTTGAGCCGCAAATTGGCGTCCAGGAGCGCTTCGTATTCCCGCTGGCCGGGACGTCCCTTGCGCATTTTGTAAGTTAGAAGTTCCTGTACGACATTGATGTCACCAGCTATTTCGCGTGCTTCACGGTCGTTGATTTTGATGGTCATGACTTCCTCCAATAAAAGGTTGATGACGGATGGTATCAACCTCAGTACTCAGACAAAGAATTATTTTCTATACTCAGGTTTTATTTTGCTCGTTTGGCGGCGGACAGAAAAGCGTCGGCAGGGGGCCAGTGGAAATCGCTCGTTAGGAATCGTGACGATTACCATGGGCGGCTTCCCATGACTGAACGCTCCCGACTTTGATCGGGGGCACGGGGTTTCGTTCGCTATGGACGATCTCAGCAAACACTGCCGCCTCACGAAGTTCTCCCGGTGAAAATTGAAGATGGTCGATCCCCGCCGCCATGGTGTCCACGAGCGCCCGAAACGTGGCGTCGTTTAAGTACCTGTCTTTGGCTTTTCCGTAGTCCATCGTCCTTACCTCGCTCGTCTCTGTTACCTGTGATCCCGGCCTGGAATAAGCTGGTCTGCTGTTCTCAGTTCTGCATATCTTCTGGTTGCGGAAGTAGATCGGCACCAGGGCCGCCCTGTGCCGCGCATTCGTAGCAGCAGATCGACTCGCCGCATTCGAGGCACCTGGGCTTGCGGATAAAGTCTGCCAATTGGATAACGGCACCGGCACCGCTTTCGGCACCATGTTCCATCAGAAAGTCAAACGCATCACGGGCTACCGGGTCCATCGGGCGCTCACCGTAAGGCTTGGTCAGATAATCAGTTTTTGGCATAGTCATTCTCCTTTTTGGTGACACACTATCCAGACCTTCGTGTGCTAATAAGGGTGTTTGCAGAGACCGTCAGACATAAGGAAAACCGGCCTTTCTGGACCCCAGTTGAAATTTAGCGGTCTGTCGTCTCGCCCGTTTCCCGTACCTTGTGGTCAGGCATTTCCGTGTCGGCAGACGGGGGTGTCTTGCCGTTCGGCCAAAAACTGGCGCATTTGTCGCCCCTCCGGTCCACATTAAAGTCGGCGTAAGCCTGCCAACCCGGCGTGGGCTCGGCGGTGAATCGATAGCATTGAAACCGGCTTGGGCAGTCCTTGCCATTGCACATGGAAATATCAGGCATCGTCGGCTCCTTTCGTGTCGTTTGGGGATGTTTTTGCTTCCATGCTTTCCGGCATGACGTTGTTTTCGTCGCACCAATCAAGCAGCTTACGAAGGGCGGCGTTCGGCGTTGATGCCTCAATGTTGGTGTCGTGATGGTGCCAGTCGCCGTGAACGTCCACGACATAGACTTCGTACATCATGGTTTTTCTCCCGTACCGATTGGGGACATTTCATTCTCCACGGAGCAGACCGTTTTCATCTGGCGCGGTACCGCCGTCGCCACCATCGAAGGTGCCGTTCAGGCTTGCTACTATTAGACAATGGTCGGAGCCACGCTCACGAAAGCGTAGGGAGCCGTCGCCTGTGCCACCAAAGATCGTCAGCCCAAGCTCGTCCGCTTCTAACGCGGCTTTACTCAATCGTTTGGCGATGCGCTCAACAACGTCCGGGTCAAGACCGGCGGCTTCACACTCATCAATACTGACGTGCATCTGTCTTTCCTTTCGTGTCGTTCGGGGACGGCTTAAACAGGATCGGATGCGACGGGCATAGATCTCCCTCCGCGTGGATCATCCACGACCCGGTGGGCCACTCGCCCCAATAGCTGCAATCGTGAATGCCACTGCTGCCGGCTTCGATGACCTTGAAAATGGAGCCGTCTTTTGGGCAGTAGATAGCGTTTTTCCAGCCCAATTCAGTGAGCCGTTTATACGCCTGGGAGAGCGCGTTTAGCGCGTCCCTCTCTGTAGGCATATCAGCCGCTCGCTTGTCATACAGCGCCTTGGCCTTTGTCCAAATGGTGTCGGCTTCATCGCGTGTCAGGGGTTCGTGCCGGAAGCCACCACGTCCGTCTGAAAAAGTCTTGTTGCCGACAATCTGCTTGCCGTCGCTCATTGCTTTTCCTCTCGTTCGTTATCGGACGGGTCGGGCCGTTCAATAAACGGGTCCGGCGTCACCAGGATTTTTCGCAGCGCCAGCCACGGTTCCAGTTCGGTGTTCGGGCATCCGTCCTTGTGGCGCAGATGTTCGCCGTCCAGGTTGATATGCAGCGCCCGGCTACAGTGACGGCACCGCATCAAGTCCGCGTCCCGTTCAAAATTTAGGTCCAAGGCCTTTAGCTGCCTCACCTTGCTCATGGCTTTGGCTCTCCCGTTCCAGATACGGACGAATTGATCTCGAAGTAGCCGCAGCAAGTTCGTCGGATTGCCAACCTTCACCACGAGGGCCTTCGTCGCATTTCCTCGGCCATATCGTTGATGTAGCCCTCAAGAACTGTGCCGGGGATTTCTTCTCTGGCGTAGTTGATGACGGCCCAGACAGGTACATTCATCATTTCTCTCCCCCGCTAACGGACGGTTCTTCGTCTCTAGCCGGGTGGTCGATAAACTTCGCGAGAGCATGGCCAATCCGCGCCAGGGCTTCGTATTGGTCTTCTTCCAACCCGAGGGCCGGGCGGCGCTTATCCAAGGCTCGGCGGCTGATGACGTTGACTAGTGCCCAGGCATCGTCGTGAGATAGCGTGAGGCTTACTGTCTCGACCTTCACCCATGACCCGGTGCGATTGATATGGCCGTTGATGTCATCGCTTCGCATGGTCGGTTCCTTTCGTGTCGATTGGGGATGTTTCTGCCGCCAGGAATTCGCTGCATTCTTCGACCGCTTGCGTAATGCAGATACGGTCAACGTCGTCGGTTGGTGCAACCGTGTTCATGAAGGAAAGAAGCATCGGCGGCGGCGTCCACTGGCACTCGCCAAGCTTTGGTTCGTCGGGCGACTGGCGCCACCAATGACAATCTCTGCAAACCCTAATCATCGGCTTTTCCTTTCGTGTCGTTCGGGGACATCTGCATTACTCCATGAAAAACAGGCAATCTGGCGTCCGGCACCGGGCGCAGACATGGCCGTTTACGCTTGATTTTGTGTAGTCAATGACGCCCTGGCACTTGGGGCATTCGACGTCCCCATAATCTTTCCCGTCGCCCTCGATCAGCGCGCGCGCCGCGATTGCGGCGGCAAAAATCATGGCCATTTCACGCTCACGCTCTGCGATCTGCTCTGGTGTCGGCTCCGTGAAGTCCGGGCACTCGCACTTAACGCCTTCACGCGGCTGTAATTCATGGCAAGGCATTCGTGTCGCCCACCCGAAGTCCGACCCTCCGACCATCGCGCGGATGTTGTGGCCCTTGGCGCAGACCTGTTTCAGTGGGTCGGCGTGGTCTACGGACCTGTGAATGCAGTTTCCGGCCTTCACGGCTGTTCTCCCGTACCGATTGGGGACGGGGCGAAGCTGTAGCTGACGACGCGCCCGGTACTGAACATGATCTTACAGTCTTCACCACGCCGCCGATGCGCCGCACGGTGGCTCATAATCCCCATATGATGGATGTCCTTGTCGCAGGTGTAGCAGTAGCAATCCTTGACCCGCTCGGGAGCATCCTTCGGCGGTCGGTTGTGGCCGATACCAGCGAAGCCGCTCATTTCGTTTCTCCCGTTCCAGATACGGACATTTCCAACGCCGCCCACATCATCCCCGACGCGATCTCGTCCAGGGTCCATTGGTTCGCCGCGAGTGTCGCGGCCCATTCGTAACGGTTGTCCGGGTAGTACGGATATTCGATGTTAATTGGATCCGACCGGCCCATGACGGACGCGGCACAATCACCCGTACAGAACACCGGCACACCGGCGAGCAACGCATCAACCGCCGCGTTACTGGTCCATGTGACCATTGCCCACGCGTCCTGTAGATCACCCTCAAGCGTCGTCACGGCGTCGCGTCGGCGTATTCGAAGACGGACTCAACATTGCTTTCTATGGAGAGGTCGTATGTTGTGTTCGCAAGCAGCCCCACCAACGCCTGCCCCGCGTACCACTGGCGGAGGGTCATGCCCTGGTTGGTAAATCCGTCGATGGTGCTGATGGGAAACGCAGGCCCACCGTCTTTCTTTCCGTCACTCATGGCTCTCCACCTTCTCTGCGGATGCGATGGCGGCATCAATGCCGACCAAGATTGTTGCTTCCTCATTCGGGATGGGTTGCAGCCCCGAAGGCTGGTCTGCATCTGCGCGCTGATCGAAGTACTCGCGGCACTCCCGCAACGCCTCCAGCAGCCCCGGCCCTACGTCTGCCCAGGTGGTGACAGACTGCGCCTCCACCATGCTTTCCTCATCCGCGTAGACGGGTATCCAGTCGGCGCCGTTGAGGAAGCCGCACCCACCAAACGTGCGAACAGAAATAACGAAGTCGTGATCGCAGAGTATGTCGGCACCAGAAAGGCCATTGCGCGTTTCCCACGTGCCCAAAACCCTATATTGCTTCCCCGCCGTCAGATAACTCGGCAGGTCCGGCAGATCAGGGCAGATTACGTGCGTGGGGGTTTTCATGGGGTCACCATCGCGGCTTTCTTGCGGAACAGGTCGCGGACCCGTACCACAGCGCCAAAGCAGTCTTGGGCCTCGGCCATCTGCGCCATCACGTCCTTGTTGCGGGCTTCGGCCTCGGCCGCCTGTTCCGGCGACGCCTTCCCAATCATCGCGGCGATGGCATCTTCCCAAGCGTCCGCGTTGTCGTAGAACTGGGGCTGTCCATTACTGAATATCCAGCGCGGCCGGGCACTGTCTTCGTCATGTGATGGGCCGGGGGCGGCGGCATTGTCCCGGGGCGCAGGGTCCGGCTGCGGTGGCCCACCGGTGGTGCTGGCGGCCTGGGAGGGGGCCGCGGTTGCCCGGCCGCCCCCGGCCCATTCGGCGAGCGCACGGCCCGAGGCTTCGCTGATATGCTTGCCGTCGGGAAATGCGCCCTTGTGCTGTTCCTGCAGTTTCAGCGGTGTCGGCACGCCCGGCTCGCCCCCGCTGGTCTTGTCGATCATCAGAAACGATGCCGTCATTTCGTACATGAAGCGCTTTTCGCAGATCGGGGCCCAGCGTTCGTGCAGGGGCCGGTCCTTGGCCGGGATCACGACGGTTTTCTTGCGGCCCTGATTGTCGGTCTGCGTTTCCATCAGCATCTTTTCCTCGGCCCGCAGGCAGAAGATCAGGTGCGCCCGGCATTGCAGCATGCGGGCCATGAAGCGTTTATGCGCCTGCTTGGGGTCTTTCCACTGTGCCGGCGGCTTCATCTTCGGGTTGCCGTCGTCCCAGGTGCCCTTGGAGTAAAGAATTTCGTCGGCCCATTCCAAGATGCCGCCTTCGCCTTCCCATTCGTGGGACAGGCTGTCGACGACGATCACACCGGTTTGCGGGTCATTTTCGGCCGCCAGGATCGCGTCTTGATAGGTCTGCGGGCGGAACGGGGCCGCGATTTCCGTGTAGTCGAAATCGAACTGATCCTTGTAGTGCAGGCCGCGCCCGCCTTCCGTGTCGATGAAGCGGATGCGCTTACCGGTGCCGTCAACAAGGCCGGTTGCGATGCGCAGCGCACTGAATGTCTTGCCGCTGCCGGACGAACCGGCGAGGGCGATCAGCAGCGATCGCACGGCGTCGATGGACCGGGCGGGGCGGAATTCGAAGGTCATTTCTGTGCGTTCTCCAAAATCAGATCAAGAGCGCCCTTCAAGGCAGCGATTTGGCGGTCGGCGACGGCCTGCACCATGCGACCTTGCTGGACCCACTGCGGATAGAGCCGTTCGCGCATGGCGATTTCGCGGCGCAATTCGGTCAATGCGGGCTTGATCCGCGCGTCGGGCACGGTGTCGGGGAACAAGTCAGTCATCGCCGACGCCCTCCAACGGCGCCTGCCAGTCCATCATGGTCTGCAGCAGGTTCGGGTGCGTCTCGTGCAGGGCTTCCCGGTCGTCGTGCTTGATGGCTTCGTAGACCGGCGTTTCCAGATAGGCGATCTGTCCGCCGTAGCCGGGCCAGCGATCGTTCTCCATGCACCACGCCCAGGTCTGGACGGCGCGACCGGCCTTGACCTCGGCCAGTTGCCAGCCGGCAGGCTTGAGCGTGACCAGGGACACGGCATGGGGTGGCTTGTCTTCGGCGAACAGCCAGAAAAATTCCGGGCTGTCGCACTTGCCGAGCGAACGCACGCCCCGCTGATAGAACGCGCCGCGCAGGTCATAGGTCATGTCGTAGATATGGCGGGCGAGGTTTTCCGGGTTGACCGTGCGGCCGTGGATTTTCAGATCCACGATTATTTTGTGATCGTCGCGCAGCCAGTCGGGCCGGGCGCGGCACCATGCGTCGCCCTCGCGCCATATGATGGTCTGTTCCGCCTTACCCTGCGTCATGTCGAGCAGGCCGGGGATTTCCAAGTGCGGCAGTTGGGCGCGGATGGCGCTACAGAGGCGGAACACGGCGTCGCGCTGATGTGGCAGTAGTGGCGTCTTCCCGGCGTCCAGGGCGGCTTGTTTGGCCGCCTTGGCGTCGTTCGTGCGCCAGTCCTTGAAGTCGCACACAGTGAACCGCTGCTCGCCTTCCAGCAGCCACGCATGCGCGGCCTTGCCCAGGCTGAACGTGTCGTTTTCCTCGGGCGCGAACTGCGGGTTTAGCCGCGGATGTTGCAGCCACGCATGGCGTGGCGTCGACTGGTGGGTCGTGGCGGCGAGCGACGACGACAGGGACGGGGCCGGGCAGGGGTCGGCGTGATAGTCGGCTTCGCTGACGTTGAAAATGCCGGTGGTTTCGACCCTCATTGCATCAGCACCTTTTCCAGCGGGCTCGTATCCACGACCATCACCGCGAAGGCGACGGCGAAGATCAGGACGACGGCGAGGACTTCATTCGTGCGGCGCATCAAATTTTCCCCTTCACATGCCCACAGTTGCCGCAATGCCCCGTGGCCGTGTTCCAGCCCTGATCCGGGTCGGAAAAGCAGGACGGGCACAGCGGGCCGTGGTTGGCGGGTCGGCCCATGGCGCGGATGCGCCCGACGGCGCGGCGCAAGTAGTCTGATGGGCAATCCCGCCGGTCAGGCTCCAAGGACCGGGCGCGGGCTTCGTCCATGGGCGACAGGAAGCCCACGGGCGGTTTGATTTGCGCGCGACAGGTCATTTCCCGGCCCTCGCGTCACTGGCCGCATCCTGGCGGTCGGCCATCTGGTCAACCATCGCGTCGAACGCACGGTCCAGCGTCAAAGCCCATGCCCTGTCGGGCGCCACCCTCGGGTGCTGCTCAAGGAACTCGGCAGCGATCCGTTCGTGGACCTCAAAGAAAAGCGCGGCGGTCATTGGGTTTGATCTGCGTTTGTGAAGACGGAAGGCGGCACCTTGATCGATTCGACCGCCGCAATTATTTCGTCAATAACGGCCTCAAGCTTTTCGAGCCCCGCCAAGTCGTCTTGACCGGCCAAATGCCGGGCCAAATCATCCATGCTTGCCTTTAGCTGCGGAAATTCCATCAAAATTTCTCCTTAAGCCAGGCCCATAACTTCACGGGCGGCGGCGACGCGGCGTTCTTCATGAACCTGGGCGTGTTCGCTCAACACCCGCGCCGCGCGCTGCAGCATGCGGCCAGTGATGTGGATGTAGCCGCCGTTGCTGTCGGACAGGCTGACCCAGGGTTCGTCCGTTTGATCGACCACCGAAACCGTGACCGTGCCGTCGACGTCTTCAAACTTGCGCACGGTTTCCCGCATGGATTCCAAAATGAGCTTCGGCATTATCCGTTCTCCAACAGGGCTTCGTGGCGGCATTCGTGCAGATCGGCCGCCGGGGCGTCTTGCCGCCCGGCAAGGCCAAACAGCTTGTCCGGATCAAGGGTCTGGGGCGCGACCTCAAGCCCGCCGCAATACTGCGGGCGGGTTGCCGCGCGGTAGCGCGCAACCTTTACCGGGTCGTAATCCGGGCTGCAGGGGTCCATGAAGGGAAACTGAAAGGGCATTGCGGCTTGCTCCGATGTTGCGGGAGCAAAATCGCATTATAATTCGCATCAGTCAAGATAAAACGAATTTAAATTCGTTTTATATGCACAGACACGCGCCCGACTCGCGGTGTCGTGGCCTGGCCCTGGTTAATTTTCGCTGTTTTTGTGGGGGCGCTTCACGCGTTTGCGGTCTTGCCAGAGGCGGTAAGCGGTCTCGGTCGCCGCGATGAGAATCAGTCCATAGCCGAGAACGCGAAATCCTTCGCCATGGAGAAAGTCGCCAACAATGACCGCCAAGAGAAAGATCGTTATATGCATCACAGTGTCCGTCCAACCCAGAACACCCGCCCGACGATTTGGCGCACGTCGGCAGGGGCTGGAGGTAGATCCTTCACGGCCGGATTGTCCGACCGCAGAATAAGGCCGCCTGTCGCGTGGTCACGCAGGACGCGTTTGATTTTAACCTCGTCACCATCGAGCACGACGAAAATGGATTCGTCGTTCCGCTCTGTCTTGGTTTTATCTGCCAGGACCAAATCGCCCGGCATCAAAGACGGCTCCATGGAATTCCCCGCGACCTCCAGGGCTATGACCTCGTCAAGCGGGGCGTCTGTTATTCTGCGCAGCCATTCCGCGCGGAACAGAAGGCGATAAGGCGCGTCGGGCTCGGGCACAATGACATTCCCGCTGCCGGCCCCGGCGGTGATCCGCCAACGGGGGATGGCCGCATATTCATCACCAAAAGCGGATAGGGTGGTCGGTTGGGTGTGGTCGCCGTCATCTGAGGATCGTCGCCCGTTACCGCTGCTTGACGCTCCGAACATTTCTTCGATTGAAACGCCGGCGGCTTGGGCCAGGCTTTCCAACGTTTCCTGGCTGAGGGATTGCGACCTGCCCTTTCGATAATTGTAGATGATGTTCGGGTCGCTGAGATCGGCTGCCTTTGCCCAAGCAGCAGGCTTGAGGTTTCGCGCCTCCATGAAGGCGACGAAGGCCGCCCGCTTAAGGTCCGATGGTCGATTTTGGGACATAATGAGCATTTTGATTTGCTCCGCTCTGACAGTCATCTGCATCAAAATTCGCTTTTTGGCTTGCATATCGAATTAAAATGCGATATTGCTCGCCCATGATGCAGGACGTTGATCAGACATTGGAGCGGGTTCGCGCCTTTTGGCGGCACGAATACCGTGGGTCTAAATCAGGCCTCGCCGTTGCGGCGGGACTTTCCGACGGTACGCTCCGGGCAATCGACAAGCAAAAATGGAACCCGACGGTCGAAACGCTTCGCGCTATCGAAGCGATTATTCCGCTGGGCTGGGCGCCGCAGCCTGAAAACAGCCAGGACGCCGCCTGATTTGCCCGGTGCCGTGTTGGCGCACGGCGAGGGCAGTTAAGAAATTAAATAAATGCCTGTAAAGACATTATTTTTTGTCACAAAATATAGGCGCTAGTAGACATACAGTAATCACAACATCTTGATTTGTGGTTATTTGGTCGAAAGTGGGGAGATTGGTTTTCGTGTCACTTCCTATTCAAAAATCGCATCCGCTGTCCCCCACGGCGGCCACCCAGCGGCCCGGCGCCCCCTCCTCGTCCTACCAGCGTCGGGCCGCCTTCCTCTTTCATGGTTTCGCCGGGCGTCTCCCTGCCCTCGGCGCGATGACGGCCCGGAAAGCACGGGCGCTTGTACTCCTTCCAAACTCAAGAAACGGGGCCGGTTCAGAGCGCCGGCCCCGCTCTTTTTTTTGGCCATTTTCAGGTTTGTGTCCGATTCCGGAAAAACCACAAAACCTAGCGGGTCGCGCAAAGTGTAGCGAGATTGCCCGATACTCCCCCGAGGTGTTGTAATGCGCGGTCGTCCTCCCATTAAAAACCGGGCGGCGCACTTCTGGGGCCGCGTAGCTGTCAGCCAACCTTCGGAGTGTTGGGAATTCCAAGGGGCCTTGAACAGCGCGGGATACGGTGTGTTCTGGGACGGCAAACGCCTGGTGCGCGCTCATCGCTATGCCTACGAGACAAAGGTCGGGCCTATTCCCGACGGACTAGATCTTTGCCACTCGTGCGACAACCCCACCTGTGTCAATCCGGGCCATCTGTGGCCGGGGACGGCGACTGAAAACATCCAAGACATGGTTCGCAAAGGCCGCAGCAACCGCCGCCGAGGCGAAAGCCATCCAGATGCAAAGCTGACTGCTGCCGAGGCGATCGAGGTCTTCAACGCTGACGGACTACAGCGGGAAATCGGCGATCAGTTTGGAATCCATCAAACCCATGTCTCACAGATCAAGCGCGGGAAGGCATGGCAACACATCACCGCGCAGAGCCAACCCGATCATGCCAAAGCAAATAACTGACCAGGAGAGGATGCCCGGTCCTAGAGGCGCAAAGCCCGGGACCCTTCAGCAACAGGAGAACCAAACCGATGCCCGACGAAACAGTAGAAGTCACCGACGTCAACGCCGAGCGCACCCACGCTAACGTGGCGCACCGTCAGGAACAGATAACCAAGGCCATGCGCGACATCCTCGACTTGGAACAGCGCATCGACGAACTCAAGGCCGAGCATATCAAGCCGCTGCAGAACGACATAAAGACCATCAAGCAATCCACCATCAAGGGCGACCTGGGCCTTAAGCTCAAGGCGTTCAATTGGCAATACAAAGGCTTCAAGATGGAGCAGGACGCCAAGAGATTCGATGACGAGGCCGAGCGCGACACGCTGCTTGATAGCTTGCGCGAATGCCACGAGGCCACCGTGCGCGGCCAGATGGTCGACTTTGTCGACGTGCTGCAGCAAGTTCAGGCTGCCGAGTAGTCGTGGCCCGGGCGCCCGAATATCGCCTGCAGATGGCGGTCAAGTCCTACCTGGATATGGCCCTGCCCGGCGACGTGGTCTGGTATCACGTCCCGAACGGCGAAAAGCGTGACAAACGCACGGGCGCAAAACTTAAGGCCATGGGCGTTAAGGCGGGAGTGCCAGACCTTGCGTTCGTACTCCCGCCTGCCGGCCAGGCCGCGTTCATCGAATTAAAGACTGAGGATGGAGACCAGTCATCGAACCAGACGGCTTTCCGCCTGTCGGTGCGTCAAGCAGGAGGGCTGGAAGCCGTGGCGCGCTCAGTCGAAGAGGTCGAGTCCGTGTTGCGCCGCTGGGGTGTGGCGCTCAGGGCTACAACCGGCGCCTGGACCCACAACGAGGCGCGGGCCCGCAAGTTAACCGACGGCATTCGTGGAACCACGTCCATGGGGATGGGCCAGAGCGTGAAATGCAGCGGGGGCGGGGGATGAAAGACGGACACCGCAATTATGTTTGGGGTCAAATCCAGCGTGATCGCGCCTGGGCGGAGCAGGGCGGCAAGTGCCTTTACTGCAAATGGCCAATGGGCCGGTTCGAAGCAACGCGCGAGCACCGCAAACCGAAATGCCGGGGCGGGACGGACGACGATTCCAACATCGGCGCCAGCCATAAGGATTGCAACCTCGCCAAAGGCGACATGCCGGAGCACGTCTTTAAGCGCCAACTGAACGGCAATATGGATACGGAAAGCTATTATGTGATGCGGGTCCGGACCTATCTGCGGCTGGCCCGCCGGGTAGAGAGGGCCGTGAAGCGCATTCGGGAGTCGGTGACATGAAAACCGACGCCGAACTGATTGAGGACTTCATCGCCAAGTACGGCGTAACCCAATGCCCACCCGCGGTTTGCGCCCCGACCCAGGGCGTCGATGTCAGCGCCGATGCGGCCGCAGCACATATCGCGCGCGCCGACGGGAAGAAGGCCACCAAAAACCACCGATATACACCCGCCCTCGGCCTGCGAAACGAGATCACCCGACGGCAGAAGATTTCATCCAAAAGGCGCCGCCTTGGGCGAGAAAACCGGGCGGCGAGGGGGGCGGCATGAGCCAGAACACCAGCACCGCCGTCATGGCCCGGCGCGTCGAGGCCCCCGATAGCCTTGATTTCTTTCCGACACCACCGTGGGGCACCCGGGCGCTCGTGGAGCACGTGCTGATCGGCGGCGGCTGGGGTGCGCATCAGATTCCAAACATGACCGTCTGGGAGCCGGCTTGCGGCGAGGGGCACATGGCGCGACCGTTGGCCGAGTATTTCGGCGAGGTCCATGCCTCCGATTGTCATGACTACGGCTTCGGCGGCGTGCATGATTTTCTACTGCCGGGCAAGCCGCTACATAAAGCGAACCTCGTCATCACGAACCCGCCGTTCCGTCTGGCCTCGCAATTCGTGTTCCGGGCCATGGACGTTGCCCAGGACGGCTGCGCGATGCTGGTCCGGTCGGTGTTTATGGAAGGGTGCGACCGCTTCCTAAACCTGTTTTCTAAGCACCCGCCGGCCATTATCGCGCCGTTTGCCGAACGCCTACCGATGGTCAAGGGCCGTGTCGACAGCAAGGCGTCCAGTGCGACGGCCTACGGTTGGTTTGTTTGGCGCAAAGATCATTACGGCCCAACCGTTGTTCGTTGGATTCCGCCCTGTCGCAAGATGCTGGAACGGCCTGGTGACTATGGGCGGCCCACGCAACCGGAGCGCGGCGAATGATGGTGTCTTACGTCCCCGTCACCCTCTGGCGTTGCCCGGCCTTCATGGCCTGCGTGTGGTCGGTCAACGGCGTTCTTCGCCCCATGAACAACCATCACGGCAAACATTCGATGATGCTTGAAGTCGGGGCGGCGCGATGACGGACGACAAGGTTCTAAGTTTCCCCGATCTGAGGGCCGAGAAATCGTATTGGGTTTGCGGTTGCGGCTGCATGTCCCATTACATACTGGCGACCGGCGAGGCCGAGTGTGCGTCCTGCGGGAATGTTCCGTGTCCTTCTTGTGATGGGTTTTACCTGCACAAACCGAACGGCCTTGTCCGCGAGATGGACGACGCCCCGGTCGCGCTGTTCTCCCTGACCGACAATATTGAGGAAATCTCTCACAAGCGATGGGCAGAGCGCCTGAAGGCCGGTGAGTTCATGATCATGATAGGCCTTCGGCGCGACGGCAACGTGGCGACACATGCGGCCCATGATGACGTGGAAACCGTGGAACAAAAGGCTTGGCTGCGCCGTCAACTTCGTGCGGCTTACAAGCTTCTGACGCGGCCGGTGAGGGGGGGCGAATGACCAAACGCAGCCTGCCGAACCCGAACGACATGGATCTTGACGAGCTTGAAGCGGAGGTCGCGGAAGGCGAGGCCGGATCGCCCAAAGGGTCGTTTCCGCTGTTCGTCGACAAGCTCATGACCGACACCTTGGGATGGTCCGACGACTTGCGCTTCAAGTACATCCGGCTGCTTGATCAGATGTACAAATTGGGGGGATATCTGCCCGACGATTTGAAGGTCATCGCCGAAGTATCGGGGATAAATCGCGCGAGAAACTGGCGAGAAAGCGCCGAGAAACTCCGTTGTATCCTACTTAAAAGCCAAAAGAAAACCGGTTTCCTAACTAAGAAAAAAGTCCTGCGTGAGGTTGTTAGATGGTTGAGACACAAGGATAAATCATCGAAAGGCGGGCAAGCAAAGGCGGAAAAAACCTCTGCCACAGGCAGTGCCACCGACCTGCCGCCCCCCATCCCCCCCCCTTTAGATGAGTATACTCCTGACGGAGTATCCTCATCTGACGACGCGACGACCAAGCCGAACGAGCGCGAAGCCGATCCCGAATTGGCCGTCATCTGCGACACGTTCCTGGCCTATCTGACCAAGGACCAGCGGAACACCAAGCGCCAGGTGGTCGAATGGCTCAAGCAATGGCTGGACGACGTCGGACCAGACGACCTTCGTGAAATCATCGGCACGGCCCAGTGTTCGGGCCGGGTCAACAATCCCTGCGCCTACATCGGCCGATCCGTCTCCAACCGCAAGGCCGAGAGGCAGAGCGGACACGCCCGCCCCTCACTGCAAGCCGCCCACCGCCGCACCGGTGGCGATGAAATCGACGCCGCCTTCGACAACTTGGACCGCATGGTCCTGGGAGAGTTCGGATGAACGACATCACCCTGCACAACCCGCAACAACCCGCAACCCACGACCCGAACGTGACCCTCGTTGCCGCGATCAAACCGCCGGCCATGCCGACCTACCGGGAATTCGAAATGCATTTCAGCAACGCCGAATTCAACCGGAACCAAGCCCTGATCAGCCGCGAAGATACCGTCCGCGTTATCGCCGAGCTTGAGCAGGCCCTGTTCGTCGCCAGCTACGAACAGGCCAAGGCCATGGCGCGAATCATCATCGGCCGATACACCAAGCGGGACATGTACGACCCGAATATCTGGGTTGCCGAGATGACCCGCCTGTTCGCAGGAGCCCCGCCGGACCTTGGCCGCGAGACGCTGGACGAAATCCGCGTCATGTCGTTCGTGCCGAACACCGGCGACGTGGCGAAAATCCTGTGGCCCAAGGTCAAGGCCCGCGAGCAAGCCCTGGACATCGCCAAGTCTCATCTCAAGCGGCACGACCGCAAGCACCACAAGGACCGATGGGATCCAGGGCCGCTGCACGGCGGGGCCTTCGCCAAGGACCGCGAAGCGAAACCCATCGGTGATCTGGTCCGCAAGGTCGCAGGCGAGGAGCCGGTGATATGACATGGCTTGCCGGCGGGTTGATTTTCTTGGCAGGCGTGGCCGTGGGTGTTGTCGGCTTCGTCGTGGTTTTGATGGCGGTGGTCATGCAGGACGAGGATATCTCGCGGGAATGATCGCAAGCAGCGATACGGGCTTGACGTGGTATGCCGTCTACACGGGCGAGCGCGAAGAACTGCTGGCGCAGCGATCGCTGCATGATGCCGGATACGTGACGTTCTATCCGCACTTCCAGGCAACCAAGCGCGTGCGCAACGGGCGCCGCAAGATCGGCGTTCTGAAGCCCTTGTTCCCGCGCTACCTGTTCATCGCCGCGGGCGAAGGGCAGGGCCTGTACGACGCCAACAACGCCTTAGGCGTCAACCGCGTTCTGTCCGGCGTCAATGGCCCGTACGTCATCCAAGCGGACATCATCGAAGCCATGCGGGCGAGGTGCAACGCCGAGGGTTTGGCGTCCGCGCCGAAGGATCAGGAACGGCCCATGCGTCCGCCCCGGATGAAACCGGGAGCCGCCGTCGTGGTGATAGACGGACCGCTCAAGGGCTCGCCGGGATTCATCGACTACGACGACGGAGAAAGCCGAGACGTGGTGATCACCGTCGACATGTTCGGCCGTCAAATGCGCACCAACATCCTGGCCGAATGCCTCAAGGAAACGGGCGGGCGGCGACGAAGACTTGACAGGGCACAAAATGTTGCGTAAAAGCACCGCCATCAACGCGAAATCTGGGTGCCAAATCGTGCACACAGCCTGCAGCGCGCGGGATTTTTTCGCGGATCACCCCCACAACTTATTGAAACACAACACGTTTTCTTCGCCATGACACAGCGAAGTGAAACGGGACAGCGCGTTCAGGCTTGGTACAAAACCAAGGCATGGCAACGGTTGAGAGCAAGGCAACTCAAGCGGCATCCGTATTGCCAGTGCCCGCATCACAAAAACCAGAAGGTCGTGGCCGATACCGTCGACCACATCACCCCGCATCGGGGCGACCGCAATCTGTTCTGGGACCCGAAGAACCTGCAGTCCATGCTCAAGGAATGTCATGACCGGTTCAAGCAGAGCCAGGAAAGCGGTGGTGCCGGGTTCTTGGCTGGGTGTGACGAGAGAGGATGGCCGCTCAGCGGTGACCACGAGTGGCATGAGAGGGAAGCATGATCATCTTCAAAAGGTTTTGGTGGTGGTTCAAGCATCTGTTCAGCAGAGTGGTGTATCGGAAGGTTGAGAACCAATGGCGGCATGGTGGGCGGCGTGCACGCAAGGTTCAACCTTATCGGTACGAGTGGCGCACAGCGAGTTCATGGAGAGAATGGCGCAGATTGCGCAAAGAGGGTTGGCGCCCGCACCGCTCCAGATTGACCATTCGACACCTATGGTTCGGCGTTGTCATGGGCCAGCCAACGTAGAGCCGGCATCTGATCGTTTCCTGTCTGGTGATGAGGGGCCGGGGGTCCCCCCTACCCCCACCGACGGCCGTCGGGAGGGCGGGGCGGGGGTCGATCATCCATAAACGCCCTTAAAATCGGATCAGATGAAAAAAACCCCAATTGACCGAGTTGTTTTGATTTCAGTCCCACACACGGGCACTCATTTCACTATCAAGCTGTTTCGGGATATCGGGTTTCAGGCGTTGGGCATGAACGAGGACGCGGCCGGCCGGGTCATCCACAGCGCCCACATGATCAAAGAAACGCAGATGCGCCGGGCGGAAGAGCGGGCACAAAAAATGCCGCTGATTCTGCCGCTTCGCCATCCGTTCGTGGTCGAGGAAGCGTGGCAGCGCCGCGGTCGCCCAATCGCCGAATTGCTGGAGGGGTTCCGGTCGTATCAGGACCGCTTCTGGCCCATTGCGGCGCACGTGATGCCGGTCGACAGCGACCGGCGCGAGGCGTGTTTGGCGGAAATGGCCGACGGCCTTGGCTTGCCGCTCAAGACGGACTGGACCGTGATCAACGGCCGCGAAAAGACCCACGACCTGCGCTGGACAGACTGCACCCCGTCCGACGCGGTCAAGCGACTTGCCGACGAGATGACACCAATCTTGGAGAGGTATTACTGATGGGCGCACGAGGCCGAGAATCAACCGCTGCATTGTCCGTTGTCGGCGCCGATGACACGGGCGACGCGGACCCGACCGGGTTTCCGGGCCCGCCCGCCGACTTGAGCAAGGCCGAGTCCGCCGTGTGGCGCGAGGTTGTTGCCGCCAAGCCGAAAGACTGGTTCACGGCTGCCATGTTCGGCACGCTGGCGCAGTTGTGCCGGCACCGGGTGCGGGCCAAGCAGCTTTCCATGTTGATCGACAAGATCGCCGTGGCGGCTGACTTCGACGTCAAGGAGTTCCGCGACCTGACCCGCGACGAGCGGGAAAATACGCGGGTCATCGAGTCGTGCGAAACCAAGCTACGTCTGACGCCGCAAACGCAATACGACAAGTCGAAAAAGGGCAAGGCGAGCGGTGGCCCCGCGCCGTGGGAAGCCGGAGAGTAGCTCCCGCGCTGAACGGAACATCGCTTGGATCGAGGCCCATTGCGTCATTCCCGAGGGAAAGGACGTCGGCAAGCCCGTAAGATTGCGTGATTGGCAGAAGGCCGACCTGCGCCGGATTTACGACAATCCGCACGGCACGCGCCGGGCGATCATCTCGTTCGGCAAGAAAAACGCCAAAACCACCCTGGCCGCCTTTCTGCTGCTGCTGCACCTATGCGGGCCGGAGGCGGTGCGGAATACGCAACTGCCGTCGACGGCGCAATCGCGGGATCAGGCGGCGGTGCTGTTCGATCTGGCGTCGAAAATCGTCCGCATGTCGCCGACATTGAGCGAATATGTGACGGTCCGCGACACGATCAAGCAGCTGTTCTGTTCCGGCCTGGGCACGCTGTACCGCGCCCTTTCTGCCGACGCCAAGATGGCGCACGGTCAATCGCCGATTTTCGCGGTGCATGACGAATTGGGCCAGGTCAAGGGCCCGCGCTCGGAACTTTATACCGCCGTCGAAAACGCCATGGGGGCGCACGAAAACCCCATGTCGATCATCATTTCGACCCAGGCGCCGACGGATGGCGATTTGCTGTCGATCCTGATCGACGACGCCTTGAAGGGCAAAGACCCGCGCATCGTCGTCAGTCTGTACACCGCCGACGAAGACCTTGACCCGTTTTGCGAACAGGCCATCACCCAGGCCAACCCGGCCTATGGCGACTTTCTGAACCCCCAAGAGGTCCGGCAGCAGGCGGAAGAGGCGCGGCGCATGCCGGCGCTTGAAGCGCTGTATCGCAACTACACGCTGAACCAGCGGGTCGAGGCATCAAACCCGTTCGTGACCAAGTCGGTCTGGCTGGAAAACGCCGACGACCCGCTGCCGCTTGGAACGCTTTACTGCGGTCTGGATCTGTCCGAGGTTAATGACCTGACGTCGCTGGTCATGGTGTCGCCTAATCAAGGGTTTTTCGACGTCAAGCCGGTGTTCTGGCTGCCGGAAGAGGGGCTGGCGGACCGGTCGCGCCGGGACCGCGTGCCCTACGACGTTTGGGCCGAGCAGGGCCACCTTTTGACCACGCCGGGACGCAGCATCGAATACCAATACCTTGCCGAATACATGGCGGTTTTGTTCCAGAAAAATGATGTGCGGCGGGTTGCCTTCGACCGGTGGCACATCAAGCACCTTCGGCCCTGGCTGGTTAAGGCGGGCATGTCGGAAGCGCTGATCGATGACCGCTTCGTCGATTTCGGCCAGGGCTACAAATCCATGAGCCCGGCATTGCGAACGCTGGAATCGGTTCTGTTGAACGGTCGCCTGCGTCACGGCGAACACCCGGTTCTAACCATGTGTGCGGCCAACGCGGTGGTCAAGATGGACGAAGCCGGATGGCGCAAGCTGGACAAGAAAACCTCGCGCGGCCGCATCGACGGCATGGTGTCCCTGGCCATGGCGGTGGCGGTGGCGAATGAGGATTTGCACGAGAAGCCGGTTCACCAAGTTGATCTGGAGCGAATTTTGGAGGGGGCATGACTATCACAACGGGACAAATGAGATCGGCCGGGCGCGAACTCGGCCTGCGCCGTGAAGGCAAGGTCAAGAAGGAAAAAAACCGGGCCGAGTCCACGCGTCCCTTTGGGTCGGCGACAGAAAAAACGCTGAGGCGGTTCGCGGCAGGACCGACAGACGGCGAGGCCGCCATGATGCGCCGTGAATTGGCCCTGCGTGAGGTAGGCCTTGCCGAGCGCCAGGAAAACCAAGGCCGCCAAACGTCACGACCGTTCGAGGCCGCGAAAACGAGCACCCTTCGCGCCCATGTGAAACGAAAGAAACCCAAGAAAGGATAAACACCATGTCTCAAGTCAAGAAAACCCGCGACGGCAAGTTCATCGTTGCCGCGAACTACGACGGCAAGAAGCTGGCCGGGCCGTTTGATAAACGGGACGATGCCCTGGTTGCCCATGACAAGTGTGTTTCGGCCGTGATCCGGTCGACCGAAAAACACGGCCTGATGATCATTGACGAGGATACGGGCAAGGAATTGGACGGCCCGTTCCGCAGTGTTCAAGCCGCCACCGCCGCACGCAATAAGCACTGCAAGGGGCCCAAACCCAAGGCGTCAAAGGGCGCGCCAAAAGACGCGGCACCCGATGACGCCCCCGAACAGCCCGGCGACGACGCGGCCGCATGATCGACCCGCACTGGCGGCGCATCTGCGGCCTGCACATGACCGACGACGGCGACCTGGCCGCCGTCTGGCTGGCCCATGACCGCGACGTCGACGCCGCGCATTTGTACGACTGCTGCGTGTTTCGGCGCGAGGTCATGGCTGTCATTGCCGAGGGTATCAACTGCCGCGGGCGATACATGCCGGTTGCTTGGGAACGGGGCATGAAGGCGACAGCGGACCAGCTGTTGGAACGCGGCGTCAACGTCCTGCCGGAGCTCTATGTCGAAGATGATTCCATGGCCGAGGTCATGTCGGGCGACGTGTCGGAACGGATGCGGACGGGCCGGTTCAAGGTCGAGCGCCGCCTGCAGGAATGGTTGGACGAATTCAGGGGGTTTTCCCGCCGCGATGGGAAAATTCCGCGTGACACGTTCCCGCTGATGGCGGCCACCCGCTGCGCCGTGGCGCAGGTCAAATACGCCAAGCCGGCGGCCCGGGCGCGTCGGCAGACTCTCAACCACCCGAAACTGGCGGTAATCTGATGCCCGAGATGTCCGAAGAAACCCTGCTGTCTATCGTCGACGGCGAGTTCGAAACGGCGATGGGGGCAGAGGGTGGAGAGATTTCAACAGAGCGCGCCAAGGCGTGGGATTACTACCTATCGAAACAGCTTGGCAACGAAACCGAAGGCTTGAGCCAGGTCGTCACATCGGATGTGGCCGAGGTCGTGGACGGCATCATGCCGTCGCTTTTGCGCATCTTCACCACCGCCGACAACCTGGTTTCGTTCGATCCGGTCAGCGCCGAAGACACCGAGGCGGCAAATCAGGAATCGGATTATGTGAACTACGTGTTCTTCAAGCAGAACCCGGCGTTCATGATCATGTTTATCTGGTTTTTCGACGCGCTGGTGCAGAAGAACGGCATCGTCAAGGCGTGGCGCGACGACAGCGAGGACGTCAGCCAGGAAACGCATACGGGCCTTGATGAAGACGAGATGCTGGACATCGTCGCCGATGACGATGTTGAGGTCGTATCCCGCGACGAGCGGACCGACGAAACGGTCGCCGATGACGGCATGACGGTTGTTGAGCGGACTGTTTTTGACATCACGATCCGCAGGGTTTCGAAAAAAGGCCGGGTGCGTGTCGAAAATGTCCCGCCCGAGGAATACCGGATCAGCGCCGATGCCCGATCGCTCGACCCGTCGGCGGCGCGCATGGTCGGGCACGAGCGGGACGACGTGACCCGGTCCGAGCTTTTGGCTATGGGGTTCGATGAGGACGATGTCGCCCGCATCCCGAGCGGGGGCGATGTGCGCAAGGGCGGCGAAGATACCGCCCGGCGCAACAAATCCGACGAAACGGGCGACGCTCCGCGCGACGCTTCGCAAGAAAAAGTCAGGTTGCGCGAGGCCTATATCCGGGTTGATTTCGACGGGGACGGCCGGTCGGAACTGCGGCAGGTTTTTGTCGCCGGAAACACCATCTTGTCCAACGAGGTTGTCGACCGCAGCCCGTTCCATGTGATCTGCCCGCATCCGTTGCCGCACAAGCATTTCGGCCGGTCGACGGCGGAAAAGGTCATGGACGTGCAGGACGTTTCCTCGACCCTGACGCGCCAGATACTGGACAACCTGTATCACAGCAACAACCCGGGCCACGCGGTCTGGGAGCTTGGCATGGGCGACGATACGCTCGACGACCTGATGACTACGCGTATCGGCCGCATCGCGCGTTTCGCGCGCCCGGTCAGTGAATCCTACGCACCCATGACCGTGCCCTATACGGCCGGCGCGACGTTCCCGATGCTGGCCCATTGGGACAAGGTGAAGCGCGACCGCACGGGCATTGGATCTGACGGCGAGGGGCTGTCCCCCGAGGCGCTGAAGAACATTCAGCAGTCTGTTTTGGCGTCGTCGGTCGACATGTCAAAAATGAAGATCGAGGCAATCGCCCGCATCTTCGCGGAAACCGGCATCAAGTCGTTGTTCCGTCATATTCACGAACTGCTGCAGAAGCACCAGGACAAGGCCCAGGTTGTGCGGCTTCGCAACAAATGGGTCGAAGTCGACCCGCAGCAGTGGCGCACACGCGAGGACATGACCGTCAACATCGGTCTGGGCATCGGCACCCGCGAACAGAACCTGCTGCACTTGAGCGCGATTTGGGAAAAGCAAAAGGACATCGGTGCGGCCGGCGGACTTGGCGTTGTGCTGTCGCCGAAAAACGTCTTCAACACCGCCGCCGAAATCGTCAAGAACGCCAACCTGAAAGACCCGGAAATGTTCTTCATGGACCCGGGCGACGCCGAATTCAACCCGCAGGACCAGCAGTCAGAACTTATCCAGATGCAGGCGCAGCTGCAGGCCCGCGAGCAGGAATTGGAAGCGGCGAAACTGCAGCTTAAGACGCAGGACGTGCTGTTCCGCCATCAGCGCGAGGTCGCCAAGATCGAGCAGGACGAGCGCAAGCAGGAAGACGACGTCACGCTGCGGATTGAAGAACTTCGCAACGAGCTGACCGAGCTTGAGCTGAAATATGGCCGCGACGTGCCGGGGGCCGGTGTCTGATGGCCGATAATTCCGAACTGCGGCGGCGCGAAGCGCGCGGCAAGCAGGCTGAAAAAATACTGCAAGACGACCTGGTCAAAGAGGCGTTCGAGATGATCGAGCGGAGGGTTTACGAGGCGTGGAAAAGCACCACGCCCGAGGACGACCGCGCCCGGCACGATTGTTATTTGATGCACCAGATTTTCGGGGACTTTCAAGATTTCTTCAAAGCCGCCGTGACCAAGGGAAAAACGGCCACGACAGAGCTTATTCGAACCCAGAAGGCCAACCACAGCCAAAAGGACACATAGACCATGGACGACGACGCGACCCCCACCACAGGGCCGGACAGTGAAGCCGCCCCCGAAACGCCGCGCAATCTTTCTTTGCTGGCAGCCCAAAAGTACGGCGGCAATTTCCACGGCACCCCGTCAGAGGACGATTCCGAGACGGCAGAGCCGGACCCCGACAACGCCGCGGCCGAGGCCGAGACGGACGACGGGGGCGCAGACGAAGGCGAGGACGTCGCACCCGACGAAGGCGCCGACGACGAGGACGCCGAGGCCGAAGCGGCCGACGAGGCGGACGAACAGGACTCCGACGACGAAGCCCCCATTTCGTCGCTGTCGGAATTGATCGAATCTCAAGACTGGGACGAAGACTGGTTCAACGGTCTGAAAGTCCCGGTCAAGGTCAACGGCGCACCCGCCGAGGCCACGGTCGCCGATCTGGTGGCGAATTACCAGATGGGCGAAGCAGCGGAACAGCGTCTTGAGGACGCAAAAGCGCGCGCCAAAATCATCATTGAGGACGCGCAACAGCAGCAGGAATCCCTACAGCATCAATTCGCCATCGCGGACCGCCTGATCAAGCATGCCGAACAAAGCATTGATCAGGAGTACGCGGAAATTCGGACCCTCCGTGAAGACGATCCGGCTGAATACGCGGCGAGGAAAGCAGACCTCGACGACCGGAAAGCCGATCTTGAGAAAATGAAAGCGGATGCCGTCGCGGACTTTAAGGACGCGCAAGCAGGCAACGCGGAAAAGTCCCAAGCGGAGCTTCAGGAATACTTGGAACAGCAGCAAACCGAACTGCTTCAAAGAATTCCCGAATGGAAAGACCCGAAAACGGCGGAAAAAGAAAGCGCGGCCGTCACCCAGGACCTGCTTTCACGAGGATTCACGCAGAACGATATCAACCAGGCCCTTGATGCCAAGTTGATCGATTTGGCGCGCGACGCCTGGCTTGGACGCCAGCTTCGCGAAAAGAAATCCGCTGCGAAAAAGAAAGTGGCCAAGGCGCCCAAGGTGATGAAACCGGGCGCGCCGAAGCCGCAGGAGCAACGCAATCAGGAGCGCACACGGGCGGCGCAGGACCGGCTTAAACAGAGCGGGTCCATACATGACGCCGTGGCCGCGCTTCAAGCTAAACGAGGAACAGGACCATGACTCAACCGTCCAACACGTTCGCCACCAACGACATGGTGGGCATCCGCGAAGACCTTGCGGAAATCATCTACAACATTTCGCCCGTGGAAACGCCGTTTTTCTCGATGGTGCCGCGTGCGGAAGTGTCCAACACAAACCACGAATGGCAGACCGACACCTTGGCCGCGGCAGGCAACAATGCCGTGATCGAGGGCGACGACGCCACCACCGATGCGGCAACCGCGACCACGCGCCTGGGCAACCGGACGCAGATTTCTGACAAGGTGCCGCGCGTCACCGGCACGGCCCGTGCCGTCACGACCGCCGGCCGCGCCGACGAATTCGATTATCAGCTTCTGAAGGCGGGCCGCGAACTGCGGCGTGACGTCGAGACGGTGCTGCTGTCGAACAAGGCCAAAGTTACCGGCGACGACACGACCGCCGCCGAATTGGCCGGCGTTCCCGCCTGGATCGCCACCAACGTCAGCGCTGCAACGGATGGGTCGGATCCGGCAGGCACCGGCGCCGACGCCCGCAGCGACGGCACCCAGCGGGACTTCATCGAAGATCATCTGAAAGAAGTCCTGCGCGAATGCTACGACGCCGGCGGCATGCCCGACACGCTGATGCTTGGTTCCTTCAACCGGCAACGGTTTTCCGGGTTCTCGCCGAATACCAATTTTCAGCGGGCCGAGGATTCGGTTCTGCATGCCACGTTCGATGTCTACATGTCGGACTATGGCTCGCTGAAGGTCGTGCCGAACCGCTTCCAACGCGGACGCGACGGGCTGGTTTTGCAGTCGGACATGTGGGCCGTCGGCTTCCTGCCGGGCCGCGAGTTCATCGAACAGCCCCTGGCCAAGACCGGCGACACCGACCGCACGCAAATCCTGGCGGAATATACGCTTGAAGCGCGCCAGGAAGCGGCCAACGGCATCGTCGCGGACCTGACCACGTCGTAGCGCCAATTACCCTCCCTGGAAACTCGGGGTCGGTTCCTTGTGGACCGGCCCCGCCCTTTTCGGAGCATGTCAGATGCGAAAGATTATGAATTTGTTTTACGTCGGCGCGATCCTGTCGATCTTTGCCCTGGCCCTGGTGCCTGCGGCAAAAGCCGATTCCTGGGTGATCGACCCGCAAAGCGATGGCACGGTCAATTGGAAGCGTGGCGGCGTCGGCTTGCCCGGCAGCCGCACGGAAGTGACCTATCCGGTCGGGTCCGTCTACCTTTCGGCCCACATCACCAACGTGTCGCAGGCCGCAACCTTCGGCGTCGTCTCGCCCATCACCCATGCCAAGGTGT
Source organism: Rhodospirillales bacterium (assembly GCA_040218445.1). GTDB lineage: Bacteria > Pseudomonadota > Alphaproteobacteria > Rhodospirillales > Casp-alpha2 > UBA1479. The sequence continues at coordinate 168,416 of JAVJRK010000009.1, read as the reverse complement.
CGTTTATCCAGTCTGTTCTGTTGGGCCCGATTACGGATGCCGATGCAACGTTGACATTTCATGTCGTTGATACGGACGGGGCCCTGGTCTACAGCGGAACCGGTGCGATCACCAACGGCGGCGACGGTGACATGACGTTGACCAATGTGGTCGATGGCGATGAAACCGGCGATGTCGACACCTTCACGCCGACCGGCAACAACAACATCGACAAAAATCAGGCGATCCTGATCCATACCGACGGCGGGTCGTCCGAGGATGGAATTCCCGCCGGCGCGACGATCATGATCACGGTGGTTCCGCGCTAAATGTTCTGGGTCGTTGCCCCGGGCGTTCTGTTGAGCGCCTGGGCCTTCGATCTTGGCACGGGCAGCGCCATGGTTCCCCGTTGGGCCGTGGTGCAGACGGTGGCGGCGCTGATCCTGGCCCTGACATTATGGCGCGGGACGGTCAGCCGAGCGGCCTTATGGTGTCTGCCGTTTCTTGCCTGGGCCGGGTTCGCTGTTTTGTGGTCGGGAGATTGGCGGTTCGGCCTGCTTGACTGGCTACACCTTCTGGCCCTTGCGGTCGTGGCCTTCGGCGTTGCCGTGAGCGATCATCCGGCGCGTCTGCATTGGGCCGTGATCGCGGCGTTGCCCGGCGTCCTTGCCGCGCTTGTCGTTTGGCCGGACATCTTCGGCGGTCATGGCAACGAGAATTTCGCCGCGGAATACCTATGCATGGCGGCCGCCTTTGCGGCATTCCCGCCCAAGGGGCCGAGATGGGCGCGGCATGGGGCCCGAATTATTGCTTTGTGCGCGGCCGGCTATGCCCTGGGGGTCAGTCATTCCAACGCCCCCGTGGCCGTGTTGGGGGCATCTCTGGTCGCGGCGGCGATTTATGCGCGTCAGCATTGGCTGGCCGTCGCCTTGGCCTTGGCCGCCTTGGCCGCGCCGGTCTTTCACGAAGAAATCCGGGCGTCTGTCCTGGCCCGGGCCGAGTTGTTTATCAATTCCGGGATCATGTGGTGGTCGGCGCCGTTTCAGGGGCACGGGACGGGCGGATTCAATGCGGCATATCCGCTGTATCAGGAGGCGCATCGCGCGCTTCTGGGCGACGGCACGCGGGTTCTGGAAAACTTCACGCTGTATGCCGGGAACGTTCACAACGAGCCCCTGCAGGTGCTGTCGGAACAAGGCCTGATCGGCCTTATGCTGGCCGGATTGGCCCTGGTTCCGCTTTTTCACGGGGGGCGGGGCGAGTCGCTGACCGCCGCCCGCGCGTGTCTGTTTGTGGCGGGCGTATTGTCGTTGATCGGGTTTCCGCTGCGGAACCCTTCGACGGGCTTTCTGGCGGCTGTCGCCTTCGGGCTTGCCGTTGCCCCCGGCGCCGTCACGGCGACCAAGCGGGTCATCGCGTTGCCCGTGGCGGCCATGGCGGCCGGATTTATGGTTGTCGGGGTCAAGCATGTGCGCGCCGAGGCGCATTATGCGCTGACCGCCAATTATATTGAGTCTTCGCCGCTGCTGGCCTTGCGGGCCAATTTGGCGGCCCATCAAATCTTTCCGCTGGAACGCAGATACCGGCACCAGCTTTTGCTGACCATGACGAACCTGTTGGCCACGCGTCCGTCGGCATTGACCGTCGAAGCGGCCGACCGGGCCTATGAAATCAGCATGTCGGCCGGGCCAAACCCGAGCGTCCAATTGGCCCGCCTTATGTACATGTTCAATTCCGGGCGCTGGCGCACCGAAGATGTCTCCGGGCTGGTCCGCCAGTTGGAAACTCAGGCGGCGTTTCAGCCCGTCGTCGTTCGGGCGCTTCGTGAAATCAAGACGAAGATGGCCGCGCTAAGAAAGGATCACCCATGAAACGCATAACACTTTGCCTTTTCGCGCTTGCCTTGCTGGCGGTTCCGGCAGCGGCGCAAGAGAACGTTTTCCGCCCGGTCAAGACGCATTATGTGCCCTATACGGCCACGGCGCAGGCGATCACCGATCAGCTTGGTGCCTATACGGACCGGGTGCAGCTGGTGTGCACCACCGACTGTTATTATTCCATGTCGACATCCGGCGCGGCAACCGGCGTGACGGCGATCAGCGCCTCGACGACGCAGACGCATTTCCTGCCGGCCAACACGCCGGTTATTCAGAAATCATCCCCCGGCGGGCGGATTTCAGTTGTTCGCGTGACCTCGGACGGCGCGCTCTACGTCACGGAAATGTCGCGCTAGACCATGGCCCGCCTGCTTAGCTCCGAACGCAACGGCGCCCGCCTGGATCAATACTGGCTGCATGTCGGCGACGACGGCAAGGACCGCATCACGGTCAGCAGCACGGAAGACGTTCAGCCGGTGTTCGACGCGGTTTCCCAGGCCGGCCGAAAGCGCCCGGGCTCGGACTTCCATCACCTTGCAAAGATTCCGGGGACGGTTATCGACGAAACCTGCCGCCTGACGGCCATCCGCTGGGGCGTCAGCCGCCGCGAGGCCTTTGCCGAAATCATGGCGAGCAAGACGGACCGTGCGAAAGCCGTCTGGGCGATGCTGACCACGGGCCGCGATCTGCGGAAATTTCAGGTGCAAAACTAATGTCGCTCGAAAGCTACAGCGCCCTCAAGACGGAAATCGCGAACCATTTGGACCGCAGCGACCTGACGTCGGACATCGACACATTCATTGACATTTGCGAGGCGCGCAACAAGCGGGAATTGCGTCTGGCCGACGGGTCCGTCATTCCGCCGGTTCTGCTGAACGACATGCTGACCCGCACGTCGCTGACCGTGAACGCGCGCCATGTAAGCGTTCCGGCCGGCCTGATCCAGGCCAAGCATCTTCGCCTGCTGACCAGTCCGGTGACGGTGCTGACGGAAGTAAGCGCGTTTGAAATGTCGCGCATTCGAACCGAAACGAACGGCAAGCCGGAATTTTTCACGGTTCATGCCGACATCGAGTTCAACAAGGCCCCGGACGCGAGCTATTCCGGCGAAATCATTTATTACGACACGCTGACTGCTCTTTCTGACTCCAACACCACGAATGCGCTGCTGGACGAGGCCCCGGACGTCTACCTGTACGGCGCGCTTGCCGCCGCTGAGCCGTTCCTGATGCATGACGAGCGGGTCGCCATCTGGAACGGTCTTTATGTCGACGGACGCACGGGCCTGGCCGGAACGCAGCGGCGGCGCAACAAGACGGGCCCGCTGTTTTCGCGTGTTGCCGGGGCCAGGCCCTGACGCATGGTCACGATCCCTTTTGGCGAATATCTGCCGGATCAACCGGCAATCGGCAATCCCGGCGTACTGACGGCGACGAACACGTTTCCAGCGCGCAACGGGTTCAAGCCGGTGCAGGAATTTTCCGCCGTATCGGCTTCGGCCCTGGACGCCCGACCGCGCGGCGCCATTCAGGCGCGCGACAAGGATCTGAACGTCTATCAGTACGCGGGCGACGCGGCGAAGCTGTATCAGAACGTCGCCGGCACATGGACGGACCGGTCGAAATCAGGCGGGTACAACACGGGCACGGACGAGCGTTGGGAATTCGCCGTGTGGAAAAACAAGGTTCTGGGGACGAATTTCAGCGACAGCCCACAGCAGATCACGCCCGGCGACGCGGCGTTTTCGGACCTGACAACGGCGTTCAAGGCCCGCCATTTGGCGACGGTCCGGGATTTCGTGGTGTTCGGCAATACGGACGACAGCACCGACGGCAAGGTGCCCGGCCGGGTGCGGTGGAGCGCCTTCGGCGACGAAACGGACTATACGGTCAGCGCCTCGACCCTGTCGGATTTCAACGACTTGAAGGCATCGCCGGTTGAACGGATTTTCGGCGGGGAATACGGCGTTGTCATGCAGCGCAACGCGATCTGGCGCATGACATTCACGGGCGCTTTCGCGGGTCAAACCCCGATCGTGTTTCAGTTCGACGAGGTTCTGCCGGAAGTCGGCCCCATCGCCCCGGGCGCGGCCGCCCAACGCGGCGACACGATCTATTTTCTGTCCGACGTCGGCTTCATGGAGCTGGTCAACGGCACGCAAGAGCGGCCCATCGGCGCGAACAAGGTTGACGAGACGGTCCTCGCCGATTTGGACGAAAACCACTTGGAGCGCGTATCCATGGTGGTTGATCCCAAGTCCAAGCGCATGGTCTGCGCCTATCCGGGGTCCGGGAATACCAACGGCCGGCCCAACAAGTTGGCGGTGTATGACCGGGTTCTCGACAAGTGGAGTCTGATCGAGGAAGAGGTCGAGTTGATATGGCCGGCCGGTTCGACGGGTTTGACGTTGGACGACCTGGACAGCATTTCAACCAATCTGGATTCCTTCACACAGTCCCTGGACAACCGCAGATGGACCGGCGGGGCGCGGACGCTGGGGCTTTTTGACGAGAATTTCCAGTTCGGTTTTTTTGATGGCGCCAACAACAAAGAAGCCACGATCACGACCGGCGACGTGGAGATTTATGGCGGGCGCCGTGCGCATCTGGACGCGTTCAGCCATCTGATCGACGGCGGCACAGTGACGGCGGAAGTCGGCACGCGGGACAGCCTGTCTGACAGCGTGACGTTCGGCGCCTCATTGACTGAAACCGCTTCGGGCCGGTTCACGACCCGGGCTTCGGGCCGGTTTCATCGGTTTCGGTTCACGCTGAACGGCGCATGGACGGACGCGGTCGGCATGCAGTTCGACCCGGCGGATGTACAGGCAGGCGAGCGCCGTGGCTGACGACCGCCGCCGCCCGGTTGTTCCGGAAACGCACCCCGACGAAGTCTTCCACCGCCGCTTGCTGGCGCAACGCGTGAATTCGGCCCTTCCGAAGGACGGGTCGGAAGCCATGTTGACGCCGCTGCGGCTGTCATCGTTCACGGTGGCCACGCTGCCGGACGCCGAGCTGTGGGAGGGCGCAATCGCCCATGTGTCCGACGAGGCGGGCGGGGCCGTAACGGCGTTTTCCGACGGCACGGACTGGCGGCGGGTCACGGACCGGGCCGTGGTTTCCTAGATGAAAGGCCTTTTGATGCAATTCGACAGCAGGCAGTGGCGGGCGACGCGCGACGCAAAGCTCATGGAATGGCTTCAAGACCCGCATGCGGTTCAGTTCGTGGTGTTGTTTTCAGACGCCTGTGAGCTGTTCGACGATCTGATCGACAAGGACAAGCCCCTTGAGGACGGCCACGTTGTCCGGGTGCTGTTCGGCCTGCTGACGGAAATGCCGGTCAATCCGTTTTTCGACCGCTGGAAGGCGCAATTGGTGCCGCTGATCATCACCGGAATCAATGCCTGGCTCGACGCCAACGAACTGGAGCAGGGCGACGAGAACGACAAGGTGTTCGCCTACGTTTTGCGCGATTGGTACATGGAATTCCTGTCGTTCGTCATCTACGCCACGCGCGGCCGCGAGGTCATGCGCGAGCTGAGCATGGATGTTCGCCGGTTCTTTACCCATCACGAAACCCTGGAGCAGTACATGGAGAAGCTGTCATGAGCGGCGGTGGCGCGCCTGCGCAGGCACCGGTTCCGGCGACGCAGACGGTCAAGAACGTCACGGAAATCCCGGCGTTTCTGGAGCCCTTCGTCAAGCGGCAGGCGGAAATCGGCGTGCAGGCCCTGGAACGGCTTCCCGGGCTGTTGGAGGGTGGCGGACGGCTGACCGCGGGCCTTGACCCACTGGAGCAAACGGCACAATCCATCCGGATCAACCGGGCCAATACGTTTGACCCGTCCGCCGCGTTCCAGACGACGCGGGATTTGACCGAGGCCACGGCGCGCGGTGATTTTCTGTTCGGCGGCGAGGGATTCGACGCGGCGGTCGATGCGGCGGTGCGGCGTGCCCAACCGGCCATTCTGTCGTCGTTCGGCGCGGCCGGGCGGTCGAACAGCGGGCTGGCACAAGCGGCGATTGCGCAGCAGGCGACGGACGCCTTCGCAAACCAGCATCAGGTGGAGCGTCAGCGTCAACTGGCTGCGGCATCTTCGTTGCCGCAGCTGAATTTGGCCGAGTTCGACGCCGGGTTCACGCAGGCGGACATTCTCGGCCAAGTCGGCGCGCAACGGCGCGCTTTGGCCATGCAGGAGCAACTGGCCCCGATCACGGCCGAGGAAACCTTGCTTTCCGCCATCGGCGGCGGTGTGCCGCTGGGTGCGGTGCTTGGACAGTCATCCGTCAGCAACACGTCCGGTGGATATACGCCGTCCACATCGAACCGGTTGGCCGGGGTTCTTGGCGGTGGCCTTGCGGGCCTGGGGGCGGCGTCTTCGCTGTTCCCGGCCTCGGCCGCGGCGTCACAGGCTGGCGGGCTTGCTGCGTTTTCATCGCTTGGCCCGCTGGGCCTGCTTGGTTTCGGCGCCGGCGGCGCGCTTTTGGGCGGCCTGTTGAGCTAGGAGAGCAATAATGGCCGATTTTCTGGGCAATCCACTGTTGAATATCGGTGCGGGTTTATTGTCCGTGGCCGGGCCGTCGCAACAGCCGCGATCCATCGGCGAGGGGTTGCTGATCGGGCTGCAGAACGCGCGGCAGGCACAGGCCGCATCGCTGCAGAACCAGTTCTTCCGCAACAAGCTTTCCCGGCAGGCGCAACGCGACAAGGCCATCGCGCAACTTGGCGGCCTATTGATGCCCGGCAGCGGCCAGATCGGACCGACGAACGATGCCGCGCAGCGCGTCGCCGCCGGCATTGACCCCTCTGTCGCGATGGGCGGCGGTGGCGCGGGCTTGACCAAGGGCCCGACGGGCGAGGTGACGCCGCAGGCTTTGGGGCTTCTGGCTCAAATCGCCCCCGAACAACTGGCGGCATCCATCTTTCAGCAGCAGTTCGGTCAGGAACGCGCTGAGCCGTCCATGATCCGCGCACTGCGGGCCGCCGGTATCGATCCGGCGAGCGACGAGGGCCGCCAGATCATCAAGCAGCGGTTCGCGCGCGAAGGGGGGACGCTTGAACAGCTCGACACCCTGCTGAAGGGCCTGACCATCCAGAAACTTCAAGAGGAAATCAAGGCGCAGGGCGAGGAAAAGGCGACCACGGAACGGGCGGCGAATCAGGCGGTTCTGCAGTCCATCGACGGTCTGGCCGAAATGGCCAAGATCAATGACGAGCTGGACGGCACGGCATTGGAAACCGGCGTCTCCCTGCCGGACCTGCGCCGCGCGGCCCTGAGCGGCAAGAACTTTCTCATGGAGCAGTTTGGTTTCGAGCCTGAAGGGGCGGAAGACCTGGCGGCCAAGGTCGACCGGTTTGAAAAACTGGCCACACAGGAGGTTCTTCGCGCGGCCAAAAAGGCGCATTTGGGCGGGGCGTTCACGAACCAGCAGCTGCAGACGTTCCAGGCGTCCAAGCCGGGAACGAGCGTTCGGCCCGAGGCCAACCGCCTTGTCATCGCCGACATGCTGGAGACGTCGTTGCTGGCGGCTGACGCGCGCGGCATCGACGTGCGCAACCTCAAGGAAAAACAAGCGCTTGTGCGCCGTCTGCGGGGCGAGGAAGAGGCCGAGGCGGCAAAACCGGCGCGCAAACCGGCGCGCGAGAAGAAATCCCGCATCATCGACTTTTTCAGCCTGCCGGAGAACTGATCCGTGGACGTTCGCATGCCGGGCGGCACCATCATTCGCAACGTACCGGACGGTATTACCCGCGCCGAACTGTCGCGGCGTCTTGGCCTTGCCGGGATTTCCACGGGGGACCAGACCGCGCCGGAACAACCGCCCGCCATCCCGGAGCCGGTTATTCCGCGCCTGACCATGGAAAAACCGCCCGGTGTCGGCGAAAGCATGGGCCGGGGGGCATTGACGCAATTCCTGGGCAACGTCCTGGGGCTGCCCGATTTGGCGGCCACAAGCGCCGCACAGGTCGCGAGCAGCCTGACACCGCGCGAAGGGACGTTCGGGCCGCTAGAAGCGGTCGCGGGTGCTCTTAAGGCCGTTTCGGGCGGCACCGTCGATCCGGCGGCGGCGGCGGAAACCGTGCGCACGAACGCCCCGGTTCCGGGCGACCGGGTTCTCGGCCTGCCGACGGGCGAAGAGGCGAACGCGGTGTTCGAAGCCGCTGGCACGGGCACGGCCGCCCTGGCCAGAGGCGAGGAATTGAATTTCGGGCCGCGTGTGGATCGCTCGTTGGAGCGCACGGCACAGGCCGAAACCGAACATCCGCTAGCTTTCACGGCGGGCGAGGTCGCCGGGGATGCGGCAACGCTGATGCTGGCTGCCCCGGCCCGGGCGCGGCTGCGGGCGCTGGAAGACGGCCGGGCGGTTCTGCCGCCGTCGAAACTGCCGGCGGGCATCCGACGACAGCTTGACGACTTCGTGCGGTCAAACTTCATGCGGACCATGGAACGGACCGGCATGCGCGCCGCCGAGGCCGGTATCGAGGGCGCAACGCTTGCTCTTTTGGATGAAGGCGATCCGGTCAAGACAGCGGCCCTGGCGGCCGGCGGTCAGGTCATGGGAACGGCCGCCATCGGCCTGAACAAACTGTTGATGGGAAAAGGGATTTCAGACTTTCTTTTGCGCACGGGCGGCACGTTTTTCTCCATGGGCGCCCTGATCCAGATCATGAAAGAGAAAATCCCGGGCGGTCAGGACCGCATTCTGGAATCGCTTGAGGAATCCGGCACGGGGCTGGCCACGGTCATGGCCCTGGGCGGCATTGCCAGCATGGCCGGGCTTGACCGGCATGGCGGACGGTTCGCTGAAAACCTGCCGCGCCTGGCCGACGCGATGACCGCCATTCCCCGCGGCGCCATGATTTCCGGGTTCAAGGACCTGGCCAAGGCCATGAGCGAGGACGACGGCACGATCGAGCGCACGGTCACTGAGCTGGTCAAAAATCCCGAAGTCTTCGGCCCCGAGGTCGCCCGCCGTCTGGACCGGGCCTTCCGTACCGGTCGCCTGGGCAAGGAAATCGAGCGCCTGAAAAACAACCCGAAGTTTCTGAAGCGGCTCGACGAGCTTTCGGAGTAAGAGATGAAAAAGACCCTATTTGGATTTCTGGCCGCTCTGCTGCTGATTCCGGCCGTCTGGGCCGCCGAAGTCGATGACCTAAGCACGACGGACGCCAACAACACAAATGCGTCCTACGGTTTCCCGGAAGGCATGGCCCCGTCGGCGGTCAACGACAACGCCCGCGCCTTCCAAGGCATGATCGCGCGCTGGTATCAGGATATTTCCGGGGCCATCACGGCGGGCGGTTCGTCGAACGCCTACACGCTTTCCGCCTCGCGTACAATTTCCGCCTATGAAGACGGGCAGGTCTTTCTGTTCCGTGCCGGCTTCGCCAATTCGTCCACGGCGTCCCTGAACGTCGACAGCGTCGGCGCCAAGGAAATAAAAAAAGAACACGATGAGGGCCTGACGTCCGGCGATATCGAACAGAACCAAATGGTCGCGGTGGTCTACGATTCCACCGCGGATGTATTCCAGGTTATTTCCCCACTTATCGGCTCCGGCTATACCGACCCACTGACCACGCGTGGAGATTTGCTCGTTCGTGACGCATCATCGACGACACGGCTTGCGGTCGGCGTGACTTCGGGAGCGGTTCTGAAGTCTGACGGTACGGATCCATCCTGGGGCAGTGTCGCCGCAACGGAACTCGCGACGGCGGCGACTGGCTCGATCGTTACCTGGGACACGTCCAATGACGCGACCCTGATCTCGGGCGCTGTAACATCTGGGCTTGTTTTGACAACGAACGGAACTGGCACCTCACCGACCTTTCAGGACCTGACGGAACTTTCCACGCCACAAGCCACGACCTCGGGGACATCGTTCACATTTTCGTCAATCCCCACCGGCACCAAAGAAATTGTCGTCCAGTTCGCCGGAGTGAGCCTTTCCGGCGCCGACGACATTCTTGTGCAAATCGGCGACTCCGGGGGCGTCGAAACCTCCGGTTACGTCGCGACAGGCGCGCAATTGACCGCTGGCGGGAACGACACCACATCGTCAACAGCGGGGTTCATTGTTCGCGTTGCAAATGCGAGCTCAGCGTTCTCGGGAACGGTGACGCTAACGCTTCTTGATTCCGGCGCGTTCACCTGGATTGCCTCTATTTCTGGCAAAAACTCGACCAGCGCGGTGCAATCAGGTGGCGGCAATAAATCGCTCAGCGCGGAACTGGACCGCGTTGTTATCACCCGCACCGGCACGGATACTTTCGATGCCGGGTCCGTCAATATTCAGTCGAGCAGGTGACATGGTTGATTATATCGCGGTGACGAATTGGGACAGCAACAATCGTGTGACCAGCTCCGAAAGGTTTTCGTCTGAAGGCCGCGCTGTTACTTTTTTGTCAGGGACGATAGACAAGAACAGTGATGCTTTCGTCGCAGTGGCCCCTGCCTCTGGGAATCCATGGGAATGGGTCGCCGACCCAATTCTGGAAACCTTGACGTATTCGCCGGAGCTTGGCGCCCTGCGCGCCCGCCGCAAGGTGGCGGTCACAGCCCTGTTGTCCGCAAAGTTCAATGCCGGCCGCATCCACAACGGCAACACCTATCAACTTCGCTCGCAGGATCGCCAGAACCTGAATGCCATCAAAAATATGCTGAACGGCGGGGCCGCCAACCCGCACGGCGGGACATATCGAAGTGCAGCGAACGCCAACGTGACCTTGAACGACACGCAAATGGAAGCGCTTTGCGATGACGTCTTCGCCTATTGCCGCGACCTGATCAAGAACGCGGCGGCGCTTAAAGACAGCATCGACGCGGCCAGTACGGCGACGGCCATCAACACGGTTGACATAAACTCGGGCTGGCCTTCCAACGGAGCATAGCGGTAGTCTCCCAAACGGGAGGTGCCGCCATGAAGGAACTATTTGATCTGATCAAGGTGGTGAAAATGGCAACAAGCAAATCGACGAAGCCGCGTAAGGGTTCAAAACGCAAGGGCGGCAAGAAAACCGCAGGGTTCACCATGCCGAACAAGGCCAGAAAAGGTAAGGGGTGAGGCATTTTCGCCCGCTTTGGTTGGTCGTGGCCTATTTCGGGGCCGTGGGCGCGTATGGCCTATGGCCTGTTGAGCTGACCTTTTATCAATGGGCGGCGATCAGCCATTGGCACGAGCTTTTGTTGGGCGTTGCCGGACTATCATTTGCATTCAGAAATGAGCCTGCGGACAAAGCGGCCATGGTTGTTGTGGTGGCCTATCTTCTGGGGCTGGCTATTGTCGACCCGCTGCTTGACAGCGTCTACGGGCCCTGGCTCGCCTTTGTGGCTGCCGCCGCCGTCGGGTGGGTGTTTTGGATCAGACGGACGGCCGCGCGCCGCCCTGGTGAGAAAAGCTCCGGATGACCTTAAAACAACAATCTTTCAGGCGCTGATCGGCGCCGGCGGCTACGGCGTCATCATCGACGCCGATTGGCTGCACTACCGGCGGGGCGTGTTCGTAAAAGACCCCGCCGCGATCCTGGCCCGCCTGCCGGGCTTTTATATTGGGCCTTCGTGTCCAATTTCTGCCGCTGATGCCGCGTATATGTATCGGCATGTCGGCACACCCTGGACCCCTTCATCCAACTGTCTGACGAGGATTCGCTTGCGATGGGCGAAAATACAGAGCGGCGCAAGGACGACTTTACCCGCAATGAAGTCGAGCGCATCAGCGATCTTTCCGCCGAAAAGGCGCTAAAGAGATTTGGCGATTTGTCGCCGCATGACCTTGAAAGCAAAGAGGGCCGGGAGGCTCAGCGTGCGGACCTGCTGCATGTCACGCAGCAGCGCCAAAGCTGCGAAAAGGTCAAATCCGTGGCCGGGACGACGATTGTCAGAATGATGGTGATCGGCACTGCTTCGACGTTCCTGATCGGCTTGGCCTATACACTGGGCCTCGACAAGTTCCTGAAAAAGCTGACCGGATAGGCGCATGCCCGTTCTGGCTTTGAAGCCCGGCGTCCGTATCCACGGCATCCGGCCGGAAACACACATCGGAATCACCATTTGCTGGTCCGTTTTTCAGTCCCTGGGGCTGGACATGACCGTGACCAGCGTGACGGAAGGCAAGCATTCCCGCGGCTCGCTGCATTACCAGGGGGCCGCCTTCGACCTGCGCACGCGGGACATGACGTTCGAGCAGAAACACGCGGCCGTCCAGGGGCTCGCGGACGCCCTGGGCGACGACTTCGACGTCGTGGTCGAGAAAACGCACCTGCACATCGAATACCAACCCAAAACCCCCTACTGACCTGATCAAGGAGAAAGACCATGGAATTCCTTAAAGGCAAGAAAACCTATCTCGTTGCGGTCGCGGCCGGCATCGTCACCGTTGTTCAAGCGCTCGGCTACATCGACGCCGAAATGGCCGCAACCATCTATGGCCTGCTTGGCGCGGGCGGCCTCGCGACGCTGCGGGCGGGCGTGTCCAACGGATGACCGCCGCCACCTCTCTGGCGATCCTTGCCGTGCTGGCCGCCCTGTTCCTGTGGTGGCGGAAAGCCGGCAAGGACGCCGTGCGCGCCCAGATGGCGGACCAAGTTCTTGAGCGCGCGCGCGAAAGGAACAAGACCGATGCGGATGTTGCTCGCATGTCTGACACTGATCTTAATGACCGGGTGTACGGCCCCCCCGACTGACGGCTGCGCCTGGACGCGGTTGATCACCGTGCGTTATGACAAGGATCCGGTGCTGTCCCGGCACCTCAAGGAACAGATTGCCGCGCACAATATTGAATGGTGGAAGAACTGCCGATGACGGCGCCGTTCTGGGCCTATGCTCTGCCTGCCGTTTGGGCGCTTCTGCTTGCGCTTGGCGCCCGCGTTCGGGGCGCCTATCCCGACCTGGGGGAAATCATCGAGGCCGATCCGAAACCCGGCCTGTGAGTCCGACCGGAATGACCACAGTTAACCCGCCCGTGGAAACGCGAGGCGGGTTTTTTGTGTCTAACACGGGTACGCTTAGTATAATAACGCCAAAAAAATGTTCCATCCTTCGGCGCCGTCTCTATCGGCTGCCAGCTATCCTTGGTCATTGGGACGCCTCCAGGTTTTGCAAAATTGCCTAAAAGGGCGGAAAAACACGGAACAATCGGCGAACGGACTGTGCTGATTTTGTGCTAAACAGAACACAGCTTCACGATACGTTCTGACACAAAACGTAATATTTCAGGGTGACGATTTTTGTAATATTGCGGTGAAAACCCAGAATTTCTGCGGGTTTTAATGGTGCCGCCGCACAGAATCGAACTGTGGACCTCACCCTTACCAAGGGTGCGCTCTACCCCTGAGCTACGGCGGCATCGGGTCGTGGAGAGGGGCGGACAATAGTATAGGGTTTCACCAATGACAAGTGTCCCATAGCCCTTTATTTCAGGTGTGGGAACAAACCATTTTCAGGGCGAATCGGAGGCCCCATGACCACTTCGGAAACACCGTCCGGCGGCGGTAACAAGCGCCCGGGACAAACGGCCAAGGGGGCCCAGTCGGATCAGGCCCGCAAGGACCGTCAGGCCGCGCAATTGCGTGCCAATCTGGCTAAACGTAAGCAACAGCAGCGTAAACGCGATGTCGGCGAGGACGGCGGCGGGGAATCCTGACCGGGCGGCCGCGGGATGAAGGCCCGGCGCCACCAATAAAACCCAATCCCGCCATGACAGGGCCCTATTGCTTCTGTTAATCAACATTCATGGACAGCATTCAAATCCGGGGCGGCCGTCCCCTTAACGGCACCATTGCCATCGGGGGGGCGAAGAACGCCGCCTTGCCGCTGATGGCGGCTTCCCTTTTGACCGAAGACCCGTTGGAACTGACCAACATGCCGGCCCTGGCGGATCTCGCCACCATGGGCAGCCTGTTGCAGGAACTGGGTGTCGAGGTTACGCGCGCCGATGGCGGTGATAGCGCCGGCAACGGCAAGAACGAACCGGTCGTGCGCTTGCAGGCGCGGGAGATCGCGGCCACCGAAGCCCCCTATGAGCTGGTCCGCAAAATGCGTGCTTCGGTCGTCGTCATGGGGCCGCTGTTGGCCCGGGCGGGCCGGGCGCGGGTTTCCATGCCGGGCGGCTGCGCCATCGGTACCCGGCCGGTCGATCTGCATCTGCAGGCGCTGGAAGCCCTGGGGGCCGAGATCGAACTTAAGGAAGGCTACATCCAGGCGACCGCGCCGGATGGCCTGAAGGGTGGACATATCTTGTTTCCGAAGGTCACCGTCGGCGGTACGGAAAATGCCCTGATGGCGGCGGTTCTGGCCAAGGGCGATAGCGTCATCGCCAATGCCGCGCGCGAGCCCGAAATCACCGATTTGGCCGAATGCCTGATGGGCATGGGGGCGAAGATCAGCGGTGTCGGTACCGATACCCTGCGCGTTTCCGGCGTGGCAGAGCTTTCCGGCACCCGTCACCGGGTTCTGCCCGACCGGATCGAAACCGGCACCTATGCCGCCGCCGCCGCGATCACCGGCGGTGAGCTGACCCTGACCAACACCCGCGCCGACCTGATCGAAAGCACCATCGATCTTTTGCAGCGCGCCGGGGTCGAGGTTTCCGATGACAAGGAAGGCCTGAAGGTCAACCGCGCCAATTGCGAGCTGCGCGGCGTCGACAGCATGACCGAGCCCTATCCCGGTTTTCCGACCGATATGCAGGCCCAGATCATGGCCATGATGACGGTCGCGAACGGGGCCGCGATGATCACGGAAACGATCTTCGAAAACCGCTTCATGCATGTGCCTGAACTGTGCCGCATGGGGGCCGACATCAACGTGCACGGGGCGTCGGCCATCGTGCGCGGGGTCAAGAAACTGTCGGGCGCCCCCGTCATGGCGACGGATTTGCGTGCGTCGGTCTCTTTGGTTCTGGCCGGTTTGGCGGCCGAGGGCGAAACCCGGGTCAATCGGGTCTATCACCTGGACCGCGGGTACGAACGGCTGGAAGAAAAACTGGCGGCCTGCGGCGCCGATATCGCCAGAGTGCCTGGAGACTAAGCCCCGGAGACTGGTGGCGAGGGACCAGTGGCGGGGGATGGGCGGCTTTTGATATGCTCCTTGGCAAGAAACTAAGGAGACATCCCATGCTGAAGGTCCTGAGCACCGAGGCCCTGCGCCAATTCAAGGAAGAAGGCTATTACAGCCCCGTCGATATTCTGGGCGCCGACGAGGTTGCCGATTTCCGCGCCCGCCTGGAAGCTTTCGAGGCCGCCCAGGGTGCCCCCCTTAACGGCCTGCAGCGCAATAAGACGCATCTTCTGTTCAAATGGTTGGACGATCTGGTCCATGACGCGCGCATCGTCGACATCATGGAAGACATTCTGGGCCCCGATATCCTGTGCTGGAACACGCTCAGCTGGACCAAAGAGCCCGGCTCCGGGCAGTACGTGTCCTGGCATCAGGACAGCAATTATTGGGGGCTTGCCGGCGGCGAGGTCGTGACGGCCTGGCTGGCCCTGTCCGAAGCCAGCGAAGAAGCCGGCTGCATGCGTGTCATGCCGGGTACGCACGAAGGCCCGCCCCTGAAACACGAAGACCTGTACCACGATAACAACATGCTGACCCGGGGGCAGGAAATCACCCAGGGCATCGACGAGGACAGGGCGGTTTCCATGCCGCTAAAGCCCGGGCAGATGTCGCTGCACAACATCCGCCTGGCCCATGCCTCGGGGCCCAATCTTTCAAACGACCGGCGGGTCGGCATTTCGTTTCATTACATGCCGGCCAAGGCCATGCAGAGCGTGGGGCAATGGGATTCCGCCGCCCTGGTCCGGGGCGAGGACCGCTTCAATCATTTCGAGCACACGCCCCGGGTCAAGGCCGACATGGACCCGGAAAGCGTCGCCTATCATGCAAAGGCCGCCGATGCCGTGCGCCAGGTGCTGTATCACGGTGCCGATCAGATGACCGGCAAGCTCTGACCAGCCTGAACGGATCCGGCCCGACATCATGCAGACCGATTTCCTGACAATCGGCGGAAAACGCCTGGAATATGCCTGGTGGGGGACGCTGGCGGCGGGGGAAGGGCCCGCCCTGGTATTCCTGCATGAAGGGCTCGGCTGTGTCGACATGTGGCGCGGCGTGCCGGAAAAGATCTCGGCCCTGACCGGCCTGCCGGCCTTCGCCTATTCGCGCTTCGGTTACGGCCGGTCGGACGGGGCCGATCTGCCGCGCCCGACGGACTACCACGCACCGGAAGCATACGAGGTCCTGCCCGCCGTGCTGGATGCCGCCGGGATCAAGGCGGCCGTGCTGATCGGCCATTCCGACGGCGGGACCATCGCCCTGATGGCGGCGGGCCGTGACGCCCGGATCAAGGGCATCGTGACCATGGCGGCCCATGTGTTCAACGAGGACGTGACGATCCGGGGCATCCGCGACGCCCGCAAGGCTTGGCAGGAAACCGCCCTTCGGGACAAGCTGCGGCGCTATCACGGCGATAATGTGGAGACGGCTTTTTTCGGCTGGAACGATACCTGGCTGACCGATGAGTTCCGCCAGTGGAACGTGGAACACTGTCTTGCCGCTGTGACATGCCCGGTTCTGGTCGTCCAGGGCGCGGATGATCAATACGGCACGGAACAGCAGGTCCAGGCCATTGCCGGGGGTGTTTCCGGTCGGGCGGAAGCATTGATCCTTCCCAAATGCGGGCATAGCCCCCATCTGGAGGCGCCTGAACCGCTTTTTCCCGCCATTAACCAATTCATTGCGGGGCTTGGCCTATAACGTCCCGAGAAGTGGGATTTCCGCGCCTGTTCCCTGGTAAGATGGCCCGAAAGTCTATATGTATGCCGCCCGACCCCCCAAGGAGACTGGGCCTCAAGGAGACCGGCTTATGAGCGTGCCCGCGAACGCGAACGAAAAATTGGTACTGGCTTTGCCCAAAGGGCGCATCCTGAAAGAAGTGATGCCGCTGGTCCGCCATGCGGGGATCGAGCCGGAGCCGGCCTTTGACGACGATAAAAGCCGCCAGTTGCGGTTCACGACCAACGTGCCGGAAGTGGACATCATCCGTGTGCGTTCGTTCGACGTGGCGACCTTCGTTGCCTTCGGGGCGGCCCATCTGGGCGTTGCCGGTAACGACGTGCTGATGGAATTCGATTTTTCCGAAATCTATGCCCCCGTGGACCTGGGCATCGGGCATTGCCGCCTTGCCGTGGCCGAGCCAGCGGAAATGGTCAAAGGGGACGATCCGCAACAGTGGTCGTCGATCCGCATCGCCACGAAATATCCCGGCCTGACCCGTCGTCATTTTGCCCGGCGCGGTGTCCATGCCGAATGCATCAAACTGAACGGCGCCATGGAACTGGCCCCGACGCTGGGGCTGTGCCGCCGCATCGTCGATCTGGTATCGACCGGGGCGACCTTGAAGGCCAACGGCCTGGTCGAAATCGAAACCATTGCCGAAATTACCTCACGCCTGGCCGTGAACCGCGCCGCCTGGAAAACCCGCCCGCGCGAAATCGGTGGCTGGGTCAACAAGTTCAAGGAGGCCGCCGATGCCCTTGCGGCTTGATTCCCGCGATCCCGGTTTCGAGCAGGCATTCAAGGACTTCCTGGGGGCCAAACGCGAAACGGAAACGGACGTCAACGACGCCGTGACGGCGATCCTGGGCGACGTCAAGGCGCGCGGCGATGCGGCGGTTCTGGAATACACAAAAAGGTTCGACCGGTTCGACCTGACGGCCGAAGGCATGGCCATTACCGCCGATGAAGTCGATGCGGCGCGCGGCCAATGCACGGATGAAACCCTGTCGGCCCTGGCCACGGCAGCCGGCCGTATCCGTGCCTTTCATGAAAAGCAGTTGCCCGAAGACCTGGATTTCACCGATGCCGCCGGTCTGCGTCTGGGATACCGCTGGCAGGCGGTCGAGGCGGCGGGCCTGTACGTGCCGGGCGGCACGGCGGCCTATCCGTCGTCCGTCCTGATGAACGCGATCCCGGCCAAGGTTGCCGGGGTGGATCGTCTGGTCATGGTCGTGCCCACGCCGGACGGCATATTGAACCCGTTGGTTCTGGCGGCGGCGGCGATCGCCGGGGTGGACGAAATCTACCGCATTGGCGGGGCGCAGGCGGTGGGGGCCTTGGCTTATGGGACCGAGACGATCCGCCCGGTCGATAAGATCGTCGGCCCGGGCAATGCCTATGTGGCGGCGGCCAAACGGCAGGTGTTCGGCACCGTCGGTATCGACATGATCGCGGGCCCGTCGGAAATTCTGGTGCTGGCCGACGGCCAGAACGATCCCGCCTGGATCGCGGCGGATTTGCTGAGCCAGGCCGAACACGACACCGCTGCCCAGGCGATCCTGATCACCGACGATGCAGCCTTCGCCGATGCCGTCGAACGCGCCGTCGAAGGGCACCTAAAGACCCTGCCGCGCACGGGCACGGCGGGTGAAAGCTGGGCGAATTACGGGGCGGTGATCACGGTTGAAAGCCTGGAGGCCGCCATTCCCCTGGTCGACCGGGTGGCACCGGAACATTTGGAAATTGCTGCAGATAACGCGGATGCCCTGGGCCGGAAAATCCGCAATGCCGGGGCGATCTTCATGGGCCGGTTCGTGCCCGAAGCCATCGGCGATTATATCGCGGGCCCCAATCACGTGCTACCGACGGCGCGCAGCGCACGATTTTCGTCGGGCCTGGGCGTGTTGGATTTCATGAAGCGCTCGTCCCTGATCGAATGCGATGCCCAGGGACTGCGCGCCATCGGGCCGGAAGCCGTTGCATTGGCCCGGGCCGAAGGCCTGGACGCCCATGCCCTTTCCATATCCATCCGCCTGAACGAGCCGGCGGCGGACTAGGCAGGAGCGCCGGGGGATGAGCGGCGACACACATCGTATTGTCCAGATCGATCTGGATGAAAAAAGCGTCGTCAGCCGCAGTCCCCAGGTTGACCACGAACGGAAAGTGGCGATCTACGATCTGCTGGAAGACAACGTCTTTCATCCGCTGGAAATCGAATACCCGGGGCCTTATGCCCTGCGCCTGTCGATCAAGGACAACCGTCTGGTGTTCGATGTCGACGACGAAAGCCAATCCCATTTGGTCAAGATCACCCTGCCGATCAGCGTGATGAAGCGGGTCGTGCGCGACTATTTCATGATCTGCGACAGCTATTTCAAGGCCATCAAGACCATGTCGCCCAGTCAGATCGAAGCCATTGACATGGGGCGCCGGGGCTTGCACAACGAAGGGGCCGAGATTTTGCGCACGCGCCTTGCGGACCGGGTCGAGATGAACCTGCGTACCGCACGGCGCCTGTTCACGCTCGTCTGCGTGCTCCATATCAAGGCATAGGCGGGCGGGCCGGGATGTCTGACCTTCCTTCCGCAATTCTGTTTTCCTGCACGATGAATTCGATCCGCTCGCCCATGGCCGAAGGGATCATGAAGTTCCTGCATGGGCATCAGGTCTATATCGACAGCGCCGGCGTGCGCGAAGGGCAGATCGACGGCTTCACCATCGCGGTGATGGATGAAATCGGCATCGACATGTCCAAACACAAATCCAAGACCTTTGACGAAATGGAAGACGATTTCTTCGATCTGGTCATTACCTTGTCGCCCGAGGCCCAGCACAAGGCCATGGAACTGACCCGGATCATGGCCTGCGAGGTCGAATTCTGGAATACCTTCGATCCGTCAATCATCGAGACCGAAAACCGCGAGGAAAAGCTGAAAGCCTATCGGATGGTGCGCGATCAGTTGATGGAGCGCATCAAGGCCCGCTTTCCCGTTCAGGCCGTGGTCGATACATGACCCGCAAGGCCGCGGAATGCTGTTACGATTTCACGTGGAAATGAAGGACAAACGATGCGCAGGAGACGATCAATGAACGGTAGGTTTCTGACGCAATGTGTCCATGGGGCGTGGGCCGCCATTTTCGCCGTGGTGCTTGCGGGGTTGTCGGTTTCGTCTGTGCAGGCACAGCAAGGCGACCTGTTCGACACCTTGGCAGCACAGCCCGTGACTTTGCTGGACGCCGGGATCAAACGGGCCCGCGCCGGTGCCCAGGCCGCGGCACGGCGCCTGACCCCGGCCGCCGGGCCGCCGGCGCAATACCGGGTGTGGTTCGACCGCAATCAGCGCCGCCTGGAAATCCGTTTCGATGTGACGGTCGGGGCCGACAAAATCAACGAACCGTTTTGCTGGGCCCGGCGCGCGATCGCCATTCGCGAAGCCTTCGGTATCGGCACCGTGCGGCACACGCTGAAACTGACGGACGAAGAACGCATCAGGCGCCGGTTGGGGGTGATGTTCTCGCGCGAGCCCGATACGACGGAACGGGAATTCGTGGCCTTGGGCCAAAGGTTGGCGGAACTGACCTTCGTCGAATTGAATCTGATCAGTCCCGCCAGTGAATCTCCGGTAACCTGCCGGGCCGTCGTTCATCGCCTGGAGTGGCGGTGAACGTCCAAGGCCGGCTACATCAGGCGCTGGCCTGAAGGGCTGCCTGCTGAGAATTCCAGTCTTGCGACAGGCCTTCCGAACAGCGGGCCTGTGCGGCATCAAGGATCATCCGCAACAATTCCGGATAGGTCAGGCCTTCGAATTCGGCCATCAGATTGAATTTTCCGTCCCAGCACCAGCCGGGATTGGGATTGACCTCAAGCAGCTTAATCACGCCGTTTGCATCCGTGCGGAAATCGAAGCGGGCGTAATCCCGGCATCCCAGGCGCTGGAACAAGGTGGCCGAGGCGTCGACCAGCGCACGGCGGCTGTCTTCGTCCAGTTCAGCTTGTTTGTACTGAATGTCGTTCCAGTAAGGAGAGTCCGGCTGCCATTTCGATTCGTAGCCCAGAAGTTTCGGCAGTTTGGGATCAAGGCCCGAATAATCGACGCCCAAGACGGGCAAGGCATGGAAGCCGTGGCCCGGGTTGCCGATCAGTGCCACGCTGTATTCCGCACCGCTTAGGAATTCCTGCACCAGAACGGCGCGTCCCGGCAGGGTGCGGCGCAGTTCCGCTAGGTAGGCGACCATGTCTTCCGGGGTATGCACGACGGCGTTCATGGTGATGCCGATGGAACTGTCGCCCTGTGCGGGTTTGATCAGGGCCGGGAATACGGACGGGATGGTCGCGACCTGATCGTCCGGATCGAAATAGGTTTCCAGCGGCACCGGAATTTCACATTGCTGGGCCACGGCGCGGACAATGGCCTTGTCATAACACAGGCCCAGTGCGGCCGGGCCCGCCCCCGTATAGGGAACGTCGAGCATTTCCAACATGGCCGGAACATGCAGTTCCTTGAGCGCTTCGTTGTTGTAGCCTTCGTCGCACAGATTGAAGACAAAGGACGGACGGCCTTCTTCCAGGCGCTGGTACAGTCCGGCGTGGTTGTCTTCGTAACTGAACGAATAATCGGCCAGGCCGTCCAACGCGGTCTTCAGTTTACGGACCGTTTCCATGTCTTCGGGATTGAACTTGCCGCCCAGTTTGACCGGATCGGGGCGGCGCGGGTCGCCCAGCAGAACGGTCACGTGCGGGTAGGCGGGGCCGCGTCCGCCGCTGGCCGTCTTGACGGGGGCGCGGCAGGTCACAAGATGACGTCGCGCCATCATGCCCAGATCGGCGCCGCGGTCGGTCACACGGTTGGAATTGCCTTCCAGTTCCTGATGGAATGTCACATCGCGGAAGCCTGCGGCCTCCAATAACGCTTTCAAGGCCGCGTCGCCGTAAAGGCGTTCGGCATAGAATTGGTCGGCGATCACGCCTTTTTCCGCATGGATCACCACTTCGCGGGAAATCAGGCGCGACCGGTCGGCGGACAAGGATCGTTCCCGGCAGACCAACTGGTTGCCGTCGATCCATTCCCAGGACCGGGGTTCGTAGTTCTGGCGCATCCATTCGCCGTCGGTGATGTCGAGCACCAGGCGTCCCGACGAACGCAGCACCCGCTGCACGGCGGTCAGGACCGCCAAGTCGTCTTCTTCCTGTTCGAAATACCCGAACGAGTTTCCCAGCAGCAGGACGTGGTCGAAGGAATCCGCTTTCATGGAAAAGCGGCGGGCGTCTCCTTCCTTGAACTGTACGTGCAGGCCCTGGGCACGGGCACGGCGTCGGGCAAGGCGGACCAGATAGCGCGACCGGTCGACGCCGGTCACGTTATCATAGCCACGGCGTGCCAGTTCCAGACAATGCCGGCCCTGGCCGCAGCACAGGTCAAGGATGCGGTCTTCGGGCGAAAGCCCGGCGACGGACAGAAGTGCGTCGATTTCCGACCGGGTGGCGTCGTCGTTTTCCGTGACGTCGCCATCGGTCTTCAGGTAGAGCGCGTTGAAAAGAGAGCGCCACCATTCCGGGGGCAGGTGGCGCTCAAGATCAGTGATCGGGCCCAGAGTTTTCTGGGTCGCGGACGCATTCATGGGAGGGGGCTCCGGTTTCTTGGGCATGTTCCGGTGTTAGCGGAACATAAGTCCGTAGAAAAACAGAGCGAAGGGCGTAACCACGCCGCCACCCATGATCAGAAGAAACAGGACAAAGCCCGTTACGTCGTCGGCGCGGCGCCAGAAGGAGGTTTCAATCTGGGCGGCGGGGATTTGAACATTGTCGGGCGTAACAGGGGACGGGGTGGGAGATTGCGTCAACATGGCGGATGCCTTTCTGAAAAGGGGCCATTCGAGGGAGGGCGATTTGGCCTGGGTTTAAAATTGATGTCAGTCGTCCGTCTGGGTGGGCGTGGGAAAACTTAGGTTCTTTCTGGAACGTCACTTGGGAAGGTCTGTGTCGCATCTTCATTGCGCCGCTCGGGAACGGGGGGTGCGTCAGTTTCGGCCTTTCCTGTGGGGCTGGGCTTCAAGCCTGTCGTTGACCGCACCCGTTCCCGATGACGCCCTCCCAGGCGCGTTTCGGCAGGAACGGGCCGAAGCCCGTTCCTACGTTCGTCGATTAGTTCGTGCGGATGGAAATCTTACCGCTGCGGATCACGGCGATTTGGTCGCCTTCCACATTCAGGGATTCTTCACCCAGCACGAGTTTGCATTTTTCGCAGAGGTTCGGGATGGTTTCGCCGGCGGCGACGTTCACCATTTCGGAACCTTCAGAGTCGGATACCGTCAGTTGAATGTCGGTATCCTGTTCATTGGTCACATCCACGGCGTGTGCCGGGGCCGCAACCGCGAAGAGAAGAGCGGCAGCGCCAATGAGGGGCAGAACTTTCATGTAATCCTCCAGAAAAGGATGGGTGTCCACGATTGGACGAGGCGACTCTCCTGTAAAATCGAATATTACTCAAACGAAATAAAATTAAGTTTCGTATCAAAATTTTCGATATATAATCCATAACGTCCCACCCACGAAAACCCTGGAAATCATTCATGGATATCAATCTTGCCCGGACCTTTTTAGCGATCTGTGAGGTCGGTAATTTCGTCAAGGCGTCGGAACGTCTGTACGTCACGCAATCGACCGTCAGCACCCGGGTCAAACTGCTGGAAGACATGCTGGGACAACCGCTGTTCGTTCGGACCAAGGCGGGGGCGTCGCTGACGGCGGCGGGCGTGCAGTTTCGCCCGTTTGCTGAAAAATTGATCCAGACCTGGGAACAGGCGCGCCACAACGTGGGCCTGCCCACGGAGTTTTCTGCCATGTTGACGATCGGGGCGGAATTCACCCTTTGGGAACGCATGATGGTCAGTTGGATTTCCTGGATGCGATCTGAATTGCCGGAAGTCGCCCTGCGGGCCGACGTCGGAACCTCAGATACGCTGATGATCCAGGTCATCGAAGGTCTGATAGATATCGCTTTAACCTACACGCCGCAGCACCGTTCGGGCTTGGTGGTCGAAAAAGTGGCACAGGACAGTCTGGTTTTGGTGTCGTCCGATCCGGCGGCGAAGGGGCCTTGGGACGCGGGCTATGTGTTTGTCGACTGGGGGGCCGAATTCCGCATGGAACACCTGGATGCCTATCCGGATCTGCCGGCCCCGGAACTGGCGGTCAGCTACGGCCCCTTGGCGCAGCAGCATATTCTGCGCGCCGGCGGGATGGCCTATTTGCCGCTGCGCGCGGTGCGCCCGCGCCTGGACGAAGGGGGCTTGCACTTGATCAATGATGCCCCCGTATTTCGCCGGCCCGTGTTCATTGCCCACCTGGAGGGCATTGATAACACGCTGTTCGATACGGCCGTCGAAGGCCTACGCCGTGTCGCGATGGAGGAAGCGGATCCTCCGGGCGGGGCTTAGTTTTCAAGCCGATCCGGTGTAAACCCTGCAATCCCTTGATTTTTGCGCGGCTTGCCGTCATGTTCTGGGGCGTTTTGGCCGAATTTATGGAGTACTAATGGCGAAAGAAGACGTTTTGGAGTTTACGGGCACGGTGACGGAACTGCTGCCCAACGCCATGTTCCGGGTGAAACTGGACAATGACCACGAAATCCTTGCCCATACGGCGGGCAAGATGCGCAAGCACCGGATCCGCGTGCTGGCGGGCGACCGCGTCAACGTCGAAATGACGCCCTACGACCTGACCAAGGGTCGGATCACTTTTCGTTTCAAGTAAAGTTCGGCCCGCACCCCGATGGCTGGCCGCTTGATTCTCGCCTCGGCATCGCCCAGGCGGCTTGACCTACTGGCTCAGGTCGGGATAACGCCGGCTGCCGTCGTTCCGGCGGACATCGACGAAACACCCATGCCGGATGAACTGCCCCGCGCCCTGGCCTTGCGCCTGGCGGCGGAAAAGGCGCGCGCCGTGGCCAAGGACCATGCGGAAGACTTCGTGCTGGCCGCCGATACGGTGGTGGCCTGCGGCCGCCGGTCCCTGCCCAAGCCGGAAGACGCCGCCGAAGCCAGGCATTGCCTGGGCCTTCTGTCCGGCCGCCGGCACCGGGTGATCGGCGGTGTGGCCCTGGCCTGTCCGGACGGGCGGATGGTGACCCGTGCGGTGGTCACGGCCGTTCAGTTCAAACGGCTGAGCCGCCTGGAAACCGATGCCTACCTTGCGACCGAAGAATGGCGGGACAAGGCCGGGGGCTATGCCATTCAAGGCCGCGCCGCCCTGTTCGTAACGGCGGTCAACGGCGATTATAACAATGTGGTCGGCCTGCCGCTCGCCCTGACGGCGAACCTGCTGGCCGGTGCCGGGGTTTGGTCCCCGCTTACCGGAGAATAAGCCCATGCGCGCCGACACGATCCTGATCAATGCCTCGCCGGGGGAAACACGGGTCGCCCTTTTGGCGCGAGGTACGGTCGTCCAGGTGCTGTTCGAGCGGGACACGGACGAAGACAATGTCGAAGGTGCCGTGTTCGCCGGGCGGGTGACCGCCATCAACCGCGATCTCAACGCCGCCTTCGTCGATATTGACGGAGCGGAGCCGGGGTTTCTGGCCGCCGGTGACGCCCGCCGGACCGGCGCGCAGCGTATCAAATCCATCGCTGAAGCGGCCGGCGAAGGAGATAAAATTCTGGTTCAGGCTGACCGCGAAGCCATGGACGGTAAGGGTCCGCGCCTGACCTGCCGCCTGACGCTTTCCGGGCGGTTTACGGTTCTGCACATGGGCGGCGAGGGCATGAAGTTCTCGCGCTTCATGGCGCCGGACGAACGCAAGGCCCTGGGGGTGCTTGAAGAACTTCTGCCGGCCGATTGTGGCCTGCGTTTCACGCCGGCGGCCGGGGGTGCTGTGGTCGAACAGGTGGCGGCGGATTTGGAACGTCTGTTGGCCCTGCGTGATGAGATCGAGGATGCCTTCAACGATACCCAGAAAGCGCCCGAACCTTTGCTGGCGCCGACCGATGCGGTGGAACGCGCATTGTCCCTGGCGGCCCCCGGTTGCCGTGTGATCGTCGACGACCCGGACACGGCCGGCGAGGTCGAGGCCCTGGCCCCCGGCCTGAAGGCCGAAGTCTGGTCCAAGTCAGAGACCTTGTTCGAACACTTCGGGGTCGAGGAAATATTGGAAGGCGTGCTGGAGCCCGCCGTTGCCTTGCCGTCGGGCGGGCGCATCATCATTTCAGAAACCGCTGCCCTGACGGCGATCGACGTCGACACGGGCCAGACCAAGGGCGGACCGCTTGGCTCCGGCAACCCGCAACGGATGGCCGCCAAGACCAACCGCGAAGCCGTGGCCGCCATCGCCCGCGAACTGCGTCTGCGCAATCTGTCGGGCCAGATCGTGATCGATTTCCTGGCCATGAAGGGCAAGAAGGAAAAGCAGGAAGTCCTGGGCCAGTTGCGCGATGCCCTTTCCGCCGACCCGGTGGAATGCCATGTTCTGGGCTATACGGGATTGGGATTGATCGAACTGACCCGCCGCCGGCGCGGTCCGTCGCTGGCGCGGTTGTTGGGCCGGCCGGGCGGCTGGGTCCCCGATGCCGTGGCGGCGGCCCTGGCCGCATTGCGGGGGGCATTGGCCGTGCGGGGCGCGGTGATCCGTATCGTTGCGGCCAAGGACGTGGCCGATGTGCTGCAGGGCGCCCTTAAGGACGCTTTGGAGGACGCCAACGGCCGTACGGGCGGCGCCATCCGTATCGAGGCCGACCCCAAGATGGCTTCCGGCCGGTTCGAGATCAGGGAGGGGTAATTCCATGAGTGACAGCACCGGTGCCAAGGTCGTGCCGCTGAAACGGCGGCCCTGCCCCGTCTGCAGCAAACCGGAAGTGACCGAATACCGGCCTTTCTGTTCCAAGCGCTGCGCCGATATCGATCTGGGCAAATGGCTGAACGAGGATTACCGCATCCCGACCCATGAAGTGCCCGACGACTTCGACCCCGATGCGGAATATTCCGACGATTGAGCGCGGAAAACCCAGGGAAAAGCGGTCCCCGGCATGGCGGAATTTCTCCCTGATTTCCCCCGCTTCCCGCGCTGGACAGGGCCCCATAATTCTTCTATAAGCCACGTCTCTCCAACGGGCGGGGGCCTTCAGGCCGCCGCCGAACGCACGGTTCGCCCAGGTAGCTCAGTTGGTAGAGCACCGCACTGAAAATGCGGGTGTCGGTGGTTCGAATCCGCCCCTGGGCACCATTTCCCCGATAATAAATTGAAATATATGGCTAATCCGAACCGGACCGGATTATCCGCGCCAGCACGTCATAGGTGCGCGGGTCGCTCATCTGGCTGACGTTGAAGCGCATGAAGTGCGCCGCGGATTGAGAGACGCTGAACACGTTGCCGGGGGCCAGAACGACATTTTCGCGCAAGGCCGCGCGGGCCACGTGCGCCGCGTCCAGGCCGTCCGGCAGGCGGCACCACAGATAAAATCCGCCCTGGGGCATCAGCCAGGGCTTAATGCCAAGGCGTTCAAGCTTTGCGGCTACTTCGCGGCGGCGGCGCGCAAGGCGGCGGCGCGTTTCTTCCATATGCTTGCGGTAGCTGCCGTCGCTCAACGCCGCGAACACCAATTCGGCCGCGACGGGGCTCGGCCCGCCGAAGGTCGTCGCGACCTGCAGGTCGATCAGGGCTTCGATCCAGTCCGGGCGGGCCGCGATATGGCCGCAACGGATCGAGGCCGACAGCGTCTTGGAAAAACTGCCGATGCGGATCACCCGTTCCAGCCCGTCCAGGGCGGCAAGGCGGGGCGTGGGATCGGGGGCGAACCCGGCGAAGATGTCGTCTTCGACGATGATCAGGCCGTGTTCTTCCGCCGATTTCAGAACCCGATGCGCCGTCTGCGGTGAGACCGTCGCCCCGGTCGGGTTGTGAAGGGCGGAATTGGTGATGTAGAGCCGGGGTTTGTGTTCGGCCAGAATTTGGGTGAACTGGGCCGTGTCGGGCCCGGTCGCGGTATAAGGCACGCCGATCACATGGGCCTGATGGGCCCGCAGCAAGGCCTGGAAATTGAAATAGCAGGGATCGTCGACAAGCCGGTATCGCCGGGGCTTAGCAAATATCGGCAAATCAGGTCGATCGCCTGTGTGCCCGAGCCGGTCAGCAATATCTGGTCGGGGCCGACGGCAAGGCCTTCGTCGGCGAACCGGCGGGCGAGAAGACGGCGCAGGTTCAAGGGCCCGCGCGTGCCGCCGTAATCCGCCAAGAGGGCGTCGTCGGCCCGGGCAAGGCCGCGGATCGCCTTGCGAAGGGCCGCATTCGGCATCCATTCGGCCGGAAGCCAGCCACATCCTGGTTTGAGCATGTCGGGCGTGGCGTCCAGGGATTGGCGCGAGACCCAGAACGGGTCGATCGCTTGATCCAAACGTGGGCCGACTTCGGCCAGGGTAAGGGGGGCGGGCGCACCCGCGACGAAAAAGCCGGAACCAGGGCGGGAGCGGATCACGCCTTCGGCCGCCAGCCGGTCATAAGCCACGACGACGGTCGAGGGCGAAACCCCCATGGTCGTCGCGAAGCGGCGGATCGAGGGAAGCTTCTCGCCAGGGCTTAGGCTGCGGTTCGCCATCTTGCGGCGGATCGCGTCCATCACGGTTGTCGTGCGTGTGCTCATATCGGGGCCTTGTCGAGGCTCGTTGACTGTTTAGGGCCGGTTTTTCATAAACTGTACTGTTTTTGTAATCAGTACAGTTTTGCCAAATTGTATTGATTCGTGGCTGTCACGGCCATCCCAATTCGGCTACACCCGTCCATCAGGAAAGGAACACAAGATGGATCGCTCGATGGCGGGATGGGGCAACGGCATGCTCGGCGTGATTATTTTCAGCGGGTCGCTGCCGGCGACGCGGGTCGCGGTCGGCGGGTTCGATCCGGTGTTCCTGACGTCGGCCAGGGCGGTGATCGCGGCCTTGCTGGGGGCGGTCTTGTTGTATCTGTTCCGCCAAGCCCGGCCCGAACGAAAAGACCTGGGCTCCCTTGTCATCGTCGGGGTCGGCGTGGTCGTGGGCTTTCCCCTGCTGACCGCGTTGGCCCTGCAACACATCACCTCGGCCCATTCGATCGTCTACATCGGCCTGTTGCCGCTTGCGACCGCGATCTTCGGCGTGGTGCGGGGCGGCGAGCGGCCCAAACCCGCCTTTTGGCTGTTTTCCTGCCTGGGCAGCCTGTC
This sequence comes from Rhodospirillales bacterium, assembly GCA_040218445.1. GTDB lineage: Bacteria > Pseudomonadota > Alphaproteobacteria > Rhodospirillales > Casp-alpha2 > UBA1479. Next base: position 139,601 of record JAVJRK010000009.1, on the reverse strand, counting down.
GGTCGCCGGGTTCGCCCTATCCCAAAGCAGCAGTGCCTCCGTGACCGGTGATGTGTTGATGGTCGCGGCGATTATCCTGTGCGGGCTGGGCTATGCCGAAGGGGCGGCCCTGTCGCGGCGCCTGGGCGGCTGGCAGGTCATTTCCTGGGCGCTGGTTTTGGCGTTTCCCATCATGGCTATGATTGCATTGGGGACGTTGCCCGGTGTCTGGACGGGCATTTCCATCCCGGCCTGGCTGGGGCTTGGATACGTTTCCGTGTTCAGCATGATGGTCGGGTTCGTGTTCTGGTATCGCGGGCTGGCCCTGGGCGGGATCGCCGGGGTCGGGCAACTGCAGCTGCTGCAGCCGTTCTTCGGCCTGGCATTGGCGGCGGTGCTGCTGGGGGAGCCCATCGCCTGGACCATGATCGCCGCGACCGTATTGGTTGTCTGCTGCGTTGCCGGGGCCAAACGCTTCGCCTGATTGCGGCCTCTGGGCGAACGGCGGAAGACTAGGCCGCCGACACCCGGCACATATAACCTTTCAACGTCGAATGATCGGACAGCGGGTCGCGCTGTTTTTCATCGGTCAGATGATTGACCGACGGCCAGGGGTGATAGGGCTGCGCCGCGTCCCAGCCGATGGGCACGAACACCGTGTCCTCGCGGATGCCGGCATGCAGCCAGGCCCGTGCCGTGATCGTGCCGTGCGCCGTATCGACGGAAACGGTCTGGCCGTCCCCGATGTTCAAGGATTCGGCCTTGCTAGGATGCATTTGTACATACATGTCCGGCCACATTTCCTGGGCCTGCCAGGAATAATGGGTCCAGGAATGGAAATGGGGGGCCGGTGGCCGGCCGGTGATCAGATGCGTGTCGAAACCCCGGTCGCGCAGGTTCCGGGACGGCGTGTCGCCGTCGCCAGGTTGAAGGATCGTGGCGGGCAGGGTGTAGGTATATCCCTTGGATAAGGGATTGCGGACCGGCGGGCAGGTCGCGGGCACGGGGTCCAGATAGGGCATGTCGACCAATTGTTCGCGGTCCGAATAGAATTCGGGCAGGGCGGAAAGCCCCAGGGCCTGGAACTTGTCTTCCAAGTCCTGGGTCCAGAATTCCAACTTGCCGCTGGGCGTGGGAAAGCGGTGGCCCTCGGGTGCCCCCAAAGCGGTGGTGCCTTCCAGGTGCAGGGTATCGGTCTCGGGTGTCTGTTCGTCGGCGACGGGCACGCGGACCCAGCGCCAGGGCACGGAATGCAGGCGCTTCTGCGTGCAGCCCCGCATCCAGGGGTCCTTGATGCATTCCTTGTCCCAGAACAGGGCGGAATCCTTGTATTCCTCTTTCAGGACATCGTCGAAGCCGAACCGTTTGCCCAACTCGATCCAGATCCAGCCGTCGGGCTTGGCCTCGCCCGGGGGCTCGATCACCTTGTCGATCCAGACAACCCGGCGGTCTTCGCTGGCGCGTCCGATCTCGCCCTTTTCCACCCCGGTGGCGGCGGGCAGGACATAATCCGCATAGGCGCTGGTTTCGTTCTTGAACAGCTCGATATGGACCATCAGGTCAAGCGACGTGAACGCCTCGCGCACCCGGTTCTGATTGGGAAAGGCGGTCATGGGGTTGTTGCAGGTGATCAATGCGCGCAGGGGATAGGGATCGGCATTCAACATGGCATCCAGCCAGCGCACCGGATTGGCGCCGACCATGGGTTTTTCCGGCTGACGGATACGTTCCTGGGGCGCGTTCGCATAAACCGGCGAATGGGTGCCGAAATTGAAATAGGTGCCGCCCTTGCGGCCCATGTTGCCGGTGATCGCGGCCACGAACATCATGGCGCGGTTGGTCTGCGTGCCGTTGCAATGCTGGTTCAGGCCGCGCGCGCCGAAAATGACACAGCCGTCGGCGGCGGCGATTTCTTCGGCCAGGTTCCGGATGCGGTCGGCGGGCAGGCCGGTGATCGGCGCTGCCCAGTCGGGGGAATAGCCCTTGTCGAACAGAAAGTCACGCCAGGCTTCCCAGCCCAGGACCCATGCGTCGCAGAACGTCCGGTCGTGCAGGTCGTTGCTCAGAATATGATGTGCCAGGGCCAAGGCCAGGGCCATGTCCGTGCCGGAACGGATCGGCAGCCATTCGTCGGCCTTGCTGGCCGTCACGGTCAGGCGTGGGTCGCAGACGATCATGCGGGCCCCGTTCTTGAGCCGCCAGTCGTTGACCATGCCGAAATGCACGGGGCGGGATTCCGCCTGATTGTCGCCCACATAGACGTAAAGCGCGGCACTGCCGATGTCGTCGGGGGTATAGCTGTTGCCGCTGCCGGACAGGCCCGTCGTGGTCTGGAACGACAGGTACTTGGATTCCGAACAGAAGGTTTCCGTGTCGCCGATGTTCGGCGTGCCCCACATCTGATTGAACATCTGGATGTAGCCCTTGCGGGTTAGGGTTCCCGTGCGCGTGCCGGCGAACACGGCCAGGGTCTCGGGCCCGAATTCATCGCGCAGGCGGCCGAGCTTTTCCGCGATCTCGTCCAAGGCCTGTTGCCAGGAAATGGCAATGAACTTGCCCTCGCCCCGTTTGCCCACGCGCTTCAAGGGTTGGGTCAGGCGTTCCTTGCTGTTGTACAACTGCAGAAGGAATTGTGATTTCGGGCAGACCTTGCCCTTCCACAGGGGATCGTCCTCGTTGCCGGTCACGCGGATGACCTTGCCGTCCTTCAGGTGATATTGCGTCGAACAGCAGTTGAAGCAGATGTTGCAGCCGCCGGGCACGACTTCGTCGGGCACGCGGTCTTCGCGCGTCGAGCCATAGGGAAAGACAATGTCGTCGGGCACGAACCGTTTGCGCCGGTCGGGGTTATCGACCACGGCGGGGCGATGGCGGCCTTCCATGGTGAAACCCGGGGGGGCATCGCCGCGCCCTTGAATGCGCTCCAGGAAGATATTGGCCGGGTTCAGCAAAAAGGCATCGTGGTCGACCGGTTTGCGGCCTTCGGCCTCGATCCGTTGCAGATGATCTTCGCGGTCGCCGAAGGTGATGGCTTCGCCCGGGCAAACCGTGGCACAGGCCGGGCGCTTGCCGATTTCCCGGCGGTCATGGCACAGGTCGCATTTCACCGCGTGATGGTCCTGGGCGTCGTAGCCCATGGCCCCGTAAGGACAGGCGATCACGCATTCGCCGCAGCCGGTGCAGCGGTCTTCGTTGATGCGGACGACACCCGTGTCGGGGTCTTTTTCGATGGCCTTGGGCACGACCGGACAGGCGCGCAGGCAGGCGGGCCGTTCGCAGTGCTGGCAGGACAGGGTCAGGAAATCCAATGCCGGGCGTGTGGTGTCGCCCAGCCAGACCACCCGGTTGCGGTTTTCTCCAGGGCCCAGGCCATGTTCGGCCTTGCACGCCGCCTCGCAGCTTTTACAGCCGATGCAGCGTTCCAGATCGATCATGAGCGACAGGCGTGACAAGGCGATGTCTCCGATTTACCAGGCGGCCAGGTGCCACCAATAGATGTCCCGCCCGTCCGCGACATAGCCCGCGAAAAAGGTGACCAGCACGACATGCAGGATAAGGCCGCCCAGGAACAGCCAGGCGAGGGCGATATGCAGGGGACGCCACCAGGCCTGCAGCGGCGGGACCGTATTGCGCGTGCCCATCAGCCTGGTTTCTTCGCGGGCCAGCCGCATGTAGGCGATGGAGTTGAGGGGGCGCGTCAAAAGGTGGCGCAGCGTGACGGAAAACAATCCTTCATCGGCCGCGGGGTCGAGGCGTTTCAGCAATTCGGTCTTGCGGGTGATGAGGTCTTGCAGGCGCCCTTTAAGGACAGGGTCCGCCTGTTGAAAGGCCCGGGGTTTGGTGCCGAAGGTCGCAGCCATCTTGGGCGCCATCACGATGCGGGCGAACACACCGGTGACGAGCAGCAGGACAAGGGCCGCCGCCATCACCAGGGGCGGGCCGGAAAAGGCCGCGGCGGCATGAAGGCCGATCAGAAACATCCCCAGCAGGCTGGCCCCCACATGCAGAATGAAAAGGCGGTTGGGAATTTCCGAATACCCGCTTCGCTTGCCGATGGAAAACAGGAACGGCACCAGCAGCAGTAACCCGCCGAGGGCAGCGAGGGATTGCAGAACGGGAGAGCCTGGACGCTGCCAGTCCACGGGCAGGCCGGATTTAAGGAACAGGAATCCCGTGATCGCAAGGCACAGGGCCAGCACCCAAATCCGCAACATGCGGTTCGACAGGTCCGGGCGGCGGGCTGGTTGCCTCGGCGTGCCGGGGGCAGGGTTGGACATGGTGTGGTTGGTATCCAAAGTCATTGCGCGAGCCTAGGGCATTGGCGGCTAGTGGGGAACATCGCCTTCCACGCTGCAGCGGATCATGTGCCGCCGTTCGTTCATATCGTAGTCCGCGACGGCGAAATGACAGGTACAGCGGTTGTCCCAGATCACCAGGTCGCCGGCCGCCCAATTGTGACGGTAGATGTATTTCGGCTGTTGAAAGTGGTGGAACAGGAAGTCGAGGATCGCACGGCTTTCTTCGGCTTCCAGTTCATTGATCTTCCGGGTGAAACCCGGGTTCACATACAGCGCTTTGCGGCCCGTGTCGGGATGGGTGCGGACCACCGGGTGAACGACGGGCGGCACCTTGGCCCGTTCTTCATCGGTCAGGGGCGGGCGGTCGGCGATATGGGCGAAGAACGTGTCATAGGCGTTGGTGTAGTCGTGCAGGGCGGTCAGCCCGCCCAGGAAGGCCTGCATGGAAGATGACAAATCCTCATAGGCCCGGGCCATGTTCACGAACATGGTGTCGCCGCCGTAACTGGGAACCTCCTTGGCATGCAGCAGGGATGCCTGGGTCGGCGTCTTCGTATAGGACAGGTCCGAATGCCAGTACTGTCCGGCGTTGATGGCACCGATGGGTTTGCCGTTTTCCTTGACGTTCGAGATCAGCAGAACCTCCGGATGTTCCTGCATGTTGAACTGGGACAGCACATGGGATTCCAGCTTGCCGAACTTGCGCGAGAACGCGACCAGCTGTTCCGGCGACAGATCCTGCCTGCGTAGGACCACGACCGCATTGTTAAGCAGCGCTTCGTAGATCGCGGGATAGATGTTGTCGTAGTCCGGGCCGGTCAGTTCGATGCCCGACAGTTCGGCGCCGATGGCCCCGGTCAGGCGCGTTATGGCGATGCTGGTATCGGCGGTGCTCACATGTTCCTCCTTGCTTTGGTTTTGGTTGCGGGCCGGGTACGGCGGGCGCGGCATGTTGATCGGCAAGGACTCCCATATCGCATGCAGCCATGCTTTAAAAATGCCAATATTCAATCTTTCATGCTTAAAAGGCATGATTTAGGGCAGGATGACGCGCTATCCCTGTCGGGTAAGCAGGATTTAAGGACAGCCGGGCATGGACCTGAAGGCACTGAGGTATTTTGCGGCGATTGCCGAGTTCGGCAGCATCACCAGGGCGGCGCAGCACCTGCGCGTGGCGCAGCCGGCCGTCAGTCGGAAAATTCACAAGCTGGAAAATGACCTGGGCGCAAAGCTGTTGTCCCGCACGGTTCAGGGCGTTTCCCTGACCGAGCAGGGGGGGCATTTGCTGTCCCGCATTACGCCGGTCCTGGCGGTGTTGAAGCAGACGCGGGCCGAGGTTCGGGATTGGGGGCAGGAACCATCGGGGCGCGTGTCGGTCGCGATCATCCCCGGGGTCGGCCCGGCGCTGGCGCCGATGCTGGTGGGCCGATTGCGGGAGATGTTTCCCAAGGTTCGCCTGAACCTGTCCGAAGGATTGGGGGCGGCCATCAGCGGCGGCGTGTTAAGCGGCCAATACGACCTTGGCCTCTACCAAGCCGACCAGGAACCTCCGGCGCTGCATGTCACCCATTTGCTGGACGAACCCATGTTCCTGATCGGGCTGGCCGATGGCCTTGGCACGCAGGCCGACAGCATCGACCTGGGCGGTCTTGCCGATTATCCCCTGCTGCTTCCTGAACCGCCCAACCCCTTGCGGCGGACGATCGACCGCTTGATCGAGAAACGGGGGTTGGCGCTGAACATCCGCGAGACCGTTAATTCAACCTCCATGCTCAAGACCATGGTCGCGGCCGGTCTGGGGTATACGGTGCAAAGCTACAGTTTCTTTCACGAAGACATGAAAAAGGGCGACCCTACGTTCCAGGCTTTACGGATCGACGGGCTGATGCGCAACTGGTCGCTGGTCAGGCTGCAGGATCGGCCCGCGGGCGGGGCCGTCTTGGCGGTCGCGGGCATGATCGAGGACATCGCGCAAGAACTGGCCGCCACCCAGGGGTGGCCCGGGGCAGGCGTCTGAGCCGCCGTTATTGCGTGAACTTGAGGCTCGAATCCTTGATCCGCGTTCCCAAATCCAATTCATAGGGCGAGGGCGGGATGTAGAAATCCTGGAAATACATGGGCCGTCCGTCGACGGAATAGGCGACGACGTTGACGACCGATGCCATGGCATCATCGGGCCAGGTGCATTTGGATGTGACCCAATCGGGTGGGTCTTCCATCCGCAGTTTCTGTTGAATGCGGTACACGGGCATATGGTGATGGTCGGCCATGACTTCGTGCAGATTGGCGCCGTCGAGATCGGAAACGGGGGATTCGACCAGCTCGGGGAAGCGTTTGGCGATGGCGCGGAACACGGCATAGACCTCCAGCGCCGTATCGATGGTGACGATGCGGTCGATCCGCACGACGCCGCGCCCGTTCTGTTCCAGCGGTTTGCTCCAGGGGCCGGTTTCACGCCCGACACGGCGGTCGATGACACGGGTAAACACCGGCAGCAGGTCGTCCGGTCCGGCACCGGGGGCCCGGAACAGGAAGTGCCAGGGTTCCGCGATCTGGTGTTCCATGCCGGCGACGGTGGTGCCGCTGCCGCGTCGGCGCAGGATCAGGCCGTCATCGACCAGGCTGCGCAAGGCCCGTTGCACGGTGCCCAACGAGCAGGGCGTTTGCTGGGCCCATTCCGATTCCGTGGGCAGGCGCGCGCCCGGGCTCCAATACCCATCGACGATGGAATTGGTGATCGCCTGGCGCAGGCGTTCATGCTTGGGCAGGTCTTCGTGTTCCGACCAATAGCGCCGGAGAAATTCGTCATAACCGCCGGGTATGTCCGTCTGCATGTGCAGGAAGCCCCCAATCCCGAAATCTTTTAATTTGCACCATAATTTTTACGACGGGACGGCTGCGAAGGCCATCCCGCTTGACATTTCGATTAACTATATAGTTACTCGAGTATCGCGTTTTCCATACTTAACGCGTCAAAAAAATATGCCGGGTTGCTAAAACCCGCAGAAACCGCAGGAAACGGTGCCCCATGGAGCCTAAAAATCTCATCATTCTGATGTCGGACGAGCATACCCGGTCCGTGACCGGGTGCTACGGCCACCCCTTCATCCATACCCCCAATATCGATCGTTTGGCCCAACAGGGCACCCGATTCGACGCGGCCTATACGGTTTGTCCGGTCTGTGTTCCGGCACGGGCCAGTTTCGCCACGGGCAAGTACGTGCATCAGATCGGCGCCTGGGACAATGCGACGCCGTTCGACGGCACGCAGGCCAACTGGCACGCCCTGCTGCGCGAACGGGGGCATCAGACCGTTTCCATCGGCAAACTGCATTTCCGGTCGGACGAAGACGACAACGGCTTCGCCGACGAAGAACTGGCCATGCACATCATCGACGGCAAGGGCGATTTGTTGGGCCTGATCCGCGACGAAGACACACCCAAGCGGGGGGCGTCGTGGAAGATGGCCAAGCTGGCCGGGCCGGGCGAAAGCATGTACACGCGCTATGACCGCGACATCACGGCCCGCGCGCAATCCTGGCTGTACGAAGAAGCGCCAAAGCATACGGATAAGCCTTGGGTGCTGTTCGTGTCCTTCGTGGCGCCACACTTTCCGCTGACCGCACCGTCGGAACATTTCTACCGCTATTACAACCAGGACTTGGCGCCGCCCAAGCTGTATGACAAGCGGAACGCGCCGATCCATCCCTACATCGACGACTACCGGTCGATCTTTACCTATGACGACCATTTCACCGATATGGACATGGTCAAGCGCGCACAGGCGGGCTACCTGGGCCTGATTTCCTTCATGGATGAACAGATCGGCCTGATCCTGGGCGCCATGGAGGACGCGGGCCTGTCGTCGGATACGCGGGTGCTCTACACCACCGACCACGGAGACAACATGGGCAACCGGGGTGCCTGGGGTAAATCGGTGATGTACGAAGAAGCCGCCGCCGTGGGGATGATTCTTTCGGGGCCCGACATTCCGGCGGGCAAGGTCGTCAAGACGCCGGCGACCCATTGCGATGTCTATCCTTTCATCATGGATTGCGTGGGGGCCGCCGATGGCGAAACCCTGCCTGCGGACCTGCCGGGCACCAACCTGATGGACCTTGTGGCGGGGGACGAGCCCGACCGCGTCGCTTTTTCCGAATACCACGGCATGGGATCGAAGGTGGCGGCCTATCTGCTGCGCAAGGGCGATTGGAAGTTGGTCCATTACGAAGGGTATCCGGACCAGCTGTTCAATCTGGCCGACGATCCCGAGGAACTGACCGATCTGGCGGGCGATCCGGCCCATGCGGCGGTGATGGAAGACCTGACTGCCGAACTTCGAAAGATTTGCGACCCCGCCGCCGTGGACAAGGCCGCGCGCGAAACGCAGGCCCGCATGATCGTGGAAAACGGCGGCAAGGACGCCATCATCAAGCGCGGCGACCTGGGCTTTTCCGTGCCGCCCGGCGTAACGCCGATGTTCGACTAATCCAGGAGACAACCAATGACCGCCAACGTGCCCTTTTCCATGGTGCCCCTGCCCAGCGGGCGTTCCACCAAACCGCGTAAGACCGGCCTGACCATGATGATGGACTGGGGCCTGCCCATGAACCGGGTGGCCGATTACATGGACCTGCTTGCCCCCTATGTGGACCTGGCGAAGATCGTGGTCGGCACGGCGCGGCTCTATCCCGAGGACTATCTGGTCAAAAAGCTGGCCCTTTACAAAAGCCATGACGTGACGCCGTTCCTGGGCGGGCAGTTTTCCGAATACGTGTTCGCGACCCAGGGCTGGCCCGCCATGCCGGGGTTTTTCGCCGAGGCCAAGCGCCTGGGCTTCGACGCGTTGGAGGTTTCCGACAACTGCGTGCCGTTGGACGATGACGAGCGCGCCCGGATGATCAAGATGGCCATCGCCGAGGGCCTGGAAGTTCACGGCGAGGTTGGGTCCAAGGTCGTCAACCAATCGCCCCAGGACCTGATCGATCAGACCCAGGTCTGTTTCGATGCGGGATGCGAGATCGTGCTGGTCGAAGGGGCCGAACTGGTCACCGACGGCAAGGTCAACGAAGCCATGATGTCGGCCCTGAAATCGGGACTGGACCTGGACCGTACCTTAATGGAACTGACCGGGTCCTGGATCAAGGGCGTGACCCTCAATGATGTTTATGAGCTCAAGAAGTTCCTGCTCGACGAATTCGGCGCCGATGTGAACTTGGCCAACGTCATGCCCGATGACGTGATGGAAACGGAGGCCCTGCGCTGCGGCCTTTCCGTGGTCGGGCCCAAGGAACGATCGCAGGCAGCGGAATAGAAATCGAAAATTGTATACAATTTGCACTGAGTAGGATCGCGCGCTATCGTCTGGTTTCTGCCAAGGCCACGGACGACCACCCATGTACAAGACGCACGGTTCCCACTGGGGCGCATTCGAAGCCCGCGCCGAAGACAACCGCATCACTGATATCCGGCCCCTTGCAGGCGATCCAGACCCGTCGCCGATCCTGGAAGGCATGGCCGAGGGCGTGCACCACGACTGCCGCGTCAAGGCCCCGGCTTTCCGCGAAGGCTGGCTGAAGCATCGTGACCGGGCCAGGGGCGGCGGCCGCTTCGTCGAAGTGCCCTGGGACGAGGCCCTTGACATCGTCGCCGAAGAATTGCGGCGGGTGAAAGACGCCCACGGCAACGAAGCGATCTTCGCCGGGTCCTACGGCTGGTCCAGCGCCGGGCGCTTCCACCACGCCAAGACCCAGATGCAGCGTTTCATGAACTGTTTCGGCGGCTACACGGCGCAGAAGCACAGTTATTCGCTGGCCGCCGGGCTGGCCATTCTGCCGCATATCGTGGGCGACCTGGCGCCACTGCGCGGGCTTACGTCCTGGGCGTCGATCGCCGAGGCAACGGACACCCTGGTCGCCTTCGGCGGCATTCCCATCCGCAACACCCAGGTGGAACCGGGGGGCACCGCCGCCCATACCACCGTGCCCTGGCTGAAGAAACTCGCCGCGCGCGGCACCCATGTGGTCAGCATCACGCCCCTGCGGAACGACACCCCTGATTTCCTGAACCCGGAATGGATCGCCCCCCGGCCCAATACGGACGTGGCCCTGATGCTGGGGCTTGCCCATACCCTGGTTTCGGAAGGCCTTCACAATCCCCATTTCCTCGCGGCCTACGCCGTTGGCGGCGATCAATTCCTCGCCTATGTGATGGGCAAGGTCGACGGCCAGGCGAAATCGGCCGATTGGGCGTCGGAAATCTGCGACGTGCCTGCCGACACCATCCGCATGCTCGCCCGCCGCATGGCGGCCGGGCGCACCATGATCGCCACCAGCTATTCCCTGCAGCGCGGCGACCATGGCGAACAGACCTTCTGGATGACCATGGCCCTGGCCTGCCTGTTGGGGCAGATCGGCCTGCCCGGCGGCGGCTTCGGCTTCGGTTACGGCAGCATGCACGGCCAGGGCAATCCTGTGCCCAAAATGCCGTCGCTGACCCATTCCGCCGGCGCCAACCCCACGGGCAGCTTCATCCCCGTGGCGCGGGTCACGGACCTGTTGCTCAACCCGGGCGGCGAATACGATTTCGACGGCGAACGGCGGACCTATCCGGATATCAAATTGATCTATTGGTGCGGCGGCAACCCGTTCCACCATCATCAGGATCTGAACCGCCTGCTGGACGGCTGGCGACGGCCCGACACGGTGATCGTGAACGAGCCCTGGTGGACGCCCACGGCCAAGCTGGCCGACATCGTGCTGCCGGCCACGACGACGTTGGAACGCAACGACATCGGCCATTCGTCCCGCGACCGTTTCCTGGTCGCCATGAATCAGATCGTCCCGCCGCAGTTTCAATCCAAGAACGATTTCGACATCTTCCGGGGGCTGGCCGCCCGCCTGGATATCGAAGCCGCCTTCACCGAAGGCCGGGGCGAGGACGCCTGGCTGCGCCACCTATACGACCAGGCGCGCGAGGGTGCGGGGCCGCTCGCCAACCGCATGCCCGATTTCGATGCGTTCTGGGAGGAAGGAATTCTGGAACTGGAGGCGCCCGAAAAACCCCATGTGGTCTATGAGGCGTTTCGCGCCGACCCCGCCGCCAATCCCTTGCCGACACCGTCGGGCAAGTTCGAAATCTTTTCAGAGACCATTGCCGGGTTCGGCTATGACGATTGCCCGGGCCATCCCGTGTGGCGGGAACCGGCGGAATGGCTGGGCGGGCAAACCGCCAAGACCTGGCCGCTGCACCTGATTTCCAACCAGCCCAAGCACAAGCTGCATTCCCAGCTTGATTTCGTCGGCCCCAGCCGCGCCGCCAAACAGGACGGGCGGGAGCCCGTGTTCCTGTCGCCCGGTGATGCCCAGGCGCGGGGTGTTCAGGATGGCGATTTGGTGCGGCTCTATAACGACCGGGGCGAAACCCTGGCCGTGGCCGTGATCAGCGACGACGTGCGCGGCGGCGTGGCGCAACTGCCGACGGGGGCCTGGTTCGACCCGGCCGACTGGGCGGGATCGTCGAGCCTGGAACGCCACGGTAACCCCAACGTCCTGACCCTGGACAAGGGTACGTCCAAGCTGGGCCAGGGCCCGATTTCCCACACCACGCTGGTCGAGGTCGAGAAGTTCGAGGGACAGGCGGAAGCGCCGGAGCCCTTCCGGTTGCCGGAGGTGGCGGTCTTGCCCGCCGCCGAATAGACGGAACTTAGAGCAACTTCAACACACCCTTGAGGTCCTTGCCTTGGAAGGTCGGGCCCAGGGCCGGGTCCATGGGCAGGTCGCCCGTGCGGTTGGACCAGTAGCAGGTCATGCCGTAGGCGATGGCGCCGACAACGTCGCCGGCCCCGCCCGCGACATGCAGGATGTCCCTTGATCCGATACCCAGCACGCGGGTCGGCAGCTCGTAAACCGAGGGATGGGGTTTGTAGAAACCGGCCGTTTCCGACGACAGCACATGATCAAAGGCGCCGGGGCCGAACACGCCGGCGACGCTGTCCAATTGGTCCTGATCGCCGTTGGACAAGATCGCCGTGGCGTAGCCCTTTTTCTTGATCGCCTGCATCACCGCCGGGGCCTCGGGCCAGGGCGTCAGGGTGCCCCAGCCGGCGACCAGTTTTCGTTTCGTCGCCGCGTCCGCCTTCTTGCCGGATTTGCCGAGCGCATAGTCGAGGCCGATGGCCGTGCAGTCCTTGAACGGCATGCGGCCCTTGCCCAGGGAGTTGCTGGCCACGGCACGGCTCATCTGTACCTGCCGCCAGGTGCGGGAGAAGGCGGCGGCCTTGTCCTTCCGCATACCCAGGGTGTTCTGCACGATGGCGGTCAGGCTCGACTGGATGTCGAGCAGGGCTGAAAAGACGTCGAAGGTGACGAGTTTGTAGGGCTGGGTCATGGCGGTCTCCTTGGTGTTCCTGCCGGGGCGTTCAGGGCAAAAAGATACCCTCTCCTCAGGATGAGGAGAGGGTTTTGATGTTCACGTTTGCGATATTGGTTTAGCGGCCGTCAAACCGGGCGCGTGCCGCGCACGGTCGTGCGGTGCATGGAGCGTTCCTGGCTGAGGTCGTAATCCGTTGCCCGGTGCATGGTGCAGCGGTTATCCCACATGACCACGTCGCCCTGATGCCATTTATGGCGGTAGACGAATTGCTCCTGTGTCGAATGTTCGAACAGTCGTTCCAGAAGATCGCGCCCTTCGTTATCGCCCATGCCTTCCACGCGCGAGGAAAAGCCCTCGTTGACGTAGATGGCCTTTTTGCCCGTTTCCGGATGGGTGCGGGCGATGGGGTGGATGACCTCGGTCCATTGGGACAGTTCTTCCTCGGTCTTGGGCGGACGTACGCCGGCATTCATCATCGCTTCGTAACGGATACGATAGGAATGAATAGCCTTCAGGCCCTCGATCTCGGCCTTGGTGGCATCGTCCAGGGCGTCATAGGCTGCCGTCATGTCGGCGTAGAGCGTATCGCCGCCTTCGGGCGGCGTGATGACGCCGTGCAGGATGGAACCCATGGGCGGGACTTCCTCGTAGGTGATATCCGAATGCCAATAGGCCCCGCCGTTGTTGATCGGCTGTGCCCCGCCCCGGCCCCGGTTCGATAGAACCAGGATGTCGGGGAATTCGGGATGAAGGATTTCCTTCACCGTATGGCGTTGCAGATCACCGAACCGGCGGGAGTACTCCAGATGCCGCTCCATGGTCAGACTGTCCTGGCCCCGGATGATAAGGACCGGATAGGCCATCCACGCCTTGTGCAGGTCGGCGATGGTTTGGTCGTCCAGGTCCATATTGAGATCAAGGCCGACAACTTCCGCCGCCACGGGGTTGTCGAGCGGTTTGACGGGCAGATTGATGGAAATGGTCACGGGTCTTCTCCAGGCTTAGCGTTGCATGCCCCAGCGGTTCACGGTGCGCAGTTCGATATTACGGAAGATCACGTTTTCCACCGTAATGCCGATCAGAATGACCATGAACAGGCCGGCGAACACACCCTCTGTCTCGATGTTCTGAGACGATTCAAAGATGTACCAGCCAAGACCGCCAGAGCCCGACGAAGCGCCGAACACAAGCTCGGCCCCGATCAAGGTGCGCCAGGCGAATGCCCAGCCAACCTTCATCCCGGTCATGATCGACGGCAGAGCCGCCGGCACCAGAACCTTGCACACGAAGGGAACACCCTTGAGGCCGTAATTTTCACCGATCATGCGCAATGTCGACGATACGTTCTTGAACCCGGTATGGGTGTTCAACGCCACGGCCCACAACACGGCATGGACCAGAACGAACACCAGGCTTGCCGTGCCCAGGCCGAACCACAGCATGGCGAGCGGCAGCATGGCGATGGACGGCAGAGGGTTGAACATGGCCGTGGCCATGGCGATGAAATCACCGCCCAGGCGGGACGACGTGCCCCATAGAACAAGGACGGCGGCAATCGCCATACCCATTCCATAACCGTAGATCAGGACCTTGACGGAGAACCAGACCTTCCAGATCAGATCACCCTGGAACAGATCGGTGATCAGTGTTTGCAGAGAGACGAGAAACGTCGGGAACATCAGGGGTTCCACGTCAAACAGGACCGTATAGGCCTGCCAGATGGTGACCAACCCCAACAGGATGACCGCTTTGCGGACACCGTTGATGTTCCATACTTTTTCGATCACCGACAATTCGCGGGCCACGTCGCCCGTATGCGCATCGGCGATGTTCTCGTTGATGAATTCCGGCCGGATAACCGGCTCGGGAAGGGTTTTTTGCATGCTCATGATGATTGCATCCCCCACCGACGAATGGTGCGTGCCTCGATGGTCGAGAAAATCAGGCTTTCAACGATCACGCCGACCAGAATCACCGTGAACAGACCGGCAAAGACATAGGGAATCTGCATGTCCATCTGGCTGGAAAACACGAACCAGCCAAGACCGCCTGATTGCGTGCCCGAGGTGTCGGCAATGGCACCGCCGAACACCAGTTCTGCCGCGATCAACGTCCGCCAGGCATAGGCCCAGCCGACCTTCAATCCCATCAGGATCGACGGGAAGGCCGCCGGGATCAAAAGCTTGGCCACATAGGTGACGCCGCGCAGTCCGTAATTTCGGCCGACCATGCGTTGTGTGTCGGAAACCCCCATGAAGCCCGTATGGGCGTTCAGGGCGACCGGCCAGATGACCGAATGCAGCAGGGTAAAGACGACCGAGGCCGAGCCGAGCCCGAACCACAACAGGGCGAGCGGCAGCAGGGCAATGGCCGGAAGCGGGTTGAGCATGGCCGTCAGCGTTGACAGCACATCGTTGCCGAACCGGGTCATGATCGCGGCCGTGGTCAGCAAGGTCGCGATGACCAGGCCGATCACATAGCCCGTGAGCAGGACCGTCAGCGAGTTCTTGATCATGATCAGCAGCTGATCGTTGACCACGGCGTCATAGAGCGCGACGGCCGTGTCGGAGAACTTGGGCAGGATCAGCTCCGAAACGCCTGAGATGCGGGTATAGAATTCCCAGGCGAACATCAGGACCAGCAGAATGGAGAGCTTACGCACCCCGTCCAAATCGATGAGCTTTTCCCAAAGCGTCAGCTTGCGGGCGACATCGGCGTGTGATGCTTCGCCCAGGTCATCGGCTTCGAATTCGGGCCGGATAACGGTTTCGGAAACAGTGCTCATGAATTCTGAGCTCCTTCCGCGGCCGCCAGCTCATCCTCGAGGATCCGATCCGCGAACAGCATGTCATGGATCTTGGATTGCAGTTCCCCGAATGCCGGATCACCCGTGTTGTCGTGGTTCAGGTGATGGGCGTTCAGTTCCGCCTTGACCTGGCCGGGGTGCGGCGACAGGACCAGAATGCGGGATCCGACGATCAGCGCTTCTTCGATGGAATGCGTGACGAACAGCACGGTGAACCGCGTGTCATCCCACAATTGCAGAAGCTCTTCCTGCATTTGACGCCGGGTCAGGGCGTCCAGTGCCGCGAAGGGTTCATCCATCAGCAGGATATCCGGTTCCATGGCCATGCCGCGGGCGATCGCGACACGCTGTTTCATGCCGCCGGACAGCATATGCGGATAGGTGTCTTCGAACCGGTCGAGCTTCACCTTCTTGATGTACTGCATGGCGACTTCATCGGCTTCCGCCTGGGTCTTGCATTTGCCGCCGTTCATCAATGCGAAGGTGATGTTCTGTTTCACGGTCTTCCAGGGCAGAAGCTGATCGAACTCCTGGAACACCATGACCCGGTCGGGGCCGGGCTCCTTGATGTCCACACCTTTGAGCCGCATGTTGCCTTCGACCGGCTTCAAGTACCCGGCGACACCCTTAAGCAGGGTTGATTTGCCGCAGCCGGACGGTCCCAAAAGGACGAACCGGTCGGCTGGATAGACCTTGAAACCGACCCGATAGGTCGCGGTGATCAGGTGCTCTTTGGTTTTGTACTGAAGGGTTACGCCGTCAACGTCCAGAATGGGGTCAACGGCGGCCGCGGCGGGGGTGTCCCCCGCCGCGGTGTGGGCGCCTTGATCCATAAGTTAGCTGCCTTCCTGGTCGTAGTTGTTTTCCCAGTAGTAGTCTTTCCAGCTTGCCGGCATGTTCTTGATGGCGCCGATGGAGTGCATGAACTTGGCGAACTCCATGGTGCGTTGGGGTTTCAACGAATAATGCATTTCGTTGACATCACCGACCATGCCTTCGATGTCTTCGATCTTCAGCTTGGACTTGGTGAAGCGATGGAAGAGTGCGGCTGCATCCTTCTTATTGTCGTTGATCCACTTCATGGCGGTCCGGAAGGACGTCCAAACGCATTTGTAAAGTTTGGGGTTTTCGTTCTTCCATTTCTCGGTGTTGTACATGGCGACCGTGGTGTGTTCGCCGCCGAGAACGTCATAGGACGACATCACCATCTTGACCTTGCCGCTTTTCAGTTCGGCGTAGGATGTGGGCAGGGTCGCGAAATGACTTTTCACGGCCTGACCGCCGGCCAGCAGCGCCGCCATGGCGGACGGGTGCTTCATGGAAACGGTCATGTCATCCAGCTTGAAGGCATTATCCGGGCCCCATTTCTTGGCCGCGGCCATCTGAAGAACCACAGCCTGGATCGACACCTTCACCGACGGGGTGGAGATTTTGTGATCGGTCAGGCCGACATAGTCTTCCAGCTTCTTGACCCGATCATCGTTGGTGTTGAGCTTCAGCGGCATGGCCGACAGGGTCGTCATGGCCTTGACGTTGATGCGGCCTTTGGTTTTGTCCCACAACTTAAGAAGCGGGCCGACGCCGCCGGCGGCGAAGTCGACGTTGTTGGACAACAGGGCCTGGTTCACGGCGGCACCACCCGAGAAGCGGTGCATGGTGATTTTGACGTCGCCCAGGCCGGAATCCTTGGCGCAGGTTTCGACCAATTTCTTGTCGACGACGACGTGCATGGGCAGATACAGCAGCCCGAATTGCTGGGCAAAACGGACTTCGTCCGCTTCCGCCCAGGCCGGGGCGGCGCTTCCCGCCGTCATGGCGAGCGCGACGGCACCGCATACGGCGGCAGTCGCTGTTTTCCTTGAGATTGAAGTTTTGGTCATATTTTTCGTCCTCCCTGACGATGCATGGACTGTCAAACTGAGGGTGATGTGATGCTTGTGTATCGCCGCCGGACTTCGTTATCCGATCGGTTGGGACAAATAGCGTTCCGCCGACATCCGCTTCCCAGCCCCCTGGGAATTTCAACGCGGACCTGCGGAACCTCATTCATTTTGGTCGTCCCTGGCATCACAGTTTCCAAGACTATCGGGATTTTTCGGATATTCCTATATAGTTTTTAGATTCCAATCCCGATATAGTGCCCGGCCATTACGATATAGTTTTAACGGGGGCTCGAAGCTCTTGCGTGACAAGGGCGCTCTTGACCGGCGCCGGCGGCTTTCAAGAGAACGCTAATTTAGGCAAAGAGGACCAAGATAGGTCCAGGAGGAAACAATATGCTCGACCAGCACGAGGAAGGTGGGCAGGGGGCGCTTAATTCCAGCTCGACCATCGAATCGCCCATTGCACCCGATGAATTGGGACATGCCGTCCTGACGCCGTCCGGCGCCTTCGAGGCGGGATCATGGCAAACCTTCAAGCTGGTCTATACCTGCGGCAAGTATGGCATGGACGACAGTGCCTCCATGCGGGTCTGTTTCCGCTTTGCGTCCGATCAAAGCCGCCCGCAGTTCGAGGATCCGACCTGGCGCAATTACACGACGATCGAGGCCTCCAACAACGCCGTGCTGGAAACCCGTTATGACCCGAAAGGCAACGTGCGGCCGTGGGACCGTGCCCTTTATATAAAGGTCGTGAAGGGCTTCATGAAGGAAGGGGATACCATCACCATTACCTTCGGTGAAACGTCGGGTGGGTCACAAGGCATGCGGTTGCAGACTTTTTGCGAAGACAGCCTTGAATTCCGCGTGCTGGTCGATCCCATTGCCACCGCCAATTATCAGGCCCTGCCCGTACAGCCGGTCATACGGGTCGTGCCGGGCAAGCCCGCGATCTATGCCGCCGTGGTGCCGACCGCGCGCCGGGCGGGCGAGGCCTTTGATCTGAAGATCAAGGGCGAGGACACCTGGGGCAACCCGTCCGACCAATGCGACGTGACGTTCAAGGTTAAAAGCTCGCGCCCCGTGACGGGCCTGCCGGAAACGGTCGCGATCAAACCGGGTGCTTTCGCGACCGTGGTCGAAGGGTTGAGCGTCGACAGCGACGGTGCCGTGCAGATTTGGTTCGAAGATGATGCCGGCGCCGAGGTCTTTCGCGCCAATCCGCTATTGATCCAAAGCCAGCTGGACCTGAAACCCTATTGGGTCGATCTGCATGGCCAGTCCGAAGAAACCATCGGCACAGGCACGGCGCGGGCATTTTTCGAATTCGCCCGCGACCGTGCCTTCGTTGACGCCACCGGGCACCAGGGCAACGATTTCCAGATCACCAAGGGATTCTGGTCGCATCTGGACAATCTGTGCGAGGAATTCAACGAACCGGGAAAATTCCTGGCCCCGCTCGGCTATGAATGGTCGGGCAATACGGCGCTGGGTGGTGACCGCAACATTTTCTATCCCTCGAAGGACCGGGTCATTCGCCGGTCATCCCATGCCCTGGTCGAAGACAAATCCGACCTTGCCACCGACTGCAACACGGCGGGCGACCTGTTCGATGCCCTGGCCAAGGACGAAGAATGGGATGTCGTGACCTATGCCCATTGCGGCGGCCGCTATGCCGACGTGAAAATGGCGCACGACGGCCGGTTCGAAAAATCCATGGAAATTCATTCTTCCTGGGGCACGTTCGAATGGCTGGTCGAAGATGCTCTCGACATGGGGTATCGCACCGGTATCGTCGCCAATTCGGACGGCCACAAGGGTCGGCCCGGGGCAAGCTATCCCGGTGCGTCCCTGTTCGGGGCCGTCGGCGGTCTGACCTGCATGCTGATGCCGGAACTGACGCGCGAAGCGTTGTTCGACTGCATTCGTAAACGCCGCCATTACGCCACCACCGGCGGACACGGCAGCCGCATGGTGATCGACGTGAAGGCCCGGTTCGATCAGCCGGGGACGCTCTATCACGATGATCCGGCGCTTGATTATCCCACGCCGCCGCAAGGTGCCCAGGCCCAGGACGCCATGATGGGCGATATCGTCCATCTGCCGGACGGCGGCGTGCGGCTGGATGTGGATATTCTGGCGGCGGCACCGATTGAACGGGTCGATATTTTCAACGGCCGCGATCTGGTCGAAACGGTCCGCCCTTATGGCCAGGAAGACCTGGGTGCGCGTATCCGCGTGCATTGGGAAGGGGCCGAATATCGCGGCCGTTTCCGCCAGGTCATCTGGGACGGCACGGCCCATGTGCAGGATAATGAAATCGTCCGCGCCCAGGCCTTCAACTTCTTCAACCCGGAAAAGGTGTTGGAGCAGACGTCGGAAACGGCGCTTAAATGGATGTCGCTGACCACCGGCAACTTCGCCGGCTTCGACATGTGGGTCAAGGACGCCTGGGGCGGAACGCTTAAGATCGAAACGCCGCTGGTGCAATGCGGTGTGCCGTTGGAAGACATCGGCCTGGAGGACGAGATGTTCGACAAGTCGGGCATCCTTCCCCGGTTCCTCAAGGTCTTCCGCCTGCCCGACGATAACCCGCACCGCAAGGTTTCGTTCTCGCGCAAAATCGACCTCAAGGACGACAAGGACAACGCCCTGTTCATCCGCCTGACACAGGAAGACGGCACACGCGCCTGGACGTCTCCGATCTATGTCTGCCGAAAGTTGTAAACCGCGCCTTTGATCCTGTAACCTGAAGCCAGCGGGCGGATTGGGACGCCCGCGCCCGGTCGCGTATGCGGCCGGGATAGCGAACCAAAGAGTTCGAATTCGGGGGGATCACCGTTTACATGTCATCGCTTAACCGCTTGAACGGCGGACAGGTCATGGTCGACTACCTGATCCGCGAAAACGTTCCGTACGTGTTCGGTCTGTGCGGGCACGGCAATATCGGCTTCATCGACGCGCTGCATGAACGGTCGGACGACATCAAGACCATCTCCGTCCATCATGAAAGCATTTCCGGCTTCATGGCCGATGTATATTACCGGGTGACGGGCCAGCCGACGGCGACCTTTACGTCCTGCGGTCCGGGGTCCTCCAACCTGCCCATCTGTTTGGGCAATGCCTTTTTGGATTCCGTGCCGTTCCTGGCGATCACCGGCAACGTCCCGACAAGCCAGTTCAGCCGTGGCGCCTTTCAGGAATTGTACCGCCATTATCAGGCGGATTTCCCATCGACGGTTCAGGCCTATTGCAAGCGGGTTTATCAGCCGACGCGGGGCGAACAGGTCCCGTTGATGATGCGCCAGGCCTGGAAAACCATGGTCACGGGGCGGCCGGGGCCGGTCGTTCTGGACGTGCCGTTCGATATCTTCAAGGAAGCGGCGGCCGAGGAAACGCCGGACCCTAAGGAATGGTCCGCCAATATCTCGTCCCGCTGCGGGGCCGAACCCGAAGGCGTGGTCAAGGCCGTGGACATGCTGCTGTCCGCCGAACGCCCGGTCATCGTTGTCGGCCAGGGCGTGCGTTATGGCGGCGCGGCCGATGAATTGCTGGCCCTGGCTGAACGTCTGCAGATACCCGTTGCCGGTTCGGCCAGCGGCCTGGGCGCCCTTCCCGCCGATCATCCGTTGTCTTTGGGCTTGGTGCAGCGGGGCGGGACCTATCAGGCCAACCATTCCTGCCGTCAGGCGGATGTGTTGCTGGCCCTGGGGGTGCGCTTCGATGACCGGACGTCCAGTTCCTGGCTGCCCGGCTATTCCTTTACCATCCCGCCGACGCAATTGATCCATGTGGACATCGATCCCGAGGAAATCGGCCGAAACTATCCGGTCGCCCTGGGGTTGATGGCCGATGTGCGGACCTTCCTGCGCCAGATCATCGCGGAGATTGACCGTCGGTCCGACATTGAAGGAAAGGCCGATGCGCGCCGTAAATGGCTTGCGGAAATCGAAACCTACAAAGCGAAATGGGATGAATTCGTCGCCCCCGGCATGACCGACGATTCCTCACCGATCAACCCGCAGCGCGCGGCGGTGGAAATCGACAAGGCCCTACCCGAGGACGCGATCCTGGTCAGCGATATCGGCGTGCATCACAACTGGTTGCTGCAGTTCTGCAAGCCGTCGCGGTCGGACTCGCTGATCGGCTCCGTCGGGTTCGGGCCCATGGGGTTCGGCGTGGGCGGGGTGCTGGGGGCCAAGCTGGCGGCACCGGACCGTCCGGCTGTATCGGTCTGCGGCGATGGGGCGTTCTTCATGCATGCCAATGTTCTGGGCACGGCCGTGGAATACAACATCCCGGCCGTCTGGGTGGTTTGGAACAATTACGCCTATGCCTCCATCCGCGGGCTGCAGCGGGGCTATCTGGACAAACGTGAACTGGCAACGGATTTCCATCACCCGGAAACGGGCGCGCCCTATAACCCGGACTTCGCCGCGATGGCGCGTTCGGCCGGGGTCGAAGGCGTCAGCATCGACCGCGCGGGCGACCTGGGCGACGCCATCCGGGCCGGGATCGCCGCCAACAAACCTTTCCTGATCGACGCCAATGTGGCGGGCGATCTGAACCCGCCAGGGGCGGGAGTATGGGAACTGCCGGGCATCGGAATTAACAAGCCGGCAATCGGCGAACGGTACGAGCCATAAACACGACCATCACCAAGCAGAAAACAGAGGACTAAACGTGAAACCTAGCAAATGGGATAGGGAGACGGATGTCGTCATCCTGGGGTTCGGCGGGGCCGGTGTTGCCGCGGCCGTCACGGCGCATGACCTGGGTGCCGAGGTGCTTATGCTGGAAAAAGCACCCGAAGGCCTGCACGGCGGAAACACCCGGATCGCGGCACAGGGATACTTAAATACGTCCGATGCGGAAAAGGCGGCGACCTATCTGGAAGCCCTTTGCGGGCCCTATCCGGTGCCGGACGAAATGATCCAGACCTGGGCGCGGGAAATGAGCCGTAACAACGACTGGCTGTCCGGTCTGGGCGGTGACCCGCAGGAACACCAACATCAGCCCGAAGGGATCGAGTACCCGGAATTGCCGGGGTCGGACTGCGTTCACAAGTTTCATGACGGCGAGACCTATGGCTATTCCCTGACCTGGAAGCGGTTTGAAAGTTTCGTCACGGAGCGCGATATCGCCGTTGAATATGAAACGCCGGGGCGCGAGCTGATCCAGGATAGCGAGACCCGGGAAATCCTGGGCGTGCGCGCCGAACGGGACGGCACGTCCATTTACATCAAGGCCCGCCGGGGCGTGGTGCTGACCTGTGGCGGGTTCGAAAACAACCCGGAAATGATCCGTGATTATCTGCCGGGCGTGTCCCGCTGTTATCCGTCGGGCACGCCTTATAACGAAGGCGACGGCATTTCCATGGCGTTGGCCGTGGGGGCGGACCTTTGGCACATGAACAACTATGCCGGCCCGTCCATGGGGCTGAAGGTGCCGGAATTTCCCGCCACCATGTCGATCCAGGCCCTGCATTTCGCCAAGGAATACCCAGGCGGAATGATCATCGTCGGGCCCGACGGCAGGCGGTTCTACGACGAGAAATTCAAACACCGCCACGGCAAGGTGCCGATCAACGGTGTGTGGTCACCCATGCAGGTGCCCAGCCCCATGTTCATGCTGTTCGATCAGGACATGATGTCGGCGGCCCCTCTTTATAACAAGGAGCCCAATCGCGGATGGACGCCGATCATCGAACGGTACGATTGGAGCGACGACAATTCCGCCGAACTGGAAAAGGGCTGGATCAAGTCGGCGCCGACAATCGGGGAATTGGCGAAGGTTATCGGCCTGGATCCGGCCGCCATGGAGGCCACGGTCGCGCGCTGGAACGCCCAGGTCAGTGCCGGTGCGGATGATGATTTCGGGCGCAAGCTGATGCTGAACCCGTTTGCCAAGGGGCCGTTCTATGCCATGGAACTGTCGCCTTCCATGATCAACACCCAGGGCGGCCCCCGGCGCAATGAAGACGCCCGTGTCCTGCGCCCCGACCGGACCCCCATTCCGCGGCTGTACAGTGCGGGCGAACTGGGGTCGATCTACAGCTACCTGTATCAGGGAACGGGAAACATCGGCGAATGCCTGGCCTTCGGGCGGATTGCCGGACGCAACGTTGCGGCAGAGGCCCCCTTGCCCTAGGGCGCCGGTCAGTCCGGAATGACGTTTTTGACGCCTTCGGCGCCCATGTAGACGACCAGGATGCGGACCGGCTCGGTCCCTGCATTGATGCCGCGATGGCGGTGGTTCATCGCCTCCATCAGGCCGCTGCCGGCCTTGAAGGTCCGCACACCCTTGTCGCCGTAATCGACCTGTAACTCACCGGACAGGATATAGCCGAACAGCGGCGCACCATGCTTGTGCCAGCCTGTTTTCTTGCCCGGCGGCAGTGTGACCACCGCGGCGGTAATCTCGGCGTCACCGCTTGGATAACGGATGGCTTCGCCGACCACCGATGTGGCCGGCCCGCCGAACAGTTTTTCCACCTGAATCTTGTTCGCGTCGCTTTGGTAGGAATTTTTCAGATCATCGGCGGCAGCCGCGCCGGTGACACAAAACAGAATTAGCCCAGCCAGAAGCGGCGGACTGTAATGTGGTGACATTGCTATTCCCCCTAATAATTCCCCCGGCCGATGCCGTTTGCCTGCGCGGGCGGTTATTCGACAGTTGCCTCGTCCACCGGCGCAACATCGACGGCGACGGCGACCTTGTGTTCCCCTCCGCCCAGAACCATGCCGTTGATCGGGCTGACATCGCCGTAATCGCGCCCCCAGGCGACGGTGATGTGCTCGTCCCCGGGCATCATGTTGTTGGTCGGGTCCAGATCGATCCAGCCGTGATCGGGAACCCAGACCGCCAGCCAGGCGTGGGAGGCATCGGCGCCGATCTTGCGTTCCTGTCCTTCCGGCGGGTGGGTCCGAAGATAGCCTGAAACATAACGTGCCGGCAGGCCCAGGGACCGCAGGCAGGCGATCTGAAGATGCGCGAAGTCCTGGCACACGCCGCGCTTGTCGGACAGCACGCGGTCGATGGGGGTCGAGATATCGGTCACGCCGCCTTCGTATTTGAATTCGTTGAAGATGCGCGACATCAGTTCCAGGGCACCTTCCAGCACGGGCCGCCCGGGCGGGAAAGAGGTGCGGGCATAGGCTTCAGCCTGGCCCGATACGGTGAACGGGCTTTCATAAATGAACTGACTGGCATCCAGGCAGACCGGATCATCTTGTTTGTTCAGGTAGTCCGCGACGGATTCCCAGGGGGCGGTCGCGGTGGGATCCGGCGCCGGTGTTGCGTTGATTTCGATCCGGCAGGTGGACGTGATGGACAGCCGGTTGTGGGGTTCCTCTACGGTCAGATAGGTCGTCGGATTGCCGAAGTAATCGACATCGTCCTTGGACAGGGTGGGGGCGGGTTCGATGATCAGGGCGTGGTGATATGTGGTCTGCTGCGGGCAGGGGCGTGGGGACAAATGGACAAGATGCTGGGACAGGGCAACATCCCAGGTATAGGTGATGGTCGTTTGGTGGCTGATGTCGTAGCGCATCAGGGAACGACGCCTCCTGCGGATGTGCTGCGTGTCGGCAGCACATGGCTGAAATACTTGCGGGCCAGGGCATCGGACATTTCCAAAGTCTGGCTGCTGATCCCGTCCAGAAACTGGGCCAGTTCGACCCGCTGCCCGCGCTTGTTGCGACGTTCGCACAGCGCCAGAACATCGGCCAGGCGAAGCTGGCTGTCCATGGATTGGACGAGATATTCCTCGCGCGGCAGCGTCGCGCGTTCATCGTCGGCTGGAAAATGCCGCATATGATCGGCCAAGGTCGCGACCTGAAAGGCCAGGGACCGGGGATTGGTGTCATCGACCAAAAGCAGATCAACCACGGCGGGAAGCTGCACCGTGGACAGATAACGCGTGCGGTAGGTCATGGAACTGTCGCCCAGTTCCAAAAGCAGGTCCAGGCGGCCTTCCTCGGCGGGATTGCCGTCCACCACCAGTTCGCGGATCAGCTTGGCCGTATGGGTCGTGCGATCGACACGGCGTCCCGTATCCAGCAGGCGCCAACCCAGGGACCGGGTCATGTTTTCCATCTGCATGCCGCTGAAGGCGGACAGTTCTTCCAGGATATGGTTGAGGAACTCAAGGGCCGCGTTGACGTCCAGCCGGATGGTCGCGGCCTGTCCGACCGCGCGTTCATGCAAAGCGTTCAACACGCGCCAGGAATCGGTCGACAGGCGTTCCCGGACCAACGATGCCGTGCGTTGCAGGTTGCCCAACAGGTTCAACAACCCGTTGGCGCGCCCCCGGTCGAACAGGATCATGGCCAATTCCCGTTCGACGGCGCGGATGCCGCCATGGGCCGCCTTGTTGGCCGTGCGCCGGTTCAGGTAATCCAGGTCCACCAGGATGGTGGTCAGGCGGGTCAGGGTTTGCGGGTCGTCGCCGGCACCGGCTTCGCCCGCAAGGCGCAGGATCATCGCCCGGATCAAACGCACGGAACTTTCCGTCCTTTCCGCATAGCGGCCCAGCCAGAACAGGTTGTCGGCCACGCGTGACGGCAGGTCATTGCCGCTGCGCCGCAGCGTCACCGCATGGTCCGGCGGTGTCAGCCGGGTAAAGGTCGAAACCGGCTCGTTGGACAAAATCCAGGTGTCTTTCGATGAATCGCCCTGCTGCATGGTCACGGCCTGGGCGTTGACACTATCCGCCGTGCGGGTCAGGCCGCCCGGCATGACCCGGTAGCTGTCGCCATCGGCGCATAGATAAACGCGCAGAACGACCGGCCGGGGCTCGATCCCGTTTTCAGACCAACTCGGTGTGGTCGATAGGGTCAGGGTTTCCTGTCCGAAATACTGGTAGCCGCGCCGGCCCAGAAGATCGACGATTTCCTGGCGTCGTTCGCCGTTCGCCTGTCCAGGCAGAAGGGCACCCTTGCGGTTGTTCAGGATCGACGAGTTGGAAAAGGTCGGCCGCAGGACAAGATCATCCAAATGCTGACTGACGTATTCCCGTTCCTGTTCCTGGCCGCACCACCAGGTCGCCAGGGAGGGGATCTTGATATCCTCGCCCAACAGATCGCGGCACAGCCCGGGGTAGAACCCCATCAGGGCTTCGCATTCGACGATGCCCGAACCAAGGGAATTGGCGATTACGACGTTTCCCGCGCGCACGGCGGCGACCAGTCCGGCCACGCCCAGCAATGAGTCCGTGCGCAGTTCCAAGGGATCGCAGAAATCGCTGTCGACCCGGCGCAGGATCAGGTCGACCTGTTTCAATCCGTTCAAGGTTTTCAAAAAGACCTTGTTGTCGCGCACCGTCAGATCGGCGCCTTCGACCAAGGGAAAGCCCAGATAGCGCGCCAGATAGGCGTGCTCGAAATAGGTCTCGTTGTGCGGTCCCGGCGTCAGCAGCACGGCCAGGGGATCGTCCTTGCCGGTCAGCGAAATCAGATTGTCGCTGAGGGCCTGGAAAAACCCGGCAAGGCGGTGGACCTGGGCATCGCGGAAGATGTCGGGCAGGGTGCGGGCCAGCACGATGCGGTTTTCCAGGGTATAGCCGGCGCCCGAAGGAGCCTGCGTCCGGTCGCTGAGGACCCACCACCGCTGATCGGCGGCACGTGCCAGATCGAATGCCAGGAAATGAAGATGCACGCCGCCCGGCGGTTTGATGCCGCTCATGGCGCGGAGGAAATCCGGGTTTCCGAAAATCAAGGATGACGGCAGCAGGCCGCGTTTCAACAGGGTCTGTTCGCCGTAAATGTCCTGGACGACCGCGTTCAGAAGCTTCGCACGCTGGATCAATCCGGCTTCCAACACCTGCCATTCGTCCGGTCCGATCAGAAAGGGGATCGGGTCCATGCGCCAGGGGCGCGTTGATTCCCCGGTTTCATCGTAGATGTTGTAGGTCGTGCCGTTTTCACGGACGAGGCGCTGGGCCGTATCCCATCGTTCCTGCAACTCGGCCTTGGAAAACCGGCCCATGCTTTCCAGGAAATGCTGCCAATGGCCGCGCACGCCGGTGCCGGCATCCATCATCTCGTCATAGACGCCGTTGATGGGGGCATAGGTATCGGACAGGAAAATTCCCTGTGTCGATGCAGCGTTGTTTGCCTGATCCATGCCGCTCACGCGATGCTCCAAGCCATCATCGGCCCGTCCCCGGATGTGAAGGGCGAGGATAAGAGATCGCCGTGCTGACTGCTAGTGCGTTGTTTGATCAAGCTGAATCCGATCTGTGCGAAAGGCGCGCCGGTCAATGCACCGTTTTCGCGCGGCGCAGGTCCAAGGTCATGGGAAATTCGCCGTTGGCACATCGTTTGGGGGCGTCCGACGGGCCGGTTGTATGGCCGATTTCCTCGAACCGGGCAAGGCGCCGGCTTTCCGCTTCGTAGGCGTTGACCGGAAAATGTTCGAAATTGCGTCCGCCCGGATGGGCCACGTGATAGGTGCAGCCGGCGACGGCCCGCCCGGTCCAGGTATCGTACAGGTCGAACACCAGGGGGGCATCGACCTCGACCCCGGGATGCAGGGCGGACGCGGGCTTCCACGCCCGGAATCGCACGCCGGCGAAAAATTCGCCAGCCTTACCGGTCGGCGTCAGCGGAACCTCATAGCCGTTGCACGCGATACGATGCCGTCCGCCGGTCAGGCCCGAAACCCGGACCTGCAGGCGTTCGACCGAGGAATCGACAAACCGCACGGTGCCGCCGACGGCCCCTTCTTCGCCCATCACGTGCCAGGGCTCCAACGCCTGGCGCAGCTCGATCTCCATCTGCTCGTACTGCACGGCGCCGTAGCGCGGAAAGCGGAATTCGAAATGCGGCGCGAACCAGGCCGCATCGAAGGCATGGCCGTGATTGTTCATGTCGGCGATGACATCTTCGAAATCGGCCCAGACGGCATGGGGCAGCATGAAACGGTCATGCAGTTGCGTGCCCCAGCGCACCAGCGGCCCCGCATAGGGGGTGTCCCAGAACCGCGCGATCAGGGCGCGAAGGAGCAGTTGCTGGGTCAGGCTCATGCGCGCGTGCGGCGGCATTTCGAAGGCGCGGAATTCGACCAGTCCCAGACGACCGGTGGGGCCGTCCGGCGAATACAGCTTGTCGATGCAGATTTCCGTGCGGTGGGTATTGCCGGACACGTCGATCAAAAGGTTGCGCAGCGTGCGGTCGATCAGCCAGGGCGGGCAGTCCGTGCCTTTTTCCGGAATCTGGGCGAGGGCGATTTCCAGCTCATACAGCCCGTCGTGGCGGGCTTCGTCGATGCGCGGCGCCTGACTGGTCGGGCCGACGAACATGCCTGAAAACAGATAGGACAGGCTGGGATGATGCTGCCAATAGGTGACCAGACTTTTCAGCAGGTCCGGTCGGCGTAGGAACGGGCTGTTTTTGGCCGTCGCCCCGCCGGCGACCACATGGTTGCCGCCGCCGGTGCCCGTGTGGCGGCCGTCCAGCATGAATTTTTCCGTGCCCAGGCGGCTGAGGCGCGCTTCCTCGTAGAGCGTTTCCGTGTTGTCGACCATTTCCCGCCAACTGGAAGCCGGGTGGATGTTGATTTCCAACACGCCCGGGTCCGGCGTGACCTTGATGACGTTGAGGCGTGGATCGTGGGGCGGCTCATAGCCTTCGATGTGTACGGGCAGGCCCGTTTCCGCAACGGCGTCTTCGACCGCGGCGATCAGATCCAGATAATCTTCCAGCGTTTCCGTCGGCGGCATGAACACGCAGAGCCGCCCGTCGCGGGGTTCGATCGTCAGGGCGGCACGGACATGGCCGTCGGTGCCGAGTGACTGTGCCGAAACAGTCTGGCGGTTGGCGTTCGGGTGCTCGCTGCCTTGCAGGTAGGGCTGGCGTTTGGCGTCGGCCTTGGGCAGGTCGGGAAATTCGGAAAACGGATCGGCCGGTACGATATAGGGATAATCGACGGCCGATAGATGGGGCAGGGACGGCAGCGGCAAGCGGTAGCCCACGGGGGAATCGCCAGGGATCAGCACCATGCGGTCCGTGCGCGTGGACCAAGGCTCGGACACCCAGCGCCGCGCCCCGTCGCGGGCGTTCCAGCGCTGCACCGGCAGGACGAAGCCAGTCGGTTTCGACAGCCCTCGGGAAAATACCTTGGCCAGGCGTTCGCGCTCCAAGGGGTCGTCGAGCTTGGAATCCTCCAAGGTCACGTTTTTCGGCAGGCGGCGTTCCTGTTCCATGAAATGCCAGGGATCTTCATAAGCGCCGACCACGGCGTCGGTCGGAACCTCCAGCCGTTCGGCAATGCCCTTGGCGAAGGTTTCCGCCGTGGAGATGTCGGGTTTGTGGTCCACAGCTTCGCGGGCAAAGGCGTTCTGATCCTGCCAGATGGGCTCGCCATCCTTGCGCCAGTAAAGGGCGAAGGCCCAGCGCGGCAGTTGTTCGCCCGGATACCATTTTCCCTGGCCGTAATGGAGCAAACCCTGCGGTGCATATTTATCGCGCAGACGGCGGATCAGGTCGTCGGCCAGCGGCCGTTTGGTCTTGCCCGTGGCGGCGGTGTTCCATTCGTCGGCATCCACATGATCGATGGATACGAACGTCGGTTCGCCGCCCAAGGTCAGGCGGACGTCCCGGTCCGCGAGCTGCTTGTCGATCTCGTCGCCAAGCGCATCAATCGTCTGCCATTGTTCTTCCGTATAGGGCTTGGTGACGCGGGGGCTTTCGGCAATGCGGGTGATCAGCATGTCGAAATCGAACGTGACTTCGCATTCACCGACCGACCCGGTGATGGGGGCGGCACTTCTGGGGCGTGGGGTGGCGGCCAGGGGAATATGACCCTCACCGGCCAGCAGGCCCGAGGTCGGATCGAAACCGATCCACCCGGCCCCCGGCAGATAGACCTCGGTCCAGGCATGCAGGTCTGTGAAATCCGTCTCGGCGCCAGACGGCCCGTCGAGCGACTTCACATCCGGTTTCAGCTGGATCAGATATCCCGATACGAAGCGCGCGGCGAACCCCAGATGACGCAAAATTTCAACCAGCAGCCAGCCCGTGTCGCGGCACGACCCCATGCCGCGTTCCAAGGTTTCATCGCAGGTCTGCACCCCCGGTTCCATGCGGATCAGGTATTCGATTTCCGATTGCAGGCGGTGGTTCAGGGCGACCAGAAAATCGATGGTCGAGCCTTCGGGCTTGGGCAGGGCGTCCAGCCATTTTTGCAGCAGCGGTCCGGCGGGCTCGGGCTTCAGGTAGGGTTCCAATTCAAGCTTCAGATCAGGGTCATAGGCAAAGGGCAATTCCTCCGCATCCGGTTCCAGAAAGAAGTCGAAGGGGTTCTGCACCGACATGTCGGCGACCAGATCGACCGTGACGCTGAATTTTTCGACCGGGTCGGGATAGACGACGCGGGCCTGGTAATTGCCGTGAGGGTCTTGCTGCCAGTTGATGAAATAGCCTTCGGGCTCGATCTTCAGGGCATAGCTCAGCACCGGCGTGCGGGCATGGGGGGCCGGACGCAGGCGAATGACCTGCGGACCCATCTCGACCTTGCGATCATACAGATAAGATGTGCGGTGGTGCAGGGCGACATGGATGCTCATCCGAGGCGATCCGCGCTAAACAACGAACGCTTCCGGCATGTTTCCGGTGCGTCAACAGGGCCAATACCATCATGCCGGCGAGGGCCCGTCAATCGTTCGCATACGCAAAAAAAAGCCCGCCGACCCAATCGGGCCGGCGGGAAGTAGCAACAGGGAAGTTGATCTACGTTGCCTGCGGTCAATAGGACCGGGGCAACCCCAGCACATGCTGCGCGAGATAGCTGAGGATCAGATTCGGCGATATTGGTGCCGTACGGGCGAGTCGCGCCTCGCGCCATTTGCGTTCAATGTCGTACTCCTTGGCGAAGGCGAAGCCACCATGCGTGGTGAAACAGGCTTCGCCGCAGGCCCAGGCGGCATTGGAAGAGAGAAATCTGGCCATATTGGCTTCCGACCCGCAGGGCAGGCCTGCGTCGAACATGGCCGTTGCCTTGCGCACCATCAGGTCGGCGGCTTCAAGTTCCGCGTACCCTTGGGCGATGGGAAACTGAATGCCCTGGTTCTGGCCGATGGGTCGGTTGAACACCACACGTTCGTTGGCGTAGCCCACGGCCTTTTCGACGAAGTAGCGGCCGTTGCCGATGCCTTCCGATGCGGTCAGGCAGCGTTCGGCGTTCATGCCGTCCAGAATATAGCGGAAGCCCTTGCCTTCTTCGCCGATCAGGGCGTCGCCGGGGATCGGCACGTTGTCGAAGAACACCTCACAGGTGTTGTGGTTGACCATGGCGTCGATGGGTTTGATCTCGCAGCCGTTTTTCTGTGCCTCACGCAGGTCGATCAGAAAGGTCGAAATGCCGTGCGTGCGCTTTTCGACCTTGTCGGCCGGGGTGGTGCGGGCCAGCAGCAGCATCAGATCGGAATGGGCCGCGCGCGAGGTCCAGACCTTTTGGCCGTTGACCACATAGCCGTTGCCTTGTTTGTCGGCCCGGGTTTTCAACTGCGTCGTGTCGGAGCCGGTGGTCGGTTCCGTTACGCCGAAGGCCTGCAGGCGCAGTTCGCCCGACGCGATCTTGGGCAGGTAGTATTCTTTCTGTTCCTTGGAGCCGTGACGCAGGATCGTGCCCATGGTGTACATTTGGGCATGGCCCGGCGAGGCGCTGCAGCCGGTTGCGTTGATGGTCTCCAGGATCACCGCCCCGCCACGCACGGGCAGGCCGGCGCCGCCGTACTCCTCGGGGATCAGGGCCGCCAGATATCCCGAAGCGGTCAGGGCCTCGATGAATTCGGTCGGATAGCTTCCCGACGGCGGCTGGTCTTCCAGCTTGCGCCAGTATTCACCGGGAAAATCGGCGCAGACCTTGGCGACCTGTTCGCGGATTTCCGGGTAGTCGAGTTCGAGCGGGATGCTCAGTTCGTCGGTCATTGGATAATGTTCCTGGTTCGTCGGCGTTGTTTGGTGTCATTTGTCACCCCCGCGGAGGCGGGGGTCCAGGGGCGGGAGAACTGGATTCCCGCCTGCGCGGGAATGACGCTTTGTTATGCCGCCGTGGTTGTCGGGACAAACCCCTTGGGCGGGCCGGCGTTGATGTAGGTGCCGTGCACGGGCTCGCCCTTGAGCTGGCGTTCCATGATCTCGCGGGCTTCCAGAAGGCCGTCCAGGTCGACGCCCGTCCGCATGCCTTGGGCCTCGAGCATGAACACAAGGTCCTCGGTCACGATGTTGCCGCTGGCGCCCGGGGCGTAGGGGCATCCGCCCAGGCCGCCCAGGCAGGAATCGAATTCCCGCACGCCCGCGTCCAGGGCCGCGAATACGTTGGCCAGCCCCAATCCCCGGGTGTCGTGGAAATGGGCGCCGACGGGCACGTCCTTGCCGACCGTGCGGTAAAGTTCCGTGAACAGGTCGCGGACCTGTTTCGGATTGGCATAGCCGACCGTGTCGGCGACGTTCAGGCGGTCCGCACCGCGTTCCATCAGGCCTTCGGCGACTTTCATCACATCCTTGATCGGCACGGCACCGGAAATGGTGCAGCCGAAGGATGTCGCCATGCCGCCGGAAATCACCCGGTCCTTGTATTCCGGGTTGTCGTCCCGGTACTTCACGATTTCGGCGAAACCGTCGAGGGATTCCTGAACCGAGCGGCGGATGTTGGCCTGGTTGTGCTGTTCGGACACGGACATCACCACGCCGATCTGATGGGCGCCGGCGGCAAGGCCGTCGACCGCACCGCGCATGTTGGGCACCAGGGCCGAAACGATCAGGTCGTCGATCAGAACGGACTGGCCGACGATTTCCTTCGAATCCGCCATCTGCGGCAGAAGCTTGGGATTGACGAAGGACCCGACCTGCATTTGCGGCACGCCGGCGGCGGCCTGGCGGCGGATCCATTCCATCTTGCCTTCGGTGCTGAAGACCGTTTCGATGCTTTGCAGGCCGTCGCGGGGGCCGACCTCGCTGACCAGAACGTCGATCTCTTTACTCATGATGATCTCCTTATCCTTATGCGCTTGGCTTCAGGAGCCCTTGAACACGGGTTTGCGTTTTTCGTTGAAGGCGCGGACGCCTTCCATGCGGTCGTCGGTGCCGACCAGGCGGTTATAGGCCTGCAGTTCGAACTGGAATCCCGACATGCGGTCGACCTGCGTGGCCACGCCCAACGAGCGTTTGGCGGCGCGGATCGACAACGGGGCGTTGGACGCGATCTGGTTCGCCGTCTCGATGGTTTCCGCCATCAGCTTGTCCGGTTCGCACAGTTTGTTGACCACACCCCATTCCAAGGCTTCCTGGGCGTCGAACGGACGGCCCGTCAAAATGATTTCCTTGGCCCGGCGTTCGCCCACGGCATGGGGCAGGTTCTGCGTGCCCATGGCGCCCGGCATGATGCCCAGGGTGACTTCGGTCAGCGCGAACCGGGCATGGGTCGCGGCATAGGCGAAATCACAGGTCAGTACCGTTTCCAGGCCGCCGGCGAAGGCCGCCCCGTTGACCGCGGCGATGACCGGCACCGGGCACATGCGAAAGGCGATAACGGCCTGTTCGAAGATGCGGTGCTGGACCTGCCAGTCGTGGTCGCTCATGCCGTTGCGTTCCTTCAGGTCGCCGCCGGCACAGAACGCCTTGTCGCCGCGTCCGGTCAGGATCACCACGCGCACGTCTTCGGGATCGCGGTAAAGGGCTTCGAAGATTTCCTTCTGCTCCAGGCCCATCTGGGTGTTCTTGGCGTTTCTGACCTCGGGCCGGTCCATCATGACGACCAGGATGTGATCGTCGATGCGTTCCAGGGTGAAGGTTTCGTAATCCATCCGCATCAGTCGTTGGTTCCTTCTTTCTTGGTTTGGTCGGGCAGGTTGATTTTCAGCATCTCGTTGTGCTGTCCGACTACGGGGGCGGATTGCCGCACCGGCGGGCGCGTGCCGTCGAAGCTGAGCGGCAGGCCGACCAGTTTGGGCCCGCCGCCGATCACGGTCTGCAGAATGCCCAGGGCCTCCGTCTGCGGGTCGGCCATCATTTCCAGGGTCTGCTGAACCGGGGCGGACGGAATGCCGGCTTGGTCCAGCGCCTCTTGCCATTCGGCGCGGGTCCGGGTGATGACCACGGGCTCGATCAGCGCGTTCAGTTCGCCCAGGTTGGCATAGCGGTTCTGATTGGAATTGAAACGCGGGTCCGCGGGCCATTCGGGATGGCCCAGCACCTTGGACAGGCGTTCGAACAGGCTGTCGTTTGGGGCGGCGATGATCAGATAGCCGTCCGAACATTCGTAAGCCTGATAGGGCGCCATGCCGCGGGCACCCGATCCTTCGCGCTGCGGGTTTTTCGGGTCGACCGCGGCCGAGGCGACGGCGTTGTTCATCCAGCCGACGGCGGTTTCGTACAACGAGGCGTCGACCGTGCAGCCTTCACCCGTATCACCGCGGCGTTTCAACGCGCCCAGGATGCCGATGGCACACCACATGCCGGTGCCCATATCAATAATGGACGTTCCGACGCGGATCGGCGGGCGGCCTTCCTCGCCGGTGATGGTCATCAGGCCGCCGTAGGCCTGCATCAGAGGATCGTATCCGGGTTTGTCCTTGAGCGGGCCGTGATTGCCGAACGCCCCCAGGTTGCAATAGATCAGGTTGGGGTTGGCAGCGCGCAGCGTTTCCGCGTCCAGGCCCAGGCGTTTGACCGTGCCGGGGCGCATGTTCTGGATCACCACGTCGGCCTTGGTCGTGCAGTAGTCACGCAGCCATTCGCGTTCGGCCTCGTCCTTCATGTCGACGGTGACCGATTGTTTGTCGCGGTTGAGCGCGTGGAAGTAGGACCCGATGCCGTCGGGGAACATCTTGCCCCATTGGCGGGCGTCGTCTCCGGCACCCGGGCGTTCGACTTTCATGACCTCGGCGCCCATGGCGGCCAGAATCCAGGCCGCATAGGGGGCGGCCACGCTCGACCCCAGTTCGACCACGCGAATTCCTGCCAGGCATTGCGAAGCCCCGGCGTTGGGTGCGTCCAAGATGTCCTCCCGGATTGCTTGCCGGCGGCGGTGGGTGCCGGTGCATCCTGATTTGTCTGTGTTGCGGTGTATCGAGCTTGCGATGAAGTATCGCATTGTGATACAAAGTTTCTATATGTAGGATTACAACGTAATGTTTCCTGGCTGTCAAGCGAGACCCGAATGCTTGAACTTTCCGATGACGACGCCCTTCCGGACCTAAGCGCGGAGGTCCCCGCCGACCGGCGCGGCAAACCCTTCGTGGCTTCCGTCGGCAAATGCTTTCAGGTGCTCAAGGCCTTTCGCCGGGGGCAGACGGAACTGCGTCAGCGCGATCTGGGGCTGACGGAAATCTGCAAGCTGTCGGGCCTGGATAAAAGCGCCGCGCAGCGGTTTTCGGAAACCTTGGTGACGCTCGGTTACCTGGAAAAAGACCTGGGTACGCGGCGTTACCGTCCGGGCATTGCGCTGATCGACTTCTATTACACCTTCATGGTCTCGCACCGCCTGGCGCAGATCGCCATGCCGATTTTGATCGAGGCCTCCAAAGTTTACGATACCACCGTCAACCTGTGCGAACTGGAAGGCACGGATGCGATCTATACCGTGCGCATCCCCCAGGCCAAGGCCAGCTACGGCACCATGCTGGCCGGGCGCCGGGTGCCTGCGTTCTGCACCGCGCCGGGGACGGTGATCCTGGCCCATATGCCGGAAGCCGAAGCCGATGCCGTATTGGCGGCATCGGAGTTGCGCAAGATCACCCCCCACACGGTGACCGATATCGCCGTTCTGAAGGCCCAGATGGCCGAAGCGCGGAGCCTTGGCTATCATGTGTCCGACCGGCAGTCGCAGATGCATAACGTATCGACCGCGGCCCCCGTGCTTCGCCTGGACGGCCGGGCCGTCGCCGCCGTGCATATCCCCGGCTATGCCCCCCAATGGAACCTTGAATCCGTACAAGAGAAACTGGTGCCGCTGGCCGTGGATACGGCGCGGCGCATATCCGATTCCCTGACCGAGGCCATGTAAGAGCCCGGCAAAACAACAAACGACAGCACATTCGCAGGAGGAACCTCATGCCCGATACACATCAAAACGCCCAAGCCGGTTCGAAAACCGAAACCCCCACACAGGACCTGGCCGACTGGATCGCCGACGTGCCGTCCGCCGATTTCACGGACCGCCCGCGCCGCTGGGCCAAGCATGCCATTCTGGATTGGTTCGGCGTGACCATGGCGGGGGCGACGGACCCGCTGGTCGGTATTCTGGCCGCGGAAGCGATCGACGCGGGCGAGGGCGGGAATGCCAAACTGGTCGGTCGCAAAGAAACGGTCACGCCCAACAGTGCGGCCATGATCAACGGGGCGGCGTCTCACGCGCTGGATTATGACGACGTGAACAAGCGCCTGCACGGCCATCCGACCGTGCCGGTGGTGCCGGCCATTCTGGCGCTGGCGGAACAAAAAGGCCTTTCCGGGCGCGACGTGGTCGATGCCTTCATCGTCGGCTACGAAGCGGAATGCCTGATCGGCGAAATGATGGGCTTGGCCCATTACGACCACGGCTGGCATGCGACGGCGACCGTCGGCACCTTTGGGGCGGCGGCGGGCTGTGCCCGGATGCTGGGCCTGGACGCGGAGAAGTCAGCCATGGCGCTGGGCATTGCCGCGACCCAGGCGGCGGGCTTGAAATCCATGTTCGGCACCATGTGCAAACCGCTGCATGCGGGCAAGTCCGCCATGAACGGCCTGATGGCTGCGCGCTGGGCGGCCCGCGGGTTCACCAGCCGGGCGGATGCCCTGGAATGCGCGCAGGGGTTCGGTGCGACCCAATCGACGGAATTCCACGGCCTGCCTGTGCGCCCCGATGCCTCGGCGCCGTTCGCGGTCGAAGAGAATTTGTTCAAATACCACGCGGCCTGTTATCTGACCCATTCTTCGATCGAAGCGATCCGGGCCTTGCAGGCCAGCCATCCCTTCAAGGCAGAAGAAGTGACGGGCGTTCGGACCTTTGTCGATGCGGGGCACCGCAAGGTCTGCGACATTCCCGAACCGGAAACGGGCCTGCAGGTCAAATTTTCGATCCGCCACTGCATCGCCATGGCGATTTCGGGCCTGGATACGGGCGATCGGGAAATCTATACGGAAACCACCGCCGCACGGCCCGATTTGGTCGACCTGCGCCGTAAGGTCGAGGTCGAGGATAAGGTCCATGACAACCGCCATGCGGCGGAAATCGTCATCGATCTGGCCGACGGCCGGTCCCTGGTGCAGTTCTTCGACGTGGGCATGCCCGCCGACGACCTGGAAGCTCAGGAAGCGCGCCTGACCGCCAAGTTCCGCCGCCTGGCGGAGCCGATCATCGGCGCGGACAAAGCGGCACAGGTCGAGCAACTGGTTCTGGGCCTGGACGATGCCAAGACGGTTGCCGAGCTGATGGATGCCGCCCGCTGACCGTTAGAGCGGTTCGGACTGCCGTAGTTTCCGGGTTTCCGCCGCGACGTCGAAGAACGCGCTGACCAGGCGGGAATCCCGCCGTTCCATCAGGCAGTTCACATGCGCCGTGGTGTGGATGTCGGCGTTTTCGATCTCGATGGTGCGCAGTTCGGGACGGGGAATGAATTCGATGTCGGACACGACGCCGAGGCCGATCCCCCGCGCGACGGCCAGCCATACGGCCTCGCGGCTGCCGATCTCCATGACCGGGTTGACGGTCACGCCGTGTTTGGCCAGCGCGGCCTCCAGCGCCCGGCGGGTGGTCGATCCGCTTTCGCGCAGCACCATGCGGGCCCCTTCCAGGTCCTCGATGCGGATGCTCTTGCGCTTGGCCAACGGATGCGACTTGTGGGCGAACACGACCACCTTGTGGCGGCTGTAGGGCATGGCGAAGATGCGGGGGTCGTCCTCGACATGGGCCAGCACGGCAACGTCGGCGGAATAGTCCAGCAACCGTCCGACCATCTCGCTGGAGTTGCCGACGGTGACGGCCAGCCGGATGCCCGGATAGGTCTCGCTGAAGGCGCTGAGCATTTCCGTCGCGTGATAGGGACCGACGGCGCCGACATGCAGGGTGCCCGTGTGGAATCCGCCGAAGGCGTTCAGCAGGTCCCGCGCCTGACCCTCCATGTCCATGATGCGCCGGGTGACGCCGAGAAGGGCCAGGCCCGCCTCGGTCAGTTCGATCTCCCGCCCGCGGCGGTGGAACAGTTCGACCTTGAACATGTCCTCGAGCGCGCGGACCTGGCTGGTCAGCGTCGGCTGGCCCACGTTCAGCACCTTCGAGGCGGCAGTGAATCCGTTCTCGGTGGCGACGGCGTGGAAGGATCTGAGTTGTGTAAAGATCATCGGTTTTCTAAATGGACTATATACGATATTTGAATTTGCCCAATAGATTTGAATTATCGATCATGCATATGACCGGTCGCCAAAGGACCGGCAATCAGGCAAGGGGGCCTCGATGCAGGATCGGATTTCACATCACCCGTTCGACGAACGGCCGACCTGTTTGAGCGTGCTTATCCTCCCCGCCGACGGGGGGCCGATGACCGGCCCCCACATCCAAAAAAACATCCACACCGCCATCGAAGCGGGGATCTTCGGTGCGGCGTTCATGCGGCGCGCAGGAAACGGGAGTGCAACATGTCACGAGGAGACATCCAATGAACATCGACCAAAGGACACGACTGTCCGGTAAACGCCGGGCCGGAAACCTGCTCTCGGCCCTGGCCCTGAGCGCCGCCGTCACGGTCACCGGCATCTCCGCCGCCAAGGCGGCGGAATGCGAAAATCCCGACGCCTTGACCTTCGCCATCATTCCGACCGAGGAAACGGTGGCCGAACTGCAACTCTACAAGCCCGTGACCGACCGTCTGGCCAAGATGACCGGCAAGAAGATCCAGTTCTTCATGCCCACGTCCTATGCCTCGGTGGTCGAAGGCCTGCTCAGCAAGTTCGTCGATGTCGCGGTGCTGGGCCCCTACACCTACGTGATCGCCAATTCCAAGGACCCCAACGTCGAGGTGTTCGCGACCTACGCCAAGAAGAAGGGGCACATGCAGGAAGAAGGGCCGGGCTACAAGGCCGCCCTGATTTCCAAGAAGGGCTCCAAGTTCACGTCGATCGACAGCCTCAAGGGCTCGACCCTGGCATTGGCAGATCCGGGCAGCACGTCGGGCAACCTGATGCCGCGCGTCGTGTTCTCCAAGGTCGTCAACATGGACATCGACAAGTTCTTCGGCAAGGTCATCTATTCGGGCAGCCACGAGCTGTCGGCCGTCGCCGTCGCCGTCGACAAGGGCAAGGTCGACGTCGCCTTCGTCGCGACCCACCGGTTCGACAACGTGGTCAACAAGGGTGAAATCAAGCTGGAAGACGTCAACGTCCTGTGGGAATCCAAGCCGATCCCGCAGGACCCCTTCGTCTACCGCAAGCCGCTGTGCGAAGACATCAAGAAGAACATCCGCGAAACCTTCCTGGGCCTGGACAAGGAACCCGGCGCCCAGAAGTTCCTCGCCAACGTGAAGTCCAACAAGTTCGTCGCCATGACGTCGGAAGATTACGACATCATCCGCGACCTGAAGGCCGCCAAGGACGCGCGCAAGAAGAAGTAGGGGTACACTGCACCCCG
This sequence comes from Rhodospirillales bacterium, assembly GCA_040218445.1. Taxonomy (GTDB): domain Bacteria; phylum Pseudomonadota; class Alphaproteobacteria; order Rhodospirillales; family Casp-alpha2; genus UBA1479. The sequence continues at coordinate 99,660 of JAVJRK010000009.1, read as the reverse complement.
GCGGCGGCCGGGTTCCGCCGGTTACTCCCTGTCGGGGGCCGGCCGCCGCATACTCTTCCCGCAGAACCGGGCCAAAGAACCGGAATGCCTTTTTAAACCACGACCAAACCTGGATGACACATCATGGCCGTCTTGGAAGTAAGGGACTTGCGCGCGCGTTACAGCGCCCGCGGACCGGAAATCCTCAAGGGAATATCCTTCGATGTCGAAGGCGATGACTTCTTCGCCATCATCGGCCCCAGCGGGGCCGGAAAATCGACCCTGATCCGCTGCATCAACCGGCTGGTCAATCCGACGTCCGGGTCCATCGTGTTCAACGGACACGACGTGACCAAGATGTCGAACCATGATCTGCGCCTGGTGCGCCGTGACATCGGTATGATCTTTCAGGAATTCAATCTGATCGACCGCATGAGCGTGATGGACAACGTGCTGGCCGGGCGCCTGGGCTACACGGGCAACCTGCGCACCTTGTTCCGCATGTTCCCGCGCAAGGACATCGACCATGCCCTGCATCTGCTCGACCGGGTCGGCCTGTCCGATCACGTGGACAAACGCGCGGACGAACTGTCCGGCGGCCAGCGTCAGCGCGTCGGCATCGCCCGCGCCTTGATGCAGGACCCCAAGCTGATGCTGCTGGACGAACCGACCTCGGCCCTCGACCCCAAGATCTCGCGCGAGATCATGGCCCTGATCAAGGAAATGGCGCAGGAACTGAACGTGCCCTGCCTGTGCAACATCCACGACGTCAAGTTGGCCATGGAATTCTGCAACAAGATGATCGGCCTGCAGGACGGCGTCACCATGTTCGCCGGCCCGACGGAACAGATGAACGAGGCGAAGCTCGACGAAATCTACGCCATGGAAGTTCTGTGAGGCGGATGGGATGGACAACGCCACCGGATACCGCGTCATGGACATGAGGACCGACGACATCCTGGCCCGCCGCACCCGGCGTCAGCGCAAGACCGCCGTCATCGTGGCGGCGCTGTTCGGCCTCGTCGTCTGGAGCGTCGACGTCACCGTCATCCAGGACACGGATTGGCAGCGCATCGGCAGCCTGGGCGAGGTGATGGCGGCCGCCGGCCAGTTCGCCGGCATCGATTTCTCCCTGTTCCCAAGCCTGATCGGCCCGACCATCGAAACCCTGCTGATCGCCTGCCTGGGCACGGCGCTGGGCGCGGTTCTCTGCGTGCCGGCGACCTGGTTCGGGGCCATGAACATCACGCCCTTCGCGCCGATCACCTATCCCATCGCGCGCCTGATGATGACTCTCAGCCGCTCGGTCCACGAAATCGTCTGGGCCCTGTTCTTCGTCGCCGTGTTCGGGCTGGGCGCCATGGCCGGGGTGTTCGCCATCGCCATGCGCTCCATCGGCTTCATCGCCAAGCTGTCGGCCGAGGCCATCGAGGACATCGATCCGGGCCCGGTCGAGGCCATGCGGGCGACCGGCGCCAATACGTTTCAGGTCATGCTCTACGCCATCATGCCGCAGGTCCTGCCGCAGGTTATCGGCACGGTGATCTTCGAATGGGAAATCAACATCCGCCGCTCGGCCGTGCTCGGCCTGGTGGGGGCGGGCGGCCTGGGGCTGGTGTTCTTCCGCCAGATGAACACCTTCAACTTCCACGGCGTGACCTCGGTGATCATTGCCATTCTGGCCATCATTTTCCTGGGCGAGGCGATCTCTCACGCGATCCGCCGGCGCACGATCTAGGAGGCCGTCATGTCATCCAACACATCCTCTGCCACGGCCGCCGCCCTTCCCAAGAAGTGGTCGCGTTTCAAGTATCCGGACTCGCTCTACAGCTATGCCGGCTGGCTCATCGCCTTCACGGTCGTGGTGTTCAGCATCGAATACCTGAACATCCCCCTCGACCGCCTGTTCGGCATGTTCGGGCGTATGGGCGAGGTCGTCGCCCAACGCTATTATCCGCCCGACATCGAATACATCATGGACCGCGACTATCTGGGCTATGTGGTCGAAACCATTCAGATGGCCTATCTGGGGGCGCTGTTCGGCCTTCTCATCACGGTTCCGCTGGCCTGGTTCGCAGCCTACAACATGACGCCTTCGCGGCTGTTCGTGTACCCGGGTGCCCGCATGTTCTCGATGTCCTGCCGGGCGGTGCACGAAACCATCTGGGCCATCCTGTTCGTCTCGATCCTGGGATACGGCATGCTGCCGGGCGTGCTGGCCCTGACCCTGTTCAGCGCCGGTTTCGCGGCCAAGCTGTTCGCCGAGGAGATCGAGGCCATCGACATGGGCCAGGTCGAAGCCATGCGCGCGACGGGCGCCAACCTGTTTCAGGTCATGGTGTTCGGCGTGTTCCCGCAGGTCCGCGTCGCCTTCACCGGCATCGCCATCTACACCTGGGACGTGGCGTTCCGGGCGGCCACGGTGGTCGGCTTCTTCGGGGCCGGCGGCATGGGCTGGTACCTGAAGCGCAGCGTCCTGCAGATCGAGACCGAGCGTGTCGCGGCGATCATCCTGTCGATCATCGTGCTGGTCCTGATTTCCGAAATCCTGTCCGCCTGGGCGCGCAACACCGTCATGAAAATGAAGTGACGGGCATCGCCATATTGCCAATTCCCAACAGCGCCCCATCCGGCGCCGTCCGATGAACGGAGAGAACAGAATGCAGAAGAATGGCCGGGCCGTCGTCTACGATGCGCCGAACGCGCCTTTTGTCGTCCGCGAATTTCCCGTGCGCGACGTCCATCCGGACGAGGTCCTGGTGCGCATCACCATGTCGACGATCTGCCGGTCCGACATCCATTCCTATCAAGGGCATCGGCCCAATCCGTGCCCGGGCATCCTGGGCCACGAGATCGTCGGCGTGATCGAACAGCTTGGCGCCGAGCGCGAGGTCGACCTGCGCGGCGACAAGCTGGCCGTGGGCGACCGCGTGACCTGGACCGAATTCTTCCACGACGGCGATTCCTATTACGCCGACGTCCACGACATGCCGCAGAAGGCCCACGGCCTGCGCAAGTACGGCCACGACCTGGCGGACGAGGACCCGCACTTCCTGGGCGGCTTCGCCGACTACTGCTACATCATGCCGGGCACGGGCATTCTCAAGCTGCCCGACGCAATCACGGATGAAGAGGCGACGCCGCTCAACTGCGGGGCCGCGACCATGGTGTCGGTGACCGAGGCCGGCGAGATCGATGTCGGCGACACGGTCGTCGTCCAGGGCCTGGGCCTGTTGGGCCTGTACGGCTGCGCCATCGCCAAGGCACGCGGTGCCCGCAAGGTGATCGGCCTGGATGCGGTGCCCGACCGCCTGGCCCTGGCCGCCAAGTTCGGCTGCGACGTGACCTTCGACGTGTCCAAGTTGAGCGACGAACAACTGGTCGCCGCCGTGCGCGCCGAATGTCCGCCCGACGGGGCCGACGTGGGGATCGAGGTCTGCGGTCTGCCCGGGGTGATCCCGGCGGGGCTCAAGATGCTGCGGGTCGGTGGGCGCTATGTGCTGGGCGGGTTGGTCAATCCCAACGCCATGTTTACCGTCGACGGCAACGAGATTCTGCGCCGCTGGATCACCATCCGGGGGGTGCACAACTACCACCCCCGCCATCTGGTTCAGGCGCTTGATTTCGTCATGGCCAACCGCGACCGGTTTCCGTTCAAGGATCTGGTGGATTCCAAGTTCACCCTGGATCAGCTGGACGAAGCCTTCGCCCGCGCCGCCGACCGGTCGGTCCTGCGCGCGGCGATCGTACCCTGACCTGATCGGTTGGCCTGTCCGGGGGCTCAGCCCTCGAACAGGCTGCCCGTGGGCAGAGGCACCTGAAGAATCTCGCGGAACAGGTAGAAGAAACCCAGCACGATGGCCGTGCCGATCAGCGGATAGACCAGCACGCGGAAGCGGGTCCAGGGATCGTACATGGCGATCAGGGTCAGGGCCACGAACACGGGCAGGGCAGCGCCGATGAAGCCGACCACGGGCATGGTCATGGTGCCGCCCAGCATGACGACGACCAGAAGAATCCGCCGCATCGACGATCCGCCTTCGGGCGCAGCACCGGCCTTGGCCCGGCCCAGAAGCCACATCACGATATAGGCCAGTGAGGCCGCGATCAGGACGCCCGCGAAGGTGCGCGGAAATACGGCGGAATCCCCGTCCATGTAACTCAGGGAATCCCAGATCACCAGGCAGGCGATGCCGATCAGGAACGCCGAGATGACGGCGCCGCCGGTGTCTTTCTGAACGTCAGTCTGCATTGGCGCGTTCCTTGATCTTCTTCAACCGGGCCAGCACGAAGGGGCTGAGCAGGGTGAACAGGGTGAACAGGATGATGGCGATGGAGATCGGCCTGCCGAAGAACATGCCCATCTGGTTTTCCGTGGCGCGCCCGATGGTCCAGGCCTGCACGAAGCCCGATTCCGCGATCGGGCCCAGGATCAGGCCGAGCACGATGGGCGATGCCGTGAAGCCGAACCGCCCGATGATCCAGCCGAACCCGCCCAGCACGATCATGATGATGACGTCGCTGATGTTGTTGCGGATGGCGTAGCTGCCGATGATCGTCATGAAGGCGATGGCCGGCACCAGCAGGGCCTTGGGCAGGGTGATGATGGTGCGGTAGGCGTAGCGCCCGATCAAAAGCCCCGTGGGCAGCATCAGGATGGTCGCCAGGATCAGGCCCCAGATGAAGGTGTAGACGATCTCACCCTGGTTGGTGAACAGACTGGGCCCCGTGCGCACGCCCTGAACCAGCAGGGCGCCCAGGATCACTGCATCCGGCGGCGTGCCGGGAATGCCCAGCACCAGGGTCGGAATAAAACCGCCGCCGACAGTGGCGTTGTTCGATGATTCAGAGGCGATGATCCCGCCCGGCTCGCCCTTGCCGTAGGCCTGGTCCTTACTGGCCGTGCGGCGGGCTTCCGAATAGGCGACCAAGCTGGCGATGGAGCCGCCGGCACCCGGCAGAATACCGACGATGGTGCCGATGACGGACGACCGCACGGCGTTGATCTTGTCTCGCCACAAGTAGGATAGGGCCTCGCCCAGGCGGAACCCGCGCGATCCGGTGTCGACCTTCAGGTGATGGCCCGGCTGGGCGACCAGATCGATCAGCACGGGAATGCAGTACAGGCCGATCAGGGCGGCGACGATTTGGATGCCGCTCAGCATGGTTTGCGATCCGAAGGTCAGGCGCACGTCACCCGCGACCTCGGCCACGCCGATGCAGGACAGGATCAGGCCGAGTGCTCCGCCGGCGGCACCTTTGATCAGGCTGCCCTCGGACAGGGCCGCGATCAAAGACAGGCCGAAGATGGCGAGCCAGAAATATTCGACCGGGCCGAAGGCGAGGGCGACCTCGGACAGCGGCGGCGCCAGGGTCATCAAGGCAACGGCACCGATGAGGCCGCCGATGATGCTGGCCAGACAGGCGATGGTGATGGCGTAATCCCCGTCGCCCTTTTTGGCCAGGGGATAGCCGTCGAACGTGGTCGCGATGGCGGATGGCGTGCCCGGCGTGTTCAACAGGATCGCCGAATAGGCCCCCCCGTAGATCGCGCCCGTATAGATCGCGCCCATGAGAATAAGTGCCGACGAGGTCGGCATGGCGAAGGTGAGGGGGACCAAAATCGCCACCGACATGGTCGCGGTCAGGCCCGGAATGGCGCCGATCACCGTGCCGGCGACAACGCCGAACAGGGCGAAGGCCAGATTAAGGGGCGTCAGCGCGGCGAGCAGGTGCTCAAACCCTGCCATGAAACGTCTCCGTGGAAAATAAATGGGGCCGGATGGTCCGCCCCGAGGCAAGTAACCGTGGGCCGGTCCTGCTGGACTGTACCAGAGGCCCGGCCCACGGATGATACTTGATGCTTACTTCAGCATGCCTGCTTCTTTGGCGGCAGCGGTCACATCCTTGGCAAAGGTGGACAGGAACTCGTCCGCCGACTTGCCGTAGGCGTAATCGACCGGCGCAAAGCCGCCTTCTTCCATTTTCTTGAGGAAGGCCGGATCTTCGTTGACCGCCTTGATCATGGCCGTCAGCTTCTGGCGGATGGGTTCCGGCGTCGACTTCGGCACGGCGATGCCGCGATAGGCGCCGGACACGATGTCGATGCCCAGTTCCTTGAAGGTTGGCACGTCGGGGAAGCGCGGATGACGCTTTTCCATGGCAACGGCCAAAAGACGCGTTTTCTCATAGTTGGCGGCCACGGTGGTGAAGGCCATGGCGGCGGTCACCTGTTTGCCCATCAGGGCGGCGACGCTCGCACCCGTGCCTTTGAACGGCACGTAGGTTGTTTTGACACCCGCGAGCTTGTCAAAGCGGACCTGCGCCAGATGCGGTGCCGTGCCCTTGCCCGAGCCGGAGAAGATCATCTTGCCCGGGTTTTCCTTGGCGAACTTGATCAGGTCCTGCAGCGTCTTGAAGGGGCTGTCGTCGGTTACCACGATCGCATCCGGCGTATAGTGGAACCAGTACAGCATGGTGATGTCGTCGGTCTTGTAGCCGACGTCTTTTTGCTGCGGCTGCAGGACGATGTGCGGCAGGTTGACGCCCATCATGGTGTAGCCATCGCCTTTCAGCGAATTCAGGCCGGACCAGCCGACGGCGCCGCCGGCGCCCGGCTTATAGGAAATCACCAAATCCTGGCTGAATTTGTCCTTGAAGAAGGGCTGCTGCATGCGGGCGGTGATGTCGGATTCGCCGCCGGGGCCGAAGGGAATGATGTAGCTGATGGGTTTTTCCGGATATTCCGCCTGGGCCGGTGCCGGATGGGTTGTTAGACCGAGGCCGGCGGCGAATGCTAGAGCGGCCCCCGTCATAACGAGAGAGCGTCGGGTGATCTTCATAGTCGTTTCCTCCTGGTGGGGTTGGTAGTCGAAGGGTGGTCTTTCTTTTTTCTTGTTGTTATTGGCGTGGTCGCCGGGTGCTTCCGGCGGCCTGATCGGGCCCGCGCCGAGCGGATCAGGGCGTTTCCCTTGGCGAAGCCGGGGACGAGTTGATTTCAAGGCTGAGCATCTCGTCGCGATATGGTGACCCCGCAGATGTCGATGATGCACATGGGGCTAATCTCTTCGTCTGTAGCTGTTTGGGGCATGTTGCTAAGAGTGATACATGAGGCCCTGGCCGCTAGGCCAATGCCAAGATTGAATTGAGTTATGCGCGTGTCACATTGCTATGGAAATTGATCGGCTGAAGGACTTTCTGGGTGCGGCGACAAGTCGATTTCGAGCCGCACCACGTCACCGCGATAAATGATGTCGGCAAGGTAAATACAGATGCCCGCGGGATCACAGATGGTCCGGCGCACGGCGGCAACGGGTGCGCCCAAAGGCAAATCCAGACGTTCGGCGGCTTCCTGACCGGCGCCGTCCACGGTCAAGGTCTGGTGGACTTTGCCGATCGTCACATCGGGCATTCCCGCCAGCAACGGCACCACGATCTGAGCGCGGAATTTTTCAGGTGCCAACAGATAGATATCGGCGGCCAGATGAATATCGATCAGACAGAACGGCTCATCATTTCGGTAATGCACCCGCCGGATATGCTGATAGGCGCTGGCCGGCCGGCCTTCGCCATCTTGAAGGCGCGGCTGCCGTTCCGCCGCTTCGACCAAAATCGGCTTGGGCTGAAGGGGTTCGACCATTTTCACGAAGGACTGCCAGTCCGAAGCCAGGGGCAACCAGCGTTGTTCGCGGGGATCGCATTCGACAAAGGTGCCGAGGCCGTGGTGGCGGCGGATCAGGCCTTCGCTTTCGAGCAGTTCAATGGCCTGGCGCATGGTGGCGCGGGCCACGCCGAAGCGGGCGGCAAGATCGTCAATGGCGGGAATTTGTTGGCCGACAGTCCAGGTGCCGGCTTCGATTTCGCCACGCAGGGTGGATGCGGCCTGGGCGTAAAGCGGCATGGTGTGGCGGCGGGCGCGGGGCGGCGGCATGAATGTCGTTCCAGCGTTGCGATTAACCAGTGACGTAATTATAGTCGTATGGACTTATGGATGTCTATCACAGATGAGGGGATTCCATGAATTCGAACGATCGCGCCGTGGCGTATGAAGGTCCGCCTTTTCCCGCCGATCCCTTGCGCCTTAGACGGGTTGATGCCTGGGCGCTGCGGGTTGCGATCGAGCGGCCAGTCGAGACATCGTTCGGAATCATGCGCGACCGCCCTGCCGTGTTTGTGCGGGTTGAAGGGGCTGACGGCGCCTTCGGTTTCGGTGAAATCTGGTGCAATTTTCCGTCCTGCGGAGCGGAGCACCGGGTGCGCTTGGCAATTCAGGAATTGGGTCCCCTGCTGGCCGGGCGCGGGTTTAATTCGCCCGCTGAGGCTTTCCATCATATGTGGGACCAAACCCGCGTGCGGGTGCTGCAGACGGGCGAACCCGGCCCTTACTCCCAGGCCATTGCCGGCCTTGATATCGCCTTGTGGGATCTGGCGGCGCGCGCCGCCGGCCAACCCCTGCGCCATTTCATCGCCGAGGGCGCAGCGGACGCCGTGCCTGCCTATGCCAGCGGTATCCATATCGGGATCGCTGAAGATGTCGTGCCCGAATTCCGGGCCGCCGGATTCCGAAATTTCAAGGTCAAGGTCGGGTTCGACACGCTGAAAGACATCGCCGGGATCAAGGCCTTGAGGGGCGGTATAAAGCCGGGCGAGCGCCTGTTTTCCGACGCCAACCAGGCCTGGGACCTGGATGCGGCTCTGGAATTCGCCCGGGGCGCCGCAGACCTGGGACTGGATTGGCTGGAGGAACCCTTGCGCGCCGACGCGCCGGCGGGAGACTGGGCGCGGCTGGCGACGGAGGGCGGCATTCCGCTCGCCGCCGGAGAGAACTTCACGGACGCCCCGGATTTCGACGCCGCCGTGGCGGCGGGGGCACTGACCTATATCCAGCCCGACATGGCGAAATGGGGCGGCGTCACCGGCTGCTTGCCCGTGGCCCACGCCATTCTGGCGGGTGGGCGGACGTACTGCCCCCATTATCTGGGGGGCGGGATCGGGCTGCTTGCCTCGGCCAATCTGCTGGCCGCTGTCGGCGGCCCCGGGTTGTTGGAAATCGATGCCAACCCAAATCCTCTGCGCTCGGAAATTCCCGGCCTTAGTTTGGCGGATGGGCGGGCGCACCTGGGGGCCGCGGCCGGTCTGGGAATTGATGATATCCCGGCGGGGCTTCAGTCCGCGGTTACGTTGCACGACGCCTGGACCGGATAGCATCACCCCAAACCGCGCCGTGGGTTTGATCTCTGCCGGGAAAGCTGTTAAATACACCTGAAGATTGGAAAACCCTTTGCCGGGCGCCAACCAGCAGGAAACAGCACGTCCATGACACTCAATCCCAAGGTCATATCCTTCTTCGACGACCGTACCTTCACCATCACCCATATCGTCATGTGCCCGGAAACGGGGGCAACGGCGGTGATCGATCCGGTTCTGGATTACGATGCGGCGGCCGGGCGGACGTATAAGGAATCGGCGGAAGCGGTCATCAATCAAATCGGGCAGGACGACCTGACCGTGGAATGGGTTCTGGAAACCCATGTCCACGCGGATCATTTGACCTCCGCACCCTATGTGAAGGAAAGCCTGGGCGGACGCCTGGGCATCGGATCGAACGTCGGCACAGTGCAGGCGGCCTTCAAAAAAATCTTCAATGTCGAAGACGCTTTCGCTACGGACGGCTCGCAATTCGACCATCTGTTTCAGGACGGCGAGGAATTCAAGATCGGCAACCTGACCGCACGGGTCATGCACACGCCCGGCCATACGCCGGCCTGTATCAGCTATGTGATCGGCGATGCGGTATTTGTCGGCGACACGCTGTTCGCACCCGATTACGGCACGGCGCGCTGTGATTTTCCGGGCGGTGACGCGCGCGCACTTTATGACTCGATCCAGAAAATTCTGTCCCTACCGCCGGAAACACGGATTTTCCTGTGCCACGATTACATGCCGGGCGGGCGCGAGGTCATCATGCATTCGACCGTGGCCGAGCAGAAGGCAGCGAACATTCATTTGAAGGATTGCGCCGATGCGGACGCCTTTGCCGCCATGCGCGACGGGCGCGATGCCAAGCTCAATATGCCGGCCCTGATCATCCCATCCGTGCAGGTGAATATGCGGGCAGGTAACTTGCCCCCTCCCGAAACGAACGGTGTCACATACCTGAAGACACCGATCGACCTGCTGTAGTCATGCCTGAAAGCGGGCCACGCGGGAATGATGGGAAACCTGGGTTCCTGTGATAGTCTTTACATAACCTGCGGCTGATTGGAGGCACGGCGGAATGCCCGACTTCAAGCCTCACGGGACGCGTCTTATGACGCTACCGTTGGCGGACCTTAAGTCACCGGACCTTGTAAAGGCGCTGGCGCTTTGGGATTCCTGGCGGGGGGACGGTATTGCGCCTTTATGGGACAAGATTGAGCTTTCCCGTTTTCCACCACCCCTGCTGCCGATGACCACGGTTGTCGATGTCTTGGAGGGCGGGCGCGATTACCGATACCGCTATTGGGGGTCGGAACTCACCCGGCTGTTCAAACGCGACGAAACGGGTAACCTTCTGTCACTTCATAGTGTGACACAGTCGAGCGATATCCGGTTCCATCAGTTCGGCGCGGTGGTTGCGGAAATGCGGCCGGTCCTGTTCATGACGATCTTTGAAAAATTCGAAGGGGTGATGGCGGAAAAGCTCAACCTTCGTTTGCCCACGATTGATGGCCAAGGACAGGTCGACAAGATCATTTCACTCAGCACTTTGGAACGCGTCGGCATGCACAGTTATGACGACCTCAGCGAGTTCTTGTACGGCAAGACCGTCGGTTGAGGGCACCGTCCATTCCTGTTCTTGTCTTCTGATCATTGGAATTTTCCGATTGTTCCGCCATCGCTTTAAGCCGCCATCATGATCGTGTCTGGCCGTCTCGGCGTCATGGGAGACTATGACCCTTGGGTAGATTGATAAATTTTGTTTAGGATTCTTTGATGTAGGCGGTCTGTGCTGTCTCAGGTGACATACGACTTTGGCAAATGAGTTCGGATTCCTTGCGTTGTTTCAAGACGCAAAGGAGGAAACGTGAAATCCCTCGGGGTCGTTTTTGGCGTGCCGGTTTACTTCGCGGCCGCAATGACAATTGCCGCTGCGTTCAGCGCGGCGATTGCCGTGTTGTCCGCGAAACAAAACATCACCGCTTATGAACAAAACCAGACGGCGTTGGCCGAAACCGAGGTACAGGTCGTGGCCAACGATGTCGGACGGTTCATCGAAGATCAGAACCGTCGAATTTCGGCATTCGCCATTGATAACGAACAGGCGATTTTCGACCTTGCGAGAACCCCCGGTGACGAGGAACTGAAAGCGGATCTGACGAAGCGCCTCAAACGATGGTTCCCGGACTTTTTCACCTTTACCATCGCCGATGCGAACGGCACGGATATTCTGGACGATCTGGAAGGGTTCGTGGGGGGCGTCTGCAAGGCGGATATCCGATCTTTCGTCGCTTCGACCCGACAATTAGTGCCCAGTTTAACGGTTCGGCATAGCGGGCCTTCGCCGACAAGTTCATATCAAGCATTCGTTCATCCGCAACCGTTCAACTATCACTTTGATTCAATGGCACCGCTCTACAGGAACGGTGATGTGTTCGGCGCGTTCTTCGTCAGTTTCTATACCAAGCGGATCGAGCGGCTGCTGGCGAACTACCAAAGTGCCGGTCACAATTTGATACTGATCCACAGGGACCGGGACGGGTTGATCGAAATTTCACCGGCAGGGACCCGCGACAAGATTGCCAATGCACGGGATATCCGTCTGACCCCCCGTGAAATAGACGCCATCCTGGCTGAGCAAGATGTGCCGGGCACGCGATGGCGGGCTGTCGTCTTTCAGGATTTCGGTGCCATGGCCTCGGGAATTGGCACGTTTCAAGTGGAAATGGCCTTTCAACTGGCAGGCGTTCTGGTGATTTGGTCGTTAAGCATGGTCCTTGGCATCCGCATGGAGAAAGGCCGGCGCGTAATCCAGGGCTCGTTGGAAAAAAGCCGGGAAGAACTGGCCGATCACGTTGCGGAATTGGAGATGTCCCGCGAAATCCTGACGGAACATGCGGAAAGCATGACCGCCCTGGCGGAGGAACAGGCCAGTTTGAAGGAGCGTGCGGAAGAAGCGGAACGCACCAAGAGTGAATTTCTGGCCAATATGAGCCATGAAATTCGAACGCCCATGAACGCGATCATCGGGCTGACACAGTTGGCGCTTAAGACAAAACTGAGCGCGCAGCAGCAGGACTATATGGTCAAGGTGCAATCGTCGGCCGATGCGCTGCTGACGATCATCAACGATATATTGGATTTCTCGAAGATCGAGGCCGGAAAGCTCGAGATGGAGAGGATTACCTTTAATCTCGACAAGGTGATCGGCGATCTTGCCCCGATCATGGTGACGAAGGCCGAGGGCAAGGCGCTGGAACTCTTGTTCCAAACGGACCCGAACCTTCCCGATGAATTGGAAGGGGATCCCCTGCGCCTGCGGCAAATTTTGATCAACCTGGTCACCAATGCGATCAAGTTCACGGAACGGGGTGAGGTTGTCGTCGCCGTGGAAATGCAAGCGCACGATAATGCCGGTGTGACGTTGCGGTTCTCCGTTTCCGATAACGGTATCGGAATGAGCCAGGAACAGACCGAGAAATTGTTTCAGCCGTTCTCTCAGGCGGATATTTCCACGACGCGGCAATTCGGCGGAACGGGGCTGGGGCTCGCCATCAGTCATACCCTCGTGACCATGATGGGAGGCGAAATCGGCGTCGATAGCGTCGAAGGCCAAGGCAGCACGTTCTGGTTTACGGCTAAATTCGGGGTTGGTGACGGAGAGAGGCATGAGGCTGAAGATGCTCTTTCCGAGATCAGCGGTCTGCGCGTTTTGGTCGTTGACGATAACGACGTCGCACGGATGACATTCACAGATACGTTGCAGGTGTGCGGGTTCATGGTTGCGGCGGTGGATTCAGGCGAAAAGGCATTGGCGGAATTATCCAAGGGGGCAACCGAAGGCCGGCCTTACGACCTGGTGCTGTTGGATTATCTGATGCCCGGCATCGATGGCGTGGAGACGGCGAAGAAAATCTTTGCCGACAAAGGCCGGGCCGGCCAGGCACCGCGCGTGATCATGGTAACGGCACACGGACATGAGGAGATCAGTGAGGTTGCAAAGCGTGCAGGCGTAAGCGGTATTTTGACCAAGCCTGTCAACAAGTCCGATTTGCTGGATACCATCGTCACCGCATTCGGCAAGAAATCGAAGGCGTCGAAGAGCACGGTCGATGCGGAACCTGGGGCGGAAGAAAACAAGATATCGGGGGTTCGGGTTCTGTTGGTCGAAGACAACGAACTCAACCAACAGGTGGCGGCGGAACTGCTGCAGGGCGAGGGCGTGAAGGTGGAGATTGCCGGAAACGGTCGGATTGCATTGGACCGGGTTTCGAAGGAATTATTCGATGCCGTTTTGATGGACATCCAAATGCCGGAAATGGACGGTTATCAGGCAACGCATGAAATTCGCAAGATTGAACGGCTGAAAGCCCTGCCCATCATTGCCATGACGGCGCATGCCATGGAATCAGAGCGCGAAAAATGCACCGCCGCCGGTATGAACGACTACGTCACCAAGCCGATTGACCCTGATTTTCTGTTTGCGGTATTGGGCCGATGGGCTGGAAAATCCGCCGATGTCACTGTGCCCCAGACCAAGGATGATCCCGCATCATCCGAAGATGAGGGCAGACTGCCCGACAACATTGTCGGCATCGATATGAAGGCCGCGCGCCTTATGTTGCGCGGAAACGATGCGATGTTGCAGAAGTTTCTGACCCAATTTCATGATCGTTATATGGATTATGCCGATAAAATATCCGCGCATTTAAAGGATGAAGATTTGGAATCCGCCAAACGCGCCGCCCATTCCCTAAAAGGTGTCAGCGGGAATCTTCATGCCAGCCGGGTATTCGAGGCGGCAAAGGTGTTGGAAAATGAATTGAAGGAGAATGGCGGCGGCGGTCACGTTGAGGAATTGATCCTGGATTTGGCCAATGCTTTGGACGAAGTAAATACATCTCTGGAACATCTGGTTGCGTCTGAATAGGCTGCCCTTACCGCTTGAGGGTGGGGTGGCCAGCTATCCTCAATGTATATCGCTGGATTGATCCATACGCCCTTCGGCCTATGGATTATCCATCATTCTCGGTCGATGATTGATCTAAGATGTCCTCTTGCCGCATGGATGTGCGCAACGACTGATAACATTCCGGCTTGGTGGTCATATGCAGGCGCCTACAGTCAAAACTTGGGTATGGGTGGCGAACCTGACGGCGGTGGCGATGATCGGCGCGCTTGTCGTTTTCGGGTATACCGCCGCGGGTAAATTCGAAAGCGTCAACGAGCGCTGGCGGGCCTTCAACGAGACGGCGACGACGAAGAGTCAGTATCTGTTCGAACTGCGGGCAGAACTTGGATACGGCGGGTTCATTCACAACTTCAAGAATATGGTGCTGCGAAGCGATATCCGGATCGCGCCGCAGGTTGCCCTGAACATTGAGCGCCTGACCAAGAAGTTGGACCGGATCAAGCCGTTGCTGACCCTGGAATCCGAACAGCAATCGTTGCATGCCATCGAAAAGGTCATTCAGGAATATTTCGCAAAATTCGAAACCGCGGCGCGGCTGGTCGATGCGGGGCGAAACCCTGTCTATATCGACAGCCTGGTCAAGGTTGACGATGGTCCCGCCGTCGAGGGGTTCCACGATCTGGCCGTCGGGTTCTTGGCGCAAAGCCGCGAAATGGCGGCAAAAACGGATCAGGAATTGGCCGACGCGCTTGCATATCTGTCGCTTGGCAGTTTTTTGATTTTGTTCGTGATCGTGGTTACCGGGATCATCAATTTGTTCCTGCAAAGGGTTTCGGCCGACAATGAACGTATTCAGACAGCGGATAGAACCAAGTCCGAATTTATCGCGAATATGAGCCACGAAATTCGCACGCCGTTGAACGCGATCATTGGCCTGACGGGATTGTCGTTGCGGACGGAACTGACGGGCCAGCAGCGTGATTATCTGGACAAGGTCCAATCGTCGTCCCACGCCCTTTTGGGAATTATCAACGACATCCTGGATTTCTCCAAGATTGAGTCCGGAAAACTTGATGTGGAGGAAATCGATTTTCATCTCGATGAGGTGTTCGAAAGTCTTTCGGATATCATGGTCGCCAAGTCATCCGAGAAATCTGTGGAATTGGTCTTCCGGATTGAGCCTGACTTGCCGTTGGACCTGCGGGGGGATCCCCTGCGGCTTGGTCAGGTTCTGATCAATTTGACCGGCAATGCGATCAAGTTCACGGACGAAGGCGAAATCCTGGTCGAAGTCATTTGCCTGGGTCTGGAAGAAAACGATGTCCGGTTGCAGTTCAACGTGTCGGATACGGGCATCGGCATGACCGAAGAACAGGTGGCAAAGCTGTTCAATCCGTTTTCCCAGGCAGACACATCCACGACCCGTCAGTTCGGCGGGACCGGACTGGGGCTTGCCATCAGCAAGAATCTTGTTGAACTGATGGGTGGCGAGATTGGCGTGCGGTCCGAACGGGGGCAGGGCAGCACTTTCTGGTTCACTTTGACCATGCCGCGGGCCGCCAAAGTTTCTCAGCGTATGCGCCAGCCGACCCCCGACTTAAGGGGCATGCGAATCCTGATCGTCGACGATAACGCGACGGCCAGGACGATTTTCGCCGAAACATTGGAAGCCATGTCATTCAAATGCACGGCGGTTCATTCAGGTGCTGCGGCACTCGCGGAATTAAGCCGTTCAGTTTCGGACAAGGACGAACAGCCCTATAAGCTGGTCGTCATGGATTGGGCGATGCCCGAAATGGACGGCATTGAAACAATCCGGGAAATTAAGAAGCTCGAAGGTTTGCAGGAACTTCCCGCAGTCATGACCATCACAGCCTATGGCCGCGATAGCGTCAGAGAAGCGTCCGAAACCGAAGGCGTCGCGGCATTCCTGGTCAAGCCGGTCAACCAGTCGACCTTGTTTGATGCCATCATGAATATCTTCGCCGGTGCGGACCCAGGAGATAAGGCGACGCACTATCACGGCCCGGTTTCCGGTGCCGAGGTTCAGGTTGCGGGTGCGCGCGTTCTGCTGGCGGAAGACAACGAGATCAATCAGCAGGTCGCGGTGGAACTGTTGGAAAGTGCGGGCGTCAAGGTTGACGTGGCGGCAAACGGTGTCGAGGCCTGCCGCATGGCGCGGGGACGTGATTACGATGCTGTGCTGATGGACATTCAGATGCCGGAAATGGATGGTTTCGAGGCGGCTCAGAACATTCGCGAGGACCGCCGCTTGCAGAACCTTCCGATCATCGCCATGACGGCCCATGCCTTGGTCGAAGAACGGGACAGGTGTCTTGCGGCGGGGATGAATGACCATGTCGCAAAACCTGTCGACCCAGAACGTTTATTTGCGGCCTTAGCCAGGTGGATCAGGCCGTCAACATCATCCAAGACATCGTCGGCCCTTTCTGAAAAAGCGTTGCCGGTAGAGACGGCGCCTGAAGAGACGTCAGGTGAAAAATCACCGGATAGATCAAAGCAGGCCGAGGTTGTGAAACCGGCAAGGACGGAACCGGATGTGCCGTCAGCCGGCGGGCTGCCGAGCGAGATCGCAGGTATCGACCTTGCTGCCGCACGGCGCATGGTGGCGAACAACGATGCCATTCTTTTGCGCCTGTTGAACGGGTTTCACGACAAGTACATGGATTATGCGGCCAGCATCAAACGTCATTTGGATGAAGGCGATCATGAAACGGCGGAGCGGTTGGCGCATTCCCTTAAAGGTGTAAGCGGCAACCTGCGCGCCAACCGTGTGTTCAGCGTTGTAAAGGAACTCGACGAGGTTTTGCGTCAGGATCCGAACTCTGACCGCATTCCGGGATTGATCGATGATCTGTCGCAAGCCTTGGAAGAGGTGAAATCTTCGATCGCGGGGATTTCGGGCACCGGCACCTGAAGCCTTCCGGGTTAATTAACGGGTATCACAGTGCTTTTGCAGAATGTGATGCGTGTTTTTTAAATCCCTTAAATATGTGGGTCCGCAAATATTTGACCGTTCGAGTTGTATTTGGCTAAGCTGCAAATGCTTGGAAAAACAGAGCGAATAATAGCAGACAAATATCAGGGAAATAGTCCATTGAAAGAGCGGGCCGGCATTTTTGATATTTGAGGGTAGTTCCGGTGTGAATTGCTCTGACAGACAGACCAAAAGGCTTGGGGGTAGAGCCAAAGGGAGTCAGGGAGCTAATGTCAAATCCACGGAATGAGTGGGAATTCGTTCTACCTCGTGCCTTTTACGTCAACTACGGTGATATCGATACAGAACATGAAGCCTTGATCCGCATCATCAATGATTGCGCGGAAACGCTGGTTGATGGCGTTCTTGAAGATTTCGAAAAACCACTCGCCGAATTTGTTGAAAGCCTTGTTGCCCACTTCGAACATGAAGAAGAATACATGCGCGATCTCGGTTATTGCGGCCTGGAATGGCATATCGAACATCACAAGGAATGCCTGCAGCGAATGCAAAAACTGATCGATAACATTCGCAACAAGGGCCATGCAGGCCTGCACGATCTACGGCTCTGCTTTCACGACATCATCTATGATATGGCCCATGCCGATATGAAATTCGGAGAGTTCGTCGTGGGCCTGGGCCTGAAACGCCAAAACGCTTAGGCCCAGTCCCACTTAGACTCCGTTCGGCTGAATGCTCGTGTCAGGGTGCTAAAGCAGCCGCCCGCGAATTTGAGCATCGACGACGGCAAGGGCCGCCATATTGACGATACCCCGTGCCGTCACCGCACTGGTCAGGACATGCGCAGGCAGGTCCGTGCCGATCAGGATCGGTCCGATAGGCAGGCCATTATCCAACGTCTTCAAAAGGTTGAACGCATTGTTGGCGGCTTCCCGATTGGGGAATACCAGCAAATTCGCCATGCCCTTGAGTTTCG
The DNA here is from genome assembly GCA_040218445.1 of Rhodospirillales bacterium. Lineage (GTDB taxonomy): Bacteria > Pseudomonadota > Alphaproteobacteria > Rhodospirillales > Casp-alpha2 > UBA1479. Next base: position 81,636 of record JAVJRK010000009.1, on the reverse strand, counting down.
AATTGGGAAACACGCGGTTGCGGACTTCTTCATCGATGGCCGCGTCGGCCTGCATTTCGCCTTCGACCTCCAGGTCCGGGGCCTTGTCCCGCAACAGTTGCAGCGCTTCGCGCATCTTGCGGGCATCGGGCGTGTCGTCCGCGCCGAAATTGGAATGGGACAGCAGGGCGACTTTGGGGATTTCGCCGAAGCTTTGCACGAAATCCGCCGACATCATGGTCATTTCCGCCAATTCTTCGGCCGTGGGGTCGTGGGTGACCTGCGTGTCGACCAGGAAGAAGGTGCCCCGCGGGAGCAACAGAATGCTCAGGGCCGAAAGGTCGCACACGCCGGGCGCGCGCCCGACCACATCCATCATGTAGCGCAGGTGATAATCATAGCGTCCGATCACGCCGCAAAGCATGGCATCGGCCTCGCCGCGCTTGAGCATGGTCGCCGCGATCACGGTGTTGTTGGTGCGCATGATCTGACGGGCCGCCCCCGGCGACACGCCCTTGCGCTCCATCAAGGCGTGATAGCTACGCCAGTATTCTTCATATCTGGGGTCGTTTTCCGGATTGCAGATTTCGAAATCCCGTTCCGGCTGAATGCGCAAACCCAGCCGTTCGATCCGCATTTCGATCACGTCGGGCCGACCGATCAGGATCGGTTTTGCGATGCCCTCGTCGACCAGAACCTGAACCGCGCGCAGCACGCGATGGCTTTCGCCTTCGGCTAAAATCAGGCGTTTGGGGTCTTGCTTGGCACGCTCGAAAATCGGCTTCATCAACATGCCGGATCGGAACACGAAGCGCTCCAACTGTTCGCGGTAGGCGGCGAAATCCTCAATCGGGTGCTTGGCCACGCCCGATTCCATGGCTGCCTTGGCCACGGCGGGGGCAACCTGGACGATCAGGCGCATGTCGAACGGTTTGGGCAGCAGGTATTCAGCGCCGAACCGCAGGTCTTCGCCCGAATAGGTCCGCGCCACCGTTTCGGAGCTTTCGGCCATGGTCAGATCGGCGATGGCCTGAACGGCGGCCAGTTTCATTTCCTCGTTGATGGTGGTCGCACCGCAATCAAGCGCCCCTCTGAAAATAAAGGGGAAACACAGCACGTTATTGACCTGGTTCGGATAATCCGACCGCCCCGTGCAGATCACGGCTTCTGGGTTGGCCGCGCGGGCGTCCTCGGGCAGGATTTCCGGGTCAGGGTTGGCAAGCGCCATGATGAACGGACGGTCAGCCATGGCTTCGACCATGTTCTTTTTCAGGACACCGCCGGCCGAAAGCCCCAGGAACACATCGGCGCCACGGATGGCTTCTTCCAGCGTCCGGTCCTTGGTTTTGGCCGCATACAGGGCTTTCTGTTCGGTCATATCGGCCGTGCGTCCTTCGAACACCACGCCCACATGATCGACCAGGGTAATGTTCTCGCGCTTCACACCCATGGAAACCATCAGGTTCAAACAGGCGATCCCGGCAGCCCCGCCGCCCGTGGACACGACTTTGACCTTGGACATTTCCTTGCCGACCACGCGCAGGCCGTTGGTCAAAGCGGCACAGACGACGATGGCCGTGCCGTGCTGATCGTCGTGGAACACGGGGATACCCATGCGCTTTTTGAGCGTTTCTTCCAGGATGAAGCATTCCGGCGATTTGAAGTCTTCCAGATTGATCGCACCGAAGGTCGGCTCCATGGCGGCGATGATGTCGGCCAGCTTTTCCGGATCGCTTTCGTTCAATTCGATGTCGAACACGTTGATGCCGGCGAATTTCTTGAACAGGACGGCCTTGCCCTCCATCACCGGTTTGGATGCCAGACCGCCGATGTTGCCGAGCCCCAGAACGGCCGAGCCGTTGGAAATCACGGCGACCAGATTTTGGCGCCCCGTCAGTTTGGCGGCTTGTTCCGGATCATCCTTGATTTCCAGGCAGGCAAAGGCGACGCCCGGTGAGTAGGCGAGCGCCAAATCGCTTTGTGTTGCCAAGGGTTTGGTGGGGGTGATCTCAAGCTTGCCGGGGACGGGCTCCGCATGAAATCGTAGTGCCCGTTCCTTTAGGGTGTCCTCCATCCCATTCCTCTTTTCTTATTTGTTGTCAGTTCTGCTACCAATAAGCTCTTGTAAGCGTGCGCGCTAATCGGCAGAAAGACAACGATTTTCATGAAAGAGACCATCCTTTGACCGCCGACCCAAGCCTACAGCCCACTGACGCGCTGCCCAAGGTCATCGGCCATCGCGGTGCCGCCGGCCACGCGCCGGAAAATACCCTGGCCGGTCTGCGCAAGGCCCACGAACTGGGGGTGCGTTGGGTTGAATTCGATGTGATGCTGACGGCAGAGGGCACGCCCGTCCTGTTTCATGACGAAACCCTGGACCGTACGACGGATGGCCGTGGACGTCTTGCCGACCATCGATGGGACAACCTGAAGGGGCTCGACGCGGGTTCCTGGTTCGCGCCCGAATTCAAGGGTGAGCGTATTCCTTCATTGCACCAAGTGCTGGTTGTTCTGGCCCGTTTGGGGCTTGGCGCCAACGTCGAATTGAAACCCTCCCTGGACCAGGACGCCACCACGGGTGTCATTACAGCCAAAACCCTGCAGGAAAACTGGCCTTCGGGCCTGCACGCACCGCTGGTGTCCAGCTTTTCGGAAAAAGCATTGGCAGCGGCGGCCGATCAGGCGCCGGAATACCCCCGTGCCCTGATCGTCGGCAAGGTGCCCGGTGATTGGCGGGTACGCTGCGACGACCTGGGGGCGACGGCGCTTCACGCCGGGGGGCGGGACCTGACGCAGGCACGGGCGGAAGAGATCATCGCCGCGGGCTTTGCGCTCCGCGTTTTCACGATCAACGACCCGGATGAAGCCCGGAAACTTTTTGATTGGGGCGTGGAAAGCGTATTCAGTGATTTCCCGGACCGGATAATAGGGCCGTGATTATTCCAAGCATGGCACGGACGGTGGGTATCTGATGGCGATCATGTCCGCCATGCAGGGCTCGGCGGCACCGGGCCGGGCCATCGCCCTGGCGGTTGCCGGGGGGGCGCTGCTGACGATTTCCGACGCCGGGCTGAAATACCTGGCGGGCGATCTGCCGCCGGGACAGATCATGTTCGTGCGCGGCGTCATTGCCGGATTCGCCCTGATCATGGCGACCCTGGGCACCCAGGGGGCAACGGCCCTCATGCCCCGGAAATGGGGTCTGCATGCGGCGCGGGGATTGATGGCGGCAATCGCGACCTTTACCTATCTGGTCGGTATCGATGAATTGCCGTTGGCGACGGCAACCTCGATCCTGTTTGCCAGCCCCATCCTGTTGACGGCCATGGCGCCTGTGTTCATTGGCGAAAGCGTCGGATGGCGGCGCTGGTTGGCGGTTATCGTGGGCTTCATCGGCGTGCTGATCATCGTGCGGCCGACGGGCGAAGCCTTCCAATGGGCGTCGATCATGATCCTGGCGGCGGCTTTGGGTGAATCGATCCGCGATCTGATCACCCGGGGCGCATCAGGGCGCGAAACCACCCATTCCATGCTGTTCTCGATGATGGTGGTGGTCGGCCTGGCCGGCCTGTTCGTGCCGCCTTATGACTGGCCGCCCCTGTCCGGCGTGAACTGGCTGTTGATCATCATGGCCAGCCTGATCTGGACCTCGGCGCATTTTCTGCTGATCGAGGCCTTTCAGTATGGCGAGGCGGCGCTGCTTGCTCCGTTCCGCTACTGCAACCTGTTCTTCGCGGCGATCCTGGGGTTCCTCATCTGGTCCGATTTGCCCGATTGGCTGACCTGGGCGGGCAGTGCGGTGATCATCGCCTCGGGTCTTTACATCCTGCACCGCGAGGTTCTGCGCAAGGCGCCGGTCATGGCGGCGGACCCGGTCCATGATACCCCCGCTGACGATGTGCCGGCGGATGATGGTGACGAAGGAACAGCCCGATGAACATCATCTTCCTGGCCATTGTCGCCATTGCCTTCGTCATGGGGGCCGTACGGCAGGTTGCCTGGGACGGCACGGGCGACGCCCCCATGGCCCTTTTGGGGAAGGCCATGATCGATGCCGCCGGCGGTTCCGTGACCCTGGCCATTGGCTTGGTAGGGGTGATGGCGCTGTTCCTGGGCTTGATGAAGGTGGCGGAAGAAGGCGGCTTGCTGCGTATCATTGCTAAGGTTCTGCGCCCGTTGATGGTGCGACTGTTTCCCGACGTTCCGCCTGATCATCCGGCCATGGGCTCGATGATCCTCAACATGTCGGCCAATGCCCTGGGGCTCGGCAATGCGGCAACGCCGTTCGGCATCCGCGCCATGCAGCAATTGGATACCTTGAACCCCACAAAAGGTACGGCGACCAATGCCATGGCTTTGTTCCTGGCGATCAATACGTCATCGGTGACTTTGCTGCCGACGGGGGTGATCGCGCTGCGGGCTGCCGCCGGATCGACCGATCCGGCGGGGATCGTGCCGACGACCCTGTTCGCGACCATCTGTTCCACGGTCGTTGCAATTATTTCCGCCAAGCTTCTGGCTCCTCGTTTCGCGCAGACTGCGGCTGACACGGATCAGGATCCGGCGGCGTCTGTCGGGACGGAAGAAGATGTGTTGGAAGCAAGCGATGACCTGAACGGGGCCGGGTCCGAGGCCTATCCCCTTTGGGTTTCACTGACCGCCCTGGGCACGGTCGCCGTATTGGTGCCGCTGACGGTCGTCTTCGGACGCGAGATTGCGCCCTGGATCATCCCGGGCCTGATGGTGACGCTGCTGGGTTTCGGCGCGGCCAAGGGCGTGCAGGTCTATGAATGCTTCGTCGAAGGGGCCAAGGACGGCTTCAACGTGGCGCTGCGCATCATTCCCTATCTGGTGGCGATCCTGACCGCCGTCGCCATGTTCCGGGCCTCCGGTGCCATGGACGCGATTGTCGGGCCGCTCGGCAGCGTGACGGAATTGTTCGGCCTGCCGGCGGAAGCCCTGCCCATGGCGTTGCTGCGGCCATTGTCGGGTTCGGGTGCCTACGGCGTGCTCGCCTCGATCATTCAGGATCCGGCCCATGGCCCCGACAGTCTGGTCGGTTATCTGGTGTCGACCTTCCAGGGGTCGACCGAAACGACCTTCTACGTGCTGGCCGTCTATTTCGGCGCGGTCGGCATCCGCCGCATCCGCCATGCCCTTTTTGCGGCCTTGATCGCCGATGTCGTCGGCATCGGGGCCGCCGTTTTCATCGTCAACCAGCTCTACGGCTGATCCAACGAAGGATCCCCAACATGCCCTTGATGACCAGCGTTCAAGGTTCCAGTGCACCCGGCCGCGCCATCGCCCTGATGATGTGTGGCGGCATGCTGCTGACACTCAACGATGCGGTGATGAAATGGCTTACGACAGGCTATCCCGTGGGCCAACTTCTGTTCACGCGCGCCATGTTCTCGTTCCTCATCATCGCCGTGTTCGTGCGCTTTTACGGTGGTCTGGAAAGCCTGCGTATCCATAACCCGCGATTGCATGTCATTCGGGGCGTGGTGGTGCTGTGCGGCACGTTCTGTTTCGTCACGGGTTTGCGCTATTTGCCGTTGGCCGACGCCTTGGCCGTGGTCTTCGCAGGCCCCCTGTTCGTTACGTCCTTGGCGCCGCTGTTGATCGGCGAACCTGTGGGCTGGCGGCGCTGGGCGGCTGTTTTGGCAGGCTTCGTCGGGGTCGTGATCATCATCCGGCCGGGCGGCGAAGCCATGCAGTGGGCGGCGGTGTTGCCGCTGGCTTCGGCCTTGTTCGGGGCGTTCCGCGACCTCGTGACCCGGGGGGCTATGTCGACGGAAAATTCCAACGCGCTGCTGGCCACAAGCACGGCGGCGGCGGCGATCGGCGGGCTTCTCACCTTGCCTTTCGGCTGGTCGCCGGTCACCTGGGAAGATCTGGGCCTGATGGCCTTGTCCGGCTTTTTGATGGGCGGTGCTTATTTCCTGATTATCGAAAGTTTCCGCTACGGCGAAGCCGGGCTTGTCGTGCCGTTCAAGTACTTCAACATGGTGTTCGCCGTGGGGCTTGGGTTCGTCTTATGGGGGGATTTGCCCGATGTCTGGACCTGGAGCGGTACCGCTGTGCTGATCTGCAGCGGGTTGTACATCCTGCACCGTGAACGTCTTAAGCATTTGACGCCGTCCCTGCCGTCGGACGTTCACGGCAGCGGGCCCGCTGGACGGACCTGACAGAGCCCGATCCGGGCCTATGCCTCAGCTGACTGGATTATTGCTGGGTGCCCGGCGTGACGTTAAGCGGTGTGCCGTCGCCAGTCGGCGCCGCACCCGGGAAGGTGGGGGCTTCCGGCTTGGTGATATCGGCCGGCAGGGCTTTCTTCAAGGCATCGCGCGCGACGATGGCTTTTTGGTCGCCGTTTTCGGCGGCGGCACTGATCCATTTATAGGCCAGCCGGTCGTCCTTGGGCACACCCTGTCCGTTGTAATACAGGATGCCCAGGTTGTACTGCGCGGCGGCGTTGCTTTTTTCCGCCGAGCGGCCGAACCATTCGGCGGCCTTGGCATAATCCTTGGCAACGCCGGTGCCGTTGTAATGCATCACGCCGATGGAATACTGCGCGCCCGGGTGCCCACCGATGGCCGCCTGGGCAAACAGTTTGGCGGCTTCGGCTTTCTGTTCCTGGCTTTTGGCATCGGCGAACAGGGACAGGGCCCGCTTATAAGTCAGGTCGGCAGCGGCCAGGCGTTCCTCTGCCGTGGCCGGCGGTGCTTCGGCAGGGGGTGTGGGGGCGGCTGCGGGCTCGGGCGGCACGGATGCGGTTTGTTCCGCCGCGGGGGCTGGTTCCGCCGGTGCTTCGGGTGCGGGCGGGTTGGTCAGTTCCATGGGCTTGTCCGTGGCCTCGGGGGCCGCCGGTTCAGGCGCTGCAGCCGGCTTTTCTTCCATGGGGGCTTTCTCCTCCATGGGTTTTTCCGCCATCTGCGCGTCGTCCTTTGCAGGCTCGGCTATCGAAGGCGCCGTTTCGTCTTTCTGCGCCGTGTCGGGCCCGGGCATGGGTTTGTCTTCGGCCGTGGGCGGCGCCATGGTGGCTTCGCCGGAACCTTCACCCATGGGCTTGTCCGCACTCGGCTGCTCGCCGGTTTCGCGCTGAATGTCCGCCGGCAGGGCTTCGTCCGGCTTGTCTTCGGCGATCGGTTCCTTGGGATCGTCGGGCCGGGTCATGGGTTCCATCTGGGTCACATGGCGGACGCGCGGCAGGGTACGCGAAACCTGATCAGTCAGGTCGAAATCGAACCGGTCGCGCAGATCCCACCAAATGGACCGCGCGGTAAAGACCAAGTCGTTGGGGTTAACATCGGCTTTGTCCTTGACCTGGGATTTCAGGTCCATGACCTTGGATATCTGCGCTTCGGGAACGCCCAGGGACCGCAACTGCGAGGCGAAGGCGTCATCGTCATAGAACACGGCCAAGCCGATCATCGCGCCGGCCGCGACAATCATCAGCAGAATGAAACCGGTAAACAGTTGCCCCAGTGGGCCTCTGCGTTTCGCCATGCGGCGATCCCTCCTTCGCGGAAGCACCTAATCAATTTAATCTAATGTGTTTTTTCGCCCCGTGGAACCCGCCAAAAGACATATAGGAATGGTGGTGTAAGGGGAAGCAAGGTGTTTATCTTGTTGCCTTAGGCTTTCCCTGCGTCTCGTGCCTCTGCCTGACTGCGCAGGCCCGACAAGGTTGCGGACGGGCTGATTGCTTCCGGATCGGTGCGAAGTTCGATCAACGCGGGCGAATCGGCGGCCTGGGCGCGCGCGAAGGCATCCGCGAATTGCGCCGTTTCCGTGACGATTTCCCCCGTCGCACCATAGGCCTTTGCCAGGGCCGCGAAGTCCGGGTTGATCAGATCCGTGCCCGAAACACGCCCCGGGTATTCCCGTTCCTGATGCATGCGGATGGTGCCGTAGGTGCCGTTGTTGACGACGATGAAGATCACGTTGGCGCCGTATTGCTTGGCCGTCGCCAGTTCCTGGCCGGTCATCAGGAAACAGCCGTCGCCGGCGAAGCAGACCACGTTCCGTTCGGGATGGCGCAACTTGGCGGCAACGGCGGCGGGCACGCCATAGCCCATGGAGCCCGACGTCGGCGCCAATTGCGTGGCATAGCCCCGGTAGCGGTAGTACCGATGGACCCAGGCGGTGTAATTGCCGGCGCCGTTACAGATCATGGCATCGGCCGGAAGCTGATCGCGCAGCCAGGCGACGATTTCGCCCATCTGCACGTCGCCCGGCGTTTTCGCGGGCTCGGTCCAGGCAAGGTAGTCGTCATGGGCGGTTCCGGCCCAGTTGTCCCAACGTCCGGTTACCGGCTGCATCGCCTTGGCGGCGGCGGCAAAGCCCGGCATGCCGGAATTGATCGCCATGGCCGGGCGGTAAACGCGGCCCAGTTCTTCCGCGCCGGGATGAATGTGAACCAGGCGCTGCTTGGGCACGGGGATGTCGAACAGGCTGTAACCGCCGGTCGTCATCTCACCCAGGCGCGGGCCGACCGCCAGAATCAGATCGGACGTCCTGACCCGTTCGGCCAACTTCGGGTTGATGCCGATGCCCACGTCGCCGGCATACAGCGGGTGGTCGTTGGGCAGCAGATCCTGGCGGCGGAACGACACGCTGGTCGGAATGTTGTTGGCTTCGGCGAAGGCGCGGATGTCCTGGGACGCCTGTTCGGTCCAACTGCCGCCGCCCAGGATCATCAGTGGGCGTTCGGCCGTTTCCATCATGGCGCGCAGTTCGGCCATGGCTTCGGGCCCGGGATGGGATTGCACCACATGGGCCGGGCCGGGGATGGCGGCCTGTTCCAGCACTTCTTCGGTCAGCATGTCTTCGGGCAGGGCCAGCACGACCGGGCCCGGGCGGCCCGACATGGCGGTATGAAAGGCGTGACTGACGTATTCGGGTACGCGGGCCGGATCTTCGATCTGGGCGACCCATTTGGCCATCTCGCCGAACATGCGGCGGTAGTCGATTTCCTGAAAGGCTTCGCGCTCGACCTGATGGCGGGCGACCTGGCCGATGAACAGAATCATCGGCGTGGAATCCTGAAAGGCGATATGAACCCCGGCCGAGGCATTGGTCGCCCCTGGGCCGCGGGTCACGAAACAGATGCCGGGCCTGCCGGTCATCTGGCCGTCGGCTTCGGCCATGATGGCGGCCCCGCCTTCCTGGCGGCAGATCACCAGATCGATTTCGGGCGCGTCGACCATGGCGTCGAGCACGGCAAGATAGCTTTCTCCCGGCACGCAGAATGCGCGGTCGACACCGTTGGCGCGAAGCGTTTCGACCAGGAGCCGTGCCCCTGTTTGACCCTGTGGCATGTTCGGATTCCTTAAACCTGCTTGTTTCCTCGGAAACCTGTCTTAGCGAATGTCGACGTCCGGGGAAAGGTTGTCGGATACGGGACAGGCATTCTCGCCGGAACAACAGGGGTCCACGTTTTGCCCGCAAACCCGGCATTGCACATGGCCATGGACGTCCACCGGTTCGGACGGCTGATGGCACATGGGGCAGCGCCAGGTCGATTGAAACTGGGTCATGGATGCTCCGGCGGTTACGGCGGAATTGTGTACAATCTTCGCCCCAAACCGGTGACAGAGGCCAGCCTGGAATTTAAGATGCCCGCAGGCGGGCGGCTTGCGGCGGCCCGACCGGCACCCTTGAGGGCCGGAATGCGAACGAATCGACCAGGGAGGAAACCACGATATGAGCGGCACGGAAATTACGATCAAGACCAAGGACGGCGGCAGCTTCATGGGCTATCTGGCCACGCCCAAGAGCGGTACAGGCCCCGGGGTCGTGGTCATTCAGGAAATCTTCGGCGTCAACGCGGTGATGCGTGAAATCACCGACGGCATGGCGGCGGCGGGGTATGTGGCGCTGTGTCCCGATCTGTTCTGGCGGCAGGAGCCGGGCATTCAGATCACCGACCAGACCGAGGCCGAATGGGCGCGCGCGTTCGAACTGTTCAACGGTTTTGATCTTGAAAAGGGCGTCGATGATCTGGAATCCACTATTCAGGCCCTGCGCGGGGTCGACGGCTGCAGCGGCAAGATCGGCACCATGGGGTTCTGCCTGGGCGGCCGGTTGGCCTTCCTGACGGCGACGCGGACCAGCGCTGATGCGGCCGTCAGCTATTACGGGGTGATGCTGCCGGATCATACCGGCGAAGACCTGAAAGCGCCCTGCATGCTGCATATCGCGACCGAAGACGAATTCGTGCCCAAGGAACAGCAGGCTGCCGTGCATGCGGCGTTGGACGGCAATCCGAAGGCCGTTCTGCATGACTATCAGGGCCAAAATCATGCTTTCGCCCGGGTCGGCGGACAGCATTACGACAAGGATTCGGCCGATTTGGCGCGCGAACGCACGCTTTCTTTTTTCAAGGAAAACCTTGGATAAACAGTGCATTAAGTCAGAAAAGACTCGTTTTATTAGAAAAAACAGGCACCAGTGACTCGCATCACAGCATTATTGACCCCGGCCCCCTATAAAGGAGGCTGATGAGATTCACTCTTTACCTATCCACACCGGGCCGGAATAACCGCCCGGTGTTTTTTTGTCTGCACTTCCATAAATCCTGATCCATTCTGTTCCTTGGACGTGCAAGGAAGGAATTTGCCATGCGGAAGACCGGTCTTGTGGTCATGTTGATCCTATTCGGGGCGGCCATTGGTGCCGCTTGTGGTGCCGCCTGGGCCCAGGCGCGCGGGCCGCTTTGGACCTACCACAACGGCAACACCCTGCAGGCGCAATCGGAAGAATACCGTCGGGGCTTTTTCATCGGTGTGGTGGACGGGTATCTGCAGGGCCATCGTGACCGCGTGGAAAAAGCGGACGACGGCATGTGGCTGGCCAATTGCCTGACGTCGGGGTGGACATTGAAACGCGCCGACCGGGAATTGGCAGAACGGTTCCAGAAATCCATACCGTTGTTCCCCAATCCGGCCGCGGCGATTGCCTTGAAGAACCTGCGCGATGCCTGCGCCGATAAATAACCGCGCGTAAGGGGCTATCCCGGAAATCTAGGGCGGCGTAGAATAACGAATTCTTAACCATGATCGGCCCGGGGTCAGCCATGCGCCCACCGTTACCCAGCTTTGACGAAGACGTTCGGGATTTCTCGCCGACGATCAACATCCGGCCCCGCGTCGGCAGGGTCGATCCGCGCTTGCGCGCCCATATCCATCACCTGGTCGAAACCTACCCCACGGACTCCGTGCGGGTGATCCGCGAATGGATGGCCGAAGGCCCCGCGCGTCTGCTGCGCCATTGACGGTTTGCCGATCGGCGAAAACCTTTTACAAGGCTCTGCAGTCATCGACCCGCCCAAGCAGGAGCCCATCACCCGTGTCCGATATCGACCTGAAAGACCCCGCCAACTACGTTTGGTGGACCGACGTCTCGATCCGTTTTTCCGATCAGGATTCCAACAATCACGTCAACAACACCGCCTTCACGGTCTATGCAGAGGCCGGCCGGGTCGATTACCTGAACGCCATGCAGCGCCATTTGGGGATCGAGCCGCGCTCGGCCCTTGCCAGCGTGCAGGTCAGCTATCTGAACCAACTACATTACCCGGGCGTGGTCCGTGTCGGCACGCGGCTGATGCGCCTTGGCAACAAATCCTATGTTCTGGGGCAGGGGTTGTTCGCGGGCGACACCATCGTCGCCACGTCCGAGGCCGTTCTGGTGTTCTTCGATTACAAGACCAACGCCAGCCGTGAAGTCCCTGCCGCTCTGCGTCAGGCCTTTGAGTCTGGGGCCGATCTGGTTCCGGATTGACCCGGAATCACCCTATGCACGCATAATTTTGATGCATCGCAGCATTTTAAGGCTGGCGCTGTCACAAAAATTTCATGCCTCTGACGCATTCCTTAAAATCAAATAAATATAGTGCACTAGGTCACTTCTGGTGAGCGCCTATCGATGATCGGCGTGATTCATGACCAAAGGTATATTGTGCACATGCGAAGTCATCGCCAACAATTCCCAATCGATGAATTTCGGCAAAGATCCATGTGCGGATCGCCGTTGTAACGTGAGGAATTGAACATGCTAATCGGCCGTACATCCATCCGCTTCCGGACATTTCTTGGCTTCGCCTCGGTCATTGCCCTGATGATCATGCTGGCGGGGTTGTCGGTCAGCCGCTTCGACGCATTCGCCCGAACCGGTGACACGCTGATCGAAGGGGTCGAGCAGGTCGGCATTGCCAATGAATTCGCCGTCCACCTGTTCGAACTGTCGGAGGCGGTGAATACGTTTCGTGATTCGAAACGCGACACCGATCTGGCGGCGATCGATCAGGCACAGGAAACCGCGCAAGAGGCCGGTGCCCTGGTGGTGGGCCTGCTGCATTCCCGCGATGAAATGGAAGCGGCTGAAACCTTGGCGGCCGAACAGGAGCTTTACAAGCAACAACTGGCCGATGTCCTGCGGCGGATCAGCGGCGACAAGGAAGGGGCCGATGTGATCCTTCTAGCGCTGGAAAAACTGCCGCAATCCTCGGCCAAATTGGCGGATTGGCTGCGTGGGTTCGATGATGAACAGGCACCGAAACTGGCAACCGATATCGCGGCAGGCGTACAACAGGCCTTGAAGGCCAGCTTGGATCTTGCCGTATCCCGCGACCTTACCCATGGGAATGCCGCCGCCGATGCGGTGTCCCAGCTTTCGGACAAAGTCGCTGCGGTGCGTGCCCTGATGAAGGAAAAAGGTCTGCCGCGCCGTGAGCAACGGGTCGCCAAGTTCGTCGCGCGCGACATCGATACCCTGCGCCAAGGGGTTGCGGCCTTCATCGGCAGCGTCAGGGGGACGGAAGATTCCTGGAGCTTGCTCAAAGGGACTATGGATGCCTTGCAGGCCAGAATTTCGAACCTGCGGGGTGAAGCTATCGCCCGTCAGTCAGCGGATCTCAGCAGTCTTTCCGGCGGATCGCGCCGCGCCGTTCAGGAAGGCATGATGTTCGGTGCTGCCGGTATCCTGATTGCCGTGCTGCTGGCATGGCTGCTCGGCCGCAGCATCGTTAATCCATTGAAACGTTTGCAGGACGACGTCTTCGCGATGATTTCCGATACGGGTAACGAGGCGACCAAATCTCGTGATGAGGTTGCGCAACTGGCTTCGGCCTTCGATATTCTGCGCCGCGAACATGCCGAGGCCGAACGCCTGCGGCAGGAACGGGATGCCGATCAGCAGCGTCAATCGCAGCGTGCTAATACCATTGCCGGCATGACGGTGCAGTTCGACGATCAGATCAAGGCCGTGTTCGAAACCTTCGGCCAGTGCATTCAGCGCATGGGCAGCACGGCCAACAACATGAACGAGAACGCTGAAAAAACGACGGTACAGGCGGTCAACGTGTCGTCGGCCACGGAACAGGCCGCGACCAACTTTCAGACCGTCGCGGCGGCGGCGGAAGAAATGTCCATGTCCTTCGCGGAAATCGACGAGCAGGTGCGCCTGTCGACGCAGAAGGTATCGGAAGCGGTTGTCGAAAGCCGCCGGGCCGGTGAACAGATCACGCGTCTGTCCCAGACCGCCGGGCGGATCGAAAACGTCGTGCGCCTGATCAACGACATCGCGGAACAGACCAACCTTCTGGCGCTTAATGCCACGATCGAGGCGGCGCGGGCAGGTGACGCGGGTAAGGGTTTTGCCGTCGTCGCGTCCGAGGTCAAAAACCTGGCGCAGCAGACCGCGCGGGCGATCGAGGAGATCGAACAGGAAGTCTCCGGCGTGCAATCGGCGACGGGTGATACGGTCAAGGTGATTGAAACCGTGACGGCCCGGGTTGGTGAAATCTCAGACGTGGCGAACGCCATATCCGCGGCGATCGAAGAACAGGTCCGGGTCACGGCGGAAATCGCCCGCAATGTGGAAGATGCGACGCAAGGGGCTTCGACCGCGGCGGAAAGCATCGCCACCGTGTCCGAGGCGGCCAAGGCATCGGGGACCGTGGCCAATGATGTCCTGGGCACATCCCGTGAACTGCAGGCCATGTCGACGCAGCTTAGAACCGTGATTCAGAACTTCGTCACGGACGTCCGCGCCGCCTGACCATCGCCCGGCGTTGACGTTCCGGTTCGTGCTGGTGCAGGCTTCCGGCTATCTAAGGGGACGTCATGCCCCATCAATGAACCGGGAAACACCACATGTTCTGGAATATCGAAGAAACCATGGAACACGGCCTTCCGCGCAACCCGTGGAAGGCCTGTGTCGTGCCGCGTCCGATCGGCTGGATCACCACCATATCCGACGACGGCGAGGTCAATCTGGCCCCCTACAGCTATTTCAATGCCTGCGGTGAAAACCCGCCCATGGTGATGTTTTCCGGCGGCCCCCGGCCGGAAGGTCCGAAAAAGGATACGGTCGCCAACTGCGAGGTCCAGGGCGAGTTCGTGTGCAACATGTCGACCTGGGCGTTGCGCGATGAAATGAACCAGTCCAGTGCGGCACTGCCCGCGGGCGAGGACGAAGCCCGGTTCGCGGGGCTGGAAACGGAACCTTCGACCCTGGTCAAGCCGCCGCGCATCAAGGCCGCCCCCATTCATATCGAATGCGTCTATCACCAGACGGTGGTCATGCCGCACAACGTTCGCGATGAAGGCAACCGCGTGGTGTTCGGGCGCGTTGTCGGCCTGCATATCAAGGACGAGGTGATGACCGACGGTTTTGTCGATATGGCCAAAGTGCAGCCCATCGCCCGGCTGGGCTATATGGATTACGCCCGCGTCGACACCGTGTTCACGATGGACCGGCCGACCTTGAAGGCTGCGGAGTAGCTGGTGTTTGATATGGCGGCGGCGATCAGCCCGTCCGCTTAAGCCGCATCAGTTCGTGGACCGAAACCTGCGGGAAGATGCCGGGTGCCCCTTCGCGGTACAGCATCATCACGCCGTTACGGATATCGGGAAAGCCGTCGCGGGTATCGTCCACGTTGCGGATTTCCAATGACACGGCTTTCTGGGTGACACGGTCGATGGCGCGCCAGACCATCGTCGGGTTTTCCCGCCGGGTCTGGCCGAAGGGGGCGACGGACCGGGTGGTGGTCGAGGTCGGCGGGCCGAACCGCCGAACCAGCCAGTCCGCGATATCGGCGAAACCATCGGCGGCGAACACCACATGCATGCGGGTCGGCGCCCCGTTGTCGAACCGCACGACCGAGGCCGTCCCTGTGTACAGAATCGTCGAAACCAGGAAATTGGGCTCCAGATACGCGGGCCATTGCAGTTCCTTGATGCAGAACTGGGTCTGCCCGCCGGCCTTGTCGATGCATTCGGGGGCGCGGCCGTTGCCGCCTTGGGCGTTTTCCGGCACGAAGGTGTTGTACAGGCTGGCCCCGGCACCCAGGGAAAGCGTCACGCCTTCGAGCGCCTGTCCCTGATTGGCCAGGGCGGACCGAGGCCGGTCGCCGGTTGCTTCGGCGGGCGGCTGTACGACGGCGCCGTCGGCCATCTGGATCTTAGTCACGGGCCAGGCGCTTGCCGTATTGGCGCCCGGCGGCAAGGGGCCGAGTTGCGCGCCGGCGTTTGATTTATCAAATCCGGCCCGGAAATTGACCGGCGTGATATAGGCACTGGCCAGGTCTTGAATAGGCGGGGCCTGACCCGGCAGGACGACGGGCAACGTCCAGGCAGAGGGAAGAACGGGGCGTCCTTCCGCATCCAGGCGGACTTCTGATCCCGCGGGCAGGGCGGACAAAATCTCTTCGGGTGACGCCGTCGGCGGTGCGGCATCGGCAGCGTCGGCAATGGACGGTGTGTCGCTGTCGAGCAGGTTCGACAGATCGCCCAGTGCCTGGGATAGGGGATCGGAAGATGCCGTGGCTTCCTGCGGCTCGTCGCCGGCGAGGCCGATGCCGAGTTCCGCGGCCAGGGGGTCTGCGGCGGGTTGTTTGTCTTCGTCATCGCCCAACCCCAGTTCCGCCGCGAGCGGATCCGCCGCCGGTGCGGGGGCGGCCTTTGCGGGTTCGTTTAATCCCAATTCGGCGGCAAGCGGGTCATTGGCGGGCGACGGGCCGCCGAATTCCTTTTCCAGCGCGTCCAACGACCCGGTCGGTGCCTTCGGGGCGGCAACGGGTGCCTGCGGGCGGGGCGTTTCGCGGATGGGCGGCGGTTGGGGCACGTTCGCGGCGACTTTCTGATCGCTGTCCGCGCCTTTCGGCAGATTGGTCAATTGTGGAACCTTGGGCACTGAAGGGGCGGGGGCACCCCGTTCCGGCGGTGCGGCCTTCAAGGAACGGTGGGCCGCGCGAACATCCGGTTCGTCCGGTGAGACATCGCGGAACCACGGGTCGCGGGCAAAATTCTTGCGCCCTTTGGGGTCGGGCGGCGGCAGGGGGATTTTCAGGCGCCGCGACAGGTTGGTGCCTTTCGGGGGGCCTTCGACCGCCGATGTATCGGTTTCCAGATTATCCTTTTCCGCCTGCGACAAGGCCGGGTCGATGGTGTCTGTATCGGCGACCTTGCGTCCGGCACGATCTCGTAGATGGCTGAAGGCCTCGTCCCGGCTTTCCGCCAGGGAGTCCTCGGCGTTTCTGGCGATGGGTTTGGCCAGCAGTGAATCCAGCCAAGCCAGTCGATCCTTGGGCGCCATGGCCATCAGATCGACCTTGGGCGTCGCCTGGGCAGCAGCCGGCGGCGTTTTTGCCGGCTCTGTCTTCTCGGCTTCCTGGTCGCCAAATAAGGAAAGCAGCGGATCGGTGTTTCCGTCGGGCAGGGGCTCACCCGTGCCTTCACGCTGGGCCAGGGCCTGGCCAAGGGGATCATCGGGTACGGTTTCCTGGGCGACGGCCTGGGGAAGATCGGCCGCCGGTAGGTCCGTTTTCTGGGCATCCAATGCGGGATTGGTCCGGGCCGCCAGTTTATCCAGATCGGGTGGTGTATCGGCCAGTTCTTCCGGTGGCAGGGTATCGGCCGTCCGAACCGAAGATGTGTCGTCGGTAGGCGGTGGGGTCAGGGCTCCGGGCGGGGCGTCGGCAATTTGCTGTCGTGGGTCGTCGTGAATTGGTGCCGCGTCGTCTTTTCCGCCTTCAAAACCCATGAGCTTTTTCGCCCAATTGCTCAGGCGGGTGACGATGCCGGGGGACCAGTCTTTCTTTGTTTTTGTATCGGATGGCGATGTCGGCATCCGGCCTGCGGGGCGGGGGGGCTCTTCCAGGCGTTTCGATTTCAAGCCTGCCCGTGGAGCCGCCGCTTGCCCGTCATCAGCGAGAATGGGGGCAAGGACGGGGGTATTCTTGTCATGGGGTGGGATTACGGGCGCGTCGCGCAGGTCGGCAATCTCTGACGGATCGGATAGGGCTTCGGGGGTATTCTCTTGGCTTTCGGCAAGCGGTGCCGTGGGTTCCGGCAGGGTCACGGGGGCGTCGGCGTTGCCGGGGATCGCAACCTCGGGGATGGGCCCTGCGGTTTCTTCCGTTTCCGCGACGGCCCGGTCCAGGGCCTGGTCGATGGCGTCCTGCACGGGGGGCTCCACCCGGGGGCGGCGGTGGGCCAGCAGGAAATGGGCGATCACATGATGGCCCATGCGCACAGCCGCCTGCGGTGCGGACAGGCCCTTTTCATTGCGGGCCCGGGGGTCTGCACCCGAGGCAACGATCTGTTTCACGGCGGCAAGGTCATTGGCCCGGATGGCGTCGAACAGGGCCGCGGAGCCCCGGTCCTGGGCGTGGACAGTCACGGGCCCGATCAGACCACCGCTCAGGCACACGGCCAGAGCCACCGTCCGCAACGGTGAAGGTGTCTTAATGCATTGTTTTAAATGGCATTTCGCCATCATTTCTGCCCAACTATCCGATCGCGGCGAACCCCATTCGCCAACGTCGGCCCCAAAAGCTTAACACGAACCGGGCCCCGGACGGGAGCCCGGAGCCATAACCCCGAATCCACCATGAAAATATGGCGAAATAGGGTAAAAAAGCAGTTAAGCGCTTGAATCCATTAGGAACGCTGTTTCAGGCCGCGGCCCGGGATTTGGCATCTTCAAGGATCATGTCGCTGGCCTTTTCGGCGATCATGATGGCGGGCGAATTGGTGTTGCCACTGGTAATCGTCGGCATGACCGAGGCATCGACAACGCGCAGCCCCACCAGACCGTGTACGCGCAGCCGGTCGTCGACAACGGCATCCGTGTCCGATCCCATTTTGCAGGTGCCGACGGGGTGAAAGATCGTCGTGCCGATCTCGCCGGCGGCGTTTGCCAATTCATCGTCGGATGTCAGATGGGCGCCCGGGCGGTATTCCTGGGGGTTAAAGCGAGCGAGGGCAGGCTGGGCCACGATCTGGCGTGTCAGGCGCAGGGCGTCGGCCGCGACCTTGCGGTCACCGGGGGTCGACAGGTAATTGGGCTGGATCGCCGGCGGGGCGAACGGATCGGGTGATTTGATCTGCACCGTGCCGCGGCTTTCCGGGCGCACGTTGCACACGCTTGCCGTGAAGGCCGGGAACGGATGCAGCGGTTTGTCCCAGGAATCCAGACTCAATGCCTGAACATGGTATTGCAGGTTGGGCGTTTCGCGCGATGGGTCCGATTTGGCGAAAGCACCCAGGGTCGACGGCGCCATGGACATGGGGCCCGAGCGGAACAGCGCGTATTCCAGGGCGATGCCGGCCTTGCCGATCAAGGATCCCGCCCGCTGGTTGAGCGTCTTGGTGCCTTCAACCCGGTAGACCGGCCTGATCTGCAGATGGTCCTGTAGATTTTTGCCCACACCGCGCAAATCGTGGCGAACCTCGATGCCCAGACCGTTCAGCAAATCCCCGGGGCCAATGCCCGAAACCTGCAAAATCTGCGGCGAGCCGATGGAGCCGGCTGACAGAATGACCTCGCCCCGGCAAGCGACCTGGGCGTCTTCGCCGTCGACACGCAGGTCCAGGCCCGTGATCTGCTGGCCTTTGGTTTTCAGGGATTTCACATGGGCCTGGGTGACGATATCCAGGTTGGTGCGGTCCTTGGCCGGACCCAGGAACGCCTTTGACGTGTTCCAGCGCACGCCGGACCGCTGATTGACATGGAAGTAGCCGCAACCTTCGTTGTTGCCCTTGTTGAAGTCGTCGACCTTGGGGATGCCGGCCTCGGCGGCGGCATCGCGGAAGGCATCCATGATCTCCCAGGTCGTGCGTACGTTTTCGACCCGCCATTCGCCGCCGGCCTGATGGAATTCGTCGACCGGGATGGCGGCCTGGTCCTCGGATTTCTTGAAATAGGGCAGCACGTCGTCCCAGCCCCAGCCGCGGTTGCCCATCTGTGCCCATTGGTCGTAATCGCGGGCCTGGCCGCGCATGTAGATCATGCCGTTGATGGACGAACAGCCACCCAGCACCTTGCCGCGCGGATAATTGAGCGCGCGCCCGCCCAGGCCGTCCACGGCTTCGGTCTTGAAGCCCCAATCCGTGCGCGGGTTGCCCATGCAGAACAGGTAGCCGACGGGAATGTGGATCCAGTGGTAGTTGTCCTTGCCGCCGGCTTCCAACAGCAGCACCCGGTTGGCCGGGTCGCGCGATAATCGGTTCGCCAGAACACAGCCGGCTGTGCCGGCGCCGACGATGACGTAATCGTATTCCCCCAGATCGCGCATGGACCAGCCTGCTCCCTTGCCTTGGTATTTGATTTCCGCCGCTTGGTGCGGTTGTTGCGGGTGTCAGCCGCCGAACAGGCCGAAGAAGCCCCGGCGTTTGACCGTGCCCCCAAGACTACTCAGCGGGCGGCGCATGGCAATAGCTTCGACGATGCGGAACTGACCGCCGGTCAATTTGCCGAAGCGGCAGCCCAGGCTGGTTTCCGCATAATCGATGCGCATGACCTCCGCCGCGGCGCCTAAGGGCACGCGCCCGTCGTCTTCGGTGACCACATGCGTGATCGTGAATTTCTGGCCGGGGCGCATCTTGCCGATGGCGGATTTCAGGCTGAAGCCGCCGACGCTCATGTCGCCGATGGAAAATTCGTGATTGCCGATGACGAATTTGACGCCTTTAACGTCCAGGCGCACATCCCGGCGCCTGTTGTCGTCCTTGTATCCGACAAATTTCCGTCCGCTCATTCCCCGTGTCCTGCTTGTCGTCCCGCGTCTTTCTGGGCGGTGTATCTGTGTGATCTTACATCCGTTCGCACAATGTCGAGAACAAGGCTTTTGATCTTTTTCAATGACCGGAAAATGCGGGCTGGCCGTTTTGCGAATATCTGGCCCGCCCGCACCCAAGGTTGTTACAGTGTCATTGCCATACCAGGGAGCATGCAGACCATGACCAAGACCTTGATTTTGACCTTCATTGCCGACGACCGGCCGGGCCTGGTGGAACGCATTTCCCAGACCGTGGCAGATGCCGGCGGCAATTGGCTGGACAGCCGCATGGCGCATTTGGCGGCCAAATTCGCGGGCATTGCCGAAATCAAGATTGAGGAAGACAAAATCGCGGCCTTGGAAGCGAGTTTGAAGGTGCTTGATGCGGAAGGCTTCCATCTGGTGGTCGAAGAAGCCGATGCCGACGCGACGGCGGCGGGGGCCGTCTACAACATTGATTTAATCGGCCCCGACCATCCGGGAATCGTGCGCGATATCTCGCATTTCCTGGCGGAACGGGGCATCAGCGTCGAAGACATGGATACCGACATCCGCGAAGCCCCCCATTCGGGCGGAACGCTGTTTCATGCCCGCGTGCGGGTGCGGGCACCGGAAAACCTGGGCGATGCCGATTTGCGCGACAGTCTGGAATCCTTGGCCGATCGGCTGATGGTTGATATTACGGTCGGCAAGATTCTCTAATACACCCTTGGGAGGGACCCTAATGGAACTGAAAATGACGGGGCGCAAGGCCCTGGTAACCGGCGGTAGCTTGGGCATCGGCCGGGCCATTGCTCATGCATTTTGCGGCGCCGGTGCGGAAGTCGCCATCGTTGCCCGGCGCGAAGACGTACTTAACCAGGCCAAGGCCGAGATCGAGGCCGCCACGGGCGGACGTATCGTGACCGTGCCCGGCGACGTGTCGACCGCCGAAGGCTGCGAAGCCGCGTTCAATGCGGCGGTATCGCAGCTTGGACAGATCGACGTGCTGGTCAATAACGCAGGCTCGTCTCACCGCGCCCCCTTTGTCGACGTCACCGACGCCGAATGGCAGGCGGATTTGGACCTGAAACTGTTCGGCGCCATTCGGTTGTGCCGTTTGGCTTTTCCGGGCATGACGGAACGCAAATGGGGCCGCATCATCAATGTGTTGAATTCGGGCGCCAAGGCACCGCCGCCGTCGGGTGCGCCGACCGCGGTAACCCGCGCGGCCGGCATGGCCTTGACCAAGGTTCTGGCGGGCGAAGGGGCGCCCCATAACGTGCTGGTCAATTCACTGCATGTGGGTAAGATCGAAAGCGACCAATGGGTCCGCCGGGCGGAAAAAACCGGCAAGGATGTGCGGGAACTGTACGACGAAATGGGCGCCGAGTTGCCCATGGGTCGGATCGGCCGGGCCGAGGAATTCGCCGCCGCCGCCTGTTTCCTGGCATCGGATGCCGGATCGTATATTTGCGGTGCGGCCATCAACGTGGACGGCGGTCTGTCGCCCGTCGTCTAGAACGCGCGGCGCATCCGGCAGAGTGGTGGTCGGTATAGGCAGCGCGGCAACAATCGCTTAGTCTGTGCGCGCTGAATTGGGCCGTGTGTCGGTCGAGGAGATAACGGGAGGCGGAGGCATATGCCTGGAGACGCCGAAAATTTGATTGTCCGCTACACGATCGAGAGCGAAGACGGCTCTCGTGAAGTGTTCAACCTGGACATTTCCCTGCCCGAGGTCGCCCTGCCGCAGCCCGATCCGTCGGCTTTGCCCGAATGGGCGGAACTGGATTATCACAAATGCGAACATTGTCCCCTGACCAAGGAAACCAACCCGCATTGCCCGGTGGCGGCCCTGCTGGTCGATTATGGCCAGCGGGTCGGGCGCATGGTGTCCTATGCCCAGGTCGATTTGACCGTTGAACAGGGGCCGACCGTGACGAAGGCCAAGGTGCCGGCGCAGGAAGCGCTGCGTTCGGTGCTTGGGCTGGTCATGGCGACCAGCGGCTGTCCCCATATGTCGTTCTTCCGCCCGCTTGCGCGCTATCATGTGCCCCTGGCGGATATGGAGCTGACCATTCTGCGTGCCATGTCGTTCTATCTGGTCGGCCAGTATTTCGGCGGCAAGGAAAAGCCCGATTGGGACACCAGTTTCGATGGCCTGATCGAAATCTATAAAAATGCGCAAGAGGTCAACAAAGGCATGGCGGATCGCTTGCGCAATGCCCAGGTATTCACGGAACTGAACTGGCTGGCGGCGTTGGACACCTTTGCCGGGATGATGCCGTTGACCGTTGAGCGCTCCCTTCTGAAGGCCAAGGTCTATTTCCAGAACTAGCCTCAGATCGCGACGAATTTCCAGACCATCAGACCAAGAGACCCCCCCATGAGCCCTGACAGTATTTCCCCCGACGACACCCCGGGCCGCGTTGCGCCCGAAGACCTGCCGGCCCCCTATGACGGCCCCCGTCCGCAGGACGCGCTGCCGGAACTGTTCATCCAGGACGGATATGCCAACGACGACCCACGCCTATGGGTGCCGCTGGCGCCGGGCCGCTGGTCGCGGCCTTTGTGCCTGAACGTGTCCAACGGGTATTGGGTGCATTTGACCAAGGTGGTCGGCGGCGGCCTGTTGTCGCGCCATCGCCATCCGGCCCCCGTCCATGGGTTCGTTATCAAGGGACGTTGGCGGTATCTGGAACGGGATTGGATTGCCGAAGCGGGGTCCTATTTGTACGAGCCGCCGGGCGACATCCACACCCTGGTGGTCGAGCCCGATTGCGACGAGATGGTCACCCTGTTCCACAATTCAGGGGCCCTGATCTATTGCGACGAAGACGGCACCACGGTCGGCACGACGGACGTGTTCGACCGGGTCGATGCCTGCCGCAAGCATTTCATCGAGGTCGGCCTGGGCGCCGATTACGTCGAGCAGTTCATCCGATAACCATCGGTCTCCTGCCTGCGCGGGAATGACCGCGTCTGATTATTCAGAAGGCGACAGAACGACCAACGCATCCACGGCAACCGGTCTTTCGCCCGCGATGATCATCGGGTTGATGTCGATCTCGGCGATTTCAGGATGGGCGATTGCGGCTTGCCCCACACCGACAATGGCGCGGGCCAAGGCCGGTTTGTCCACGGTCGGCATGCCCCGGTAGGGACCCAACAGGGCCTTGGCGCGGATTTCATCCAGCATTTCCAACGCTTCCCGTTCGCTGACCGGGGCCAAACGCAGGACCGTATCGGCCAGGGCTTCGGCGAAGATACCGCCGAGCCCGAAGGTCACGCAGGGGCCGTATTGCGGATCCCGCGTCATGCCGATCAGAAACTCCCGCTTGCCCGCCGCCATTTCCTGGACCAGCAACTGCCCGCCTTTCGGCAGCTTGGGCAGCAGACGCCCGGCGGCGGTCTTGACCGCTTGGGCATCGGCCAGGCCGACCTCGACCAATCCGGCTTCGGTCTTATGGGCCAAGTCCGCAGCATTCCCTTTCAGGGCGACTGGAAAACCGATGTCGGCGGCGGCGGCGGCCGCGCCGTCGGCATCATCGGCCAAGCGTTCCGCCGTGACCGGCACGCCGTAGGCGGCCAAAACCTGCTTGGATTGGAATTCGGACAGGCTGCCGGCCCCTTGGGCACGGGCGTCTTTGATGATCTGATCCGGGGTCATCGGGCGGCCTCCTCATTCCGGGCGTCCAGGAAGCGCTGATAGTCCAGCAAGGCCCGCATGGCGCGCACGGCACCCCGGGCCGAGAAATAAATCGGCACCTGGTCCCGCTTGATCTGCGGGATGGCCTTGGCCGCCAGCGACGGGGCGCCGGTCCAGCCGATGATCACGGGTTTGTCCGTTGCCCGTGCGGCTTCGGTGAAAATCTCGGCATAAAAGCTGGCGCGCGGTTCGGCCACCATGGTGACCAGAAGGAACAGGCCGTCGATGCCGTCCAAATCCAACACCGTCTTGATCGTGTCCTGATACCCCGTGGGCGAGGATCGAATCTGCTGGGTCACGTCGATGGGGTTCCTTAAGGCACCGAACGGCGGAATGAACTGTTTCAGCGTTTCCTGGGCCGCTTGCGGAAGCTCCGGAACTTCCAGGCCGAAGCGGTGGCATTCATCGGCGCAAACCCCGCAGATGCCGCCCGACGGCCCGATCAGGCCCATGCGCGGGCCCTTGGGCAGTTTATCCAACAGGCGGGAGAAGGTGATCGCCGTCGGCAGCAGGTCGGCGGCGTCGTCGACCCGCACGACACCGTATTTGCGGCATACGGCATCGAACACGGCGTTGGAACCGACCATGGCGCCCGTATGGGATGCCGCCGATGCCGCCGACACATCGGACAGGCCGATCTTGTAGACGACGATGGGTTTGCCCGCCCGGGCCGCCTTGGCGCAGGCACGGGTGAATTTTTCGGGATCGCGGATGCCTTCGATGAACAGCGCGAACACCTTGGTGTCCGGATCGTCGACCAGATAATCCAGGTAGTCGGCGACCTGAAGGTCGGCTTCGTTGCCGACGGAAACCCAATGGCTGAATCCGCCGTGTTCTTCCGTGCCGATGCCCAGCATGGACCCGCCGACCGCACCCGATTGCGTCAGAAAGGCGATCGAGCCCTTATTGAAGCTTTCCATGGCGCAAACCATGGAGGTGCAGCTGACCATGTCGTTCGCGATGGAGATCAGCCCGTTGGTATTGGGGCCGCAGAACCGCACGCCGCCGTCGCGGGCGGCGGCGATCAGTTCGGCTTCCAGTTCCGGTTCACCCGCTTCGCCGAAGCCCGACGCCAAAACGATGGCCGTTTTCACGCCCTTGGCGCCGCATTCCTTCATGACGGCAACGCTGGCCTTGGCCGGCACGGCGATCACGGCAAGGTCGATGTCCTCGGGAATGTCGGCAATGCTGGCATAGCAGGCCAGACCCCGGATTTCCGTTTCCTTGGGATTCACGGGATAGACCTTGCCCGGATAGTTGTGGGCCAACAGGTGATTGAGGGCGACCGTGCCGAGCTTGTCGCCGCCCGCTTCGTTCTTTTTTTGGGACGCGCCGACAACGGCGACGGAGCGCGCCCGGATCATGGCGTCGAGCACGTTGATTATTCCTTGTCGCTGCCCTTGGATTTTGATTTGGCTTCGAGCATTTCCGCCATGGCGTTGACGGCTTCCTCGTGCTCGGGCGTGTTATGGGCCAGCGCCTGGAAGGCGGCCGACATTTCCAGCAGGGTTTCCATGCGGGCATGATGGCTTTCGCGCAACAGCCGTTTGGTCAGGCGCAGGGCGTGCCCCGGATTGCAGGCGATGCGGCCGGCCAGTTCGTTGGCCGCGTCCATCAACTGGTCGGCGGGAACGACTTTCGAAACCAGACCGCATTCAAGCGCTTCCGCCGCATCAATGGTGTCGCCGGTGAAAGCCATTTCATAGGCCTTGGAAAAGCCCACGGCGCGGGGCAGGAAATAGGCTCCGCCGTCACCGGGAATGATGCCCAGCTTGACGAAGCTTTCGGCGAATTTGGCATATTCCGACGCGATGCGGATGTCGCACATGGTCGCCAGGTCGCAACCGGCGCCGATGGCTGCCCCGTTGACGGCGGCGATGGTCGGCACCTCGATGTTATAAAATGCCTTGGGAATGCGTTGAATTCCCTTCAGATAGTTGTCGCGGATCTCGGCGGGGGTGCCCCCGGACAGGCCGGTTTTGTTTCGCATGGCGAAAATATTCCCACCTGCGCTGAAGGCTTTTCCAGCCCCGGTCAGGATCACGACCTTGACGCTGTGGTCGGCGTTAACCCGTTCACAGGCATCGACAAAATCCTGGGATTGAATTTTTCCCGACAGGGAATTGCGCTTTTCCGCGTTGTTCATGGTCAAGGTGACCACGGCGCCCTTTTGTTCGTAGAGGAGGAAATGTTCCATTTTTCTAGTCCGATTGTTTCTTTCGGCACTTGTTGTAACCTATTCGTCGGCGTTATAAAACGATTGTATACAATCGAAACAGAGAAAATAGGACTTAAATCTTGGAGGATATTCGTTTCACGCCGGGCCTGTTGCCGTCCGGGGCCGAAAGCCTTCGCGCCGAGGTCCGCGCGTTCATCGCAGAACACCTGAAAGGCTATCCCGGGGTCAAACGGGCCAAGTCCTGGGCCGGCGCCGATCCCGAATTTTCACAGAAGATGGGTGCCCAAGGCTGGATCGGCATGACCTGGCCGAAACAGTACGGCGGGCACGAGCGCAGCTTCCTTGACCGTTACGTGGTGTTGGAGGAAATGCTGGCCGCCGGTGCGCCCGTCGCGGCCCATTGGGTGGCCGACCGCCAAAGCGGTCCCTTACTGTTGCGGTTCGGTACGGAAGAACAGCGTCAGAAAATCCTGCCCGCTATCACGCGCGGCGAAAGCTATTTCTGCATCGGGATGAGCGAGCCCAATTCGGGCTCGGACCTGGCCTCCATCCGCACCAAGGCGACCAAGACCGACGGCGGCTGGCTGATCAACGGCTCCAAGATCTGGACGTCCAAGGCCCATATGGCTCATTACATGATCGCTTTGGTGCGCACCCAGCCGCAGGACGTCAAGGATCGCCATGCCGGGATGTCGCAATTCCTGATCGATATGAAGGCGACCCCGGGCATCACCGTGCGCCCGATCCGCAACATGGCCGGCGAGCAGTTTTTCAACGAAGTGTTCTTCGAGGACGCGGAAGTCCCGGACGATGCCTTGATCGGCATGGAAGGCAATGGCTGGGGCCAGGTGACGACGGAACTGGCGTTCGAGCGCAGCGGGCCGGAACGCTATCTGTCGAGCTATCAATTATTGTTCGAGCTTGTCCGCGCGCTTGAGGCCGATCCCAGCCCGGCGGATGCCGCCGGTATCGGGCGCCTGGCGGCCCATATGTCGACCCTGCGTCAGATGTCCATTTCCATCGCGACCATGCTGGAAGCGGGCGAAACGCCCAATCTTGCGGCCGCCCTGGTCAAGGAACTGGGCGTCGATTACGAACAGGACATGCCGAACCGGGCCCATGAAATCCGTGGTGTTTCGCCGCGCATGGGCGGCGACGGTTACGAACAGGTCATGGCCTATATGACTATGGCGGCGCGGTCGTTCTCCTTGCGGGGTGGCACGCGTGAAATTATGCGGGGCATCATCGCCCGTGGACTGGGGTTGCGCTGATGACCGGTACAAGCGAAATGGCCAACATCCTGGCGGAAACCGCCGGGCGCCTGTTGGAAGATCACGTTACCCGCGAAGTTCTGGGGGCGGCCGAAGAAGGCACCTGGCCGGAAGGCCTGTGGCACGTGCTGGAAGAAAACGGCCTGACCCAGCCTTTGGCGCCCGAAGAGCGCGGCGGCATGGGGGCGTCCTTTGCCGATGCCTTCGTCATCGCCTTTGCGGCGGGGCGCAAACGGGCACCCGTGCCCTTGGTCGAAACCATGGCGGCGGGCTGGCTTCTGGGGATGGCAGGGATTGACGTGCCGTCGGGCCCGCTTGCCCTGATCGACGGTGCGGACGGTCTGGAATTTTCCGGCGGGGTGCTCAACGGCACGGCCCAGGGTGTTCCCTGGGCGTCGCGTGCCGAGCATCTGGTGGCCGAGGTCGATGGCACGGTTGTTCTGATCCCGTCCGGCAATGCAACGGTTTCAGCCGATACCAACATGGCCGGTGACAGCCGGGACACGGTGATCTTCGATCAGGCGGAACCGGCGGCATCCGGCCTGCTTTCCGCAAAGGGCAGCCTGCCCGTTGCCCGGTCTCTGGGGGCGGTCATGCGCGCGGCCCAGATGGCCGGTGCCATGGAATGGGCGGTGACGCTGACGGTCAGCCATGTCTGTGACCGGGAACAGTTCGGCCGGCCGCTTGCCAAATTCCAGGCCATACAGCAGATGCTGTCCCGCGCGGCGGCACGTGCGGCCCAGGCACGGTCGGCGGCGGAAACGGCGTTTCTTGCCCTGGACCGGGCAGGGGGCGATTTGACCGATGCGGAATGGGATATCGCCGCCGCCAAGGTCGTGGCCGGCGAGGCAGCGGAAATCGTTTATGACGCGGCCCATCAGAGCCATGGGGCGATCGGCTTCACCTACGAGCATGAGCTTCATTTCACCACGCGCAGGCTTTGGGCCTGGCGGGGCGAGTTCGGGGCCGAAACCTACTGGGCCGAGGAAATCGGCCGCCGGGTGCTGGCGCGTGGGGCGGAAAACATGTGGCCCGACCTGACGGAGCGGCAAAAGGGCTGACCGTCTGCCTGCCGGCTTGACGGCCGGTTCAGGCGGCGGCCCCGGCTGTTGCCAGAAAGGCGTCGACATCCTGTTCCGGCGTGTTGAAGGCCGTGACCAGACGGATGCGGCGGTGTCCCCGGTCGCCTTCGCCATCAACCGGCCCTCGGTCATAGAACAGGAAGCCTTCGGCTTTCAGAGCCTCGGTCATGGCAGCGGGGATCAGGGGAAAGACTTGGTTGCCGTCCACGGCGCCGATGATCTCGACCCCCAAGCCGCTCAGCCCATCGGCCAACTTGCGCGCCATGGCGTTGGAATGGCGGGCGTTGTTCAGCCATAGGCCGTCCGATAGATAGGCCTCCGTCTGTGCCGTCATCAGCCGCATTTTGGACAGCACGTGGCCGGACCGTTTCTGCAGGTAGAGAAAATCCTCGCCCAGGGACGGGTTGAAGAACACCACGGCTTCCAGCGCCAAGGCACCGTTCTTGGTGCCGCCGAACGACAGAACGTCCACGCCGGCCTTCCAGGTCATGTCGGCGGGCGAACAGCTCAGCCCGGCAACCGCATTGGCGAACCGGGCGCCGTCCATGTGCAGGTGCAGATCATGGGTGCGGCAGACATCGGCGATGGCGGCAATCTCGTCCACCCGGTAGGCCGTGCCCTTTTCCGTCAATTGCGTGACGGAAACGGCGTGGACCTGGGAATAATGTTCGTCCCCCCGGCCTTCCAGGGTCACGGCCTTGACCGTGTCCGGCGTGATCTTCCCGTTGTCGCCTTTCAGGCCGATCAGCCGGGCCCCGCCTGAATACATCACCGGGCCGTTGCATTCGTGGTCGAAGATATGGGCTGTTTCGTGGCAGACGACGGCTCCCCAGGCAGGCGTAAGCGAGGCCACGGCAAGGCCGTTCGCCGCCGTACCCGTGGGCACGAAAAACACCCTGGCATCGGTCTCGAACACCTCGCACACCCGCTGACGGGCGGCCTCGGTTCCCTCGTCATGACCATAGGGCATGGTGCGCCCGTCATTGGCCCGGGCGATCGCCGCCATGATGTCGGGATGGGCCCCTGCCGTGTTGTCCGAAGCGAAATTCATGGGCGTAGGCTCCTTGGGTTGGGATCAGTCCGCGGTGATGTTCAAAGGAATGGGGTGGAATGCAGACCGGTCGGGTGCCACGCCATGGGCGCGGGTATCGACGGCCTTACCGTCCTTTACCGAAACGATGACCCAGATCAGGTCCGTTTCATAGGCCATGCTCAAATCCGTGGCGCTGGGGTTCGCCGGCCCGCCCGGATGGGAATGGTAATGGCCGATGATGCGCTCCTCCGATCCATCCAGCGCGCGCATCAGATCGAACCGCACCTGGGGGTCGACTTCAAAGGAATCTTCGTGGTTGGTCTCGGCGACGTTTGCCGACGGCACGACCCGGGTAATGACCGGCTCGCCGTCCGTTAATTCACGTCCGGCCAGAAGGCCGCAGCATTCATGGGGAAAGGCGTCCTCGGCGGCGCGGGTGATCTGGTCCAACAGGCCCTGAGGGATCGTCAGCACCGGCGCATGGCCTATGGTTTGATCCGGCCCGTGACACGGCCCGTCGCCGGGTCGACGATCAGAACCTGGCCGCACACACCGGCGGGCTGGGTCAGCACGTAGATCTGCCCGCCCAGTTGCGTCACGCCCTTGATCTCGCAGCCTGTGGGCAGGCCCAGTTCGATATCGCCGGAAACGGGCACGGGCGGTGCCAGGCCCGGGGGTGGGGGTGACCCCGCGATCCCGCGTGCCGGGGCGTCCGTTTCGCCGAACAGACGCCAGTTCGGGTCCTGGCTGGTCTTGTAGAAACCGAACACCAGCAGGCCCAACCCCAGGACGATCAGCATGCCCATGCCGATGACGATGAATTTCAATACCGCTTGCATGGGGCTTTAAGTGCAACGGGGGGCGGGGGCTGTCAAGCATGCTTGACCTTGCCGAGCTTGACAGGCCGGTGCCCCGGGCGTTTTCTCCATGCCCATGAGCGAACATCACGATCTGACCGTGCCCGCGGACCTTGCCGGCGAACGCCTGGACAAGGCCCTGGCGGTTCTTTTGCCGGAATTGTCCCGCGCCCGTATCCAGGCCCTGTTGTCGGACGGGCGGGTCATGGACGGCAGGGCGCGTGTCGTGACCGAGATCAAGCGCAAGGTCCGGGTTGGGGAGACCTTCACCGTAACCATCCCGCCGCCCGTGCCGGCCGAACCCGAAGCCCAGGATATTCCGCTCGACGTTGTGTTCGAGGACGGCCATTTGATCGTCATCGACAAACCCCAGGGCTTGGTGGTTCATCCGGCCGCCGGCAATGCGGACGGCACGCTGGTCAATGCCCTGCTGGCTCATTGCAGGGGGTCGCTGTCCGGGATCGGCGGGGTCGAACGCCCCGGCATCGTCCATCGGCTGGACAAGGAAACGTCGGGCCTGATGGTGGCGGCAAAGACCGATGCGGCGCACCGGGGGCTTGCCGCCCAGTTCGAAGATCATTCCATCGACCGGGCCTACCGGGCCGTCGTTTACGGCGTGCCCCATCCGGCCGAAGGCGAGATCGAGGCCAATATCGGCCGCGACCCCAGGAACCGAAAGAAAATGGCCGTGCGGCCGGCCGGGTCGGGCAAGTTCGCGAAAACCTTTTTCCGCGTGGTCGAGCGGTTCCATGACCGGGCCGCATTGGTTGAATGCCGGCTGGCGACGGGCCGCACGCATCAGATCCGCGTCCACATGGCGTCGATCGGCTATCCGGTGATCGGCGATCCCCTGTATGGCGGCCGGCGGGCTCGCCCGACGGCGGTGCCACAGGAGATTAGAGCCGCCTTATCGGATTGTAAAAGCCAAGCCCTTCACGCATATATTCTGGGATTTCAGCACCCTGTCACGGGGGAATCGCTCAGCTTTTCTTCTGAAAAACATATATATATCAATAAAATATGTGACCTTTTCCGGTCGATTTAAAATTTCCTGTACCTGAGCAATTTGGTCGGTTAATATCCGACTAAATCAGTATGGTTTAACGCAGCGTGAAAAACACACTCCTTCCGGCCGTCAGGTTGGCGGCGGGTCCGCTGCGTCCGGACAAAAGGAAAATCGACATCATGGGTTACATGGCCCCTGACAGGGATTTGAGTTTTTCCCCGGATGACAATTTGTCACGGTATCTCTACCGCATCCGGGAGTTCCCGATGCTGGAACCGGAAGAGGAAGTTGAACTCGCCCGGCGCTGGCAGGAAAATCAAGACGAAGAGGCGGCCCGCCGCCTGGTCACCAGTCACTTACGCCTGGTGGCGAAAATCGCCATGGGCTACCGCGGTTACGGTCTGCCCGTGGGTGAACTGATTTCCGAAGGCAACGTCGGCATGATGCAGGCGGTTAAGCGGTTCGACCCGGAACGCGGTTTCCGGCTTGCGACCTATGCCATGTGGTGGATCCGGGCGGCGATCCAGGAATACATCCTGCGATCATGGTCCTTGGTCAAAATGGGCACCACGGCGGCACAGAAGAAGTTGTTCTTCAATCTGCGCAAAATGAAGGCGCAGATGTCGGCCATCGACGAAGGCGATCTGCACCCCGAACAGGTGTCCGAGATCGCGCACCGACTGGACGTGTCGGAAGTCGAAGTCGTCAACATGAACCGCCGTCTTGCCGGTGCCGACCACTCCCTGAACGCGCCTTTGCGTCAGGATGCGGACGGCGAATGGCAGGACTGGCTGGTTGAAGACAGCGAAGACCAGGAAACCGACCTGGCCGACCGTCAGGAACTGAGCGAACGGCGCGGGATGCTCGATGCGGCATTGCAGTCGTTAAGTGAACGCGAGCGCCACATCATTTCCGAACGGCGTCTGAAGGACAGCCCGGCGACCTTACAGGATTTGTCGGCGGAATACGGGATTTCGCGCGAACGGATCCGCCAGATCGAGGTCCGGGCATTCGAAAAGCTTCAGAAGTCGGTGAAGAACGCCGTCATCGACCGGCGTATTTCAAATTAGACCTGGGTGATGCCCGGCCCCAGGGCCGGGTGTCAGCCCTGCGGTGTCGTTTCCGTGCCCTCCGCGGGGGCGGCACCCTGTTCCTGTTCTCGGGCTTCGACCGCCTGCAGGGCCTCCATGGCAGCCTGAACGCCGCCGCCCGGCCCTTCGACGGGGGGCTCTTGTCCGGGAGCCCCTCCGGGGCTCGGCGCATGGGAGGCGGGTGCATCTGCACCCGGTGCACGGATGCCCATGGTGACTTCGTCGCCCCATTCTTCGACAATACGCCGTTGGTTAGCGCGCAGTGCGGACAGCCGCCGTTCGGTCAGGACCGTCATGAACGACGTAATGACTGGCGGGATCACGGTATAGATGACCCAGCCGGCCATGGCCGACCCATACATCACCGCCAAGGCAAACACATCGGTGATGATGTTCATCGCCCCGGTGATGTTGTGGTTCCCGGACCATAGATCCATCAGATAGGGGAAAACGCCGGCGAAGTTCAGGCCGGCGATGCAGAAGAAGCCGTATTTCTGATCCGTGCGGTCCGTAAAAAAGGATGTGATTGACAGCAGCATACCGACGGAAATGACGACGATGGTCGGGAAGGCAACCGCGATCAGCGTGACCGCGATCAAAAGGAAATACATCCAGAATTTCCCGCGTCCCCGGCCCGGCGCCATGCCTCTGTTCATTGGGAGTGCCATGTCTTAGCAGACCCCCCGATGTGTGATGCAGCGGTCATCCCTAGAACACCTTGACCATGAACAGAATCATGACGATGCACATGGTGATCAGGATGGACCCCATGGCGGCGGACTGCTGGCCGGTTCGCTCGGCCTTGGTCAGTTGTTCCTCGCCCCGGCCTTCGATGTCCTGAATTTCCAATTCGGCGGCGGCAAACTCGGCAACGGCATCTTCAAAGCCTTCGATGTCCTCGCGCCGACGGTCGGCGTTGTCCATCAGGTCGAACAATTCCGGCAACGATCCGCGGCGCACAAGGCGGGGGATTTCGCGTTCGATCTCTTTGCGGGTCGATCTGGAATGGTAGGCGTTGATGGCAGGCCCCAGGTGTCCGCCGACCCAGCTTGCCAGGCCGTAGACGGGTTCGACCTTCAGTTTCCATTGAATGAAGGCAAGCAGCGACAGCATGCCGATGGTCTGCGTATCCGGGTTTTCAGACGCAAGGGCTTTGAGGTGCGGATTGATATCTTCTTTGAAGCGCGCAGTGATGAACGAGGCGATATGCCGGTCCAGCGGTTTGGATTTGAGGTCCTGCGTGTTGGCCGCGCGGTCGAGCGCCGGCAGCAGATGTTCCGTCTCAAGGACGTATTCCTGCAATAGCAGCTGGCTTTGGCAGGGCAGGGACGGATTGCTTTCGTACAGGCAGCGCTCAATTCCGAATCCCGGGTCCTTGTTGTTGAGCACGATCTTGAGCTGCGAAAAGTTCTTTTGATGGATCGACGCCTCGGGCGCATAGGTTTCCTGCGCCTGGAACCACAGGTCGGGGATGTCCTTGGCGATGATCTCGGCCGGGATTTGCGGATCACCCGTGCGCAGCAGATCCATGGCGAAGGCCGGGCCGAACCCGTCGAGCATGAACACAAACCCCTTGAACCGGATAGGGCCCATCGGGTCCATCAGGACCGAGACGCGGGTAACGAGCATTTCGTCCGATCCGGCGAAAGTCCCGGCCTGGGCCTTGGCGACGTCGAGCACGTTTTTGATTGCGTTGGCCAGATTGACGTCTTCAACAGAGCGGCGCAGCCAGGTGTCGAAGGTATCTTCGCGGATGGCTTTTGCCCCTTCGGGGATATGCTTGGTGAAAGCATCGGCCAATTGGCGCACGCTTTGATAGTGGCGCCCCATGAATGCAAAAGGCGTTTGCCCGCGTTTGCCGGCACGTTTTTGCTGCGGCGACATTTTACGCCCGGACAGCCACAGATCGATTTCTTCCGGGCCCCAACGCTGTTGTGGATCATCCCCCAGCATGCCGCGCAGCGGTTCCAGCAATGACAGCGGAAGATTTTCGCTTCCCGTGATCGCGGCGTAGGAGCCAAGTTCAAGCTTTTCCGACAGAATCTTGTCGTTGCCTTCGGCCGACCCCGGGTCTTTTTCCAAAGCCAATGCGATGATCGTGACGGCGAATGCGTATGCATCATCCCGCGAATTTCCGACCCCCCGTCCCGCCGGTGGCGCCATCGCCCGTTCCGGCGGTTCGTACACGGCGGGCTGATCAAAGCCCGCTGGTGAGGAATAGCATTCGCCGAAAGCGATATTCTGGCGCGCCGTGTCCATGAAAAACAGATTGTCGCGGCGAATTGCCCGGTGAGAAACACCGATGGAGGCCATTTCCTGCAGGGCGCCGGCAAGCGGCTCAATCACCTTGCGGGGCAGGTCGTATTCGGAAATACGGAATTTCCCGTCCTGCAGCACGCGGCCGCCCAGCGGCCGTTCGAGGATGAGCACCATCGTACGCTGGCGGATATGGGGCCAATATTCCACATCCCATTCGAGAATGCCGACGAGCGCCTTAATCCCCGCCCCCCGCAGCGAATTCATGGCGCCCACGCGGGTCGGCAGGCCGGGGTTGCAGATCAGGGCGAAAACGGGGCGGTCGATGTCACGCCGGTCTTCGGCCATAAAGGCCTTGGCCGAGGGGGAATCCAGATCGGGTAGTGGGGTCTTGGGATCGACGGCGAACCGTTCCTTGATCAGAATCGGCCGCAGACTGTTCGCAGACGGAATGTCGTCGCCCTGTTCAGGGGCGGCGTCGGTTCCTTCCGGGGGCGCCTCATTCGTGGGCGGCGACCCGGCCGGATTAACTTCAGCGGTGGCGGCGGTTTCAGCCATCGGTCGTCGTAAATGCCCCCTGCATCCGCAAACGGGAATTTACCGCTGGTCCGGGCCTTGCCGGACGCGTGCCTTGAAATTCCCGCAATTTCACGCCCTGATGGTACCCGTCTATCCCTTGACAGACAATTAATGCGAAGGGGCCATCCCAACATCAGGCGGGATTGATCCAAATCAGGGGGGTGGACGTGCGGTCAGTCTGCGAAGGGGTCGTGGACCAGAATCGTGTCTTCACGTTCCGGGCTGGTCGAAAGGAGCGCCACGGGCGCTTCGATCAATTCTTCGATGCGGCGGACGTACTTGATGGCCGTGGCCGGCAGATCGGCCCAGGATCGCGCGCCGAAGGTGCTTTCGGACCAGCCTTCCATCTCCTCGTAGATCGGCTCCACATTCGCCTGCTCGATCTGCGAGGCCGGCAGGTGGTCCAACTCGCGCCCATTCAGCCGGTAGCCGGTGCAGACTTTAAGGATCTTTTGCCCGTCCAGAACGTCCAGCTTGGTCAAGGCGATGCCGTGGATTCCGTTGACCTTGATCGCTTGGCGGACCATGACCGCATCGAACCAGCCACAACGCCGGGCCCGGCCGGTCACGGTGCCGACTTCACGGCCGCGTTCGGCCAGGGTCCGGCCGACGTCGTCTTCCAGTTCCGTGGGGAAAGGCCCTTGGCCCACGCGCGTCGTATAGGCCTTGGTGATGCCCAGAACAAAGCCGACGGCACCCGGCCCCTGCCCGGAACCGACGGCGGCCTGGCCGGCGACTGTGTTGGACGAGGTGACAAAGGGATAGGTGCCGTGATCCAAATCCAGCATGGCGCCCTGTGCGCCTTCGAACAGGATACGCTTTCCGGCACGGCGGGCCTGATCCAGTTCCTGCCATACGGTTGCGGCATAGGGCAGGATTTTGGGTGTGACCTCGATCAATTGGTCGAGCAGTTCCTTGCCGTCGACTTCGGGCATGTCGAGGCCGCGCAGCAGCGCATTGTGGTGGAACAGAAGACCGTCGATCTTTTCTTTCAGAAGGTCCACATCCGACAGATCACCGACACGGATCGCCCGACGTGCGGTTTTATCCTCGTAGGCCGGCCCAATGCCCCGTCCCGTGGTGCCGATCTTGGCCTTTCCGGCGGCCTTTTCGCGCGCCAGGTCCAGATTGCGGTGCAGGGGCAGGATCAGCGGGCAGCCTTCGGACAAGCGCAGGCTGTCCGGTGTGACATCGACACCTTGGTCGCGGATCTTATCGATTTCCGAGATCAACGCCCAGGGATCGACCACCACGCCGTTGCCGATCACGGAAATCTTGCCTTTGCGCACGATGCCCGACGGCAGCAGCGACAGCTTGTAGGTGACACCGTCGATGACCAGCGTATGCCCGGCGTTATGGCCGCCTTGAAAACGGACAACCACGTCGGCGCGTTCCGACAGCCAATCCACGATCTTGCCTTTGCCTTCGTCGCCCCACTGTGAGCCGACGACCACCACGTTCGTCATCTTGTGTTTCCGTTCATATCCGTAAAAAAGATGTTCGCTGCGTCATGCCTCGCCGATTTCGGCAGGGCGTCCATCGTGAAGCAGATGAGAGCATTTCAGGCGCCGGGCCTCGGCGGATGCGTCCGCACCCTCTTCCAGGCCGGCGACGGTAATCCAGCCTTCGGCGCGCAGGTCTGCCATCCGGCCCGGTTCCGTCCCGGCCGGCACGAAAAGCCTGCGGCCCGTGGCCGGGCGCGGCAATGCGCGCAGCAAGGAATCCGTGAACAGGGTGAAGCCCGTGGCGGGCTCGCCTTCGCTTTCGACGGACGATCCGCCGTTGCCGGCGAGGTACCGGCCGCCCGATCCCAGTTCCCCGCGCACGCCCTGGGCGTACAGGGTGAAGGTTGCCCCGCCGTGATATTCAAATCCGCGATGTTCGACGGGATCGATGGTCAATGTCAGATCCGGGGCCAGGGCACGGACCTTGGCGACGATCGCTTTCAGCGCCTCCCATTCCGCGGCGGCGGCCTGGGGCAGGTCAATCGCGGCGACCGCGGCCAGCGTGTCATCGGCGGGGCCTGCCGCCAAAATCAGACGCTTCAGCATGTCGGTGGTTTCTGGGCCGATTTGCCGCGCCAGCCCGTCGATGGCGCCGGTGTCTTTGTGGTCGAGCGCTTCGCGAAGGGCGTGCCCGGCAGGGCCGTCCTGGCGCCCGCCCAGAAGAGTCGGGATCAACGTCGGCAGGGCCAGATCGATGCTGACGCCGGAAACGCCGATGTACCCTAAGGCTTCGGCGGCCATGACGATGACTTCGGCGTCAGCCGCCGGGGCCGCGCTGCCGATCAATTCGGCGCCGATCTGGGCGAATTGGCGTTCCGGGCGAATCTGATCGCCGCGTACACGCAGAACCTGTCCGGCATAACACAGGCGTAACGGCCGGGGGGCGGACCGCAGGCGGCTTGCGGCGATGCGCGCGGCCTGCGGCGTGATATCGGCGCGCAGGCCCATCATACGTTGGGACACGGGGTCCATCAGGCGGAACACCTGGCGGTCCATGGCGGCACCCGTGCCGGACAGCAGGCTGTCTTCGAATTCCATCAAGGGCGGTTTCACGCGCTCATAGCCATGGGCGTGGCAAACGTCGATCAGACGTTCCGTGACCGAGGCCTCAAATCCTGCGTCGGGTGGCAGAAGGTCGGTCAAGCCGGCAGGCAGCAGGCCGGGATTGGAGGTGTCTTCCATCTGTGGCGCCGAGTTCAAGAGTTAACGCGGGCCGGCCGCCAATCGACCGTCCACGGCCCCGTTTCCTAAACGGTTTGACCCTAGGGGGCAAGCGCCGTTGCGGATGCCGTCAATTGGGAAGGGGGAAGGTTTCGTTCTTAATGGTCCGGCCAAGGACGTCCACCAGGGGCACGACCATGGCGCTGATCAAGGATTCGTTGGTCGATGTCCCCAGGTTTCCGGTTGCCCAGCCTTGCCAATACCGTTCGATACGGCCGGCTTCGGCCGGACCGTCGATGGTTACTTTCAGGCGGTACTTGGTCGGCGTGACGATCTTTGTGCCGCCCCGGCCTTCGTTCAAGATACCGCCGGTTTTGGAATTGAAGACGTTAAGCCGCGCTTCCGTGCCTTCCGTGCCTTCCGTGCCTGTGCTGGTGCCTTTTTGGCCCTGCACGTCCACGTAATAACGTTGATCGGAAAAGGTGTAGGCGCCCAGTTCGTCAATAATTTCGAACGTCAAGACCAGGTCGGCCTTGGAATCTACGCGATAGCCGCGGGCCGCAAGTTCCCGCTGAAACTGCTCGACCAGTGCCAGGGATTCATCCGAATCGTCAAGCGCCCGCACCGACAGAATCTTGCCGCCGGGCAGAGGTTTCGAAGAAATTGCGTTCAACTGGCCGTCAGTTGCCATCGCCCCGGCCGATACACCGAGGCTCAGGATCAAGGCCAGCGCGAAATGGAAAAATCGGTTCATCGTCATTTCCGTCTATTGCGGGCGCTTTGAACGCCAGCTTTAGGACTCTCACCCGCGTTGTTTTTGCATATATGCCGCTTTCGACGTCACGCGACCCAAAAGTGCGGGGGAGGCACCCTTGAAGGCTGTTAATGGATCAGTCGAAAGGCCATTAGAACATAAAATAGTTAATTCCGATATAAGGGTAGCGGCGGTGAAATCCAAGCCAGAAACGGACAGGACCGGACCGAGGGGTGGCCAAATGGAGGCTACAGCGATATCGCATGGAAGATATGCCGGGGCAGTCGCGGCAGGGCACCCGATGACCGTCAATGCCGCCCGTGACATTCTGAAAGCCGGCGGCAATGCGTTCGATGCGGCCCTGGGCGCCATGTGCATGGCGACCGTGGCCGAACCCGTTCTTGCGTCTTTCGGCGGCGGCGGTTTTTTGTTGGCGCGGCCTGTCAATTCACCGGCGAAACTGTTCGATTTTTTTGCCCAGACCCCGAAACGGGGGCCTGTCCCGGGTGCCCGGGATTTCTACCCGGTCGTTGCCGATTTTGGCCCGGCGCAGCAGGAATTCCATATCGGTCTGGGGTCCATGGCCGTGCCGGGGGTCGTGGATGGCTTGTTTCACGTTCATGATGCATTGGGGCACATGCCGCTTGAACGT
This sequence comes from Rhodospirillales bacterium, assembly GCA_040218445.1. GTDB lineage: Bacteria > Pseudomonadota > Alphaproteobacteria > Rhodospirillales > Casp-alpha2 > UBA1479. The sequence continues at coordinate 42,475 of JAVJRK010000009.1, read as the reverse complement.
CTTATCGAACCGGCCCTGGAAGCCGCGCGGGACGGCTACGAAGTCTCTCCGTTCCAAGCGTATTTGTTCAGTGTCGTCGGTCCCATCTACATGATCAGTGACGCGGCACGGTGTATTTTCGCCTGTCCCGGCGACCCGGGGCGATTGATCGGGGAGGGGGATCATTTCCGCAATCTGGATGCGGCCGATTTTCTGGATGCCTTGGTGCGTGAAGGGCCGCGTCTGTTCTACGAAGGGGAGATCGCCAATCGTATTGCCGAGGATTGCCGGGATGGCCTGGGCACGCTTTCCCGGGAAGATCTGGCAAGCTACCGGACCGTGGAGCGGGAGCCCCTGGCCGTGGATGTCGCGGACACACAGGTTTTTACCAATCCGCTGCCATCGACCGGCGGTGTGCTGGTCGCGTTCGCCTTGAAGCTTTTGGAAGGGACGATGGGGCTCGATGGTACCTGGGGGACAGCAGATCATGCCTTGGCTCTTCTGCGGGCGATGGCGGTGACCGAAGAGGCACGCAACCGAACAGCCCTGTCGCAACTGCTGGGCTGCGAAAACCTATCCGCCTACCGGCAGGCCTTGGCCAGCCATCCCCAGGCGCGGCGTGGAACCACCCATATCAGCATCATCGATGGTGATGACAACGCCTGTGCGCTGACCTTGTCCAACGGCGAAGGGGCTGGATATGTCATTCCCGGCACGGGCGTGATGATGAACAACATGCTGGGCGAAGAAGACATCAACCCGCAGGGCCTTGATTCCTGGCCGTTGGACGTGCGTATGGGGTCGATGATGGCGCCGACGATTATCGAGCAGCCGGGGCGATTGATGGTTCTGGGCTCCGGCGGGTCCAACCGCATCCGCACCGCCATTCTGCAGGTAATCTTGAACCTGACCGCATTTTCCATGACCGTCGAGGAGGCTGTGTCCGCACCGCGCTTCCATTTGGAGCAGGGATGTCTGGATGTGGAGCCCGGATGGCCGGAGAGGGCCGTGCAGGCACTCCGGGCGGAAATTCCGGATACCCGGATATGGCCAGATCGGAACCTGTTTTTCGGCGGGGTGCATGCGGTCACGGCGGGCCCTGATCTGCAACAGGCGGCCGGAGATCCCCGCCGCGCAGGTGCGGCGGCCATTATCGGGCGCTGAAAGGCCGGGCGCTGTGGCGTTCATTATCCTTTGGAACTGGCATAACTTATTGAATAAGATCATGTTAATAAAAGAGCTCTCGGGGTTAGACGAAGGAATGGATCCGTGTCGGACGGAAATGCGCGCTCGCTGGCGCATATTGATCTTCTCGAAGATTTGAACGAAACGGAAATCGAACGGCTGGAACATGCCTGTTCGTGGAAATCTTACGCCGCCCAGGAACAGATCATCGACCGGCAAAGCGAGACCCAGGATGTTTTCTTTGTCGCGTCTGGGACTGCACGGGTGGTCATCTATTCGTTGTCGGGGCGGGAAATCACCCTGGATGACGTGAACGCCGGGGGACATTTCGGGGATCTTGCCGCGATCGACGGAGAACCCCGGTCCGCCAGCGTCATGGCGATGAAGGACACGGTCATCGCATCCCTGTCGCAAGAGCGATTTCATCAGCTGTTGTCGGAACATTTCGAGGTCACTCTGCGCTTGATGCGCGCGCTGACGCGCATCGTCAGAACCTCGACGGACCGCATCATGGATCTCAGCACCCTGGCCGCCAATAACCGGGTTCAGGCCGATCTGCTGCGCCTCGCGCGGAACAGCATGGTCGGTGAAAATCGCGCCGAACTTGTGCCTATTCCCGTTCACGGAGACATCGCCAGCCGCGTTTCAACCACGCGGGAGACCGTCGCCCGCGTGCTATCGGACCTGGCGCGTCAGGGCGTGGTGGAGCGGCAGAAGGATCGCCTGGTGATTGAAGATGTTGACCGCCTTGAAGACATGGTCGAGGAGGTTCGGGGTGAATGATGGGCGGGCGCTCAGCCGTTTGACTTGCCCGGATGTTTCGGACACTATCTCGGCTAACTGAAACGGTGATATCTGCGCTTTCCGGTTCCAAAAACCGGGCATGGGTCGCGGTGCCGAACCGGGCTCCGTATGCGGCTCTGAAATTGATCGGAAGAAAGAATTATGGCGAAAACGATTTTGATTGTTGAGGACAACGATCTCAACATGAAGTTGTTCAACGACCTTCTCCAGGCGAATGGATACAACACCATCCAGACGATGGACGGCCGTGACGCCATCCAGCTTGCGCAGGAACATCGTCCCGATCTGATCCTGATGGATATTCAGTTGCCGGAGATTTCCGGGCTGGAAGTCACGAAAATGCTCAAGGCCGATGATTCTTTGAAGGAAATCCCGGTCATTGCCGTCACCGCCTTTGCCATGAAGGGGGATGAGGAGAAAATCCGGGAAGGCGGCTGTGAAGGGTATATCGCCAAGCCGATTTCGGTCCCTACGTTCCTGGAAACGGTGGCGAAGTTCCTCGGCTAACCACCGCAGACGGGCGGTAACGGGGCATGTCGGCACGGATCCTCATCGTCGATGACATGGCGGCCAGCGTTAAGGTGCTGGCAGCCAAATTGACCAGCGAATATTACGACGTCATCACGGCGCACGATGGTCCGACGGCCCTGGACCTTGTGGCCGAGGAAATGCCCGACATTGTGCTGTTGGACGTCATGATGCCGGGCATGGATGGCTTCGAAGCCTGCCGGCGTATCAAGCAGAATCCCCGCACGGCCCATATTCCCGTCGTCATGGTCACGGCGCTGAGCGACATGCGCGACCGCGTCAACGGCCTGCAGGCCGGGGCGGACGACTTTCTGACAAAACCCCTGAACGACACCATGCTGTTCGCCCGTGTGCGCTCGCTGGTGCGTATGAAGCGCACTTTCGACCAATGGTCGCTGCATCAGCAGACTTCCCGAGATCTCGGGTTCAACGTGGAACCGGATATGACCGATGTCCACGGCCGTGACGCACGGGTCGTGGTTGTCGATTCCAGCGAAATTCAAAGCGGCAATATCCAGAAAGTCCTGGAAGGTGAAGGGCATGCCGTCAACGTGCTGCATTCCTACGGCGATGCCGTGGGGTATATCGCGGAAAATGAAACCGATGTCGTTGTCGTGTCGATGGATTTCGAAGGGGATGAGCCCTTGCGGCTGGCTTCCCGTCTTCGATCCCAGGAATCAACGCGGCAGGTGCCGATTTTGCTGATCGGGGATGCGGAAGATGAAACCAACCTGATCAAGGGCCTGGAACTGGGGGTCAACGATTGTGTCGTCCGCCCGGTCGACGAACAGGAGATCATGGCCCGCGTGCGCACCCAGGTGCGGCGTAAACGTTATCAGGAGATGCTGCAGTCCAATTTCCAGCAACACCTCTCCATGGCGCTTACAGACGGCCTGACGGGGCTGCATAACCGCCGCTATCTGGAATCCCATCTGGATGGCATCGCCAAACGGGCCGACGAAGGCGGGCACGGCCTGTCCCTGGTGTTGATCGACCTGGATCATTTTAAGCGCGTCAACGATACCTACGGTCATGCGGCCGGTGACGAAGTCCTGAAAACGATTGCCCGGCGACTGCTGCGCAACGTGCGCGGTTTCGATACGGCGGCCCGGTTCGGCGGGGAAGAATTCGTCATCGCCATGCCGGATACACCGATCGATGTCGCCTTTACGGTCGCGGACCGCATCCGGGTCAAGATTTCGGAAGACCCGATCACCCTGCCTGATGGCAGCCAGTTGTCCGTAACCCTGAGTGCGGGCGTGGCGGAATCGGTCGAACCCGGGGAAACCCCGGAAGACTTGATCGCGCGGGCCGACAAGGCGTTGTACATGGCAAAGCACGACGGCCGTGATCGCGTGGTGCGCGCCGACCCGCCCGAGAAAAAGAGCAGCTAGCCGCTAAAGCAGCCGAAGCGCAGCTTCTCGGCCCTTCTGCACTTTTACCAAAGGGCAGGGCTGAATTCGTGAAATGTAATGTATGGAAGTAGGCTCGACCGGTGCGGTCTGGGCAATGCGTCGTGAAGAAAATTCAAGCAGGGGCCCGTGGCAGGCGTCTTACTTGATCTTTTCTTCCTTAAACGTCACATGCTTGCGGACCACAGGGTCATATTTCCGCATTTCGAATTTTTCCGTCGAATTGCGCGGATTCTTCTTGGTGACATAGAAGAAGCCCGTGTCAGCCGTGCTGACCATCTTCACAAGAATCGTGGCCGGTTTTGCCATGGTCCGAAGTTCCGTTCAGGTTTTTTATCAGGTCGAAGGCGCGAAACATACAGTGCCGGGCGCGCAAGTCAAGTGCCTCGGGACGGTTGGCGGTCAGTTGGCTGCTGCCGTCATTCCGCGGTTGCCGCGTCGGCCCGTGCCGTGGCCGATGTAAAGGTCAATGCACGGGCATAAAGCGTGCGGTCTTCGATGATTCGCCGGGCCACGTCCCGGTCCTTGGCGTCATTGTGGCGTTCCGGCGGGCAGGTATCCCGCAGGCGGCTGCGTTCGTTCTCGTCAAGCAACCCGCCGCGCCGCCAACGGGCCAACACATCGGTCTGGAATTGTTCGTCGCCGATTGCCGCCAGAACGGGGTCGGGAATGTCCTGTGACGCCGGAATTTGGGCCAAGGACGAGGTGCAGACCACGGGATGCACGCCCAGCCCATGCAGGGTATATCCCGTCGGCGTGATCAGACGGGACCAGGTAATGGTCAACTCACCATCATTGGGCAGGCGGATCACGGTCTGCACGCTGCCCTTGCCGTAGGACGAGGTGCCGACGACCACGGCGCGGCCGCGGTCCTGCAGGGCGGCGGCCGTGATTTCGGCGGCGGAGGCGGATTTTCCGTCGATCAGGATGACCAGCGGCAGGCCGTTCAGAATGTCGGTCCCGTCGGCATTGTAGTGATGAACGCTGTCCGGGTGGCGGCCCCGCGTGGTGATGATATGGCCTTGGGTCAGGAACAGGTTCGCCAGTTTGATGGACTGGCGCAACAAGCCGCCCGGGTTGCCCCGTAAATCCATGACCATGCCTTTAAGCGGCGTGCCGCTTTGGGCTTTGACCTTGAGGACGGTTTTCTTCACGGAGGCGGCGGTCTTCTGATTGAAGCTGTCGACGGCCATATAAAGGATGCCGTCCTTGACTGTATGGCTGACCGTGACCGGCACGATATGGCGCCGGATCAGGCTGACGGTCCATCCCTTGGGGCGGTCCGGACGGGTCAGGTGCAGGCGAACGGCCGTATCGACGGGACCACGCAACAGTTTGACGATCTTGCGCGCAGGCAGGCCCTGTAACGCCACACCATCGGCGGAAACGATGACATCACCCGTTTTCAGGCCCGCCTCGGCGGCCGGCGTGCCGGGCGTGATGCGGTACACCTGGGTCGTGTCGTCTTTTTGTCGGAAGCGGATGCCGATGCCGCCGAACCCATCACGGCGGGCGCGGTTGCGCTGTGCTTCGTCGCGCCCGGAATAGCGGGAGTAGATATCCAGTTCCGAAAGCATGCCGTCGAACACGGCTTCGTAGATTTTTTCCGGGCTGGCGCGGCGCATTTCTTCGGATCGGCTGCGCGCGGCCAGCGACGCCCGTGCTGTCAATGCCGCCCAGGCGTATGAATCATTGTCTTTCGGCAGATGTTCGCGGGCGAATTCCTGTCCGTTATCGGTGAGCCGCACCGTATCGGTCTGAAGGTCGATGGCAAAAGCCGGATCGATCGCGCCCAGGCCGCGCAGGCCTTCGGCACCGATTGTGCCGACGTCCAGGCGTTCAAGGTATTTATCGGCGATGTTTTCGTATCCGGCGGCGATGACTTCGGTCGCGGCCGGCAAGGAAAAGGCATCGTCCTTATTTGCCGTTTCCGGCGCCGGGGCCGTCGCCGCGCATGCCGACAGCAAAACCGCCGCCGAAAGGGCGGTCAATTTCCGGCCGAAGCGGAACACGTCAGCAAGGTCCGACATGCCAAACATCATAGGGGATTGTCGGTGATTTTCAGGCGGGCGTCATCATGAAAACGTTTTAGGCCAAGCGCCTAGCCCCGTTTTCGCCGGCTGGCTTTGCTCTTGCCCTTGCTTTTGCGAGTCTTGTCCTTGCCGCCGCTGCGCCCGGGGTTTTTGCGCCCACCGCCCGAAGTCCGCTTGCCGGCGCCAAGCCGTGCCCGTGCGCCGCCGCCGGGCCCGGACCCATCGTCCAGCAGTTCGAAGATCATGCCGCCGGTCAACGGCCGGGCCTCGACCAGCATGACTTCCACCTGCGCGCCCAGGACATAGGTCTTGCCGTTGGACCGCCCACGCAGGCGATTATGGGCCTCGTCATGGATGTAATAGTCGTCGGGCAGGGACCGGATCGGGATCAGCCCGTCGGCCCCGGTATCGTTCAGGGTGATGAACAGGCCGAACCGGGTGACTCCGTTGATCCGCCCCTGGAAGGTCGCCCCCACGCGATCCGCCAAAAATTGGGTGACGAACCGGTCGATGGCACCGCGTTCCGCCGCCGCCGCACGGCGTTCGGTGAACGACAGATGCTGGCCCATTTCGGCGAAATCCTTGTGGTCGGCGGGCAATCCCCCGTCACCCATCTTGCCGGCCAGGATCAGTGCGCGGTGAACCAAAAGGTCCGAATAACGCCGGATCGGCGAGGTGAAATGACAGTACCGGCGCAGCGCCAGACCGAAGTGGCCGATGTTGTCGGGGGAATATTCCGCCTGGGCTTGGGAACGGAGGACCAGTTCCTGCACCATGCGCTCAAACGGGCCGCCACGGGCCTTGGACAGGATTTGGTTGAAGCTTCGGGGTTGCATGACCTGGCCTTTGGCGAGGCTCAAGTTGATGGTCGAAAGCGCTTCGCCCAGGGCGTCGATCTTCGTCGGGCTGGGCTGATCATGAATTCGGTACATGCAGGGAAGACTTTTCTTTTCAAGAGTCTCCGCCGCCGCCACGTTGGCGGTGATCATGAATTCTTCGATCAGTTTATGGCTGTCGAGCCGTTCGCGCTGCGCGATCTCGGCGACTTCGCCGGCGTCACCGATGATGACCTTGCGTTCGGGCATGTCCAGGTCCAGCACGCCGCGTGTCTGTCGGTTTCGCGACAGGGCTGCGTAAGCACCGTAAAGCGGTGTGATGACGTCCTTGACCAGCACGTCCGTGGTGTCGTCGACCTGCCCGTCGTGGGCGGCCTGAACCTGTTCGTAGGTCAGGCGCGCGGCGGAGCGCATCAGGGCGCGTTCGAACCGGTGGCGTTTCAGATTGCCGTCCTGGTCGATCCACATATGGGCGATCAGGCAGGGGCGGTCTTCCTTGGGGTTCAGCGAACACCATCCGGTCGACAGTTCGTGGGGCAGCATGGGCACCACGCGGTCCGGGAAATAAACGCTGTTGCCCCGGTCATAAGCGCTGCGGTCCAGGGCATCGCCGGGCCGCACGTACCACGAGACATCGGCGATGGCGACGATCAGGTGCCAGCCGCCGGGATGGTCCGGGTCGGGTTCCGCGAACACGGCATCGTCGAAGTCTCGGGCGTCGGCGCCGTCGATCGTGACCAGCGGCAGGTCGCGCAGGTCGACCCGGTTGCCAAGCGGCGCCGGCCCTGCGGCCTTTGCCTGATCCAATGCTTCGGGCGGAAATTCGCTGGGCAGTTCGTGTTCGTGGATGGAAATCAGGCTCACGGATTTGGGGTCATCCATGCCGCCCAAAACATCCGTCACCTTGGCCTTGCGCAGGCCCAGGGCCTTGCCCGGCAGGACACTGGCGCGTACCAGATCACCCGGCTTGGCGCCGCCGGCCTGGCCCGCGGGCACGACGAAATCCTGTTTGGCCTTGCGGTCGGTGCTTTCGATGCGGCCTTCACCGTCGACCACGCGATAGACGCCCATGATCGCCGCCGGGGCCGATGGCAGGCGGCGGATGGTCCGGCCCTGATAGCTGCCGCGCCCGCTTCGCTCCAGTCGCGCCAGGACACGGTCCCCGATGCCCAGGGCTGGCTGGCCCTTGCGCTCCGGCGCCATATAGATGACGGGGGCCTCGCCCGCGTCTTCATCCCAGGAATCAGGTTTGGCCAGCAGGTCGCCATCGGTATCGATGCCGGAAATGCGCAGGACGGTGACCTCGGGCAGGGAGCCCGCTTCGGCGAAGCGCCGTCCGCGGCCCCGCTGCAAAAGACCCTCGGCCTCGAAGCCCTTCAGCATTTCGCGCAGCATGATCTTGCCTTCGGCCCCCAGTTTGAAGGCGCGCGCGATTTCGCGCTTGCCGACGCGCTTGGGGCTTGACTGGATGAATTCCAGAACCTCTTCCCGGGTCGGGAAGGGCGGCTTGGATTTTGGAGATTTGGCCAAGTGACTGCCCCGGGTCAGGCGTCAAGAGGTGGACGGCGTCGCATCGCCGTCCGCATCGGTCTTCTTGGCTGTTTTTTTCTTCGCAGTGGTTTTTTTGGCGGTGGACTTCTTCGCGGCCGGTTTCTTGGCGGTCTTTTTCTTGGCCGCCGGTTTCTTGGCGGGGGCCTTTTTCACAGGCACCTTCTTGCCGTCCTTGGCTGCCTTGGCGTTCAGTAATTCCACGGCCACTTCCAGGGTCACGGTTTCCTTGTCCATGTCCTTGGGCAGGGAAGCCATCATTTTGCCGTGCTGAACGAAGGGCCCCCATCGGCCGGCCTTCAGCATCACGGGTTTTTTGTTGGCCGGATGTGCGCCCAATTCCTTGGGTGGATCCTTGCGCGGCTTATCCGCCAAAAGCGATACGGCGCGGTTCAGGCCGATGGTCAGAACGTCGTCGTCGCCCTTCAGCGAGACATAGGTTCCGCCCAGCTTGATGAACGGGCCGAACCGGCCCAGGCCGGCGGTGATCATGTCGCCTGTTTCCGGATGAATGCCGACATCGCGCGGCAGGGACAGAAGCCCCAGCGCCGTTTCCAAATCGATGGTTGCCGGGCTCATGCCCTTGGGCAGGGATGCACGCTTCGGCTTGGACCCGTCTTCTTCGGCATCTCCCAACTGCACATAGGCGCCGTAAGGGCCCTTGCGCACGGTCACGGGAAGCCCCGTATCCGGATCATTGCCCAGCAGGCGGGGATAGACTTCCGGTTCCGCGTCGCCGTCTGCGCCGTCGCCATTGGGAACGGCCAGGGCCTGTGTGTGTTTGCATTCGGGATAATTGGCGCATCCGATGAAGGCGCCGAACTTACCCAGTTTAAGCCCCAGGCGTCCGTCGGCGCAGGTCGGGCATTTGCGTGGGTCGCGGCCGTCTTCGCGCGGCGGGAAGAAATGCGGGCCGAGCAATTCGTCTAGCGCATCCAGGACCTCGCGAACGCGCAATTCCTTGGTGCCATCGACGGACTGTGAAAAGGCCTGCCAGAAATCGCGCAGGACCTGTTTCCATTCGCGGCGCCCGCCCGAGATATCGTCGAGCCGTTCTTCCAGTTCCGCGGTGAAACCGTATTCCACGTAGCGTTCGAAGAAGCTGGACAGGAACGCGGTGACCAGCCGTCCCCGGTCTTCGGGTTCGAACCGGCGGCTTTCCAGTTTCACATAATTACGATCCTGCAGGACCGAAATGATCGAGGCATAGGTCGACGGGCGGCCGATGCCCAATTCTTCCAGCCGTTTGACCAGGCTGGCTTCCGTATAGCGCGGCGGCGGCTGGGTGAAATGCTGTTCGGCGTTCACTTCCTGGCGGGCCAGATGCTCGCCTTCCTTGACGTCGGGCAGGATACGCAGCTTGCTGTCGTCATCGCCATCGGACGTGTCCTGTTCGTCCTTGCCTTCCTGATAGACTTTTAGAAAGCCGTCGAAGGCAATGACCGACCCCGTGGCACGCAGTACGGCCGAATTGTCGGCGGCGGCGATATCGACCGCAACCTGATCCAGGACGGCGCTTTCCATCTGGCTTGCGACCGTCCGTTTCCAGATCAGGTCGTAAAGTTTCTTTTGATCGTCATCCAGATAGGCGACCAGGTCTTCCGGGCGGCGGCTGATGTCCGTCGGGCGGATCGCTTCGTGGGCTTCCTGGGCGTTCTTGGCCTTGCTTTTATAGATGCGCGGCTGGTCCGGCAGATAGGGTGCGCCGTAGGAATCCTTGATGTGATCGCGGCAGGCGTTGACGGCTTCGTTCGCCATGGTCACGCCGTCCGTCCGCATATAGGTGATCAGGCCGACCGTCTCGCCGCCCAGGTTGATGCCTTCATAAAGGCGCTGGGCGACCTGCATGGTCCGCTTGGTGGCGAAATAAATCTTCCGCGCCGCTTCCTGCTGTAGGGTCGAGGTGGTGAACGGCGGTGCCGGATTGCGGCGGGTCTGTTTGCGTTGGACATCGGCGACCGAGAAGTTGCCGGCTTCGACCGTTTTCTTGGCGCGCTGGGCGGCTTCTTCCGAACCGATATCCATCTTGCCCAGTTTCTGGCCGTCAAGATGGGTCAACTGGGCGGAAAGCTTGTGCCCGCCTTCGGCCGCGAAGGTTCCCTTGATGGACCAGAATTCCTGTTTGCGGAAAATCTCGATCTCGGATTCGCGTTCGCAGATCAGGCGTAGGGCGACTGATTGGACGCGCCCGGCCGAGCGGGAGCCCGGCAGCTTACGCCACAGCACCGGCGACAGGGTGAAGCCGACCAGATAGTCCAGGGCGCGGCGGGCCAGATAGGCATCGACCAGTTCACGGTCCAATTCGCGGGGATGGTTGAAGGCATCCTGCACCGCGTCCTTGGTGATTTCGTTGAACACCACACGTTTGACGTCGACCCCGTCAAGGAGCTTCTTGTCCCCCAAGACCTCACGGACGTGCCAGGAAATGGCTTCGCCTTCGCGGTCGGGGTCGGTCGCGAGATACAGTTTGCCGGCACCTTTGACGGCATCGGCTATGGCCTTGATGTGCTTCTCGGACCGGGCATCGACTTCCCAGTCCATCTCGAAGTCGGCATCGGGGCGCACCGATCCATCCTTGGACGGCAGATCGCGGATATGGCCATAGCTGGCCAGAACCGTATATCCGGGACCCAGGTACTTGTTGATCGTTTTTGCCTTGGCCGGGCTTTCAACGACGACGACGTCGGTCATGCAAGACTTGCCTTTTCTCGGCCGGCCTGTGGGGCGTTGCCCGGGCCGGCTTACTGGTCCATGAGCAGCGCTACTCTGCTGCCGGGGTGCCTCTCTAACCGTCCTGCCAGTTCAAGTTCAAGCAAAACCGTCGACACCACGGCTGTGGAGAATTGGCAAACGCGGACCAGTTCGTCAACAGTCGTCGGTGTTGGACCCAAGGCGTTGATGATGTTTTCGCGGGCGCTGTCGATCTCGTCTCTGTCCGACAGTCCGTGTGTAACCTGATGATTTATATCATGTATTTCTTGTGTCGGTGGGCGAAATTGTTCGTCCAGAACGGCAAAGACATCGTCTGCACTTTCTGTCAGCGTCGCCCCTTGCCGGATCAAATGATTGGTTCCGCGGGCGCGTGGGTCCATCGCTGCCCCCGGCACGGCGAAGACCTCGCGCCCCTGTTCCAGGGCCAGCCGGGCCGTGATCAGCGAGCCCGAACGGGGGCTGGCTTCGACCACGACGACACCCCGCGCCATGCCCGAAATGATCCGGTTGCGCCGGGGGAAATGACGGGCCAGGGGTTTGGTGCCCGGCGGTGTCTCAGAAATCAGTACGCCCGTATCGGCCAGTTTCTCATAAAGGGACTTGTTTTCGGCCGGATAGGGAACATCGACACCGCCGCCAAGAACGGCGGCCGTACCGCTTGCCAGGGCACCTTCATGGGCGGCTGCATCAATGCCGCGGGCCATGCCAGAAGCCACCATCAGCCCGCCCACCCCCAGATCGGATGCCAGTTTCCGGGCGAACCGGCAGCCGTTGATCGAGGCATTACGGGCCCCGACGACGCCGATCGATTTCTTGACCATCAAATCCAACCTGCCCCGTGCATAAATGATCGGCGGTGGATCGTGGATATGGGCTAAAAGCGGGGGATAGGCGGGCTCTCCCCAGGCCACGGGGGTGGCGCCGATGCACTGGGCGGCCACCAGTTCCTGTTCAACCAGGGCAAGGCTGGCAATACGCAAGGGCCGGGCGCCGCCGCCCTGGCGTGCGAGATCGGGCAGGGCGTCCAGGGCTTCCTTGGCGCCACCGAACTTATCCAGCAGGCGAAAGAACGTTCCGGGGCCGACGTTGGATGAACGGATCAGGCGCAGCCAGGATAGCCTTTCGCTATCGGAAAGGGTGCGTTGGCGGTGGGTTTCCATGGTATCCGGCGACGTATCCGGCATGGCGGGTTCCTGAAAACAGCTTTGATCCAGCGGCCCAGGTTATATCATGAAAAGACGAGTAAGGTCAGGCTATTTGCGCGGTTTGGTTGCGCGACCCAAAATCCAGGCGGGGACCAAGGCCGTCGAGAACACCACGGCCGAGACGATGAAGGCGTCCTGAAATCCGAGGGTCGTTGCCTGGGCGTGGATGACCTTGGAAAGAAAATCGAGGGCCCCCGCCGTCTGCTGTGTATCGGGCAGGCCGCTTTCGCCAAGCACGCGGCCGACCTTTTCGATGAATTCCCGGCTGAGCGGATTGCCCGACGTCTGGGTCGCCACCATGGCGTCGGCATGAAAGGCCGTGCGTTGTTCGGTGATGACCACGAACACCAGGGTGCCGAACGCGCCGCCCAGTTGGCGCACGAAGTTGTAGGTCGCGGCGCCTGCGTTGATCTTGTGCTCGGGCACGGCGCGGATCGCTGCCGCCCCCATGGCGGGCATGACCAGACCGATCGCCAGACGCGACAGCACGGTGAACAGCGCCATGACGAAGAAGGCCGTATTAACGTCGGATTTGGCGATGAAATAAGCCGCGATGACGAAAATCAGCACGCCCGCGGATATGGGATAGCGGGGCGATACATGGTCGTTCAGACGCCCGGCCAAGGGGGTGATCAGGAACAGGAATATCCCTGCCGGGACCAGCACCATGCCCGCCGCCGTGGCGGTGAAGCCCTGCACCTGTTGGGTGAACACGGGAATGGCGTAGTTGGTGGCGAAATTGCCGGCCCCGAACAGGAAGGCGATGACCATGGCCGAGGCAAAGGACGGGTCCTTGAACAGGCCGACGTCCAGCATCGGGTTCTTCGAATGCATCTGATGCCACAGAAAGACGATCCCGGCCGCCGTGCCGCCGACCAGCAGTGCCAGGACCTCGTTGGAATGCCATCCCCAGCGTTGGCCGTTGGCAAGGCCGCTCATGACGCTGAAGCAGAAGGTGACGACGAGTACCAGGCCGGTCCAATCGAACGGCGGCTTGGCCCCTTTTTCCCGTTCCTGGGGCATGAAGCTGAGGCCCAGCAGGAAGGCGATGAAGGCAAGCGGCAGGGGCACGATGAAGATGTGCCGCCAGGTCAGGGCATCCAGAATGGCGCCGCCGACCACGGGCCCGAAGCTGGGCGCCAGGGTCACGCCGACCGAATACATGCTGACGGCGAATCCGCGCCGTTCCAGGGGGAACACGGAAATGATGGTCGACAGCACCAGGGGCTGCACCACGCCGGCGGAAATTCCCTGCATGATCCGCCCGACGATCAGGGTGTCCATGTTGGGGGCCACGGTGCAGATGAATCCGCCCGCGGCGAACAACACCAGGGTCATGGCGTAGGCATTGCGCTGGCCCAGGTGGGCGACGACCCAAACACTCATCAGCTGGCTCGCCACCATGGTCGTGATGAACGCCGTGGAGGCCCATTGCGCGATCGTCTGGTCGATCCCGTAGGCACCCATGATCGACGGCACGGCGACGTTGACGACCGTCGCCGACAGGATCATAGAGACCGCGCCCAGCAGGCCCGACAGGGTGACGGACCAGCGGCGGAATTCGCTGATGGAATGGGGGTCTACGGGCGCGGCGGCGGGGTTACTGGTCAACGTCGATCTTTATTTCCACCATCATCCCCGGGCGCAACAGACGGTTCTGCTGCTCGATGGCGATGCGCACAGGCAGGCGCTGGGTGATCTTGGTGAAGTTGCCGCTGGGATTGGGGCTTGGCAGCAGCGCGAATTCCGCGGTGGTGGCGTTGCCGATGACCTTGACCCGGCCTTCGAATTTTTTATCCGGATAGGCATCGACGGAAACCTGGACGGCATCACCGACCTTGGTCTTGCGGATATCCGTTTCCTTGATATTGGCGTCGATCCAGATGACTTCCGGGTCATGGATCAAGGCCAGCCGCTGTCCCGGCGTGACGTATTCGCCGACTTCGATGAAGGTCTTGTCGACGACACCTTTGATGGCGCTGCGAATGGTGCGGTCGGAAAGATCCAGGCGTTGTTCTTCAAGTTTGGCCTGCAGTTCCTGCACCTTGTGGTCGAAGACCAGGGCCGCGCTGTCCAGAACCAGCAGGCGTTCGCGTTCAGCCTCGACTTCGGCAAGCTTGGCTTCGGCGGCACGCAAATCGGCGACGGCGATACGGTGTTCGCGCTCGATCTTTTTCAGTTCGGTTTCCGCCACGTCCAATTGGCGGCGCGATACGACGCGTTTCTGGAACAAGGATTTTGCGCGCTCGTGTTCGCGCAGGGCCAGATCCAATTGCGGTTGCAGGGAAGACACGGTGACCTGGGCCGAGGCCAGGCGGGCCTGTTCGGATTTCAGTTTTGACGCCGTTTCCTTGTCGACCAGATGCTTCTCGGCCAGGGTGCGGTTCTTTTCCGCGCGGATGCTGGCAACCTGGGCTTCAAGTTCTCGCACTTTCAGGGCCGACTCGCGGGAATCGATGGCCATCAAGACCGTGCCCGGCTGAACGTCGTCGCCTTCGGATGCGCTGATCGAGGTGACCCAACCGGCGACTCGTGACGAGACGGTGATCAAGTCTCCGCCGATGCGGGCATCGACTTCGTGGATATTGGTGATGCGGTCGTGAATTTCCCAGCCGCCGAACGCACTTCCCAGAACGCCGATGACAAGGGCGATCATGAAACGGCGTTTGCGGGCCTTTAGGCGCTGCGCGTCTTCTTGGGCAGTGTCCTTTAACGACGACGCATCGGCGTCCGACCTCGGATCAATATCCGTGGTATCCGGCATGGGGTGTTCCTCTACTCCTCGGTGACAGCCCTTAAACTTACCAGCAATTGTATACAATTGGGAAGTAGGCCAATCATCATGAATTTATCGCTTGGAGATTTGGTGCTGAAAAGACATTTGTTTTTTTAGGTGCAGTGCAAAAATTGCGGCTCCCGACCTTGATGACTTATGTATATTCGTAACGAATGGTCCTTGGACGAGGCCAATGCACGCACACTACGTCACCTCCATTATCAAGGTCGTAATCCTTGCCGTCGCGTGCGGGTTGGGCGGGTTCCTGGTGGAACGCTATGCCCTGCACGCGACCGCCACGGAATCACGCCTGGAAACGGCCGAGGAATTGGGTACGCTCCGCGCCCGAATAGAAAGCCTGCTTAATGCGGATGTGCAATTGGTCCGGGGGCTGGTCAGTTACGTCAAGGCGCGTCCGAATCTTGACCAAGGCGAATTTTCAGCCGTTGCCGCCGATCTTGCCAAATCATCCGGCGGGCGTTTGCGCAATATTGGCCTGGCCAGGGATTTGGTTATCTCGCATGTGTATCCGGTCGCGGGGAACGAGAAGGCCTTGGGCCTGGATTACCGCAAGACCCCGTTGCAATGGGCGCAGGTGGAAAAGGCCGTCACGGAAAACATTGTCGTCATCGCAGGGCCGCTGAAACTGGTGCAGGGCGGTGTGGGGATTGTCGCGCGATTTCCTGTCTTTCTTCCGCCCGAACAGGGGCTTTCCGAACGCAGGGACGTGGGGAGGCTTTGGGGCATTGTCTCGACGGTGATCGACTTCGAGGCATTCGTGCAGGCCGCCAAGCTATGGGTCTACGCCGAACGCTATAATCTGGCCTTGATCGGCCGCGACGGCACAGGCCGGGGCGGGGAGGCCTTTTGGGGCGATGCCGAGGTTCTTGGTGATGATCCGGTCTTTCTGGACGTGCATCTTGTCAATGGAACCTGGGCCATCGCAGCCCAGCCGCGGGGTGGGTGGCCCGAGCGGTCAGAGTTATTTTGGATAAATGTCGGCGGTGCATTGATGTTGTTCGCCGTCGGAATTTTCATCATCTATGCCAACCTGCGCTACGAGTTGGAGACGGAACGATCAACCGCGTTGTTGGAGCAGGCGCGCAAGGAAGCCGAAGCGGCCAAGGATTCCGCCCAGCAGGCGAACCGGGCAAAATCACAATTCCTGGCCGCGATGAGCCACGAATTGCGGACGCCGCTGAACGCGATTCTTGGCTTTTCGGACATCATCCATAATCAGTACTTCGGCCCGCCGGGATCGGGGAAATACAGGGAGTATGCAAACGATATCCATTCGAGCGCCAAACATCTGCTGGAACTGGTTAATGATGTATTGGATATCTCTGCCATCGAAGCCGGGAAGATGTCGTTGGAGATTGCCGCCATCGATGTCTTAGGTTTGATCAATGAATCTCTTCATACGGTGCGCGAACGGGCGGCGGAGAAATCCGTCGCGCTTTTATTGGAAGCCCCCGAAACGCTGCCCGAATTGCAGGCCGACCGGCGGGCGATCAAACAGGTCCTGCTTAATCTTTTGTCTAATGCGGTGAAGTTCACCCCCGAAAACGGCACCGTGCGGGTGACGGCATCTGCCGGCGAAAAGAGCCTGGAGCTTTCGGTTTCCGATACGGGCGTGGGGATCGAACCGGAACGTCTGCCACGGATCATCGCCCCTTTTACGGGCGATTCTCAAAGCCCTTATACGTCCGAGCGGGGATGGGGTCTGGGGCTTTCGATTTCAAAATCCCTGATCGATTTGCATAAGGGACGGATGACGATCCAAAGCCGTGTCGGTCAGGGCACCACGGTGACCTTGCGCCTGTATTTCGATAGCTCGATGGGGGGTGAGAAGGGATAGGCAAGGGTGAAATTTCAGGAAAGGGCTGCGTCAGGTCTTTGTGTATCAAGAACAGATTAAATATATAAAGTACTTATTATAAAAATAACTCACTTGATTTATAATTTATTATTTTTATTTGATTTTATTCAGTAAATAATAATTTATATAATTAATTGAAATTGCAATACTATTTATTATATATTTATAGCGCGATTTTCGTCGTTGCAATGGATCGTCTGATCCGGACGGCGAAAACAATCCTTCACGGTTATCAAGCGTGTTGGCGACGGGCATGTCGATGGACATCCCGCATTTCAATTTATCTACAGGAGCAATGCATGAAACTGCCGAAATCAACCATTCCCTTTTCCTTTGGCGCGGCCGCCGGTGCGGTCATCCTTGTATTCCTTGCGATGAGCAACGGATGGGTGGTGACCGCAGAGGTCAATCGCGACGAGGTTCAAGATGCATGGATCAATGCCCAGGCGTCGGTTTGTGCCGCCCGGGCCGCGGAACATGTGAAGGGCATGGAAAAGGCGCCGGATCTGCAGGGCTATCAGGCAGATGCGCGTGAGGCGCGCGACGGTCTGGCGAAGGAATTCGCCACCGCCCTGCCGGGCAAGGAAACGCCGGAATCCATCGTGGTATCCGCCTGTTCGCAGATGCTGAACAAGACCCTGTAGCGCATACAGGCCGTAAACCCGTCCGGCGCCTAGGCGCCGGGCGGCGTTTCGTCCGATTTGGATTTTTGACCGATCTTGCTTTCCTTGCCGGTGACCAGCCTTTGGATATTTTCCTTATGGCGGATAAAGGCCAGGACGGCCAACCCGCCCGCCATCCAGGCCATGGCGGGCCCGACGATCCAGAACGCATAGAACGGTGCTGCCGCCAACGCCCCGAGGGCCGCCAACGACGAATAGCGGAAGGTCCCTGCGACCAACAGCCAGGTCGCGCAGACCGCCAACCCGGTCATGAAATCAACGGCCAGCAGGACGCCCAGTGTGGTCGCAACCCCCTTGCCGCCTTTGAATTTAAGCCAGACCGGGAAGTTGTGGCCGACGACTCCGGCGAACCCGGCGATCATCCCGGCTTCTGCCCCCCATAGATACGCCGCCATCAATGCCGCGGCCGCACCCTTGCCGGAATCACAGATCAGGGTAGCCAGCGCCAGGCCCTTGTGCCCGGTGCGCAGGACGTTCGTTGCGCCGATGTTGCCGGAACCAACCTGACGGATGTCGCCCAGGCCAGCCATGCGGGTAAGAACCAATCCGAACGGAACGGAGCCCAGCAGGTATCCGCCAAGTGCCGCCAGCACAAACGCAATGTTCGTATCCAGCCCACCGGACATGGCCTCAGTTCCCATGCAGATGGACGGTACGGCCGTCGATCACCGTGCGCAGGACAAGACCCTGGACCGGACGGCCGTCGAATGGGGAATTCTTGGATTTGGAATTGAGGGCATCCGCATTGACCTTCCAACTGCGGTCCGGATCGAACAGGACCAGGTCCGCGGGGGCGCCGGCCTTCAGGCGGCCGGCCTCCATGCCCATCAAGGTTGCCGGTGCGTTGGTGATAAGCTCCAGTGCCCGCAGCAGGGTCAGATGACCGTTGTGATAAAGCTCCATGGTCATCGGCAGCAGGGTTTCCAGCCCAATGCCGCCCGATGCCGCCAGGGCGAAAGGCAGGCGTTTCGATTCCTCGTCTTGGGGCGTGTGGTCGGATGCGATGCAATCGATCACCCCGTCGGCGATGGCCTGAACGATCGCCTGCCGATCATTCTCGTCGCGCAGCGGCGGGGCCAATTTGGCGAAGGTGCGGTAGTCGCCGATGGCGTGCTCGTTGAGCGCGAAATAGGGCGGTGCCGTATCGCAGGTGATGTCCAGGCCGCGATCCTTGGCGCGGCGGATGACATTAATGCTTTCCGAGGTCGAGATGTTGGCGAAATGCAGGCGCCCGCCGGTCATTTCAACCAAGCGGATGTCCCGCTCGATGATGATGATTTCGGCTTCCCTGGGAATGCCGGCAAGGCCCAGGCGGGTCGCGTTCTCACCCTGGTTCATCACGCCGTCGCGGGCCAACGACGGTTCTTCCGGATGCTGACAGATCAGCAGGCCGAAGGTCGCGGCATAGCTGAGCGCCTGGCGCATTACCAGCGGATCGGAAATCGTGCGCGTGCCGTCCGTGAAGGCGACGGCCCCGGAATCGTTGAGAAGCTTCAGTTCTGCGAGTTCGTTCCCGGCAAGCTTCTTCGTGACCGAACCGTAAGGATAAACCTTGGCCAAGCCGGCCATGCGCGCCCGGCGGGCGACGAATTCGACCACGGACATGTCGTCGATGCAGGGATCCGTATCCGGCAGGCAAAGCAGTGATGTGACACCGCCTGCGGTGGCGGCCCGACCGGCGGTGGCAAAGGTTTCCTTCTGCTCTTCGCCGGGTTCCCCCAGATGGGCGCGGATATCGATCAGGCCGGGGGCCAGGCAGGCGCCTTCGCAATCGATCACCTTTGCATCTTCGGGAACACCCGTGTCGAACAATCCCGGGCCGGCATCGGCGATGCTTTCGCCATCGGTCAGCACGCCGCCGTTCCCGTCCCAGCCTTCGGCCGGGTCAAGGATGCGGGCGTTGACATAGGCTACGCGGCCCAGGGGTTCGTCCAGTTTTACCGCCATGTCTTAGACTCGGGTTCCGTCACAAGTTGGTTTCGGACAGGGGTTCCAGATTGTGGGCGAGGATTTCAAGCGCCGCCATGCGGACGGCGACGCCCATCTCGACCTGTTCGCGAATGACCGAACGGTAAAAGTCGTCGGCCACTTCCGAATCGATTTCCACCCCCCGGTTCATGGGGCCCGGATGCATGATCAGGGCATCCGGTTTGGCATGGGCCAGCATGTCGTAATCAAGGCCGAAATAGGTGAAATACTCGCGCACCGAAGGGAAATAGTTGGATTTCATGCGTTCCTGCTGCAGGCGCAGCATCATCACGATGTCGCAATCCTTCAGACCCTCGGCCATGTCGTGGAAGACCTCTACGCCCAGGCGTTCCGCGCCGAAGGGGATCAGCGTCTTCGGTGCGATCAGGCGCACGCGGGCCCCCATGGTCGTCAGCAGGTGAATGTTGGACCGGGCAACACGCGAATGCAGAATATCACCGCAGATCGCGACCTGCAGCCCGGCCAGACGGCCCAGGCGACGGCGAATGGTCAGGGCATCCAGCAAGGCCTGCGTCGGGTGTTCATGGCTGCCGTCGCCGGCGTTGATGACTGCGCAATTGACCTTTTCCGACAACAACTTGACGGCACCCGAATCAGAATGACGCACGACCAGCACGTCCGGGTGCATGGCGTTCAGGGTCATCGCGGTATCGACCAGGGTTTCCCCTTTTTTGATCGAACTGCCCGAAATCGACATGTTTATGACGTCGCCGCCCAGGCGCTTGCCGGCCAGCTCGAACGACGTGCGGGTGCGGGTCGAGGCTTCGAAGAACAGGTTGATGACGGTTCGTCCGCGCAGCACCGACTTCTTCTTGTCGGACTGTCTGTTCTGTTCGACGTAGGTTTCGGAGCGATCCAAAAGGAAGGTGATTTCCGCCGGTGTCAGCCCTTCGATGCCGAGCAAATGGCGATGGGGGAAATCTGTTAGTGCCGTGTCGCCGGAATTCATGGGGCCGGAATATAGGCTGCCGTGCGGATGGGGTCACGCAAAATTCCATACCTTTGTCGCAGGGCGCGGTTAATGGCATGATATGTTTGCTTGGCAATGCGGTTGAGTGAATAAATACAAGGGTTTTGCACGGTAGCACCCCATCCATGAGCGACGAAATGAATCTCGAAGATCCGCTCTTGCCGGAGGTATTGAACAGGCTGCATGACGGAGTCGCCGTTTTCGATTCGGACGACAACCTTTTGTTCGCCAATCAGGTCTGCCTGGATCTGTTTCACCCGATTGCTGACGCGTTCCGCCCGGGCACGGCGTTTTCCACATTAATGGAAGCGGCGGGCGGTGAAAAAATGATCGCCGATGCGTTTGTCGGGCCCGGTGAGATCGATTTTTCAGGCGGCCGTACGGTGCTGTTGCGCCAATCGCGAATGCCGTCCGGCGGTATTGTGAGGACTTTCACGGATTTGACCGAATACCGCATGGCCGAACAGCAAATCGCTTATTTGGCCAACCATGACGAGGTCACCGGTCTGCCCAACCGGTCGCTTTTCATGGACCGATTGAATGTGGGGCTTCTTCAGGCGGCCCGGGAGAAACTGCGGATCGGGGTGCTGTTTATTGACCTCGACGGGTTCAAGGAAGTCAATGACAGCTTGGGCCATGAAGCCGGCGATATGATCTTGCATCAGGTCGCTGTGCGTTTGGTTGCGCGGGTGCGTGCCTCGGACACGGTGGCACGCTATGGCGGCGACGAGTTCACCATGATTCTGAACCATGTTTCCAATGCGCCCGACGTTGCGCAGGTCGCGCAATCGATCGTCGATGAATTGAGCCGCCCGTTCAGTGTCAAAAGAGAAACGGTGATGATCGGTGCGAGCGTCGGCATCGCACAATATCCGGAGAATGCGAGTAATGCCGAAGACTTGATCCGTATCGCCGACCAGGCGATGTACGAGGTTAAGCATTCCGGGAAACGCGGGTTCCGTCTGGCGCAAACCTGACGGAGCAGATGCCTGACTTATGTGGAATGTCGGGGGCTTGGGCTTATCGTGCGTCCAAAGCGCCTTGTAGGATGTAGGCCGCCGCCAGTTTGTCGACAACCTGCCCACGGCGCTGACGGGTCATGTCGACGTTGTCGATCAGCATGCGTTCCACGGCGACCGTGGACAGGCGTTCATCCCAGAACGCGATGGGGATTTCCCGCTTTTCCAGAAAGTTCGTCGCGAATTGGCGTGTCGACTGACAGCGTGGGCCTTCACTGCCGTCCATGCTGATGGGAAGGCCGATGACAAGCCCCCGAACTTCTTCGGTGTCGATAAAAGACAGCAGCGCCTGGGCGTCGGCCGTGAACTTGGTGCGTTTTATGGTGTCATAGGGCGTGGCAATGGTGCGTAGGACATCCGACAGCGCAAGCCCGATGGTCTTGCTGCCCAGATCCAGGCCCATCAGGCGGCCCTGGGGGGCAAGGCCTGATTTCAATTCCGACAGCGCCATGACGGCCACGGGATTATCCTCCATGATCCCATGCGGGGCCGATGATCATGCGGCAACCGCTCCGGGAATTGTTGGGTGGTGCTAACTCGTTGATAGAGGTAACATATATCCGATTGGATAGGTCACTTCTTTCACTTATCGCGGGAGGTCCGCGGAGCTGAATAAGGCGGTTCGGCGATGAGACGGCCACATCATTTCTTCAAGCCGATAGTCAGGCCAGTGTTTCTGAGCAAGTCGATCGCGGCACATTTTGTGAGGTGCTGTGCTGTATTGTGCCTTGTCGGGGTAATGGCGGGGGGGCTGAACGTGCGGCCGCTGTCCGCTGCGGATATCACATTCCTGGGGCATCCCGTTTCCCCCAAACCCGGCACCTATGTCGTGACCAAGGAACTGAATGTCCGCGCGGAGCCGGATACCAAGGGTAAAAAGATCGGCAGCTTCCAGGAAGGCGAACGCATCGACGTGGCGGGGTCGGCAAAAGGCAGTTGGATGGCCGTGCGGGTTGATGGCAAGGATTTGGGGTTTGTTTACGGGCCGGTGTTGATGCCGCTGATCAATGCCGTCGTTGAAGAGCCGCTGACGGGAAAAATCGCGATTTCCGGCGGGAATTGCGCCTATCGCGTGGTGTTCGAAGGGGAAAGCCCGATTGAGGGCCAGATGTTTAATTCCGTGGACTATCGGGCGGTTCTGGAATGTCGGCGTGGCGGAAGTTCGTTTGCGTTCGATATGCCGCTGTTCATTACCGAAGGACCGTATAACGGTGGTGACCGATCAATACACCAGATCGGTATGGATGTTCTGGAACTCGCGCAGGAATACGAGCGCGTATTTTCCACCAACCTGTTGTACGACGCGGAAAAAGGCCGGGTGAAGTTGGACAGCGTCAGCGTCGATAAGTACTTGGCGAAGAAAAAGGAAGACCCGGTTCCGGTGGTGAATGTGGCGACAGCCCTCGTGGCGGCCATCGGTTTGGCGGCCCGGTCGTGGACCCCTGCCTTTTGGTCGGACTTGGCGCGTGCGTTGCGCGCATCGGGTGGCTGACGGGCCCATTTGCACGCCGGGCACGGGCTGGCGGGCGTGACCTTTTTGCATCAATGATCCCCAATCATAGATAAATTCTGCGAGTTATCTGGTCGGTTCCGGGCTTGTTTCGGCGCGCATCCGGAATGATTGGGGGAATTCTCGTCAGCGGATCGAAATGCGTCCCGGCTCCATGTGATTTCTGGTCAATTTTTGCATAAAAAATAATCATTTTATTTTTAATGGTGATATTTTAAACATTTAAGTGTTGCATTATTGCAACATCAAGCCTGATGAATTGATATAATGTATTGATATTAAACAATAAAATATTTGATACGTATCTGGCATCCAATTTGCTACCACCAAAACCGTGGGGTGTATGCCTCGGGTAAATTGTCAAAAAGGATCAAGAAAATGGCATCAGTGGTGCGGCTTTTGAGTGCCCTCGGATTTATGGCGGTTATGGGGCTGTCCCTGCCGGCGCAAGCCGAAGGGATGAAGTTCCCCGGTACGTTCTCGGCCAACGCCGGCATCGTGACCGAATACCGCTTCCGTGGTCTTGACCAGTCTTCTCAGAAACCTGCCCTTCAGGGCGGGATCGACTGGTCCATCGACACCGGCGTGAGCGATACGTCCGTCTACCTCGGCACCTGGGGTTCCAACGTGGACTTCGGTGACGGCGACAAGGCAAGTGCTGAAATCGATTACTATGGCGGTATCGCCGGTTCCGTCATGGATATCGGCTGGGATGTTGGTTTCATTTATTATTCCTATCCGGGTGCTTCGGATAATGTGAACTACGACCTGTGGGAAGTTGCCCTGGGTCTGTCCTATGACGTTATGGACGGCCTGTCGGTCGGCGCCAATTATGCCTATTCGCCGGATTTCTTCGGCGGCAGCGGCACCGGTCACTGGTTCGCAGCCAGCGCGTCCTACTCAGTTCCGGTTGATTTTCTCGCCGGCATCACGATTGACGCGTCCGTCGGCCGTCAGTTGATCGAGAAAAACGCAACCTTCGCTCAGCCCGACTACACCACGTGGTCGATCGGCGCGAGCCTGGGCCTGACGGATAATGTCTCGATCGGTGTGCAGTATGTCGACACGTCCATCAGCGGCAGCAGCCTGGCTGATGAAGTCGTGATCGGCACGCTGTCCGCTTCCTTCTAATAGGACGCTGCCGAACGATAAGGTTTAGGGACGGCGAAGCACGCCTTCGTTGCCCATAAAAGCCGCAAATGGCCCCCTGTCGGAATTTGACCGGCAGGGGGTCGTTTGTTTTTGGTCGATTGTGCATCGGCCTATACGGTCTTTGCCAACGGCAACCGCGGGTTTTCTGCCAGTCCTTCTTGCCGCTTGGCGAAGCCGGTGGTAATTTCCGCGCCCGCCCCGATGGGCAATTTCACAGCTTTCCAGTCAACCGCCCCGTGCCGAGAGAGATGCATGTCACTTGATAAAAACGACGTACGCCGGGTCGCCTTTCTGGCGCGCATTCGCGTCAACGAAGACGATCTTGAGCCGGTCGCCCAGGATCTGAACAACATCATCGGTTGGGTTGAACAGCTTGCAGAAGTCGATACCGACGGTGTCGAGCCCATGACCGGTGCCACCGGCATGACGATGAAGCGGCGCGAGGACATCGTCACCGATGGCGGCACACCGGATCGGGTGCTGGGAAATGCGCCCGATCGGGTCGGTGATTTCTATACCGTGCCCAAGGTGGTCGAATAATGGCCAAGCTTAATGAATTGACCATCGCCCAGGCCGCCGACGGCCTGGAAAAGGGGGATTTCTCCGCGCGCGAACTGGCGGATGCCTGTCTGGTCGCGTCCGAGGCCGCCCAGGATCTGAACGCGTTCATCACCTTGACCCCCGATGTGGCGCGCGACCGCGCCGAAGCGTCGGATGCCCGGCGCGCCAAGGGGAGCACCCTGGGCACGCTTGATGGCATCCCCGTCGCGGTCAAGGACCTGTTCTGCACCGACGGCGTGTTGACGACGGCCGCATCGCACATTCTGGACGGGTTCGTTCCGACCTATGAATCCACCGTCACCCGCAATCTGGCCGATGCTGGTGCGGTGATGATCGGCAAAACCAACCTGGACGAGTTCGCCATGGGCTCGTCCAACATGACCAGTTTCTACGGCCCGGTGAAAAATCCCTGGACCGGTCCGAACAGCGAAGATCTGGTACCCGGCGGGTCTTCCGGTGGTTCGGCCACCGCCGTGGCCGCGCGCATCTGTCCGGCCTCCATCGGCACGGACACGGGCGGTTCGATCCGCCAGCCGGCGTCCCTTTGCGGGATCGTCGGCATGAAGCCGACCTATGGGCGCTGTTCGCGCTGGGGCACGGTGGCCTTTGCTTCAAGCCTGGATCAGGCGGGCCCGTTTGCCCGCACGGTCGAGGATGCGGCGATCCTGCTGAGCGCCATGGCGGGCCACGACCCGATGGATTCGACTTCGACCCCCCATGAAGTGCCCGATTTTCGGGCGGCCCTTCAGGGTGGGGTCAAGGGCCTGCGCGTGGGAATTCCCAAGGAATACACCATGGACGGCATGCCGGAAGAAATTCAGGCCCTGTGGGATCAAGGTGCTGCCTGGTTGAAAGATCAGGGGGCCGAGATCAAAGAAGTCTCCCTGCCGCATACGAAATACGCGCTGCCGGCCTATTACATCGTGGCCCCGGCCGAGGCCTCATCGAACCTGGCGCGTTATGACGGCGTGCGCTACGGCCTCAGGGTCGACGGCGACAGCCTGGACGAGGTGTACGCCAACACCCGGGGCGAAGGATTTGGTGCGGAAGTCCGCCGCCGCGTGCTGATCGGCACGTATGTGCTGTCGGCAGGTTATTACGATGCCTATTACGTGAAGGCACAGCAAGTCCGCACCCGCATTCTGGAAGATTTCACCACGGCCTTCGAGGACGTGGATGTGCTGCTGACGCCCACGGCCCCCAACGCGGCCTTTCCCATCGGCGCCAAGATGGACGACCCCATCGCCATGTACCTGAACGACGTGTTCACGGTGCCGGCCAACCTGGCGGGTCTGCCCGGCATCAGCGTGCCCGCCGGCCTGGACAAGGACGGCCTGCCGCTTGGCCTGCAGATTGTCGGCAAACCTTTTGACGAGGAAACCCTGTTCCGTTCCGCCCAGGCGTTGGAACAGGCAGCCGGGTTCGATGCCAGGCCTGCGTATCTGGGGGGACAAGGCTGATGAGCTACATCGTTCAAGGCGATACGGGCGACTGGGAAGTCGTCATCGGGTTGGAAGTCCATGCCCAGGTGTCGTCCAACGCCAAGCTGTTTTCCGGCTCGCCCACGGCCTTCGGCGCCGGGCCCAATTCCCAGGTCTCGCTGATCGACGCGGCCATGCCCGGCATGCTGCCGGTGATCAACGGCTATTGCGTCGAACAGGCGGTCAAGACCGGCCTGGGCCTGAACGCCCAGATCAACAAGACCAGCGTGTTCGAGCGTAAGAACTATTTCTACGCCGATCTGCCCCAGGGCTATCAGATTTCCCAATACCTGCATCCCGTGGTCGGCGAAGGGATCGTCACGGTCGACCTGGCCGACGGCACGACCCGGGACATCGGGATCGAACGCCTGCACATGGAGCAGGACGCCGGCAAGTCCATGCACGACCAGGACCCCAAACGCTCGTTCATCGATCTGAATCGGGCGGGCGTGTGCCTGATGGAAATCGTCACCAAGCCGGATATCCGCTCGCCGGAAGAAGCGGGTGCCTTCGTGCGCAAGCTGCGTTCCATCCTGCGCTATCTGGGCACCTGCGACGGCAATATGGAACAGGGCTCCATGCGGGCCGATGTCAACGTTTCCGTGCGCAAGGTGGGCGAGACCGAATACCGCACCCGGGCAGAAATCAAGAACGTGAACAGCGTGCGTTTCATCATGCAGGCCATCGAGATCGAAGCCGAACGCCAGGTCGAGGTCCATGAAAGCGGCGGCGAGGTCGTTCAGGAAACCCGCCTGATGGACCCCAACAAGGGTGAAACCCGGTCCATGCGGGCCAAGGAATTCGCCCATGATTACCGCTATTTCCCGGACCCGGACCTGCTGCCCCTGGAACTGACCGACGACTTCATCGAAGGTCTCCGTGCGACCCTGCCCGAACTGCCCGATGCCAAGAAGCAGCGGTTCATGGACGACATGGGCCTGTCGGCCAAGGATGCCTCGGCCCTGGTCGCCGACCGGGAAAGTGCCGAGTATTTCGAGACCGTGGCCGCCGGCCGCGATGCCAAGAAAGCCGCCAACTGGGTCATCAACGACCTGTTCGGTGCCTTGAACAAGGCCGGGCTCGCCATCGCCGATAGCCCCGTATCGGCGGAAAACCTGGCCAAGTTGCTGACCCTCATCGACGACGGCACCATTTCCGGCAAGATCGCCAAGGACGTGTTCGACATCATGTGGGAAACCTCGGGCGATCCGGACAAGATCGTCGAGGAAAAGGGCCTGAAACAGATCACCGATACGGGCGCCATCGAAGCCGCCGTGGACGAGATCATCGCCGGCAATCCGGAACAGGCTGACGAAGTGCGCGGCGGCAACGACAAGGCCATCGGCTGGTTCGTCGGCCAGGTCATGAAAGCGACCCAGGGCAAGGCCAACCCGCAACAGGTCAACCAGTTGCTGCGCGAGAAACTGAAGGGCTGACCATCTTGCTCATCCGCCCTTACGCCCCCGATGACCAGGACCGCGTCCGCGACATCTTTCTCGACTGGAACCGCCACATTACCCAGCCGGGGATGGAGGAGTTGTTCGCGTCCTACATCCAGCTTGCGCTGGACGAGGAAATCGACTGCATCCAGGACTATTACGGCCGGCCCGGGTTCGGGTTCTGGGTCGCCGAAGTGGATGGCGTGATTGCCGGCATGGTCGGCCTGGAAGACGTGGGCAAGGGGGCGGCCGAAGTGCGGCGCATGTATGTCGCCGCCGAATTCCGCCGCCAGGGGATCGGCCGCAAGCTGCTGCGCTTCGTTGAAGACCAGGCCCGCACGATGGGCTACGAGCGCATGGTGCTGTCGACCTCGGCCCTGCAGCCGCAGGCCAAGGCGCTATACGAGGTTGCGGGGTATGACCTGGAACGCGAGGAAATTTCCTCCACCCGGACCAAGCGCACGGTGGGCTCCGGCCTGGTGCGCTATTACTTCGAAAAAGACCTGTAATTCACGGAATAAGCCGTCTGCTAGGCCGCCGGCGGCGGCATGTCCGTGATGTCGAGCGTGACCGTGAACAGGGTTCCGCCACCGGGGTTGGCTTCAATGCCCAGCCGCCCGCCATTGACCTGAACCAACTGGCGGCACAAGGCCAGGCCCACGCCCGTTCCGATTTCGCCTTTTCCGCCCGTCGCCAGATCGGCGCTGGTGCCGGAAAGAACGCGGGTGATCAGGTCCTGGTCCATGCCGATGCCGGTATCCGCGATCAGGATATGTGCTTCGTTTCCATCGTGTTCGACCCGCACTTTGACCTCGCCGCCTTTGGGCGTGAACTTGATGGCATTGTTCACCAAATTCCGGATCACGGTCGAAATCTGATGGCGGTCGATGTTGACCTTGACCGGCGCACCCGGCTCGACCATGAGCGCCACCCCCCGGATAGAGGCATCCGCCGAATAGACGCCCGCCGTTTCGCGCGTCAGTTCGCCCAGGTCCGTGAATTCCAGGTTTGTCTGCCGCTGCCCGGTGCGGACCAGGGCCCATTCCAGCAAATTTTCCAGAACTTCGGAGGCATTGAGCCCGGCTTTGTACAGTTTTTCGCCGTAGTCGTGGACCGTTTTTGCATCCAATTGCCGGTTGGGGTCGGCCAAAATCTGCGCGTAAATCAATAAGGGATTGAACAGGTTGCGGATGTCATGGCCGATCACGGTCAGCAGCACGTCTTTCTGGCTGTTGCTTTCTTCCAACGCGCCCTGGGTCCGTTCCCGTTCCGTCATCTCGCGGCGCAGACGCTGGTTGAAGGTCGCCAGCCACAACCCGGAAAGAAGCGCCAGAACGGCCACGGCACAGGCCGCCAACAGCGCCCAGCGGAACCATCCGGGCATGCTTTGCGGCACCCAACGGTCGTATATGAACCCGTTCAGGGACATGTCCTTGGGCAGCAGGCCCAGGCCCGCGTAATGGTGGGCAATGCGTTCCCACCTGGCAGGATTGATAAAGCCGACCGGCACGACATCGGCCAGGATCAGGTCGGCGGACTGGCGGGCTTCGTACAACAAGTTGTCGCGCGATTTTCTGTCGCTGTATTCCGTCAGGATCAAATCGATGATTTCTTCCTGATGGGACATGGCATAGCGCCAGCCTTCAAGGGAGGCGTCCAGGAACGCGCGGACCATTTTCGGATCGCGCTTAATGATCCGTTCGGTCGTGAACAGATTGTCGCCGTAAAAATCAACCCCGCCGTCGATGGGGCGGAACAAGCGGACCGGGCCCACTTCCTTCTCATATTGATAGGGCTCATCCGTGGAATAGACGCTCATGGCATCGACCTGCCCCGATTGCAGATCGCCGATGTCGAAGGTGTGTTCGACAAGATTCAGATGTTTAGGGTCCAGGCCTTCGGCGCGAAGATAGGCGAACAGTTCCGCCGAATGGGGTTCGATCATCAGCTTGCCGCGGGCGAGTTGATGGATGTTGTGGATGTTGCTTTGGCCGTCGAGCATCAGCGCCAGCGGCGAATGCTGATAAATCACCCCCAGAACGACAACCGGATTCCCGGCGGCCCGCATCATCAACAGGTCGGTGGTGCCCACGCCGAATTCGATCTTGCCGTCGGCAACATCCTTCATGGGCTTGTCGCCGGGCATGGCGGGCCTGATCGTTACGTCCAGGCCATGCTGTTTATAAAAACCCTTGGCTTTGGCCGCGTAATAGCCCGCGAATTGGAATTGATGCGCCCATTTAAGCTGCAGCGTGACCTGGGTCAGTTGACGCGGCTTCTCATTGTCTGCCCTGCCCTGAACCGATGTGCAAATGCCGGACAGCAGGCACGCAACGAATACCGCCGATAAGAGCAATTTCCGTAACGTCCGCAATTGCCGCTTGCCTGTGTATTCCGGTTCAGCGCCTGTCATGTTCCATGATCTTTTGCCGGGGTTCCGGCGTTGGGTCGGATGCCGGAAGGAGTAAATCACGCGCCTTGTCGCAACCGCAAGTGCAGGCGAAAACAATCCTGAAAATTTGAGACGTTGGGTCAAGCGGCGATAGAATGGTGCCTGGACGAAAAGGGGAGGTCAGGGCGTGTTCGAGGTGGACGAGGACGATGCTCCCGCCGTTGAAACGGAAGACGCGCCGGACGATGCGCTTTATTGCGTGCGTTGCGGGCATTTGGTGACGCGAAGCCGTTGGGCCCATACGCCGGAGGGCGGGCATGAGCGGGTCTGCGCCAATCCCGCGGGCCGCATGTTCAAGGTCGTGAGCTTTCTGGAAGCTCCGGGTGCCGGTGACCAGGGCTCCCCGACGGATGAATTTTCCTGGTTTCCGGGATATGCCTGGAACTTCGCGTTATGCCGGAACTGCTCGGAACATCTGGGATGGCGCTACACCAGCGATCTTGATCCGCCCCTGTTCTGGGGATTGATCAAGGACCGGCTGACACGTCAGCCTAAATAGGAAACGCGACAATGAAGGACGACATGGCCAAACCGGAAATTTCCATCGCCTATTGCACCGGTTGCCGCTGGCTGTTGCGGGCAAGCTGGATGGCGCAGGAACTGCTGACCACCTTCGAAGACGATCTGGCCGGGGTGACCCTGGTGCCTGATCACGTGGGCGGGCGCTTCATTGTGCGGGTTGGCGATACGGTCATCTGGGACCGCAAGCGCGACGGGGGTTTTCCTGAAATCAAAGTCTTGAAGCAACGGGTGCGCGATCTGGTCGACCCGGACAAGTCTTTGGGGCATTCCGATAATCCTGGATAAACACCTTGGCGCGGAATGGCCTGTTCGCGGACTCCCGCCCGTGCCGATGACCTGCTAACCTCGCATTCACCCCACCACAAGAAATGGAGACAAAAAATGGACCTGGTGATCCGGGACGCGACAATTTATGACGGCAAGGGGGGAACCCCCTATCAAGGTGACGTCGCGGTCAAGGACGGGCGGATCGCCGCCGTCGGCACGGTCGCCGATAAGGGGACGGAAGAAATCGACGCCGGCGGCCTTGCCCTGATGCCCGGCATCATCGACAGCCATACCCATTTCGATGCGCAGATTACCTGGGATCCCTGGTGCACGCCGTCGCCGGCCCTGGGCGTGACCAGCGTGCTGATCGGCAATTGCGGTTTCACCATCGCTCCCTGCAAGGAACCGGACCGCGACTTGATCATGAAGAACCTGGTGCAGGTCGAAGGCATGTCCCTGGACGTGCTGCGCGGCGGCATCGATTGGGGCTTCGAAAGTTTTCCCGAATACCTGGATATGCTGGAAGCGCGCGGCGCGGCGTTGAACGTGGGGGCTTTTTTGGGCCATTCGTCGATCCGCACCTATGTCATGGGGGATGCGGCGACCGAACGTGCGGCCAACGACGACGAGATCAAGGAGATGGCGGATATCGTCCGCGCCGGGATGCAGGCGGGGGCGGTCGGTTTCGCGACCTCGACGGCGCCGCAGCACAATGGCTGGGGCGGGGTGCCCATGCCCTCGCGCCTGGCCGATGCCAAGGAACTGGAAACCCTGGTTTCCGTCATGGGCGAGGACGGCCGGGGCGTGTTCATGCTGACCAAGGGCAACACCACGGACGTGCCCTATCTGGAAACCGTCGCCGCCAAATCGGGCCGTCCGGTGATGATCGCGGCCCTGCTGCACAATCCGACCAACCCGGAAGGTACCTTCAAGGACCTGGCCGCCGTGGCCGATGCCCGTGCCAACGGGCGGGAATTGTGGGGGCAGGTGTCCTGTTGTCCGCTCTACATGGATTTCTCGCTTAAATCCGCTTATCCGCTCGAAGGCCTCGCGGCCTGGAAACCGGCCATGGAGGCCTCGGGCGAGGCCTTGAAGGCCGTCTATGCTTCGGGCGCGTTCCGTCAGGCGGTCAAGGACGAACTTGCGGGCGAAGCCGGCGTGCGCCTGTTCAACGGCGAATGGAACAAGATCGAGGTCACGGAAACGGCCAAGCCGGAAAACAAGGCTTATGATCAGAAAAAGGTCCAGGATCTGGCGGAAGCAGCCGGTATGCACCCCTTGGATTGGATGCTCGATCTTGCCATTTCCGAAGATCTGGAAACCTTGTTCATGGCCGAATTGCTGAACACGGACGAAGACGCCGTGGGCCGCATGATGCGCGATCCCAATGCCTCGGTCGCCTTGTCCGATGCGGGGGCGCATCTGACGTTTTTCTGCGATGCCGGGTTCGGCCTGCATCTGATGGGGCATTGGAGCCGCGATTTGGGCAAACTGACCCTGGAAGAAGCGACCCACGAGTTGACCGCCAAACCGGCGGCCATTTACCGCATCCCGGAACGGGGCGAGATCAAGCAAGGCTATCACGCTGATTTGTTGTTGTTCGATCCGGCCACGGTCGGCCGGGGGGCCAAGCAGCGGGTGTTCGATCTGCCCGGCGGGGCACCGCGCCTGACCACCGATGCGGTCGGCGTGCATGGTGTTTGGGTTAACGGCACCAAGGTCGCGGATGCGAACGGCCCCATCGGCAACGATGCCGGTAACAACCATAACCTGCCGGGGCGTGTTCTGCGTTCCTTCGGTACTTGATGACACAGGAGCACCAATCAATGCCTCATTCCTGCATTGCCGTTATGGCGCCGGGCGACATGGGTCATGCCGTGGGCAAGGTCTTGGGTGAACACGGCCATGACGTGATCACCTGCCTGGCCGGGCGCAGCGAACGCACCAAGGGCCTGGCGGCCAAGGGTAATTTCCGCGATGTGCCCGATCTGGAAGCCTTGGTTGCGCAGGCGGACTTGATTTTGTCCATCCTGCCCCCGGCCCAGGCCCTGCGTCAGGCGGAAGACATGGCCCAGGCCATGAAGGCCCAGGGCACGACGGCGGTCTATGTGGATTGTAACGCCGTGTCACCGGCCACAGCAGCGGAAACGGCGGCAACCCTGGCCGATGTGGGCGCACCCTTCATCGATTGCGGCATCATCGGCCTGGCCCCGGCCCCCGGGCGGGAGACCAAGTTCTATGTGTCCGGCCCGGACACGGCCCGCATGACGGCGCTGGACGGGCAGGGCATCACGGTGATCGACATCGGCGATGCGGTCGGCCGCGCATCGGGCTTGAAAATGGCCTATGCGGGCCTGACCAAGGGCACCAACGCGCTTTATACGGCAGTGCTCATGTTGGCACAGCGCCTGGACCTGTTCGATGAATTGATTGCCGAGTTCGAGGATAGCCAGCAAGCAGCACTCAAGAACATGCGGGCGCGGGTTCAGCGCCTGCCTGCTGATGCGGGCCGCTGGGTGCGCGAAATGGAAGAGATCGCCGAGACCTACCGCCAGGCCGATCTGCCCGGCGGTTTCCACGATGCGGCGGCCGACATTTTCCGCATTCTGGATGCAACCCCCTTTGGTCGGGAAACCCGGGAAACCATCGATCCCGACCGCACCATGGAAGCATCCGTTCCGGTCTATGTTGATCATATCAAACCGAAACCCCGGGATGCGGCCGATGACTGAGCCGGCGGGAGACGGCAAGCAACTGACCCTGGGAGAGGTCCATGACCTTGCCTTCAACTGCCTTGCGGCCAACGGCTGCGACGATGCCAATGCGCAGGCCATCGCCGACAACATGACGGCGGCGGAACGGGACGGGTCGGAATCCCACGGCCTGTTCCGTCTGCCGGGATATATCGCCTCGCTGCGCAGCGGCAAGGTCGACGGCAAGGCGTCGCCCCGCGTGGATGACGCGGCCCCCGGCGTGGTGCGGGTCGACGGGGCGGGCGGATTTGCCCCCCTTGCCTTGGAAGCCGGACATAAGCCCCTGATCACCAAGGCCAGGACCCAGGGCATCGCGGCCCTGGCGCTGGTCCGTATTCACCATTTCGCGGCCCTATGGCCCGAGGTCGAGGCCCTGGCCCGTGAAGGCCTGGTGGCGCTGGCCTGTACCTCGACCCTACCGTTCGCGGCCCCGGCCGGCGGCGCCAAGGCATTGTTCGGAACCGACCCAGTGGCCTTCGCTTGGCCGCGCAAGGACGGCCCGCCCGTGGTGTTCGACATGGCGACCACGGCCATGGCCCGGGGCGAGGTGATGATCGCCGCCCGCGAAGGCCATGACGTGCCGTTGGGCGTGGGCCTGGACGGAGACGGTCAGCCGACCCGCGATCCGAAATCGATCCTGGATGAGGGCGTCATGCTGCCGTTCGGCGGCTATAAGGGTTCGGCCATCTCGATGATGGTGGAACTGTTCGCGGGTGCGCTGATCGGCGAGGTCTTTTCCTTCCAGGCGGGCGAAGCCGACAACCGCGACGGCGGCCCGTCGCGCGGCGGCGAATTGATCCTGGCCATGGACCCGGCGCGGTTAAGCGGAGGGTCGGACTGGATGGACCAGGGCGAGGCCTTGTTCCAACGCATGCTGGACGCGGGGGCAGCCCCGGGGGCGGTGCGCTTGCCCGGCGACCGGCGTTACGTCAACCGCGAAAAAACGCCCCGGGACGGCATCACCATCCCGGGCGCACTTTACGGCAAGATAATGGAACTGACGGACGCGGCAGGCTAGGCCCGCTGGTTCGTTACTGCGTTGGCTTGGTCGCCAGTGACGGACCTTCGTCCGCAAGGGTCGGGCCGTCGGCCGGGGCACTGACGGCGCCGTTCGTCACTTCCCACTGGCGCTTTTGCTCGTACAGCGCCTTTTCCGTGGCGTAGGGGTCCATTGAATTGCCGGTCGCGGCCTTGATCGCGTCCTGATTGTCCGAATAGGTCACGGTGCCCTGCGCCGCCTTGCCGACCAATGGCAGCGGATTGGCGATCGACGTCAGGATGTCGCCCGTGGCGTCGCGCAGGTTGCTGGGGCCCAGGATCGGCAAAACGATATGAGGGCCGGGTTCCATGCCGCCCGCACCCATGGCCTGTCCCAGGTCTTCCTGGCGGGACTGGATGCCCATGTCACTGGCCGGATCGCTCAACCCGCCGATACCCACGGTCGAATTGATGAGAAAGCGTTGGGTGGCGTTGCCGGCGTTTTCCGTGTCGCCTTGTAAAAACGAGGAGACCGCCGTGACAGGTTCCGACAGATTATTGGCGGCGTTGGAAATCGCTTCCTGCATGCCTTCGGGCGTGACGGCCTTATAGCCGGAAATCAGCGGGTCCAGGATCAGGCCGCGGAAAATGCTGTTGAAGCCCGATGTCACGCGGTTGAGGGATTCCAGGGGGTCGTCGTTCTTCGCCTCGGCTTCGGGCGTGTGATACTGCATCTTGATCTCGGCAGGCGGCGTATTGGCTTGTTCCTTGGCGGCGTCGTCCGCAAGGACAGCGGTGCTGCTGAGCGCCAAGGCAAGAAAAGCCGCCGCGGGAAGGCGGATTAGATCGTCCGAAAAACGGGTCGGGGTCATGTCTCGTCTCCATAAAACGCGTTGTGGCGCGTTTGCGTCCAATAACTCAAATCCCCAATTCAAGTCCCCACGGGCATAAGCTTGCCACATACCGCCATAATCCTGGAAGGCAAATGTTAGAAAACGGTGAATCAAGGCTGATGGATTATGAGGGCAGGTGTCGTTGATCGGTCGTTCAAAACCTGATAATCTGGTGGCATGCCATGGGAAAAACAATTCGATGAGGACAAGGTTCTGGATAAAGCCATGCGCGCCTTTTGGCTGCGCGGGTTTAAAGGTACGTCCATGAAGGACCTAGTCGCGGAGACCGGTCTTAACCCCGGTTCGATCTATGCCGCGTTCAAGGACAAGGAACATTTGTTCCAACTCTGCCTTGCCAAGTACGAAGAGCAGACGACCCAAAGCATGGGGAAATTGGAAAACACGTATTCGCCGCGTGATGCCATCCTCAGCCTGTTCGACACCCTGATCGCGGAAGTCGATGGGGGTGGGGAAT
The DNA here is from genome assembly GCA_040218445.1 of Rhodospirillales bacterium. Taxonomy (GTDB): domain Bacteria; phylum Pseudomonadota; class Alphaproteobacteria; order Rhodospirillales; family Casp-alpha2; genus UBA1479. The sequence continues at coordinate 6,434 of JAVJRK010000009.1, read as the reverse complement.
CTTGTGGCTGTTTCATAATGAATTCGGTGCTTGAAGCGGGGCCGCAGGATGATGAGGTCACGCAAATAATCCAGCGAAGTTTGGCGCAGGTTGAAACCTTGATTTGCAACCTGATCAGGAAGGGGCAGGAAGTTGGGGAGATATCGGCTGATGTCGATCCCGGTCAGACCGCGCGCCTGATACAGGGGTTGCTTGCGGCCGCGCGCTTAATGGCCCGGGCAAAACGGGATCATCCTTTCATCAAGGAATCCCGCGAACATGCGGAAAATCTCTTGTCATAAAAAATTTTCTTGAGTGTTGAATGATCGTTCAATATAACGGCGAAGCATATTGAATGATCGTTCAACAAAATCAAAGGATGCCCTATACATGCAATTCGAAAATACAGTCGCCTTCGTAACCGGTGCCAACCGGGGAATCGGCAAAGCCTTTGTCGAGGCCCTGCTTGATAACGGCGCGAGAAAAATCTATGCCGCCGCGCGTAATCCTGAATCGCTTGCCGGTCTGGTTGCTGCGGGGGCCGGGCGTATTATTGCCGTTGCCTTGGACGTGACGGACCGGCAACAGATCGCTAATGCGGCGAAAAACACGGATGTCACGCTGTTGATCAACAACGCGGGCGTGGCCGGCTATAACGCCTTCATCGCAGGTGAGACAACGGATCCGGCCCGGCAGGAGATGGAAACCAATTATTTTGCCGTATTGGACATGATCCGCGCCTTTGCACCGGTATTGGTGGATAACGGCGGGGGGGCGCTCATCAACATTGCTTCGGTGGCGTCGCTGGTTAATTTTCCCGTGCTCGGTTCCTACAGCGCATCGAAGGCAGCAGTCCATTCCCTGACCCAGGGAGTGCGGGCGGAACTGGCGGGGCAAGGCACCCATGTCCTGGGCGTCTATCCGGGGCCGATCGACACCGATATGGCGGCGAATGTCGATATGGAAAAAACGGCGCCATCGGAAGTCGCCCGCGCAGTTTTGGCTGGCTTGGAAGCCGGCGAAGACGACATCTACCCCGACCCCATGGCGATCGATCTGCACGCCAATCTGCTGGCAAACCCGAAGGCCGTTGAAAAGCAGGTCGGGGAAATGCTTCCGGGCTGACGGATTACATAAACACCCGGGCTGCGAGATACAGCCCCAGTATCATCAGGCCGACGAAGAATACCTTGCGAAAGGTCTCGGCGGGAAGTCGGCGGCGGATCATCTGGCCGCCGATCATCCCCGCGGCGGCGGGGGCCAGCATCAAGGCCGAAGCCATGGTCATTTCCGGGGTCAGCACCCCATGGCCCGACAGGCTGACCGCCTGGGCCGCCGTCACCACGGTAAAGGCGATCCCCATGGCCTGGACCAGTCCATCGCGGGTTAGCCCCAGGGCCTGCAGATAGACCCCGCCCGGCATGACGAAGGATGCCACCGCACCGCTGGTCATTCCGGCCAGAAAACCCATGACCGGACCCAGCAGTTTTTCCCACTTTCCAGGCGGCGGGATTTGCGGGGTCATCAGGGAATACAGCGAATAGACGGCAAGCAACCCGCCGAGAGAGCCCGACAATATGCGGGCATCGATGGCGACAAGGATCGCCGCGCCGAACCAGGTGCCGATGCACGACATCAGCAACAAGGGCCACAGCCGCCGGCAAAGGGCCGTGAACTGGCCGCCGAAAGCGCCCTGCCAGACATTAGTCAGAAACGCCGGCACGATCACCAGTTGAACCGCTTCGTGCAGGCCGACGGCAGCCGTCATCAGGCCCGCGGCGACGGTCGGAAGGCCCACGCCGACGACGCCTTTGACGGCACCCGCAAGCAGGAAAATCGCGGCGACGAGGGCCAGGGTGTTCAGGTCGGGCATGGGGTGTTCTGTCGATTATGATTGGTGGCGGCGATTGGGAGTAGGGCAGGGAAGAGGCTTCTACCATATCACCGCGCGCCGGCTGGGCGAAAACACTACGGTGCCGGGCGAACTGTTATGGCGGGTTCCATCAGGCGCTGGTTGTTTTTACGCACCCTGGGGGGGTATTGTCCCCGCCGGGATTTCCCCTGGTTCTTAATCTCCGCTATGCATCGAAAGTGAACGGACGCCCGTGATCAAAAGTATCTTGAACAAGTTTTTCGGCCCCGAGGCCGATGCGCGGCGCCTTAATCGCGACGTGACCTATATCCTGCACGCCCTGACGGAAGAACATTACGGCCCGATCAGCGCCGATGTCGCGCAGGACCTGCGCAAGGATATCGACTACATCCTGGAAACCTTCGTGCATAAGGACGAGGTCTATGGCTTCAAGCGCGCCCAGGATCACTTAAGCCGCATGCACAACGAAGCCCGCAAGCGCCGTGATCAGCGCGCTCTGACGTCGCTGACCCTGACCATCATCTATCTGCGGGCGGAAAAAATCGGCGGCCCGGCACAGTCCGCGCAGGCGGCGATTAGGGCTTATCTCGAAGAATGGGCCCCGGTTTCCGAGGACAACAGCGGCGTTATGCCGCCCACGGCGAATTGATCCGGCGCACCACAGCAAAACCTTGCCCGTATGCGGTGTTTGCTTATGCTTGCCGGCAATGACGAAACACCGATGACGGAGGAGGATCCCCGATGATCGATCTTTATACCTGGGCCACGCCCAATGGGCGCAAGGCGTCCATCATGCTTGAGGAAGTGGGCCTGGAATACACGACCCACGAAGTGAATATTTCCAAGGGCGAACAGCATGCGCCCGAGTTTCTGAAGCTTTCACCCAACAACCGCATCCCGGCGATCGTCGATCCCGACGGGCCGGACGGCAAGCCCATTTCCGTGTTCGAGACGGGCGCCATTTTGGTGTACCTGGCGGAAAAGACGGGCAGCGACCTTCTGCCCAGCGGGGGACGTGAACGGGTCGCGACCTTTGAATGGCTGATGTGGCAAATGGGCGGTGTTGGCCCGATGTTCGGCCAGGCTCATCATTTCATGTTCAATCCCAAGGAAGTCGTGCCCTACGGCCAAAAGCGCTATCACGACGAAACCAAGCGGCTTTACATGGTGATGAACGATCGGCGCCTGAATGAAACCGAATATCTTGCCGGTGGTTTCTATTCCATCGCCGATATCGCGGTTTATCCCTGGGTATCGCGCCATGAACGTCATGAGGTCGATCTCAATGAATTCCCCAACGTGAAGCGCTGGTTTGATACAATCTCGGCACGCGAGGCCGTGCAAAAGGGAATGGCGGTGCCGTTCGCAAATTAGCCCGGCCCGACGAACGGGGTCACACACCAACGGAATGGACAGGGGCGATGGCGTTCAAGACCAAGAAATCGGTCCAGCGGGTAAGCGCGGCACTCAAGGCCGCCGGTCTGGGTGACCGGGTGATCGAGCTTACCGCGACCGCCAAGACAGCGGACGATGCGGCCCGTGCCGTCGACGCGCAGCTTGGCCAGATCGTCAAGTCCCTGACCTTCCGGATCGGCGACAAGCCGGTGCTGGCCCTTGTCGCGGGTGACCATACCTGCAAGCCGGAAAATTTGCCCCGCGTGTTCGACATGACCGGCAAGGTCACCAAACCGCAGGCCCAGCGGGTCAAGGACGTGACCGGGTTCACCATCGGCGGCGTGTCGCCCGTGGGGCTGGTCAACGACATGCCGATCGCGATCGACGCCAGCCTGCGGCGGTTCGATCAGCTATATGCGGCGGCGGGGCACCCCCATTGCTTGTTTCCGGTCACGTTTGACGAATTGAAGCGTCTGACCGGCGGCTTCGTCAGCTATAACATTTCCGAAGCGGTCGATCCGGACGCGGTCGAGCTGCCGCGTTTCGGGCGGTCGAAGACCTTTCGCGAAAAAGCCGAACAAGACGGCTGATCCGGCGTTCCATCATTTGTAAGTATGCCTGAATGACCATGATCGCTGGCTGATGCCTGCTTGTTGATGGCGGCGGGCTTCCCTTTGAATCTCATACGGTTTTAACCCGTCGAAGCAAGTTTCGGCGGGATGCTGCGCGTGTTTTCTGACAGGTGACAATCAAAAACGTCTTCTATTGTTTGTGAAAAAAATTACGTGATATTTGTAAAATTCATGTAAATAACAATTACTAAATATATATTGTACCTATCTGTTTTTCATGCCAATTTTATTAAAATAAGAAAGCCAACCGCCTAAATATGGGGCTTTGATTTGGGTGGTGAAATAAAAGGTTTTCGGGGGATGTGACCGGTTTCGGCCGGTGAAGATCACACCTCAGGGGAAGCGTCGGGGCGATCAAGACGTCGATAGTTAACACCTGCTCTCCTGTGGTCGTTTTTGTTCGGTGATATCGGCAATGGTGCCGATAGGACCGCGATGGCGAACGTGGTTTTGGGGGGAACAGTGGTTATCGAACGATTCATGCCGAATAAGGTCCGGGCGCGGCTGTTTGTCGCCTTCGGTTGTGTGACGATCCTGACCATCGCGGCGGGCATCGTCGCCATGCGGGGCTTTTCAAGCGTCGAGAAGGATTTTCAGGACGCTGTCGGGCGTTCCGTGCCAACCATGGAGGCCGCATTGGGCCTGGCCCGAAGCAGTGCCCTGCTTTCGGCCGCGGCACCCGCGCTTGCCCGTGCCCAAGCCGAAGACGCACGCGTTGCCATCAAACAAGACCTTGAAGGACGACTGGGACAAATTCGCGGCCAGATCGACGAATTCAAGAATTTGGCCGGACCCGAGGCCAATGCCGAAAATCTGAACCAGTTGGTCGGTTCGTTTCAGTCATATCTGGAAACCCTGTCGTCCGAGGTCAACGCCCGGCTGAACGCCAACAAGCGCCTGGCCGGGGTGTCGGAACAGGTGGTGGCAACGCACGAAGCCCTGTTGGCCAAGGTTGCACCGGTTCTGGCCGCTGCCGAAGCCGAGGTCGGTAAGGGATCGGCATCGCTGAGTATCGGCGGGGTTAAGGCCGTCAACAACCTGATGAATGCGGACCTGCCGCATTTGACCCTGGCACAGAAGCTGGGGACCGAAGCGGAACGCCTTGTGGCGGCGGTGGCGATGGCCAAGGCGGCCAAGGCCAAGCCGGCCTTTGCGGAGATCGTCGCCGACATCAATAAGATTGCGGAAACACTGTTCAAGAAGCAGGACCTGCCCGACGTCAAGGCGGCCCTGGCGGCGTTCCTGGCGGCGGTCGACAGCGGCAAGATGGCGCAAATCGACGAGGAAAAAGCAGGCCTGCAACTGCTGCTGGAAGCGGATATGGAAACCGCGCATAAGACCCTTGCCGAGGGCATGCAGAAATTCATGATCGAGAACTCGGTGCGGGGCTCTACCCTGGTCAATACCAAGGTCAAGACGGTCAATACCCTGCTGCGGATCGAGGCCAAGTCCAACCGGACGGCGGGGCTGTTGGCGACGGCGGCGAACGTCAACGACATCAATCTTCTGAATGACCTTGAAGAAGCCATTCTTTTGGCCGTGCGTCAGACCAATTTTGAAATTGGGGAGTTGAAGGACAAGGCCTTGGCCGAAGACATCGGCAAGGTCGCCGCCGGGTTCGCCGCCGCCGCAGAGGGGGCGGACAGTGTGGTGGCCTTGCGCCGGCAGGCATTGGGGGCGGCCAACCGCACCTTTGACGCCCTGCAGAAGACGCAGGATGTCTCGGTCGATTTGTCGAACGAGGTCGACACCATCGTGGGGGCGGCCCGTGAAGAGGTTAAATCGGGATCGGCCCAGATCATTGCCGCGTTCAGCCGCAGTTCTTCCTTTTTGGCAGCCATCGTCGTGCTGGCCATCGGCATCACGGTGCTGATCGCCTGGTTGTATGTGGGGCGCAGCCTGGGCCATCGTCTGGAGATCTTGACGGCGGCGACCAAGTCCGTCGCCGAGGGCGAGCTGGAAACGGAAATCTCGATCACCGGCAAGGACGAGATCGCCGACATGGCTTCGGCCTTGATCGTGTTCAAGGAAAGTTTGAGCCAAGCCAAGCTGGTCGATGAACAGTCGGCGCGGGAGCGCGAAAGGGCGGCCGCCGCACGGCAAGAGGAAATGGCCAAAATGGCCGATGCACTGGACGCGGGTGTGGGCGATGTCGTCCGTGTGGTGTCCGAAGCGGCGAACGAACTGAAGCATTCGTCGGAAACCATGACCCAGACCGCCGACAAAGCCAGTTCGCAATCCAACATCGTATCCACGGCGGCGGATGATGCCTCCAAGAACGTACAGACGGTCAGCGTATCGGCGGCTCAATTGTCGGCCTCGATCTCGGAAATCAGCCAGCAGGTGGTGCAATCGACGCAGATCGCTTCGCGCGCGGTGCAGGATGCCAATGACACCAACGCGAAAATCCAGGGGCTGGCGCTTGCCGCGGAAAAGATCGGCGAGGTTGTCGCCCTGATCACGGATATTGCCGAGCAGACCAATCTTCTGGCCCTGAACGCGACGATCGAAGCGGCCCGTGCGGGTGAGGCCGGCAAGGGCTTTGCCGTGGTCGC
>JAVJRK010000006.1:0-25299 GCA_040218445.1 Rhodospirillales bacterium | reverse complement strand
TGCTGCTCCTGCCGGCGCTCTACATGTGGTTCTCGCGTGGAATGCTCCGCTATTGGCGGCGCACTCATCAAACCAATTATCAAACCTCGGAGGTAATGTGATGCGTAGACTATTTCCTGTAACGGCTGTTCTCTTTGGCGCCGTTTTATTGGCGGGATGTGCCTCAAACAGCCAAGAGATCACAAAAATAGGAGGCCTCTCGATCAAGATTGAAAATACGCCGAAGACCGAGATCGATATGGTCAAAATATGGGAGCAGGAAGATGGTAGCTTCATCCTAACCGGCCGGATCATACAGCGCGGGTATGGAAGGTTGATTAGGGGCCATGTCGATGTCGAATTCGTTGGGAGAGGCAAGCAAGCGCCACGAAAATATATCGGCGAAATTGAACGCGCTATTTCGATCACTAAGCACTTCAAGCGAGCAAACTTTGATTCCAATTTAGGAGTCTTGGAATTGGCAGCAGGGAAATTGAACGTGCGTTACCATGAAGATGCTCACCAACTCGAGCCGATGGAGCTGAAAAAGAATACGTGATCGTGGGCCTAAGCCTTGATATTCAAAATATCCAGAGGCCCGCATTTTGCGGGCCTCTTTTAATTTCATGTCAGCCATGCGTCCAGAATTGCAATCTGGGGGAGGCAGGCAAAAGTGTGGTGCTGTGTCAGCCGCGCCTTCTCTGTTCCCCGATCGGTGAGGGAGCGCAATTCTGCGGGCCGAACTGAAGCCGGCGAGCCTCACTCTTTGGAAAAAGAGTCCAGTTGACGTGTGCGTAGGCTTCTTCAAGTTCGGAGCATATTCCGCTCAAGGTGCGCGCAGCATCAGTTTTCGTATCACCGGTTGCGGGGGTTAACGTATGCTTTCCTAATAGCACCAGTCTCCGTTCATCTTTTAGCCAATCAAATGTGAGTTGTTCGAAGGCGAAAGCCTTGCCGAATTCGTCAATCTGAAGCGATTTTGGACGTGCTAAGATCCAAGAGGTCTCAGGCACGGTCGAGCGAGCCAGGGTGTGTAACTCCAGTTGCGAGTATGGCGTGCGGGGTAAGGTCGTAGCGTAAGTCGCTACGCGTTCGATGAGGTCGACATTTTCAGAATTTAGCTCTGAGCCCGGCTCGTTCGGGAGTTCGGTGATGATCCAGGTTCTCCGAGCCTTGCGGTCTCGAACTTGTGTGAAACCGTAGCGAATGAAAGTGGTTTTGACGGGGAAGGGGCGTGCCTCGTTGATCCATGGCACGACTAGGATGCGGAACGGGAGCTCGTCTTGACCCGCCCAAGGCTGCAAGCCGACTGCCAGTTCGGTGGTATCCCCTCGTTTGGTCATGAATTGTGCGCCGGCGCACTCTAGGGCTTCCGTGATGGCGCCGATCACTTGGCGTCGGCCAGGCGAGAGAAAGTTTCTGCGAGGGATGCTTGTCCCGAAGTCAGAAGCTCCTTCCTCCATGCGCCGGATAGTGCCAACCCCAATCCCCGCGGCAAAAGCCAAATTTCGCTGCTCCCAGCCCAAAAGGGCTCGGGCCGCAGCGATCTCTGTAGAGGTAAGAGGTATCATAAATTCAATTTAGCCAACAAAATAGGTGCTAAGCAACAAATTGATTGAAATTACAATATTTATGAATTAATGAATGCTAAGCATTAAAATAATGAATCGGAATGTTGTGTATGCCGACACCCCTTCAGAATTGGATAGCCGATTCCTTGAACCTACCCGAGCTGGCGGACCTCATGACCTTCGGGGCGGTCAAAACTCTCTGGCGGCAGGATTTGGCGGCGACGCGCGCGAAGAACAAGCGGGAGAAGGAGGGCATTGGAGATGCCTACTTTGCCTTGCGGCTTCGTCTGCGTCGTTGCCGGAAGGAAGTTCGGTGCGCTGTCGGTTCCCAGGAACATCAGCTCCACACCATGCTGTTCTGTCTGAGACGTCCTGATATCGCCCATCGAATTGCAGGCCAGCGTCATTTGGTGGAGATGCTGGGCGCCGTTGGGTACTTGATCGAACCGGAGCTATTCATGTCCGCTCCGGAGGAAGTGAGCCTAATTATCACCGGCCTTCTCCGCGGATATCGAGAGGACATTCCTGCCAGTGCTTATCCTGTTATCGACCGAATTAGGGCTGCGGAACTCGCTGGTGTCGCTGCGAAAGCCCGTGCGTCATGGTCAGAGCGTGTACGTCTTCTTCCCGTACTAAGTTTCCTCTCGCCGGAACAACTCGAGATACTGCGTCGGGAAATTGCCTATGATCCAGCGCTCCCTTGGACCCTTCTGAAGTGGAATTCAGCTTGGGCCCGTTCCGGACTGCCAAGCAGGCTCTACCATGTCGGCTGTCAACGCGAAGTCGTCGAGAGCATGTTGCGGGCAGCAAGGGTTCCGCCCCGCTTTGAGGATGATGCATCGTTACCTCGTTTTCTACAAACGGTAGGAAAGCTGGGCATGTCGCGGTGGCAGCCCGAGCAAAAGGGGCCGCAGACCTTACAGAGAGATGTTTACAGTTTGCCGATCCTGTCCGGTCGGAAGCCCGCCCTTTGGGTCGAGCAGTTCCTGAATGATAGGGGAGAATTGCTTAAATATCTGACGGACGAACCGACCGCTCGACTACTTGAGCCCGTGCACTGTGTGATCCGTTTTGCGGTGGATGCGTTCCCAGGGCTGGAACGATGGTTGATGCGTGAAGTTGATGAAGGGCGCGGTTACGTCTTGGCGCTTTGCTTCCATTTGGCCGCTCGTGCACTTGAGGATGGACGTAAGGACCTAGCCAGTTTCGCTTCGCCGACCCCCCCAACCTTGTTTGCCTACCAGCGTTACGCGTCGCAATGGTGGGCTTTCTTGGAGAATTTGCAAACCTGGGATCGGGAGAAACTCCTCTCGTGCCTCGCGCGATCGGAAGTGACGCGTGGGGAGGTTCGGGCACTCCATAAACTGACCCGGGACATGACGGGTCCGTGGCCCGACGACACGACATTTGATCAATTGATTAGGGTCATTCGCTCCAGGACAAAAGGTAAAGCCGTCCGCCATTTGAAAGACCTCAATCGAGTTCAGGTTAAAGCATTGCTGGAGTTGCCAGACGACGTTTGTCCTACAAATGTTGTTCGGTTGTTGGGCGAACAAGCCAGTGGAACTGAGTCTTTAATACAGCGAACGCTTTGGCTCACACGATTCTCGCCTTCTGCGAACGTCCGTCGGCTCGCCTCTGGCCTTCGAAATATTCGTACGTGGGAAAGCTTGGAGAACGCGCTTCTGACATGGGCTGAAGACCTCCAGTTCCCGCTTCCGCCCTTCAATTCGCCAACAAATAATCTACTCCCCCTGGACTCGCCGAAAGCAATGATCCGCGAAGCATATAAGCAAAGAAAGTGCCTGGCGCATTTGATCGGTGACGTGCTGAATGGGCACGCATATTTCTATCGGTTCGAAGATGTGCTCGGCACGATTTGGACGCTCCGGTTCATTCTTGTTCGCTCGACCCAAGGCGATATTTCACGCTGGGTGCTGAGCCAAGCTGAGAAGGAAGGCAGCCAGCCGGCTACATCCGAGGAATTTGGCGAAATCGAAGTGGTGGTCTCAGATTATCTGAAAGATCAACTGGCTGTGCGCAATTAATCGTAAAATGTCGTCGACCGATTACATTTTAAATTGTCAGCGTTCGTTTCCATTTGTATAATGTCGCCGTATGGTGACATTTGTGAGGGTAGGTTTATGTTGATACGCACCGCGCGCGATTTGGGCGCTGTGATCCGGGACAATCGCCGCCGACTGGGGTTGGGGCAGCAGGCCTTGGCGGACCGCATCGGCGTCAGCCGCCAATGGGTTCTGGAAGTGGAAAAGGGCAAGCCCAGGGCCGAAGTTGGTCTGGTTCTGCGTGCGCTGGATGCGTTGGGTGTCGTCCTTGTGCCGGACAGCAACGTATCAGGACCGGATGATGAAGGTGGTATCGTCGATATCGACGCAATCGTCAACAATGCCCGGAGCTCGGATAAATGACTCCCACATTGGTGGCTCTGACGAAGGGGCAGCGGATGGGGGAGGTGCGCCGTAACCAACGCGGCCGGCTGTCCTTCGTTTATGACGAGCCCTGGCGGCAGAGAAGGAATGCATACCCCCTATCGCTTTCCATGCCACTCGCCGCCGCTGAACACGGACACGACGTCATCGAAGCGTTCCTTTGGGGACTGCTTCCAGACAACGATCGGGTGCTTGATCGCTGGGCGCGCCGATTCCAGGTTTCAGTACGGAACGCTTTCGCGCTTTTGTCCCATGTGGGCGAGGATTGCGCAGGTGCGGTCCAATTCGTATCACCTGAGCGCATTGACGCCTTAACCAATAAAGAGCCGGAGCCGGTGGTTTGGCTCTCGGAGGGTGAGGTGGCTGAACGCTTGAGGACGCTCCGTGAAGACCATGCAGCTTGGCGTGCACCTCGCGATACAGGGCAGTTCAGCTTGGCGGGGGCGCAACCCAAGACAGCGTTTCTGCATGAGAATGGCCGCTGGGGCATTCCTTCGGGGCGCACGCCAACAACGCACATACTTAAGCCGCCGACGGGCGAATTCGACGGGCACGCCGAGAACGAACACTTCTGTCTCAAGTTGGCGCGGCGTCTCGGCCTGCCCACTGCATCCACCCAGGTCATGCGGTTCGGAAACGAAGTGGCCATCGTCATAGAGCGATATGACCGCCGTCGCCAGGACGGCGAGATACATCGGGTTCATCAGGAGGACATGTGTCAGGCCCTGGCTGTGCCGCCCATACGTAAGTATGAAAATGAGGGTGGGCCTGGCGCGGTGGAGATCGTCGATTTGCTGCGCGCGGCTTCCAGCGCGCGTGTTGACGACGTGGCGACCTTCGTCGATGCGCTAGTCTTCAACTGGCTAATTGCCGGCACCGACGCGCATGCCAAGAACTATTCCGTGCTCATCGGTGCCGGTGGGCGAGCGCGTCTAGCGCCGCTTTATGATATCGCTAGCGCATTGCCTTACGATGATATGGACCAACGCGCACTGAAACTCGCGATGCGCGTCGGGGGGGAATATCGTCTCCGTGATATCTCTGTGCGGGATTGGAGACGCTTGGCTGATCGGTTGCGTCTCCCCGCGGATGGTGTTCTGTCCCGCATCGAGGACCTTGCGGCTCAACTCCTTAAGGCTGCTGCCGCAGTGCGGGAAGAGATCGCCCGCGAAGGCTTGACACACGATGTTATCGATCGGCTGACGGAACGTACGGTTATCCGCGCGGTCGAATGCGCCAGATTGGTGGAGTAGGTCTGTTCGCCGGCACCAGAATGGATAATGGCCGCGGATGGCGAGGAAAGTCCTCCGCCCGCGGCTCCCGATTACCTTTCCATGCCACGCGATTTACGTCGCAGTTGGGTGAGGCGTCTCTGGGCCTGTTGTTGAGGCGGCGCCAGTTTCGCTTGGAGATCCTTGATCTGTACATGAGCGGCAGCAAGGACCCGGGTGCGGCCGCCATCTCCTCCACCCGCTCCGGATTGAGCAGGTGCGGGCGACCCGCCGATGCGCCGTACTATCTCTGCGGCCAGCTCATTCCGTCCGTCTTCAAGCTGGCGCAGGTCGTACTGCATTTCGTAATAGACCCTTTGGCGGAAGGCGGCGATCGCGGTGTTGCCATGAAGGCGGACGAGTACGTCCGGTGCCAGGTCCTCGAGGTGAATGCGGTTTTCCGGTTTGATCTGGGTGGTCGGCATCATGACGATGAACGAATTTTCCGTGATGGACATGGTCGGGTTCCTTTCCTTGGTTTGGGGGGGTAAGCGGGCAGGGAGACGTCGCTGCCCTGGTCGCGGGGGTTGTCGGGGGTGAGACCGAGGGAGTTCAGCATTCGAAGCGACTCAAGCGCCCATTGCAGGAAATCGACCTGCGCGCCGGCGGCCTCGAAGGGATTGAGTCCGAACTTCTTTTCCATGTCGGGCGGGTCCATTTCGGCGACGTCCGCCATGTTGAGGTAAAGCCGTTCGATGAACGGCCAAAGGGCGCTGGTGCATTTCCGGAGGCGGCCGATCCGAAGACCGTGCTCCTCCTTCATGCGCTGCAGGCGGGTGAAGTCCTCGTTGGTGCCGTAGGTGTCGAAGCCGCCGAACGCTTCGTTCAGCAGCAGGACACGTCGGGTGATTTGCAGATTTTCACCCTCGGCAATGGACCGTTCCAGGAGGTGCAGGGCATCCTCCAGGGCCTGCGCCTGGGCCTGGGTCGGAACGATAAGGGTGACGGGCGGCGCCTTCCGTTGCGCCAGGACGGACCCGGCATTGCGCGCGGCCGCCCAGGCGAAGATCGAATCGATGACATTGGCGCCCACGTCGATGACCGCGCCGCCGTTCAGAAGTTCCTTCCCCACCGCGTCCCAATGGGTCAGAACAGCCTTGGAATCCGATCGCAGGGATGCCTCATCTGGTGACACACGGATCTCACGAACGCGTGCGCAGAATTTGCCGAATTTAGAGACGGTTCCTTCGCCCACGCTGTCGATGGCGATGCGGCGAGGTTCCAGTCCGCCGATTTCCATGCCCCAGATTAACATTTGTGCAGTGACGGTCTTGCCTTGGCCTCCGGTGCGATTAGCGACGATGATTGATTCATTCATAGTTTGGTGTCCTTTCATTTGGTCGGATCAGTCGATAAGGTCCGCCAACCCGCGCGGGCCGGGGCGGTCGTTGGATTGGCCGGTCGAATTCGCTCGAGGCGTCCTTTTGGTTCCTACCGAGGTTGTCGATGGTGCGGCGATCGGTTTGGGATATCCGTCGTGAGTGCTCTGGAATTCCGGCTTTGGTTTCGTCGCGGAGACGAGGGAGCGGATCTGGGCTGCGGTCACTGCTTTGCCGTTCGACCACCGCAACCCCTCGGCGCGGAGAATCTCGGCGACCTGGCGCCAGCCTCCCGCCGTGCGGCGGAGGTCGATAAGGACCTCTCGGTTGAGCCGCACGAACTTCCGCACAGATGTCCTGATCGCGGTCTCCCGTTCGGCTTCTGCCGTCGCGACGGCGGCCCGATGCAGGCGGTCGATAAGTGACGCGGTCATGTGTCACCTTGCTTGTTCGGAATTGCACGAATGCTTGGTGCAGATGAATCCGATGCGGTTCTCGTTGCGAAAGGTGCTGCGGCTCCCGCTGCGCCAACCACTGTGGTCTGCGCCCCGGCGTATGCTGCGAACTTCGCCGCGCAGCGCTTACGAACAGATGACCAGGGACATGCACCGTAACGTCGGACAATTCCGCGCGTGATTGGATGGATGGCCGGCGGCATGTCAAAGCTCCATTCCGCGCGACTTTACGCGCTGCCGGCGGCGTTTCCTGCGGAGCTTTCGGGGGGGCTGTTGGGACGGTTCCGATTGTGCCGGAGCCAGAGTTCTGTCCGCATTGTCCTCTCGCGTTGATGAGGTGTCGGCGTTCTGTTCTTGTGGCTGGGGAATATCCATGTCCCGGGAAAGAGTGAGGTCGATCTCCTGCCGCACCTGAAGCGCTACCGCCTTGAGGCGTTCGCGCAGGCAATGCAGGGGGACGGACTTTCCGGTTTCGGGCGAGGGCAGGGCGATGACGGCATGAAGGTGCTCCGCCTTGTCGCGTCCGTGACCGCCGCCATGGAAAACGGCGAGCGCGATGCGGTCCTCGGCGCCGATGGCGCGCATGGCGCGGCTAAGGGTCGCGAGACAGTCTTGCCGGGACTGCGCAGGGCCGTGCCGTTGGGCATGATCGGGAGCGGGCGAAACGACGAGGTGGAGCGCCCGGTTCTTGAGATCGGGGCGCGAGTTGGCGCAGGCGGTAACGACCGCCAATGCGTCGGACAGGGGAATGTCGCCGACGCCCGCGAGCCCAGCGTTCAGAAGATATGCCGGACCCGCGACTTCGTCGGCGCGGTCACGGTAACGTCCGCTGCGCGTGGCGTAGGCCAGCACGCGGCCGACGGTGCCGAGGCGGCGTTCACGAATGATCATCGTCGGGTCCTTGGCAGGTGTTCAGGATTTGGAGAATCAGATCGTCCGAAGGCGGCGTCCGAATGACGGACGTCAGGTCGGGGTCGATCGGCCGGACGGGAAGGGGATTGTCGCTGGCCTTCGCTGTGGCGCCTGCCCTGACGAGTGTCAGCGCGGTTCGACACAGGAGCCGCAGGTCGTCTTCCACCGCTGGCGGCAGGGAAGGGGAATGTTCGGCGAGCAGTCCGTTGGCGGAGCGAAGAAGGACTAAGGCGTCCAACAGGGGCGAGCTGCGCGAGCCGCGCGAGCCTGATGCGGCGGCGCGGCTCCGTCGGGTTCGCGCCGGCATGATGCCGGTGAGCAAATATTCTGCCGCGCCGGAGCGAGTAAGCCCATGACGCCGGGCGGCATCATCGATGCGGACCAGCGCCCGCGGGCAGAGCCGGAAGCTGACTTTCGTCCGCATCGTCTCAGCCCGATGTCGAAGTGCGCATGCACTCGGCACGAAACCGCTTCAATTCGGAACGTGGGTAAAGGACCTTCCGGCCGATTTTTAGGAAGCGGGGCCCATCAGAGCGGCGGACCCGCCAAGTGGCGAGCGTCGAAGGCGCCAGCCCCAGATACGCGGCCGCTTCTTCTGTCGTCAGAAGCGGGTCGTCGTCGTAGGTGGGTAGGATAACGGGAAAGTTGTCGTGTTCGAAATCGTCCATGTCGGCCTCCGTTTGTTGACGGTGGCCGAAGCATGGGCGGTGATGTTGTGGTGGATTTAGGGAATTAAGGAACCATACCCTAAACCCTTTTGAAACAACAGGTTCTCCCGATGGTTGGACACAGGGACAAATGTGGACAACTCTGTTTGGCTAACAGTTCTTGAGCCTGTCGGCTTCCTGAAATGCCGTGGACAACCACTTGCGAAGTTGATCCGGTTTCACGTCTTCTCTGTATGCCTCATGAATGTATTCGCTGAGGGGAATTGCCCTGGGCCTCCAGTAAGTACTGGATTTTGCGACTGGGACCAGTGCCCGTGCGAGAGAGTCGATAAATCTGGCTCGTGGTCCTGAAAGGTCGGTTTCGTCGATGACGTTCAATATTCTGGGAGAAACGTTGCGGGAAATCGCGTCGATTCGGCGGGTGTGAATCCTCCGGCGTTTCCTAAACTTCCAGGTCCAGGATTGGCGCGGATCAGCCCCGAGCGCCGTCAACATTTGAGCGTTATCTTGGAGGCATTCGGTAACCCATCGGGCGAAATCGTGGTGGTCAATTCGCAGTGCGGCCAAGAACGAGTACAGCCGCGAGGTCTCAGCGCATTGGGAAAGTATATCCGCGCAGATGTTATAGACTCCCGAGGAGTCAGGCTGGTCCACTTCAAAGATCAGCTTTTTGTAGGTGGCGGCTGGTTTCGAAAGCAGCCCCCAATCAGAAAGCCACTCCAGTAAATCGTGTCGATCAACAGGTTGTGTTCGGTAGGCATATGGCTCCGTATGCCGCCCCCATGTTCCTCGTAATGAGAAGCTGAATGAAATCGTCAGATCGCAGACGGCTTCTCCCGGTCGGTCGCTCAGATCGGAGTGATCAAACTCGCCACAAAGCGCAGAGCTAAAGAACCTTGCGACGACGTCGTCGAAGCAGGCGGATTTCTCTCTCGCAAATCGTCGAAGCAATTGCAAGACGCTGCCCTGTGGGGCGAGGAAGACACGAAAAGGAAAGGGCTGGGGTTTGCGGGGATCTTGATCATCGTCAGGCATTTGGATCGTCTCCATATCTGCGGTGTGGATATTTTTTATCAAAATAGATGCTAAACATCAGTAAAATGTGAAATTAGTATGCTTGGCCTGACCTCAAACGGTATTCTCGCTGCTATCCGGCCCTGTTGGATCGGCGTGTACCTTATCGGAACCCAAAAGTTTGAGTTTGATGACACACACCCTTCCCAACATTGTCCGGGATTGCCGGCGGTGGCCTTCGATTGACGGGTAATAGCGGGAGATTGGCGAGAATAATTGCTGCGAATTGCCTCGAGTTGCCCGGAAATGGCATTGAGAGCTTACCCGGATTCCCTGGGACGCGGTGCCAATTGCCGGTGATCGCTAGCGCAGGACAAGCGCTTTCGGTTCAGAAGCGGTCGCTCGTACTTTGCAAGCTAATAGCCGTTTATGACCCAAAGCGGTCGCTTTGCCCCTTTACCAAGTGTCGGATACAGTTTAGTTTGTCCAATCACAGCTTAGATTGTCCAAATAACAATTTAACTTGTCCAATTCCGGATAAACTTCTTCTTATTTTCAGTTCTTTAAATTGGCTCTGGAAATCCGGGGTTTCGTCGGCCGTTTTTCGAAGCGGCCCACTCTGAACAAGTAACGGCATCTGATCGATTAGACCTATTCGGCCCCTGCGATACTGATCGTAAGATGGTGTCGATAACGTGCTTCCATCAGTTGGAGGAGCCATCACATGTCGGCACATCGCATCACCGGTTGTGAATTCAATGACAACCCAGTTCGGGCCATGAACGCAGCGCGGCGGGCGCCGGTTGTTATCACGGATCATGGTAATCCGGCTTTCGTCCTTCTCAGCCACAAGACCTACGAGCGGCTTATTAATTCCGCCGGTGGCATATCGCTCGCCGACCGGTTACGCGACGACGACCCGGAAGGGGATTTCCCCTTCGAGGCACCAAAGGCACGTGGACCTGCGATCCGGCCGATAGGTTCCGCCTGGAGAAGAACCATCGATTGTTAAAGTTTGATTTGTTTGTGTATGCAAATGATCCTAGGCACCCTTGGGCCGAATATTACAGCTGATCGTGAAATGGGCTCAATTTATGAGGCCGTCGACGACCAAAGCATACGTTGTGTCGCTAATCAGAGGCATATCGCAGTGACAAGGCTTGTGCCAGTTGCGTGGCGAACTTCGCTGCCGCGACTGACAGGACCCGCCCACGCAGATGGCCCAAGTGCAGTAACCCGCTCGAGATGTCCGTCGTTGCGATGGGCCGGCTAATCGAAGAACCTACGGCGTCGTTCTGCGGCAAGCCGACATCAATCTGGAAGGTGATCAGCTGTGACTGACCAATCGCCATCCGAAGGAATTCAAAACTATCTGATTCCAAGGCGGGAGACGCCGGCTGGCTGAGTTTTGCCATGGCGAGATCAAACAACCTACGGACCCCATAAGATTTGGTCGGCAGGGCTAACGGATATTGTAGGCAATCACGAAGTCGTAGGACGTCTTTCTTTGCCAAAGGATGGTTCTGGTTCAATACGGCCCGAACACCTTGACGCACCGTGATGATCGGCTCGAATACGTGCATGTCGAGCGGTTCGAATACGAGTGCCAAGTCCGCGGAGAAATCAGAAAGGGCGGCTTCCGCCGCTGATCGGTCGCGGGGCAAGACACAGAATTCCACCGTTGGATATACGGTTCGGTATCGATCAATTTGCTCGGGCAGGAAAAACGGGAGTAAAGCTTGGCTGCAAGCGATCGCCACGTTACCCCGCCGAATACCAGAAAGGTCAGCAATCTGCGACTTTACCCGATCGAAATCGGAAATTTGTGCGCGAATATGCTGAATTAGAATTTCTCCAGCCGCATTCAATCTTACCCCTCGCGGTAATCTCTCGAAAACCTGAACGCCAAGTTCTTCTTCGACCGCTATGAGCCGCCTGTTGAGCGCAGAAGGTGTGATCGCGAGCAGTTCTGCCGCGCGCCGAATTGACCCAGCACGCGCAATTGCATCGATATATTTCAGGCTGGCGAGCGCTCTCATGACCGAACCTTAGGGATGAATAACCGTTCGAATTTTTGCAACAGGAGAGGTCGAAAATAGCAGCAGACGGCAACACCATCCAGCTTTTACAGTTTACGGCAGTGCAGCATTTCGGTGCGTGACGTATCGATCCGTCGAATACATGAACGGCCAAGCGCAGAAATCCGCGGATGAAAAACCGCGAACCCCCACCAACGAGAGAGTATGGCAATGACGTCAACCCAGCTAAGAGAGCCCACCACGCCCGGGAAATCCAGTTTCCAGCTCACCCCTCGACTCTTGGCCCTTCTGCCGACCATCTCGTCAGTATCAATCATGGTCTCGGGGCCGTTCATACTTATCGCGATCTGGTGGGTGGCTTTCGAATTCAAGCTGGTTGATGCGAATTTGCTGCCGTCGCCTTTCGCCACCCTCGCTGATACGTGGATCAATATTGTATCGGGGAACATGCTTGAGGATTTCTGGCATACGTTCCAGCGCGTCACCTATGCGTTCCTGTTCGCCACCATCGCCGGCGTCCCAGCTGGAATTGTTCTCGGTGTGAATGACAAGGTTTACCGGTCTGTTGAATTCATTATCGATTTCTTCAGGTCCACGCCCGCCACCGCGATGTTTCCCCTATTTCTGCTCCTGTTTGGTCTAGGGGACTTCTCCAAAATCGCTGTCGCTGGGTTCGCCGGATGGCTGATCGTCGTATTTAACGTCGCGTACGGCGTTATGAACGCGCGTCGCACAAGAATGCTCGCGGCTAAATCCATGGGGGCGACGCCTCTGCGGATTTTCTTCGACGTCGTTTTCTTTGAGACCTTGCCGCAAACCTTCGTCGGCATCCGGACCGGAATTTCGATCGCACTCGTCGTCATCATTGTCGCGGAGATGTTCATCGGCGCAACGGATGGTCTTGGCCACCGTATTATCGACGCCCAGATATCCTACAACCTGACGGATATGTACGGCTCCATACTGGTAACCGGGGCGATGGGCTATGGACTCAACATTCTATTTCTCGCGATCGAAAAACGGATCGTGCATTGGTCCGGCACGTGACCGATCCGATCGCATTTGTGCAATCCATTGATAAAGGAAAACTAACATGTTCAAGAGACTGTTTGCCGTAACCGGTTTCGCTGCGGCACTAGGGGCGGGCACTGCTCACGCGTGTGACTCCTACGAAGAAGTCACCTCAGCCTGGCTGCCTATTATGCAAACCACGGCGTACTATGTGGCGCATGAGGAAGGTTTGTTCGAGAAGGCCTGCATCAAGGTTTCATCCCATAAGATGCAATCGCCGAACCATATTATTGACGCCCTTGTGGGGGGACGTGCCGATTTTGGACCTCCTGGTGCTGCTGCAGGTATCGCAATGCTCGCCGAGGAAAAATTTCCCGGCACTTTCAAAGTGTTTGGCCTCCAGGGCGGTGGCATCAAAATCGATCTGATTAACGATGGCCTGATTGTCAAAACGGGTTCCCCCATCAAAAGCTTCGCCGACCTGAAGGGGCACACCATCGGGCACGTGCCCGGTATCCAGTGGCGGACGATCACGCGACATCTCGTTCGGTCCGCAGGACTGGATCCAGACAAAGACGTCAAGTTGGTTGATCTTGCCGTGCCGCAGCAAGTGCCGGCCGTCCTCGGCGGTAGCGTCGATGCAACGCTCTCGCTTGAGCCTGTCGGCTCGATCGCAGCAGCGACCGACGGCGTCGATCGTGCGGTTATCAACCCTGTCGCCAGCGTGATCGCCGACCCCTTCTACTCCGGGGCTGCTGTCCTGACGACGAAGTTCATCAAAGAACGTCCGCAAGTGGCGAAAAAGATCGTCAAAATTATCGACGAGGCGACGTCACTCGCAATGGCGAACTTCGAAAAATACAAAACCATCATTCCGAAATATACAGCCATTCGCAAAGCGCAATTGGACCTTCTCGCGAAGCCTTATCTGCGGAGTTTTTCGGATCTGAACGAGACCGACCTCAATTCCTATCAGGCCTTCGTTGATGTGTTTTATTCGGAAGGCGTGATGAAGAAGAAAATGAATGTCCGCGAAAAAATCCTCAAAATGAGTGACTTCAAGGGCAGCTAATCAGACTTTCCTGCCGGGGAGCGCCAATCCACCAGCGCTCCCCGGTCCTTCGACGGGACATCGCACGCGCGTAAAATATCTAAGGTTAAGGGCGAACGTGGCATGAATTACATGAAAGCAGCCGAGATGGACGAAACGAATTTGGTTACGGGTACGGGACCTGCAAAAATTGAAGAGTCCGTTTCGAAGTCGCCGCGTCGGAGACACCTGGTGATTAAAGGTTTGCGCAAGTCGTTTGGCGATAAAGTGGTGTACGACGGTTTCGATTTGGAGCTCGAACTTGGAACGTTCACAAGCGTTTTCGGGCCGAATGGATGCGGAAAAAGCACCCTGATCAATATGATCTCCGGCCTTATGCCCCGTGACGGCGGCGAAGTGCTTTATGACGGCATGACAATCGAGGAAACGAAAATTTCCTATGTGTTTCAAAACTATCGGGAAGCGCTGTTCCCCTGGCGCAAAGCGATTGACAACATTCGCTATCCTTTGGACCGGCACGGATACTCGAAGAAGAAACGCGAAGAACGAATAGAACAACTGATCGAAGATTTCGGAATTCGCATTGATTTGAACGCCTACCCCTACACGCTGTCGGGCGGTCAACAACAGGCGATTTCGATTATTCGAGCACTGGCTTTGGAGCCGGATGTCCTTTTTCTCGATGAGCCGTTCTCGGCGCTCGATTATGAAATGACGCTCCTAATGCGTGAGAAGCTTCAGGCGGTTTTTCAAAAGACAAACACGACAATGGTGCTTGTGTCTCACGACCTTGAAGAAGCCGTGCAGATGGCCGACAAGGTGCTGTTGCTTTCGCGGCGCCCGACGCGGGTGGCGGCGCTTGTCGATAACGATCTCCCACGCCCGCGAAATGCTAGCACGCTGACAGAACCGGCTTTCGTTGAACTGCGAAGCAAATGTTTGGATATCTTTCAGCAGGAAGCGAAAGTTGATGAACTTTCAAAATAATTAGAAGAATTCCGAAGATGCCAATGACACAAGACGACAATCCCGAAAACAGCCCGCGCGGATATCACGACATCGGCGGCGATGAGGCCGGGCAAATACCCAAGACAGAACTCCCCTGGATGCATTGGGAGAAACAAACGGAAGCGGTTCGTAACCTGCTTGGTGACGGGACACGCCGGATCATCTCTCTTGATGAAATGAGGCGTGGTTTCGAAAGTTTCGGTGCCGATAAATACAAAGCGTTCTCATTCTATCGCCGTCGGTTAGAGGCAATGATAGACGTCTTGATCGAAAAACAGGTGATAACCCGGGAAGAACTGGACGCTGCGATCATTAAGAAACGGCAAATCTGGCAGCGGGACCCTGATGGGACGGATGCGCCGTGAGCCGGATCGATCATATTGGCCGGCGTTTTCAGGATGGTGACTCGGTACGGGTTGTCCATCTTGGAAAAACCGGTCACGTCCGGATACCATTTTATGTCCGCGGCAAGCTCGGCGAAGTTGTCCACTACTGTGGGAGCTACCTCAACCCTGAGGATTTGGCAATCGGTCACACCGGAGGGCCAGTTGTCGATTTATATCGTGTCAAGTTTACACAGCAAGAGCTCTGGCCCAACGACGGCCAGCCCGAGCGCGATAGCCTGGTCATCGAAATTTATGATCACTGGCTTGTGCCCTCGGGGCATCAAGAAGCGAGGGTCTGATGCAATCGGACAAGAATTCTCACAGCCACACCCACGACGATCACGAAGCGCTGGTCGTTGAGGACGATACCGGGAACCTGGAAGGCCAGATTATCATTGATGCCTTGCAATCCGTCCTCATAGCGCGCGGTTTATTGACCGCACCGGAGGTCGCAAAGGAAATCGAGAAATTGGAGTCGCCGGGCATCCACCTTGGCGCCAAGATCGTTGCCCGTGCCTGGACAGATACAGAATTCAAGGCGCGGCTACTTGAAAATGGGAAACAGGCGATCGGTGAAATCGGCATAGCCGTCGGCGAGGCTCAGATCATCGTCGTGGAGAACACGCCACAAACGCACAACCTGATCACCTGCACGCTGTGTTCCTGTTACCCACGGTCAATATTGGGCCAACCCCCCTCGTGGTACATATCCAAGGCCTATCGGGCCAGAGCCGTCCGGGAACCGCGTCAGGTGTTGGCGGAATTCGGAACGGATCTGCCTGACGACATGAACTTGGTGATCCACGACAGCAACGCGGATATGCGTTACCTGGTCCTCCCCGAGCCTCCGGCTGACGTAAGGGAATTGGGCGCATCCGAGTTGGAAGCCCTCGTGACGCGGGACCGGCTAATCGGCGTTACACGCTAAACCACCATTCTTCCTCAACAACGGAGCGAAACGGCGCAAGATGTCTACTATATCAGCGGACCCATATGATTGGCCTTACAACGGGGACCTGCGACCGGAAAACACGGCCCTTATCGTCATCGATATGCAGACGGATTTCTGCGGTTCGGGTGGCTATGTCGATAGTATGGGCTATGACCTCGACCTGACGCGCATTGCGATTAAGCCGATACAATCGGTTTTGAAACCGATGCGCGAAAAGGGATATCACATCATCCACACGCGCGAAGGCCATCGGCCGGACTTGTCCGACCTTCCAGCGAACAAGAGGTGGCGCTCGCAACAGATCGGTGCGGGAATCGGTGACCCCGGCCCCTGCGGCAAGATTCTTATCCGCGGAGAACCGGGCTGGGAAATCATAGACGAACTGAAGCCGGAGCCCGGCGAACCGATCATCGACAAGCCGGGAAAGGGTAGCTTTTGCGCAACCGACCTCGAGTTGCTGTTGCGGACCCGAGGTATCGAAAACATCGTCCTGACCGGCATCACGACGGATGTCTGTGTCCACACGACCATGAGAGAGGCAAACGACAGAGGTTTTGAATGCCTCATTCTCGAAGACTGCTGTGGCGCGACCGACAGGGGCAACCACGATGCGGCGATCAAAATGGTCAAAATGCAAGGCGGCGTGTTCGGCACGGTCTCGGATAGCCAAACGCTTATTTCCCAACTCCCCTAAGTGTTACCAGGTGTCTTTATGCTGGAATCTCTCTCTTTAACGATCCCCAATCTTCGGAAGGCATTTGCCGGCGGCATGCGCCCAGCCGACATGATCGCCGAAATCTATCGCCGTATATCCAAATGCGACGATTACAACATTTTCATCAGCACCTATCCCATGGAGGAGGTAATCGCCAAGGCAGAGGCGCTGGGCACGTACGACCCGGGGAAACCTCTTTGGGGAATCCCGTTCGCGGTGAAGGACAACATTGACGCAGAGGGTCTCGAAACCACGGCCGGATGCCCAGCGTTTGCCTATATGCCCAAACAGGATGCTTTTGCTGTTGCGAAACTTCGAGAAGCAGGGGCGCTTTTGATTGGAAAGACCAATCTCGACCAATTCGCCACCGGCCTCGTGGGCACACGTTCTCCTTGGGGGCCATGCCGAAACGCTTTTGATCCTCAATATGTCTCAGGTGGGTCCAGTTCAGGCTCGGCTGTTGCTGTCTCGCTTGGCCTCGCAAGCTTCGCGCTCGGCACGGACACAGCGGGGTCGGGCCGGGTTCCCGCGGCGTTTAACAATATCGTCGGGCTGAAACCGACATTTGGGCGCATCAGTATCCGCGGCGTCGTCCCAGCCTGTAAGACAGTCGATTGCGTGTCCATCTTTGCCTTGACCCCGGGCGATGCGTCGGAGGTTCTTAATGTGGCGGGCACGCAAGACCCATCGGACTCGTGGTCGCGCAATGTGCCACGAAAAGCATCGATCCATGAGCAGAGCTTCAAATTTGGTCTGCCGAATGCTGGGCAGTTGGAGTTCTTCGGAAACTCTTTCTACGAACAGGCCTTTGAAACCGCGACGGACTTTGTTCGGTCGCTGGGCGGTGAAGCCCACGCTTTTGACTACAGGCCGTTTGCTGAAACGGCGTCGCTTCTTTATGAGGGGCCTTGGGTTGCCGAGCGGTCTCATGCCGTCAATGCACTAACTGACGAAAATCCCGATTCTGTTCTTCCGGTCATCCGGGAAATTTTGGCAAAGGGGGCTGAGTTTAGCGCGCTTGATACGTTTGAGGCACGCTACCGGCTTCAGGAACTTCGGAGCGAATGCGCCGAAATTCTAAACCAAATTGATTTCATTCTTTTGCCGACGGCGCCGACGCACCCAACGATCGATAGCGTCAATGCGGACCCGATCATCAAAAATAAAGAACTCGGCATTTACACCAATTTCGTGAATTTGCTGGGGCTCTGTGCCGTCGCCACCCCCGCCGGATTCATTGCCGATTCCGGATTGCCGTTTGGCGTGTCCTTGATCGGGCCTTCAGGCAGCGAGACAATGCTTTTGGAAATCGCAACGCAGGTCCAACGGAA
The DNA here is from genome assembly GCA_040218445.1 of Rhodospirillales bacterium. Lineage (GTDB taxonomy): Bacteria > Pseudomonadota > Alphaproteobacteria > Rhodospirillales > Casp-alpha2 > UBA1479. The sequence continues at coordinate 7,167 of JAVJRK010000006.1, read as the reverse complement.
TATGGTCGAAAGCCTCGGCGCCACGGGCCAACCAATTCCCAAAGACGCGTATGCCGCCAAAATCGATCCACCGGCCTCTATGGAAACGGTGCGCTTCGCGGTGTGCGGGGCTCATTTGTCGGGACAGCCCCTAAACTATCAGCTGACAGATCTCGGTGGCATCCTTATCCGCTCCGCAAAAACAGCCCCGCATTATCGATTCTACGCCTTGAACGACAACCTAGTTTCGCGCCCAGGGCTGGTACGTCAGGAAAATGGTGCGTCCATCGAAGTGGAACTGTGGGAGGTTCCGGTCCAGTCACTGGGCACATTCATTGACGGTATTCGACCGCCGTTGGGCGTAGGTCGGGTTGAACTCGCTGACGGGACTGATGTGCTCGGTTTTCTTTGCGAAGGCTACGCAATTCAGGATGCCACTGACATTACGGAGTTCGCTGGATGGCGCACTTACATTGAAAGTTTAGCCAATCGTGCAGACAGCAATGAGGGAATGGAGGCCTCAAGATAAAAAACATGCAGTAATATCAGTGATTTAAACATTAATACGCTCAACATTGATATACTAGTCAAATAAGCCTTGCCGATGTGCCTTATTTGGTTGGTTTATAAATTGAAAAAGACCGAAGCAATTTCAGGCTAATGATCCTTTGCTTACAGCCCCCCATGAACCTAAGAATTGCAATATCCGGCAGCGCAGGAACCGGAAAAACCACCCTTGCACAAGCGCTCGCCGAGCGACTGGATGTCCCGTACCTGGAAGAAGGGTTCCGCGAGCGCCGGGAGGCGGGCTTGGACCTGCATGATCTTTCGCGGGCAGAACACCAGGCGCTGTTGATGGAGCTTTATGAGGAAGCCCGGTCGCAGGCCATGGCCTGTCCCGATGGGTTCGTGCAGGACCGCTGCCCGCTCGATTTTTTGGCATTCTGGCTTCACTACGGGTTCTGGGGCGAGGATGGAATGACCGCCTCCTTGTTTGAGCGGGCACAGTCAGACCTCGCTGCCTACGACCGGGTGATAGTCCTGCCCTGGGGCGCGTTCGGGATCGAGGCCGACGGTGTTCGCTCCACAAACCGCTGGCTGCAATTGAAGTATCAGGCTCTGTTCGAGGGGCTGGCGCACAGATTAGCGCCAGAAGGGCTTATCCATTGGATGCCGAATGAAATCACGGACGAAGGCAAACGCGTCGTCCACGTCCAGGAGGTGCTGAACGGCGGTCAATGACCGCCGCTGGCCTGTGCATCCTCATCCTGGGCAGCCGGTTCGAAGGTATCCTGCCAGTCAGTGAGTGTTCCCGTCTCGCCGTCGGTCCAGTGCAATTGACGCAAAGCCACTCGAAGTGCCGTCCGCTCGAACTTCCCAAGCCCGTCCGCCGTTGGGCTTTCCCCTTTGCGGACGGCGTCAATGGTGCCCTGTTTCAGCCGGACCATCGCGGGATCACCGTACCGTGCGAGAAGGTCCTGGAAACTCCGGTGATCTTGCTCATCGAAAGACCTTAGGTTCCCCATATCATCGGAAACGGGATTGGGCGGATACATGGCGAGGCACGGGACGCAACCGGCCGGGACGGGAACGGTTGCCGCGTGCGTCCGTCGGTGGGCCAAAAGTTTGGGCAACACGTGGGTATGGGGGCCGTGCGGCGTGGGAAAGCCTTTCGCCGTTGAGCCGATCCGTTGAAAGACCTCCAATCGCCCGAGCCGCGACAGAAACACCCGGTGGGGTGAGGCCTCTTTGATAGCCGACATTGCGGGACTGTCCGGCTCCAAGATCGAAGCGCCCGACTGCCCGCGAAGCGTCTCGATCAGCGCCGGATCGTTCGTTCGGATACAAACGTCCACCTGCCGCACTCCGAGGCCCATATCAAACAGAACGCTGCCCCGGTCCTGTTCCCGCATGGCATCGCCGTCGAGGCCCAGTTCCGTCAAACCGGTCCGGCGGGACATGGAAGCCGCATCATCGGCGAGGCAAAAATTCACGCCATGGAGCCAGCAGTTTTTTCCACGCCGAAGGGCTTCATAGGGGACCGGAATGACATCTTCCTCAAGTTCAATGCGGAGTGCGCCCTTGCCGCTGATCAGGAACCCACCTTTCGGAGTTTCACCCTTGACCACCGCTTCCGCCTCGTCCCTGTGAAATTCCGCGATGACCCCAAAAGAGCCGATGCTCCAGCTTGTCGATGGCTTGTCCAGATGGTGGTGGATCACCGCGACCAACTCTTCGAATTTTTTCATGCTGTCCTTACCCCTTACCTTTAAATTTATACTGCTCGTCCTAGCGTTCCAATTCGAACCGTACCGGCACACGAACCCGCGACCGCACGTCAATGCCGGCAAGCTTCGCCGGTTTGAACCGCCATTTCCGGACACCCTTGATCGCCGCTCGATCCAATTGGCCGTGGCCACTACTTTCGGCGACCCTAATTTCGCCTACCCGGCCCGTGATCAGCACTTCCACGTCGAGGATAACCCGCCCCTCCAGCCCCCTGCGGACGGCCCCCGCCGGATAGGGCGGGCGCGGATTACCGGATGCGGCCAGCGCCTCGGTCCGTTGGCCGCCAAGGGCGGCGGACGGGATCGTGCGGCTGACTTGGGTTATCGCTGGCTCAGGGTCGTGAGCGGGTGCTTCGGGCGCTGTGGCTGCGTCCTTGTCCGTGGCCGCCGGACCGACCATCGCGGGGTCCGCCCTCTCGGTAAGCTCCGGCTCCGGGGGCGCTGGATCAGGGATCAATGCGGCGTGCCGTGCAGGCCGCCGGGGCGGGCTCGGCAGGGCCACAGGTGGCGGTGGTGTGACGGCAATCCTTTGAGCAATGGGCTCCAGGTTCGAAACCGGAGAAGGCGACGCTTCGACCATGTCCTTCGCAGGCTCGGTCAACGGCTCTGCCGTCTCGGTAGGGAGCGCCGGCGCGTCCGGCTCGACAGGCGGTGTGTCAGGGATCGGCATATTCGCGATCTCCTGCGAAGCAAGAGCCACCAGTAGGTTCGCATCGGTTTCAGGCACCGTCACGCCGTCGGTCGGTGGTTGGGACATCCCTTCATTCGTTTGAGCTTCAACTGCCGCCTTTGTTTCAATTGGGCTCGCCGCATTGCTGACCGGCAATGCTGATTCGACGACGATCTCAACGACGATGGGCTGGCCGGTTTCCACCGGGACCGCATCATGGGTCAGGAACAGCGCCGCGACAGAGGCATGGGCGGCAACCGACACCATGAGCGCCAGCCCTGCTGACCCGTCGCGCCAGCGCCGAAAGCGGCGTCCCAGGGCGGGATCGTAGTCAGGCACTTGACGTACTTCCCAAGATGGCGACCCCGCGAGCGACATGGCCTGTGCCATCAGCGGTCTCCATCCTTCGGAATGACGAGCGAGTGACCGCCGACCACATGCACATCGGCGTCGATCCCATAGACCGCCTTCAGGTTTTTCTGAGAAAGCACCTCTCGCGCATAACCGTCGACAACAATCCCGCCACCGTCCATCAGGATCAACCGCGTACAGTAGCGGAGCGCCAGATTGAGGTCATGCAGCACTGCGACCACACCTGTACGCGGCCCGATCCGCGCCTTTAAAGTCTCCATCACCTCGATCTGATGCCTGGGATCGAGCCCGGTCACCGGTTCGTCCGCCAGGATCATGGGCGCCCCTCCGGCAAGGCAGCGAGCGATCATGGCAAGGGTCCGCTCACCACCGGAAAGCGACGTGACCACGCGGTCCTTGAGGCCCGTCATGCCCGTAGCCGCTAGGGCGAGCCGGACCACTTCCGGCCCGTTCGCGTCCCGGCCGCCAAGTTCCCGCGCATGGGCCAGGCGCCCCAACGCGACAACCCGTTCAACGGTGACCGGCCAGTGGCAGGGTGCTCCCTGGGCCAAGTAGCCGAGGCGCTTGGCCACCTCACCCCGATGCCATTGGCCCAGATGACGGCCTTCAAGTGACACCTGTCCGGCGGACGGCTGCCTTAAACCCAGAAGGCTTTTGACCAGGGTCGTCTTGCCCGCGCCGTTGGGTCCGATCAGTCCCACGAACTCGCCCAAGCGGAGCGAGACGGATACGTCGTCCAATATCGGACCCTTGGAGCCCATGACGGCAAGTTTCCGCGCTTCCAGATACGTCATGGCGTCTCACCCCGGGTCCTCAGGACCAGTAGCAGGAAGAAAGGGGCGCCAATCAAAGCGGTCAGCACGCCCAATTGCAGTTCCGGGCCGTCCTTGGCGAACCGTACCGCCGTGTCGGCGGCCAAGGTCAGGCAGGCACCGCCAAGCGCGCTGGCGAAAAGCAATCGTCCCGGGCGATGGCTGACGAACGGGCGCAGGAGGTGCGGCACAACCAGACCGACGAACCCGATGACCCCGGCAACGGCGACCGACGCGCCGACGGCAAGCGCCGTGCCAATGATGATTCGTGCCTGAAGGCCCCGAAGACCAATCCCCAGGCTAACGGCCACGTCCTCGCCCAGGGTAAGCGCATCCAAACCCCGCCCAGTGGTGGCCAGCAATCCCATGCCGGCAAGGATGAAGGGCCCGGCCAGGGCCACATGGTCCAGGCTTCGGTCGGCGAGGGAACCCAACAGCCAGAAGAAAACCTCGAACGCGGCGTAGGGGTTGGGCGACAGATTAAGGGCAAGCGTCGTCAACGCACCCGCCAACGCATTGATGGCGACCCCGGCTAGGATCAAGGTCAGGATGCTCGGGTCCCGTCCGGCAAGTGCATAGAGCACGACGACGGAGAGGCCCGCGCCGATTATGCCGCCCACGGGAAGCGCGAGGGCGAAGGTTACCGAAAGGCCGCTGTAAAAGGTGATGACGGCCCCCAGCGCCGCCGAACCCGAAACACCAATCAATCCCGGTTCCGCGAGCGGATTTCTGAGAAGCCCCTGAAGTGCCGCCCCCGCCATGCCGAGAGCGCCGCCGATGGCCAGAGCCAATAGAGCGCGGGGCAGGCGCAGTTCCCTTAAGATGACCGCGTAGGGGTCTAGCTGCACCCGGTCGTCCCAAAGCCTCTGTTCGATGCCGAAATCCAGGCTGCGGTTGGTCTCCGGTTGCAGGTTAGGGTTTCCGACAAAGCCGTTGCTGGAGCCAAACAGTTCGGAGAACGTGGGGTTTTTGACGCCTGTGGCGTAGCTAAGCCGGAGCTTCGTGCTCCATTCGTCGAGGCGATAAGCCGCCGTGCCGCGCCATGTGTCGGCGTTCTTGAACACGTCGTTGCGGTCGTAACGGCCCGATCCGGTCAGCGTCAGCCGGTCCCATAGTTCCAACTGGTATTCGGCAAAGAACCCGTCATTGTCCCGCGTCCGCTTGGCCGAACGGCTGGCGAATTTTTCGTGCTCGGTCTCCAGCCCGACGGTCAGCGTATGATGGGAGTTCGCCAGAGCCTCAAGGTCGTATTTCAGGTTGTTGTGGTAGGCGAACTTGATCTTGCGGCCATTGGATTTGTCGAATGACGTGGGCGCACCATCCTGAAGGGTTGTCGCCGCAATCTCGGACCATTGGACGCGGGCCACATGCTCCCAAGCGTCATCGAACAGCCTGTAACTGCCCTTGGCGCCGCCGAAGAATTGCTTTCGATTGGTCCTCCGGTCCGCGTCAATCTGATCGGGTCCCTCGTTTGAGGCAGTAAAATTGTCGATCTGAGAGCTGGATCGCAGGTATCGAGCGGAAAATTCCAGGTCCAAATCATCGACAGGCGACGCACCCAACTTGGTAGAGACCGTGATGTTCCGGTAGCCATCTCTGTCGTTGGGTGCCGGATTGACGGTGCTCTCTTTCGACTGTGACACGCCTCGGGTCGTGAACCCCATGACATTGGCCGCGTAGTGATAATTGTTGCCTCCGCCGGACACCCCGGTGCGGGCCGTGTAGGTGTCGAAGGAGCCGGTCTCAGCCATGGCCGTGAACTTGGGCTTGCCCCGACCCCGCTTGGTGATGATGTGGATCACACCGCCGATGGCATCGCTGCCGTGGAGCGAACTTTGCGAGCCGCGCAGAACCTCGATACGTTCGATGTCACCAGGCAGAATGTCGCCCCAGAGCGGTTCCGACGTGTTTGGATCGTTGGCTTCCACCCCATCGACCAGGAACAGAACCTGATTCGCCTCGGTCCCGCGTATGCGAATTTGCGTGAAGCCACCGAAGGGCCCGGACCGGCTCACCGCCAGGCCCTGCACGTCCCGCAACAGTTCCGGCACGCTGGTCGCCTGGCGTTTCTCGATCTCTTCTTCCGTGATGACGGTAAGGGCGCTGCCGATGTTTCGTGGGTCCGACGGCGCCAGGGTCGCCGTAACGATGGTATCGGGCAGGACGGGAACCGCGGGTTCCGCACCATGGCTCTCAGACATTACGAATACAAGCGGCGCCGCCAGCAGTAGCGACCGTGACATCAGCCGTTTTCGGGCGGCTGTCCCCAATATACGAGCATCCATTCAAACCTCCTCCGGTTGTTCGCTCGAACAACCGGACGGGCCGCATGGACCGCGCTCGAAGTACCCCCGAAACCAATAGACCGGAACTGAGCGGCTCCGAACCAATTGGTTTCAGACACCTCGTTCGCGCTCCATGGAACCGTCCGGTGCACACCAAGTGCACGAACGGACCGCCAGTTGCTTTGGGGAGTTCCCGTACTGGGAAAGATTGGACACCCCGTGGCATGGACTGACAGTCAGTCGCACCAACAAGGCGTCACCACAAACGGTCTATACCGCGCCTCCGGCAATTCCCGACCGACGGCTGGGCGACGCGTTCCTTGGCAGGTCTCCTGGCTCGCGGGTCTTCGGCTTCGGTCCGCCTTCCCCGGGAAAACCCGAGTGGCATTAGATGACCGCCGCCTCGCCGCTCACAGTTGCGGGTACAGCCGCAGATCGGGTCTCCCTGATGGGTAGGACCTTACTGCATTCCCTTTTGATCCCCCGGACTTACTCCGTTGGCGGGGAACCAAGGACGCGATAGTCGTACGGCAAGTCAGCGAGCTTGACAAGGGTAGAGCGAAACGTCTGCAAATGGCTAGAAGCAGACATACACAGCGTCGGCCCAGATAGTCCGCTATTAGCCAGGAGCGGCCTTCTAGTCTTTTGGCGGGAACCCCTCTTGGCTAGGTCTGCCGCGATCATGATCGGCCAACCGCGCGGAAAATAAATGCAACTTTCTTTTTGAGCCAGAGGAGTTGCGCAATCAGTTATAGTATTAA
>JAVJRK010000015.1:0-234404 GCA_040218445.1 Rhodospirillales bacterium | reverse complement strand
CGAAGCCGACAGCTCCTCGGCCGCGCTGGCCACGGTCTGCACGTTGATGGTCGCTTCCTCGGCGGCGCTGGCCACCGTCGACGCCTGCGAATGCGCCGACTGCGACAGGTCCGCCGCCATGCGGGCCGAGTTTTCGACCGTGCCCGCACGTTCCTTGACCAGATCGACGGCCTTGGCGACTTCTTCCTCAAGGGCTGTGTTCAGGGCCAGAACTTCCGAGCGTAGACGGCGCCGGTTGCGGCGATCTTCCGTCTCCCGCGCGGATGCCATGCGGGTCACTTCCTGGGCGTTTTCCTTGAACACCTGAACCGTTCCGGCCATGGCTGCAACTTCATCCGTCCCATGCCTATCGACTTCGACAGTCAGATTACCATCGGCAAGGGCGACCATATTGTCGGAAAGGGTCACCAGACGGGCAACCAGACGCCGCACGTACATCAGATAGACCGCAGCGGTGATCAACAGCGCGAAGACGGCCAGAAACATCAGAAGCTTTTTGTTCAGTTCGGCCGATTTTTCCGCCGCGGCCGCTTCTTCGGCCATGCCCGTTTCCGCTTCGTCGACGACGATGGCGATGTCATCGCTGAATTCGGCTGAAATCTGGCGGGTCTTGGTCATCAAATCGACGATTTCGTCCAAGGCCGTCAGTTCCTTGATGCGGATATCAAAGACGTTGCCTTCACCTTCTCCGATCGCGACCAGCGCGTTGCCTTTTTTCTGAAGCTCATCAGCCGCCCCGTTGGCATTGACCAGGAACATGCTGTCGATGAATTGTGCCTTGGATGCGATGAACCGTTCGCGCAGCGGCTGCAGGTTCTCGCTTTGTGTTTCCGTCGCCGCATTGCCCAGAAGGCCAACGATCTGATTGGCCTCGGCCTTGACGTTCATCGCCGCGGACAGGGGCTCGACCCCGGATTCCACGAATTCCAGAACGGCACCCGGCTGCGTGCCGTCGACATTTTCGGCCCCCAACGAAAGGTTGAAGGTCACGTCGTCGATGATTGCCGCCGCGCCGACGGCAATTTCCTTGTGCAGGGCACGCAACTTATTCATTGCGGCAGCCCGGGATTGCGCCAATTTGTTGCGGTCCTTGACCTTATTTTCGATCTCACCCAATTGCGCCTTCAATTGATCGGCACGGGAAAGCAAATCCGTCATCGCGTCCTTACCGATGCGCGCTTTTTCAACGATCTTGGAAAATTGCTCGAAACTCGACTTCAGACCGGCGGCGATATCTTCCCGTTCGACATTGGTCCTGGCGGCAACCAAGGCCGGTGCGATGGACGTGATCCGCGCCACGGTTTCTGACAGACGCAATGCATCGGCCACAGCCGGAGATTTGTCATCGGTAATGACGCTCATCGTATTGGACGACGATGTCATGGAAATCCAGCCGACGGCGATGGCGCCCACCGTCGCGGCGAAAATCGCCAAAACGGACAGCAGCAAGCGACCGCCGATGCCCATACCGCGCTGTTTGCCCGATGCGCCGGCCGGTCCGGATTGTTCCGCGTTTTCGTGTGAATCTTCCGACGCGGCTAACTCCTCGCCGGCCTCGTCACCATTGGGCGGCTCTTGGTCGTCCGCGCTTTCGGCCGGGTGTTCTTCCCCCGCAGCCTGCTCCAAATCCTCATGTTCCGCTGCTTCGGCCGTGCCGGTCCCGTCTTCCGAGACACCATCCTTTTCGACCGAGGTTTCCACCAATTCCTCGTCAGCGGGCTCTTTCATATCAGTCATCGTCCCAAACCCTTTTGTTGTTTCTTGACCTTTTTTCCAGCCCCGTTCACGGCAAGGCTGGGTGACCCTCCTCCATTAAGGGCCACCCATCCTATTAGAAAATTCTTATTTCGTCAGTTTTGATACGGACTTGAAACTACCGTCCGGCTGAATGACGGTCAGAAACACTTCGCCCATGCCTTGGTTGTCGCCTTTACCGTAAACCAGCTTGGCCCCGCCAAAGTCGAACGTTCCGGTGTTGTAGATTGTGTCCAGCAGGCTTTGGCGCGTGACATCCTTACCGGCTTTCTTCAGGGCTTCGATGGTCAGGCGCCCGACAAGATAGCCTTCCAGGCTGACAAATCCGGGTTCTTCCTTCGCATCCATCGCCTTCAGCGCCTTTTGGTACTGCGCCACGACCGGAAGGCCCGCGTCCCACGGATAGGGCACGACCTGCGTGATCACGACGCCGGCACCGTCACTGCCCAGTTCCTTGGACAGCGCCTTGGAGCCGACAAACGAAATGTTCACGAACACCGCATCCATCTTGACCTTCTTGGCAAGCTTGATGAATTCGGCAATCGGCTTATAGGCACCGACCATCACCACGGCCTCGGGCTTGACCTTCTTGATCGCCAGGATGGCCTTCTTCACCGCCGTGGTGTTGCGCGGATAGGTTCCTTCGGCCGATATCTTCAGCCCCCGTTTATCCATCGCCTTGGTCACCCCTGAAAGCCCGACCCGGCCAAACCCATCGTCCTGATAAAGGATCGCGATGTTCTTGAAACCCAGGTCTTCGGTCAGGTGTTTGATCCAGGCTTCCGTTTCCTGGTCATAGGTCGCACGAACGTTGATGACGTTCGAATTTTTCGGATCACGCAGGAAACCGGCACCCGTGAAAGGTCCGATGAACGGAACTTTTTTCGCCGTGGATATGGGTTGAGCGGCCTTGGAGGTCGGCGTGCCGACGGCCCCGATCAACGCAAACACCTTGTCCTGGTCGATCAGTTTGTTGGTATTGGCGATGGCGCGTTCGGGCTCGTATCCGTCATCGTAACTGATCATTTCGATCTTTCGGCCATGCACGCCACCGGCGTCATTGGCTTCCTTGAATGCCGCCAAAAGGCCGGCCTTCATGCCCGTACCCAACGCCGCAGCAGGACCGCCCAAGGCGGCAGATTGGCCAAGTACGATTTTGTCGGCGTGGATGCCCGTTTCCGCCCGGGCGTGATTAGCTGTGGTCGCGATAGCAAGAGCAATCGCGGCGGTCATGAAAAGACGTTTCACGATAGATGTCTCCTTCGTTTCCATCCGCTCAGCGGCGGACGCTATAGGTGCAAATGCCGAGGGATTTTTTTAATTGCCGGTATTTGCCAAGGTCGCCAACCAACGAACGGATAAACGACACGAAAGCATGACGGCACGCGGCCCTTCGGCTTCCCAATACAACGACAGGATAGACGTGGAAACTTTAGATAATCTAGCTATACGAAAGTACTATGCAGAATATTGAGAATAATAATCAAAAAAATACAACCTTTACCAAAGTCATATAAAAAGAATAAATCATAAATAAATAAAGTAATTATAAATATATATTGGTATACCACTGTATATTTTAATAATATTATACAAAAATATTACACATTTTAATTATTATGCGAGTTTTTGTTGAAATAAATTTCAGAATCAAAATGATAAAATGCCTACATCTTTATTCACCCCGCTTTTTCACTTCCACAAAACTGCAACCAATTGTCTATTTCCCTACAACGATTGACCGGGTCGGTGATCATGCGGTCGATGCCTAACTCTGCAGCCAAGGGCGCAAACTCAACGTCATCAGAGTTTGAACCTGAGGCCGAAGCCCCATCCATACGCAGCATGACATCCGTTTCCCGGTCCATAGCCGTATGATCCGGAAAGATGCCTTGTTTGACCATATCCGAGCCGTACCGGCGGATCAGCAAGGCCATATGGGACAGCGTAAATTCAGGGTGATATTGGACTCCCCAAAAAACGCCTCTGCCCACCTCAAACGCAGCCGCCTGAATAGGGCTGTGACCATTGACAGCCAATACCCGCGCGCCCGAAGGCAGCTTCGTCACTTCATCATAATGAATGGCAAGCGAATTGAAGACCCGAGGCTTACTCGCGAACATGGGGAAATCTGTTCCCATATCGCTCAAGGTAATATCACGACAAACACCGACTTCCCGGCCGTTGGGGCTGGGCCCGACATCGCCGCCGGCGGCGATAACGGCGACCTGCAGCCCCCAGCAACTTCCCAATAGCGGCCGTCCCGCATCGAACACGGCCCGCACCAGGTCCACCTGGCGTTGAACTTCGGGCGCATTTTCTTGGGCCCGCACATGAAGGCCAGAGCCCCCCAGGATCACACCATCAAAATCGGCCAGCGACACCCCTTGCGGCAATGCATCCGTGTGATCGGTGGGGTAGGCAAACGTGATTTCGGCATCGGACGCCGAAAGATGCACGGCAGCGGCGTATTGTGCCGCGTTCGATCCCAACCCCGCAGCCGCCATGGCCGCGTTTCCGTCGGACGTATTGCCCTCGATAATGAGGATACGGAGATTATTATCCACCACGGATTCCCGTCACTTCCCTGCGGCCAAATCCCGTGCCCTGCGCTCGGCCATGTTGATCTGGGTTCTGTTCAAACGGACCATCAGGGCTTCCCGTTCCTTCTGCGGATTGAACTGTGGATTATGGGCTTTGATCTGTTTGGTTTGGGGGGCCGCCAGAAACAGCCATTTATAGGCTTCGACAAGATCGCGTTTAACCCCCCAGCCTTCCTTGTACATCACCCCCATCAGATATTGAGCGACCGGATGCCCCCGCATGGCCGCCGACCGGTACAGGTCGATGGCACGGCTATAATCGTTGGCGACGCCCCGTCCATGAAAATACAGTTCGCCCAGCGCGAATTGGGCATCCGGGTCACCGCCGGCCGTCGCCGCCACGCGGTACCATTCCGCAGCTTGCGTATAATCAACGGGAACGCCCCGCCCCTTGGCATTGGCCCAACCCATGGCATATTGCGCACGGGCCACGCCCTTGGCCGCGGCCTTGCGGAATAAAGCAACCGCCCGAGCGGAGTCGGGCAGACGCGAGTCCTTCTTGATCAGAATCCACCCCAGGTCGATACCGGCATTGAGATCCCCTGCATCAGCCTGTTTTTCCAGTTGTGCGACGCGGTGTTTGAGCGCCGCCAGCTGCGGATCATCTTCCTGCGCGGGCGCGCCGAAAAAGAACCAGGCAGCCCAACCGGAGCCCAGAAGCGTGGTCAACAACAGGATGAAGGCAAAAAAGCGCATGGGGCGGCCATTGAACGACGGCGCCGCGCAAAGGACAAGTATCCGTTATCGGAAATCAGCGGGGCTTTTCGCCCCCTTGGCGAACCCGTTCCTGTTGCCCTTCGAACGCCGGCTTGTCATAGCAGGTGATTTCACCCAGCGTCCGATAGCAATAGACATTCATTTGGGGCGTGATTTCGTCTTCTTCACAATAAGTCAGGCCCAGGTCCTTGCGGATCGTTGAACAATTCTTGCCGCTGGAAATAGAGATCACGTGGTCAACCACGGTTTTTTCCGTGGCCATGACGGAGACCCCTTCGACACCGGCAACACCGACACAGCCGGTCGCCAGCATGCATAGGGCGAAAATCGCAAGAATTCGTTTCATTCCAATCGGCCATCCCATGACACGGACCACGGCGCAAAGACCCGCCGCTAAGATACATTCTCCCCGATTATCGTTAAGGAGGCGTAAACCGCCCCGCTCTCATACGAATACCGTGCGGGGAAGTTGCTATCGCGGGAAAAGGTAACTATTTTCGCGCCAAATCCAACTGCTACCGCCGGGAGCCGAATGTGGCCGATCATACCGAAGACAGCCTGATCCGCGAAATCGACGACGAATTGCGCCAGGAACAGTTTCAGAAGGTCTGGAACCGTTACAGCAAGCTTATTCTCGCCGCGGCAGGATTGTGCGTTGCCGCCGTTGCCGGCTATCAATTCTGGATCAAACACGACTTGGAAACCCGCCAGGCCTTGGGCGAACGGTTCGACAATGCCCAGAAACAGGCCGAAACCGGCAGCATCGATGCCGCCGTCACGGCTTTTCGTACGCTTTCCGATGAAGGCGGCGGATACGGGCTGCTGGCCCGCTTTCAGGCGGCCGGACTGCTTGCCAAGGAAGGGGATCAGGCCGGTGCCGTTGCCGCCTATGACGCCATTGCCGTGGATAAAAGCATCGACAAGCTATATCAGGACCTGGCCGTCATTCTGGCCGCCGGCATCGAAGTCAACGACCCCGGTGCCGACCTTCAGAAGCTCCAGGACCGGCTCGCCCCCTTGGGCAAAGCCGGCAGCCCCTGGCGCTTCACCGCCCAGGAATTGACCGCCGCAGCGGCCTTGCGCGCCGGTGACAAGGCCAAAGCCCGGGAAATCTATGGCGAACTTGCCAAAGACAACGCGACGCCGGCCCGTATGCGCCAACGCGCAACGGAATTGTTAACGATATTGCGTTAGACGGAACCCTCAATTAATCAAGACGGATTACGGGGAACAGGGGAATTACCGGAATGGCTGCGCCTAAAAGCGGAAATCGCCCATCATGGGTGGCGTGCGGCGTCTTGCGCCGGCCCGCCCGCCATAAACCGGCGGCGCTGGCGCTGGCCTTGTCCTTCGCCATGGCTGCCCCCCTGATGACCGGCGGGTGCACCTATTTCGAGGACCTGTTCGCCAAGGAAGAAATCCCGCTTCCCGGAACGCGCATCGCGATCCTCGCCAACCAACGCACTTTGGCTGCTGACGATGATCTGAAATCTCATCAGATTTTACTGCCGGCACCGTCCCCCAATCCTGAATGGCCGCAGCCGGGTGGATATCCCAATCACGCCATGCACCATATTCAGGTTCCGGAAAACATAGGCAAAGCCTGGAGCACCGATGTCGGCCAGGGCGCCGATGACGAGTTGCGTATTCTGGGCTCTCCCGTATCCATGGGCGGGCGCATCTTCACTATAGATTCAGAATCTGAAGTCTATGCCGTCGATATGAAGTCCGGGGACGTGCTATGGCAGGCGGAACTGGCGCCGGAAGCCGAAGAAGACGATGGTCTGCCGTCGGGTGGCATCGCCGGAGAAGACGGCATGCTTTTCGCCGCAACCGGGTTTGGCCATGTCGTGGCGATGGACGCCGCAAGCGGGAAAATCGTCTGGCGGACGCCGCTGAATTCCCCCATGCATGCGGCACCGACGGCCCGCGGCGGGCGCGTGTTCGTCGTAACCCTGGACAACCGCACATTCGCGCTGGATGCCAAGACCGGCCAGCAGATCTGGGATCATTCCGGCATTACGGAATCCGCCTCTTTGCTTGGCGGCGCCAGCCCGGCCGTCGATCAGGGTGTGGTCATCGTGCCCTATTCGTCCGGTGAACTGGTCGCACTGCGGGCCGAAAACGGCCGCGTTTTGTGGTCGGACTCCCTGGCCTCGCTCAAACGTTCCGACATCGTTTCGGCGCTGTCACATATCCGTGGCCGGCCGGTGATCGACCGTGGCCGCGTGATCGCGATCAGCCATTCCGGAATCATGGCAGCCTACGACCTGCGCACGGGCCGGCGAATTTGGGAACGGGAAATCGGCGGCATCGAAAGCCCCTGGGTCGCCGGCGATTATATTTTCGTACTGACCAATGATTCGGAAGTCGCCGCGGTCAGCCGCGATACCGGCGGCGTCTATTGGGTTCGCCCCCTGCCCCGGTTCGAAAACCCGGAAAAACAGAAAGACCCCATCATCTGGACCGGGCCGATTTTGGCGTCCGATCGCCTGATCGCTGCCGGCTCGCACGGATTTGCCTGGGCTTTGTCACCGTATTCAGGCAAGTTCATCGGCGAAGTCGAAATGCCCGACGGCATTTCCGTTCCGCCCATCGTCGCCGACGGCCGGGTGATTTTCCTGGCCGATGACGCGGAATTGGTCGTTTATCAGTAACCCTTTTTGATTAACCAGGACCGGATCACAGTCCGGCCAAGGTCATGCCCTTCACAATCGCCATCATCGGCCGCCCCAATGTGGGCAAGTCGACCATGTTCAACCGCCTTGTCGGGCGTAAACTGGCTATCGTCGACGATACGCCGGGGGTCACCCGCGACCGCCGCGAGGGCGACGGCAAGATCGGCACGATGAAATTCCGGATCATCGACACGGCCGGCCTGGAAGACGTCACCGACGACAGCCTTGAAGCCCGCATGCGCAGCCAGACCGAACGCGCCCTGGACGAGGCAGATGTCGCCCTGATGGTGATCGATGCCCGCGCCGGGGTGACGCCGCTTGACGAACATTTCGTTGCCTGGCTGCGGTCGCGTGGCATGCCCACAATTCTTGTCGCCAATAAATGCGAGGGCCGGGGCGGTCAGGGCGGTCTGCTTGAATCCTATTCCCTGGGGTTGGACGACCCCGTCGCCTTTTCCGCCGAACACGGCATCGGCTTGTCGGACCTGCACGACCGGCTGAAACCCTATGCCGATGCGGCCGCCGCGGAAGGGGCCGAAAACCCACTTGATGATGAAGATTTCGACGCCCTTTTGGGTGACGATCTCGACGGCGAGTCAGAGGATGAGGCCGAACCCAGAGCCCTGCAACTGGCCATTGTCGGGCGGCCCAACGTGGGCAAATCGACCATGATCAACCGGCTTTTGGGCGAGGATCGCATGCTGACCGGCCCCGAGGCCGGCATCACGCGGGATTCGATTTCGATTTCGTGGCAGTACGAAGGGCGGGATTACCGCCTGATCGACACCGCCGGTCTGCGGCGCAAAGCCCGCGTGACCGACAAACTTGAATACCTCAGCACCCGCGACACCTTGCGCGCCGTGCGCTTTGCCCATGTGGTCGTTCTGGTGCTGGACGCCGACGCGGTGCTGGAAAAACAGGACCTGACGATCGCCCGCCAGGTGATCGAGGAAGGCCGCGCGCTGATCATCGCCGTCAACAAATGGGATGCGGCGAAAAGCCGGCAGGAAACCATCGGCCGGCTTAACGACCGCCTGCAGACCAGCCTGCCTCAGGTGCGGGGAATTCCGGTCGTCACCTTGTCGGCCCTGACCGGCCAAGGCATGGACAAACTTCTGCCCGCCGTGGGCGAGGCCTATGACACATGGAACGCGCGCATCGGCACCGGCGACCTGAACCGCTGGATCGCCGCCATGCAGGAAGCCCATCCCCCGCCCATCGGCAAGGGCGGCAAACGCATCCGCCTGCGCTATGCGACACAGGCCAAGACCCGCCCGCCGACGTTCATCGTGTTCTGCTCGCGCGCGGTCGAACTGCCCGACAGCTATACCCGCTATCTGGTCAACGGCATGCGGGACGACTTCGGCCTTGACGGGGTGCCGATCCGGCTGATTTACCGCAAAAGCGAGAACCCTTACGCTGACCGTTGAGTTCCGTATAATCGCGGAACCAACTGCCAACCAGACGGAACCCCGCCTCCTATGTCCGACGCGCAAACGGGACTCTTTGTTCAAGGTCCTCCCTGTAATCTTTTCCTCGAATACCGGCTGAACAGCGCCGGCGGCGATGACGCGGCAGTGCGCGCCGCCATCCGTGCCGCCCTGGACGCACCCCTAGCCAAGGGCCAGACCCGGGTGATCGGTTTCGGCGACGGATTGTGGCGCCGCCTTGCCGGCGACCGGGCACCGGAAAAATTGAAACCCTTCACCCCCATCCATGGCCCGAAAGGTTATAACGCCCCTGCGACCCAGGAAGACATCTGGATTTGGCTGCAGTCGGAACAGGTCGATGAGAATTTCGATCTGGCGGTCGCCGTCAACGCGGCCCTGTCCCCCGTCGCCGACTTGGTGCTGGAAGTGCGCGGATTCAAATATCATGGTGAGCGGGATCTGATCGGCTTCGTCGATGGCACCGGCAACCCCAAGACGAAAGAACTGCGGCGCGATGCCGCACTGATCCCGGACAGCGGCGGGGCGAGCTATGCCTTCACCCAGAAATGGGTTCACGACCTGTCCAAGTTCAACGCCGTGCCAATTCCCGAACAGGAACAGATCGTCGGTCGTACCAAGGTCGACGATATCGAACTTGAAGGCGACGACATGCCGCCGGACAGCCACGTCAGCCGCACGGACCTGAAGGAAGACGGCGTCGCACTAAAGATTTACCGCCGCTCCGCCCCCTATGGGACAGTCGATCAACACGGGCTGTATTTTCTGGCCTTTGCCTGCGATCCGCGCCGCGTCGATGCGCAATTGGAAAGCATGTACGGCCTAACCGACGACGGTCTGCACGACCGCATCATCGAATTTTCCCAGGCTGTGACGGGCGCCTACTGGTATGTGCCGGGCACGGACGAGTTGGAAAAAACCTTTTCCAGTTAACCGCCACCCCGCTGAAACGCGCGGTCGAACGCGGTAAGCACCTTCACACGCATGCCGTCGGAATAGCCCCTGAACGACAACGTAACGTCCATGATTTCGATTTCCATCAAGGCGATCTTGCGTCGACGTTCGGGGCCAAGGGTGATTTCCAGACGCTTTCCATCCTTATCAAGCACCACACCGCCGGGTGTTTCCTGATAGGCATCCGTGCCCAGCGCCTTGGCGATGCCGCGAAAGAACCCGGCCCGGGTCAGGGCCATTTCCTTCCTGATGATGACGGGAAGGTTCTCCGGCATAATTCCTCCTGCCATTCCCGCGTAGGCGGGAATCCAGTGATCGTTGGATACAAATCCCGCCAGTCGGGATTATCCTTTTCGATGTGCCGGATCTTCCATTCACGGTTCCATTTTTTCATGGCCTTTTCTCGTGCAATGGGGGGTGACATGTTATTTTCTCAGCCCCCGGCGACCGGCGGCCACATGGCCAGCGCATCACCGTCATTGAACCGGGTTGTCTCCCGAGCCGACGGCTCCACATAGACGCCGTTCAGCAGCACCAAATGGCACATCTTTTCCGGCAACCCCAATTGCGCGATGACCGTTGACGGCGTGGCATCGGCGGCAACGTCCAGATCGGCCTCATTGCCTTTCGTCCCCGCAGGCAGATGGTCCGAAAGGGAGGCATAAAGTTTCACTCTGATCTTCATGGTCTGCAACAAACCGGCCTAGGCATAAGCATGGGCAACGTAAGCTTCCATGATGCGGTTCGGGTCATCCATCAACTTGCCCTTCCACGCCCCCAACGGTGTGCGATTTTGGATCAGGCCGCGCAACACCCCCATGTGATCCGTTCGTCCCAATGACAGGGCGCCGACCAGAACGTCATCCTTGAAATTAAGGCGCAGGTACTTAAACCGATCCGGATCAAGCACCTCGGCGAATTCCGTGCCTGCGCCGCCTTCCCAATCGCCGAAGGATGTTGAGATCAGGCCCGCCGTGTCCAACACGTTCATCTGCAACGATCCCTGATAGGGCGTCGGCTTACCCGCCATATTGAGCGCAGCAATGCGGCCGTGCTCCGTCGCCGTCGGCTGAATGGCATGGACGTTGAAGCCCCCACCGAAGTCAGGGCCCTGGGCGCAATCGCCGGCGGCATAGATATCGGCCGCCGATGTCCGCAGGAATTCATCGACCAGAATGCCCTGTTCGGCCTTCATGCCTGTGCCGTCAATGAAATCGATGTTGGACTTCACCCCGGCGGCGACGACGACCAGGTCGGCGGGGGCAGTCGATCCGTTGTCCATGGCGACGGCAAGACGCCCATCCTGTTCCGTGACCTCCGTCACCTTGGTCGAGGTATGAACGGTGATGTCCTTGGCCTGACACCAGTTCTTGATCATGTTGCCCGCCGTCTCGTTCATCATGCGTGGCACCATGCGGTCCAGGGCCTCGACCACCGTCAGCTTGACGCCCCGTTCGGCCAGGGCCTCCAGAATGATGCAGCCGATGAACCCGGCCCCCATGAGAACGACATGGGCCCCTTTATCCGCAAGTTTTTCGATCTCGCGGCAATCGTCAAGCGTCCAGCAATGGTGCACGCCGGGCAGGTCCAGCCCCGGCACGGGCGGTTTGATGGGGCTTGCCCCGGTGGCGATCAGCAGCTTGTCATAGGGTTGCTCACCGCCGCCTTGGAGCTTCACCTTCTTGGCTTTGGGATCGATGCCTTCGGCAATACCCTGCCGGTAGGTGATACCGAGCGTTTCATAATGCCCGGCCGTCTTGCGCAGGTGCGTGCCGCCGTGGTCGATGATGCCGGTCAAAACATAGGGGATGGCCATGCGGGAATAGGGCGGGTCCGCCTCCCCGCCCAACAGGACGGTCTCGGCCCCCGGGTCCGTCTTGGCGAGCGTTTCCGCCGCGACGACCCCCGCCGGGCCGGCGCCGATGATCACATAGGTCATGGCCCTACAGCCCCAGCCTAGAGACCGTTTCGTTGGTCGGCACGCCGTCCTTGGACCAACCGCGCAGCTCGTAATATTCCGGCAGCATCGTTTTCAGACCGTTGGTCAGGCCCTTGGCCGGGCCGGTCTTGGCCGCATCCTTGATCAGGCGGTTGGGCAGATTGTCGTCCTTGCCGGTAAACCCGGCCGCCAAATTGAATTGGCGTTCCAGGTTCCAAATCCGCTCGCCCGTTTGCAGTAGGTTTTCAGTCGACCAGTCCCCTTCGCAGGCGGCATCGATCTGCGGTGCGATGTCCTCCAGCGTCCAGGCAAAGGTGGTGAACACGCAGATGCCCGCACTGTCGACCGCCGCCGTCGCGTCCTGGAACGCCTTGACCAATCCGGCTTTGCCGTCGGTGACCAGCGGATCGGTCTTTTCGGGAATGCCCAGGACTTCCGACGCAACGGTATAGCTGCGCAGGTGGCAGGCGCCGCGGTTGGACGTGGCATAGGTCAGCCCCATGCCCTGAATACCCCGGCTGTCATAGGCCGGGAACTCCTGCCCTTTGACCGACATGGACAGTTCCGGCTTGCCGTACTTTTCACACAGAAGTTTGGATCCCAGGCCGATTTCGGCCCCGAAGCCCTCACCCCGGCCGCACAGCTCCGCCAAATCGGTCAATGCCTTGGCCGATCCGAATGTGACCTCGATCCCGCCGGTCTCCTTGGTCGTGATGACGCCGTCCTCGAACAGTTCCATGGCGGCACCAACCGTCGCACCGAACGAGATCGGATCGATCCCCTGTTCGTTGCAGACAAAGTTGGCGAATGTCAGGGCGTCCAGGTCATCCACGCCCGTCGCCGCCCCCAGTGCCCAGGCGGCTTCGTATTCCAGGCCGCCGGACGCGATCTGGTACTGCGGCCGCTCCGCCACCGTGTAATGGGTGCGGTCGATGGTCGACACCCGCCCGCAGGCGATGGTGCAGCCGAAACAGGCCGCATTGCGGACCAGATTCGGCTTGCCGTCGGATTCACGCGGTTCGGCCATGGCCTCGGCGGAAATTTTTGATGCCCCTTCGAACTGGATATCGCGATGATTGCGGGTCGGTAGAGCCCCCGTCTCATTGATGACGTTCATCAGCACCTGGGTGCCGTAGGTAGGAAGCCCCTGACCGGTCACCGCGTTTTCCGCAAGTACGGCCTTGCCCGCGTTGGTGGCCTCCATGAACTTGGGCCAATCGTCGACCGACACCCCTTTGGTGCCGCGGATCGCCACGGCCTTCAGGTTCTTAGATCCCATCACCGTGCCGACGCCCGACCGCCCGGCAGCGCGATGCATGTCGTTGACGACACAGGCGAATTTGACGCCCTTTTCACCGGCCACACCGATCGAGGCGACGCGGATTTGCGGATCGCCGTGGTTCTTCTTGATGCCCTCTTCCGTGTCCCATACGGACGTGCCCCAATAGCCGGAAGCGTCGCGCAGTTCGCACTCGTCATTATCAATGAACAGATAAACCGGTGATTTGGCCCGGCCTTCAAAGATGATCATGTCCAGCCCGGCGTTCTTCATCTCGTTGCCGAAGAACCCGCCCGAATTGGAACATGCAATGGCGCCTGTCAGCGCGCCCTTGGTGATCACCGAATAACGCCCGGCCGTGGACGCACAAGTGCCGGTGAGCGGCCCCGTGGCCATGATCAGTTTGTTCCCGGGATCAAGCGAATCGACCTTGGGGTCGATTTCCTCGACCAGGTACTTGGTCGCCAGCCCGCGCTGCCCCAAATACTGTTTGGCCCAGTCCATGTTCAACGGTTCGTGTGTACAGGTGCCTTTGGTCAGATCAACCCGCAGGATGCGTCGTGCCCATGCCATGATGTGATCCTCCGCTTCAATGAGTTGCTTGCTGGCCGGCGTCGGTCTTGGCCGCCCATTGCCGCATCTTGTCCAGACCGGTCCAGTCCGCATCGACATAGGTAATTGCGTCTGTCGGACAGGCCTTGGCGCATTCCGGATCGCCGCCGCATAGGTCACATTTGATGACCTTGCCGGTGGCGGAGTTGTAATTCACGGTGCCGAAAGGACAGGCGATGGTGCAGACCTTGCACCCGACGCAGAGGTTATCATTGACCTCTTTCGCCCCCGTCATCTTGTTCAAGGTAATGGCATCGACGGGACAGGCATGCATGCACCAGGCTTCGTCGCATTGCGTGCAGGTATAAGGCACGAACCTGCCTTGATCGTGGAAATTGAAGACCTTAATCCGCGACTTGGACGGATTGAACACACCTTCGTTTTCGTAGGAGCAGGCCAATTCGCACTGCAGACAGCCGGTGCACTTGCCCGGATCGATGTTCAAGGCTTTGAGCATTGAAGTTCTCCCATTCGGTCATCTCTGATCAGGCACTCCGGTCGGTTGCCCGCGTTTTCGCGCCGCCGGGGAGCTCACGTTATCTGGCTCGAAGCTTAACACCCTGCTTGAAAGGGCTCGGTAATTTTTTTGTGTACGCGTTGTTCCCGGAAGAACCGCCAAGGCAGGTATCAACCCGGAATTAAAGGCAGTTATGGCGATCATACGAAACAAGTCCCGATACCACTGCCCAGGTTAAATTGTGCACTGCAGCATTTTCACATTGCGACCAATATTGATCTTGGTATACAGATGATTAGGGAAGAGGAAACGGCGTGCTTTGAAATCGCAACGCACGCTGTGTGGCGAAAACACTTAGCGTTCCAGGAGTTCCTCGATGTTATCCCTGCTGTCTCGCGCGCCCATCCGGCAAAAATTGGTCTACCTTCTTGCCATGCCAATTATCGGTCTGCTTGCTTTTAGCGGGCTAAGCACGGTTGAATCCTATCTGGCCGCCGACCGAATGGCGAAAGTCAGCACATTGGCCGAATTGGCCCCCGATATCAGCGCCGTCGTCCATGAATTACAGAAAGAACGCGGTCGCTCCGCAGGCTTCATCGGCAGCGGCGGCAAGAAATTCGCAACGGAATTGCCGGAACAACGCAAGACAACGGACACGCAACATCGTCGGCTGACCTCGGCGCTTGCGGCATTTCCAAGCGCAGATTACGGGCAGACATTCGCTGATCTCGTTCAACGGGCCACGGAAAACCTCGCCCAACTTGAGGAACGCCGGCAGGCAGTATCCGCGCTGAAACTGACAATTCCCCAGATGGCCAAGTATTACACCGGCACGATCGCAAGCCTGCTGACCATTATCGAGGACATGGCTTTGTTGAGCAGCAATGCCGAAATTACCCGTGCAATCACGTCTTATACGGCGCTTTTACAGGCCAAGGAACGTGCGGGTATCGAACGCGCAATGGGAGCCGGCGGGTTCGGTGCCGGTGAATTCAAGCCCGTTATTTATCAGAAATTTCTGCAACTGATCGCTATGCAGGAAACCTTCCTGGGCATTTTCAAATCATATGCGGCAGTTGAGCAGGTTGACTTCTTCGACAACACTCTGCACGGCCCCGCCATCGATGGCGTCGAGAAAATGCGCGCCATCGCCATAGGAAGCCCGAGCGAAGGGACTCAAAACGTCGATGCCGGAACCTGGTTCAACACCATCACGGACAAGATCAACCTGCTTAAGACGGTCGAAGACAGGATTGCCGCCGACCTGACCCTGCGCGCCCATGCCATCATGGACAACATGCTCACCAATCTTTGGCTGCATGTCCTGAGTGCCCTTGGCATCGTTACGGCAACCGCCATCCTTGTCGCCGCCGTGGTGCGGGACATTACCCGACCGGTCGTCGCCATGCAGGACGTCATGCATCAACTTGCCGACGGCAATCTTGAAATTGATGTGCCCGGCGCGGCCCGCACGGACGAAGTCGGTGTCATGGCGAAATCTGTCCTGGTCTTCCGGGAAAAAATGATCGAAAGTCGAATAGCGGCAGAGCGCGAGCGCGAACAGCAGGCAATGCAGCAACACCGCCAGGATGTCGTTGAGAAATTGACCAGCAAATTCGGCGGAGAGATCGAAACGGTTCTGTCCGTGGTCACTTCGGCGGTCAATCAAATGCGGTCGACCTCGGACACGCTGAACGATACGGCCGGTTCAACAAGCGAACGGGCCACGACCGTGGCATCCGCATCCCAGCAAGCAATGGCCAACGTTCAAACGGTTGCCGCATCGGCCGAGGAACTTTCGGCATCGATACAGGAAATCAGCCGCCAGATTTCGCAATCGTCGGAAATTTCCTCGGATGCCGTCGATCAAGCGCGCTCGGCTCGCGAGGAAATTCAAAGCCTCTCCAATGCGTCACAGCGGATTGGTGAGGTTGTATCTCTGATCAACGATATCGCCGAACAAACCAATCTTCTGGCCCTTAACGCGACGATCGAAAGTGCCCGTGCCGGTGAAGCTGGGAAAGGGTTCGCCGTGGTCGCCGCGGAAGTCAAAAACCTGGCCAACCAGACGGCCAAAGCAACGGAGGAAATCAGCCAGCAGATTGCCGGTGTTCAGGTTGCGACCGGCAATGCGGTCGGCTCCATCGAATCGATTTCCGACACCATCGAGAAAATCTTTGAAATCACTTCCACCGTGGCATCTGCCGTAGAAGAACAATCGGCCGCCACGAGCGAGATTTCACGGAATATTCAGGAAGCCGCACAGGGTACCAGCGAGGTCTCCGAGAACATCGAAGGCGTCAGCAAAGCCGCAAACGATACCGGCATGGTCGCCGGCGATCTTCAAGGCGCATCAAGCGAACTTTCGCACCAAGCCGACGTGCTTAAACAATGCGTCAAAGAGTTCCTTGAGGGCGTCAAGGTCGCATAATCACCCCTGCCGTCCGCCCGTGCTTGTTTAGGCGCTTGTGGATATCCGATCAGGAGGTTTCGACACTGCTAACGAAGGGCTTTACATCCGTGCCATCCCGCGCCAAACCTGAGGAATGAGCACCGAAGCCTATCTGAACGATTTCGAGACGTTCCGCCACCTGCCCCATGCGATCACGCTTTTGGGCATGTCCGGCGTGGGTAAGACCATGCTGTCGACCCAGTTACGCCGACGCGCGGATTGGTACCACTATTCCGCGGACTATCGCATCGGCACGCGCTATCTGGCCGAACACATCCTGGACAACATCAAGTACAAGATCATGCATATGCAGGACTCCTTCGTGGCCAACCTGCTGCGATCGGATTCGATATATATCAACCACAACATCAGCGTCGACAACCTGGACCCGGTATCGACCTTCCTGGGCATGTACGGCGATCCGGCCGAAGGCGGCTTGGACAAGGCGACGTTCCTGAAACGCCAGGGGCTTTATCGCTGGGGCGAGCAGGAATCGATGAAGGACACCAGCCACTTCATCGCCAAGGCCTGGGAAATCTACCGCTGCAAGGATTTCATCAACGATGCGTCGGGCAGCCTGTGCGAGATCGTCGATCTGGACGACCCGGAAGATCCCGTGATCAAAGGCCTGCGCGAAGAAACGCTGATCCTGTACATCCGTGCCGGTCGCAAGGACGAGGAAGCCCTGATGGAACGGGCGGAATCGGATCCCAAGCCGCTGTTCTATTATCCGTCGTTCATCGAAGATCATCTTGACGGTCAGCCCAATGACGGCCGTGGCGTGGGACCCAAGGATTTCGCCCGAAAACTGTTTCCCGACCTGCTTGAAGACCGTAAGCCGCGCTATGCAAGAATGGCCGAAAAGTACGGCTTCACCATCGACGTCGCTGACCTGTTCGCCGGTGCACCGGCGGGCCAGGTGATGCCCGACACGGATACAATCCTGTCCCACATTCTGGACACCATCCGTTCCCAGTCGGCCGACAACGAGGTTGCGACGGCCAACGCAAATCACTATGTCAACGCATGCCTTGCCCGGGCCGAACGCCGGGCGTTGGACATCTAGACATTCCCCCGCCGCGCCCGCGGCATGATTTGACCATCTGAATTCAAACGACCCGGACCGGCGCCCATGCCCATCAAAATTCCATCGGACCTTCCTGCCCGCGCCATCCTGGAAAAGGAAGGCGTGCCCGTCATCGACGAAGATCATGCAACCCTGCAGGATATCCGCCCCTTGCGGATCGCAGTGTTGAACCTGATGCCGATGAAGCAGAAGACCGAAACACAGCTTGCCCGGGTATTGGGTGCGACGCCGCTACAGGTGGAAATGCAGCTTTTGTCGCTGACCACCCATACGCCGAAGACCGTGTCCGAGCAGCACATGATCGACTTCTACTATCCCTGGACGGAAATCCAGGATCAGAAGTTCGACGGCCTGATCGTCACGGGCGCGCCGATCGAACAGCTTGAATTCGAGGACGTCACCTATTGGAAAGAGCTGTGTGAAATCTTCGATTGGTCCCGCACCAACGTGCACAGCCTGTTCAATCTGTGCTGGGGCGCGCAGGCCGCACTGCATCATTTTTACGGCATTCCCAAATACCATCTGTCGCAGAAAGCTTTCGGCGTGTTTGAACACCAGGTTCGCAACACGGCATCGATCCTGTGCCGGGGGCTGAACGATACGCTGAACATCCCCGTATCACGCCATACGGAAAACCACGCCCGGGATCTGGAACCCCATCCGCAGCTGGAAATCCTGATGGAAAGCACGGCCACGGGGATTGCGCTTGTCCACGACCATGCGCTCAATCACGTCCATATGTTCAACCATCTGGAATACGATTCCGATACGCTGGACGCGGAATACCGACGCGATGCCGAAAAGGGCGAAAACATTCAGGTCCCCGCCAATTATTACCCCGGGAACGATCCGGCTAACACGCCGGTCAACCGCTGGCGGGCCTATGCCCATATCCTGTTCGGCAACTGGATCAACATGGTCTATCAGACGACGCCGTTCGACCCGCAGCTGATCGGTAAGGATTGACGCCCGCCTCACCTTGGATATTGTATACAATCCAAGAAACGTACGGACGGGAAAGTCCGGCGAAATACGGATGAGGCATCCATGAACAAGATTTCCACCGCCGATCAACGGGCCCTTTTGACCCGCCTCGCGGACCGCATCGCCGCCTATGATCCCGCCGTCATATCCGATCGCGGGCTGTGGCTGATCAAACTCGGCATCACCGATACCGTCGGGGTCACCCTGGCCGGCCTGCCCGAAGACGCAACGCAGCTCGCCCTGTCCACGCCGGGCGTGGCGACCGCGCCGGGGAATGCCCTGGTGTTCGGATCCGGGCGGCGCACCAGCGCATTGGACGCGGCCTTCATCAACGGCATTGCCTCTCATGCCCTGGATTATGACGATTTTTCATCCGCATTCGGTGGCCATCAATCGGTGCCGCTGGTCGCCCCCCTGTTCGCCCTGGCCGAAGACCGGGGGCTTTCCGGCAAACAACTGGTCACGGCCTACGCCGTGGGGCTGGAAGCGGAAATGCGCCTGGCCCGCACGGTCCATCCACATCATTACGACAAGGGCTGGCACCCGACGGCGACGCTCGGCATTTTCGGGACCGTCGCAGGTGCTGCGCGCCTGATCGGCCTGACGGCGGAACAGACGGCCCTGGCCCTTGCCATGGCAGCCTCAATGGCGAGCGGCCTGAAAGCCAATTTCGGCACCATGACCAAACCGCTGCACATCGGCCATTCGGCCCGGTCCGGCGTGCTGGCCGTGCTGTTGGCGGAACAAGGGTTCGATGCCGATCCGGCCGCCCTGGAACACCATCAGGGTTTCCTGGATGTGTTCAACGGCCCCGGCACCTATGATGCGGAACGCCTGCTTGAAGGCTGGGACACGGGTCCCTGGGAGATCGAGGCCGATGACCTTGCCATCAAGCAATTCCCCTGCTGCGGGTCGACCCACCAATGCATCACCGCCATGCAACGCATGCGGCAAAAACACGACATCCCCGCCGAAGCCGTCGAAGGTATCGAGATCATGCCCCATCAACGGCGCCTCAGGCACACCAACACCCCCCTGCCCGACAGCGAATTGGAAGCCAAATTCTCCGTCCAATACGTGGTCGCCCGCACCCTTCTGGACGGCACGGTGAAGCTCAAGGATTTCGAGGGTGACGCATTCCGAGAGGATGCCGTCAGGCGCCTTCTGTCCCTCACCACAGCCCGCCCGCATCCCGAATTGGAAGGTGATGCTGCCGACCAATGGGGAGCCGAGGTCATTGTCACCCTGACGGACGGTCGCAAGGTTTCAGAAACCGTGTCGAACCTGATCGGCCGCAGCGGTGACAACGCCATGACCGAAGATGATCTGTGGGAGAAATTCGAGGACTGCGCCGGGCGCGCGCTTTCTTCTGATCGCTTGCGGCCCGCATTCGACGGCTTGATGAGCATCGAGGAGGCGGACAGCATTCCCGATCTTGTAAAGCTGATGGATACGGAATCTTGAGAAGACCTTCCGTTTCAACATCCGGCACAGGGTTATGGCAACAGAACCTGCATTAATTTTTCACACTTCGGCAAAGCATCTGAATTTATTGGTGTTTTCCAGATATTTACCCAAATTTGATGGATGATCATCAGGGGGGGCGGTTGATTGCTCCCCTCCCGGCTGATACCTTCCGTGATTGCCCGTGGGCGGCGGTACGGCTCGAATCATGATATTCGCAGCTGTTGGGCGTAAAACATGCTGTCCGGGCGGTGGACGCGTCGGAACCTTTCCGGTTTCGCTACCTTGCATCCAAGGTGGATAACAACAACGCGAAATCGCGTCTTTCGGATCGCCTTTTGCCATGAATTGGCATGAGTGCCGGGTTCTTTAGACCGCCAAAAACAATCAATTTGCTTCGGCACCACCGGGGCCATAAGGCCCCGGGTTTGTCGTGCCGTCGATCATATGGCGGGCCTGCCAAGGCCTGCTGCCGTGTGCCGTCCGCTTCCGGACGGCCGGAATCAGATATCACGCCTTGGAGGGGCAACAATGGACGACATCAATCAACAAGAACAGGATTTCGGTGAAGACCCACTGAGTACCCGCGAGTCCGAGCACTATCAGAAAGAATACGTTCAATCATTTGTTGAGAAGTGGGACGAATTGATCGACTGGGACGCCCGCGCCGAAAGCGAAGGGCAGTTCTTCATCGACATGCTGAAAGCCCGCGATAAGCACCGCGTTCTCGACGTGGCCACGGGCACCGGTTTTCATTCCGTGCAGCTGCTTAAGGCCGGATTCGACGTGACCAGCGCCGACGGCAATGCCGAGATGCTGACCAAGGCATTCGATAACGCCCGTCAGCGCAATTTGGTTCTGCATACGGCCCATGCGGACTGGCGCTGGCTGAACAAGGACATCCACGGCAAGTTCGATGCAATTATCTGCCTGGGCAATTCGTTCACCCACCTGTTCGATGAAAACGACCGCCGCCGTTCCTTGGCTGAATTCTACGCCGCCCTGAAATGGGACGGCATCCTGATCCTGGATCAGCGCAATTACGACGGCATGCTGGATCACGGCTTTTCGTCAAAGCACAAATACTACTATTGCGGCGATCAGGTCAGCGCCGAGCCGGAACACGTCGACGACGGTCTGGCCCGCTTCTGCTATTCGTTCCCGGATGGCTCCGAATTCCATCTGAACATGTTCCCGCTGCGCAAGGCCTATACCCGCAGCCTGATGAAGGAAGTTGGATTCCAGAAGATCAAAACTTACGGCGATTTTCAGGAAACCTTCCAGGAAAACGATCCCGATTTCTTCGTTCACGTTGCGGAGAAAACCTATCATGGGTAGCCGGTCGCAAGCGGTCCAAAAGGCCGAAGAATATTACGATTCATCGGAAGCTGATGCGTTCTATCAGAACGTCTGGGGCGGCGAAGACATCCACATCGGCATCTACAACACGCCCGACGAGGAAATCGCCCAGGCAAGCCGCCGCACGGTCGAAAGCATGGCCGGGCAATTACCCAACCTCGGTTCCGACACCCGCGTGATCGACCTGGGGGCCGGATATGGCGGGTCCGCCCGCTATCTGGCCGGCACCTTCGGATGCAAGGTCACCTGCCTGAATCTGAGCGAAACCCAAAACAACCTGAACCGGGAAAAGAATGCGGAAACCGGCCTGGACAGCCTGATCGACGTGGTTCACGGATCGTTCGAAGAGGTCCCCGCCGAAGATGGGGCCTTCGACGTCGTCTGGTCGCAGGATGCGATCCTGCATTCCGGCGACCGGCCGCGGGTGATCACCGAGATTGATCGTGTCCTGACACCGGGCGGGCATATGATCTTCACCGATCCCATGCAGGCGGATGACGCGCCCATTGGCATGCTTCAGCCCATTTTGGACCGCATCCATCTTTCGACCTTGGGGTCATTTGCCTTTTATCGAAGCGAATTCGCCAAACACGGCTTCACCGAAGGGCAGTCCACGCCTATGCTGGAGCAGCTCCGTACCCATTACTTCCGGGTCGGGCAGGAATTGAAAGGCCGTTACGATGAAATCGTCCGGCTTTCCGGAAAAGCCTACGTGGACAACATGCTGAAGGGCCTGGATCACTGGGTCGATGGCGCCGATAAGGGCTACCTTGCCTGGGGCATCCTGCATTTCCAGAAACCGTAAAAGGCTGAATGGCGGGCGGGTCCGCTAAATAAGGGCCTTCCGCCATTCTCCGCCCGCATAAGGGCCGGATGCACGCCGCGTGTTCACAAGCAGGCGGCGTTCGGCGTCTGTCATGCGTCGCACGTCGCCACTGCCCAGGTCGGTGCTTTTGGGACCAACGGCTTCGTTCAAAAGATTGCTGATCTGTTGGTGCAAATTGTTGATTTCGGCGTCCATGGCGTCACCTCATGCTTTACGTCACGATGAGATTTTAGCCCGATCAGAACGACCTGAATATCAAGCGAAAGTATGATGCGGGGCGTTCTTCGGTATAGGCCAAACGCGATGGCGGTATTAGGCGGCCTTCACGGCCCGGTCCGCGGGAAATCGCAGGATTACGGTCGTCCCCTTGCCGACCTCGCTTTGGATCGCCAGATCGCCCCCATGCAGTTCGACCAGCTGCTTCGACAACGTCAAACCAAGGCCTGTGCCCTCGTGAGTCACGATATGGCTCGAGCGGACCTGACCGAATGCCTCCAGGACAAGTGAAATATCCTTCGCCGAGATTCCAATCCCGGTATCCGCGACCTCGATCCGTATGCCTCCCCGATAATCGACACCGGCTGCCATGACGATGGAGCCGCCGGCGGGGGTGAACTTATTGGCGTTGGAAAACAGGTTCATCAGGATTTGCCTGATCACGCGCCCATCGCCGCGAAGCCGCGGCAAGCCATCGGGAATATTGACCGTCAGAACCTGCCGTTTGGCGCCGACCCGGGGCGACATCAGGCGTTGAACCGCGGCGGCCACATCGCGCAGGTCCAGATCTTCTTCCTCCAGATTGGCCTCACCGGCCTCGACCTTGGAAATATCCAGAATGTCATTGATGACATCCAACAGGTGGCTGGCCGAATGCTGGATGTCGGCGGCATATTCCAGATACCGGTCATTTCCCATACGGCCCATGATTTCGTCGACCATGAACTGGGAAAACCCAAGGATCGAATTCAACGGCGTCCGCAATTCATGGCTCATCATCGCCAGGAACCGGGATTTCGCCACGCTGGCGTCCTCTGCGCGCCGCCGGGCACCCTCAAGCTCCCTGGTTCGGACGGCAACCGCATCTTCAAGTTCCGCCCGCGCTCCGACCAGTTCCTGTTCATAGGCGAAGCGTTCCGCATGGCTTTTCTCAAGGCGGTTCAGCAGCCGGTTGAATGCGTCCTGCAGGTGGTTCAATTCGCCGTCTTCAGGGCCCACGGCCCGGATCTCCTGATGCGGGCGCCATCCCGGTTCCACGCGGTCAACGGCATCAGACAAGCGTGACAGCGGGGCCGCCAGTTGCCGATTGGCGTAGTAGTTGAACAAGATCCAGACCAGCAACAATTTGATCAAGGCTGCCGTGACGATCAGCATGATCGATGGCCATGAGCGGACATAGGTCAGGTTTGCCGGCAGATAGATTTCCACGTGCCCCAGGTGACGGGCCTTGTCTGCGCCCTCTGCGACATAATGGATATCGAAGGATTCCACATCCACGCCCGCTCCTTTGCCGCTGTTGGTGACCCCATGGGCACCCAGACGGCGGCCGCTGAAGGGGTCGATGACGGTCACGCCTTCGGCGACGGACAGCCGCACCAAGGCCGCCAAGACGGCCCCCAGTTCCTTTTCATCATAGGCCCAAAGTTGATCCGAGATGGGATCATGGAAGGCACTTTTGACGATGCGGATTTCGCGTTCGATTTCCATATCGGCACGGCGCAGGACATCCCATATCAATACCGCCGTGATCACCACACCGAACCCCAGAAATGCCAGGAAAATAGAGGTAAACAGGCGGCCGGCCAAGGTCCGCCGGCCAGGCCCCGAACCGCCGCCGAACCTAGCGGTATGCGTCGAGAATCCGGCCGATGACCGGTGAGGTGTTGATGTTGCGGATTTCATTCCAGAAGGCATCGGCCAATTTTGTCTTGCTCTTGTAAAAGCGCTTGGAGAACAGCAGATAATACGCCTTTTCCGTGATCGCAGGGGACAATCGGATGATCCCCGCGAAGGGCCCCCCGTTTTCCGCCAAGTATGGAGCGATCATGTTATCAAGTTCCGCGTACGCCGCAACGCGTCCGTTATCCAATTTCGCAAGATTAAGCGCTTGCGTCCGTTCCGCTTCGTATGGAATCCCCAATTTCTGCAGGTCCGAGGCAACGGAATAACTCCGCGTGACGGCAACGGCCTTATTATCGGTACCGGTCAAACTCCGGCCATCGAAGGTCACGCCGGAATCACGGCGGACATAAAACGAATAGGATTGGAAGAATACTGCCCGCGACGGGTCTGGTGTCCGGCCATCGGCCAACACGGGATACTGTCCGTATTTCATCCGGTCGGCCTTGAAACTGGCGTGGAAAATTCCGTCCACCTCCCCCGTTTCAACCATGAACAGCCCCCGTTTCCAGGGCACCCGTTCAAATTCAAGTGTGACGTTCAATCGTTTCGCGACCTCGCGAAACACCTCGATCGTCACCCCCGGTTTGTCCTTGGGAACGCGGGCCGTCGTGCCAAAGTATCGTGGCGGATTTTCAACCAGCTCATACACCAGCCGAATTTTTTCCGCCCGCGCATGGCCCGTAAACACCGTCACCGAAAGCAAGACCAGCAAGAAGCGGATCATCCGTCCTCCGAATCAGTCCCGACCGCAACGTGCTTCACACGTCACGGTCAGCCTATCCGAAGACGGTACCGGCTGAACATTAACGTCACATGACAATCCCGAAACGGGGACGTGCTTAGAACTTCATCGCCTGTGCAACAATAACGTGTTCCAGCCCTTGGATTTTATTCAGAACATCCGGTGGCGGGGCTTCATCGACCTCCAACAGGGCAATGGCGTCGCCGCCGGCCTGGGCGCGGCCCAGGTTGAAGGTCGCGATGTTGATGCCCGCATCGCCCAGCAACGACCCCAACGCCCCGATCAGGCCCGGCTTATCGTAATTGGTGATGTAGAGCATGTTCTTGCCCAGGGTCGCGTCGATGGGGATGCCCTTGATCTCGACCAAGCGCGGATGATCGTGGAACAGCGTGCCGGCAAGAGAGCGCGTCTGGTTGACGGTCTTGACCGTCACTTCGATGCGGGAATGGAAGGCCCCGGCATCGTCCGACCGCACTTCCCGCACGATGATGTCCCTATCCTTGGCAATGGTCGGCGCATTGACCATGTTGATGCCTTCCATCGAAGGCCCCAGCAAGCCTTGCAGGACCACGGCGGTCAGCGGCTTGCAGTTCAGCTCGCCGCACACGCCTTCGTAGGAAATCGTGACCTCGCGGATGACGGACCGCGTCGCCTGACCGGCAAAGCTGCCAAGCTGCTGCGCCAGGGTCATATAGGGTTTCAGGCGGGGCGCTTCCTCGGCCGTGACCGACGGCATGTTCAGTGCATTGGACACCGCGCCATCAAGCAGATAATCGGACATCTGTTCGGCGATCTGCACGGCGACCTTTTCCTGGGCTTCGGTCGTGGCAGCACCTAGGTGCGGGGTGGCCACAACCTGTTCCATGCCGAACAGTGGATTTTCGGTGGCGGGTTCTTCCTCGAACACATCAATGGCCGCCCCCGCCACCTGACCGCTGTCCAGGGCCGCTTTCAGTGCCGCTTCGTCGACCAGGCCGCCGCGCGCGCAGTTCACCAGGCGCACGCCCTTCCGGGTTTTGGCCAAGGCATCGGCATCGATGATATAGCGGGTCGTATCAGTCAGCGGGGTATGCAGGCTGATGAAATCGGCGCGGGCAAGAAGGTCGTCCAACGAGACCTTTTCGACCCCGATTTCCGTGGCCCGTTCCTCGGACAGATAGGGATCAAAGGCGATGACCCGCATCTTCAACCCCTGGGCCCGGTCGGCGACGACCGATCCGATGTTGCCGCAACCGATGATACCCAACACCTTGCCGGTGATCTCGACCCCCATGAAGCGGGATTTCTCCCACTTTCCGGCATGGGTCGATGCGTTGGCCTGGGGAATGTCGCGGGCCAGCGCCAACAGCATGGCAACGGCGTGTTCAGCGGTCGTGATGGAATTGCCGAAGGGCGTGTTCATGACAACGATGCCCTTGGCCGTCGCGGCATTCAGGTCCACGTTGTCAACGCCGATCCCTGCCCGGCCGACCACCTTCAGGTTCGTCGCCGCCTCGATCACCGGGCCGCGCACCTTGGTCGCGGAACGGACGGCCAAGCCGTCGTATTCACCGATGATACCCGCAAGCTCTTCGGGCGAAAGGCCGGTTTTCACGTCCACTTCGATCCCGCGGCGTTGGAAGACCTCGGCCGCGAGGTCCGACATTTTGTCGGAAATCAGTACCTTTGGCATGACGGATCCAAAACGGCCCTAGGCCGCTTCGCCAGCCAACTCGGCGCGAACCTGATGGAATGCCCATTCGATCCAGGGGAACAGGGCTTCCAGGTCCGACGTTTCCACCGTGGCACCGCACCAGATGCGGAACCCCGGAGGGGCGGCCCGGTGTTCCGAAAAATCGTACCCGGCACCCTCGGCCTCGCACATCTTGGGGATGCGGCGAAGCGTCTTGCGCAAATCATCCTCGCTCAGGCCGTCAAAGGCCGGATCGACGATTTTCAGCGTCACTGAAGTGCACGAACGGAAAGCCGGATCCGTGGCCAAAAAATCAACCCAGGATGTCCGTTCGACCCAGCGCGAGAGCGCTTCGAAGTTCGACTGCACACGGCCCAGAAGAACCGGCAGACCGCCGATATCCTCGGCCCATTTCAAACCGTCCAGGGCATCCTCGACGCACAGCAGCGACGGTGTGTTCAGGGTGGCACCTTCGAACGGCTCCGGGTTCAGCTTGCCGTTCTTTTTCATACGGAAGACCTTGGGGATGGCCCGGTCAGGATGGAAGGTGTTGAGCCGTTCGACCGCACGGGGGCTGAGCGCGATCATGCCGTGCGCGGCCTCGCCGCCCATGACCTTCTGCCAGGACCAGGACACGGCATCCAGCTTGTCCCAGGGCAGATCGACCCCGAAGATGCAGGACGTCGCGTCAACCAAGGTCAGGCCGCCGCGGTCGGCGGGGATCCAGGCGCCCCGGTCGGGCACCATGACGCCCGACGAGGTTCCGTTCCAGGTGAACACCACGTCATTGTTGAAATCGATCTGGGCGAGGTCCGGCAGTTCACCGAAAGAAGCGCTGAAGGTGCGCAGATCTTCCAGCTTCAATTCCTGCACGCCGTCCTTAGTCCATTCGTTGCCGAAGTTTTCCCAGGACAGAATATCGACGCCGCGTTCTCCCAACAGGTTCCACATGGCGGCTTCGAAGGCGCCGGTGTCGGAACCGGGCAGAATACCGACATGATAATCGTCGGGAATGCCCAGGAGTTTGCGGGAACGTGTAATGACCTCGTTCAGCTTCGCCTTACCCGTGGCATGGCGGTGGGACCGGCCAAGGAATGCATCTTTGAGAACGTCTACCGTCCACCCGGGGCGCTTGGCGCAGGGGCCGGACGAAAAGCATGGATTGGCCGGGCGGGTGCTCGGCTTCTGAGGAACTGGCATCGAATTTTACTCCCTTCGCTTCCAGAAGGGTCCGATCCCGTTGGGGGGACCTGGCCCACGGCGTGTATACGCCCCGAAGGACCGAGCCGTCAATTAGTCCCTTTTGATATGACGTTCAGATTTCCCCCTGAACCATCTTGGCGATTTCGGCGGGTCAATATTGTGTCCCCAAAAGCCACGCATTATGGTCGGGCAAGCAAAGAACCACGCACGGCGACGATGGCGGAAGAAACAAAAAACATACAGGCAATGGTCGTCGGCACGTCAGACGTGGTTGCCAATCGCGTCAAAGCCGTATTACGCCCCTTGCAAAACGTCGACCTAACCGCCGAGGCCGCGGACGGCGTCGACGCGGTCAGCCGGCTGCGCATGACCCCGATCGATGTCATTTTCATCGATATCGGTGACGCCAATATCAAGCTGGCGACGGATCTTTCCAGATTGCTCAAGGTCGATGGCGACGCCCAGGTCGTCCTGGTCGCGACCCTGACCTTCGCCAACGTCAAGAACGCCATGGCCGGACTGGTTGCCGGTGCGGCAGAGTTCGTTCAGGCCCCCTCCCGGCATACACCACATATCGCCGAAACGGATTTCGAACGCCAGATCAAGGACATTGCCCAGGAACTGGGTGCCGCGCGCCGGTCCAAGGGGGTGCGCGACATCGCGCCGCCGGTCGCGGCCCGTTACGAACACGCCGCAGCGAAAGACTTTCCCGCGCGCCGCCCCCATATCCCGAAGGCAATTGCAATTGCCAGTTCCACGGGCGGCCCGCAGGCCCTGTTTACGTTGTTTACCGCCCTGCCCCATACCATCACCCAGCCGATTTTCCTGACGCAACACATGCCGGCGGGCTTCACCACCGCCTTGGCCGATCACATTGCGCGGCGGACCAAATGGCCCTGCGTCGAAGGCAGGGACGGAGAGCCCGTTACCAACGGCACGGCCTATATCGCCCCCGGCGACTTTCACATGACCGCCAAACGCGGGACATCCGGGCCCATCATTGCGACCGACCAGGGGCCCGAGGAAAATTACTGCCGGCCATCGGCGGAACCCATGATGCGCGGCTTGATCGCGACCTACGGTGCCGAAAATTTACTGTACGTCGTCCTGACGGGCATGGGGTCCGACGGCAAGGACGCGGCCAAGGCCGTGATCGACGGCGGCGGTACGGTGATCGTTCAGGACAAGGACACCAGCGTCGTCTGGGGAATGCCGGGTTCCGTGGCATCCGCCGGTCATTGCCATGCAGTGATGCCCTTGCCTCAAATAGCGCAAACGATCGCCGATATCGCGGCAGGGAAATGACTTTATGAGCACCGACGCGGAAACATTTCTGACCACCTTCCTACGCCAAAGCGGCCTGGCGAGGGCGGATGAAGCCCCGGCCTATACGGCGCTTGCCGGCGGGGTGTCGTCGGACATCTGGCGCGCGGATTTGGCGTGCGGGCCGGTCTGCGTCAAACGCGCCCTGCCCAAGCTCAAGGTTAAAGCCGATTGGTTCGCACCGATCGAACGCAATGCCTTCGAAGTCGCCTGGATGGAAACGGCGAACGCGTTGCAGCCCGGTGCCGCCCCTCAGGTTCTGGCCCATGACGCGGACCAGGGCGTATTTGCCATGGCCTTTCTGGACCCGTCAAAGCATCCGACCTGGAAGGATGAACTGCACGCCGGCCGCACGGACCCGGATTTCGCCCATCGGGTGGGTGCGTGGCTGAAGCGTATTCATGCGGGAACGGCGGGTGATGCCGGGGTCGCGGCGCGTTTCAAAACCGATGAAACATTCTATTCCATCCGCCTGGAGCCCTATCTGATCGCGACCGGGCGCGAACACCCGGACCTGGCCGGGCGCATGGCGGAACTGGCGGATACCACGGCGAACAACCGCGCAGCCCTGGTCCACGGCGACGTCAGCCCCAAGAACATTCTGGTCGACAGCGCCAACCCGGTCTTTCTGGACGCGGAATGCGCATGGTACGGCGATCCGGCCTTCGACATCGCCTTTTGCCTGAACCATTTTCTTCTGAAATGCCTGTGGACGCCGTCGGCGACGGACGGCTTTCTTGCCGATTTCGACGCCTTCTGCCGGGGCTACGACCCGGCCCCCACGACCGAACAGCGGGCCGCGGCCCTGCTTCCGGCCTTGTTCCTGGCCCGCGTGGACGGTAAATCACCGGTCGAATACATCACCGCCGAGGCCGACCGCGACCGCGTCCGCCGCACGGCCCGCCCCCTGATCATCACCCCGCCGCCGCATCTTGCGGGCGTCAAACAAGCTTGGGAAAAGGAACTTCGCACATGACCGCCACGACCATCACCGCCATCAAGGGCCGCCGGGTTTGGGATTCCCGGGGGCGCCCCACGGTCGAAGCGGACGTAACCCTGTCGGGCGGTGCCATGGGCCGGGCCATCGCCCCGGCCGGTGCTTCGCGCGGCAGCAATGAGGCCATCGACCTGCGCGACAGCGGCCCGCGTTTCGGCGGATGGGACGTGACGGATGCGCTCAAGGGTCTGAACGGCACCATGGCCGAAACCCTGGTCGGCATGGATGCAGCCGATCAGGCCGCCATCGACCGGGCATTGATCGATCTGGACGGCTCGCCCAACAAGGCCAACCTGGGCGGCAACGCGACCATCGCCGTGTCCATGGCGGTGCTGCATGCCTGCGCCAATCAGGAAAACAAAGCCCTGTGGCAGTATTTGTGGGATCAGGGCGGCAATACCGGCACGCCCGTGCTGCCCCTGCCGGAAATTCAGATTTTCGGCGGCGGGGCCCATGCCGGCCGGCGCATCGACGTGCAGGACTTCATGGTCATCGCGACCGGTGCCGACGACTATGAACAGGCCCTGGCCTGGACCGCCGAGGTCTATCTTGCCGCCGGCAAGATCATGGCTGAACGCGGCCTGCTGCAGGGCGTCGCCGACGAAGGCGGATTCTGGCCCGCGTTCGACGCCAACGAGGACGCGGCCGAAACCCTGGTCCAGGCCATCGAAAAGGCGGGCCTGATCCCGGGCGAACAGGTTTCCATATCGCTGGATATTGCGGCCTCCGAATTCGGCAAGGCCGGACAATACCGCCTGGCCCGCGAAGACCGCGACATGTCGGGCGAAGAACTGGCCGAGATGCTGCTCGGCTGGGTTGCGCGCTATCCCATCGTATCGGTCGAAGACCCCATGTCCGAAGACGACGCGGAAGGCTTCATCGCCTTCGCCAAGGCCGCCCCCGGTCATCTGCAGATCGTCGGCGACGACTTCCTGGTCACCAATGCGGACCGGGTGCGCGCCGCATCACGGGACGGCGCATTGAACTGCGCGTTGATCAAACCGAACCAGGCGGGCACGGTCAGCGAAACCAAAGCCGCCTATGACGCGGCCAAGGCCGCCGGCATGGGGGCCATCGTCTCGGCCCGGTCCGGCGAGACCGAAGACGTAACCATCGTCCATTTGGCGACCGGTTGGGGGGCCAAGCAGTTGAAGGTCGGTTCCTTCACCCGGTCCGAACGCATGGTCAAATGGAACGAAGGTCTGCGCATCGCCGATGCCATCGGCTCCGCCCAACTGCCGCCCAGATCCGTCTTTCCCTGGGGATAGGCTCTATTCGGCGGAACGGGCCATCCCGCGCAGGCGGTTGGCCAGTACGCCCATGAGACGATGCAGAACCTTGTCGGTCTGTTCCAGACGCTGAAGACGGACCTTCAAGGATTCCTTGGACAGAACGATCAAATCCGCGTTCTCGGACGCGCGGGCGGACGCTGCCCGGGGCTGATCGTCGATCAGCGACATTTCGCCCAGCAATTCGCCCGGCCCCAAGGTCGCCAGGACCTGTTCGATCGCGCCGCGGCGATAGATCTCGATCGTGCCCGAAGAAATCAGGAAGGCTTCGGTCCCGGCGTCCCCTTCTTCGAACAAAATCTGGCCTTTCACCAGCTTGCGGTGCTCGGGCCCGTTCCCATTGCTCCCATTCGCGGGTTTGGCTGTACTGGGTTGCGCTGCCGGTTGTTGGGCCGGTTGGGGTGCCGGTTCCTTGGCTTGTTGGGCGGTCGGGTTGGCCCCGCCATCGTCCCATCGTTTTTCCTGGGGGCCGTTCGATGGCGCGGGGGCGGCGCCATTGGCCGCACCGTTCGACAGCGCCTTGGCCAGGGTCGCGGAAGCCGTTTTCTTCAAATCATCCGGCAGGCGCGAAACCGCGATCTTCTCCGTCAGCGCGTCAGCCACACGCTTGGCCATGTTTAGATCGTCACCACCGCCGGTCAGGGCATCCACGCCCGTCAGACCGCGCATGGCCTGCGCCAGGTTGCGGAGCACGGCCTGCTGTTGTTTGACGCCCGTGTCCGTCGCCAGCAGGTCCAACACGAACCCGGCGCGGGACGGCAAGGACGGCAGATATCCCAGAATACTGCCCACGGCTTGCTCGGCGCTCAGATCACCGTCGGCCCCACCCAGGGCCATCTTGGCCCGCAGGGTGATGGCCTCGGCCATCTGGGCACCGCCCATCAGCCCGGCATGGTCTTCCAGGTTGCGGATCAGAGTGACCAGGGCCGTGCGGTCGCCGTCGCGGCCTTCGCGGGTCATCGGCTTGACCCCGCCGATCCCCCGGACAACCCGGGAAAGCAGTGCCTTGCGCGCGTTCTCCAACACATGGGCGCCCATCGCCGCGTTCAGCTCATTGATACAGCTGAGCGGGTTTTTCACCTCGGGCAGGCGTCCCTGGCACAGTTGAACCAGCATGCGATGGGCCGTCGCCGCATCAGGCACACCGCCCAGCAATTCGGTCACGGCCGCAGCACCATCCAGGATTTCAGCCAGGGCCTCGTCCACATAGGCCAGGGCAACGACGCTGGGCGTTCCATCCAGCAGCTTGATCAGGGTCTCGATCTTGCCGCTCCAATCCCCTTGCTCGCCCATATGGGCCGCCATCCCGGCCAGGATCAGGGCATGGCGCTCATCCGTCGGAGATTCCGCGTTGACCTTGTCGATCAGGGCCTGCAGGCCGCCTGTATTGATTGCTTCGGACAAATCCTCACGCGACATCATCTTCTGGGCCCGGGCCATCAACTGGTTGTACAGGCGTTCCAGCGCCCCTTGGCGGTCGGCGGGCTTTTCGCCGGCTTCCTTGTCGGTCTGTAAGCTGGCCAGACGGGACAAGGCGCCGATGTACAGCTTGTCGTCCCGCTCCAACATCTTAAGACGGCCGAAATCAAAGGCCAGTTCCATGGCCGTCATGCCGATATCGTCCAGATACTGACGCAGCAGGCGGCCCGCCGTCAGGCGCGCTTCAAGCTGATAGAAATCCGCCAATTCGTTACACACGGGGGACGTGTCGATGGGAACGATGGTCAGGCCCTTGTCGGTCACCTCGGCCTGTTCGTTGAAGATGACTTCCGAGCCCTTGCGGTCGCTTTCGGCGATGACCTTCACGCCGGTATACTTGTGCGAATCCAACAAGGCCTGTGCCTGTTGGATGGCCTGCGACTTCACGTTGTGTGACGCCTGCAAGGTCCATTTACCGTCGGTTTCGGTCTGAACCTCGTAGGTTTTGCCGGCAAGATTTGTTTCCATGTTGGATCCCTGTGCCAAAAGGGAGATATCCAAACGGACACCTCCTTGCTTCCCTAGCACACCCCTTTTGAGCAAGGCCGGGTATACCCGACCAATATTGATTGGAAGGTAGAATGCCCATTCTCCCCGCTCCGCGCAAGACTATGAAAGACCGCCGGGCCCCACGCAAAAGGACGCCTTTCTAATAAAATTTTCACGCGGACCGGGCCGCCTTCTACTATCGCGAAACGGGAACCCTCATTAATTTCTAGACCTTTTTTTACTCACGTTTCATTCTGTAACCGAATATACGGAAGAGGTTCCGTAAGGAATCCAGTGCACTACAAAGAAAATCCTTCGGGGGAGGGGTAAATATGGTGAACGCTCGTCCTCAAACGAGAACGGTGAATACGAAGTACTTGAACAAGGTCCGTTGGGTCCAAAAGTCCCGCGCGACGCAAAATGCGTTGTACCGAAACGCCGGCACGCAAAACCTGACCTGGGACGTCTTGTTCCTGATCGCTGAATCCCAATATGCCGGGCAGGACCTAAATGTGTCCGATATCTGCGTATCCGTTTCCGCATCCAAATCGACCACGTTGAAGCTGATCGCCCAATTGGCGACGGACGAAATGATCGACAAGCGGCAAAAGGAAAATGATTCCCGCACACAATTGGTGACCATGCATGACGGGTTCCGCAAAAACCTGGAAGCCTATCTGGACGGGCTGACCAAAGCATTCCCGCGCTGCAGTTCAGACGATTGACGGCGGCCAGGGGCCGGACCATGTTATAGGGGCCGAGGGACGACCCCCGGTTTCCCATATGGAATTTCCCATCAGGAATGTCATCGAGGACGGCCTCAATCCGTAACCACCGGTTGAGGTGTTTTGTCATGTTTTGGTTTTATCTTCTGCTCGCGGGTCTTTTTGAAATCGCCTGGGTCGTCGGCCTGAAATATTCCGACGGCTTCACCCGCCCCCTGATCAGCATCGCGACGGTCGCCGCCATGGCCGTCAGCCTGGGCCTTTTGGGGCTTGCCCTGCGCGGGCTGCCCCTGGGCACGGCCTATGCGGTCTGGACCGGGATCGGCACCCTGGGGGCCGCCGCACTGGGCATCTATCTGTTCAACGAGCCGGCGACCCTAATGCGCCTTGCCTGCATCGGGCTGATCGCACTCGGCATCGTCGGCTTGAAGCTGTCCGCCGCTTAAAATTCCTTCAAGCGGCCAGGATGCCCGCCGCGCGCATCATCTGCGCCAGGAACAGCATGATGAAGGCCCCGCCGGTCCCATAAAGGGCGCGCAGGAAGCGCGTGCGTTTCTTGTCGCGGATGTCGGACACCTTGATGATCTCGCAGGCCGTGTCGCGCACCCAATCGACGCCGGCCACGGCCCGGACGTAACTTTCGACGTCGGGAAAGCGTTTCTTGTCGAAATACATCACGCCCGAACATTGGCCGAAATCGCGCTTCCGCGACACCTTGTTGGCATGGGACGGGTACAGCACCAGGGCGAACATGATGACCGGCAGGACCAGGATCGCCCAGCCGGCGAAGACATACAGCGCCGCGTGTTCCATGGGCACCGGCACCTGCGCCCCCGCGCGCAACACGACCTGCAGCGCCAGGATATAGCCGACCGCGACAATCTGGGCCTTGGTGTCGTAACTGCGCACGCTCTGTTGTGCCTCGGCCAGGATCGACAGCAGGGCGTCGCTGCCCAGCTGTTCGTGAAACCCGGCACTTAGATTTTCCGCCATGAAAGCCCCCTGTTCCGCTTGGGATGCGGCGTGCATCCGATGACCGGCATTCTGGGGACGAACGCGGCAACCATGTGGCAGCGGGGTGACGACTTCGTGTTGGGGGTGGGGGGCGCCAGGGGTCTATTTCAAACGAGGCCCAAGGCGCGTCAAGACCGACCAGGCCAGCCCCTTGGCGCGACCTCACGACGGCGACTTGGCCGACCCGGCCAACCCCAAGTCGCCTGTGGTGTAATGGTGCAGGCGGTCGGACTTGAACCGACAAGGCCTTACGGCCGAGGGATTTTAAGTTGTACTGAGGCCAATAATTTCAACAAGTTAGAGGGAGTGTAAACGGATTGTAGTGAGATTTAACCGTGTACGCTCGCTCCTAACGCGGAGTCAAAACAAGCAGGCCAAGTCTACCGTGGGTTCAATTCATTGTCCGGTAAGGAATATCTGACAATTCAACCGGCACTTGCTCACTGGAATATCCAGTTGCATGGAGCAAATCCCCAACGGCCAGCCTAGTCAAACGCTGATGTGACTTTGGTCCAACGGTGATTCCGGAAATTGGCAACGGAGTATAACCATTTG
This sequence comes from Rhodospirillales bacterium, assembly GCA_040218445.1. Lineage (GTDB taxonomy): Bacteria > Pseudomonadota > Alphaproteobacteria > Rhodospirillales > Casp-alpha2 > UBA1479. The sequence continues at coordinate 198,403 of JAVJRK010000015.1, read as the reverse complement.
GATCAGCGTTACCGGGTTGAATGGGGAGATGCCTTCGCATCATCGAAGTTTTTTCGACAAACTGTAGCCTCTTAAAATCTTCATCCTTCAAATAGTATATCAACCTCCACTCTGCCTCTTTTTCAAATGCCTGGTGTTTTAGAAGCGGAGCCAAATGCGAAAGTTGGAGCAGCCAATAATTTGCAAACTCGTCTATCCACTCCTCTGTCGTCGGAGCGCGTTTGTTTTGAATGCCATGCATCAAATAATTTTCTGACCACTCCAAAATAGAGGCCATCAGATACTTCTTAGTATCGGAGTCATAGGTTACAGGGGCTAGGTAGGCATTCTGATTCGCTAGTTGCTGCAACAGCAATTTAGTGTCGAATTTCAGAGAGTAGCCTCCGCTTACTCCGCCATATGCACGCCATTGACTCAAGTCATCATGTTCTTCCGAAAAACAGGCGACAAAAACTCCTGTTGCATCTGAGTTGGCTCCGTCCAAAATTTCGATCATCTTCAAAAGCAGAGCCTCGAACTCAACGCTTAAATTTTTACTCAGTCTTTCTTCAATTGACTTGCGGAAAATTTCTATCGCGTGAAGTAATTCTTTCGAGTCATTCAGGCACCCTATTTGTGTTGTCCATAACTCACCGCTTCGTATTATTTTGATTAAGTTTTCACCTGTGGTGTAGTGGTACAGAGGAACCAATTCACGCGGCTCCCACTTTCGATCAACTAACTTGTTAGCGACCAGTTTATCAAAGTGATGCTGGCCGAAATGCGAGTACTCGGCCTTATCCTTATCGGTGATGAATTTCGTTTCCAAAATTCTGTCCTACCAGTTGGTATTTTCACATGAAGGCAATGGTGCGGACGGCGGGACTTGAACCCGCACGGGTAAAAACCCGAGAGATTTTCATACCAACTACGGTTTTCACCGCCACCCTTTGGGTGTTTGTGGCCTGGACGATCCCTTCACCATAGCGTACGCGCGTTAGGTGCTGCCCGTCTAGTCTTCACACCTTCCCGTTGACCGGGCTTGGCACAGGATAGAAACGGGCGCGCCAAGGCCGACCAGGCCAACCCCTTGGCGCGCGTGTGTGTACCAACAATTCAGGTGGATGGTGCGGGCGGTCGGACTTGAACCGACAAGGCCTTACGGCCGAGGGATTTTAAGTCCCTTGTGTTTACCAATTTCACCACGCCCGCACGGGGCCTTCGACAGGCAGTCCTCTGGTAATCCTAAGCCGCCATCGACACAAGGGCCAAGGCAGGTGATCAGGGATTGAAATTAACGGCCGGATGGACGGTTGCCCGCCCCGGTGGGAGCCGCTACACCTCATCCCATGAGCGACCCGACCCCACCGGATTTCGACGCCGCGTTCCGCGACAAGTTGCGCGACCTGTTTCTGTGGCGGCGCGACGTGCGGCGGTTCCGCACCGATGCCCTGCCGGATGGTCTGATCGAGGGCCTGCTGGCCCAGGCGGCGCTGGCGCCCAGTGTCGGCAATTCGCAGCCCTGGCGCTTCGTTCTGGTCGAGGACGCCGCCCGCCGCCGCGCCGTGCGCGACGATTTCGAAGCCGCCAACGGCGATGCCCTGAAAGGCTATTCGGGCGAGCGGGCGCAGACCTATGCGGGCCTGAAACTGGCGGGTCTGGACGCCGCCCCCGTGCAGTTGGCCGTGTTTTCCGATCAGGCGACGGAGCGCGGCCACGGCCTGGGCCAGAACACCATGCCGGAAATGCTGCCCTATTCCGTGGTCGCGGCGGTCAACACCCTGTGGCTGGCGGCGCGGGCGGCGGGCGTGGGCGTGGGCTGGGTGTCGATCATCCATCCCGAACGGGTCGCGAAAATCCTGGACGTGCCCACGGACTGGCAGTTGGTCGCCTATCTGTGCCTGGGCCGGCCCGAGGAAGAACATCTGACGCCCGAATTGGTGCGCGCCGGATGGCAGGACCGAGCCCCCATCGACGACTTCATCCTGAAGCGCTAGAGCCCCACTTCCTGGGGCTCGTTGCCCAGGTCGCGCATGATCGAGCGGAGCTTTTCCGCCGCATTGGCGATATCGTCGGCGTCCGTGCCGCGAATGACGATGGTGGAGCCATGCTTGCCGTCGCGCGAAAACGGGTAGCTGCCGATCTCCAGCGCCGGGTGTTCGTCCTGCAGGGCCGTCAGGCGGGCCGCGATCTTGCCCTCGGGCGTGTAGGAAGCGATGGATTTGGACAGCATTTCCGCCCCGCCCGCGAGCCGGTGTTTGAACAGGTCGAACATGGCCTGCATGATCCGGGGCACCCCCGGCAACACGAACACGTTGTCGACCTGAAATCCGGGGGCGCGGCTGACCGGGTTTTCCAGCAGGATCGAATCCTCCGGCACGTCGGCCATCTTCATGCGGGCTTCGGTTACGTCCTCGGGCTTGTAATGGGCGCGCAGCAGTTTTTCCGCATCGGGATGGCGGATCAGCTTGCGGCCGAAGGCCTTGGCGATGCAGGCCGAGGTAATGTCGTCATGGGTCGGCCCGATCCCGCCCGTGGTGAACACGTAATCGAATTTGGCCCGGGCATCGTTGACATTGGCGATGATGGTCGCTTCGACGTCGGGGATGACGCGGCCTTCCATCAAGCGGATGCCCAGCGCATTCAGGTTCTCGCCCAGAAATTGCAGGTTGGCGTCGCGTGTGCGGCCCGACAGGATCTCGTTGCCGATGATGATCAGGCAGGCGGTGACGGTTTCTTGCGGCTGTGTGGAATCGGTCATGGGCATCTAGGTAGCGGCAAGCCGGGTTCCCCGCAACTTGAAACGACGAACCGCCCCGCTGGCAGTGCGGGGCGGTCCGGGCAGGGACAGGGAGGAGGTATGTCCGTCCCTGAGGGGGGTGAGGTCGAGCGGCGTCCCTGCCGTTCGTTGGTGTTGTCTGAAAACCTAGCTGGAAATGCGCCAGTCGCCGTCGGCGGTCTGACAGGCGGTGCCGTATCCTTGCTGTTCACGGCCGCCGACCGTCACCGTGGTCTGGTATTCCCGGCAGATCTGGCCCGTCCCCGAATGCTGGATGGTGCGCGTCGGCGTGATCGTGCCGTGGTTGCCGCTGTCCGGGTTGGACCAGCTGACCGGCTGCCAATCGGCCTTGTTAAGGGCGCTGCTTTGCGCGCGCTGCTGATACATCTGATCGGCACGGTCCAGGGAGGCCCCGACTTCGTTGCCCATGAACCCGCCTAGAAGTGCGCCCGCCGCGACGGCGGCCAGCTGCCCCCGGCCCCCGCCGACCTTGGAGCCGACCAATCCGCCCAGGCCGGCGCCGATCAGCGTGCCCGCACCCTGCTTCATGCCGGTGCCGTTGCCGTTTGTCACACAGCCACCCAGCATGACCACCCCCATCAGGGCGGCGACAGCAGCGAAGACCGGGCGGCGCCCCGCGCGGGTGGATTTACGAATACGACCGGGCGTGCCGGCCTGTTCGGTCTGCGGGATCGAATGCGTGTTCATAACTACCTCCGTTAATAATCCGCCGGAACCTGTGGGCGTCCCCCGTGGCGGGTTAAGTCAGTATTTAGATATATATTTACATCTATATTTGATGTCAATAACTAAATTTAATTTTGCATCTAAATTGTGATCGGCTATAACAAATCAGGGGTTGCGGCAGGACCTGAGGGGGTTTGGATCGCCGCTAAAAAAAGAAACGGGGCAAACAAATGAAGCTGACGTTCAGCAATGAACAGCATCGCACCTATATGGATTTCACGGATACCATCGGGCGCGAATGGGTTCAGGTGTTCGAAGGGGATACGGATTTCTACGACGCCGCCTATTGGGACCTTCTGACCAACATGTGGCGGGCCCGCACCCCGGTGCGCAAGACCGATGCCTTGAAATACATGACCGGGATCAAAAGCGCCCATACGGCCGGAAAATATCTGGATGCCGCACTGAAAAAGGGCCTGATCCGGGAACAGGACAACCCGAAGGACGCCAGATCCAAACTGCTGACCCTGTCCACCGACCTGCGCGATCGCCTGGACCGGTTCTTCGACCTTGTGGTCAGCGAAATGCAGAAAACCTGCAAGCAGATCGATGGCATGGGGTGACACCGTGGCGAACCGCCCGGGATTCCTGCTTACGATCCTTCTGGCGCTGTTCTATCTGGGCTGGGCCAAGTTCCTGGCCGCGGGCAGCGACATCTATCTGATCGACTATGCCCAGCGCGCGTTGATCATCGCCCTTGGCTGGGGCGCGCTGACAAGCGGCCCGCGCCGCCCCCTGCCGCCGATCACCGATCCGGTCTGGATATGGGCGCTGGCGGGCTCGGCCGCCATCATCATCACCGACATGGCGACCGCCGGTGACCCGCGCCAGGCCTTTGACAATCTGTTGTTCCCGGGCGTCAGTTTCCCGCCGCTGGATAACCAAGTCTGGCGGGCCGTCGATCTGACCTTCGGCCTGGCCCTGGTCGCCCTTTCGGAAGAACTGGTATTCCGGGCCCTGTGGTTTCGCTGGTGGTCATCCCGGGGCACCGGCGTCGCCGGGTTATATCTTGGATCGTCCCTGATTTTTGCCCTGTTGCATCTGCCGCAGGGGCTGGCCGATACGACCATCGCCTTCGTATGGGGCCTGTTGCTGATGGCGCTTTACCGGCGCAGCGGCAGTCTGGCGCTGGTCGTCTTCATCCATTTCGCGGTCGATCTTTGGTATTTCGCGTGACGGGTAGGGGCTAGCCCAGAAAATCCCGGATCAAGGCGACCAGCGGTTCGTCCGCCGGCGGCATGGGAAGGTCGCGCAGTTTCATCGGCTGCACCCATTTCAGGGCCTGTCCGTCCAGCCCCCGGGGCTCGCCCTTCCATTGGCGTGCCACATAGACCGGCATCAGCAGGTGAAAATCCTCATAAAGATGACTGGCGAAGGTCAGGGGGGCCAGGCAGCTTTCCGTCAGGTCGATGCCCAGTTCTTCCTTCAATTCGCGCACCAGCGCCGTTTCCGGCAACTCACCCGCTTCCAGCTTGCCGCCCGGAAATTCCCACAGACCCGCCATGGCCTTGCCTTCGGGCCGTTGGGCCACCAGGATCCGTCCGTCGATATCGACCAGCACGGCGGCGACCACGATGACGGTTTTCACATCGCCCGGGGCGCGGCGGAATTCCGCGTCCCAGCAGCCGCCTTCGGGAAGGTCCATCTCCATCAAGACCTGTAATCGGCGTTGATGTCGATGTAGCCGTGGGTCAAATCACAGGTCCACACGGTCGCCCGCCCGTTGCCGATGCCGACATCGACGGCGATGTTGATTTCAGGGCTCTGCATATGGGCGGTCACGGGGGCTTCGTCATAACCGTCCACGGCCAGGCCGTTGGCGGCGATGGTGATGCCGCCGATGGCAATGTTCAGGCGGTCACGCTCGGCCCGCTCCCCCGCCTTGCCCACGGCCATGACGATGCGGCCCCAGTTGGCGTCCTCGCCGGCGATGGCCGTCTTGACCAGGGGCGAATTGGCGATCGACAGGCCGATGCGCTTGGCCGCGGCCTCGTTTTCCGCACCGGTCACGGTGATTTCAATGAACTTCGATGCCCCTTCGCCGTCGCGCACGATCTGATGGGCCAAGTCCAGCATCACGGCCTCTAGCTTGGCCTTGAAATCGGCCAGCGCCGCATCGTCGGCACCGGAAAAACCGGCGGTGTTTCCGGCCGCCCCGGTCGCGAACAGCATGCAGGAATCGCTGGTCGAGGTATCGCTGTCGACGGTGATGGAATTGAAGGTCCGCCCGCAGACCGGGGCCAGAATGTCCTGCAGCACCGGGGACGGAATGTCCGCGTCCGTGAACACATAGGCCAGCATGGTCGCCATGTCGGGCGCGATCATACCCGACCCCTTGGCGATCCCGGCGATGGTGACCTTGGTGCCGTTGATTTCTGCCTGTTTCACCGCCCCCTTGGGAAAGGTATCCGTGGTCATGATGGCCGCGGCGGCTTCGTCCCATTTGCCGGGGGCAAGGTCGGCCTTCAGCGCATCCAGTTCGTCCGTGATGGCCTGAAAATTCAAGGGCTCGCCGATCACACCCGTGGACGCGGCGAACACCCGCGACGGCCGACAGGCCAGGCGGTCGGCCACGGCCTCGACGACCTGCTCGACCGCTTCTTCTCCCACCCGCCCGGTAAAGGCATTGGCGTTGCCTGAATTGACGATCAACCCGTTGGCGATGCCCCCCGGCAGGGACTTGCGGCACCATTCCACGGGGGCCGACGCCGTCAGTGATTTGGTGAACACACCCGCGACCTGGGTTTCGTCCGTCAGTTCCACCAGCAGGACATCCGTGCGCCCCTTATAGCGGACACCGCAGGCACGCGTGGCAACACGCACCCCGCCGATAGGCGGGATGTTCGGAAAACTTTCAGGTGCCAGGGGAGATCGTTTGATTTCGGGCATAATCAGGCTCGTTGGCTGGAGGCAAACGGGCTTCCCCGCAACCGGGAAAGCCCTGATACGCCTTACTTAACCGGAGTTCCGTCCAAATTGAAGCGTTCGATTTTGGCCGATCCGCGCAGATCCTTCGTGACCTCGGCCCCGATTTCGCGGGTCAGGCTTTGCCGGATCTGCGGCTCCATCTCTTCCAAGGACGGTGCTTCCTGCGTGCGCTTGTCCTCGACCTTAATGACGTGCCAGCCGAACTGGGTCTGCACCGGCGCCTTGGTAACCCCGCCCTTGTCCATGGCGAATGCGGCCTTTTCAAACTCGGGCACCATCTGGCCCTTGCCGAAATATCCCAAATCGCCGCCGTTGGGGCCGGACGGTCCGGTTGATTTCTTTTTCGCCAAATCGGCGAAATCCGCCCCGCCGGAAAGGTCCTTGATGACCGCTTTGGCTTCTTCCTCGGTCTTGACCAGGATATGGCGCGCGTGAACTTCGACCTGACCGGCCATGTCCTTGACCACCGTGGCGTAACGCTGGGAGACGGCTTCGACCGTGACCTTGGCGTCGACCATGTTCTGAATCAGGGTGGAGCCCAGCAAACGTTCCTTGAAGGCTTCCAGTTCGGCCTTGAAGGCCTCGGTTTCGTGAACCTTCTCCTTAACCGCCTGTTCGGCGGCAAGCTTGGCGTCGATCATGCTGTCCAGCAGCGCCGGGAAAAGCTGTTCGATCGGCACTTGCTGATATTGGGCGGGCAGCCGGCTGTAGGCTTCCGTCAGCTGCGAGCGGTGGATTTTTGCGCCGTTCACGGTGGCGACCACGGGGTCATCCGCGGCCAGGGCCGGGCCGGCCGGCAATGACACGGCAGCAAGGCCCATGATTGCAGCAATTCCGCCAGCCCGAAGCGCATTATGAAACGTCATGAAAACTTCCCTTTTGTTGGATGATGGCCGCTGACCGGCCGTTGAATTGCGGCCCACCCTAGCGAAGGCCGGTTCTCAAGAACAGTGATTTGAATGTGAGGCCGAAATAGGGCATTCGTGGTGTGTGTCCCTGCATTGACAGGACCCGGGAGCACCTCTATCTCTTGCCCAACGATTCCGCCAAGGTACGGCCACAATCGCGTCATACATCTGCACAGCTATTCAAATCTTTATATCTTCTAAGGACGACCCCCCGAATGTTCAGCGCCATCGCCAAGAGCCTGTTCGGTTCCGCCAATGAGCGGTACCTAAGCGGCCTGCAAAAGGACGTCGATGCCATTAACGGCCTGGAGCCGGAATTGGAGGGATTGTCCGACGAAGACCTCAAGGCCCGCACGGCAGCTTTCCGCCAGCGCCTGGAAGCCGGGGAAACGCTCGACGGCATCATGGTCGAGGCCTTCGCCACCGTCCGCGAAGCCGCCAAGCGCACCCTGGGCCAGCGCCACTTCGATGTTCAGCTTCTGGGCGGGACCGTCCTGCACAAGGGGCAGATCGCGGAAATGAAGACCGGCGAAGGCAAGACCCTGGTTTCCACCCTGCCCGTCTATTTGAATGCCATCGAAGGCAAGGGCGTGCATGTCGTCACCGTGAACGATTATCTGGCGCAGCGCGATGCCGGCTGGATGGCACCGATCTTTGAAATGCTGGGCCTGACCGTGGGCGTCATCCGTCACGGCCTGAACGACGAAGAACGGCGCGCGGCTTACGGCGCCGACATCACCTACGGCACCAACAACGAATTCGGGTTCGACTATCTGCGCGACAACATGAAATTCACGCTGGAAGACATGGTCCAGCGGCCCTTCAATTTCGCCATCGTCGATGAAGTCGACAGCATCCTGATCGACGAAGCCCGCACGCCGCTGATCATTTCCGGCGCGACCGAGGATAATTCCGATCTTTACGTCGCCGTCGACAAGATCGTGAAGAACGTCACGCCCGATGATTACGAGAAGGACGAAAAGGCCCGTGCCGCCACCTTCACGGAATCCGGCATGGAGAAGCTTGAAGAGCTGATGCGCGAAAAGGGCCTTCTTGAAGAAGGCTCGCTGTACGACATCAACAACATCGCCCTTGTGCACCACGCCAATTCGGCCCTGCGCGCGCATATCCTGTTCCAACGCGACACGGACTATATCGTCAAGGACGACAAGGTCGTCATCATCGACGAATTCACGGGCCGCATGATGGAAGGCCGGCGCTATTCCGAAGGCCTACACCAGGCGCTTGAAGCCAAGGAAGGCGTGGAAATCCAGAACGAAAACCAGACCCTGGCCTCGATCACTTTCCAGAATTACTTCCGCCTGTATCCCAAGCTTGCGGGGATGACCGGCACGGCCATGACCGAAGCCGGTGAATTCCACCAAATTTACGGCCTGGAAGTGATTGAAATCCCGACCAACGTGCCCTGTATCCGCGAAGACGAAGACGACATCGTGTTCCGCACGGGGGCCGAGAAATTCGAAGCCATCCTTGATCTGATCGAGGACTGCCACAAAAAACAGCAGCCGGTTCTGGTCGGCACCGTATCAATCGAAAAGTCCGAAGACCTGGCCGCGCGCCTGAAGGCCCGCAAGATCGAACACAATGTGCTGAACGCCCGTTTCCACGACCAGGAAGCCCAGATCATCGCCCAGGCCGGGCGCCCCGGTGCCGTGACCATCGCCACCAACATGGCCGGGCGCGGTACGGACATCCAGCTGGGCGGCAACGTGGACATGCGCGCGGGCCTGGAAATCACCGCCCAGCCGGGCACGCCCGAATACGACACCCAATATCAGAAGATCGCCGACGAGATCGCGGCAGACCGCGAAATCGTCAAGAAGGCCGGCGGGTTGTACGTGATCGCCACGGAACGCCATGAAAGCCGGCGCATCGACAACCAGTTGCGCGGCCGGTCGGGCCGTCAGGGCGATCCCGGCGGCTCGTCCTTCTTCCTGTCATTGGAAGACGATCTGATGCGCATTTTCGGATCGGAGCGCATCGACAGCATGCTGCAGAAACTGGGCCTTCAGGACGGCGAGGCCATCATTCACCCCTGGGTCAACAAGGCCTTGGAGAAAGCGCAGCAGAAGGTGGAAGAACGGAACTTCGAAATCCGCAAGAACCTGCTGAAATTCGACGACGTCATGAATGACCAGCGCAAGGTCATTTACGAACAGCGCAAGGAATTGATGGCGGCGGAAGATGTTTCGGAAGACGTCACCGACATGCGCCATCAGGTGATCGACGACATGGTCGCCCTGACCATGCCGGAAAAGGCTTATGCCGAGCAGTGGGAAATGGACACCCTGCATGAGGAAATCATGCGTGTGTTCAGCCTCGACCTGCCGGTGCAGGACTGGGCCAAGGAAGAAGGCATCGCCGATGCCGAAGTGCGCGAACGTTTACTGAAAGCAGTCGACGAACAGATCGCCACCAAGGCCGCCAATGCCGGGCCAGACATCTTCCGCTCGGTCGAAAAAGCGGTTCTGCTGCAGCTTCTGGATCAGTTGTGGAAAGACCACCTGCTGACCCTGGACCACCTGCGCCACGGTATCGGGCTGCGCGCCTATGGCCAGCGTGACCCCTTGAACGAATACAAACAGGAAGCGTTCGAGCTGTTCGAGGAAATGCTCGTTTCCTTGCGCGAGCGCACATCCATGATGCTGGCCCATGTGGAACTGAACATGGACTTTTCCGAAGAAGAATACTTGGCCGCCCGCGCGGGCAGCGAAGGCGAGGCCCACCACGACGCGCCCGAATATTTCGGCGACGAAGAGGGCGAAGCAACGGGTACGGCGACCATGACCGTGGTCAACCGCCAGGCCGCCGCCGAAGTTGATCCCAACGATCCCGCAACCTGGGGCAAGGTGCCGCGCAACGCGCCCTGCCCCTGCGGGTCAGGCAGCAAATTCAAGCACTGTCATGGGAAGGTCTAGCCGCAAAACCTGAGCGAAGATCTGATCTTCGCGAAAGTTGTTTTGCGCGAAACCAAAACCCAACGGCATGACTAAAGGTCCGCGCGCAAGGCTGGCTTGGCCGGCTTTCAGCGATCCTGGCTGTTAAGCCCTTGGCTTTTCAGCCCAAAAACCGTGTCACGACGAACCCCAGCATTCCCAGGTTGATGAAAAACCCCGCTGCCATACCGGGGGCACGCCCCATGGGACTGATGCGGTAGCCGACCCAGAATACAGAGCGCGCCAGCACGAAGGCGATGGGCAGCGCGATCAGCCAGGGGCTTTCATCGGCGCGGATGACCATGGCCGTTGCCAGCAGCAAGGGAATGAAGATCAGCGTCTGTTCGACCGTGTTCATCAGAACCCGCATATCGACCCGGCGCCACCGTGGCGGTTCCCCATCGGTCTGCGGATCGATCGCCCCGGTCACAAGACGTGACAGGGCCACAACCTGCACGACGATCAGCAGAAACGCCGCCGGCAAAACGGCAAGCTTAAGCGCAATGCCGACCCGTTCCCCCGGATCGGGCACAGCCCCCGGATAACCGTCCAGCCAAGTGAGGACCACCCAAACAACGAACGCCAGCCCGGCACCGCCGAGGATGCTGAACCAGATCGTCTTTTTCTGATCAATCGTCATTTAAGGCACAGGGCCGAAGGTGAACAGCGCGCGCAAGCCAACCGTGCCATCCCTTGCGCGCTCCAGTTAGGCCAGACCGTTGGCGCCCATCTTGAGGAATTTTTCACGGCGGGTGGATTTGAGCGCATCACCCGAAAGGGCAGCCAATTCGGCAAGCTGTTTGTCGATTTCCTTGCCGACACGCTTGATCGCCATGTCCGGCTCGCGGTGGGCACCGCCCAGGGGTTCCGTCACGACGGCATCGATCACGCCCAGATCGCGCAGATCCTGAGCCGTGAGCTTCAAGGCCCCTGCTGCGGTTTCCGCCAGTTCGCCGTCGCGCCACAGGATCGAGGCGCAGCCTTCGGGCGAAATCACCGAATAGACCGCGTGTTCCATCATCACCACGACATTGGCGGCGGCAAGGGCGATGGCCCCGCCGGACCCGCCTTCACCGATGACGACGGAAACGAAGGGAACCTTGATCCCGAAGCAAACCTCGATTGACCGCGCGATGGCTTCCGCCTGGCCGCGGGCTTCGGCCTCGACCCCCGGATAGGCACCTGGGGTATCGACCAGCGTGATGACCGGCAATTTGAACTTATCGGCCAGCTTCATCAGCCGCTGGGCCTTGCGATAGCCCTCGGGCTTGGCCATGCCGAAATTGTGACGCACGCGGGCGACCGTGTCCGAGCCCTTTTCGTTGCCGATTACGACCACGGACTGGCCGCGGAACCGTCCCATGCCGCCGACCACGGCCGGGTCTTCGGCGAACTGACGGTCACCGGCAAGCGGCGTGAAATCATCGATCAGCGCGTTGATATAGTCCATCGCATGGGGTCGGTCGTGGTGACGCGCCACCTGCGTCTTTTGCCAAGGTGACAGCTTCTCGTAGGTCGTGGTCAGAAGCTTTTCGACCTTGGTTTGGAGCTTGCCGACCTCGTCGGCGATGTTCATCTCGCCATCAGACGAAAGATGCCTCAGCTCCTCGATCTTGCCCTCCAGTTCGGCGATGGGCTTTTCGAAATCCAGGTAATTGTGCATGTGCGTTTTCTAGCACAGCATCCTCGGGTTGGCGACGCTGAAAATCGTCGAAAAGTGTTCTAAAAGCGCTCTTCACCGGTTTTCCGCACGGCATCGGGAAAATCCCGATAAAGTGCGAATTTAATCTTTGAAACCAGACTGTTAACACAATGATGCAGGCCTTCTACAGGCTCTGACCGGCTGGCCACGTGGCCGAAGGCTTCATCCAATTGCGCCAAGCCCGATATGTCGACCATGATGTGAAATTCGGGCAGGTCTTCCGGCCCCAGGCCCAGTTTGCGGCGTGTCAGCCGCCAGCCTTCGATATGGCCCTGGTCTTTCAGGTGATCCAGATAAGCGCCCACATGGCGGGCGAATTCCATGTCGCTGACATCGTCCTTCAGCGTGCACCAAATATGATAGATGTCCATTTGAAGCGGCTCAGGAAGATGCCGGTTCCGGGGAAGCGGCCGGCTGCGGCGCGGGTGCCGGCTGCGCCGGGGCGGCGGAAGCCGTGACGGCCGATGCCGCATGGGTCGACGTCAAGGCACCGGTGGCATTGGCACCGGGCGCCTTCGAGCCCTTCATTTTCTCCCGCACGGCGGAAAACTCATTGAGGTCGAAATTCGGTGGCCCGAACAGGAAGCCTTGGATGAAGTCGATGCCGCAGTCATGACAGAACGACACGGTTTCGGTGGTATCGACCATTTCGGCAATGGTTTCGACCTTCAGTTCTCGGCAGAACGACGCAAGCGCCGTCAGGAAAGCGCGGCCGCGCTCGATGGCTTCGGCGTTCTTGACCACGGGGCCGTCGATCTTGACCACGTCGACGTCGATGGCGGAAAGGTACTGGAAGCTGGCCGCCCCCGCGCCGAAATCGTCCAGGCAGACCGGATAGCCCAGACCGCGCAGGTTCTGGATGAACGCATTGGCGGTTTCCAGGTCTTCGACCCGTGACGATTCCGTCAGCTCGAAGATCAACTTTCCCTGGGTCCAGGGATTGGCCTTGAGCCGTTCCTGCAAACCGTCGATGTAGCGTTTGTCGACGATGGAATTGCCCGAGATATTGACCGCGACGGAGGCGAAATATTCGTGGTCCTTGTTCTCGTCGATCCAGACCATCACCTTGTCGATCACGGACAGGTCGAACGCACCGATCAGCCCCGTTTCCTCGGCGAACGTGATGTATTTATAAGGGCTTTCCCCGTGCTTTCCCTGGAATCGGGCCAATGCTTCGTAGTGATGGATGACGCCGTCTTCCATGCCGACGATGGGATGCATGGCCATGCGGAAATCGGATTTGTTGACGACCCGGTTGAAGGTTTCCGCCGTTTCCATGGCGTCCTTGACCAGATCATCCATATTGCCGGACAGCGCTTCCAGGGAAACGCCCCCTTTGGATTTGGAGAATTCGTTCATGGCATGGATCACGCCTTTGGTCAGGGCTTCTTCCGACAGCCCTTCGCCATCGGTTTCGATCGTCGCCGATCCGACGGAAATGCCCTCGGCCTCGGGGGCGATGTTCGTGATCAGCGAAGAAATCCGCGCCTTCATGGCATCGACGTCCAAACCGTCGCCATGAACCACACCGTATTTGCCGTCGCCCAGCTTGGCCGCCGCGTCGCCGTTGATCGACGACATCTTCAGGACAGAGCCCACCGCCCCCATCAGGTTATCGCGCTGGGCCTCGTCCATTTCCTCTTGGGCTTCGGCCAGACCGTCAAGTTCGACCAGGGTCATCTTGTCGGCGCCATCGACGCCGTCGGTCAGCATCTTGGATGCCATCTTGCCGAAGCTGTCGGCGTCGTAGAGACCTTCCTTGCCGGATTTTTTCATCGACCTGTCGGCGGTCAGCCCGCCGACGATGTGAAAAGCCAGGAAGTAGCGGTTTTCAAGCTCTGGATTGCGATAACCCGAGGACACCAGAGGCTGGGAGTTTCCGTTCGCCCCCTTGAAACGAAGATGAATGTTGTCGAACCGGCCGGCCCGCGCGATGGCATCAAGCATCTGCTCGGCCAGCGGACGGTCCTCATCGGCAATGATATCGAGGATGGGAACACCTTTGAGGGTGCGCGGGTCCTTACCGGTCAGAAGCGGCAAGATGCCGCCGACAAAGGTGATGTTCTGCTCGGCGTCGAGTTCGATGATCGCCTCGGCCCAGCAAAACGAGAACGCAACGAACCGTTCCCGGTCCGAATACCGGCGTGTCCCCTGGTCGTCTTGTGCGGACGTTTCCGCCATGTCCATCCCTACCCGCTTCTTTTGGCGGGCATTATAGGGATGATATGCGGACGATGAACATCCCTACTTTCGCTATAGGTTTGTACGGGATCGCAAAAACGAAAACGGCGGGCCCGAAAGCTCCGGTACCCGCCGCTGTCGCATTAAGTCGTCAGCAGATTGGAAAGCGATCAGGCGCCCTTGATCTGCGCCGCCTTTTCCACCAGCACCTTGGCCTGGCGGATCGACGCGATGTCGATCAGGCGGCCGTCCAGGGAAACGGCCCCCTTGCCTTCCTTCTGCGCCTGTTCCATGGCGTCCAGGATACGCTGGGCCTGGGTCACTTCCTTTTCAGACGGGCTGAACAGCTCGTTGGCAAGGTCGATCTGCGACGGATGGATCGCCCATTTGCCTTCGCAGCCGAGGGTCGAGGCCCGCATGGCCTGTGCCTTGTAACCATCGGGATCGGAGAAATCGCCGAACGGACCGTCGATCGGGCGCAGACCGTTGGCCCGCGCAACGACGACCATTTTGGCGATGGGATAATGCCACATGTCGCCCCAATGAACGTCGCGGTTGCCGTCGTCGTCCGGGTCGGTCAGCACGGCATAATCACGGTTCGGGCCGCCGATGACCGTGGTCCGGGCCTTGGTCGAAGCCGCGTAATCGGCCACGCCGAAATGCAGGGATTCATTCCGCTTCGATGCCTGGGCGATTTCCGCCAGATTCTGCATGCCCAGCGCCGTTTCGATGATCAGTTCGAACCCGATGCGCTTTTCGACTTTCGTGGCGTCTTCGATCTGGGTCACCATCATGTCGACCGCGTACACGTCCGATGCCGTGCCGACCTTGGGGATCATGATCAGGTCAAGCTTGCCCGGCGCACCTTCGAGAATTTCGACCAGGTCGCGGTACATGTAATGGGTGTCCAGGCCGTTGATCCGGATGGACACGGTCTTTCCCGACCAATCCAGATCATTCAGCGCGGCAATGATGTTCTTGCGGGCAGGCGCCTTGTCATCGGGGGCCACGGCATCTTCCAAATCCAGGAAGATAACGTCCGCGGTGCTCTGGGCTGCTTTTTCCAGGAACGTGGGGTTGGAGCCGGGCACGGCCAGTTCGCTGCGGTTAAGGCGCGCGGGCGCCTGATCGACAATATGGAAGCTCATCTAAATCTCCTACGTCGGATAAGCGGCAAACCGTGGCCCGCCGCCATTTATGATTTGTTATTTCGCAGGCGCAAAATAGCCATCCGCCCTTATGGCCGCAAGGACAAAACAGCCCGAAATGGAATACTTACCGCAGTGCGGAAAAACACCATTAGGCGAAAAATCAGTCAGCGGCGGCGGTCGGCACGGCCTCTCCCGCCCCCTTCAACACCCGCACCAATGCGTCCTTTTCAACCATTAAGTCCCCCAATTTCCCGATCGAAGCGCTGATCGCCTCGGCAAATGCATCGGCACCACCGACGGCGTCCAGCACCTCGCGTGAAATAAATTTCAGCATCAACGCGGACGTGCCCGGGGGAATACCGGCGAAATGGACACTCAGGATTCCATAATCCCGCAACAACAGCATGGCGAGCGCTGCCGTCGCTTCATACGGCACGCAGGGCGCTTCGTTGATGCCGCGGTGCGCCATGGCCATCTCCAGGATATCCTCGGCCTTCAATTGCGCCGTCACCGGGGTCACATGAACACGGTCGGCACCCAGCCTTGCCACAACGGCGTCGCGCACGGTCATGGTACAGGCAACCAGATCACGAACTTTTTCATCGCTGTAATACTTCAGGGAACGGACAACCTGCGGATAAAGCATGGCCCGGGCCTCGATCCCCATTTCATAGGCACGGGCACGCATGGCCGCGATGACGGAGGCCTTGCCCCCGATCAAGCCCAACCGCGGGCCCAGGGTGCCGTATTTGTCCAGGCCCGTGCAGGCGACCGTTACGAGCAACTCCAGGGTGCGCGGTTGACCGAAACAGGCCGGGCCGACACGAGCCCCCCCGGCATCGTCGACGATCACCGGAATTCCCCGTTCGTGGGCGAGATCCACCGCCCGGCGCAAATCGGTTTCGTCCAAAATCTGATAGCTGACCGCCAGCCGAGTCAGGAACAACGCCCCGGGTTTGGGGTCGCCGCTCAGTGCAGCTTCCACGTCGCGGATGTCCGTCAGGTCGGTGAAGGTCGCCCGCGCATGCTTGGCCGCGCGCTGCACCGCCGGATGGCTGTAGGTCGGTGAGAAGCCGATGACGTGCGATCCCTCGGGCACGACAACGTCGGCGGCGACCAGCAGGCCCGCGGTCAACCTGTTGGTCATCATGATGTCATGGCGGTCGCCGTCGCCGCCGAACATTTTGAGCCCCAGGCCCCTGACCTCATCCGTCAAAAATGCCGCCGCCATCTCGTCATCCAACAGCCGTTCCTCGCCCGGCTCCACGGACATGCAGCGCTCCAGGCCCGATGCGTTGACCGTGTCTTCACCCTTGGCGTCGCGGGCGCGGATATGCCCCCAAGCCGTACGCAATTTGGTCAAATCATCTGCGGTGGAGGACAGAATGTCGCCGCGCGCATAGGAGAGCCCCGATGCGAACGCATTACCGAAACGGTCTTTGGTCATTTGCTTGGCTCTTACAACAAGGTTGGGACAATTGATATTTCCAAATTGTATAACTGACATTGTTATATGTCGAATCTAATGTTATCAGATATCTTATGGACAAGCCCAAACTCAGCGATCTTGTGTACGGCCAAATCCGGTTCGACATTATCCAAGGCAGCCTGCCGCCGGGTCAGGATTTGACGGAGCAGGAATTCTGCCGGCGATACGAGGCGACGCTGGCCACCGTACGGGTTGCCCTGATTCGCCTGGCCCATGACGGCCTGATCCAGGCCGCCCCGCGCAAGGGGTATACAGTGTCCCGTGTCACTATCCGCGACATCCAGGAGGTGTTCGATTTTCGCCTGCTGATCGAGATCGCCGCCGCCGGCATGGCAGCGGAAATGATCACCGCCGATGATATACGGTCTTTGGAAGCCATCGCCCGTGACGCAGCGAAACCCGAAGTCAACCGGTCCCGCCCCGCCATGTTCGCCGCCGACCGGCGATTCCGTCTGGCCGTGCTTGACATCACCGGCAACCGTCGCGCGGCAGACGCCCTTGCCCCCATGCTCGATTGGTCGGAACGCATCGTCGCGTTGCTCTGGCCGGACGACATCATCATCCCACGCCTGCGCACCGGGATCGAAGGAGCCTTGACAGCCCTTCGCAGCGGAGAGAAGAAAAAGGCAGAAGCACAGGTTTATATAACTTTGACCGACCTGCGTGACGACCTCCTGGGGCAGGTCATGGTTTCCGATCCCGTGCGAGACATAAACATCTATCAGCCAGCCATGGAACGTCGTCCCTCGCCCCCTTCCCCCCGATAAAGGCAACCTCGACAAGACCGACGACCTTGGTGTACCCCCATGTCCACAATCTGATGGGAGGAAACCATGGCCGACAAGCCGACCGTTCTCGTTACGCGCCGCCTGCCCGATGCAGTCCACGCGCGCTTACAGCAGGATTATGACGCGCGCCTGAACCCGGAAGACCGGCTTTATGACAAGGATGCGCTGCTCGCCGCCGCCCAGGGTGCGGACGCCATCCTGCCCTGCCACACCGAGCATTTCACGGAAGAGGTTTTCGCCAAACTGCCGGACAGCGTGAAGATCATCGCCAATTTTTCCGTCGGCTACGACCATGTGGACGTCGATGCCGCCAAAAAGCACGGCGTGATCGTCACCAACACGCCCGAGGTCCTGTCGGACGCCACGGCGGAGACCACCATCCTGTTGATGCTGGGTGCTGCGCGCCGCGCATCCGAGGGCGAACGCCTGGTTCGTGCCGGCGAATGGAAGGACTGGTCACCGGCTTTCATGGTCGGGATCGGCGTGACCGGCAAGCGGCTGGGCATTTTGGGCATGGGCCGCGTCGGGCAGACCGTCGCCGACCTGGCCCGTGCCTTCCGCATGGAAATTCATTATCACAACCGCTCGCGCCTCAGCCCCGAACAGGAAAAGGGAGCTGTCTGGCACAACAGCCTGGACGACATGCTGCCCCATTGCGACTTCCTTTCGCTTCACTGCAACGTGACGGAACAAACCCGCGGCATCATGAACGCGGATCGGTTTGCCTTGATGCCGGATGGCGCGGTGCTGGCCAATGCGGCACGCGGTGCCGTGATCGACGACGATGCCCTGATCGACGCCCTGAAATCGGGCAAGCTGTTCGCGGCGGGCATCGATGCCTATAACAACGAGCCCAATGTGGATCCACGCCTGAGCGCATTGGACAACACGTTTCTTCTGCCCCATATCGGCAGCGCCAACAGGGAGACCCGGGACGCCATGGGATTCCGGGCATTGGACAATCTGGATGCATTTTTTGCCGGTGGGGAACCGGGCGACCGGGTCGCATAAGACCTTCGCCGCAACGATCAATTCCGCATCGTGAAAAATAGAATGCCGCCGTCCACTGCGTCGGGACGGGCACGGTTTTGCGGTGCTGCATTGCGGTAAATGGCGCAAGACTTCGGATTTCCAGCCGGTGACGTGCGGACAGCCGGCCCATTCACGAGAATTCCAAGGTTGAACAAAGCCGTAACGGATAAGAACAACCGTGAATGCTTGTGGGAAAAAGCCTTGCCATTACGTTGCGTATTGGGAAGATTCCCGACAGGATACTAAAGGTCGTCGCCATATCGGCGGGGAACCTTTGTAGCCGGGCCCGGGGGACTTAATAAAACCAACCAAACTTCTGTGTCTGGGCCAGACATTAAACGCGCGTGCAACGCGCAGACCAACCCTTCGACGGATGGTGGTTGTCCGTTGATCAAACTGGGAGGAAACACATGAAGACCACGAAAGTGAATCGGCGGAAATTCCTTAAAGGCGGCGCCGTTGCTGCCGGAGCGACTGCTGCTACTCTCGCCATGCCGAACATCGCAACGGCGGCCCCCACGGTTCTGAAAATTCAGGCCGCTTGGGGTGGTGGTATTTTCCTTGAAAACGCCAAAAGCTACGTCAATCGCGTCAATGCGATGGCCGGTAAGGGCCTGAAGCTTGACCTGCTGTCGGTCAACTCCGTTGTCAAGACCAGCCAAATGCAGGACGCCGTCCATCGCGGCGTTCTTGATGGCGCCCACTACGTGCCGGCCTATTGGTATTCCAAGTCCAAAGCGGCATCCCTGTTCGGTACCGGCCCCTGCTTCGGCTGGTCGGCGCAGGAAATGCTCGGCTGGATCCACTACGGCGGCGGCAAGGAACTGTTCCAGGAACTGATGGGTAGCCTCGGCTTGAACCTGGTCAGCTTCTTCAACAGCCCGATGCCGGCCCAGCCCCTTGGCTGGTTCAAAGAGGAAATCAAAGACTCCTCGCAAATGAAGGGCCTGAAGTACCGTACGGTCGGCCTGGCCGCCAACGTCCTGCAGGAAATGGGCATGGCTGTCGTTCAGTTGCCGGGTGGCGAAATCCAGCCGGCCATGAAAAGCGGCCTGATCGATGCTGCCGAGTTCAACAACCCGACCTCGGACAAAGACTTCGGCATGCAGGACGTTTCCAAGCATTATCACCTGGCCAGTTTCCACCAGTCCCAGGAATGCTTCGAAGTGACGTTCAACAAGAAGAAATTCGATTCCCTGTCGAAGGAACTCCAGGCCATTCTGGAATATGCTTCGGAAGCGGAAAACTCGAACTTCTTCTGGAACAACACCCTGCGTTATGCCGACGATCTGGTCGCTCTGAAGGAAAAGCACGGCGTCAACGTTTACCGCACGCCCGATTCCGTCATGGCCGACCAGCTGAAGGCATGGGACGTGATCGTCAAGCAGATCTCCGACGAAGATCCGTTCTTCGCCAAGGTCGTTGCTTCGCAGAAAGACTATGCCAAGAAGGTGATGGGCTATCTGCTGCTCAACCAGCCCGATTACGGCATCGCTTACAAGCACCACTTCGGTTGATCCGTCCTTATTTTTATAGGACTCAAGCGAAAAATTACGATATGGAGGGGCAGCCAAATTTGGCTGTCCCTCTAATATCTGTGACAGAAATCCGGGAATTTTTGCCGTGACAAAGTTTATCCATGCCATCGAAGAGCTCAGCATCTGGATCGGTCGCACCTTTGGCTGGTGCATTCTTATTCTGACCCTGTCCGTCGCCTATGAGGTTTTCGTCCGTTATGTCCTGAATGCTCCGACCGTTTGGGTGTTCGACATGATGGTGCAGATGTACGGCGCCTTGTTCCTGATGGCCGGCCCTTATGCCTTGGCCCAAGATACCCACGTGCGGGCAGACGTTATCTACCGCTTGCTGTCGGTCCGCTGGCAGGCCCGCCTGGACCTGATCCTATACATTTGTTTCTTTTTCCCGGGCATGCTGGCCCTGGCTTGGTACGGCGCGGAAATCGCATCCGATTCCTGGCGCTACAAAGAAGTCAGCTGGAACAGCCCGGCCCGTATTCAGATTTATTTCTTCAAGACCCTGATCCCGCTGGCGGCGGGCCTGTTCATCGTCCAAGGCATCGCCGAATGCATGCGATGCTATCTGGCGATCAAGAACAACAAGTGGCTGCCGCGCCTTAAGGACGCCCAGGAAACCGAAGAGATATTGCAAGAACAGGCAGCCGCGGCCGGACCGCAGGCTTAATTACCCTAATTGACACCGATGTTTGGTGAGACGGAGCACGTTTTAGGATGACGAACCCCGAAGTAGCGATCTTGATGTTGTCGCTTTTCATTGTGATGGTGCTGCTCGGATTTCCGGTCGCTTTCACACTTCTCGCCATGGGCGTTGGCTTTGGCTATTACGCCTATTATGACGCGGGCAGCGTCCAGGCGTTCGCCGATCTGTTCGACAACAAGATCTTTTATCTGCTGAACCAGAATACCTACTCGGTGATGGAAAACGACACCCTGGTCGCCATCCCCCTGTTCCTGTTCATGGGTTATGTGGTTGAACGCGCCGACATCGTCACCAAACTGTTCTACGCCTTGCAGATGGCGGCGCGGAATTTACCGGGGTCCATGGCCATCGCGGCCCTGATCACCTGTGCCGTGTTCTCCACCGCCAGCGGCATCGTCGGTGCGGTCGTGACCCTGATGGGATTGCTGGCCTTTCCCGCGATGGACAAGGCCAATTACGACAAAAGCTTCGCCTCGGGCGTGATCTGCGCCGGCGGCACGCTCGGCATTCTCATTCCGCCGTCGATCATGCTGATCGTCTATGCGGCCATCGCCGAACTGTCGCCGCTGCGCCTTTATGCCGCCGCCATCATTCCCGGGTTCATGCTCGCGGGTTGCTACATTCTCTATGTCATCTTCCGCGTGATGATTAATCCGTCGATCGCGCCGAAGCCGCGGGCCGAGGATGTCCCGCCCCGCCGCATCGTCTATTGGCAGCTTTTGACCTCTTTCGTGCCCCTGACAGCGCTGATCCTGCTGGTTCTGGGATCGATTCTGGGCGGTTTGGCGACACCGGCGGAAGCCGCCGCCATGGGTGCCTTCGGCGCCATTGTCCTGGCCGCCATGTACCGCTCCCTGAACTGGAGCATGATGAAGGAATCGGTCTACCTGACCGCCAAGGCAACGGCCATGGTATGCTGGCTGTTCGTCGGCTCCTGGACCTTTGCGTCGGTGTTCTCGTACCTCGGCGGGCACGAAATCATTGAGCACTTCGTGCTTGGATTTAATCTTGAGCCCTGGCAGTTCCTGATCCTGGTTCAGGTCATCATCTTCCTGCTCGGCTGGCCCCTGGAATGGTCGGAAATCCTGATCATCTTCGTGCCGATCTTCCTGCCGATGCTGAGCGCCTTCGACATCAACCCCTACTTCTTCGCCATGCTGGTTGCTCTCAACCTGCAGACGTCGTTCCTGACGCCACCTATGGCGATGTCGGCTTATTACCTAAAAGGGGTGCTGGGGCCGATGATCGAACTGATGCAGATATTCAAGGGCATCATGCCCTATCTCGCCATCGTCATCGGGGTCATGGTGATGATGTATCAGTTCCCGGAACTGGCCCTGTGGCTGCCGGATTACTTCTTCGGTAAATACATCCCCTGAACCCCGCCAGCGGAGCAGACTCCAAGTTTAAGTTTTGAGGAGCAGTGACCATGAGTGAGAAAATTTTCGAGCAGATTTGCGGCATCCTCGGGACGTTCCTTGTCGCCTCGTTCGTGCTCGGGCTGGCCTGGGGGATCTCCGCCGGTTTCGCTGGGTTCTGGGGCGGCCTTCCGTTCTGGATCATCAGCCTGGGCGTGCTCGGCCTGATTCTTTACGATCTGTGGGATTCCACCATCCGCGGCAGGAAAAACGACGACACCCCATCGTTGCAGTAGACTAAATACTTAAAGGACCAGGGACGATGGATTTGGCGGATTTGGGTGCATCCCAATTGGTTGGGATGATCGAGCGGGGCGAAATCACATCACTGGAACTGGTCGAAGCCTGCATCGCGCGGATCGACGCCAAGGAAGACGAGATCGGCGCCTGGGCCCACCTGGACCATGATTTCGCCCGCAAGCAGGCCGTCATCTGCGATGAAATGCACGCCAGCGGCATGCCGACCGGACCGCTTCACGGCATTCCCGTCGGCATCAAGGACATCTTCGACACCGTGGATTTTCCCACGGAAAACGGCACGGTCCTTTCCAAAGGACGCACCCCCGACACGGATTGCACCGCGGTACAGCGGCTGAAGGCCGCCGGTGCGGTGATCATGGGCAAGACCGTAACCACGGAACTGGCCGTCTATTCGCCGGGCAAGACCCGCAATCCGCACGATCCGACCCGTACGCCGGGCGGGTCGTCCAGTGGCTCCGCCGCCGCCGTGGCCGCCGGCATGGTGCCCTTGGCGATCGGATCGCAAACCAACGGCTCGGTCATCCGTCCGGCTTCATTCTGCGGTGTGGTCGGCTATAAACCGACCCATGGCTGGATCTCTCGGGCGGGCGCCCTGGCATTGTCCCGGACCCTTGATCATGTCGGGGTGTTCGCGCGCTCATTGGAAGACGCCGCCCTGATCAGTCAATGCCTTGTCGGTCATGACCCGGGCGACCCGGACACCAAACCGGCAGCGGCACCGCACCTGTGCGAAATCATGCTTGAAGAACCGCCGCTTCCGCCCCGGTTCGCGTTCGTCAAATCCCCCGTCTGGGATAAGGCCGATCCGGAGACCCAGGAAGCCTTCCAGGAACTGCATGAGTTCCTTGGTGAGCAGTCCGAGGAAGTCACCCTGCCCGACCATTTCGACAATGCGGTCGGCAACCTGCGCAAAATCATGTGTGCGGACCTCGCGCGCTATCTGTCCGCTTATGAGGCCCATGGCGCAGACAAGCTAAGCGACGTCCTGCGCGCCATGATCGATGAAGGCAAAACCGTATCCGCCATCGATTTCAACGAAAGCGTCGATACGCGGGTCCATCTGGCTGGCTGGGTGAAAAGCCTGAACGAAGAATTCGATGCAATCCTGACCCCGGCGACCTGCGGCGAGGCCCCCTTGGGGCTAGAAGCGACCGGGGACCCGGTTTTCTGTTCAACCTGGTCCTATCTGGGTGTTCCCGCCGTTACCATCCCCTTGATGGAAGGCCCCAACGGCATGCCCCTTGGTGTGCAGCTGGTCGGCCCGCGGGGGGATGATGCCCGGCTTCTGCGGACGGCACGCTGGCTTGCCAACAAGGTCGCAAGCGAAGCCTGAATCCCGGGCACGGCCCGGCTTACAGACCGATCTTGGCCAGGGGGTGGGCCTGATCGACCAACGCCTTCAAACGTTCTTCCAAAACATGGGTATAGATTTGGGTCGTCGATATGTCGGCATGCCCCAGCATCTGCTGCAGGGACCGCAGGTCCGCGCCATGGGCCAGCAGATGGCTGGCGAAGGAATGGCGCAACACATGGGGCGACACGCGCTTGGACGGGATATCCGCGGCGACCGCCAATTCCTTCATGATCTGGCCGAACCTTGCGCGCGTCAGATGCCCCTGCTGTGCCCGTGACGGAAACAGAAAAGCCCCGCGCCCGTCCTTGTTCGCACCAAGAAAACCGTCTCGCACGGCAAGGTAGTCGCCCAGGGCGTCGCGTGCCGGGCCGCCCACGGGGACCATGCGTTCTTTCCCGCCCTTGCCGCGCACAACCAGCACCCGGCCATCGCGCGCCACCGCAGCAATGGGCAACCCCACCAGTTCGGTCACACGCAGGCCGGTGGCATAAAGAACCTCCAACAGCGCGGTCGTACGCAATCCGTCCGCGCCGGGGCGTTCGCGGGCGGCAGTCATCAGGCGTTCGACCTCGTCCTCGCTGAGGTATTTAGGCAGGGCCCGGGACTGTCGCGGCGCATCCACCGCCTGGGTCGGGTCATCATCGCGGATGCGTTCGGCTTGCAGAAAGCGAAAGAATTGGCGCAAGGCGGAAAGCCGGCGGGCCTGCGTGCTGGCCGCCATGCCCGCCCCGGACAGACGTTTCATATAGGCCGTGATTTCCCCGGCACCGGCGGCATCCGCCGCGACCTTGCGGCGGGCGCAGAAATCACTGAAATCACCAAGATCGCGGCCATAGGATTCAATGGTATTGCGCGCGGCCCCCCGTTCGGCCGCCAGCATATCGAGAAAAAGGCTTACGTATCGGGACAGCGGATGCCTCCCCTGGCTAAATCTGGCACCTAAAGACCCGCCGCAAGTGCCGCTTCCAGCGCAAGGTCGTGCGCTTCCTGCTCTAAGCCGATGGCACGCAGGCTTTGCACGGCCTGACGCAGCACGGGGGCCGATGCCTGGGCCGTGCCGTGATCCCCCAGCATCGCCAGCACCATAAGGATAACCTCGCCCCGGTGCGGAGGAAGGGGTACGACCTCGGTACCGGTCGGCAATGGAGAAACATCGCTCGTGCCCAGTTGTGCCTCCACCTTCGGTTCGTCGATCATGCCCGTCGGGCTGCTTTCCGCCAAAAGGGCGGCGCTGTTTTCGATTTCCTTTTCACGGGCTTCCGCCTGAGCGCTCCAGTCCTCGACCCGTTGGGTGACCGCCTGAAGACGGAACCACAAGGCCGGATGAACGTCATCGGCAGCATTGCGATCCGTTACCGGCCCCATGGCGCGCCAGGCTTCCAACGGAATGTCCTCTCCCAAACCATCCAACAGGGCATAAAGCAGGGCGGCACGGCGCGCGGCATCATGCTCGCCCGACATGGCCGCCCACCAGGCATTAAGGTCCCGGGGTTCGTTTTCCAGCCCCATGGTGCCGACCAGACGAACCAGGGGGGTCATGCGCAGCAGCAGGGCGCGGCTGTCGTCCTGGAACAGGGCACTGGCCTGCAGCAGCTTGAACCAAGCCTCTGCCCCCTCGGGATCGTTGTTGGACAGCATCAGGCGCACCGCATCGGGGGCGAACCACAACAAATCCGC
Source organism: Rhodospirillales bacterium (assembly GCA_040218445.1). Taxonomy (GTDB): domain Bacteria; phylum Pseudomonadota; class Alphaproteobacteria; order Rhodospirillales; family Casp-alpha2; genus UBA1479. The sequence continues at coordinate 172,814 of JAVJRK010000015.1, read as the reverse complement.
CGAGGGCGGTATCTTGGAAATCAGCGGATGAAACACCCGCGCAGCGGCACCGTAGCGGCCTTCATTCACGGCGATCTTCAGGGCCTTGCCGATGATTTCGGCCTGCGCCGTCGGGATCGTCTGCGACAGCGCGGAATGATAAAGCAACGCACGGGCCACGGGACCGCCGATTTCCTCGGCCCGGGACAGGGGCCGGCTTAAATCTCCGGGCTCGAAACTGACGCTGGAATAAAGCTGGCGCAGGGCTTCCGTGTCGAGCGCCCCGGCGGCTTCGGCCCGTTCGGCCGCTTCCAGACGAATGTCGGAGCCGACATTCGGGTTGACCGCGATGGCGCGCAGCACGCCCGGCCGGTCCGAACGGGTGGCATCGGCCGGCAACGGCGTCTTGGACGCCCGTGCCATGGCCAACAACAAGCCATCCGCATCCGTCACGGTGGAAAGCGCACCCGAGGCCCCACCGAGCAACCGGTCCGTCAGGGCCAGGAACGTGGGTTCTTTCGCACCCAGTTCGTTGAGCATGGAAATTCCCAATTCGGCCTTTTCCGGCTCGCCGGCCAAAATCTGGCAGAAGATCATGGCCTTCTGCCAATAAGCACCACCGCCGGCCTGAATTTGCTGTGCGGTGATGCCGCAGGCGCGGGCGTTGTCGTTGGCAAGGAAGCGGGCGTTTGCCTCGACCTGAAGCAAAGCAGTATCGGTGATGCTGCCGGGAATCGCGGCAAGCAGATCGCCAACGCCGGCCACGTCCCCCATGGCCGCCAACTGTTTAACACGCAAGGCAATCAGGCTTTGCGGCTTCGTTTTCGGCGCCTCGGTGGTATTGCCCTCTGAATTCTGAACTTCCGGCGTCACCGGCGGTTGGGCAGCGGTCAGCAACAGGCGGCGCATCAGATCGCGCATCACGGGCGACGGAGCGCGCACCGGCAGATTGCCCATCATGCCCGTAACAAAGGCCCGGTCCGTTCCCTGCCAAAGGGTAAAGCCAAGACCGCCGTCATCCGGGCCAAGGGAGCCCGCCGTTTCAGGATTGATCTGATCGAGCGTGTCGACCTCCACACCGGGCTCGCCGCCGCTTCCCTTACCGGGGGTGGGGGCAGCTTGCGTCGATGCCGGGCCTTCCGGCGCAGGTTTTTCAGCCGGTCCATGCGGTTTCAGCGCGCGAGGCGGTGCCAAGGCGGCCGGCCGCTGCAAGGCGGCGGGGGCGGCAGCAGACACATTCGGTATCTGATCAGCGCTTGCCGGCGCCAAGGGCACAGGGCCGCCGGTTGACGGGCTTTGTGCCCATGCGGCGGTTCCGGCCGCACTGAACACCAGCGGCGTCGCAAGCAATAATACCCCGCGCCACGGGGCCACCCGGCGTTTAACGCGGGAAACGGTCATCGGGCAGAACTTTCTTCACGTCCTTGGACGGCGCCGGAAAATCCCAGGTCACCAGGAAGGTTCCTCCCCCCAACACCAACGCGAAAGCCAGAATAACGATAATCTTGGAAATACTTTTCATGGAGAAGGCGGGCCTATTCGTCTTGCGTCGCGGGTTTATCGACCGTCATTTCAGCGGGTTGTCATCGTCTTCAGCCTTTCTGGTAGACTTGGACTATGGCATTTTTCCGGCAGCGGCGGGCAGGCCGGAGTTTATCGGCTCGCTCTCCCGCTTTCAACGTCGCCCGCCCATACCAACCCTCTGCCCGCAAGTCACAGGCCCATGTCCCAGCAAGTATCTGAAAAAAAAGAGAAAACAATCGTTCTTGTCGGCCTGATGGGAGCTGGAAAAAGTTCCGTCGGCCGGATACTCGCGGCCAAACTGGCCCTGCCGTTCATCGATTCCGATGACGAGGTCGAAAAAGCCGCCGGCTGCACCATCGAGGACATCTTCGATATTTACGGCGAAGACGCGTTCCGCGACGTCGAGGAACGGGTTATCGAACGCCTGCTGAAAGGACCGCCCGTGGTACTTGCTTCCGGCGGCGGCGCCTTCATGAACCCGCGCACGCAGACGCGCATCGCGGAATCGGCAACCAGCGTTTGGCTGCGCGCCAATCTAGCGGTATTGGAACGCCGCACCCGCAGACGTGCGGCCGGTCGGCCCCTTTTAAAGGGCACGGACCCTGCCGAGAAACTTAAGCAATTGATTAAAGAGCGATATCCCGTGTACGAACAGGCGGATATCATCATTGAAAGCATTGATGAAACACCGGAAAAGACCGCCGACAAAATCATCGAAGAACTGACGGACGGCACTGAATGACCACCGATACCCCTTCTGTCGAACGCCTGAGCGTCGACCTGGGCGAACGCAGCTACGACATCCTGATCGGCGACGGCCTTGTGGCCGACGCGGGACGCCTTATGACGCCCATTCTGCCCGCCAAGCGCGTTGCCGTCGTCACGGATGAGAACGTGGTCACGGCCGGCCATCTGGCGACCTTGGAACGCAGTCTTTCCGACGCCGGCATCGAAAGCCGGTCCATCGTTCTGGAACCGGGCGAACAAACCAAGGACTACGCTCACCTGGAACGTGTCACGGGTGAACTGCTGGAAGGCGGGATCGACCGTAAAACCGCGCTGATCGCCCTGGGCGGCGGCGTGATCGGCGACCTGACAGGTGTGTGCGCGGCGCTGACGCTGCGCGGACTCGATTTCATACAGATTCCCACGACCCTGCTGGCGCAGGTCGACAGTTCCGTCGGCGGCAAAACCGCCATCAACACGCCGCAGGGCAAAAATCTGGTCGGCGCCTTTTACCAACCGCGTCTGGTCCTTGCCGATACCGGCGTACTCGACACCCTTTCCGAGCGGGAATTGAAAGCCGGATATGCCGAGGTCGTCAAATACGGCGCCATCGACATGCCCGATTTCTTCGAATGGCTGGAAGACAATGGGGCTGGGCTTCTGGCCGGCGACGCGGCAGCCCGGCGTCAGGCCATTCTGACATGCTGCAATGCCAAGGCCCGCATCGTCAGCGCCGACGAAACGGAACAAGGGCAGCGCGCCCTTTTGAACCTGGGTCATACCTTCGGCCATGCCCTGGAAGCCGAGGTCGGATACGGCCAGGACCTGCTGCACGGCGAAGCCGTGGCCATCGGCATGGTCATGGCGCTGACCCTATCCAACCGCTTGGGTCACTGCCCCGGCAACGATGCCGCGCGCCTGGGGGCTCATCTGACGGCGACCGGTTTGCCCGCGGACCTGTCCAGGCTGAACACGGATGGCTGGACCGCCGACCGCCTGCTTCAGCACATGATGAAGGACAAAAAGACCGAGGGCGGTAAGCTGACCTTTATCCTTGCCCGGGCGCTCGGCGAAGCCTTCATCGAAAAGGATGTGCCGGTCGCACCCGTGAAAGACGTCCTGAACGAATTCCTTTCCGCCCGGGGATGACCTGTCCCCTTCCGAACGGCCGCAAACCGGGCCTTCGGACCTAATGTAAATGAGCGAGAATCATGGAAGACGAAACAAGCCTGATCACCATATTTTTCCTGCTACTGATGTCGGCGTTCTTTTCCGGCTCGGAGACGGCGCTGACGGCAAGTTCCCAGCCCTTGATGCACCGCCTGGAACTGGGGGGCGACAAACGGGCCGCCGTGGTCAATCGGCTCTATGAGCAGAAGGAACGCCTGATCGGCGCAATCCTGCTCGGCAACAACCTCGTCAATATTCTTGCCTCGTCGCTGGCAACCAGCCTGCTGATCACCTATTTCGGCGAGGCTGGCGTTGCCTATGCAACCCTGGCCATGACCTTGCTGGTGCTGATCTTCGCCGAGGTCATGCCCAAGACCTATGCCATAAAGAATGCCAATACCATGGCGCTCGCGGTCAGCGGCCCCATTCGGGTTTTGGTCGCACTTCTGTCTCCGATCACTCATACGATCGAACTGATCGTCCGCTATCTGTTCCGAGCCTTCGGGATCGACATCCGGGCTTCCGACGATTCCGAACACGAACCCGAAGAAGAACTTCGCGGCGCCATCGAACTTCACACCGGCAACGAAGAAACCGGCCTTGAACGCACCATGCTGCGCAGCGTCCTGGACCTGGCGGACGTACAGGTCGGTGAAATCATGGTTCACCGTTCCGGTTTGGGAACACTCAGTGTGGATATCCCGGTCGACGACATCGTCGCCGGTGTTCTGGAAAGCCCTTACACGCGTATTCCTTTGTGGCAGGAAGAACCGGACAACATCGTCGGCGTGCTGCATGCCAAGGCATTGTTCCGCGCGGTCAAGGGTGCCGGGGACGAAGACCTGTCCGGCCTGGACATCAAGGCCATGGCAGCCGAACCCTGGTTCATTCCGGAAACCACGCCGCTTCTGGATCAGTTGGAAGCCTTCCGCGAACGGCGTGAGCATTTCGCCCTGGTCGTCGATGAATACGGCAGCCTGCAAGGGATCGTGACCTTAGAGGACATCATCGAGGAAATCGTCGGTGAGATTGACGATGAACATGATCTCAGCGTCGCGGGCGTCGAACCGCAGGCAGACGGATCGTTCATGGTCGACGGTACGGTCACCATCCGCGATCTCAACCGCGAGTACGAATGGGGCCTGCCGGATGAAGAAGCCGCCACGGTCGCCGGCCTGGTCCTGCACGAAGCCCGGCGCATTCCCGACGTGGGTCAATCTTTCCGTCTGTTCGGATTCCGCTTCGATATCGTGACCCGCCAGCGCCACCAGATCACCCGTGTGCGGATCACCCCGCCGAAACCGGGTGAGATCACGGATTGACCGCCACGAATCGGGCACACATTCACATTCGTTAATTCTTACCTCTGGGCGGCAATTCCCGTACAATATGCGTCCATACGATGCACCGCGGGATCGCAGGCCGGCGGTCTGTTTTGCGCGGAAATCGAAAGGTAATGCCCGATGCAAAGAAAGATCATACCGGACATCGTCCAACCCAGGGAATTGACGGCAACCACCGTCGATACGACAGCTGAACAGGCGGCCAAGGAAATGGCGGCCGCCAACGTGGCGGCGATCATCGTCATGGATGACGGCGGCAATCTGATCGGCATCCTGACCGAACGGGACCTGTCACGTCGTGTGGTGGCTGAAAACAAAAGCCCGAGTGCGACCAAGGTCGGCGACATCATGACCGCCAACCCCGATACCCTGGCGCCATCCGACCGGGCATCCGATGCCCTGGAACTGATGCTGACGCGCCGTTACCGGCATTTACCGGTTCTCGGGGAAGACGGAAAATGCGTGGCCATGGTCTCCATCCGCGACCTTTACGAAGCGGTCAAGGAAGGGCTGGAAGAGAACATCCGGGAGACCGAAGCCTTCGTTTTCGGCGACCGCTACAGCGCTTAGAACCCGCCGGTCGGACGGCATTCAAGTTTTGCAGGCCGGAATGGGTTGGCCGCACCTCTTGCCGCGCGTACCCTCCTGCCGATAAAGTTCGCAGATGCAGCACTCCGCCGCCGATGCGGCCCGGATGCGCCCTCGCCGAACAGGAATTCGACCATGCCCCTCAGCAAACCCGCCCCCCGCAAGCACATCCATACGCGCGACATCAAATGCATGGGGTTCGAGCGCGACGACGGCCTTTGGGATATCGAAGGGCGCCTGACCGACACCAAGACCTATACCTTCGAAAACCATGACCGGGGGGGAATCGCCGCCGGCGAAGCCATCCATGACATGTTCATCCGCCTGACCCTGACCGGCGACATGGAGGTCAAAGCCGCCGAGGCATCGACCGATTCGAGCCCCTTTTCCATGTGCGGCGACGTAACCGAGACGTTTTCCCAATTGGTCGGCCTGAAGGTCGGCCCCGGCTGGCGCAAGGCCGTGAATAGCGCCATGGGCAGCACCCACGGCTGCACCCATCTGCGCGATATGCTGATGGGGCCGATCGCCGTGACGGCCTTTCAAACGATCTTTCCCGCCCGGAAAAAGCGCGGCGAACCGGGCCCAGGTAAGAAATCACCGTTGATCGACACCTGCTACGCGTTTCGCAGCAACGGGCCCGTGGTCAAAACCCGTTGGCCCGATTTCTATAAGGAAGACGACGCCGCCCCCGCTGAATCCGACACAAAAAAGGCGGGATAGACAGGGCGTTTAGGTCAGGAATTCTTGAATTCAGTCAATGTCTTGTCGGCGATGCCGTTGCCGATGGCCGTGCGATTTGCCGCAAGCCGGAAATAGGTCACGATGAAAGCCCGAACGGTTGACGTGCGGGACGACCCGAAACGAACGCCTTCGATCATCGAACAGAGTTGATGAACGTTCAGTTTTTCATTCTGACAAATCTGGTCCAAGGCTTCCCAGGTTGCGTTCTCTAACCTAAGGCTTGTTCTGCGTCCGTTAACCGTGACGTTTCGGCTTATAAGCTTGCTTTGCATCTTGCCAGTGCCACCCTCTATTATTGTATGCAATGGTTATTATACACGCATTGCGCCGCGTGCCACAGCAGAACAAAGCATTCTGCTGCTCCAAAAGTTCCTCCCCACTGGCACTCGGAGTAACGCAAGAGGGCGCTTAAATACCGACGAACCAGCGGATTCATCCGCAAGTCTGACTTAAGGATCAGAGATTGCAGCAAAAGTTTCAAGTTAGACGAAGGTAATAGGTGTGTTTTTCAACCCTTTGGATATCGGCTAAAATCCAACGCGCTTACGCCTCCGAAACATTCACACAACTTGTCTGAGAAACATTCACATAACTTGTCTGGCCGCAGCCTTGCGCGCATAGTACCTGCATGGGTGAGTTGCTTAAAAATCGCGAGTCCCGGGGCACAGAGCCCGTTTGCGAGTGGCCGGGATGCGACGGCGCAGGAGAATTCAAGGCACCGCGGTCGCGTGATGCCTTGAATGAATACCGCTGGTTCTGCCTGAACCATGTCCGCGAATACAATCGCAACTGGAATTATTATCGCGGCATGGACGAGGACGAAGTCGAAGCCGACGTCCGCAACGACACCGTGTGGCACCGGCCGACCTGGAAACTGGGCGCCGGCGATTCCTGGAAATACACACAAGCCCGGATCAACGACCCCTTGGGCGTCGGCGATGCCGCCCGCGACGCGGATGCAAGGGTCAACGGCGGCGCATCCGACCCGCGTCATCCGGACCCGCGCATGAACGACCCGAAAACCGCGCGCGCCCTTGCCGTATTCGACCTTGAAATCCCCGTCACCATTGACGACGTGAAGGCCAGATACAAAGAACTGGTTAAACGCCACCACCCGGATGCCAACGGCGGCACCAAGGCGGCAGAGGAAGAATTCAAGAAAGTCACCGAAGCCTACGAGGTCATATTGGACTTTCTCGCCCCTTGACGACCCGCCGCTTAACCCCTACGACGTTTGCCAAACATGACCTCTCTTCGTCCCGGCACGATGGGACGGCCTCAGAAACTGGAATATTTACATGACAACTTTGGAATCGACCGCCACCCCCGGGATCGATGCGGCTCATCAGGTGCCCGACGTTACCGTGTCCGTGCGCCAAACCTTCGGCATCGACAGCGACATGGAGGTCCCCGCCTTTTCCGAGGCCGAGGAACACGTCCCGGACCGCGACGAAGCCTATCGCTTCGACCGCGAGACGACACTCGCGATTTTGGCGGGTTTCGCCCACAACCGGCGCGTCATGATCCAGGGCTATCACGGCACCGGCAAGTCGACCCATATCGAACAGGTGGCGTCGCGCCTCAATTGGCCGTGCATCCGGGTCAACCTGGACAGCCATATTTCCCGTATCGATCTGGTCGGCAAGGACGCCATCGTGCTGCGCGAGGGCAAGCAGGTCACCGAATTCCGCGAAGGCATCCTGCCTTGGGCGCTGCGCAACCCGACAGCCCTGGTATTCGACGAATACGATGCCGGCCGGCCGGACGTGATGTTCGTGATCCAGCGCGTGCTGGAAGTGGACGGCAAGCTGACCCTTTTGGATCAAAACCAAGTCATCAAGCCGCACCCGTATTTCCGCCTGTTTTCGACCGCCAATACGGTCGGTCTGGGCGACACCACGGGGCTTTATCACGGCACGCAGCAGATCAACCAGGGCCAGATGGACCGCTGGAGCATCGTCTCGACTCTTAACTATCTGGCCCATGACGAAGAAGTCGAAATCGTCTGCGCCAAGGTCAGTGACTATGCCACCAAGGACGGCAAGGAACAGGTCAGCGCCATGGTCGAACTGGCCGACCTGACCCGCTCCGGCTTCATGAACGGCGACATTTCAACCGTTATGTCACCGCGTACGGTGATCACCTGGGCCGAGAACACGCAGATCTTCAAGGACCCGGCCTATGCCTTCCGCGTCACCTTCCTGAACAAGTGCGACGAAATCGAACGCCCGGTCGTGGCCGAATATTATCAGCGCTGCATGGGCGAGGAACTTCCCGATTCCGCCATGCGCGCCGTGCTGCAGTAGGACGGCCGCATTTCACCCGGCCCGCAACCGGGCCGGAAACGGCACCATAGGACATGAACCATTCGGAACGCCCGGCTGACCTTTTGAAACGCGTGACCGCCGCGGCGGTCAAGGCCGTCTCCAATCGGCCGGAACTTGAAGTTCATTTTCAAGCCTCCGGTGCGTCCGCCACCGAAGAATCCGTCAACCTGCCGGCCCCTTCCGGCCCGCCCAGCGCCGAGGGCATCACCAAGCTGCGCGGCGTGGCCGATGCCTTGGCGCTACGTCTGCGTTACCACGATGCCGATGTTCACCGCCGCATGGCGCCCACGGGACCGGACGGCCATGCCGTATTCGAAGCCCTGGAACAGGCGCGCTGCGAAAGCCTGGGCTCGCAACGCATGGTCGGTGTCGCCGAAAACCTGGATTTCCTATTGGCGGAGAAATGCCGGGCGAAGGGATACGGCAGCATCACCGAACGGGAAGAGGCCATGCTGCCCGAGGTTCTGGGCCTGCTTGCCCGTGAACGCCTGCCCGGCCAGAAACTCCCAAAGGAAGCCAAACATCTGGTCGATCTGTGGCGCGAAGAGCTGAACCGCAAGGTCGGCCCGCAGATGGCCCAACTGGAAAAAAACACCCTGGATCAGGAAGCCTACGGCAACCTGGTGCGCGAGATGATCGTGGCCTTGGATATGATGACCGAGGCCCCGGCTCCGTCCGAGCCGGAAAATCAGCAGGATTCGTCCGAGGAAGATCCCGAACAGGGCCAGGACCAGAACCAAAACCCGGATGCGGAAATGGATGCCGACGGGTCGCTTTCCAGCGAATCCGGCGAAGCGGAGATGTCCGACGACATGGAGTTCTCGACCGAAGGGTTCGACGAGGACGTGATGTCCGGCGAAGGCGAGGAGGAACCCGCCGGGCCGACCGATTGGGACGACCGCTGGCCGCGCAATTCGCCGGACGACATGGCGCTCTACAAGGCCTTCACCCAGGCCTATGACGAAATCGTCGAGGCCGAGGAACTGTGCGACACCGAAGAACTGACCCGCCTGCGCGCGCAATTGGACCAGCAGCTGTCGCACCTGCAGGGCGTGGTTTCGCGCCTGGCCAACCGCCTGCAGCGCAAATTGATGGCCAAGCAGACCCGGTCCTGGGATTTCGATCTGGAAGAAGGCCTGTTGGACGCGGCGCGGCTGTCCCGCGTGGTCACCGACCCGTTGCATCCCCTGTCTTTCAAGCAGGAACAAGACACCGAATTCCGCGACACGGTCGTCGGGTTGCTGATCGATAATTCCGGTTCCATGCGCGGCCGCCCGATCACCGTCGCCGCCATGAGCGCCGATATCTTGGCCCGCACGCTGGAACGCTGCGGCGTCAAGGTCGAAATCCTGGGCTTCACCACCCGGTCCTGGAAAGGCGGGCAATCCCGCGAAGATTGGGTCGAAAAGGGTAAACTGAAAAACCCGGGCCGCCTTAACGACCTACGCCACATCGTCTACAAGGCCGCCGACATGCCCTGGCGCCGGGCCCGGCGTAACCTGGGCCTGATGCTGCGCGAAGGCCTGCTGAAGGAAAACATCGACGGCGAGGCCCTGATGTGGGCCCACAACCGCCTGCTCGCCCGTTCTGAACAACGCCGCATCCTGATGGTCATTTCCGATGGTGCGCCGGTCGATGACGCGACCCTGTCCGCCAACCCGGGTAATTACCTGGAAAAGCACCTGCGCGACGTCATCAACTTCATCGAAAACCGGTCCGACGTGGAACTGACCGCCATCGGCATCGGCCATGACGTAACGCGCTATTACCGCCGGGCCGTGACCATCGTCGATGCGGAAGAGCTGGGCGGCACCATGATGGCCAATCTGGCGGAACTGTTCGACGAGGACACCCCCTCCGCCGGGCCGTCGGCTCGCCGTGGGCGCCGGGCCGTCGGCTGATCTGTCTGCCGTCCCGGATCGGGACGATCTATCCCCGTACCATCAGATAACAGCCAAGCGCAACGGCGGCATCGACCGCGAAACCGCCCGCGGGCATGTCGATCATTTTTACTCCCCGGCCGGCAAAGAACGCCCGCGTTACCGCAATATCGCGGCTTCGAAAACCGATGGCCGCGACGAACGGCAACACCGGCGCCTTGGCGCCGGGGATAAGTGCCGCCAATCCTTCCGCCGTTACCGCGCGGACACGGCCCCGCGTCAGATCCAAACGTCCGCCTTCCTCGCCCCGCCCCGGTAATGTGCGCGTCAGATTGCCGAACCGTGCCATTGTGGCCGCCGGATCATCGCTGCAGATCACAACCTCGACCAACGCATCCAAGCCATTGTCGCGGGCGATATAGCGGTCCTGCCACATATGTTCAGGCGTGTGGTGCGTCAGAAGCTGCAGGCGTCCTTCGGGGAAGGCATCGAACGCCGGCCGGATCACGGAAAAGGCGACCTGGGCCTCCGCGCCGTCGGCGGCCTCTACATCGCGGCGCAGATGCACCAGGGGTTGCAGGGGCACACCCTCGGCCTCAAGCCGGGCAAAGTCGCTGTCCGCATCGGCCACGGAAAAGGCCGTCAGGTGAACGCCTTCGTAACGTGACAGGGAATCCCCGATATTGCGCGATACGGGCGTATCCGCCCCCGGCACGGCGGCCAGAATTTCCACATAGCCCCATTGCAGCATCGCCAGGCGGTTGGCCGATCCCTGGACCTGCTTCTCGCCGGTTACGGGATCGCGGCTTCCATGCACGGAATAAGGTGTCAGGACAAAACCCAGGCGTTCGAACACGTCGGACGCCCTGTCCATGTCGGCGGTCATCCATCCCACATGGTCGAGAAACACCTCGTCGCCTTGCGGCACCTGACGTTCCGGAAAATTCACATCATCGGCGGACAAATCACCCTCCTCCCCGTTAAGATGGCAGACATGACAACCCTGTCCGCAGTTTACGCCGTCAGGACCGGGCGATGCCACGCCTGACGGATGAAATATCCATGCGCCCGCTGACAGGCTTGGGGGGCCTACTCCTGTCGCTGCTCGTGCTTGCGGGCGGCGGGCGTTCGGCCATGGCGCAAAACCTGATCGATACGGTTTGGAACCTGCGTCCCATGTCACAGGCCGCCGTACAAGAAACCCACCGGGATATGGATATCGTCGGCATGAAGCTGCCGCCGGCAGCCGATTACGATATTCCGCTGGCCGCCCCACAAGCGACCGTCGCCAAGATCAAATCAGCCATCGACCGCGTGTTGCAGGTTTCGCCGGTTTCGGCAGCAGGCATCGAGAAGCTGAAGCAATCCGGTCGTATCCGCATCATTTATGACGCTGCTTTTCCCGAACGGTCCCTGTCCCGCGTGGTCATCGCGGCCTATCTGGTCGGCGAATTCCAGCCCCAGGACGGCAAGCGCGATTTCACCGTCATCGTCGGCCGGTTCGGCGCCAATTGGCCCATGGAAGAACTGGCGGCGGTGCTGGTCCACGAATTGATCGGCCACGGCATTCAGCGGCTTTTGAACCGTTTCGGCCAGGACCGGCCCATCGACTTGGAATGCGAGGCCCGGCTGTGGCAGCAACTGTATTACAGCGATGCCGCCATACCCCAGGACACGCGCGAGATGGTGGATTTCCGCAACGCGACGAACCGGCGCGTCTGCCACGATTTTCGCCGCTACGTTGCCCATCTCCAACCGAACCTGATGCGGCAATGGGATACGGGCAGGGTCTCGATGGCGGCGGTCCTCGACCAATTGCCCGCCTATTACGCCACGATCCGCAAGGGACGGGCCAAACTGCGCACAAAGAAATAGACGCCCTGCCGGGCCCCAGGTCATCAAGGTTTCACAGACGGTCCTTAAGATCACGCCATGAGCCTGATGATCCCGCCCACCTGCCCTGCCCGCCCCCATCACCTTCTACATGAAAGTCTTGGACCATGGGCTGGCTGCTGACCTTGCTGCTGGCCCTGCCGCAGGCCGACGCCCCCGTCCGGGTCGAAATGTGGTTTTCGCGCGAATCCTATTGCACCTTCGCCGCCAAGAAATTCACGGAACAGCCCATGTACAGCCAGGCACAGGGCCAACCCCGGATGCCCGTCACCATCACCGAAAACACCTGCCGGGAACTGGGGTCCAATGAAATCGACCGCGTCCCGCCCCATATGCGGGACCGCGTGGCGACACTCGATACGGATACGGGGTTTTAGCAGCCCTTCCCGCGCCATGGGGCATCCGCCCTATGGACATGCAGGCGCCCCCACCCCATCTTGGAAACAACCAAATACCGGGGAAGACGCACCATGCATCGCCGCATTGCCCAATTCGCCATCCACGGCCTGACCGCTGCCATGGTCTTGGCCGGTGCCCCAGGTCAGGCACAAGCGGATGTTCTTGAAGTCCGCGCCATTCCCCAGCCGCTGCATACGGAAGATGCAACCATCACCACTGTGGGGAAGCTCAAATACCGGGGCGGTGTGGAACTGGTCAGCAATTCGGACCGTTTCGGCGGGCTTTCCGCGTTGGGGCTCAGCGCCGACGGCGCCCGCATGGTCGCGCTCAGCGACGAAGGAAACCGGATCGACGCCCATCTGGTCTACGGCCCCGACGGTGACCTGATCGGCCTGAAGAATACGGAGATATTTACCCTGACCGGCCCCGGCGCCCTCCCGTTGATGGATAAATCCATGGGTGATGCCGAGGCCATGGCGCCCGGGACCGGGGGGGAAATCATCGTTTCCTTCGAACGCGCCCACCGGATTTGGGCCTATCCACACAATCAAACCGACCCCCAGGCCTTACCCCTGCCCGACGAAATGCAAAACGCCCCCGCCAACCACGGGATCGAAGCCCTGACCCTGCTGGATGACGGCAGCCTGTTCGCCCTATCCGAAGGCCTGGGCCGCGACGGCGCCAACCTGGCCTGGCTCAGCAACCCACAGGGGTGGAGCGTGCTGATCTACCGCAACGAAGACAACTACAGCCCGACCGGGGCCGCGACCCTGCCGGGCGGTGATGTCGTTCTGGTGGAACGTTATTTCACGCCCCGCGAAGGATCGCGTGCGCGCATCCGGCGTATCGCCGCAAAGGACATCAAACCGGGGGCCGAGGTCACGGGAACCCTGCTGGCCGATATCCGGGCCCCCTTCACGGTCGATAATTTCGAAGGAATCGAAGCCATCAAGGGCCCCAAGGGCGAGACCTTGATCTTTCTTGTCTCGGACAACAACTTCAACCGCTTCAGCCCGCAGAAAACCTTGCTGATGATGTTTGAGTTGGACGTGTATAAGTAATTGAAATAAAGATTTTTTTCTTGCGTTTGCAACGATTTCGCAAAAACTATCGTCGCTGGCCTTTTTCTTCCGGCTAGAAAGGTAGCTTTACTGCCACTATTTCCTGGCAGTCTTTATCTATAGCTTATTCATGTTTCTATGGCGCTCGTCTTAGCAAGGAGGGGCAATTGAAATTCAAAAATCCAGAAAATGGCTACGAAGAGAAAATCTTAGGCCGTTTCCATTGGCTTTGGTGCTTCCTTTGGACGCCAATTTATTACTTGGCGAAAGGCATCTGGATTCATGCTGTTCTTTCATTTTTCTTATCCTGGGTTCTTGGCGCGTATACGTTTCTTATATCGACTTTTGTCATCGCCTTTATCTACGCCTGCATTAATCGCTCAGTTGTTGAAAAACATTATCTCCGTAAGGGCTGGACCAAAGTCGAAATCTAATATGGTAATACGAAGTCCGTTAAGCCGAGTTACCAGCACCCAAGGTTCGGAGGCCATCCAATTTCTGATTTACTTTCTAACTCGGTTAAGCGAACCAATCCGCTCTACGCCAACTGCTTCAAAGCAGTTCGCAAATTTTTGCAACATTTTTGCAAACCAGAGAAACACAACTCATTGAAAAATAACCAACTAAATATTGCAAATTTTCGCGCTGGACCTCCCAAATCTCGGGTGCTTGAGTTGCAAAGCCCCTATTTGCCTTGGTTTTTGGGAATTTCAACCCCGCAAACCGGCCCGTGATGTTCGAATTGATGGACTGACCCGGAATAAGCCCTTATGCCGCCGGATGGCGGGACCGGTCCCTCGGCAGTTTCTGTTCACCGATGATGTCCGAAAGGATCACCTCGCGGACCTCGTCCGCGTTCAGGCCGTGGGTTTCGATCATGTCCCGGGCATCCGCCATGATGGCGTCGGCGTCCTGCATCAGCTTCATGCGCTTGAACAGGTCTTCGCGGTAAAGGCCGAGGCTTTGGCCGATCAATTCCATGTAATTGACGATTTCGAACGGCCAGTCGTTCTGATGACTGACCAGTTCGCGGTGATCTGCATGGAACACCCCGGCCAGAACTTCGATTCCCTTGGCTTCGGCCTGTCGGAAGGTGCCGGCGATATGCTCTTGCTGTACATCTGGCATGCCGTCGAGCGACGACATCTGGTAGCCCACACCGGGATGATCCAGATCGATCAATTGCAGGCCCGGGATAGCGGACAACAGGGATTTCACCGCCGCCGTCACGCCGGGCGAACCGGGGTATTCGTGCAGGGCGACCCGCTTTTCCACGGGCACGGTCATCATCGGCTTCAAGTCATCCAGCCGCGCCGCCAAAAACACCGGCAACATGACGTTGTCGAAAGGATTGGGCTCCGCCGGGGCGGCGGTCATGATTTCCGACATCTGCATCTGACAGGTCGGACACCAGGAAACGACCTGGCTGGCCCCGGTTTGCGCGAAACGGTCCATGGTGCTGACAATCTGACGGCCCGAATTGGCCGTATCGCCCGGCCGGAACTGCAAAATGCCGCAGCAATTGGCGGGCCCGCCGAACACGGCATAGGACACATCCAAACGGTCCAAGACGTCCAGACAAAGCAAGCCGATATGCGGCGTCTTCAGCATGTTGCAGCCGGTATAGAACACCACGTCCGGCGGGCTGTCCCGTTCCGGGTGGGACGCGGGGCTAAGACGGTTCATAAGGTCAGGCGGCAATTGCAGGCGGGACAGAACCCGCACACCCCGGCTCATCTGTTTGAAGGCGGTCTTGCCCGCATCCTTGCGCGCGGCCTCGGGGGCCTGTTCGCTCATCACGCGGCGCGCCAGGGCCAGCAACAAGCGGGGATTGATACCTTCATCACAGACGGACAGACAATGGCCGCTGCCGCAACAGGCACGGGCCCATTGTTGGGCGGCATGTTCGCCCTGCCCTGTCCGCAGGATATGGCGTACACCTTCGGCAATGGCCGTGCCGTCATCGGCCACACCCAGGTCCAGGATCGACGGCGTCGGACAAGCCCTGACACAGGCACCGCAAGCCGTACAGGCGTCGGCGATCATACGGATCTGATCATCCAAGCGATCGATGAAGGTATCGCTGCCAGCCATGAAACCTGCCTTCGAACATCATTGAACAGTAATAGAAGGCTAGCTTTGCGGCCTTATAGGGTGCAACGAAAGTATTGTCACCGGACAATGACCACCGCAGCGGCCTTGCGGCACCCGCTCATTCCGCCTTGGCTTCCGCGGATTTGGCCCGATGTCCATCGGCCCGTTCGCGCAATTCCTTGGCGATGTCGGACAGGCCGCTCGCCCGCATCAGGCGGGAATAGCTGCGTAGCGTTTCGATGATATCCGGATGCCCTTCGGGCAACACATCCTCGCGGATGGCGAGGCATCGTTCATAGGTCGCCCCCGCAAGTTCATAGCGGCTTTGGCGCTGATACAGCCGCGCCAGTTTGTACAACACCACCGCCACATCGGCATGTTTGGCACCGAGGGATTTTTCAAGGCCCTCAAGCTGCGCCACATAGGCTTCTTCCGTATCCGCAAGGCGCGGGGTGTCCGGGAAAATCGGGCCCAGGTTGCGCTCGGCCCCGGGAAGCCGGATGCCCAACACGGGATGGCGTTTAAGAACTTCACGGCGGGCGGCAAGTTCCGCCGCTGCTTCGGCAGCCGTCGCCCGCTCGGCAACGCCCGGCGGGGCGGCCGGGTCCGCTGTTAATGCCTGGGCCCCCGCTGTTTCACGTTGCTTCCCCCCCGCCTGAACCGCCCGGACGATCCAGTTTCCTGCATCTTCCGGGGCAGTTTCCTGGGCGCTTTCTTTGGCAACTTCCGGTGCAGAGGGTGCGGGTTCGTCCACCGCCTCGGGCGACGGCGCTTCAGCGACGATAATCTCCGTCGCAGTTTCCATGACCTGCTCCGTTTTGGCCGGCACATCGCGCGGCGTAATCCGAATAACCAACGGGCCGGAACGTTCTTCTTCCGGTGACCATGCCGGAACTTGTTCCGGGGCCGGCTCGGGAGCGAGGTCTCCGGCGGAAGTTTCCATCGGTGCAACGGCATCCGCTGTCACGGCTTTCGGCTCGATGCCGCGAGGGGGCGGAAACTCCCGCGCCGCGGGCGGACCAGCCGGGGTGTGCGGGGCGGCTTCCGCCACCGTATCCGTTGCAGATACTTCCGTCACATTCCGGGCAGACGGTATGACTTCCGGGGCTTCATCCAACACGGTCGAGGTCGGAATCTCGTCGACCGGAGCTTTACGCGGGCCTGACGGCTGCGTCTCGAGTTTGGCGACCTCAGGCGGCGGTGATGCCGGTTTTGCATCTTCCACCACGGCAACCTCGGCGGCCTCGGCCGCAGGCGGCGAGGATGGCCGTGATATCTTTGCCGTGGCTTTGGGCGGCAATGGCGTTCCCCGCATCGGCACCCCCGCAGGGTAGCGGAATATGGACACGCGCGGGGCCGCAGCGGCAACCTCAACCGGCACGGCTTCTTGAGCAGGTGATAAGGATGCGGTCTTCGACAGGGGTGTTTCCGGCGGCGGGATGACAGCCGCCGCAAGTCGATAACGGGACAGCGTCTGGCCATTCGGGGGCGGGGACGGGGGTGGAAGCGACGCTACGGCCGTAGCCACCGCCTTGGACGATACGGACAGGGGCATGCCCCGCAAGGGCACGCCGACAGGCCACACCGCCGCATGGGCGGTCGTTTTTCCACCAGGGGCCTTTTTCCCGGGCGCCGGGTCGGGGGCTGCTTTCGGACGCGTCAGCACCTCGCCTGCCCGGCGCTTCAAGGCCGCCAGGCGCCGTTCGGCGTCCTCCGTCTGCGCCAAGGCTTTTCGGTAAATCTCGACCACATCATGCCGCGCGTGTCCGGCATCGTATAGGGCTTCGGCGATGGTCAGGGCCTCGCGATACAAAGACGCCGCTTCGCCGTAACGGTTGTCCGAAAAATACAGGCCACCCAATCCCGCCATGCTGCGTTCAAGATATTCGCCGGATTGATCGAACCGGTCCGCCAGTGCCAGCGCCTCAAGGTAAAGGTCTTCTGCGCTGTCCAGGTTGCCCATCATATGGGCCTGGCTTGCGGGTTCCATGAAGGCCTGCCAGCGCGCGAGATCGGAAGGGTCGGCGGCATTCGCAGCGGACAGCATCAAGCACCCGGCCAGGCTCCAGCCTGCCAGGCACGACAAGGGTCGGTTGTTCAGCTTGCTTCGGGCCATCCCGGTCTCTCTGCCACCCCGCCGGATGATACGGCAAGATCGCATTGTTGCAGAAACCGGGGGCGATATCGAGATTACCAGAAGGAGATGATCAAGGTTTCAGGTGCCGGTAAATCAGCCTGGGTTCCCCCCGTAGTTCGCCTTCGCCTTCGATCACGGCACCGATGCGTTCCGCGACCGCCCGGGAAGGCAAATTCTCGGGGTGGACGAAGCTCATCAGGGGCTTCAAACCCAATTCCCGATATGCCCAATCCCGCGCCGTCAGGGCAGCCTCGGTCGCATATCCGCGCCCCCGGTGCCCTGGAAACAGGGACCAGCAAAGTTCCGGCTCGGCGATATAGGGTGCGCGCCAAAGTCCCGCATATCCGACGGCCGTATCCGTGGCCTTATCGGCAACGATAAACGCCCCGGCTCCGTAAAGTCCCCATTCACCGGCTTTCGCGGCGAATTCCAGCCAAGCCTGAAACCGCGTTGCCGCGCCATCTTTATAAGCTTGATCGTCACCGTCTTGGCGAAAGGCGGCAAACGGTTCGAAATCCTTCAACGTCCAACCGCGCAGGCGCAGACGATCCGTTTCTACAACCGGCACCATCGATTGCATCTGCATGCTCAAAGCTCCTTGACCATCAGCAGGGCCCGCCCCTCGTACTCAATCAGAGGATGCGCCACGATATCGCGGCTGTCCGTGGTACGGTAGCCCAGGCGTTCATACAGTTTGACCGCTTTCTTGTTGGCTTCGAACGCGATCAGGGACATCCGGACGAATCCCCGGGTCATGGCCCGCAGCTCCGCCAGCCGCAGCATTTTGGTGCCCATGCCCCGGCCCCTGAAATCAGGCTTCAGGGCAATGCCGCCGATGTAATAGCTGTCACCTTGTTCCAGTTCCGCATAGGGACGGAGAACCGGATCCACCTCCGCCGGATCGAAGTTCGGATCACTCTGCAGCGGAAAGGCATGCAACAGGCCGACCGGCCGGCCGCGATATTCGGCCATGGCGCAGTTCTGATAGGAAAAATCCTCGCCTTCACGGGCAAAGCGCCGGGCACCGGTATCGATGATGTCTTCATCATCTTCCCGCAGGCCGTCCCAGACGACGTCAGCGACCCCGCCGGCTGCCAAACGGTAAAGTGCCGCGATATCGCGCGCATCGGATTTTTCGGCATCACGGAACAGCATTTGGGTCACGGACATGTCGGTCATTGTCTGGGTCTCCTCTACCTCGACCGGGGTTCGATTTAGATACGGCAATTATGCAAAGAAAAAGGCCCGCGCCTCGTTCGGGGCGCGGGCCTTTGCCGTTGGGCAAATTCTGTATGGCTAGCCTACGCCGCTTTCTCCTGAGCTTTCTTTACAAGCTTCTTGATTTTGACGACGGCCGGGGCCAGGTCGGCATCGGACGCATCCAGCAGGAATGCATCCAGGCCGCCCTTGTGCTCAACCGTGCGAATGGCGCTGGCAGACACTTTCATGCGCACCATGCAGCCGAGCGTATCGCTCCACAGGCTGGTTTCCTGAAGGTTCGGCAAAAACCGGCGGCGGGTCTTGTTATGTGCGTGGGAAACGTTGTTCCCGGTGACGACGCGCTTGCCCGTCAGATCGCAAACTCTGGACATGACTTCTGGTTCCTATGATCAGCTTTCGCTGGTAAAAATCGGTGAACACGGGGAGAACCCCGGGTCGGAGGCGGCTTTTTAAGGCAATCGCCCCCCGCCGTCAACCAAAGGCAAGCGCTTTGTGCTAAATTCCTTGACCGGGCCGTTCAGCGCGCCTATCCCGGCCCTGGCCCCGTTATGATCCGGACACTTCGCCCAGGAAGGCCCAGAACCCCATTATGAACGAAATCAACGTCCCCACGCAAAACGATCCGGCGCTCCGCCATGACTGGACGGCGGAAGACGCCCTGGCATTGTTCAATCTGCCTTTTGCCGATCTGATCCACCGGGCGCAAACCCTGCACCGGCGGTATTTCGATGCAAATACGGTGCAAATGGCATCTCTGCTGTCGGTCAAAACCGGCGGCTGCCCCGAAGATTGCGCCTATTGCCCGCAGGCGGCCCAGTACGACACCGGCGTCGATGCCTCCAAATTGATGGATGTGGACACGGTCCTGGCCGAAGCCAAGCGCGCCAAGGATGCGGGGGCGACCCGATATTGTATGGGGGCGGCCTGGCGATCGCCTAAGGACAAAGACCTGGACGCCGTCTGCAAGATGATCGAAGGCGTGCGCGAAATGGGCATGGAAGCCTGCGCGACCCTGGGCATGCTGACGCCGGATCAGGCGCAGCGCCTTCACGACGCCGGATTGGATTACTACAACCACAATCTGGACACCTCGGAAAATTTCTATTCCGAGATCATTTCCACCCGCACCTATGCCGACCGCCTGGATACCCTGCAATCCGTGCGCGATGCGGGCATCAAGGTCTGCTGCGGCGGCATCTTGGGCATGGGCGAGGCCGCCCAGGACCGCGCCGACATGCTGGTGACGCTCGCCAATTTGCAGCCCCACCCGGAAAGCGTGCCCATCAACATGCTGGTTCAGGTCGAAGGCACGCCGCTGGAAAGCCGCGAGGAACTCGACCCGCTCGATTTCGTGCGCACCATCGCCGTCGCCAAAATCATGATGCCGGCCTCCACCGTCAGGCTTTCGGCGGGCCGCGAGGAAATGTCGGACGAATTACAGGCGCTGTGCTTCCTGGCCGGCGCCGGGTCGATCTTCGTGGGGCCCAAGCTGTTGACCACGGCCAACCCGGAACAGGACCGCGATGCGTCCCTGTTCAACCGCCTTGGCATCCGGGGCGAGGACATCGGCCCGGTCGCCCCCGACACCCTATGAACGATACCTTGTGAACGGGACCTTATGACCGACACGGGAAAGGCGCCTGACTGGCTCCGACAGGGTTATGACCGTATCTGGATGCCCTATACCCAGATGCAGACGGCGCCCCTGCCCGAAGCCGCCGTCAAAACGCATGGGTCGCGCATCACGCTTGCCGACGGCCGCGAACTGATCGACGGCGTGGCCAGTTGGTGGGCTGCCTGTCACGGCTACAATCATCCGCATATCGTTAACGCCATCCGCGAACAGGCCGCAACCCTGCCTCATGTCATGCTGGCGGGGCTGGCCAACGAACCGGCGTTCAAGCTGGCTTCCCGTTTGCCGTCGTTATTGGGATTGCCGCCCTACCGCACGTTTTTTTCGGAATCGGGATCGGTCTCGGTCGAGGTCGCCCTGAAAATGGCCGCCCAGTACTGGCACAACAAGGGCGAGACCACGCGCAAGAAGTTCCTGTGTTTCCGGGGCGGCTATCACGGCGATACCTTCGCGACCATGGCGCTGTGCGATCCAGTGGACGGCTTTCATGCCGCGTTCCAAGGCGTGGTGCCGGGACAGCTGATCGCCGATCTGCCGCGTGACGAGGAAACCGAAGCGACCCTCTCGGACCTGTTGGCGCGCGAAGGAAAGACCATCGCTGGCGTGATCGTCGAACCCTTGATCCAAGGGGCTGGCGGGATGATCTTCCACGACCCGCAGGTGCTGCGGCGCATTCGCAAGCTTTGCGACGCCCATGGCCTGCTGCTGATCTTCGACGAGATATTTTCCGGTCTGGGGCGGCTGGGCACCATGTTGGCGGGGCAATCGGCGGACGTAAAACCGGATATCTTCACCCTGTCCAAGACGCTGACCGGTGGCACCCTGCCCCTGTCGGCCACGCTGGCGTCGGAAGACGTGTTCGACGCCTTCCAATCGGACCAACTTGAACACTGCCTGATGCACGGCCCCACGTTCACCGGCAATGCACTCGCCTGCGCCGCCGCCAATGCGTCGCTGGATTTGTTCGAGACCGAAGGAAGGCTCGCCCAGGTTCAGGCGTTGGAACAAGCCCTTGTTCCCGCCCTGGCGCCCTGCCGCGGCATGCCCGGCGTCAAGGATGTGCGCGGCCAAGGTGCCATCGGCGTGGTGCAATTGGATATCGGCGGGTTCGAAGAATTGACCTGGATGCGCGGGCGCTTCGTCGAAGAAGGCGTGTTCATCCGCCCGTTTTCGGACATTGTCTACCTGACCCCGGCCTACAACATCGACGCCGGTGACCTGGCCCGTCTGACGGATGCTATACTCAAGATCGTGCCCGAATGGGGCGCACGGTTTGGAAAGACATAAGACATGTCCCGCTCGCTCGACGCCTTCGCCGATGAAAAGCTCCGCGCCCTGGAAGCCCGTGGCCTGCGCCGCCGGCTGACCGTGACGGAGCGCACCAATACCATCGATGTTCTGCGCGGCGGGCGGCGGTTGATCTCCTTTTCCTGCAACGATTATTTGAACCTGACCCAGCACCCGGCCTTGAAACAGGCCGCCAAGGACGCCATCGACAATCTTGGCGTGGGATCGGGCGCATCGCGCCTGGTCACGGGCGATCACCCCCTGCTGCCGGAACTGGAAGCCCGCCTGGCCCGCCTGAAAGGCACGGAAGATTGCTGTGTTATGGGCTCGGGCTTCCTCACCAATACGGGCGTGATCCCGACCCTGATCGCCGAGGGCGATCTGGTCCTGGCCGACGAATGGAGCCATGCCTGCATCATCGTCGGCGGGCGCCTGTCGCGCGCCGACCAACATCTGTTCCGACACAACGATATGGGGCATCTACGGGAATTGCTGACAAAACACCGGGCCAGCCACAAACGCTGCCTGATCGTCACCGACGGCGTGTTCTCCATGGATGGCGACTTGGCCCCGGTTCACGACATGGCCGATCTGGCCGCCGAATTCGACGCCTGGCTGATGACCGACGACGCCCATGGTATCGGCGTGGTCGGCGCCGGCGGGCGCGGTTCGACCTTTTCCGGCGGCACCAAGGCCGGGGTCGACCTGCAAATGGGTACCTTGTCCAAGGCCGTGGGCGGATACGGCGGATACCTTTGTGCATCCAAGGCCGTGATCGATCTGATGAAAACCCGCTGCCGCACACTGATTTATTCCACGGGCCTGCCGCCCGCCACGGTGGCCGCCGCCATCGCCGCATTGGACATCATCGAAGGTGACCCGGAATACGCGGCGCGGCCCGTGAAAAAAGCGCGCCGCTTTACCCAACGCTTGGGCCTACCGCAGGCCGAAAGCCCCATCGTTCCGGTCCTGTTGGGCGATACGGACCGCACCATGGCGGCCCAGAAAACGTTGGAAGACGCGGGCTATCTGGTGATCGGCATTCGCCCGCCGACCGTGCCCGAAGGCACGGCACGCCTGCGCCTGACCTTCACGGCGGAACATGCGGATGCGGATATCGATGCCCTTGCCGACCTGATCGCCGACAAGGTTTTGACGGGAGACGACAAATTCAGGGCCTCTTCGTAACATCATCCGGCACCGGCGTCGGAAAGACCTATGTGACGGCATCGCTGATCCGCAGGCTGATCGCCGAAGGGCGCCCGGCCCGCGCGATCAAGCCCGTGATCTCCGGCTGGGACGGCGACGATGCGGAGGCCATTGCAACCTCCGACACGGGCCAGTTATTGGCGGCGCAGGGTATTGATGCCACGAGTGAGGCCATCGACGCCTGTTCGCCCTACCGGTTCAAGGCGCCGCTCTCGCCCGACATGGCGGCGGCCCGCGAAGGCCTGGGGATAGATTTCGACCGGCTGGTCGGATTCTGCCGGCAAGAGCTTGAAAACACGGGCGATGATGAGACCTTATTCATCGAAGGCGTGGGCGGCGTGATGGTCCCGCTGACGGATCAGCACACGGTCCTGGATTGGATCGCCGCCCTTGATATCCCGGTTGTTCTGGTGGTCGGCAGCTACCTGGGCACCATTTCCCACACGTTGACCGCTGTCATGGCCATGCGCACCAGGCACATCGCCCTGCGCACCATCGTGATCAGCGAGTCGGAAGAAAGCCCGGTCCCGTGCGAAGAAACGGCGGAAACGATCAAGCGTCACCTGGGCGCGGCCACGATCGAGATTGTCGCAAGAAATACCGAGATTGAGTTAGTTTTATAAATGTAATAACATTTGTAAAATTATCGATGGGATTTCACATGGAACTGAAACTGCGCAAGACGGGCAACTCCCTAGCCACGACATGGCCCAAAGAGGTCCTAAACCGGTTGAACGTGAAGGAGGGCGATTCCCTGTTTGCGGTGGAAACTCCTCACGGCGTCATGGTTACGCCCTACGACCCCAAGTTCGAGAAAGCCATGGAGGTTACCCGCAAGGTGATGGCCCGTGACCGTGAGGCTCTCAAAGAACTCGCCAAGTAAGGCATGACTTGCCGTGCCCCTGATCCAAGAACCGGAATGGTTGGATGAGCGTATCGTAACGGCCATTAGCGCCCAAGCCGTCGCGACATTTGGCGGCTTATCGGATGACCTGCGTGATGAGAACTTACTGAAAGCTGCCATCGCCCGTCCCCTGAACAAATGGCATTACGACGACCCTCGGCCGGACATTTTCTCCCTCGCCGCTGCCTATTGCTTTGCCATTGTCAAAGGTCATCCCTTCCACGATGGAAACAAGCGGACGGCATACCTTACCGCCGTCGTCTTTTTGGAATTGAACGGCATTGTCTGCGCACCGAAACAGATCGACATCATTGAAACGATGCTCGGCGCGGCGGCGGGGTCGATTGACGAGAGCGACCTTGCAGTTTGGTTCGAGACCAACAGCGGCACATGAAAAAACCCGGGCCGAAGCCCGGGTTTTCCAATCTTTAGCGTTTTGGCTCTGGAAAGCGCGGCGTTGCCGACCGCACCATCCCAACGCCGCTTGAGCTTGCCTCAAGCAGGCGTCTTTACCATTTCGCCATTTCTTCTTTCATCTTGCCGTCCAGCACGTCCAGGAACTGCTGGGTCGTGCACCAGCCCTGATCCGGGCCGACGAGGATCGCCAGATCCTTGGTCATGGAACCGCTTTCAACCGCACCGATGCAGACCTTTTCCAAGGCCTCGGCGAACTTGACCACGTCCGGCGTGCCGTCGAATTCGCCGCGATACTGCAGACCACGGGTCCAGGCGAAGATCGAGGCGATCGGGTTGGTCGAGGTTTCCTTGCCCTGCTGGTGCAGGCGGTAGTGACGGGTGACCGTGCCGTGGGCGGCCTCGGCTTCGACCGTCTTGCCGTCCGGCGTCATCAGCACGGACGTCATCAGACCCAAAGAGCCGAAGCCCTGGGCCACGGTGTCGGACTGTACGTCGCCGTCGTAGTTCTTACAGGCCCAGACAAAGCCGCCTTCCCACTTCATGGCGCAGGCGACCATGTCGTCGATCAGACGGTGTTCATAGGTGATGCCGGCCGCCTTGAACTTGTCGGCGAATTCCTTGTCGAACACTTCCTGGAACAGGTCCATGAAACGGCCGTCATAGGCCTTCAGGATCGTGTTCTTGGTCGACAGGTAGCAGGGCCAGCCCAGGTTCAGCGCATAGTTCATGCAGGCCCGGGCGAACCCGCGAATGGATTCATCCAGGTTGTACATGGCCATGGCGACACCGGCGTCGGGTGCTTGGAACACTTCGCGTTCGATCACGTCGCCGCCGTCCGTCGGCTCGAACTTGATGGTCAGCTTGCCGGCACCGGGGAACAGGAAGTCCGTGGCGCGGTACTGGTCGCCGAAGGCATGACGGCCGATGACGATCGGCTGGGTCCAACCCGGCACCAAGCGCGGCACGTTCTTGCAGATAATCGGCTGACGGAACACGGTGCCGCCCAGGATGTTACGGATCGTGCCGTTGGGCGAACGCCACATCTGCTTGAGGCCGAATTCCTCGACCCGGCCTTCGTCCGGCGTGATGGTCGCGCATTTGACGCCCACGCCGTGTTCCTTGATGGCGTTGGCGGAATCGATCGTGATCTGGTCATCCGTCTCATCGCGTTTTTGAACGGAAAGATCGTAATACTTAAGGTCGACGTCGAGGTACGGGAGGATCAGCTTGTCCTTAATGAACTCCCAGATGATCCGCGTCATCTCGTCGCCGTCCAATTCCACGATGGGGTTTTTGACCTGAATTTTAGCCATCAATCAGTGCTCCGGTTGTCCCTGGGATTGCAGTTGCGGCGCACAATATAGATTGCCCCCGCCTGCTGCAAGATAGAGAACCGGCGGAAATGCAGGGAACAGGGAAACTTAGAGACGGCTGGATGCGACCGACGGGCCGGGATCACCGGCGGCGGCGATGGCGTCGAACACCTGTTCAGGGGTATCGACCACCGACCACAGCGCCGGCATGTCGCCATAAGCGAACCCGCCTTTGACGACCGACGCCAGAAGGTCGGAAAGCGCGTTCCAGTATCCGCCCGCGTTCAGGATCACGATCGGCTTGTCATGCAGGCCCAATTGCTTCCAGGTCGCGACCTCGATCGTTTCGTCCAGGGTGCCCAGGCCGCCCGGCAGCGATACAAAGGCATCGGCCAATTCGAACATGCGCTGCTTCCTGGAATGCATGCTGTCGGTGACGATCAATTCGGTCAGGTCGTCGCGCCCGACCTCGCGGCGTTTGAGGAAGTCCGGAATAATCCCCGTCACTTCACCGCCCGCGTCCAGAACGGCATCGCCGATCACGCCCATCAGACCGATGTGCCCGCCGCCGTAGACAAGGCGTATGCCCCGCGCCGCCATCATCCGGCCCAGTTCCCGGGCGGCGTCCTGATACACCGGGTCTGCCCCGGCGCGGGAGCCGCAAAACACGCAAATCGAGGAGATATCGGACATGGGCAAAAATCAATCCGTTGAATTTTACGTGACCGGAAACCGCAAACCGTTCACAGACAGGATATGAATGATTAGAGTTTTCTCAAGGTCCGGGCTGGCCCGGGGCAGTATATGCCAGACCAGGTCCGACAAGTGATACTCTTTTGTTTCATAAGGATCAGCGAAATGAAGACCTTCCTTCCCACTCCCTGGCGTTTTCTCGCGGCGGCAGCCGTTATTTCCATGACGGCCGCGGGTGCGGCCTCGGCCGATGACGGCGGTGAAATCAAATACCGCAAAGCGGTCATGAAATCCGTGGGCGGCCATATGAACGCCCTGGTCGGCATCGCCAAGGGCGAAACCGCCAATAAGGGCGATATGGCCGAACTGGCCAAGGGCATGCTGTCCCTGGCCAAGATCGCTCAGAACGTCTTTCCCAAGGGCTCGGACTCACTGGGCGGCGAAACCAATGCGCTGGCCAAAATCTGGGACGACCCGGCCGATTTCAAAAAGGTCAACGCGGCCTTCGTCGATCACGCACAGAACCTTGTGACGGCGGCGGAATCGGGCGATCCCAAGAAACTGGGCGCGGCCATCGGCGCCCTTGGCAAGAATGCCTGCAAGGCCTGTCATGACGACTACAAGAAAAAGAACTAATGCCCGTCGAGCATGCCTACCATTGAGATAGAATCCATGCGACGGGCGCGGCGGCAATGACAAAAGCCGCCGCCGCCCAGCCCCAGCGCGTCGCGCCATCCCCATGGGCCGGGTCCGCATCGGGCTTAGTGCCGGTAATCATGGGTTTGACCAGATTATCGCCCCGCCACCAGTGCAGCGCCACGGCGCCGACGTGAAGTGCGACCAGACCATAGACCCCATTAATCATCCAGTGATGGATGCCGGTCAGCCGGTCGCTCATTTCCTTGCCCACGTATTTGACCAAGGGGCCTTCCAGGAAGATATCGTCGTTGGCGAACAATCCCGTTCCCGCCTGCACCGCCAGCACGGCCAAGATCAGGATAACCGACCAACCGCCCAGCGGGTTATGTCCGGTCGTATGTCCGGCACGGCGGCAGGCGAAATCGACGGCATAGCGCAGAACCATCACCGGCCCTTTGATGAACCCGGTAAAGCGGGCATGGCGTCCGCCGGCAAATCCCCAGATTACCCGGAACAGGACCAGCCCCAGGACGACACAACCGGAAACAACGTGCAGGTCCATCTGCCACAGGCCGCCGATCAGGCCCGTCGCGACCGAAATGACCACCGCCGCCAGCAAAACCCAATGAAACAGACGGATGGGCAGATCCCACACGCGCACCGCCGGCGATGCCGCCCCTTCGGAGCTTTCCGATTCTTCCGTTTGTGATGCCATGAGGCCCCGCTGTTTCTGCTTTATTAGAAAATGCGCCATCAAATCGGGGGTTTCAAGCGCCGGGCCGGCATTCCGCCAGTTGCCGATTGCGTTGACGCGCCGGGACCATTAGATGTGAAGGAACGAATTTGGGGGCAAACCAAGGAATGCCGCGACCACGCGGCATCAGTGAACGCAATGTGGCGTAATCCGCTGTTCATCGTCGGGATCGGACTGGTCGTGGTGGCCTTCGCCATCGTCGTCAACCTGTCGTCACCCGATGACGACAAGGACCCGCCGTCTCCGCCCGCGGAACAGGCCGCTACCGCCCCCCAGGCCACAACGCCGAAGCCAAACCCCATGCCCGCGCCCAAAGCCGGAGATCCTGACCTTCCCATGTTCGACGTGGTCCGCGTCAGCCCCACGGGCGATACGGTCATCGCCGGTCGCGCCGCCCCCGGGGCGACGGTCATCATCAAGGACGGCCAGACCGAAATCGGCCGCATCGTCGCCGACGGCAACGGCGAATGGGTCTATTTGCCGAACGACCCCTTGCCGCCCGGAAACCGGTATCTGTCTTTAGAAACCATCGCGCCGGACGGCCGGGTGCTCAGTTCCCCCGATGTGGTCGTTCTGGCCGTACCGGAGCGCACGGATACGGGCCCGATGGTCGCCCAGGAACGCACGACCGAACCGCTTGCGATTAAGGTGCCGCGCCTGGGCGAAGGGCCGAGCCGCCTGATCCAGGGAGACGGGCCGCAAAAGATCGAATTCGATATCAGCGCCGTCGACTACACGCCATCAGGGCGCGTGATCATCAGCGGCCGCGCCCCTGCGGGCGACAGCGTACGGCTTTATTTGGACAATGCGCCCCTGGGCGACACACAGGCCGATGCGCAAAACCGCTGGTCATTGACGCTGAAGGACAAGGTTGCTCCCGGCGTCCATAAACTGAAGGCCGAGCGCATGGACCCGAGCGGCAAGGTTCTGGCCCAGGTTTCCATTCCCTTCCGCCAGGACGAAAACATGCCGAATTTGGCGGCGGGCGAGACGATCATCGTACAGCCGGGAAATTCGCTATGGCGGATCGCACGGCGCGTTTACGGCGAAGGCGTCCAATACACGATCATCTATCGCGCCAATAAATCCCAGATCGGCGATCCCGATCTGATTTATCCGGGTCAGGTGTTCCAGGTTCCCAAACAGACGAACTGACGCCAGCCGCCCCCAATGCCCTCAAGCCCAGCGGCCCTTAAGCACCTCCAGGCAGGCTGCTATTTGGCGGGTAATGCCATGTTGTGCTGCTCGGGCAGCAGAGCATAGACGGCCTTGCTTGCCCCGGCGATCAGCGCCAGTAGTTCCAGGTACGGCTTGGCCGACAGCAAAAAGACCACCGTCTTGGTCAGCAGGGAATTGGGCGTCAGCGTTTCATCGAAATTGAATTCGTCCAGGAACAGAATGCGTTGTTCTTGGTTGATGTGAATGCGTCCGCCAAGTGCGTTTTCCGCCGCAAGGACCACCGCCCGCATGTTGGACCGCAGGTCGCCGGCTTCGGCCGTATAGGGCAAATGCCCCAATACGGCATGGATCCGCATGCGCGTGTGCCCGGGTTCGACCTCGGCGCGGACAGCGAACTGATAGCCCATGTAGCGGAAGGTGAATTCAATCAGCCCGTCGTCGTTCTTTCGGATCAGCTGGCCTTCAGCATCCAATCCCATGGCGCCCAACGGCATGGACGCGGCCGGATTGCCGGCAGCATCCACAAGGGCCTTGGTTTTCTCGGCGGTGTTAGAGGCAGCCACGTCGGGATCTCCTTCTGACGGTCTGAATTATCACCCCTGCATTCGTCCCTGACAAGAACTCGCCGTGATCAGTACGAGGTATTTCAACCGGGCATTCCCTGAAAAATATGTTATGTAGGGCGCGCAATGCCTCGGCACGCTGCGGCATTCGATACATCCACAGATAAAATGGCAGCAAATGATACTGAACACCATTTCGGACAATGTCATGACGCCCATACACCGGGCGGGTTGGCCGTTCATCGCGCTTTTCGCCGCGGTCACGATCGTGCTGTTCTTCATTGCCGAACCCCTGGGCTGGTTGGGTGTCGTTTTAACCGTCTGGTGCACGTACTTTTTCCGCGACCCCGACCGTATGACGCCGCTGGGCGACAATCTGGTGATCGCCCCGGCCGACGGCCTGGTACAGCTGATCGACCGGGCCGCACCGCCGCCGGAACTGGAAATGGGTGATGACGAGCGCACCCGCATCGCCATTTTCATGAACGTGTTCAACGTGCATGTGAACCGCTCGCCGGTGTCCGGCAAGGTCACCAAACTGGCCTATCGGCCCG
The DNA here is from genome assembly GCA_040218445.1 of Rhodospirillales bacterium. Taxonomy (GTDB): domain Bacteria; phylum Pseudomonadota; class Alphaproteobacteria; order Rhodospirillales; family Casp-alpha2; genus UBA1479. The sequence continues at coordinate 142,583 of JAVJRK010000015.1, read as the reverse complement.
GGGCGTTCCTGGATGCCTCGCTTGACAAGGCCAGCACGGAAAACGAACGCCAGAGCATGCGCATCAAGATCGCCGGCGTGAAAAGCCGATCCGCCAAAAAGAACGAGATCGCCGTATCACAGATCGCGGGATTGGTGGCGCGGCGTATCCTGTGCGACCTGCGCGACGGCGACAGCCTCAGCGCGGGGGAACGGTTCGGTCTGATCCGATTCGGGTCGCGGGTCGATGTCTATCTGCCCGAAGGCTGCGAGCCGCTGGTGTCCGTCGGACAGACCAGCATCGGCGGAGAAACCGTGATCGCCGAAATCGGTGCCGGCGAAGCGCGCCAGGCACAGCGCCGTTAACCGCTGGAAAAGACACGTCCCATGAGCGACAGCGCCCCAGACCCCAAATCCACCCCGGAGCCGCGTCCCCGCCGCCGCCGCGGCCTTCGGGTCATGCCGATCAACAAGATGATCCCCAACATGCTGACCTTGGGGGCATTGGCCGCCGGCATGACCGGCATGCGCTTTGCCTTGAACGAACGATGGGAGGCCGCCGCGTTCTCGATCCTGATCGCGGCGATCCTGGACACCCTGGATGGCCGCGTCGCGCGCCTGTTGAAGGGCTCTTCCAAGTTCGGCGCGGAACTCGATTCCCTGTCCGACTTCATTTGCTTCGGCGTGGCCCCGGCGATGATTCTTTACCACTGGGCGTTGGATGACGCGGGCCGGTTCGGCTGGTTCCTGGTCGTGCTGTTCGCCATGTGCTGCGCCATGCGTCTGGCACGCTTCAACACCATGCTGGAAGACGACAAAAAGCCCGTATGGGCGGGCCGGTTCTTCACCGGTGTTCCGGCCCCCGCCGGTGCGGGGTTGGTCCTGCTGCCGATGATCCTGTCGTTTCAGGTACCGGAAGACTACGTCCTCTACCTGCAGAACCCCTATCTGGTATCTGTCGTGCTGGTGGCCTGTGGCGGGCTGTTTGTTTCGACCTTTCCGACGTTCTCGTTCAAGAACATGAAAATGGCGCGTGCCTGGATGATGCCGGTGATGATCGCGGTCGCCATCCTGGCCGCCTTCGTGGTGACCAACCCCTGGCTGGCGCTGACGGCGATCCTGGTGTCCTACCTTGCCAGTTTCCCGCTCTCGGTCCGGTCATACCTTTGGCACAAGAAGCGCTCGACCAATCCCGACGCTCCCGACACCTAAGGCGCCGAAATCAACAGCAGATCCATGCCTTAAGTAACGTCGACCGTGGCATGGGACGAACGTCGCTTGGCCCGCCACGCCTGAAAATTTGCCCTTACCATCAGCGCCGCCGGGGTGACGATCAGCGTCAGCACCGTGGCGAAGGCCAGGCCGAACACGATGGCTGTGGCCAAGGACCGCCACCATTGGGTCGAAGGCGCCCCCACGGTGACCGCGTGGTTCACGAAATCGATGTTCATGCCCAGCACCATGGGCATCAGCCCCAAAACGGTCGTGACCGACGTCAACAGCACCGGGCGCAGGCGCTGGGCCCCTGTGCGCAGGACGGCCCCCCGCATGTCCTTGGCCGATTTCGCCAACCGGTCGAAGGTATCGATCAGCACGATGTTGTTGTTGACGACAATCCCCGCCAGGGCGATCACGCCGATACCCGTCATGACGATGCCGAAAGGCTGTCCCGTGATCAGCAAGCCGATGAATACACCGATGGTCGACATGATCACCGCCGACAGGATCAGAAAGGCGGAATAGAAACTGTTGAACTGGGTCACCAGGATGATGGCCATGATGAACAGGGCCGCCGAAAAGGCCTTTGACAGAAATGCCTCGGCCTTGGCCTGCTCTTCGTCCTCGCCCTTGAATTCCACACCGATACGCGGGTCCAGGTCTGCCTGGGCAATCCATTCCCTAAGCGCCGTGACTTTCTCCGCCACTTGGACACCCGGCGCCACATCGGCCTTAACCGCCAAAACCCGTTTACCGTCGGAACGCGACAGGGTGCCGATCTTGTGCTTGGGCGTGATGGTGACGAAATTGCGGATCGGCACGGGCCCCATGTCCGTGTTGACCTTGATCGCATGCAGCTGTTCCAGCGTCCGGTACGGGGCGGGATAGCGCACGCGAATATCGATCTCGTCATCGGAATCGTCGGGCCGGTATTCGCCGACCTTGATGCCTTGGGAAACGGTCTGCACCATGCGGCCGATCAATTGCACGTTGGCGCCGAACTTGGCGGCCTGGGCGCGATCGACCTGAATTTCCCAGTCGATGCCGGGCAATTGACGGCCGTCTTCGATATTGATCAGGCCGCCGACGGCATCGAGACCTTCCAGAATACGTTTCACCGCAACCGGCAGCAGTTCTGGATGGCGCGACGTCAGTTCCACGTTCACGGGTTTGCCCACGGGCGGGCCCTTTTCCTGCTTGCGCCGATCAACGTGGATGCCCGCAAGGTTATGCGTGCGCTGTTCGACCTCGGTCAAAATTTCATCGGCCGTGCGCCGGGTCCTCCAATCGGAAAATTCCAGAGTAATGGTGCCGATGATGTCTTCGGCTTCCTGGGTTTCCCGGTTCTTGCCGGTCCGGGTGTAGATGCTTTTGAATTCACGCATGTCGAGGATACGGTCTTCGACCTCGCGCATCAGTTTGTCCTGTTCCCAGGCCGACAGGTTGCCGCGCGCGCGGACCTGCAATTGCGCCAATTCCGGTTCCACATCGGGGAAGAATTCGACACCGCGTCCAAAGTTGGCATACGTAACCTGAACCCCGACCAGGATCAGGACCGAGCCGACCAGCACCTTGGCCGGATGGTTGAGCGCCCCGCCCAAAATTTTCAGATACCCACCCGTGATGCCGCCGACCTGATCCAACGACGTTTCGTCTTCTCCGCCGTCTTTACCGGCAGCGGCCAGGCGTTTCGCCGTCTCTGAACTGGCCGCCCCGCCGGCCCGCCCGAAGGTCGCTCCCAACGTCGGCACGAAGATCAGCGCCATCAACAGCGATGCCGCCAGGGTCATCAACAGGGTCAGCGGCAGAAACTTCATGAACTCGCCGACCACCCCCGGCCAGAACAACAACGGCAGAAACGCCGCCAAGGTCGTCGCCGTGGACGCCGTGATCGGCCAGGCCATGCGTTTGGCCGCCAAGCCGTAAGCATCTTTGGGTGCGGCCCCTTCGGTCATCTTCCGGTCGGCGTATTCGGTCACGACGATGGCGCCGTCGACCAGCATGCCGACCGCCAGGATCAACGAGAACAACACGACGATATTGACCGTCAGCCCCATAAACGACAGCGCCAGAATGGCCGCCAGGAACGACCCGGGAATGGCGATACCGACCAGTCCAGCGGACCGCAGGCCAAGTGCCGCGACAACCACGATCATGACCAGCAGGACCGCCGACGTGACGTTGTTTTGAAGATCCAGCAGCATGTTGCGGACCTGCGTCGACTTGTCCTGGATGAAATCGACCTTGATCGTTCGGCGCAGTTCGCCGGGCCAGGCCGCCTGCTCGGCCGTCACGACGGCTTGAACCCGCTCAATGGTATCGATGATGTTCTCGCCCGTGCGCTTGACGACCTCCAGCACCACCGCACGCTCGCCATTGATCCGCGCGAAGCCTTCCGCATCCTTGAACCCGCGCCGGATCTCGCCGACATCGCCAAGGGTCACAACCGCATCGCCTTTGAACACGACAGGCATGGTAACGATGTCGGACAGGGTTTCGAACAGGCCGGGAACCTTCAACGAAAAGCGCCCCTGCCCCGTGTCCTGAGCACCGGCAGCAACCAGCTTGTTGGACAATTCGACCATCTGAACCGTATCGACCGGCGACAGGTTGTAGCTTTCCAGCTTGATCGGATCGATCAGAACTTCCAGCAGTTCCTCGCGGTCGCCCGCGATCTGAACGGACAAAACGGCCGAAACCGCTTCGATCTTGTCCCGCAGATCACGCGCCAACTTGACCAACAGCCGTTCGGGCACGTCGCCGGACAGCGTCACGGCGATAACGGGAAAGAGCGCGAAATTGACCTCGTGAACGGAGGGTTCGTCCGTGTCGTCAGGCAGTTCCGGTTTGGCCAGATCGACCTTTTCGCGAACGTCGGTCAGGGCCTTGTCCGCATTGAACCCGGCTTCGAACTCCAGGGTCACGTTGGCACCGCCCTCGAACCCTTTGGCGGTCATCTTCTTGACCCCGTCGATGCCGCGCATTTCCTTTTCCATGGGACGGATCAGAAGGCGTTCCGCGTCTTCGGGAGAGATCCCTTCATGCGTCATGGAAACGTAAATGATCGGGATATTGACGTCCGGCTCGGCTTCCTTGGGAATTTCCACATAGGCGATTGCCCCCGCCGTCAAAATCAGGACAAGCGTGAGGATCACCGTCCGGGCGTGGCCCAGTGCTGCGTCGATCAGCGCATTCATGATGCAGGTCCGGGCTTGCCGGCGGTCAGTGCCTGCTCCTCGACCGGCTGAACAAGCTGTCCTTCGGTCACGAATTCCTGGCCGACGGTAATCAAAGTCACCGTATTCGGCAGACCGCCCAGCCAGATGCCGTCGGGCGTATGGGCGATGATCCGCACTTTCTGAAAGCGCACATGGTTGGTTGCATCCACATACTTAACGCCGATCACGCCCAGATCGTTGAGGGTCAGCACCGCCGCCGAAATCTTGTGCGCCTTTTCACTGCCTGCCAGAAAGAACACTTCCATGGTCTGGCCGTCGCGCAGCACATGGTTGGGGTTGTTGACCCAGGCATCGACCCGGAACGTCCGCGTCGCCTCATCCGCCCGCTGGGAGACATAGCGGATCGAGCCTTCGAAAACCGCGCCGTCGACCGTGCGGGCCTGGGCCGTATCCCCGGCTTTCATATGCATAACATCGCGCTCGGACACCTGGGCGACAACACGGATCGGGTCTGGGTTGATCATCACCACGATCTTGTCGCCCGACTTCAAATAATCACCAACACCGACCGGCAGCGTTTCCAGATATCCCGAAATGGGGGCCCGGACGGTCGTGCGCTCGATATCCAGCTTGATCGCCGCCAGTTCCGCCTTGGCCTGTTCCAGTTCCGATTCTTCCTGGGCCAGTTTGACCTCGGACTGAAAGCCTTTGCGCGACAGTTTCTTGGCGGCGTCGAAGCCGATGCGTTCATAGGTGACGCGCGCCTCTGCTTCGCGCAGCCTGGCTTTCCGGTCGTCCATGGCCAGTTTCAGGATCACCTCGCCTTTTTCCAGCCATGTACCCTTTGATGCCGATATCTCGACGATACGGCCAGCCGTCTCTGCCGTGACCTCGGCATCGAAAATGACGTTCGTGCGGCCGGTAACACCAATCTCGCGCACCCGTTCGGTCGCTTCCATGCGCCGCACGCGCACCATGGGCAAAGCTTTTTCCGTCCCCTTGGCTGCTTCGGCAGGCGTGTCGGCAGCGTCTTTTGCACGGGCCTGCGGATTGGCCGCAGCAGCTTCATCCGCGCCAAAGCCGTAGTGTCGTTTCGCCTGATCCAAGTCGCCGGAAAATATCCAGGCGACAGCCCCGAATGCCAGGACCGATGCCGCGATATACGAAGGTTTGATGGGCAGTTTCATTCAGCTTGTCCTATTCCGCTGCATCCTTGGCACCCGGCCCGGCATTAATCAGGCGGTCCCGGTTTTCCGTCATGTATTCCGTGATGGCCCGATAAAAGGCCAGGCCCATGCCGCGCACGAACAACCGGCCTTCGGGCACCCCTTCAGCGTCCAGGCTTTCCATGAACCGGACACGGTCCCTGTAATGGGCAAGATAATCGTCGTACACGCCACGCAGATGATCCGGATCGAGAAATTCCGCAAAGAACATCATGAAGGTCACGTCGGATCGCAGCTTGTCGCGCTTGGGTGCGCGCGCCAGGGATTGCGTGAACGCGTCGCGCCCGGCCGGCGTAATGGCATAAACCTTTTTTTCCGGATGACCGTCACCTGCCCCCCCCGTCACCGCGACCAGACCTTCGTCCGACAACTTGGCCAGGGCGGGATAGATCGAGCCGAAACCGACATCCTGAAAATGCGCGAACGGTCCCTCGTCGAACATTTTGCGGATCTCGTATCCCGAAGCGTCACCCATGACGAGCACGCCCAGACATAGGGTTTTTGCATCCATAACTTCAGGGGAGCCGGTCACCCGGATCCGTCCAAATCCCGTTGGCAAAGTACGGCAGAAATTAGATGCAATTTTATAGTATATCAAGCCGATATATTGACTGTGATTGGTGCAACATCACGGTGGACTAGGCTCTCGATGGCGACTTTTCCCGGACGGGAAAAAGCATACCCGTCAATTGTGAATTTAAATATTGCGAATAATTATCATTATCATTATTACATCGGCATCGTTTCTGCCGAGGACACTTCATGCCGCCCGTCATCGCCGTTCTATTGATCGCGTCCTGCGATCCAAGTCTGCTGTACTGCCGTCCCTTGGAAACCTGGCACCGAACCTGGGAAACGACGCAGGCCTGCCGGGCCGACCGCCCCGCCATCCGCGACCGCCTGGAAAAACAAGCGGGGCCCGACAGGGTCGTCCTGGCGCGCTGCCGCCTTTATCTGGATGAAGACCGGGAATTCGACAGCCAGCCCCTCGGCATTGCCTCGCATGCCCCCCAATCGCCGATCTATGTGGCGGATTCCCGGTCCAAGGCCGCGATGGTTTCTGCCCAGGGCGGGTCCTTGACGAACCGGTCGACCAGCCAGTCGACAAATGCCCTGACCTTGGGCGCCTGATGGCGGCCGGGCGGATAGACGGCAAAAACACTGCGGTCTTCCTCTGTTTCGTATTCCTGCAGCACGGGCACCAGACGGCCATCGCGCAGCGCTTCCCAGGTCAGGAACTGCGCCGCGCGGATCAAGCCGACGCCGGCGATCGCCGCGTCATAAAGCAACGACGCATCATTGACCATCAGCGAGCCATTGACGTCCAGAATACGGGGGCCGTCCGCTCCCTTGAATTCCCAGCGGTTGATCGAGGTTTCGAAATTGACGCGCAGGCAATTGTGATTGACCAGGTCTTCCGGTGCTTGCGGCACCCCGTGCCGTTCTAAATATGCGGGCGCCCCCGCGACCACCCGTTTCACCGGCGTCAGACGCCGGGCGATCAGGGATGAATCGGTCAAGGTGCCGATCCGCAATCCCACATCCACGCCTTCGCCCACAAGATCGACCATGCTGTCCGAAGTAATGAACTGAACCTGCAGTTCGGGATAGGCTTCGATGAATTCATGCAAATAGGGGATCACCGCATAACGCCCAAACGCCGTCGATGAATTGACCTTCAGCACACCGCGCGGCTCGGCATGTAGTTCGCGCACGGCCAGTTCGGCGGCTTCGATTTCTTCCAGAATGGTCACCGCCCGTTCGTAATAGGTGCGGCCTTCCTCGGTCAGGCTGATCGAGCGCGTCGTCCGGTTCAGCAGACGCGCGCCCAAACGGTCTTCCAACCGGCCGACCAGTTTGCTGACCGCCGATGGCGTAATGCCCAGATCGCGCGCCGCCGCGGAAAACCCGCCGCCTTCGACCGCGCGCACGAATACCGCCATTTCACTGTCCCGGTCCATATCGCCTCCTGCATCGGATATTTAGTGAAATATTTTCATAAATCATAATCCATTTATGTCGATTATCAAACAAAACGGCAAGTATTAGGTTCATTTCAACTGAGGACGGCAATGATGCCGACCGACTTGAAATGAAGGAGTTCCCTCATGCCCATGACCCGATTTGATTTGAGGAACGCAATCCCTCACGGCGAAATCGAAGCCGGCGTGCGCCGGGGCCGGCAATTGCGGGCCGAAGCGGTCCGTGACGTGATCGGCCGGATGTTCCGCCACACTCCACTGGGTGCCCGCGAAGGCAACGGCGTTCCCACCCCCTGCTAATCCCTTGAAACCGCCCGCCGCTGGCGGCGCCCCCGGGGATGCCCTCTCCAGGACATTTCCCAGCCGACCTGCCCCCCTTCATCGGCACCCGGGCGAAACAGCGGCAACTCCCTACTTTTTATGAGTAGATAGGCAAACTAACGGGCGGCCCTCACATCGGGGCCGCCCCTTTTTGCTTCCTGAAAAAGCTCCCGGATTTAGCACAAGGCGTTGTTTCCGCCCTTTCATTTTACGCGCCGGCCCTCCACACTCACCTTCAAAACTGCGGCCCCAATTACCGGAAACCGATCCTTGACCTTTGACCAAATGGCCATTGTCGGACTGATCGCGGCGACGCTGGCGTTGTTCATCTGGGACCGCTGGCGTTACGACGTGATCGCCTTTGCGACCTTGCTCGCGGCGGTCGTCCTGGGCCTTGTTCCCGCCCGCGACGCCTTTTCCGGTTTCGGTCATCCGGCGACCGTGACCGTGGCCGCGATCCTGATCCTCAGCCATACCCTGGCGCGCACGGGGGCTTCGGAAATCCTCGCCCGCCTGATCGAACGTTCGGCAACGGGCATGGCCCGCCATATCGCCATGCTGTCGGGCCTGGGCGCGTTGATGTCGTCGGTCATGAACAACGTGGCCGCCCTGGGCCTGCTGATGCCGGCCGCCATCCAGACGACGACCAAGACCAAATATCACGCAGGCGCGGTGCTGATGCCGCTCAGCTTCGCGACCATCCTGGGCGGTTTGATCACCCTTTTGGGTACACCGCCCAACATCATCATCGCGGCCTTTCGGGGCAACGTGACGGGCCAACCTTTCGGCATGTTCGATTTCACGCCGGTGGGGCTTTTGGTGGCCGCCGTCGGGGTTGGGTTTCTGTCCGTATCGGCGCGTTATCTGATCCCGGCCCGCCGGCAGGTCCACGACGCAACCCGCGACCATATGAACATCGACAAGTTCGTGACCGAAGCAACCGTGGTCAAGAACACGGATGCGGTCGGGATGACGCGGGGCGAACTGCGCATGCTGGCCACGGATTGCGATGTTCTGGTGGTCAATATCATCCGCCGCGGCCGACGCATCAACAAACTGCCCCGGGGGGACGGCCTGAAGGTCGGCGACCGGCTGCTGCTGGAATCCACATCCGAAGGATTGGACCGCCTGACCACGGCCATGGACCTGAAAGTCGGGACCATGAAGGGGGCGAAGTCGGAAAACATGATCGACGAGGACATGGACCTGACCGAAGCGGTCGTCCGCCCCGGATCGCGCATGATCGGCCGCGAGTTGTTCAGCCTGCGCCTGCGTTCACGCTACGACACCGACATCCTGGCCGTATCCCGCCAGGGCCGCGCCTTTCGTGGCCGCATGGGGCAGTTCCGCTTCCGCCCGGGGGACCTTGTGCTGTTTTACGGCCCCCGCGACCATATGCCCGATTTGATGGCGCGCATGGGCTGTCTGATGCTGCAGCAACTGACGCCGTCCTTCGGCGACACCAACCACCGGCAGGCACGCCTGTCCATCGCCATATTCGCCGCCGCGGTCGCGCTTGCGTCCTTTAACATCCTGCCGATCACGGTCGCCCTGGGATTAGCCGCCGTCGCCATGGTCGTCCTCAACCTGCTACCCGTGCGTGAAATCTATGACGGCATCGACTGGCCCGTGGTGGTTTTGATCGGCGCCCTGATCCCCGTGGGGGATGCCTTCGATTCCACCGGCACCACGGACCTGATCGCCCAGGGCATTCTGGGCAGCCCCCTGCCCCTCAACCCGGTCGCGGTTCTGGTCCTTGTGATGGCGGTGACCATGGCCCTGTCGGCGGTGCTGAACAACGCCGCCACGGCCGTCATCATGGGACCGGTTGCCATGACCCTGTCCGAACGTCTTGCCGTCAATCCCGATGCCATGCTGATGGGGGTCGCCGTGGCCGCCAGCTGCGCCTTCGTCACACCGATCGGCCATCAGAACAACGCGCTGGTCATGGGGCCCGGCGGCTATGCGTTCGGCGATTACTGGCGTCTGGGGCTGCCCCTGCAGATCGTGGTTCTGATCGTGGCCGTACCGGCGATCCTGATGTTCTGGCCGTTCTGATCGCAAATCCCGAGCGAGCCGAATTCAGGCCCGCGACGACGATTTGCGCAAACCAATATCGGGCCCTACGGCCGAACGAAACGCAGGCCGTCGAAGGTTTCCCGCCAAGCCCGAACCTCGCCCGCCAGACTTTCCGGATCGTTGCTGGAAAGCCCCCGCGCGATCAGGCCCGCAAGCTTCGGCATGTCGCTTACCATCATGCCACGCCGGACCAGTTCAGGCGTGCCGATCCGCAGGCCGTTGGCATCGCCCGCCACGGGTGCGGCCGGCAGACCGATCCCGCAGGCAAGAAATCCCGCCCGGCGCAGCTTCTTGGCCGCGGCCTGTCCCCCGCCGTAGCTTTCGGCCAGAACAGCGAACTGATGGGATGACGTGAACCCCTGATCCTTGGCGAAAAGGGGGATGCCTTCCGCATCCAAGGCTTGGGCCAATGCCATTGAAACCGCCGCCATTTCAGCTGCATAAGCCGCGCCATGGTCCCGCCAGTCCAGCAAAGTAATGGCCAGGGCCGCCGACTTGGCCGCATCGAAATTGGCCGTCATGCCGGGGAAGGCGATGGAATCCAGGTGTTCTGCGATGTCCGCCTCATTCGTCACGATCAGCCCACCCGCCGGACCGCCCAGACTTTTGTAGGTGCTCATGGTCATCAGGTGCGCTCCCTGTGCCAAGGGATCGGACCAGGCCCCGCCCGCCACCATGCCGCACAGATGGGCCGCGTCGAACAGCACCTTGGCCCCGGCTTCATCCGCGATGGCGCGGACCTCGGCGACCGGATGAGGGAACAGGTTCAGGCTGCCGCCGATGGTGATCAATTTGGGCCGAACATCCTGGGCAAGGGTGCGCAGGGCATCCAGATCAACCGTATAGCCCGTGGCATCGACCGGGGCGGCATGGGTTTTCAAGCCGAACAACCCGGCGCAGCCCGCCCCATGATGGGTCACATGCCCGCCGATTTCCGCCGAAGGCGCGATGATCGCATCGCCCGGCCGGCAGGTCGCCATGAAGGCGTACAAATTGGCCATGGCGCCGGAAGCAACGCGGATTTCCGCATAGGCCGCGCGAAAGACCTCGGCCGCCAGTTGGGCCGCGATAACTTCGATTTCCTCGATCGCTTCCAGACCCATTTCGTATTTGTCGCCGGGATAACCCAACGACGGGCGCGATCCCAGCCCGGCGGCCAGCGCCGCCTCGGCCCGGGGGTTCATGACATTGGTCGCCGGGTTCAGGTTGAAACATTCGCGATCGTGGATGTCGCGGTTGATCGCGATCAGGGCATCAAGGCGGGCATCCACTTCGTCACTGGCGGCGGCCTGGACTTGTTGGGCGATTTCCTGGACCCGGGCCTCACAATCGGCCGGCACCCAGTCCCGATGTGTCAGTTTTGCCATTCCGTCCCTCAGACTACGGCTAACCGGCCATTTCGGGGATCGGCGAAACCAGCGGCTGACCGGCGAAAAAAGCTTCGATGTTCTGACGCATCAACTTGGCGCTCAGCGCATGGATGCCATCGGTCATGCCCGCCATGTGTGGTGTGAGCACCACATTCGGAAGCCGGCATAGACCTTCGGGAATATTGGGCTCGTCCTCGAACACGTCGAGCCCGGCACCGGCGATCGTGCGGTCTTGCAGCGCCTGAATCAGATCGTCCGTCGCGACCACCGTTCCCCGCCCGATGTTGACCAGAAATCCATCCGGCCCCAAGGCGCGGAGAACATCCGCATTGATCATATGCCGCGTTTGATCGCCGCCGGGTACCGCAACCACCAGAAAATCCGATACCGCTGCGAGGTCGATGACGTTGGGAACGAAGGTCCAGGGCAAGTCCTTTTTGGCACTGCGCGCGGTATAGGCGATGTTCATACCGAACCCTTCGGCACGGCGGGCGATGCCCTTGCCAATACCGCCCATGCCGATGATCCCGATTTTCCGGCCGTTGGCGGGCGGGCGCGTATCCGTCGGCGGCCGCCATTCACCGGCCCGCGCCTGGCGGTCGAACCGGGGAATATCCCGCACCGAAGCCAGCAACAGGGCAAAGGCATGATCGGCCACGGCCTCGGCGTTGGTTCCGGCGGAATGGGTAACACGGATGCCGCGTGCCTTGGCGGCAGCCAGATCCACACGGTCATATCCCGTGCCGACACAGCAAATCAGGTCCAACGCCGGCAGGACCGCGATTTCATCCGGATAAGCCCCGAACGACCCGGACGTGACCAGCACCCGGGCGTTTTGGCGGACGGCGTCGTCGGGTGTGCCGGTTTCAAGATCGAAATCCACCAGATCGAAATCGGATTTCAATTCTTCGCGAAACACGGGGGCAGGATGCTTGAAAAGGATGGTCTGTTTCATGGATGGAATGTGCCTTCGAAGACTTTCAAGTTAGCGGAGTGGGGACATTGCCGCCGTTGACGCGTCCCGCGAATTGATGATCACGATGCCGGGGGGCCTTTGAGTTCGACCGTATTGCCGTCGGGATCGCTGAGATAAATGGACGGTCCCTGGCCTTCGGCGCCGTAGCGTTGTTCCGTCGGACCGGCCTCGACCCCGTGCTCTGCCAGATGGGTCCGGATGGCGGGCTCGTCCCAAGGGTCGATACGAAGGCAGAAATGATCCAGGTTGAGCGCCTCGCCCCCGGGGGCCGCACCGCCCATACGGCCGATCTCGCCCGCCGCATCCACCAGATCGATCAGCGATGCCCCTGCCCGCAATTGGGTCAGGCCGAGTGTCGTCACCTCGCGTTCACGCACACAGCCCAGCACCCGACAGTAAAAATCGGCAAGCCGGCCCACATCGGCCGTGCGCAAGACAAGATGATCCAACCCCTTCGGCGAAATACCCATGGCTCAGGCGTTCTCCGTCGCGGCGACCCGCCTCCGCGCCGCGGCCCATTCCGCCTGTTGCTTGGCTTCCACTTCGGCGTGATGTTCGGCATGCTCCCTGGCTTCCGCCACGATCCAGTCACGGAACGCCTTGACCTTGGGCTTGTCGGCGGAATCTTCCGGCGAAATCAGCCAATAGGCATGCGCCACGGGGATGGTATCGGCGAACGGGCGGACCAAACGACCGTTTTCCAGGTCGCGTTCGGCGACCGAGCCCTTGACCAGGGCCACACCCTGGCCGTTAACGGCAGCTTCGACCAGCATCCAGTGAGGTGAGATATTGGGGCCCGGAATCGGACCTTCCGTGCGCACACCATGGCCCCGCAGCCACATTTCCCAGGTCGGGAAGCTGTCATCGATCTCGTGCTGCACGGGGTGCAGTAAAGTGTGGCTCAAAAGATCCTTGGGTTCGCGGATCGGGTTTTTGCCGGTCATCAGTTCCGGTGCGCAAACGGCGTAGACTTCTTCCTCGAACATCTTATCGACACGGCAGCCGGTATAGTTCCCGGGCCCATAGCGCACGGCGACATCGGCTTCGCCCATTTCGAACCGGACTTTCAATGTGGTTGCGACCAGCATGACCTGGATTTCCGGATGCAGGATGGTGAATTTCTCTAATCGGTGGACCAGCCATTTCGCCGCAAAGGTCGGCGTCACGGAAACGGTGAGCGGCCCGGTCGATTCAGATTCGAACAGCGCCTGGGTCGCGGCCTGTAGTTTTTCGAAACCTTCCCGCAATCCCGGCAGGTAGGCCGCCCCCGCTTCGGTCAGGGACAAACCCCGCTGCTGGCGGTGAAACAGTTGTAATCCCAAGTATTCTTCAAGGCCCTTTACCTGGTGGCTGATGGCCGCCGGCGTGACATGCAGTTCATCCGCTGCGCGCGACATGGAAAGGTGCCGTGCGGCGGATTCAAAGGCGCGTAACGCGTTCAGGGGGGGCAGCGGTCTCATGAGCAAAGGTGTAGCTTATAGATTTTCTAAAATCAAGGGTGAGAAATGGTCGTTTGCGAAAAAGCATCCCAATCCGTAGGTTTGTTTCAACAGGACACGGGAACCCCACGGACAACCAGGGTTTAACCGGTCGAAGAATTAAATTCCGAAAGAGAAAACGCTCCAAGTCCACGCAGTTTGAATACCGGAACCTCTTTCGATGATTAAGGAGAATTAACATGGCTTACAATCGTCACATCGGACACTCAGCTCCCTTGCCGTCCGGCGCCTTGCCGACCATCGACGAAATGAACGCTTTGCGTCATCAGGCCTGGAACCGCGACATCCGCAACGTCCGTCGCGCCGTGGGCCGCTTCTTCAAGTAAGAACGCCCCAACCACCAAAGTTTGACTGACAAAGAGACACACTTACAGACCACGAATTATCTCCCTACCCGGTTCCCTACCGGGACCCGACTTCCCACCTTGGGGTCTGCTTTTTGGATCGCTCCAGCCCCCCTTCGCGATCCAGGAGGCAGACCCCTAATTTTTTGAATTATGACCTTTAAAGAATCGCGTGGGGTCGGCAGGGTTGGCTTTACACCGCGTTCAGGCCGAACCAGGGCCAACTTACGCGCGGGCCCCGGCCCTAAATCACATCGAACGCGATGGAATGGCGGGTATCGGTGCTGGTGAACGGCCGCACCCCATGCCAGACATAAGACGGAAACAGCACCAGTTTTCCCGGCTCCGGCCGGACCAGGCGCCGGGTGCGGTTGCGCGCGCTCACATAGATATCCGGCGGGGCGCCGAACTGAATACAGCCTTCGCCGCTTTCCCATTGCGCATCCGACAGGTCCGGAGCCTTCACGTAATAAACCCCGGACAACCAGCCTTCATCATGGATATGGCTGGCATCGTATCCGGCGCCATGCAGGATCGTCGACCATGCCCCCGTATAGCGGAAATGCGGATTGATATGACGCAGGAAAGGATGATCCGGGTTGCTTTCCAGACCGGCGATAAATTCACCGATCGCCTTGGATATTTCCGCTTTGACCAAGGCCACCGTGCCGGTCGCACCGTTGAACAGGTGATCGGGGATTTGCGTGCCGCCCCGCATGGTCTGATTGATCGGCGGCGGCAGTGCTTTGTGCCGGGCCTCAAGCTCGGCATGCAGGGCCGCGTTGAAGCCCGCCAGATCATCATAGCCTTCAGGCACATCGATAAGGCGCTCGGTCACGGCCGTGTCGAAATCGACAATGCGCGCAAGGTCGGGGTCTGCGGCCTCTGTCATGGCGATGGTCAGCAGGCCCAATGTCGTCGAGCGGCGCGGGTTGCCGTCATGTGAACGCTTCAAGGGGCCGACCGCATCCCCGTGGCGCCCGGCCCGCAACAGGGCTTCGCCGTACAATTCCTGATTTTCCGGATCGCCCGCGTCCAGTCCAAGTGCATGTTCCAGTGCCTGGATGGCCTCGTCGTGGCGGCCCAGCCGGGACAACGCCGCGCCCAGTTGCCCGTGGGCAGCCGGTTCGGCCGGTGCCAGTTCGACCGCCCGCCGCAGAACGGGTTCGGCCTGTTCGAACCAATGATCCTGCACAAGGCTGCGGCCATATTGCAGATGGGCCATGGGGTGGTCCGGCAGTTCGCGGCAGACCCAGCGATAGGTATCGTGCATCTGATCCTGGCGGTCCGCTTCCCATTTCAGGTGCTTGAAACAGTCGTGGCTGGGCAGATGGAAAGGATCGAGCGCCACGCCCTTGCGGCAGGCTTCGAACGCTTCCTCCTTGCGGCCGATCTCGTAATAGACAGCCCCCAGGCTGGCATAGGAATCGGGCCATCCGCCGGAAAGGCGCAGGGCTTCTTCGAATGCGCGCGCCGCCTTTTTGGGCTGAGACGCAGCCTGCAGAGCAACACCGTAGTTATGGAATAGTTCCGGGTCCTGGGTCTGTGTTTTCAAGGCGCCTTTGAAACTGGCAAGCGCGCCGGCCAGGTCATCCAGTTTCTGCTGGGCCAGGCCCAGATTGTTGAGAAAATCCGGATTGCCCGGCTGAAGAACAAGGGCACGGCTGGCGGCATCGCGGGCGGCCGGGAAATCATCGCCGTGGAAAAGCGCCAAGCTCAGGTTATTCCACCAGGCCGCCTGATTACCGTCGACCGCGACGGCCTGCCTCAAGGCCTGGCAAGCACCCGGGATATCCCCGCCTTGCATCAGGGCCACACCCAACAGGTGTAGCGCCTCGCCATGACCGGGATTGACCGCCAGGAAATTGCGGTACAGGTCCCGTGCCGTGGCGATATCACCGGCCTGATGCCGTTGGAATGCGTCTTGAAGTGACACCATGACGGAATCAGTTAGCACATCACATGGTGAAACGACACGGTTTGGCGCCTAACGCGGGCGGGCGGCGTTCTCGACCGCGTCAATTTCCTGCGGGGTCAGCCGAAAGTCGAAGACATCCAGATCCTGGGCCATGTGGTCCCTGCTGGTTGTCCCGGTCAACGCGATCATCCCGACATCCAATGCGAACCGGAATACGACCTGCGACGGCGTTTTGCCGTGCCGTGCCGCCAGTTCCTTGAATCCCCCATGGCCGAGCAGGGCCCGGTTCGCGGTCAAAAGGGAAAACCCCTGATAGCGTATGCCTTCACCCGCGCAGAATGCCCGGATGTCCTTGTCCCATAACCGCGAGGCATAGCAGCGGTTTTGCACGAACCGCGGTTTGATCTTGGCCCGGGCGCAAAGCAGGCGCAATTGTTCCAAGGTGAAGTTGCTGACGCCCAGCAGGCGCGCCCGGCCTTGACCGTGGATCGCCTCCATGGCACGCCAGACCAGCCAGTCGACAGGCCGCAACGGCCCGCCCGTGGACGGCCCGTGCAGGACGTAGGAATCGACGTAATCCGCGCCCAGGTGTTCAAGAGATTTTTCGAACGACTGGGCGACCTGCACGCCGGCCGGCGCATCCGCATCATAGGGCAGACGATGATCCTGGCCGCGCGGGTAGGTGAATTTGGTCTGGATGAACAGGTCTTCGCGGCGCAGCCGGCCCGACGCAATTGCCGCCGACAGGGCCGCCCCCACGCCGGCTTCGAAATAATGCTTGCGCTGGTTGGCCGTATCGATGCCGCGGAACCCCTGTTCCAACGCCTGGGCGACAAGGTTTTCCGTCGCGTCTTCCTTCCAGGCCGTGCCGTAGATCAGGCGCGGCACCCGCACACCGTCGATATCGACGTCTGTGGCCGCTGCATTATCCATGTTCTTGCCCTCGTCACAGCCGGACCGTCATCCCGTCGGCCAGCGACTGCCGGTAGGCACCGAACGCAGGCACGGCCCCCGCCAGCACCCCGGCCGCAACGACCGCCCCCAGGATCGCCAGATCGTGGCCCGTCGGGGCGGAGATTTCCAAGAACAATCCATACCGGCTATCCAGCACGGGCCGGATCACAACCAGGGCACCATAGAACAACCCAAGCCCCAGGGCCGCCCCGGCGGCGGTCAGCACCGTCGCCTCGGACACCAGCAGCGCGAACAAGTGCAATGGCCGGGCACCGACCGAACGCAGAATGGCCATTTCCCGCCGCCGCTCGTTCAGCCCGGCCAGCAGCATGATCATCATGCCCAACAGCCCGGCCGCGACCACCGCCACGGAAATGGCGGCAAGCGCCGCCTCGGCCGTGCCCATCAAATCCCATAATTCCTGCAATGCCACCCCCGGCAACACGGCCAACAGCGGTTCCGCCCTGTATTCATTTATGGCGCGTTGCAGGGTGAAAGCGGCGAAGCGCGATTTCGTGCCGATCAGGAAGGCCGTGATGGCACGCGGCGTCAGGTTCATACGCCGCACCTGATCAGCGGTCACCCGCATGCCCGGCACGGGGGCACCATTGCGCCAATCGGCATGAATGGCTTCGATCGCTTCCAGGCTGACGTGGACCGTGCGGTCAACGGGCGTGCCCGTCCGAGCCAGAATTCCGGCCACGCGGAACGGTTTGTCCTTATGGTTGGAAAACCCCTGGGTGCCCAGGCCGTGCGCGACGACCAATGGGTCGCCCAGCTTATAGCCCAGGGCACGCGCCGCCTCGGCCCCCAGGACGGCGTCGAACAGATCGGTAAACGGACCGCCGTCAGCGAAGGCGAGCGGTTGTTTACGGCCATAGCGGTAATGACGGAAATAATCGCCGTTGGTGCCCAGGACCCTGAACCCCCGATGTGAATCACCCAGCGACAGCGGTACGGTCCAGGCCACGTCGGGGCGGCCGGCAATGTCCTGATAGCTCTGCCAGGAAATGTTGTTGGTCGCATTGCCGATGCGAAACACGGAATAGAGCAACAATTGAATGGCACCGCTGCGCGCGCCAACGACAAGGTCGGTGCCGGAAATGGTCGCCGCGAAACTGGCCTTGGCCTCGGTCCGCAGTTTTTCGCCCCCCAGCACCATCATCACGCTGACCGCCAGGGCCATTAAAGTCAGGCCCGCCGTAACCCGCCGGTTGAGCAGGCTTTTGATTGCCAGACTTGGGACCGCCGCGACGCTCATGCCGCCTGTTCCCCGGCATGGGCGCGGTTGATCTCGGCCAGGGAGATGACCCGGTCAAACCCGGTTTCCAGACGGTGGTCGTGGCTGACGAATAGAACGGTCGCGTTGGTCCGCCCTGCTTCCTCGAACAAAAGATCCAGAAAAGCCGCCTGCGCGTCGGCGTCGAGGGCCGAGGTCGGCTCGTCCGCGATGATGACCGACGGCATGCCGATCAGGGCCCGGGCGGCCGCAACGCGCTGTTGCTGACCGGTGCTGAGTTCGGCGACCCGACGCCCCGACGCCGCCGCATCTGCCAAGCCCATATGACCCAGTAGACGCCGTGCCTCGCCTTCGGCCCCGCCAGGCGCGGCATCCGCACGGGCACGGCGGGCGGATGAGAAGCGACAGGGCAGCAGCACGTTTTCCGTCAACGACAGGAACGGCAGCAGATTGAACATCTGAAAGATGAACCCGATGCGGTCGGCGCGGATGGCATCGCGGCGCGGGCCGGACGCGCGGGCCAGATCCTGACCCGTGATCTCGACCACACCTTCCTGGGGCAGACAGATTCCGGCCAAAATATTCAGCAGGGTCGTCTTGCCGCTGCCGCTGGGCCCGGCCACGAACAGGCGTTCGCCGGGCCGGGCGGTGAATTCCGGGATATCCAGGATCAAGGGCGCCTCGGCCCGCCAACGGAAACGGACATCGGAAAGACGGATCGCGGTGTCGGTCATGCTTTTCCCGTTCCCGGACGCGGATGGTTGCCTAGAAGTTCAGGCGCGGGCGGTCTGCTGTCAACTCCTGGGCACTCTGCCTGCGTGCCGTGATGGTCGCCGCCTCAAGTTCCCGGGCCGCAGGAAAGACCTGAAAATAGCCCAGATCGACATGGCTCAGCGCCGCCGGATCAGCACAGTGAAAATGATAATGGGCACGAAATTCCGCATGGCCTTCGCTGCCGTGGCCGTGGCCGTGGCCGTGGTTATGGTCACGATCCTTCTCATGTCCGTGGCCTTTTTCATGGTGCCCGTCATCCGCCACCAAAGAGGAATGGACCTCTGCTTCCTCCAGGCGGCAATCCGCCTTGGCCGGGAAGCGAAACAGGGCATCGGCGTCCTTCAGCTTGGCGACGGCGGCGGCAACGGCCTGACGGTCGGCGGCGGACTCTGGATGATGTTCGAATCCGACGATGTCTGCTCCCGGCGCGGTAATCTCGATTTTGACCTGGGAACTCTCGACGGCAAGGTTCAACTGACCAACGCCATGTTCATGGGGGCTTTGTTCGCGATCGGCCGCCATGACCGGGCCGGCCAGCAACAGGCCTGCCAGGATGGCAATTACGGCGGCGGGTTTAAAGGCAGATGAAATCGGCAGGGGAAACACGGACGACGATGCCATTGAGATGCTCCTGGGTGAAGTGAGAAATATTTCGTTATGTTATATTATAACAATTTTTCCCCGGCAATCGCTCTCTGTTCCGTTTCTGTAGGTTCTTAAATGTTTTGAACTTGAGCCGGGCTGAGTCGGCACGCCGCCTATTTTTCCTTATACGGCTCGACCAAGGTGCCCTGCAGCGTATAGCCGGCATTGATGTCCGCACTTCCATCCACCAAATTGAGCGACCGCTTGGCCCGTTTCACGGCCATGCGTCCGGTGACCCAGACGGGCTCGTACAGTTCCTTGGCATGGAACGACTGGTTCAGGCGGACCACCACCGTTTGATTGATGGGCGGCGGCGGCACATGGATACAGGCCCCCACATAGGGCACCAGTAAAAATTCCTCGACCGCGGCCCCATCGAATTCCAGGGGCAGGACATACCCCGGCAAGCGCACCATCTCGCCGTCCAGGTCATGGGCCAATTCGGCATTGCGCTCGGCAATCTTGACCTGCATGGCCTGCACCTCGGCGACCATGCGGTCCACGTCGATGCCGTCCTGGCGCAGTTTATGTTCGATTTCGCGGCCATCCTCGTAAAGCGGATGAACCTCGTTGATCAGACCCGCCGCGACCCGGGCCCGGATGGTCGCCAGCATTTCCAGCTCGACCTGATGGTCCAGACTTAAGTTCTGGTAGGGGCTTTCAATGGGTGGGCCGGCCGGAATCAAATTTTCCCAGGTCAGCACGCGGGGTGTTTCCGCCGCCGTCAGCGGCCCGGCCAAAACCAGCGACAAAACACACAACGGGATCAGGCGGGACAGGAGCAACATGGGCGCCTTCAAGCAGCGGGAACAGATGCGGACCGCAGCTTATACCTTCACCCATTCCCCCGCAATCCGGCCCACCGGTCCATCGGCAAATATCAGGAAATCTTGCGCACCCGCGTCGGCGGGAACCGGACGGTCATGGTCGTGCCCCGGGTTTCCACGCTTTCAATGCCAAGCGAGGCTTGATGCAGGTCGGCGAGAATGCGCACAAGGGACAACCCCAGTCCCGTCCCCTGCTGGCCCGTCACAAGGTGATTGGCGCGGATTTGGGTATAGGGCTCGAACACATCGTCGAGCGCATCCTGAGGAATGCCGATCCCCGTATCCGTGACGCGGATGACGATGCCGCCGACCCGGTCGGTCCGCGCCGCCAATGTGATCTTGCCCCGCTTGGGCGTGAATTTGACCGCGTTGGACAGCAGGTTGACGACGATTTGGCGGACCCGCCCCGGGTCACAATACAGCCCCGGCAAATCGGACGGCGCCTCGATCGCCAGTTCGATGCCCGCGGATTCGGCTTCGGCGCCGATCAACCGGGCACAATCGTCCAGGATGACGGGCACGGCCGTCCAGGTCTCGCGCATGGAAATACGCCCAGCCTCGATCTTGGCGACATCCAGAAGGTCGTTGACGATATCCAGCATATGGCTTGAGGTCGCCCGGATATCGGTCAGGTATTCGCGGTATTTGGGGCTGCCCAATTCACCATAAGGTTCCTGGCGCACCAGATCGGCAAATCCGACAACGGCGTTAAGCGGCGTGCGCAGTTCATGCGTTACGCGGGCCAGGAATTCGGTCTTGCGCTGATCATTGATCTCCGCACTTTCCTTGCCTTTCAGCAGTTCAAGATTAACTCGGCGCAACCCCGCGACTTCGCGCCGAAGCTTCAGGATTTCCCGTTCGTGCTTTCCATCGGTCCGGTTCCGACGCCGCTTCAACGCGCGGAACAACCATGTCACCGGCATCAGGGGTAACAACAGCAAACCCTTCAACGTGGGCTTGGGGTGCGGGCCATAGCGCGGCACCATGGGTCGGCTCGCGCCATAGGGCATATCGGAATAGTTCTGAGCCATGTTGACTGTCTTTCAATTCCTTAAAGCCGCCGTCTGGTCCCCTCTTTTACCTCCGTAAAAGATTCTGCTAATAAGATCGTATTAGATGTATAAAGTTGCAATATTTTTTATTTAAAGTAGTTTTTATTTGAATTTGTCTAAAATTCGACCCATCCGGGATTTCCGCCGTTTCTTCTGCCGAACCGTTCGCTGTGCGAAATGAAACGGCGTTTCTTGACGGAAATGCGCGTCTCCTTTAAATCCTGCAGCTCTAATCTCGCAGTGCAGCAATCAAGGCCGGGGGATCCTCTGCATCCTCACGGGCGGCTGAAATAAGAAGGTAAAGCCATGAAAATCCTGGTCGGCGTCAAGCGCGTGATCGACGCCTATGTGAAGGTCCGGGTCAAATCGGACCAAACGGGTGTCGAAACCCAGAACGTGAAAATGTCCATGAACCCGTTCGACGAAATCGCCGTCGAAGAAGGTGTTCGCCTGCGCGAAGCAGGCACGGCGGATGAGTTGATCGCGGTTTCCATCGGCCCCGATCAGGCACAGGAAACCATCCGCACGGCCCTTGCCATGGGTGCCGACCGGGGCATCCACGTGGTCGCCGACGGACGGGTTGAGCCGCTGGCCATCGCCAAGCTGTTCAAGGAAATCGTCGCCCGCGAAAACCCGGATATGGTGATCCTGGGCAAGCAGGCGATCGACGACGACAACAACCAGGTCGGCCAAATGCTGTCGGCCCTGCTGGGCTGGTCCCAGGGAACTTTCGCGTCCAAGATCGAGCTTTCCGACGGCGCCGCCAAGGTGACCCGCGAAATCGACGGCGGGCTTGAAACCCTGGACCTGAAACTGCCGGCCGTGGTGACCACGGACCTGCGGTTGAACGAACCACGCTATGCCAGCCTGCCCAATATCATGAAGGCCAAGAAGAAAGAGATCGCCAAGCTGACCGCTGACGAACTCGGCGTTGACGTGGCTCCGCGCGTCGAAATTCTGAAGGTCGCGGAACCGCCCGCCCGCCAAGCCGGCGTGAAGGTCGAAAGTGCCGCCGAACTGGTGGCGAAATTGAAAAACGAAGCGAAGGTGATCTGATCATGGCTGTCCTGGTTTATGCGGAACACGACAACGCAACCCTGAAACCGGCGACGCTCAATGCCGTTGCCGCCGCCAAGGAATTGGGCGACGTAACGGTCCTGGTCGCGGGTACTGACTGCCGTGCGGTCGCCGAAGCCGCCGCCAAAATCGACGGCGTGGCCAAGGTTCTGGTCGCCGACGACGCGGCCTATACCAACGAAATCGCGGAAAACGTGGCCCCCCTGATCGCCAAACTGGCCGACGGTTTCGACCACGTGGTCGCCGCCGCCACGACCAGCGGAAAGAACGTGATGCCGCGCGTCGCGGCCCTTTTGGACGTGCAGCAGATTTCCGATGTTTCCGCCGTCGAAGGACCGGATACCTTCATCCGCCCGATCTATGCCGGCAACGCGCTGGCCACGGTCAAGACGTCGGATGCCAAGAAGGTCATCACCGTGCGCGCCACGGCTTTCGATGCAGCCGCCGCCGAGGGCGGTTCCGCCGCCATCGAAGACGTCGCGGGTGAAGGCGCCAGCGACCTTGCAACCTTCGCCGGTCAGGAACTGACCAAATCGGAACGCCCCGAACTGACCAGTGCCCGCGTGATCATTTCAGGCGGCCGCGGCATGCAGTCGGGCGACAACTTCCCCATGCTGGAAGAAATCGCGGACATGCTGGGTGCCGCCGTGGGGGCATCGCGCGCCGCCGTCGATGCGGGCTTCGTTCCCAACGACTACCAGGTCGGCCAGACCGGCAAGGTCGTGGCACCGGAACTGTACATCGCGGTCGGTATCTCGGGCGCCATTCAGCACTTGGCGGGGATGAAAGATTCCAAGGTCATCGTCGCCATCAACAAGGACGAAGAGGCACCGATCTTCCAGGTCGCCGATTACGGCCTGGTGGCGGACCTGTTCACCGCCGTCCCGGAACTGAAGGCGGCTTTGGCCGACTGATACAGAACAGCGACCTCCGCGCGGGTGTGGGACCCGTGCGGAGGTTTTCGCGCCAAGGCGCAACCGGGGCATAGGCTGAGCATGACCAACGTTGAGCACCTCTAACCCCCCGCCCACATCCTCCGCACCAACCGACGCCGCCCTGTCCCGCCGGTCCCTGGCGCTGGGCATTCTGTGCATGGCCGGGTCGGTCGGCGCGCTGGCCGCCATGCAGATGTTCGTGAAGCTGGTCGGCCCGGAATACTCACCGTTTCAGGCCGTGTTCTTCCGCAATGCCATCGCCGCCATGATGGTCGTGCCGATGATGGTGATGGCAAGCGGCGCCGCTTCCTTCAAGACGGACCGCCCTGTGGGCCATGTCCTGCGCTCTCTTTCCGGCGTGCTCGGCAACGCCAGCTTCTATTACGCCTATTCCCAGATACCCTTGAGCGACGGCATGTCCATCGCCATGTCCGTGCCGATCTTCACGACGCTGCTGGCAATCCCGTTCCTGGGCGAAAAAGTCGGTGCCCGGCGCTGGACCGCCATTGCCATCGGCTTTGTCGGCGTGATGATCGCGCTCGACCCCACGGGCGATTTCCAGGCCGGATCCCTGTTCGCATTGCTGGGAACCCTGTGCTGGGCCGTGTCCCTGATCTTCATCAAGAAACTATCGGAAACGGAAACGCCCTATCTGATCGTGTTCTATTACATGATCACCGGCGTTGCCGTGTCGCTGTGCATCCTGCCTTTTGTCTGGGTCACGCCGACGCCCGAACACCTGATCTTCTATGTCTGCGCCGGACTGGTCGGCGGGTTGGGCCAGATACTCATGACCTTCGCCATGAAATTCGCCCCCGCCGCCGTGGTTACACCATTCGAATACACGGCGATCTGCTGGGCCGTGCTGTTCGACCTGTTGATCTGGGGTGTGCTGCCCGACCTTGCGACAACCCTGGGCGCCGGGATCGTGATCGTGACCGGGCTGTATATCTGGCACCGGGAAACGCGACTGCACGGCAAAAGCTAGGCTACACTCCGCGCCATGGCCCGTACCCCGCTTCTCTATCCCTCCATCACCGATTGTGACAGCCATGCACAGGGACGGGTCGTCGTGTCCGGCTCGCACGGCGGTCTTTATCCCGGATACCTGGCGTCCAAGGCCGGCCTGCGGGCGGTGGTCCTCAACG
This sequence comes from Rhodospirillales bacterium, assembly GCA_040218445.1. Lineage (GTDB taxonomy): Bacteria > Pseudomonadota > Alphaproteobacteria > Rhodospirillales > Casp-alpha2 > UBA1479. The sequence continues at coordinate 117,841 of JAVJRK010000015.1, read as the reverse complement.
ATGCCGGCGGCGGGCTTGAGAATGCAGGCATCGCCGGCATTCAAGCCCTTGATGCCGTCGCCATGGCGGCAGCCGCCGTCGCCCATGACACGGCCCGGATCGGCGACGCCGCGGACATGATGGCGCGGGGCATCATTGCCTTTGCCAACGATGCAGCCCAGGTGCTGGGCATCCGTCCCGGCATGGCCTGCGCCGACGCAGCAGACTTGCTCATAGACCGCGCCACGGCACCGGCCGGCACCTTGCCCAAGGTCGACGAGGGCCGCCGTGCACTGCCCAATGCCAAGGCCCCCGACATCGTCCTTGCCGACTCGGCCTCATTGATCGGCCCCGGCGACGATGGTGCCATCATCATTACAGGTTCCCACGGCGGGCTGGTCGGCGGAGATCCGGCCCGGGCACTCAAGGCTGCGGCTGTCCTTGGCGTGTTCAATGACGCCGGTGGCGGGATCGACGATGCCGGCATGACCCGCCTGCCCGCATTGGATGGCCGGGACATCCCGGCCGTGACCGTCGCCCATACATCGGCGCGAATCGGCGATGCCGCATCGGCCTGGGAAACCGGTATGATTTCACATACCAACCGCGCAGCCTCGGCGATCGGCGCAAAGCCCGGAATTTCCCTGAAAGCATGGATCAATACGGCCTTCAGCAATGATTGACTCACCATCAAGTTTGGTCTGATTCTCGGGGGCTTACCCTTCCGGCGAAACATCTGCTATTTTTCCTCGTCGGCGCAAAGCGCGCCCACGGCAAGGATGGCGACATGGCCCTGGAACATTCCTTCGGGAACCTGAGCGACGATGAGCGAACCGCCCTGACACAGGTGGCGGTCGGCCATGCGTTCGAAAGCGGGGACATCGTCATCAACCAAGGGGACGCGGTCGATAACCTGATGGTCGTTGCCAAAGGCATGCTGCGCGTGACCCATGCGTTCGAAGACGGCAAGCTGAGCGAATTCGTCGGCCCGCTGGGCCCGGGTGATGTGGTCGGCGAAATGTCGTTCGTCGATGGCAAGGGGGCCAGTGCAACGCTGATCGCCGACGGTGACACGGAAGTCCTGATCATTCCCCGCAACGCCATCGAGGCCTTGATGGAAGACAGCCCGTCATTCGCGGGCCGGCTTTTCAAGGATCTATTCCTGCATCTGTCCAGGCGCCTTCGCGCGACCAATCTCCGGGCTGATCCCGGCCTTCGGACCGGCGGCTGACCGGCCCCCGCCGGCCTGCCGCCTCGGTATTTTCCAATGACGGAAACATCCCCCGACTCGCGTACCTTCAATAAACGCGTCTGGATGCTCGCCGTCCCGATCATGGCGACCAACGTGACCGTGCCGCTTTTGGGCCTGGTCGATACAGCCGTCGTCGGCCGTCTGCCCGGCCCCGAATACCTGGGCGCCGTCGCCATCGGCGCGGTGATCATCAGTGTTCTTTATTCATCCCTGAACTTTCTGCGCATGGGAACGACGGGCCTGACGGCACAGTCGTTCGGTGCCGGGGACGCGGATCAGATCCGGTCCTGGCTGGCCCGTGCCTGCCTGCTGTCCATGGGTTTGGGATTAGTCCTTGTCGCCCTGCAGGTTCCGATCCTGGCAATCGGCTATTGGCTGATGGGGCCGAGTGATGCCGTCTGGCCGTTGACGGAAAGCTATTTCCAGATCCGCATCTGGGGTGCTCCCGCAGCACTGTTGAATTTCGCGCTGCTGGGCTGGTTCTTCGGCGTGCAGAACATGCGCGCGGCCCTGATATCCCAGATTTTTCTTAACGGTCTGAACATCGTTCTCGATATCTGGTTCGTGCTGGGACTCGGCTGGGGTGTGGACGGCGTGGCCTATGCCACGATCATTTCAGAATACGCCGCGGCGGGCCTGGGTTTTTGGCTGGCATCGGCACAGCTTGTGCGCCTGGGTGGGCGTTGGCGCTGGGACCGCATCCGCAACGCCTCGCGCATCCGTCGCATGCTGGGCGTCAACCGCGACATCTTCATCCGTTCCATGTGCCTGCAGGCCGCCTTCGTGATCTTTACCTCGGCCGGCACCCGCATGGGCGATGAAGTTCTGGCCGCCAATGCCCTGCTGCTTCAGTTCACCATGTTCACGGCCTATGCCCTGGACGGCTTCGCCAACGCGGCCGAAGCCATGGCCGGACAGGCCGTCGGCGCCCATGACCGCACGTTGTTTCGCCAAGCGGTCAAGATCACGACCGGATGGGGGGTCTTGTTCTCGATCCTGTTCGGGCTGGTTTATTGGCTGTTCGGCCAAGCGGTCGTTGATATCCTCAGCACCGTGCCCGAGGTGCGGGAAACCGCTTATGCCTTCCTGCCCTGGATGATTGTTCTGCCCTTTGTTTCCGTCTGGAGCTTCCAGCTTGACGGCATTTTCATCGGCGCCACCTGGACCCAGGAAATGCGTAACTGCATGGCGGTTTCCCTGGCCCTGTTCGCCGTGGCGGTCCCGCTCGCCACGGAAAACTGGGCCAATGACGGCCTGTGGGCTGCGTTTACCGTGTTCATGGGATTGCGCGGAGTGACCATGGGCATGATGTTTCCACGCCTGGCACGCGGCGTGGGCAGCCCCCCCCGCCCGGCCCAGGCAGACGGCGATCCTGGCCAGAGCGCTTGACCTTCCGCCCGGAAGCGCCGATTTTGAGCGCCACCCGACCGAGACCGCAACCAAGACACGGATGCCCATGACCGACCTTCGCAGCCGACCGCTCATTGAAAAGCTGATCGCTTTCAACACCACCAGCCACCTTTCCAACCTGGAACTCATGGCCTTCGTGCAGGATTACCTGAACGGCCACGGAGTCGAAAGCCGGCTGGTCCATGATGACACGGGAACCAAGGCCAACCTGTATGCGACCCTGGGGCCGACCGACCGGGGCGGGATCATGCTGTCCGGCCATACGGATGTGGTGCCCGTGGACGGCCAAGACTGGGCCACGGACCCGTTCACGGTCACGGAAAAAGACGGCAAGCTATACGGGCGCGGCACGTCGGACATGAAAAGCTTCATCGCCATCGCGCTGGCCTTCGTACCCGAATTCCTGAAACGCGGCCTATCCACGCCCATCCACCTGGCATTTTCCCATGACGAAGAAGTGGGCTGCATCGGCGTGCGCTCGCTGATCAAAATGATGAACGAACAGCCGATCCGCCCCATCATGGGCATCATCGGCGAGCCGACCAGCATGCAGGTCTGCGTCGGCCATAAGGGCAAGCGCAGCTATCGCGCCGTCTTCAAGGGCAAGGAAGCCCATTCGTCGCTGACGCCCATGGGTGTGAACGCCATCGATTACGCCGCCCGTCTGGCCGTGTTCCTGCGCGGCATGGCGGACCGCATCGCCGGCGACGGTCCGTTCGACGAATTATACGACGTCGCCTATACCACCGTGCACACGGGCGTCATGAAGGGCGGCGAACAGTTGAACATCGTTCCCGGGCGATGCGAAATGGATTTCGAATTCCGCCATCTGCCGAAGCATGATCCCGAAGCCCTGGATGCCGAAATCATGGCCTATGTCCGCAAACTGGAAGCCGCAATGCAGGCCGCTTCCCCCGAAACGGGCATCACGGTCAGCGCCCTTTCGGGTATTCCCGCACTCGACACGGATCCAACCGACGAGGTCGTGACCCTGGCCAAGCAACTGGCCGGGCGCAACGACCACGCCGCCGTCGCCTTCGGCACCGAGGCAGGCCTGTTCCAGCAATCGGCGGGCGTGCCCAGCGTGATCGTCGGTCCCGGATCCATCAATCAGGCACACAAGCCCGACGAATACATCTCCCTGGATCAGGTCGCCAAGGGCGAGGAGTTTATGGCCCGCCTGGCCGACAAAGTCTGCGCCAGCTAAACCGCGCGGCCCCGTTTTTCCGGCGGCCGGCGCAGCCGGCGCACCAGCATGCGCGCCGGGTGCAGGGCCAAGGTCACTTCGCGGTCCACGGGCAAGGGCGCCCCCGCCATGATTGATGCCAGGATCTCCGCTGCCAGAAAGCCGGTCTGATAGCCGCGTGAGCCCAGGCCCGAGAGCACAAAGGCATGTGGCTGATAAGGGGCGGGCGGCCAATCGCCCCGCAGACCGTGATGAAGCCCATCGTAGGCTTCCTCATAAGCCGCCGCATCGGCCAGGGGCCCCACATGCGGCAGATGATCCGCCGTGGTCGCGCGCAGCCCGGCCCAACCTTTCAACTGCGTATTCTGCCAATCCCCGGCCAACCCCGGGAATACATCTGCCAGTTTTGCCAGGGCGCCATCCCGGTCGCCGGCATCCAGTTCCCGCCAGCCGTCCGTATCCTTTTTCAAATCCCAACGGCCATAAGACGAGCCCAATACATGCCCGGGGCCGTCCTTCATCCCCGTGACCGGGCTGAGATGTCCGCCGAAACTGACCGGCAGGCGCAGGCGTTGGGACAGTGCCGTCGCGGGTAGGTAGCAAAGCTGCCCCCGGTTGGCGCGCAAATCCAAGCCTGCATTCAGCGTCAGGCCCGCCGACCAGGGCCCGGCCGCGAACACAACACCGTCGAACCGGCAGGCCGTGCCGTCATCCAGGCGCAGCGCCCATTCTCCCCCCTGCCCCGCGGCTTCCATCACACGGGCCTTGCGAACATCGGTTTGCAGGACCCCCGATGGGGCCGCAAAACGGGCATGGGGAAACCACAATCCTCCGCGTTGCACGCACAGCCCCGCAAGATCCGAAGCCTCGGCCGCATCCACGGGATGGGCAAGTTCATGCCCCCATCCCAACCGATCGCTGAACGCGGCCATGCGTTCGGCTTCGGCCTCGTCCGGTAAATGCAATGCCCCCGCTGCCGGCGGCAGGCCGCCCCGGTTTTCCGCATGAACGAAAGCTTGCGCCATGAACCGCCCATAGGGCTCGTCCGGGTCGGCCAGACGGGGTGACATCAGCACCCGTTCGGGCTGTGCATCGGCGCCACTGCCATCGAAAACCGTTGTCTGAAATCCCTCGTCGGTCAGAGCCTTCGCGGCGGTCCGACCGGCGATCCCGCCGCCGACAACCGCAATGCGCGCGCCCGGCACCATGGGCTGCGGGGCGGCGTACCAAGGCGCTTCAAACACCTCGGTCTCTGCGCCTTGAAGCCGTCCCGCCAGGCATTCCCGCTTACCGCCGAAACCCGGGCGTTTTTCGACCGCGAAGCCGACAGCCGACAGCCCCTGACGGACAGCCACAGCCGCCGAAAAGGTCGCAACCCTTGCCCCCGGCACGCTAAGCCTTGCAATTCGGGAAAATACGGCTTCGGACCACATGTCGGGATTTTTGGAAGGCGCGAATCCATCCAAGAACCAGGCATCCACCCGGGCCTGAAGGCCATCCAACATTTGTTCGACCGGGCCGTACAAAAGGGTCAGCGCGACCCGCCCGCCGTCCAGCCGCAAGCGATGAAACCCCGGCACCGGGCGCGGATAGGCGGCCCGCAGTTGGCGGGAAAGTTCCGCCAATTGCGGAAACCGGTCATGGGCTGCCGCCATGTCGTGCGGACTTAACGGGAACCCTTCAACGGAAACGAAATGCAGCCGCGCATCCGGCGGGGCCGTTCGCCGCCATGAATCCCAGGCCGCCAGCATGTTCAGCCCCGTGCCGAAGCCAAGTTCGCCGATGGTGAAACGCTGCCTGCCCTGCCAGATTTCGGGCGCGGTGATTCCATCCAGAAAGACGTGACGGGTTTCGCCGTGGCCATCGGTTTTGGAAAAATACACATCGCCGAACCGGCCCGAGCGGAGCGTGCCGCCCTGCCAATTGATATCCGGGGGGGCCAGGGGGCCCGGCCCATATGTCGGCGTTTCCTGCGTCATCCCCAATCTATAACAGGCGAAGAGCACCGGATCGCAGATTTCCGAGCCCATTGATTTGCCATAGGGCCGCGGGTTTAATCTGACCTTCCAACCGGCCAGCAAAGGAGACGGTCCATGTCCCAAGTTTCATCGCTTTTCCATGCTTTCCCGCTTGCCGCATCGATTGCGGTTTTGTCGATCATGGCCCTGGGGGCCTGCAGCCCGGAAGTGGGCAGCAAGGAATGGTGCGACGATTTGAAGGAAAAACCCAAGGGCGACTGGACCGCCAACGAGGCCGCCGATTTCACCAAGCACTGTATCCTTTAACAGCCGCGCCCTTCGGGGCAAATCTTAAGGCTTTTTAACGAGTTGGTAATTCATGGCGCTCTAATCTGTTCGCGGTGGTCCCAGAAGGGGGCTGAAACGCGGACAGGAGAAAGAGTCCATGGGAATTATATCGAATACGCGGTTCCGACCAGGGAGCCCCCAAAACGAAAGATTCGCCCGGCTATCGGTGGTTGTCGGCGACGGGCAGGATTTCTTCCTGCACCAGACGCGCCGAACCCTTGCCCAACTTGGCGTTCGTGACATTCATCTGGCCCGCGACGGGGCAGAAGCCCTTGGCCTTGTCCGCACGCAGGAACCGCATCTTGCCATCGTCGATTGGGGCTTGGCGGCCATTCCCGGAATCGAGCTTACGGCGTTCCTGCGCAATGCCGAAGGCAGCCCGGCGCCGAACCTGCCGATCATCATGACCATGGCCTCCGTCGACCGCATGAAGATTTCCCGCGCCATGAGCGCCGGGGTCAACGAGGTTTTGATCAAGCCGGTCACGACGGATGCGCTGTTACGCCGGATCATTTCGGCCATCGCCGCCCAACGCAAGCCCAAGGTCGCGACGACCTCTTACATCGGCCCCGAACGGCGCCATGCCAGCCAACCGATCGACGGCGAAGAACGGCGCGCGGGCGCATAGCCCCCGCTGCGGGATTACCCGCCGCATGAAATTCAAAAGGCGCTCCCTTGACCGGGGAGCGCCTTTTCAATTGGCTGGGGTGCAAGGACTTGAACCTTGAATAACGGAGTCAGAGTCCGTCGTGTTACCAATTACACCACACCCCATCGGATGGTTCCGCGCGGCAATCCCAATCTGATTTAAGGGATCGAACGGCGCGAAGGCGGTTATATAGCGATTGGCCTTGTGGAACGCAACCAAGGAGACGCGCTTTCCGGTCCTGACGCATAACCCCATTTACGACATAGTTTTATTGGACGCCCGGTCTGCGATCACTAGAATGGGTGATCAAGCGGGAACAACCCGCGATGAACCGTTGGAAGTCTCAATGGCCAAATGGCCCCACGCAAATTCGCCTTCCCGGCAACGACGCCGCCACAAGGGCAGCGGGCCCTGCTTTGCGGCCATTGATCTGGGAACCCATAACTGCCGCATGCTGATTGCCCGGCCGTCCAACGAGGGTCCCGTGGTGATCGACGGCTTTTCCCGCATCGTGCGGCTGGGCGAAGGATTGGCGAAATCGGGCAATCTGTGCGACCACGCCATCGACCGGACCATCTCGGCCTTGCGTGTCTGCGCCAACAAGATCAAGCGCCACAATGTCGTACAGTCCCGCCACATCGCGACGGAGGCCTGCCGTCAGGCCGTCAACTGCAAGGATTTCTTTTCCAAGGTTCACGCCGAAACCGGAATCATGCTGGAAGCCATCCCGGCCGAGGAAGAAGCAACCCTGACCTTGGTCGGCTGCCTGCCGCTTTTGGAAGGCGGACATTCCCGGGCCTTGATGTTCGACATCGGCGGCGGTTCGACGGAACTCAGCTGGATCGACCTGGAACAATGCGTGCCCCGGCCGATCGGTATCCTGTCGTTGCCGATCGGCGTGGTGAATTTGATGGAAAAAAACGCCTCGCCCGACTGCACGGATGAACGCTTTCGCTGTCTGGTCGCCGAGATCGATGCCCTTTTGGCACCTTTCGATGCGCAATACGGCATTTCGGAAACCTTCGCCCGCGAAGGGGCCTTGATGCTGGGGACTTCGGGCACGGTCACCACCCTGGGCGCTCTGCATCTGGGTCTTTCGCGCTATGACCGGTCCCAGGTCGACGGCCTGACCCTTGATTTCACCGCAATCGAACAGCTGGCCGACAAGGTGTCGGCCATGCCGTGCGAAGTTCGCAAAACCCTGCCCTGCATCGGGCCGGAACGGGCCGACCTGATGGTCATGGGCTGTGCGATCCTAAAGGCGATCACCAAGCGCTGGCCCGCCGGTCAGCTGCGCATTGCCGACCGGGGCGTGCGCGAAGGCCTGTTGGTCCGCATGATGCAGGACGCCGCCAAACAATGACGTCACGTTCAGGTCCAGGAAAGCCCGGGTCGCGCAAGGGCGCGGCCAAAAGCCGCACAACCCGGTTTTCGGGCCGCGGCATGCACAACCGGGTGAAAACCGCCAAGGGCCGCAAGACATCCTCCAAGCTTTGGCTGCAACGCCAATTGAACGACCCCTATGTGGCCGAAGCCAAGGCTCAGGGCTACCGGTCCCGCGCCGCGTTCAAGCTGATCGAACTGGATGGCATGTTCGGCCTTTTGAAAAAGGGCGGGCGCGTGGTCGATTTGGGGGCCGCACCGGGCGGCTGGACGCAGGTCGCCGTGGCCGCCGTGGGGGCATCGGTCGGGGGTGATGCAACCAGCAAAAGCGGCCAGGTCGTGGGCCTGGACCTACAGGACATGGACGCGATCCAGGGTGCGACGCTGATTATCCAGGACTTCATGGACGACGACGCGCCCGACCGCATCAAGGACGCCCTGTCCGGCCCGGCCGATGTCGTGCTCAGCGACATGGCCTCGCCCGCCACAGGCCACCGCCAGACGGATCACTTGCGGATCATGGGCCTGTGCGAAGCGGCCTTTGATTTCGCCTGCGAGGTCTTGGCGCCGGGCGGCGCCTTCGTCGCCAAGGTGCTGAAGGGCGGGACCGAGAACGAACTTCTTGCCCGCATGAAACAGCATTTCACCACGGTCAAGCATGCCAAGCCGCCGGCCAGCCGCGCCGATTCCGCCGAAACCTATGTCGTTGCGGTGGGCTTTCGCCCGGATTCCAAAGCCTGAAAGACCCTGAAACCGGGGCTTTTCGCACCTGCGCGAAGGTGCTTGGCAAGGCGACGCGCATGTGTATGATGGGCCGCCAACTCGAACCGGAATTGACGAGGATGGCATGGCCGGACTTAGAGAAGCTCTGACTTTTGACGACGTTCTTCTGGTTCCGGCCGCGTCCAGCGTTCTGCCTGCTGACGCCGATACCTCCACCCGCCTGACCCGCGACATCACCATGGGCATTCCGCTTGTGTCCTCCGCTATGGATACAGTGACGGAAAGCAAGCTTGCCATCGCCATGGCGCAGGCCGGTGGCATGGGCGTGTTGCATAAAAACATGACGCCCGACGAACAGGCCGCCGAGGTCCGCAAGGTCAAGAAATTCGAAAGCGGCATGGTCATCAATCCGGTGACCATGTTCCCGGATCAGACCCTGGCCGATGCCCTGCGCATCAAGGAAAGCACCGGATTTTCCGGCATGCCCGTGGTCGAGCGGGAGACGGGCAAGCTGGTCGGCATCCTGACCAACCGCGACATCCGCTTTGCCGAGAACCAGGATCAGCCCATTTCCGAGCTGATGACCCAGAACCGGCCGGATCTACCGCTGATCACGGTCAACGAAAACGTCTCGCGGGACGAGGCCAAGCGCCTTTTGCACAAGTACCGGATCGAACGGTTGATCGTGGTCGATGACGCCTATCGTTGCGCCGGCCTGATCACGGTGACCGATATCGAAAAGGAACAGGCCCACCCCAATGCCTGCAAGGACGGTCAGGGCCGCCTGCGCGTCGCAGCCGCCACCGGCGTGGGCGATGACGGCCGGGCCCGGGCCGAAGCCCTGATCGATGCCGGGGTCGACATCATCGTGGTCGATACGGCCCACGGCCATTCCAAGGGCGTGCTGGATGCCGTCAACCAGATCAAGAAATTGTCCAACCAGACACAGATCATCGGCGGCAATGTGGCCACGCCCGACGGCGCCAAGGCATTGATCGATTCCGGTGCCGACGCCGTGAAGATCGGGATCGGACCGGGCACCATCTGCACCACCCGCATGGTCGCAGGCGTGGGCATGCCGCAGTTGTCGGCGATCATGGAATCGGCGGAAATCTGCAACAAGGCGGGCGTGCCCTGCATCGCTGACGGCGGCATCAAGTATTCAGGCGATGTGGCCAAGGCCATCGCGGCGGGTGCCGAGGCCGTGATGATCGGCTCGCTGTTCGCCGGCACGGATGAAAGCCCGGGCGAGGTGTTCCTGTACCAGGGCCGGTCGTTCAAATCCTACCGCGGCATGGGATCGCTGGGCGCCATGTCGCGCGGCTCCGCTGATCGCTATTTCCAGCAGGAAGTCTCCGACAACCTGAAACTGGTGCCCGAAGGGGTCGAAGGCCGCGTGCCTTACCGCGGGCCGCTGGGCACGATCGTCCACCAATTGGTCGGCGGCTTGAAAGCGGCCATGGGTTATACCGGCTGCGCCACGATCCAGGACCTGCGGACGAAACCGGAAATGCGCCGCATCACGGGCGCGGGCCTGCGCGAAAGCCATGTCCACGACATCACCATCGCCCGCGAGGCGCCGAACTACCGTTCCGAACCCTGAGGGACCCGCCCATGGCGCGCATCGAGACCGAAAATCAGTTACGGGAAACCTACCCCGAGCCTAAGGGCCGCGCGGTCACCAAGGTCTTCCACCGGCTGGAAGAACACTCCCGGCGATTTATCTCGCTTAGCCCCTTCGTGATGATCGCGACCCAAGGGCCCGGCGGCGCCGACGTGTCGCCGAAGGGTGATCAGCCCGGTTTCATTCAGGTGCTCGACGACGTGACCGTCGCCATTCCCGACCGCCCCGGCAACAACCGCCTCGACGGTTACGAAAACATTCTGGCCAACCCGGCCGTCGGTCTGATTTTTCTGATACCTGGTTTCAACGAAACCTTCCGTATCAACGGCACGGGCGAAATCCGCGACGATGAGGATTTGCTCGCCCGGTTCGAGATTTCCGGCAAGCTGCCCAGGACTTGCCTGGTGGTCACCGTGCAGGAAGCCTTCATGCATTGCGCCAAGGCCTTTATGCGGTCCCGCCTGTGGGACCCCGAGGCCCGCGTTCCGCGCGATGCCCTGCCGACCGCGGCGCAAATGATGCGCGCCCAGACCGGTGATCAGACCATCGCCGACGAAACCACCGAAGAAGCCGCTGCCCGCTACAAGAAGGTGCTTTACTGAGCCACCCCTAACGCGGCCAGCGCGGCAACTGATCCAGGCCCTGGTAGGTGATCACCGCCCCCATCACAACCACGATGATCATGAAGACCAGAAGCGTATAGCGGTGATAATTGCCTTCGCGGGGCGATTTCATCTTATGCACTTTCTGGAACGTGGCGCTGAAATGACTGGCCACCGCATGGATGCGCTGCAGTTCGTTGTGCTGCCAGAATTGATAGATCACCAGCATGAAGATGCAGGCGCAGGTCATCAGAATGATGAGCGCCGTCAGCGCATGCACATATCCAGACTTGGCGCCGACCAGCTTGGCAATAACCAGCAGCCCCATGAAGACCGCCAAAGTCGACCCCACGGTCCACCACTGCTGGGATTTGACGAACAGCAGGGCATCATTGGCCTTGTCGTAGATCAGCGACAGTTCCGCCCGGACCTCGCTATCGATCGGCTCGGGGATGTCCTGGTCCATTTCTTCCGTGTTCTTGTCAGCCATGGTCTTGCTCCTTTGCAACTGACGCGTATGGGAAATTATGGCGCAAGACGCGTGCGGAAGCCTCTATCACTTACGTATAGGTGGCATTGCGCAGGACACAGCCGAAAACGGGGCTAAATCTTGAACTCTCGGGGATCGATGATGCGCGGCGGCATCTGCGGTGCCTTCAAGGGCGGCTGCGGCGGGGGTTTGATTTCCACGTTCAGGTCACCCATGTCATCGGGCCCCTGCCGGGAAAACGGATTGGTGATGACCAGCACCGAATTACGCCGCACGGCGTCTTCCAACCCATCCTGAAGTTCCTCGGCAAAGCGCGGGTTCCAGGGGATGGAGTAGTACCGGGGCTCGGTCACGCCGGACAGGCGAAGCCACAGATAGATGCGTTCCCCTTCGTCGAAATCGATGCCCAGAACGATTGCCTTGTCCCGTTCTTGTTCGAACCAGGCGAAGGCCATGGGCTTGGGCCGGGACATCAATTCCATGAATTGGACATAGCCGAGCGGCAACAACAAGGACACGGCCCCCACGGCCGCGAAACGCACCCAGGTCTTGCGCGGCGCCCAGACGGCCAGCGCGCCCAGCAGGAACGCGGTCAGGGTCATCGCCGCGAAGATGAAATAGATGACATCCATGGAAACCTCCTGCCCCGTCCGATTAATTCAACTCGGTGATCAGCGGCTTGCGCAACTTCGAGATACTGCCCTCGACCAGATGGCCTTTCTCGGTCAGGCGGAAACGAAAGGCCGTTTCCTCCTGGTTCTTGCCACGCAATTCGACCGTGGTGGCGGCGATCTGTTCCGGGTCTTCCAGGGGACGTTTGATGCTGACCACGACCCGCACCGGCACCCGCACGCCCCGGGGCACATGGCCGTACATATGCACGTTGACCACGTATTCCCCCGACGGGATGCCGCGGCTGTAGGACATTTCATAATTGCGGTCCGTCGCGTCGCCCTCGACCCCCAGGTCGTCCCGCAACAGGTTGAAGGTCAAGCCGCTTTGGTTCCAGAAACCGACCGGCAGTTCACCCGGCGCCTTGACCCAAAGGTCCACGTCATAGGGCATGTCATTGGGCCAATGCATTTCGACCATCACGTTGCCGGGTGCCTTGGCTTCTTCCTGTTCTTCCTGGGGCGGCTGCAGGTGCGGCAGCAACATGACGACCATGGCGACAAAGCCGATCAGCGCCAGCAGGATCACATCGCGGAAAACGGTCGCGGCAGTATCCTCGTCATCGAAATAATCAAGTTCTTCCATGGCATGCGTCCGTGAAGCGCCGGTCCCCCCGCCCTAATCCGCCGCTTCGCGCCGGCCGGCGGTGGAGACAGCATCCGCATCGGTGCCCGGCATGTGCAGGACCGTGGTCAGCAACCGCACCGTTCCGGTCGCCAGAATGCGGTGGTTGACGATCAGCCAGACGTACAGGATTGAGCCGACCAGGGTCGTATTCAACGCCACCGACATGCCGCTGATCAGGGTCGCGACCATGGCGCCGACCTTGTTGGCATCGGAGGCCGCCGTGGGATCGACCCCGGACAGGGAAATGATGAACCCGATGACCGTGCCGATCAGCCCCAAAAGCACCAAGGCATTGGCAATATGGCGAACGACGACGATGCGGTTGGACAGGGTCAGACGCAGGGCTTCGACCGCGCGGTCGATCTGACGTTCGTCCCTGGATGCCAGGGCTTCCGAATATTTGTACGCCGGCGTGCCCGGCCGGGGCTGCCCCCCTTCAACCTCGACCGTCTGCCGGCTGGTCTGCCAGATCTTCCATGCGGCCAGCGCCATTCCATAGACGAACACCGCGCAAATCACGCCGGTCAGTTCCAACAAAGGGGCATCGATGATGGGATCAAGCCAACCCTGAATATAGGCCGCCCCCAGAAACCCCAGGGCGACGACGTTGACGAGCAGGAAATGGGCAACGAAAAGATATCGGTACAGCACCGTGATGACACTCCTATGTGCCTAGCCTATGTGCCGGGGAAACGGGACGCAGACGGATCGCGAAACCGCATACCGGATGGCCTGTTTATATCATGAACCCGCCCATACATGACCGAATTCACACATAATGCCGATCACGGCTTTGCGATGGAAAGGCTTGGCCGCAACGCCCGCGCGCGGGTAATCTCTGGCGCAAAGAAGAATATAACCACGACCAATCATATCGAGGAGCGCGTTCCATGACGCCGGGCGCCCGCGTACAGGCCTGCATCGAACTGCTGGCGCAGATCGCCGCCGAGGCGCAGGATTCCAGCGCCGTCATCGACAGCTATTTCCGCACCCGCCGCTATGCCGGATCCGGCGACCGCCGGGCCGTTTCCCACCGCGTTTATGAAAACCTGCGCCACCGGGCCCGCCTGGATTGGTGGATACAGCGCACGGGCGTGGCCCTGGACAGCACGCCCCGCAGCCGCATCCTGACGCAGATGGCGGTCTATGAGCGCACATCCCCCGATCAGCTTGCCCGGCTGTTTTCCGGCACCCGGCATTGTCCGCCGACCCTTAACAACCGCGAACAGGAACTGGCAGAATCCCTGTACGGTCGCCCGCCCATGCATATCGACATGCCCGATTGGGTGCGTCTGGAATACCCGTCATGGATGGGGCCGTCCCTGCTGGAAATTTTCGGGCCCCAATTGGAAGTCGAACTTCAGGCACTCAGCCAGACAGCGCCCGTGGACCTTCGCGTCAACACGTTGAAGGCAACGCGCGAACAGGTTCAATCCATGCTTTCCGATGACCGCATAGAGGTCGATCCCACGCCGCTGTCGCCCCTTGGCCTGCGTCTACAGACCCGCGCCCGGCTGGGCGGCACACATGCCTTCAAGCGCGGCCTGTTCGAGGTTCAAGACGAAGGCTCGCAACTGATCGCCTTGCTATCAGGTGTACGCCCCGGCATGACCGTGGTCGATTATTGCGCCGGTGCCGGCGGCAAGACCCTGGCCCTGGCCGCCAGCCTGAAGCCCGGCACCGGCCCGTCCGGCCCACGCGGCCGCCTGATTGCCTGCGATGTCTCGCGTTACCGCATGGACCGCATGGCGCCGCGCCTGAAACGAGCCGGTGCCGACATGGTCCGCCGTCAGGTCGTGACCGCGCGCGATGACAGCTGGGTCAAGGCCAACAAGGGCATGGCCGACCGGGTTTTGGCGGACGTACCCTGCACCGGGACCGGGGCCTGGCGGCGTAACCTGGATGCGAAATGGCGCTTTCAGCCGGACGACCTGGACCACCTTGTCGAAGCCCAGCGTCTGATCATGGAACAGGCCGCATCGCTTGTCGCCCCCCAGGGGCGGTTGATCTACGCGACCTGTTCGCTTTTGCGCGAAGAAAACGAACAACAGATTGCCTGGTTCCTTCAGAATATCCCCGGATTCCGGGTTCTTCCCCTGGCCGAAGCTTGGGCCGAAACCGTCGGGGGCCCGCCCCCCGGCGAAGGCGATTTTCTGCGTCTGTCACCGGCATCGACAGGAACGGATGGATTTTTCTGCGCGGTTCTGGAAAGATTAGATTGATATTGTATACAATCAAAAAACCATGAGTGAGGAAACCCATGTCCACCGCTTCCATCGAGCCTCTCTACCCGGCCGAAGGACCATCTTGCTGGACCGGCCCCGGGCTGGCCGGTTCCGGGTCCTGGGTCACTGAACTGAACGACGCGCAGCGGGCCGCCCTTATGGCCGCCCTTGATGCGACCGACGGACGCGACGCGCTGTCCATCACGCAAAACGATTTTCCCGGCGGCGACGCGGCCGGCCTGCTGGCCGACATCAGGGACGAAGCCGCGCACGGCACCGGATTCATTCTGGTCCGCACGGGCCTGGATAAATTGGGCGAAGAACAGGCCCGACGCCTGATCTGGGGGATCGGCCAACACCTGGGCGTGCCGCAGATTCAGGACGCCCGCAAGACCCTGCTGCATGACGTCCGGGATACCGGTGCCAATCTGCAAAAACAGGCCGACGTGCGCACCTATCAAACCAACGAGGCCCAGCCGTTCCACAATGACGGCGGCGACATCTTCGCCTTGTTCTGCCGCCGCCGGTCAACGGGCGGCGGACAATCCCTGATCGTCAGCGCCCATGCCGTGTTCAACGAAATTCTCAGCCGCCGCCCCGATCTGGCGAAAATTCTGACCGAACCGTTTTATTTCGACGCCCGCGGACAGGCCCTGCCCGGCCGGCCCTGGTATCAGGCGCTGCCGATTTTCCAATTCCACGGCGGGCGCTGGTTCGTCATGTACAAACGCCACTACATCGAACTGGCCCAACGGTCCGACGAAATACCACGCCTGACCGATGCCCAGGTCGAGGCCTTGGACATGCTGGACGCCCTTTGCCTGGACCCCAACTTCCACCTGTCGTTCGAAATGTCGCCGGGGGACATGGTGGTCGCCAATAACTTCACCACCCTGCATGCCCGGACCGCCTATACGGACCCGCCGCCCACCGCCGGCGAGGAAAAACGCCATATGCTGCGGTTGTGGCTGGGCATCCAGAACGGCGTGGCTCTGCCCCCGGCCTTTGCCGAAACCCGGGAATTCGGCCCTCTGTTTGAGACGACGCAAAGAATCGCGATATAAAATTTCGCCTGTTGACATGCAGTGGGAATTTTATTATCGAAATTAACGGTTCGTTATGCTATTCTTACTACGCTACCAGAAGGTAGAGATGCCTTGTGTGGCGGAAGCGTCGGACGAGGCATCGGTTCCGGGGATTTGATCCCTGGTTTGGTTGTCCGTTCATCAGGAGAAAACAGATGAGACAGACCACATTCTCAGCACCGCACATGCATCCCCCCCGGGAAACAGACCATCCGTTGGAAGGTCCGCACCCGACCGACTAAGCATGATTGCGGCCCGGGGCGCAGAGCACCCAGGTGGCATGACGGGTTGCATATAAGGAATACCTGCATTGTCTGATCGTTGCTGGTAAGCGGCCCCGTGGGTCCGTTAGGCTTTCCCTTCAACCGCAACGACCAACGGCAACGGAGCCGAATAATGGCACCGCACGAGAAAGAACACCCGCTGGACGGCCCGCACCCCACGGACTGAGGTGCTTTAAGGTCCCAGCGTCTTTACTCTGACCTTCTTCGATCACATTTCGTCGAGCCTGTCTGACCCGCCTTGACGTCCACGGCGCCGGTCGTGCGTTATGCCCTGCGACACGTTCATCAATACGTGAGAAGGGATAGAACCATGAACACGGCAGGCACCCCCACGGCCCAGTTGCCCCGCTTGAAGCCCGATCCGGTCCCGGCAATTCATCCGGTGCCCGAATACGCGGTCGAAGGACAGCGCGCCCAGTGGTATGCGGAAATGAAGGCCGCGTTCCAGGTTCCCTGGATGGGCGTCGTCACCATGGCCTATGCCCATTATCCCCATTTCTTCGCCGAACTGTGGCGCGGCCTGAAGCCGCTGGCGGAATGCGGGGCCTTTGTTCAAGCCTTTCAGGACAACCGCGCGTTCGTTGAACGTGAGGTCACGAAACTTGCCCCGCCCCCCATATCGCAACGCCTGACCGATGCCGGATATGCGCCGCGTGAAATCGCGGGCATTCAAGAATGCGTCGAGGTCTTCTCCCACGGCAATCAGCCCTATCTGGTGACCGCCATGATCGCGCGTCTGCTGCTGGAAGGGCAGGAAATGGGTAATACCGGCAGTGCCGATCCCTTCACCGGGCGCCATGCCCCGGACGTCGCCGTGCCCTTCGTCCTAATGGAAGCCCACCATGCCGACGCCCCGACCCGACAGGTGTTCGACGATGTGAAATCCGTTCTCGGCCTGCCGTTCGTCAATACGGACTACCGTGCGTTCGCGCGCTGGCCCAGTTATTGGGCCGCCGCCTGGTCGGACCTGCGCCAGGTTGCCGGCGGCGACGCCCATGAAACGATCTGCCAGGATCTGCATGGCCGAATTCTCGACCAAGTGTTGAGCGGGCTGCCCAATCCGGGCGGCCTGAACAGTGCAGCCCTGCGCCGGGCCGCGGAAAAAGATGCCCCCCTGGACGAAGTCATCGCCGTCGTTCGCCTGTTTCAATGGCTGCTGCCGGGCCTGTCCCTGAACGTTGCCTATCTGCGCCATCAGCTAACCGCAGCCTAAGGGGAATGCACGCCCAGGGCAGACATCCCCCCCACTTTCCGCTAACAATCTATCGGGGCTGAACTGAACCATCCATGTGGAGCACGCCATGAGTTCCTACGAAGAAGACCTGCGTATTCAGCAGCAATTCCTGCGCAAGGCGGAAATGCTGATCTCCGAAGCCAACCGCGAGATCATCGGACCGCTGATTCCCGACATCAACGAAGCCCGGGTCATCAACTTTGCCCGGGCCGTGGCCCACCTGCGTGGACGCTACCTGCAGGCCGCGTTCAACATCTCGAACGTCGCCGACGGGCATGCACCGTCCGACGCCGAAATCACCAACCTGCGCAAGTACCGCGACATTTACGAAGAAGCCCGAAAGGCTTATGAGGAACTGACTCACGCCATCGAACGCGGTTACATCCGTATTTCCGACGACTAGAAAAAAGACCAAGCCCGCCCATCATGGACCACCAAGCCCTATCCAAAGAAGTCGCGGCCATGGCCGCCAAAGCCCAACGCATTGAAACACCCGGCCCCAACGGCCCCGCGGTCTGGCACCGCTGGGAAGGCAGTGGCCCGCCCCTTGTGCTGCTGCACGGCGGCTGGGGGTCGTGGACCCATTGGTACCGCTCGATCCCCCTTTTGACCCCGCATTTCACCTTGCTGACACCGGACATCCCCGGCTGTGGCGACAGCGGCGCCCCGCCCAAGCCGACATCCCCTGACGACATCGCCGATATCCTGGTCGCCGGCCTGGACGAACTTGTCCCGGCGGGTGACACCTTCCATCTGGCCGGATTTTCCTTCGGCGGACTGATCGGCAGCGTCGTCGCCTCGAAAACGCCCGGCCGCTGCCGCAGTTTCGTTGCCGTCGGTGCCAGCGGCTTCGGCACCTTGCACGCGCCGCCCCAGGGCACGGCCCTTGCCAAGGACGGCATGAGCGAGGACGAAATCGACGAATTGCAACGCCGCAACCTGCAGATTCTCATGCTGCACGACGCCGCCAACATCGATGACCTGGCCGTCCATATGCACCGCAAGAACCTGGAACGCGGGCGCATCCGATCCCGGCCGATTTCCCTGACCGACCGGCTGTTGAAGGCCCTGCCCGATATCAAGGCTTCCATGGCCGGAATTTGGGGAGAACACGACGTCACCGTCATGGGCCGGGAGGGCCTGGAAAAACGCAAGGAAATCATCCGCAGTTTCCAGCCCGACGCGCCCTTCCACGTCATCAAGGATGCGGGTCATTGGGTGATGTACGAAACACCGGACATGTTCGCCGACACCTTGGTCGGCACGTTGAAAACCCTGACGCCCTACTGATCCGCTGGCCCGGCATCGCTTAGTCCGTATTCTCTAATCCATTGCCTCCATTGCATTCCTCGGCCAATAATTGTCCGGGAATACGGACAACATCGGAGGCGCGGGCTTTGGCGGGTGTGCTTGAAACCCTGACGGGCATGTATCGGGAACAGATGGCGCGGCAACAAAACCGCCCCTTTCTGGAAGCCGTCATGTCGGCGGCGGCCTTGGTCTGCGCCGCCGACGGCGAGGTTACCTTTCCGGAACGCATGCGCCTGGACCAGATTATCGAGGCCATCAAACAGCTGGACGTGTTCGACCCGCACGAAGCGGTCGATCTGTTCAATGAATACACGGCCGCCATTCAGGAAGATTCCGAAACGGGCCGCGCGGCCGCACTCAAACGCATCGAGCCCCTGGCCGAAGACCCGGAACTGGCGTCCCTGATCCTGCGTGTCTGCATGGGCATTCTAGAGGTCGAGGGCGAAGACAATCTGACCGAACAGATCGAAGTCGTCAGCATCTGTTCGCGCTTCGGAATCGAGCCCAAGGATTTGGGGCTTTACGTGGACGACCTGCCGAACATCCCGGACGAAAAGGGATAAAGCTGCCGTGGATCCGTTAACCGCCATCGCCATCGCCCTTGGATCCGCCTGGGGCAGCGGCCTGAACCTTTACGCGACCGTGCTGGTTCTGGGTGGGCTTGACGCCTTCGACGTTATTTCACTGCCGGAAAACATGGCCGTCCTGTCCTCGACCTGGGTGCTGGCGGCGGCGGCCCTGATGTATTTCATCGAATTCTTTGCCGACAAAATTCCCGGCCTCGACAGTCTGTGGGATTTGATCCATTCGTTCATCCGCATACCTGCCGGCGCCCTGATGGCCGCCGGCGCCGTGGGCGGCCTGGATTTCATGAACGCGGAACTGCAAACCGTGGTGGCCCTGTTGGGCGGCGGGATGATCGCGGCCGGCACCCATGCGGCCAAGGCCGGATCGCGCGCCGTCATCAACACCTCGCCCGAACCATTCAGCAATTGGGGCATGAGCATCCTGGAAGACATCCTGGTGTTCGCCGGATTGTCCCTTGCCGTGTTTAATCCGGTCGCGTTCCTGGTCGGGCTGGGGTTGTTCGCGCTGTTGCTGATCTGGCTGCTGCCCAAAATCTGGCGCGGCATCGCACGGTTCTTCGGCGGCTACAAGGACCCGGACACCCTGCGCCACCCGAAACAGACGGCGGGCGGGTTTGCAGGCATGGGATCGGCCGGATTTTCCGGCGGACCCGACGACTGGGCCCCACCCGACGGCAGTTCCACCACGGAGCCGCCCACTGCCGAGGCAACCGACGTCGCCAAGCGGCCGGGAAGCGATATCGCGCCCTAGCCCCTAGATTGGGGTGGCATCCAACCGCAGCCCTTGCCATCACTCCGGGCACGGCCCAGGGGTCCACGTGGGTGGCCAGGTCACGTCCGACCATGACGAAACCTAGACCACGTTGGCCGGCGACCCTTTGTGGAAATTCTCGATGTTTTCGATCAGTTGTTCGACCATGGCGTCGCGCGCCGTATGGCCGGCCCAGGCCGTATGGGGGGTCAGGATAAAATCCGGCCGGCCGACCAGCGCCATGAACGGATGGTCCGCGGGCGGAGGCTCGGACGACACAACGTCCATGCCCGCCCCCGCGATCATGCCGTCGCGCAGTGCCTGGACAAGATCGCCCTCGTCGATCAGGCCGCCCCGCGCCGTATTGATGATCAGGGCGCTGTCCTTCATGCGGCGGAATTCATCCAACCCCACCATGCCCCGCGTCTCGGGCGTCAGCGGGCAATGCAACGTCAGCACGTCCGCCGTTTCGATCGCTTCGTCCCAGGGGATCAGCGGTGCTTCGGGGCTGGCGTCCCCCTTACGGCCGACGAACACGACCTCCATCCCGAAGCCCCGGGCGATGGTCGCCACCCCCTGCCCCAAAGAGCCCCGCCCGACAATGGCCAGACGCGTGCCGTACAAATCGCGCAGTTCATGGGTGAAGAAGGTGAAATTACCGGATTCCTGCCACTTGCCCGCCTTGACGTCCGCCAGATAGCCCAAAATCTGGCGCCTGAGCGTCAGGATCAAACCAAAGGCATGTTCCGGCACGGAATGTTCCGCATAGCCCCGCACGTTGCAGACGGTGATGTCGCGCGCCTTGGCTGCTTCCAAGTCGATGATGTCCGTGCCCGTGGCGCAGACGGCGATCAGCTTCAGCCCCGGCGCCGCGTCCATATCGTCCGCCCCGATCCTGACCTTGTTACTGACCACGATGGTCGCATCCTTGATGCGGTCCGCGACCTGTCCGGTTTGCGTTTCGGGGAAATCCAGCCATTCATGATCGAAAGCAGGCGGGCGCAGGTCCGTCCCGGGGGCAAGCGAGTCGCGGTCAAGGAAGACGATTTTTTCAGGCATCGTTGGTTTCTCACTATGGGGTTGGTCAGGGAAGCAGGCTAGGACGCGCACCATTCGGGGTCAAAGCCCGTTCGGCGGCATCAGGCTTCGTATTTTGCGACGGCGGTTTCATCCCATTCAATGCCGATGCCCGGTTTTTCCGCAGGACGGCATTGACCGTCCTCAACCGGCAATGGTTCAGCCAGCACCGGTTCGGCCCAATCCACATATTCCAGCCAATGACGCGTCGGCGTGGCGGCCAGAAGATGCACGCTGACTTCCGGGTACAGATGGCTGGACAGCGGCAGATTGGCCGCCGCCGCCAGCTTGGCCGCCCCCAGCCAACCGGTCACGCCGCCGATCTTGCCCGCATCGGGCATGAAGTAATCGCAGCCGCCCGCCGCCATGCATTTGGCCATTTCACCGGGAAACCAGCAATTTTCGCCCGTCTGCACCGGGGTCTGGGTCACCTTGCGGATTGCGGCATGACCGTAGAAGTCGTCGTAATGAACGGGCTCTTCCACCCAATAAAGCCCCTCTTCATCCAGCGCCTTGATGCGGCGAATAACCTCTTCCACCTCCTGGCTTTGGTTGTAGTCGCTCATCAGGGGGGTATCGACGCCGACCGCGGCCTTGACCGCGCGCACCACGGCGACGTCTTCTTCCAGCGTCGGATAGCCCAGGCGCACCTTGACCGCATTGAAGCCTTCGTCCAAAAGCTCGCGCGCTTCACGGCCCGCCGCATCGGCCCCGATCATGCCAAGGCCCTTGGAATTATAGGCCGGCGAGGCCACGGCCTCGGCCCCCAGCACCTGATACAACGGCAGGCCCTTTGCCTTGGCGGCGGCATCCCACAACGCCATGTCCAGACCCGAAATCGCCTGCCCCGCCGCCCCTTTCGCCCCCGCCAGGCGAAACGCGGCCCAAAGCGCTGCCTGAACCGCCTGCGGGTCCAGGGGATGGCCCACGACCTTTTCGGCCAGCACGTCGTACATCGCCAGGATCGGCTTCAGCGCCCAGGCGTGATAGGCGAAGGAATAAGCGCAGCCCATGATGCCGCCCGACGTTTCCACATCGACCAGCACCAATGGGGCTTCGGACACGGCGCCGCCCGCCGTCGCCAAGGGGCGGCGCATGGGTACGATCACGGGGCGGGCCCGCAGGGTCTTAATTGTCTCGGTCATTGATCAACCTCTTGCAGGCGGTCCAGGCGCAGGCGATGGCGTGTATCCGTCACCCGCCAAACGGCGGCATAAATGGCGGTCACGGCCCCGATGCCCGTGGCCCCGCCGATCAGGAACATCACCAGCAACTGGTATTTCACGGCTTCGACCGGATCGGCCCCGGCCAGGATTTGGCCGGTCATCATGCCCGGCAGGGCGACAACCCCCGTCGCCGCCATGGAATTGATGGTCGGCATCAACGCGGTCTTAAGCGCGCGGCGGATGAACGGGCGGAGTGCCACCTCGCGCGGATGGCCCAGGGCGATCTGGGCTTCGACCGCCCAGCGTTCGCGGGTCAGTGTATTGAACAGGGTGTTCAAGCCCAGGCTGATCCCCGTCAGCGCGTTGCCCAGGATCATGCCCAGGATGGGAATGGCATAGCGCGCATCCCACCAGGGATCGGGCCGCAGCTGGGTCGACAGCGCCAGAACCGTGACGGATATGGCGGCGAAGGTCATGGTCGACACACCGATGCCGTAGGACCACAGGCCGGTCAGCTTGCGGTCCTGGCGGCTCATGATCTCGTATCCGGCGAAGGCGATCATGATCAACACCACCCCCAACGTCAGCCAGGGCGATTGCACCGCGAACAGATATTTCAGGATCAGGCCGACCAACAGCAGCTGCACCACCATGCGCGCCGCCGCGATGACCAGCGATTTGGTGATGCCCAGATTCAGCCAGACCGACAACCCGCCGTTGATGATCAACAGCAGGGCCGCCAGCACCAGATCAAGCGCCGAAAGGGGGATCGCCTGACCGGTCATGCGGAAAGCCTCCCGTCCTTCATGGTCAGGGTCCGCACGCCCAGGCGCTTGGCCTGTTCCTTGGCATGGGTCGCCATCAGAACGATGCCGTGATCCATCAGAAAATCATGGATCACGCCTTCGACCAGGGCCGTCGCGGCCTGATCCAGCGCGCCCGTGGGTTCATCCAGCAACAGCACCCGCGGCCCCCGGTCAAAGGCCCGGGCGATGGCCAGGCGCTGCCGCTCGCCGGTCGACAGGCGCGATACGGGCCAGTTCAGGGTATCGGCCTTGAAGCCCAGGCGCTGCAGCACGCCGATGACCGCGTCCGGGTCTTCGAAATGGGCGCGG
This sequence comes from Rhodospirillales bacterium, assembly GCA_040218445.1. Classification (GTDB taxonomy): domain Bacteria; phylum Pseudomonadota; class Alphaproteobacteria; order Rhodospirillales; family Casp-alpha2; genus UBA1479. The sequence continues at coordinate 94,103 of JAVJRK010000015.1, read as the reverse complement.
ACACGATCTTCCCACCAGCCCGATTCCGGCCCCACGTACATCACTTGGCGCCGCCAGGCGGGCCCGGGCATGGTCATGCGGTCACGCCCGTCAAGCGAGACCTCACCCTCGGACGGGTCCAGGTCCGCCACGGCACGCAACATCAGGCTTTTGCCCGACCCCGAGGCCCCCATGACGGCGATGCAGTCACCGGCATCCAGGTCCAGGTCTTTGACCTGCACCAGATGGGCGCGGAGATTTCGGATCGACAGCATGGGGGGATATTAGGGGGCAGCCCGGAGCGTGGCGACCGAATAATCGCGCCGAATTACCTGGCGCCTGCTTCCCACAGGCCGCGGCGCTGGGCCTTGGCCTGGGCTTCGTGACCGGTATAACGTTCGGTCACCAAGGCGTTGGCCCTGGCAAAGCCGTTTGCGACCATGTACTGGCCGATGTCTTCGTCACCGACGAAGCATTGCGCCGCGATCACCCCGCCGAACTTGCTTTCCTTTTCTTCGCAGCGGATTTCGCTGGTCTTTATCTTTTCCTGCAGTTGCGCGGCGGCATACAGGCCACAGCGGACCATCCGGCCCGACGGGTGCGGACATAACTTGTCCAAGCCAAAGGCCGTGATCCCCCAAAGGTCGACGATCTGCCCTTCGGCGCATTTCGTATGGCGGCGCGTGCCGCCGATCATCAGCGTGTCGCCGTCCATCACGCAGGCGCGTCCCGTCAGCTTGTCGGCATCGCCGTCAGGTGAACAGGCAAAGACAAGGAACAGCAGGCAACCCGTTACGACCAAACCCTTTTTCATGCTTCGATTTTACCAGCATCCGGAAAATTGCGCGATATGCCTGCGGGATAAGGCATGGCAACGCCGGATTTCCTTGACCTGGGGGCCGGGAATGTCCAGATTCCCCTTGTTCCGACGGGGGGCCCCGATAGGGGGCTGAGATTCCGACGGTCGTCCGAAGCGCATCAGCGCGAAGGAGGACAACGCGGTGACCCTTCGAACCTGATCCGGAGCAACACCGGCGTAGGGAACGGAACCCCCAAAGGGGCTCTTTTTATATTTTCCCACCGCCGCCACTCCCGGATCGTTTTGCAACGAATGCCACGACCTTGGGAGTCCAGATCCATGAACGTCATCCGCAAGCCCACCACCGGCGATGTCACCACCGGGCCGCTGCCCGCATCGAACAAGATTTTCGTCGACGGAACCCAGCCGGGCGTGCACGTCCCCATGCGCGAAATTCATGTCCATGAAAGCGCCATGGAAGCCCCCACGGTCGTCTACGACACATCTGGCCCCTATACGGACCCCAACGCCTATATCGATATCGAAGCCGGCTTGCCCAAACTGCGCGCCGATTGGATCGAAGCGCGCGGCGACACCGAGGTCTATCAGGGCCGTGAGGTCAAACCGGAAGACAACGGCAATGTGGACGACGACCACCTTGTGCCGCAGTTCCCGGTCATGAACGCGCCGCGCCGCGCCAAGGACGGCAAGGCCGTGACCCAGATTGCCTATGCCCGCCAGGGCATCGTCACGCCGGAAATGGAATTCATCGCGATCCGCGAAAACATGCTGCGCGAACGCCTGCCGGAAGACGTTCTGAAAAAAGCCAAGGACGGGGCCGAAAGCTTCGGTGCGGAAATCCCCGATTTCATGACCCCGGAATTCGTGCGCGACGAAGTCGCCCGCGGCCGCGCGGTCATCCCCAACAACATCAACCACCCGGAATCGGAGCCGATGATCATCGGCCGGAACTTCCTGGTGAAGATCAACGCCAACATCGGCAACTCGGCCGTGACGTCGTCCGTCGCCGAAGAAGTCGACAAGATGGTGTGGTCGACCCGCTGGGGTGCGGACACGGTCATGGACCTGTCGACCGGCCGCAACATCCACAACATCCGCGAATGGATCATCCGCAATTCGCCCGTGCCGATCGGCACCGTGCCGATCTATCAGGCGCTGGAAAAGGTCGACCGGGCCGAAGACCTGACCTGGGAAATCTACCGCGACACCCTGATCGAACAGGCCGAACAGGGCGTGGATTACTTCACCATCCATGCGGGTATCCGCCTGAAGCACATTCACCTGACCGCCGACCGGGTCACGGGCATCGTGTCGCGTGGTGGGTCGATCATCGCGCAATGGTGCCTGGCCCATCACAAGGAAAGCTTCCTTTACGAAAAGTTCGATGAAATCTGCGACATCATGCGTGCTTATGACGTGTCGTTCTCTCTGGGCGACGGGTTCCGCCCCGGCTCCTCGGCCGATGCCAATGACGCGGCCCAGTTCGCCGAACTGGAAACCCTGGGCGAGCTGACCAAGGTCGCCTGGGAAAAGGACTGCCAGGTCATCATCGAAGGCCCCGGCCACGTGCCCATGCACAAGATCAAGGTCAACATGGAAAAGCAGCTGGAAGTCTGCGGCGAAGCGCCCTTCTATACCCTCGGGCCGCTCGTGACCGACATCGCCCCCGGCTACGACCACATCACGTCGGGCATCGGGGCCGCCATGATCGGTTGGTACGGCACGGCCATGCTGTGCTACGTGACGCCCAAGGAGCACCTGGGCCTGCCCGACCGCAACGACGTCAAGGAAGGCGTGATCACCTACAAGATCGCGGCCCATGCCGCCGACGTGGCCAAGGGACACCCCGGCGCCGCCGCCCGCGACGACGCGCTTTCCCGCGCACGGTTCGAATTCCGCTGGGAAGACCAGTTCAACCTGGGCTTGGACCCGGACCGGGCCCGTGACTTCCACGACCAGACCCTACCCAAGGACGCGCATAAGACCGCGCACTTCTGCTCCATGTGCGGGCCCAAGTTCTGCGCCATGGAAATCACCAACCTGGTGCGCGATTACGCCAAGGACGGCATGGACGAGATGTCGGAGAAGTTCAAGGAAGAGGGCTCTGAACTTTACAAGGAAGAATACAAGGACAAAGCAGCCACCGACGCTGCGGAATAGCGCCTAAGACAGCGCCCGGGGCGCCCCCGGGAGGAAAGGCCGCGTATCTATGATGCGCGGCCTTTTACTTGCCTGAAGACATTTCAATCCTGGCCAAAAATTCTTTTAAGTTCTTGGAGATCGCATCTTCTTTTGCCACGCGATGAGCTTTTTCAGTCGATAGCTCGAAAGTCGGTGTTTGCGCTGCACCGGAGATCATATCGCCGTTGTGCCCACCGACTCCAGTAAGCGCGACCATTCCGACCATCAACAATCCCAGCCCAGTCTTGATACCCGCCTCTGCCAAAAGAGAACGGTCCGATTGCGAATACGCAAAACCTTCTGTGGTAATCGTTTCAGAACGCTCCGGCTCAGACACCCCGGCCGCAAACAACGTATATTTGACGACGGCTTTTCCGGTGACTTCATGTCCTTCTTGTTCGGTATCTAAATCTTGGAATTGAACATCGAGTTTGTATGCCGCCTTGTCGGCATCTTCAGCCAACAGACCCGCGCTTTCCAATGTCTTCGTCATTGCGACTGGAAAGTTCTCGTCAGCCTCCATGGCGAACATCGTGCCAAGCGCGATGTTCTTGGAGTAATGCGAATTGTATTCGCTGTTCGCGACGGCAGACATGCCAAGCGCCATTGGATTCGTTGTGCATGCGGACACAAGGACCGCGATGGTCATCAGCAGCGCCAACGACCTAATGACAGTGCGCGAAAATTGCATGATCCCCCCTACGTCACCGTGAAATTTAACCGGCAACTAAAACAATTGGCAATCCACATGCGCACAACAGCACCTTAATTCGTGGATAGCCAACTGTTCATTGAGGGCAGATCAAGACATCATGTGCTTTCCAAATACGCCGCCCGAAACTTCAACCGGCATTCGGCGGGGTTGAAATTCCGCTTGTACGCCGTCGGGTCGCCCGGCAGCACCCGGCACCACAGAAAGCGCGGGCCGGGTTCGTTGCGGATGAAATCATGAGCCGCCTGGATCTGGTCGGCCGAGGAGATTTCCATCACGCTTTGAATGCCCGCCCCCTGGGCGATCATGCCCAGATTGGTGCGGTTGACCGTATGGCCTTCCTGACCGCCTGTTTCACCATGGGTGCCGTTGTCGATCACCACGATGGTCAGGTTCTGCGGCGATTGGGTCGCGACGGTGTTGAGCGATCCGATGTTCATCTGGATTTCGCCGTCACCGGTGATCACGGCGACATTGCGGTCCGGTGCGGACAGCGCCATGCCCAGCCCGGTGGAGACAGCCGCCCCCATGCAGCCGGCCATGGTGAACAGGTTGTCCCCATCGTCGGTCAATCCGGCGGCGTCCTTGGACGATCCGGCCAAGCCGGAAACCATCAGCCAATCGGCCTGATCGGGGAACAGCGGTGCCAGCAATTCGCGGCGGTCCAACGTTATCTCGGTCATTTTCAAATCTTCCCTAGAAAAAATCACCACAGAGACACAGGGACAGTGAGAAGAGAAAGCGTTCTCATTGTCACATTCCTCACGGCCTCACCGCCTCAGTGGTTCCAATAAGTTAAAACGCTTTTGCACCCAGGAATTTCTGGGTCAGGATCAGGGCGACCCCTTTGCCGCCCTTGAACGCCGCATTTGCAGCGGCGGTGGCGGCCTCTTCAAGCTCGTCGCGGTGTTCGACCCGGATCACCAGGATACCCATGGCTTCAAGGATCGCATCCGTCGCCTCGCCCATGGGGTATTGCCAGGGGTTTTGTTCGCCGTAATCGCCCCGCATGGAAACCATCATCAGGCAGGGAAAGTTCCCGCCCTTCACGAAGCTGAGAAAATTCGGGCAGTTGCCGACGCCCGATGACTGCATCATCAGGACGGACTTCTTGCCGACCAGATCGGCCCCCGCCTGAACGGCGATACCTTCTTCTTCGGTCGTGAGCAGCACCAGACGGGTTTCGTTGTCTTCTTCCGCCAGTTCCGCCAGGCGCGCGTTGCCCGCATCGGGGATATAGGTGAACAGCTCTACGCCCGCGTCCTTGAACTTGCGGAACAGCACCTGGGACCATTCATCATGTGGGTGTTTTGACATCTTGGTTTTGTTTCCTCCCTTATCGACACGACCAGCCCCCTCGGCCATTCGTCGTCTTTGCCACATTGTATACAATTCCATTTCACGTGGCGAAACCCCCTACTTTCCCCTACGTCAACATTATGCGGTTTTCGCCGCATGCCGGTGGCGTTACCATTGCCCGGCATTGTCGGGCTGGTTACAAGGCACCTGATTTCAAGATCGGAGACAGACAGATGAAATTCCTTCTCGGCGCCTTCGCCGTCGCGGCGTTCGCCCTGTTCACCCTGGCCGGTCCGGCCACCGTCAGCGCCCATGACACGGGCAAGCTGCATTTTCACGGCGAACAGATGAGCCAAAGCGCCGGCCAGACCTGTTTCCACAATTGCATCGAGCAGAACGGAACGGACGCCAAGGCGTCCTGTGCCATGCAATGCGGCGTCGCCGGCAACGCAGGCCAGGGCATGGGCCAGGGTCAGCGCGATTGCGGGGCGATTTTCAAGCAATGCCGGCAGGCCTGCGCCAAGGACAAGGCCTGCATTCAACAGTGTCGTGACGCACGCAAGCAGTGTTACTGACGCGGGCGGCCTGACGCCCCCATCAGCGTTTCGGGGCTATTTCCCGCCCGACAGCATTTCCTGGCACAGCACCGCCATTTCGCCCATGGCGGCATCGTTCAACGGCTGACCGTTGAAGGTCATGGCGCCGGAATTGATGTTGAACCGCACGGTTCCGACATTAAGGGACATATCCGCGCTTTTCGCGACCTTGTCCATGGCCGAGAGCGCCGCCGCATCGGCCGATGCCGCATCCGCGGCCTTCGAACTTGCCGTGCTGCTGGCGGTCTGGGCCGTCGCGTCCTGGGTATAGCCCAAGGACTCCGCCGTCGACAACACTTCCTGGGCCTGGTTCAACGCCGTCGAATAATCTCCCGTCGCCGCGGCGGATTCGACCGCGCTATAGGCCGATTGCGCCGTCGTCAGGGTAGAAGCCGCGGTGTCGGCCGTGGCCTGTGCCGCGGCTGCATCACTCGCGGCGGTTTCCGCCGCAACTTCCAGCGTCCTGTTCGTGGGGTCCGCGTCCGACGCGGCCTGGGCCGCCGTTGCCGCCGCAGCGGCGGTGTCAGCAGCGGTTTGTGCCGTCGTGGCCGCGGTCTCGGCCCCGGCCAGGGACAGCGCCGCCGAAGATACCGCCGCATCCGTCGCGTCGGTGGTTTTTTCCGCTGCCAGGGCCGCGGCCTTTTCCGCCGCCAATTGTTCCTCGGGCCCATCGAGATAGGCCGATAGATCCTTGGTCACGTTGAATTCAAAGACATCCGGCAGGACCATCTGAAACCCGCCGGACAGATCCGCGGGCGCGACCTTTTTGCCGCGCACATCGACGCCCGGCTTATAGGCGACATCGGCCCGTGCCCGATGGCGCATTACCCGGCGGCAGTCCTTTTTGCTGATGCGGGCTTTCGGCGCCGTATCGGTTTGTTCAGCCTGGGCCGCCGGCGCGGGCGATCCGCCCGTTTGGGCCAGGGCAGGCTGCCCCCCGATCATGCCCATCAAGGCACAAGCCGCCCCCATGGCAAGCCTGCGTCGCGGCATTCGAGGATGGGCCCCAAGGTCGGTCATTTGGCAAGAATCGCGCATATCCGTCACCACCGTCATATCGATATTCCAAAACCATTATCACCGGCCCGGATATCTTTTCCGTTAACACAAATCTTACGAATGTACCGGTGGTAGCGATACACCCCGCATACAGATGTATTTTTGAAAGTTTATCCACAAATTAGACGCATTAATGAAAACTTCCGCACAGTAAACCGGGGTTTTTAATGTTAATATTAGAATGTGCTCTTCTGTCGAAAACGCTCAATAAAAAACGCCAGAGGGTCGGGAGGGCTGCAGGAACGGGGAGCATTCGGTGAACCTTTACATTGCCGGCGCCGCAATCGGTGCGACCACGTCCGCTGCTGTTGCGGCGGTGTGGGTTCTTGGCCCGGGTGGGTCGATCGACGGTATGGGCACGGGTTCCGCGTCCAAGCCCAATCACGTCTTTGACATGCAGGTTTCGCCCTATATGGCGCGGGTCAGCTATCAGGCCGGTTCATCCGCCCTGGTACCCATTTCAGTCGCCTTCCGGGTTACGGATAAACAGGCGGGGGCCGCGTTCTGCCGCGACCTTGCCCGCATCCAGCACGAGGTCCAAACCTTCATGCGGGCCAACGTGAAGGGCACCTTTTCCTGGCCGAACTTCGCCGCATCGGGGCTCGACCGGGAATTGACGACCCGCGTGAATTCAGCCCTTGGCCGCAATCTGGTCAACCGGGTGTTTGCCGCCGCCGGCGCACAGGGCGTGGGGGAACGGCCGATGAACTGCGCCCGCTTGGCACGGATGTAGCCAGATATTCATCCGAACCGGCTTGGCGAAGGGCCATCCCAGTCCGCTTTCCCCCTGTTTTTTTCCCGATTTTTCCTTGTATCGAGACATCTCGACGCGTGACTCACAGCGGGGTTCGCGATAGAAGCTCCCCATGTCAGACGCGGTACAAACCGATCTTCACGCGGAAAAGATCCTGATCGTCGATTTCGGCTCCCAGGTGACGCAATTGATTGCACGCCGGGTGCGGGAATCGGGCGTGTATTGCGAGATTCATCCGTTCAATAACGTGGATACGGATTTCATCCAGGCCTTCAACCCCAAGGGTGTGATTTTGTCGGGCGGGCCCGCGTCGGTCCATGAACAGACGACGCCCCGTGCCCCCCAGGCGCTGTTCGACGCAGACGGCGCATTGGCGCATTTGCCGGTGCTGGGTATTTGCTATGGCGAACAGACCATGGTCGCCCAGAACGGCGGCGAGGTCGAAGCCTCCAACCACCGCGAATTCGGCCGCGCCTTCGTCGAAATCACCGACAACTGCGCCCTGTTCGATGGTGTCTGGACCAAGGGCGAAAAGCACCAGGTCTGGATGAGCCACGGCGACAAGATCATCCGCGTGCCCAAGGGCTTCCGCCCCGTGGCCGTGTCCGACGGATCGCCCTTCGCCGCCATCGCCCACGACAGCGGCCGCATGTTCGGCGTGCAGTTCCACCCCGAGGTCGTACACACACCCGACGGGGCCAAGCTGCTGGCCAATTTCGTGCACAAGATCGCGGGCTGCGAAGGCGATTGGACCATGGCCGCCTTCAAGGACGAAGCGATCCAAAAGGTGCGCGACCAGGTCGGCGATGGTCGGGTGATCTGCGGCCTGTCAGGCGGTGTCGATTCATCGGTCGTCGCCGTGCTGCTGCATGAAGCGATCGGCGATCAGCTGACCTGCGTGTTCGTCGACCACGGCCTGATGCGCGAAGGCGAGGCCGATCAGGTGGTCAGCCTGTTCCGCGATACCTACAACATCCCGCTGGTCCATCGCGACGCCAGCGATCTGTTCCTGGGCGAACTGGACGGCGTGACCGACCCCGAGATCAAGCGCAAGACCATCGGCAAGCTGTTCATCGACGTGTTCGAGGAAGAGGCCAAGAACGTCGGCGGCGCCAAGTTCCTGGCCCAGGGCACGCTCTATCCCGACGTGATCGAAAGCGTGTCCTTCACGGGCGGGCCCAGCGTCACCATCAAATCCCACCACAACGTGGGCGGCCTGCCGGAACGCATGGATATGGCCCTGGTCGAGCCCTTGCGTGAACTGTTCAAGGACGAAGTCCGCGAACTGGGGCGCGAACTGGGTTTGCCGGAAACCTTCGTCGGCCGCCACCCCTTCCCCGGGCCGGGCCTGGCGATCCGCATTCCGGGCGCGATTTCGCGCGACAAGCTCGACATCCTGCGCAAGGCCGATGTGATTTACCTGGAAGAAATCCGCAATGCAGGGCTGTACGACACCATCTGGCAGGCCTTCGCCGTGCTGCTGCCGGTGCAGACCGTAGGCGTGATGGGCGACGCCCGGACCTATGATTTCGTCTGCGCGTTGCGCGCCGTGACCTCGACCGACGGCATGACCGCGGACTACTACCCCTTCGACCACGAATTCCTGGGCCGTACGGCCAACCGCATCATCAACGAGGTCAAGGGCATCAACCGCGTCGTCTACGACGTGACGTCAAAGCCGCCCGGCACCATCGAGTGGGAATAAGGGCTGATCGTGCAGAAATGTACGGCCTGGGCTGATTAGCATTGGCCTTGCCGGGCTTTCCGCTAAAGTGCGGGCATGTCTTCGCTTGAACGATTCCTGCTCATCTCGATCCTGTTTCTCGGCGCTGTCCGGATTTTCGTCATGCCCGGCGTGGGAGAGCATGCCGGGCGGGACACGCCTGAATACACCCCGGATGCAGTTACCGAGAAAGCCCCATCGGGCCGAGACGGTACCTATGACTGGAACCCGGCGGCTTTCACCCGCCGTGGCATTCCCAGCAAACTGACTCTGGGCAGCGACGGCCGCGTGCCGGACAGCATACGCCTGACCGACACCCAGAAAGCCTTTGTCTACGCCGCCATGATCGAGACCTATGCCAGCCTGCTGCAGCGCGCCCATGAGGACTGTGACGTTCAAATGCGCAGGGACATCGTGCGCTGGCGGGCCCGTCAGGCACAGACCATCGCCGATGCATCGGACATTCTCGACCTGCTCAGCCCCAGTCGCAATGCCCTGAGCAAGCCCCACGACAACATGACGGCCGCAACCTTTCGCAAACGCATCTGCCCGACCATCGAGCATTATCTGGCAACGGGAGCCTACAATCCGCACCCTGAAGCGATCAGCCGTCTGGCCCATGCCGCACGCGGACATTCCGCCGTCCGCTGAGCCGCCCAATGACGCATCTTTAGGATAGCCGGACCTATAACCTTCGGCTTAATACGCAAGATATATTTATTTTTTTCTGAAATGGCACAACACTTACCGCACTTAAGAGATCTCTTGACATGAGAACAAAAAGAGAACATTTTAAGCCCTCTGGACTGGAGATGTGCCATGTTTGCCCATCAGACGAAGCCCGCCCCCAACACGATCGCCAACGCGTCCCTGCGTGACGAACCCACTGCCCGTGAAACGGTCGAGGTGACCTACTATCCCGTGCTCAAGAACCGCGCCCTTGGCCGCCGCATGACCCGCACGTTTTCTGCCCGGCGCGGCGAGAACCCGTTCAAGGCCGCCGAACGCGAGTTGGCGCGCCGCTACAAGGTGCGTGACTACCTGATCTTCGATGCCCACCTGAAACAAAGCGGCTTTTTCGATCGCACGGGTTTCTAAGGAAAGATTAAAGAACAGGCTCGGCCGATATCAACGGGCCTGCTGTTCCGCGATTTTGGCCCGGAACGCATTCAACAACACCTGCAATTCCTTGCTCAGCTCGCCTTGATGCCCCTTCAGGCCCTGCCGGAAGATCGCCTTCATAGCCATGATGTGGACGCGGATGACATCCAGATCGCGGGTCTTCAGCCGGGGTAAGCCATCAAGATACTTGCACAGACTGTCCCCCACGACGGAAATCAGCGGAAATCCGAAGCTGCCGCCCTGCCCCCGGGCTTCATGGGTCATGTCGTAAAGCTCTTTCAAGCGCACCGGATCGGCCCGGCCCGTCCGTGACGTCTCGACAAAGGATTGCCATAACGTTTCCAGGTCGTCCACGGCCCAGCCCTGGTATTGGCCGATCAGGTCATCGGCGGCATTGACCGCCTTCAAGATCGCCTGCTCCATGGAGGGTCCGCCACGGCGGACCTTTTGGCTGAGGTGTTTTTGCGGTTTCAGGAATCGGGTTTCAGCCATCTAGGCGTCGCCTCGCCGTTCCTTGCCGCGATATTCGCGGCGCTTGATCGACCGCCGATCTGGCCCGAAATAGCCGCCGGTGGTTTCCACGTACTGGCGCTTGTCCTGAACCGATGTGACCAGCCGTTTGTACAGCGACGCCGCCGAGATCGGTTTGGCCAGGAATGAATTGATGCCGGCATCACGGGCTTCTTCAACGCGCTTCATTTCCGTATAGCCGGTCAGCATGATGATCGGCACAAACCGGTTGGGCACATTGGCTCCCCGGCGGATACGTTCAACGAATTCCAATCCGGAAACCGGTGCCATGTTCCAATCGGTGATGACCAGATCCGGGTCGGAATTGATCAGCAGATCAAATGCCTCATCCGCATCGGATGACACCGTGACTTCCTTAATCCCGAATCCTTCCAGGAACGTGCGCACAAGCTCGCGCATGTGGAAGCTATCATCCACCACCAAGACCCGCAGTGCACTGAAATCGTAACCGTCGCTCATTGGCGGTTTCTGACCGGCTGGCGCCGGGGTATTGCCCCACGTCGTTTCATAATTCATCGACACTATCCAATGATGCCCCCTTAGGGCAATCCTACAGCTTAAACTGACAAAAACCTGAAGCCCCCGAACACGTTTGCGTGGGAACCATACATTTGCATTACCTGTTGTGTCTGCGGTCTACACATAATCCCATCCGGTTCCTATATATCGAAAGTCTATATCGCCGCTTGCGATCCGCGAGCGGAATCCCAACTATATGAAACACAATAGATTTTAAGGACAACCGCCGATGCGGCGCGACTATTCGGACCCCGACGACAGACCTGCGCGTAACGATTGGCAGACCGTCAAAACGCTGTTCCCCTATCTGTGGCCGCAAGGCGAGCCCGGTTTGCGTTGGCGCGTCGTCGTTGCCGTGATTTTCCTGGCCGCCGCCAAGGGAACCAGCGTTGCCGTCCCCCTGATCTACAAATATGCGGTCGATGCCCTGGACAGCACAGTCACCTCCATAGTGGTCGTTCCGGTCCTGTTATTGCTGGCTTACGGCGGGGCCCGCATCCTAAGCCAGGCGTTTGGCGAACTGCGCGATGCGGTGTTTGCCCGGGTCGCACAGCGGGCCATCCGCCTGGCCGGTCTGAAGACCTTCCGCCATCTGCATCAGCTCAGCCTGCGCTTTCATTTGGACCGCAAAACCGGTGGCATAAGCCGCGCCGTCGAACGCGGCACCAAGGGCATCGAATTTCTGTTGCGCTTCATGCTGTTCAATATCGTGCCCACGTTGTTCGAGATCGCCCTGACCTGCGGCATTCTGTGGTACCTGTTCGGCCCTCTCATGGCGCTGATCACCTTTGCGACCATCGCGCTTTACATTGCCTGGACGCTTTGGGTCACGGAATGGCGTATCCAATTCCGGCGCACCATGAACAAGACCGATAACGAGGCCAACACCAAGGCCATCGACAGCCTGCTGAATTTCGAGACGGTCAAATACTTCGGCAACGAAGATCACGAAAGCCAGCGCTTCAACCACGCGCTCGCGCGCTACGAAGAAGCCGCCGTTAAAAGCAATACCTCGCTCGCCATGCTGAATATCGGCCAGGGCATGATCATCGCCATCGGCCTGACCGCGATGATGTGGATGGCGGCTTCGGGTGTGGTCGCGGGAAGCATGACCATCGGCGATTTCGCCATGGTCAATGCCTACCTGATCCAGCTTTACATGCCGCTGAACTTCTTGGGTTTCGTGTACCGCGAGATCAAACAATCCCTCACCGACATGGAACACATGTTCCGCTTGCTGGATGTAGACGCCGAGGTCGCCGACCGGCCCGATGCGGCCCCGATGGCCGTCAACGGCGGTGAGGTCCGGTTCGAAAACGTATCCTTTGCCTACGATACCCGCCGGTCGGTCCTGAAGGACGTCAGCTTTACCGTGCCCGCCGGGCGCACCGTCGCCATTGTCGGGCCATCGGGGTCGGGGAAATCCACGATCTCGCGCCTGTTGTTCCGGTTTTACGACGTGTCCGACGGACGGGTCCTGATCGACGGCCAGGACATCCGCCAAGTCACGCAGAAAAGCCTGCGTGCGGCCATCGGCATGGTCCCGCAGGATACGGTCCTGTTCAACGACACCATTTATTACAACATCGCCTACGGCCGCCCCGGCGCCAGTCCGTCAGAGATCGAAGACGCCGCGAAGACGGCGCAAATCCACGACTTCATCATGAGCCTGCCCGATGGCTATCAGGCCACCGTGGGTGAGCGGGGATTGAAGCTTTCCGGCGGTGAAAAACAACGCGTCGCGATTGCCCGGACGGTTCTGAAATCACCCCATATCCTGATTTTCGACGAAGCGACCTCCGCCTTGGATTCACGGACCGAGCAGGAAATTCTCGCAGCCCTGAAAGCCGTCGCCAAAGGGCGCACCACCGTGACCGTGGCCCATCGCCTGTCGACCGTGGTCGACGCGGATGAAATTCTGGTGCTGGAATCGGGTCGTATCGTCGAACGCGGCAATCACGAAGCCTTGCTGCAAATGGAAGGCCGCTACGCCGATATGTGGGCCCGCCAGCAGCAACAGGAACAGGCCCGTGAAACACTGGCCGACGAGGACGGCGGGCTCAGCATTCGCGACGCCGCCGAAAACCCGGCAGCCGAATAATCCCGACCGCCTTCCATGGTTCGGCCAACCCCGAACGATTGGCTCTTTCCTCGCCCGTCATTCCTCGTTAAGCCTTAACCTCTCCCAACCAACCACGAAAATATCATGGGCATGTTGGAACTCACCATTCTGGCCGGCGCGCTTGCGGGCGGCTTCGTTTCCGGGCTGACCGGGTTCGGCACGGGCCTGACGGCTTTGGCGATCTGGCTGACCGTGATCGAGCCTGCGGTCGCGGCCCCCCTGGTCGTCATCTGCTCGCTGATTTCACAGTTCCAGACCCTGCCCGCCATATGGCATGCGATTTCCTGGCCGCGCGTTCTGCCCTTCGTCATCGGCGGCGTGGTCGGCGTGCCGCTCGGCACCTTGATCCTGCCCCAGGTTTCGGTCGAGGGGTTCAAACTGTTCTTCGCCGTGTTCCTGGTTCTCTATTGCGCTTTTACCCTGGCCCAACGGTCCGCACCCAAGCTCGCCTGGGGCGGTAAGCTGGCCAATGCCATCGTCGGCCTGGGCGGCGGCATCCTGGGCGGCCTGACCGGGCTGTCAGGCCCGCTGCCAACCATCTGGGCGACCTTGCGCGGTTGGTCCAAGGATGAAAAGCGCGGCGTATTCCAAGGCTACAACACGGCCATTCTGCTGCTTGCCGCGATCACTCAGTCAATCGGCGGTTTCATGACCCTGGAAGTTGGGCGGATTTCCCTGATCGCCTTTCCCGCGACGGTTGCCGGATCGTGGATCGGGCGCAAAATCTACGGCCGGCTGGGCGACAGTTCCTTCAACAAGGTCGTCCTGGCCCTTTTGATGTTTTCCGGAATTTCCATGATCGCGGCCATCGTCTGGCCGAGATAACACACCCTGGGTGGGCTCAGCCCCTATGTCCCGGTTTCCCGGGCGATCCATCCTCCGCCCAGGACCCTGTCCCCTTGATAGAACACACAAGCCTGGCCGGGGGCCACGCCGTCCTGGGGGCCATCGAACTTGACCTGCGCCGTATCGTCGCCGGTGCCGAACAGGGTGGCGGGCACGGGCTTGAACATGGATCGGATCTTGACCTCGACCCGATGAACCTTGGACCGCAGCGGCCCGTCACCCAACCAATTGACCTCGTGAACGGAAAGGCTTTCCTTGCCCAGGGCCGATTTCGGGCCGACAACCACGCGGCGCGTGTCGGGCTCCAACCGGATCACGTAAATCGGATCCCCCATGCCGCCGATCCCCAGCCCCTTGCGCTGCCCGACCGTGAAATTGATGATGCCGTCATGCCGTCCCAGGACTTCGCCCGCTTGGTTGACGATCTCGCCGGGGTCATGGGCCTCGGGACGCAGGCGCTCGACGATGCTGGCATAATTGCCGTCAGGTACGAAACAGATGTCCATGCTTTCCGGCTTGTCCGCGACAGCAAGACCCAGGCGCTGAGCATGGGCGCGGGTTTCCGCCTTGTCCATGCCCCCTAGGGGAAAGCGCAGAAAGTCGAGTTGTTCGCCCGTGGTCGTGAACAGGAAATAGCTCTGATCCTTGGTCGGGTCGGCCGCGCGGTGAAGCTCTGCCCCCCCGTCGCCGTCGACCCGGCGTACGTAATGCCCGGTGACGAGCGCATCCGCCCCCAGTTCACGCGCCTGCCCCAGCATGTCCTTGAACTTGACCGTCTGGTTACAGCGCACACAGGGAATGGGCGTTTCACCCCGCAAATAGGTATCGGCGAAGTCGTCCATGACCTGTTCTTTGAACCGGCTTTCGTAATTCAGAACGTAATGGGGAAAGCCCAGTTGATCGGCGACACGGCGAGCATCCAGGATATCCCGGCCCGCACAGCAGGTTTTCTGCCCCGGCACCACTGCACCCTGATCATACAGCTGCATGGTCATGCCGACGGTGTCATAGCCCGCTTCCTTAACCAGGGCGGCCGCGGTCGAACTATCGACCCCACCGGACATGGCGACGACGACACGTGTATCGGCGGGCTTCTTGCCCAAGCCTAAATTGATCACAGGGTTGCTCATGGGCGGAATATAGGCTTTCTGCCCCGCAACGAAAAGGACCGTCACCAATCAAATGGTAGGAGCCGCCGTGACGGGCTTGTCCTGTGCTGGTTTGCCGTCGGACGCCCCGATTTCAGCCAAAGTCTTGAGCGTTACCGAGCGGAAATCCCTGCGGTACAGAACCAGGATCACCCAAATCGTCGTGATAAACAGCAGCACCGGATGGATAAACCACGGCAACAGGGCCAGGGCGAAATAATAAGACCGCAGGCCGCGGTTGAAGTTGTCCTGGGCGCGCGAAAGGATCACCGCCGCCCGGGCAGGAAAGCCCTGCATGATGGTTTCGTCACATTGCGTTGATTGCGGCGCGGCGCCGATCATCACAAGCGTGTAATTGAATTGCCGCAGGCACCAGGCGAACTTGAAAAACGCGTAGACGAACACAAGCACCAGAATGAATATGCGAAATTCCATCAAACGCCGCGATGCGGGCTGCGCCATGGAAATATCGTGAATGATGACGCGCAGGTTCTCGATCTGCCCAAGGAGTGCGACGACCCCGGCAAGCACCAGCAGCGTGGTGGAAATGAACAGTCCGCCGGAGCGGATATAGGCATTGACGATCTGCACGTCGGCCATCCGATTTTCTCGCTCCAGCATGCGCTCCATCCAGCGCAGACGGTAATCGTGCAGTACTACGGCCATGGGCCGTTTCCCCCAGGCGATCTGATCGGCAACAGCCGTATAGCCGATCGCCCCCGTAAGGAACCACAGCAATGCCAGACCATCCAGCAATGGAATGGATGTGTTAAAAATCATAACGTCGGCAAGTGGCATGTTCACCCTTTCGCAAGACCCGCCATAGCGGCTTCATTTATGTTATATGTCAATCAATCGGCAAATAGGCTACATATCTTGGGATGCTCCTTGAAGGTCATAGGGACCTAGATGACAGGGAATAAACAACCGAAAAACCTCACGAAGGCCGAGCTGATCGACCGGATAGAGGCCCTTGAAGGCGAGCTCTCTCAGCTTCGCGCATCCCAAAATATAAGCTCTCCCCAAACAGGCACGAACACCACTCCGCACGGGATCAACACCTGGGCATTGACCGATGCCTTGGAACGGGTCGACGACGGCGTCGTCGTCTGCGATATCGAAGACCGCTTGGTATTCGTCAATCAGGCATATTTGCGCCACCTTCCCGAAGACCTGAAAGCGCTGCACGTCCCCGGCGTCCTGTTCGAAGACATCGTACGCGCCAATACGGACCGTGGCTTGATCGATGACGCCATCGGGCGCGAAGAAGACTTCATCCGTGAACGCGTTGCCCGCCACAAGAATGCACAGGGGTTGCCGGTCCACCGGTTTGCCAACGGTATTTGGTATGAACTGAAGGAATACCATATGCGCGACGGCGGAATTCTCACCGTCCGCCGGGACGTCAGCGAATGGGTGGCACTTACGGCAGCCCTTCGCGACAACGAAGAACGTTTTCGGGATTTCGCCGAAGCCTCCCAGGACTGGTTCTGGGAAATGGACGGCAACCTGCGCTTCACCTATTTCTCCGACCGGTTTTATTGGGCCTCGGGTGTTCGGCCCGAACAACTCCTTGGCCGTACCCGCCGCGAATCCCTTTGGGACAACCCCGACGAAGAACCCTGGAAAAGCCATATCGCGGACCTGGAAGCGCATCGGCCGTTCCGCGATTTTGTTCATTCCCGTGTGCGCCCCGACGGCGAATTGAACCACCTGGCGATCAGCGGCAAGCCCGTGTTCGATAAGAACGGGAACTTCAAGGGATATCGGGGAACCGGCCGCAACATCACCAAACAATGGCTTTCGGAACATGAGCTGGCCCAGGCCAAGGATTTGGCCGAACGCGCCAACCGCGCGAAAACCGATTTTCTGGCCAATATGAGCCACGAATTCCGCACGCCGCTCAACTCCATCATCGGATACTCCGAGATCATCACCCTGGGCACATTCGGCCCGATTGAAAATGAAAAGTATGTGGAATACATCAGCAATATCGAACGGTCGGGCCGGCACTTGCTGGAACTGATCGACGACGTGCTCGACATTTCATTGATCGAGGCTGGTGAAATCCACACTCACGAAGAAACCTTCGACCTGGGTGCGGCCGTTCGCTCTTGTGTCGAATTGATGGAAGAAGAAGCCAACAAAGAGGCCATCAACCTGGAACTGCACCTGCAGCCGGTGCCTGCGTTCTTCGGTGACGAACGCAGGCTGCGCCAGATCGTGATCAACCTGTTGTCCAATGCGATCAAGTTCACGCCCATAGGCGGGAAGGTTCGGATAGATATGGAACAGGAATCCGACGGCGGCCTTGCCCTACGCGTCGTCGATACGGGAATAGGCATCGATGAGAAAGACCGGGAAAAGGTCCTAAGCCCATTCGGGCAGGCAGAAGGTGCTTTTACCCGCCGCTTCAAGGGCGTGGGGTTGGGCCTGCCCCTGGTCAAAAACCTTACGGAAATGCACAACGGGTCGCTGGATCTGGAAAGCGCGCCCGGAAAAGGAACAACGGTGACAGTGCGTTTTCCCGCAGCGCGGCTGCAGTCGGAACAACGAAACTAGCAGGCGACAGCGCTTAGTCGCGTTCGTCCAACCAGGCCATCTGAATGGCTTCCAGAACCTTTTCGTTGGATTTTTGCGGATCGTCTTCGAAATCAGGCAAATCCTGAACCCATTGCCACAGATCCGTGAACCGCAGGTTCACAACGTCCGCATCCGGATGGGCTTCTTCCAGTTCGATCGCGATGTCGATCGTATCGGTCCAGCGCAGTCCCATTCCTTAATCTCCCGATTATCCGATCAAACCTTGCGGTCGACCATCATGTTGCGGGTCGCCTTGGGCAAGGTCACTTTCAGGCCGTCCAGGTCTTCGCTCATGACGATTTGGCAGCCCAGGCGCGAGGTATGCGTCAAACCAAAAGCAAGATCGAGCATGTCTTCTTCGTCTTCCGTCGGCTCGTCCAATTTGTCGAAATACGTCTGATCAACGACCACATGGCAGGTCGAACAGGCCAGCGATCCTTCGCAGGCCCCTTCAAGGTCAATGCCGTTGCGGTGCGCGACCTCAAGCACGGACAGCCCTTCGGGCGCGTCCACTTCCTGGGGCGTGCCGTCGGGCAGCACGAAGGTCATCTTGAACATCTTGGTCATGGTTCTTGTCGTTCCTTAACTTTTACTCAATCGCCGGACGGGCCGGCAGCCTGTTCCAATCGGTCCACATCGACGCCGCGCAGCGCGGCACGAATGCCGCGGTCCATGCGCTTTTCAGCGAACGAACGCGTGCCCTCTTCCAGTTTTTCGATCTGTTCATTGATCGCATCGCGGTCGTCGCCGGCCACGGCGGCCTCCGTTTCCGCGATCAAACGGGTGATGGTTTCGCGTTCATCGTCGCTCAGAAGGTCGCCATCGACGTCCATGGCCGCTTTCACGGCCCCCAGCGCACGGCCGGCATCGACGCGGGATTCCGCCAAAATACGCTGTGTCATATCGTCCTTGGCGTGCTTCATGCTGTCATACAGCATTTTGGACATTTCATCCTCGCTAAGGCCGTAAGACGGCTTCACTTCGATGCTTTGTTCCTCGCCCGTCGTCTGCTCGCGCGCACTGACCGTCAACAGACCGTCCGCATCGACGGCATAGGTGACCTGAATGCGTGCGGCCCCCGCCGTCATGGGCGGAATACCGCGCAGCGTGAAGTGCGCCAACGAACGGTTTTGTTCAACCATTTCCCGCTCGCCCTGAACCACATGCACGGCCATGGCCGACTGCCCATCCTGATAGGTCGTGAATTCCTGGGCCTTGGCCACGGGAATGGGCGTATTGCGGGGGATGATCTTTTCCGTCAGCCCGCCCATGGTCTCGATACCCAGCGACAGCGGCGTCACGTCCAACAGCAAGGTATCGGACCCGCGCGTCAGGGCTTCGGCTTGAAGGGCCGCGCCCACGGCGACGACCTCGTCCGGGTCGATATCGGCAAGCGGCTCGCGCCCGAACAATTCGGCGACCTTACGGCGCACCAACGGCACCCGAGTCGAACCGCCGACCAGAACCACGCCCTTGACGTCTTCGGGAACGACATCGGCGTCATCCAATACGTTTTCGCAAATGCCCAGGGTCCGTGATACCAATTGATCGATCAGCGCTTCGAAGGCGGCCCGATCCAGGCTGAATTCCTGCTGTTCGCCATCCAGGTCAAGTGCCCAGGTGCCGTGGTCGGCCGTACTCAGGTCTTCCTTGACCTGGCGCGCCGTGGCGATGGCCTGTTTGACGGCCCCCGCCCCTGGTGTGGCCCCATTCCAATCCTTCAGGAAGTGTTCCGCAATGGCATGATCGAAATCATCCCCGCCAAGAGCCGCATCCCCGCCCGTGGACAGCACCTGAAACACGCCCTTTTCCATGCGTAGCAACGAAATATCGAAGGTCCCGCCGCCCAGGTCATAGACTGCGTAAAGACCTTCGGCCTCCTTATCCAGGCCGTAGGCCAGGGCCGCCGCCGTGGGCTCGTTGACCAGGCGCAGAACTTCCAGCCCTGCCAGCCTGGCCGCATCCTTGGTCGCCGTGCGCGCGGCGTCGTCGAAATAGGCCGGCACCGTGATCACAGCGCGAGTCACCTCGCGATCAAGCACACCCTCGGCCTGCTCTTTCAATGCAGACAGGATATGCCCGGAAATCTCCACAGGCGTCAGCTTGCGGCCGCCGACGTTGATCCGCACCATGGCGGAGCCGCCTTCTTCCGCCGGCTCGACATCGAACGGCAGATGCCCGGCAACGGCCTTGATGTCGCCGATGCCGCGGCCCATCAGCCGTTTGATGGAACTGACCACACTGTCCGGGCGCATGGCGATCAGGCTTTTGGCCAGGCCGCCGACGATAGGTGAGCCGTCGGGTGCATAGGCGACGACGGAGGGCACAAGTGCCTGCCCTTCTTCGTCACGCAGGACCTCGGTCTTGCCGTCGATCGAAACGGCGGTCACGGAATTGGTGGTGCCCAGATCAATGCCGACGGCAACGTCTTCATCGCCTTCGTGCGGGGCCGGTGTTTCTCCGGGCTCGTGAATCTGTAATAGCGCCATGGGCTAGCTGACCCCTCTCAGCTCGGCCCGGCGAAAGCGTGTTTCATCCGCCAGCTTACGCAGGTATTTCAGACGCGTGATCAAGGTTGCGACCGCATCCATATTTTCGTCGGAAAAGGCCTGGGACAGTTCCATCTCGCAATCAGCGATCTCGCCCTGCGCCCGCTTGGTCACGCCCCCAACGTCGTCGGCGGTTTCGGCCTCGGCCAGGGCTTCGCGCATTTCCATGGCTTCCATCAGGATGACCGGGTCGGTCAGCGCGTTACAGCCTTCCTTCAGCACATCCAAGCCCTGCAAATGAGCCAGATACACGGCCCGCGCCAACGGATCCTTCAAAGTCTCATAGGCATCGTTCAGGCTGGTGGCCTGTTGCTGGCTGAGGGTTTTTTCCTTGGGGGTACGGGTCGCGAAACGGTCCGGATGTAATTGACGCTGCAATTGGAAGTAGGTTTTTTCCAGGGCTTCCGTATCAACCTCGAAACCACGGGCAAGGCCCATCCGCTGGAAATGATCGGCCTGACCCGGCGGCTGCACCGCCTTGCAACTGGGGCAGAAAGGTTCGGCCACCGGCACCGGCCCCTGACAGGACCAACATGCCTGTACGATCGTTCCATCGGCGGCGTTACCGGGATCAGTCTTTGCCGCGCTGTCTGCTGTCGCTTGCACCAGCGTTCTTTTCCTTATCGTCGAGGCGCCCAAGGCTTGGAGGCCGCCCATGGACCAAGATCAAATGCGGCCGCGGTCAAATGTGGAATGACTCGCCGCAGCCGCACCGCCCCTTTTCATTCGGGTTCTGGAAGACAAAGCCCGATTCAAGCTTGTCCTCGACAAAATCCATCTCGGTTCCAATGATGAACATGGTCGCCTTCGGGTCGATATAAATCCGCACCCCCTTGTCCTCGACGATTTCATCAAACTCGTTCTTATCGTCCGCGAACTCAAGGGTATAGGACATGCCCGAGCAGCCCTTCGTCCGGATGCCGACGCGCACGCCGGCCGACGGTTTTCCACGGCTGTCCAGCAGCGCCTTTACGCGCTCGGCGGCCTGGTCCGTGATGGTCATCATTTGCGGTCGTTCAGTCATGGTCGCCTGCTTGCTTGTTCGGCGTCATCCTTAGCCCTGCCGACGCGGGGGAGGCAAGCTCCCCCGTGTCCTGGGGGCCGGATTAGGCGCCTTTCTTGGTCTTGTAATCCGAGATCGCGGCCTTGATGGCGTCTTCCGCCAGGACCGAGCAGTGAATCTTCACCGGCGGCAAGGCCAATTCCTCGGCGATCTGGGTGTTCTTGATCGAACCGGCTTCGTCGACGGTCTTGCCCTTGACCCATTCGGTAATGAGCGAGCTGGACGCGATGGCCGAACCGCAGCCGAAGGTCTTGAACTTGGCGTCTTCGATGATGCCTTCTTCCGAAACCTTGATCTGCAGCTTCATCACGTCACCGCAGGCGGGCGCGCCCACCAGACCGGTGCCGACGCTGGTGTCGTTCTTATCCAGCGTGCCGACGTTGCGCGGCTTTTCGTAATGGTCGATGACTTTGTCGCTATAGGCCATTTTACTCTCCTGTTCCTAAGAACTTATTATATTCGTTTATTGTGGTTGTTTCTGGGCAGATTAATGTTCCGCCCATTCGATCGAGGAGATATCGATCCCCTCGTTGTGCATTTCCCAAAGCGGGCTCATTTCGCGAAGGCGTTCGACCTCCGTGATGATGCATTCCACGGCGTCGTCGACTTCCTGTTCGGTCGTAAACCGTCCGAAGCCGATGCGCAGCGAGGTATGGGCCATTTCGACCTCAACCCCCAGGGCGCGCAACACGTAGCTGGGCTCCAACGAGGCCGAGGTACAGGCCGATCCCGAAGACACCGCCAGGTCCTTGATGCCCATCATCAGGCCTTCGCCTTCGACGAAGGCGAAGGAGATGTTCAGGTTGCCGGGGATACGCTGATCCATGTCGCCGTTCAAATAAACCTCGGGCAGGCGGCCGACGATGCTTTGGTACATGCGGTCGCGCAAGCGTCGCAGGCGTTCGTTCTCGGCCCCCATTTCCTTTTCGGCGATGGCGCAGGCTTCGCCCAGGCCGACACACAGCGGCGTCGGCAGGGTGCCGGACCGCATGCCGCGTTCCTGACCGCCGCCGTTGATCATCGGCACCAGACGAACACGCGGGCGGCGGCGCACATACAAGGCCCCGATGCCCATGGGGCCGTAAATTTTATGGCCAGAGATGCTCATCAGATCGATGTTCATGTCTTCGACGTCGAGCGGAATTTTGCCCACCGCCTGGGCGCAATCGGTGTGGAAGAACGCTCCTTTTTCGCGGCAGATGGCGCCGATTTCCTTCAACGGCTGGATCACGCCGATTTCGTTATTCACGCCCATGACGGAAACGATCGAGGTGTTTTCCGTCACCGTCGCGCGCAGTTCGTCCAGGTCAATCAGGCCGTTTTCCTTGACCGGCAGATAGGTGACTTCGAAGCCTTCCTGTTCCAGGTGACGGCAGCTGTCGAGCACGCATTTATGTTCGGTCACCACGGTCACGATGTGGTTCTTGCGGTCCTTATAGAACTGCGCCACGCCCTTGATCGCCAGATTATTGGATTCCGTCGCCCCCGAGGTGAAGATCACTTCCTTGGGATTGGCGTTGATGATCGAGGCGACCTGCTCACGGGCGATCTCGACCGCGTCTTCCGCTTCCCAGCCGTAGAAATGGCTGCGCGAATGGGGGTTGCCGTACTGTTCAGAGAAGAACGGCAGCATTTTCTCCACCACCCGGGGGTCCGCCGGCGTGGTCGCCTGATAATCAAGATAGATCGGCGCCTTCCGGTTTTGGATGGTGTGCGGGAGATTGTTCTTTTCTTTTCCGGTCATGGCACTCATTGCCGTCAATTCCTTCTAGGTTATTCGTGTTACTGCGCGCTCGTCACGCCGCCAGGCTGCCCCGCCCGACGCGGGCATTGAGAGCTTTCCAGGCGGCGGTGAATGTTTCGATGTCGTGTTCCGTCGTGGTCCATCCCAGGCTGACCCGGATGGCCGATTTAATGTCGTCTTCGTCCGCGCCCATGGCGGCCAGTACGTGGCTGGGCGTGACCTTGCCGGACGAACAGGCCGACCCGGCACTGACCGCGATGCCGTCCAGATCAAATGCCATGACCTGCGTTTCCGAGGATACACCGGGCATGGTCAGACAGCTTGTGGTCGCCAGACGTTCACGTGATTTCGCGAAGACTTTTGCGGCGGGCTGGGCTTTGGTGATTTCGTCTTCCATGCGGTCGCGCAGCCGGGCCAGGCCCTGCAGATGCGCGATATCGGCCTTGGCGGCTGCCGCCGCACATCCGAAGCCGGCAATGCCGGGGATGTTTTCCGTCCCACCCCGGCGGGATCGTTCCTGCCCGCCGCCGCGCACCGCCGCCGTGGCCTGATGGCCCGGCGCGATGATCAACGCACCAGAGCCTTGCGGGCCACCGATCTTATGGGCCGAAATCGACATCATGTGCACGCCCAGGGACGGGAAATCGATGTCCAGCTTGCCGGCGGCCTGGACCGCATCGCAATGCACGACGGCATCGTATTCAGCGGCCAGTTCTGCGACCTCGGCAATCGGCTGGATCACGCCGGTCTCGTTATTGGCCAACATCACGGAAACCAGGGCCCGGCCGCCTTCGGCTTTCATCAAGGCGTCCTTCAGCCGGCTTGCCAAAGCCGCCAAATCGATCACGCCGTCCTGATCGACCGGGATTTGCGCGATGTTATCCGCCCCTTCCAGAACAGAGACATGTTCAACCGCCGAGGCAAACACCGGACCTTCGGCCGCCCCCCGGGGGGCATTTGCCAAGGCCAGATTGTTGGCTTCGGTCCCGCCCGAGGTGAAAATCACATCCTCGGCCCGCGCCCCCACCAATGCGGCGACCTGTTCGCGGGCATCCTCGACCACCATGCGCGCCTGGCGGCCGGCAGCATGCACCGACGACGGATTACCCGCCCGGGACAGCGCCGCAACCGCAGCCTCGGCCGCAATGGGCCGGACCGGCGTGGTCGCATTATGATCAAGATAGATGGTCATCGGGGCTTCGAGCTCGTCTCGCTTTCTATTGGCTATTGGGCCGCGACGGTCGCGGCGGCATTACGGTCCTGTTCCTGCTGATAAAGACGCCCGGACGTTCCCAGCACCTTTTTCTCGACCACGTCCTCCAGCGATACGGACGACAGGTACAGATAAATCTGGTTGCCCAGTTCCTCCCACAAATCGTGGGTCAGGCAGCGCGCCCGATCCGACTGACAGCCCTGGGGCGAGCCGGGGGTGCAGCGCGTGGTCTTGATGGGCTCGTCCACGGCCATGATGATGTCGGCGACGCGGGTGTCGGCGGCCCCATGGGCCAGCAGATAACCGCCGCCCGGGCCGCGCACGCTTTTCACCAAACCCGCCTTGCGCAGTTTGCCGAACAGCTGCTCCAGGTAGGACAGGGAAATGTCCTGCCGGTCGGCCACGTCGGCCAGGGCCACCGGTTTGCTTGAGGCATTGCCCGCAAGATCAACCATGGCCATCACGGCGTATCGGCCTTTGGTACTAAGTTTCACGTCTCATCTCCTTCACAGGTCGTCCGCGCACCTGTCTCAAGCCGCGGTTCAAACACATTCCCCGCTATTTGTCCCCGGCGGCAGCCTTGGGCCGCGCATCCGCGCCGGCATCGTCGTCTTTCAACGCCTCAATACCGGCGGATTTTTCTTGTTCCAGTTCGGCGACCCGGTCGATCAGCACATTCAGCTGCGAACGCAGATTCTCGATCGTCTGCATGACCGGATCCTGACCATCGGTCGGTGTGCCATAAGCCTGAAATGCCCCGGCCCGCTTTTTGTCCCTGGGCAGAACCACCTGGGCCGGATTACCGACCGCGGTCACGCCTGCCGGTATATCCTTGGTGACGACCGCATTGGCGCCGACGCGGGCTTCCTTGCCCACGGTGATCGGCCCCAGGATCGCCGCCCCGCAGCCGATAATGACCCCGTCCCCGACGGACGGATGGCGTTTCTGACCGCGCTGGCTGTCCGAGTCAACAGAAGGTGCCACGCCGCCCAAGGTCACCTGATGATAAATCGTCACATCGTCGCCGATGACCGCGGTTTCGCCGATCACCACGCCACCGCCGTGATCGATGACCAGGCGCTTGCCGATTTCCGCCCCCGGATGGATTTCGATCAACGTCACCCAGCGCGCGAAATTGGAGGCCAGGCGCGCGATAAAGAACAGATTGTGGGTCCAAAACCAGTGGGCGATGCGGTGCCAGACAACCGCGTGAAACCCCGGATAGGTAAAGATGATCGCCAGCGGCCCCTTGGCCGCAGGATCGCGTTCTTGAAAGGCCCGGATATCTTCTTGAATATTCTTGAAAATCATCGGCTTCACACTATGTTATCGGGGCTTTCCGCAAGGCGCATGCATGCGCCCCTGGACGGCCCAGGCGTCGGTACCCGGAATATAAGATGCCCGACTAATCTTATCAAGTATTTCCAGGGAACTGGCGGTTTGAATGAGGCCGTGTGATTATTAAGCCAGACTCACAAGCTCGGACATTAACCGATTGAACCCGCCTCGAGGACGCTAATCTCTCATGCCAGAAGTCATTTTCAACGGGCCCGAAGGCCGTATCGAAGGTCGATATCACCACGCCACGGACCCGAATTCCCCCGTCGCCCTGCTGCTTCATCCCCACCCGGAATACGGTGGAACCATGAACAACCGGGTCGTCTACGCCATGTACCAGTCGTTCGTGAAACGCGGATTCTCCACCCTGCGCTTCAATTTCCGTGGCGTCGGCCGCTCCCAGGGAAAATTCGACAACGGTCAGGGCGAACTGAGCGACGCCGCCACGGCGCTCGACTGGATGCAAGGCCATAACCCCAATGCCTCGACCTGCTGGATCGCCGGATTCTCTTTCGGTGCCTGGGTCTCCATGCAGTTAATGATGCGCCGGCCGGAAATTTCGGGCTTCATTTCGGCGGCTCCGCCGGCCTCGATCTACGATTTCTCGTTCCTGGCCCCCTGCCCGGCATCGGGTTTGCTGGTTCACGGCAAGACCGACGACGTGGTGCCCGTGGGCTCGGTCGACAAGTTGGTGGAAAAGCTTTCCGCCCAGAAGAACATCGAGATTGATTACCGCACCATCGACAAATGCGATCACTATTTCTCGGAACATCTGGAAAAGCTGATCGGTCACGTCGAGGGCTATCTCGACAAGCGCCTGGTCGAAAAAGCAGCTTAAGGCCCTTCCAGGCTTTTACGCACCGGCACACGGGTATAGGCGACCGCCCGACAGCGGTTCGCCGACCCCCGTGGTACCCGGATAGGTCAGCGCCAATCCTTTAAGCGAACGCACCGCCAGAAAGGCAAACGCCTGGGCTTCCAGGGCGTCGCCGTTCCACCCCGCATCTTCGACAGCCTGAACCTGGGCCTCCAAGGCATGCCGCAATCCCCGCATGATTGTCAGGTTGCGCCGCCCGCCCCCGGTCACCAGCCAGCGTGCCGCCGGGGCGGGAAAGAACCGGGCCGCGCGGGCAACGGAAGCAACGGTAAAGGCCGCCAACGTGGCCGCACCCGCCGCCGCCGAAAGCCCCGCCACCGGCCCCAGGCCGAAATCGTCGCGGTCCAGGGATTTGGGCGGCAGCCTGTCAAAAAAATCGTTCTTTAACAGACGATTAAGGACATCTTCATCAACCGCACCGGTGGCCGCCAGCGCGCCGTCCTTATCCATGGCAGCCCCTGTTTTCTGTGCCACCCAATCATCCAGCAAGGCATTGCCCGGCCCTGTATCGAAGGCCATCAAGGGGCCGCCGTTGCCATTTTCAGGCGGGCCGATCCAGGTAACGTTTCCGACCCCGCCCAGGTTGAGCACCGCCAGCGGTTTCTCCAATTCCGCGGCCAGGGCGCGATGATAGACCGGCACCAGGGGGGCGCCCTCTCCGCCCGCCGCGACATCGTTGAGCCGCAGGTCGCCGACCACGTCGATCCCCGTTTCGCCTGCCAACAGGCCCGCATCCCCGATCTGCCGCGTCACCCCGATATCCGGACGATGGAGGACCGTATGCCCATGAAAGCCGATCACGGCGATATCGTCCGGCTGTTTTCCCGCATCGCCCAATAATGTTCGGACCGCATCGCGATGGCGTTCCGTCAGGCGCCGAATAAGATCGTTGGCCGGGGGACGAAGCAGCGGATCATGCCCCAGAGCATCACGTAGATCGCGGCGGAACGCCTCGTCATAGGGGTGAGTCAGAGCCGGGCCAAGCCGGGAAACCGTCTCGCCATCCGTTTCGATCAGGGCCGCATCGATGCCGTCCATGGAGGTGCCGCTCATCAGGCCGACGGCAAGAAATGTCTGTTCGGGCATGACTCCCCCCAGAGATTGGTCGCCCCGATTGTGTCCGCCCGCCCACAGGCCTGCAAGATCGGAATCTCCCCTGGACATCAAGGACCATTGCCCAAGCCGCCGCAGCGCGGTAAAAGCCGCCATGACCACCGTTAAATCCCAGTTTCTGAACGACGCCCAGGCGCGCGGCTTTATCCATCAATGCACCGATATGGATGCATTGGACGCGCTTGCGTCGGAACAAATCCTGACCGCCTACATCGGATTCGATTGCACGGCGCCGTCCCTGCATGCCGGTCACATGATGTCGATCATGACCCTGCGCCTACTGCAGAAATCCGGGCACAAGCCGATCGTCCTGATGGGTGGCGGCACCACCAAGGTCGGCGACCCATCAGGCAAGGACGAAATGCGCAAGGCCCTGACCGACGCCGATATCGCCGCCAACATGGCCGGCATCAAACAGGTCTTCGCCAAGTTCCTGACCTTCGGTGACGGGCCGACGGATGCGGTCATGGTCAACAACGCGGACTGGCTGGACAAGCTCAACTACATCGAGTTCCTGCGCGACATCGGCCGTCATTTTTCCATCAACCGCATGATGACCTTTGATTCGGTTAAACTGCGCCTTGACCGGGAACAGCCGCTGACCTTCCTGGAATTCAATTACATGATTCTCCAGGCCTATGATTTCCTGGAACTGTCCCGCCGCAACGATTGCGTGCTGCAAATGGGCGGATCGGACCAATGGGGCAACATCGTCAACGGCGTCGAATTGGGGCGCCGCATCGACAATCGCCCGCTTTACGGTCTGACCACACCGCTTTTGACCACATCGTCCGGCGCCAAAATGGGCAAGACCGCCGCCGGTGCGGTCTGGCTGAACGAGGACATGCTCAGCCCCTATGACTATTGGCAATACTGGCGCAACACGGAAGACGCCGACGTGGGCAAGTTCCTGCGCCTGTTCACGGATATGCCGCTGGACGAAGTTGCCCGCCTGGAAGCCCTAGAGGGGGCCGAATTGAACGAAGCCAAGAAAATCCTGGCGACCGAGGTCACGCGCCTGTGCCATGGACCAGACGCGGCGGAAAGCGCCGCCGAAACGGCGCGCAGGACGTTCGAGCAAGGAACCCTTGGCGATGACCTGCCGACCATCGACATGCCGTCCGCACGCCTGGAAGAAGGCGTTCCCGCTTATGAATTGTTCCGCGAAGCCGGACTGGCGACATCCAATGGTGAGGCACGGCGCCTGATCAAGGGCGGCGGCGGACGCCTTAACGACGAGAAAATCTCCGACGAATCCGCATCCATCGGCACGGGCGATCTGAAAGACGGCGTCATCAAGCTTTCCGCCGGAAAAAAACGCCACGCCCTGGTTCGGCCCGTTTAAGCGGCGCGATGGCGGAGAACGCACCGCGTCTGTCCCGCCTGCTTGCCAGCCTGCTTGACCGTAATCTCGCGGTCCTGACCGAACGCCCCGGCGTTCCCGGCGTCGTTCTGACACTTGTTCTGTCGTTGATGTTTATCCGCGTGGGCCTGTTTCCCGGCACGGGCGGGGATGACGGCGAACAGTTGATCTTTTCGCAATTTTTCGACTGGGGTTATCAGGTCCGCAACCCGCCGCTCTACACCTGGCTGGTCATCGCCCTATCGTTCGTTACAGGGCCGACGCTTTGGGCCGTGAATATCGTGAAATTCACGCTGTTGGCCGGCATGTACCTGATGTTGTGGCGGGCCGCACGCTATGTGATTCAAGACCCCAGGCTGGCAGCCCTGGCCGGCCTTGCGCCAGTCCTCCTTTATTACATCGCCTGGGAAGCCGTGACCGGGTTCAGCCATACGGTCCTCGCCGCCTGCCTGTATGCCGCCCTGATCTGGGTGCTGCTCCGGCTTAGCGATCACACGACCGGCCGACTTGGCGATTACCTGTTGCTGGGTTTGGTGATCGGCCTGGGCGCCATGGCCAAGTATGCTTTCTGGATATTCCTTGCGGCCCTTTTCGCCGCATCGATGATGGATACGACCCTGCGGCGGCGTCTGCTGACACCACGCCTGTTGCTGTCTCTTGCCGTTGCCGGGGCCGTCGCCGCCCCCCATTATCTGTGGCTGTTCGACCGCCTGGGCATTCTGGGTGAACAGGCCGGTCAAACGGCCGGGGCTGGGGGATTGTTGTTCAAAGGCCTGGGTCATGGCGTGAAAGCGGCCGTGGGCTTTCTGGCTCCCTTCTGGATCATCGCCCTGGCCTGTTTTCCCGCCGCATTCAAACCCACGGCAAAAAACACCACGGCAAACCGCCATCCCATGATCCGGGTGATCGGCTGGCAGATGGCGCTGATCCTGGCGGGAACGGCCATCGGCACACTGCTGCTGCCGGAATTCCGCATCCGCACCCATTACATGACCGTATTGTTGCTGTTCCCCATCTGGGTCTTGGCCCGAGCCGCAGCGACGGCACCCGACGAACGGCGTATCCGGGCCTTCGGCGCCGTGTTGAGCCTCGCGCTGTTGGCGGGCCCCGTTGGCCTGACCGGCAAATATCTGTTCGAGCCCCTGACCTGCGGGCGCTGCCAGCACCATGTTCCTTACGGCGCGCTCGCCGAGAAAATCCAAGACCTGGGATTCAAGGGCGGGACCATTGTGGCCTACTGGCATCCGGACCCCCTGCCCGGCAACCTGCGTGCCGTTTTTCCCCATACCCGCGTTGTCAGCGCCAAACACAAAGACGTCATTCCGCCTTTGAAAGAGGAAGCAAGCGGGCAATGCCTGATCGTCTGGTCCGCCGATGCCGCGCGCGATAACCGCCCCCCTGCCGTGGCGGCAGCCAACAAAACCCTGCATGCGGGTATCAGCCTGGACACGAAGCAACATTTGATCACGGCACCGCTTGCAGGCATTCCATCCCTGACCCAAGGCAAGGCGGCCATTCTGGGCGTGATCCTGACGGATGGCCACGGGGACTGCCGCTAGGCCATCAACGACAGCGGCCGGCACCTTCCAACACGATATACGACCAGGTTTTGTGATGGTCCGCATTGCGGGGAATGGACAGCGTCACCCGATTTAACCTGGACCTATTCGGCAGCGGTTCCCCCCGCAGTTGGACCGCCAGGAATTTGACATCCCCGCCTTCGTTACCACCGCCGGCCCAAACAAGCAGGCATTTTCCCTGCCCTCCCGCATTTTTACCAAGCGGCGGTTCATAATCGCGCCATCGCGTGCTGACCGCGCGGACATCCGGAAAATACCGCCGCAGGTTTCCCGCCAGTTGATTGGGCCAATCCTGGGCAATGATGGTGCCGCCGGAAAAACCGGACCGCACCAGGCTTTGCGCTAAATCTTCATAGGGCATGAAGAAATTGCACTTGCGGCAGGTCTGAGGCCCGGCAATGCCGCGCCCGGCAAGCCCGGCCGGCACAGCGACCGCGACAACCAGCAAGGCCACCGCAAACCAATGCAGGCGACGCGCCATCGGTTTTCCGGCTGCATCCGTAAATACCTTGATGCGCAGCAGCACATAGAACGGCAGCGGGAACCACACGACCAGCCAGTTGTTGCGCACGTCCGTCGCCCCGGTTGCCAGGATTGCGGCGACGGACAAAATCAACAGAGACAACAGATAAGCTTCAAGAAACCTCCCCGTATTGATCAGCCGTTCCGACGGGTGCGGCAGCGGTGCCAGAGCACGCGGAAAGAAAAGAATACCAAGCGGTAGAAACGGCGACACCAGCCCCAAGGTCGCAATCATGAGCTGGCCAAGCCCCTTAGCTGCTGCCGTCAAACGGTCTTCAACCACCGGAAACAACCGCCCGGCCCCGACCGCGTCGGCCATGGCTTCACGGTCGGTCAGAAACAACGCCACCGGCAGGCCCGCCATGGCCAGCGCCAACACCAACGCCCCGCCGAAACGCAGGCAGAAAACCCGGGGTCGTAGCCCCGGATGGCGCCAAGCACCGATCAACAACGGGATCAGGAACAGCGCAAAATTGTACTTGGCCAACAACCCGGCCGCGACAGCCAGCGCCAGCCATAGGTAATCCAGCCAGCCCGAAGTTTTTTCCAGGCGCAGCAACAACCACAACGTCGCCGACATGGCCGTAAGCAAAAGCACCGTATGGGAATAATTGACGACTGCATCCCAACCGATGAAGAAGCAGGCAACCAGCGACAAGGGTGCGAAGGCAGCAAACAGGTTGTCTGAAAAAAGACGCCGGGCGGCCAAATAAGAAAAGGCATAAAACGCCGCCAAAAGGGCGTACTTAATAGCGATGACACTCCCCATAGTGGGGCCGGAAACAGACTGCACCGCCATCACCAGCCAGGCATAAAGCGGTGGCTGATTGCCCTTGTAGGTCAAGGCCCAGGATTGTGTGTAATAAAGGATTTCCGCGTCATCGTCGGAACTGCCTGGAAACAGGCCCAGGCGCAACACGGCAAGAACCGCGAAATAAACACCCAGCACCACGGCCAGCCGCAATCGACCGGCGCCATCGATCCGGCGGGTCAGTGCACTCATTTCGTCGTCGGGGGTGAACTCGGGTCAGCGGGCGGCTGGCGTGGGGCATCTTCGAATACGCCGAACAGTCGCCGCAGGAACCCGGGTGCCAGCGCCGACAGGGGATTAACATCAACCTTGGGATCTTCCTGCGGCCCCGTCAT
This sequence comes from Rhodospirillales bacterium, assembly GCA_040218445.1. Taxonomy (GTDB): domain Bacteria; phylum Pseudomonadota; class Alphaproteobacteria; order Rhodospirillales; family Casp-alpha2; genus UBA1479. The sequence continues at coordinate 61,601 of JAVJRK010000015.1, read as the reverse complement.
ACGGAAATTGGCCGCGAACAGGCCGCTGCCTTTTTCCCCCCCGGTGAAGATGTTGCCCAGGACCGGAATTCGGCCCAATGCGGAATTGATGGCATAGGCCGGAACAACCGTTCCCTGAATATCGAGAACATCGGCATGGGTATAGACCATTCCCGAAGCCGTAAAACCGAGCGATGTCCCGGCTGCCCGCGCATCGGAAATTTCGACCACACCCGAGCGCATGGTGAACGGGATGTCGAGCACCGCGAATCCCAGGCCGTCGCCCTGTAATGCATCTAAAATCCCGGTCAGAGCCATGATGCTGACCAGATGCGCAAGCGCCGGTGCCTTCAGCACTCGATAATCATTGATCATCAGACGCCCCTTGAGCGGACGGTCCGGATGGCTGTCGTCGAAGGTGCCGGAAAGCTTCATGACGCCACCCTGCATGTTGTCATACAGCCCGATGGTACGCAGGACGGTGCCCGCATCGGCAGTATTGATTTCGACGGTCCTGTCCCCGCCATCGGGACCAGGCTTCAGTTCAACATCCACCGTCGTGGAGCCATCCATCACGGTTTTCAAAAAGACCGTCCGCCAGACTTCGTCCTCGCGCTGGAATGTACCGGACACATCCGTCAGCAATTGATTTTCAGCGATCCAGACCTTTTCGAATTCCGCCGCCAGGACAAAATCGCCAAGAACCGTGTCGTCCCTGCCATCGGTCAAATCTTTCCATACAGGCGTTAGATCCAAGGAAGCCCCGTGGAAACCAAGATCCCAGGCCCCATCGGCACGGCGAATGAGCGCCCCCTGCATATTCGTTCGACCGTAGTTGATGCGTGTGAAATCGATACGCCGGGGGACTGTTCCGTCCTCTTCGAAAGTGCCGCGCCCGGCCACGGCCAAGTCTTCGGCATAGAGCGCGAAATGCGTGATCTCGCTGGGCTTGTCCCCCTTGAACGTCAGGTTCATTTCAGCCCGCCCGGCAGCACCCAGCGGTTTACGCCACTTCACCCGGTCGACGGCAAGTTCCGCTTCGGCTAAGTCGGCACGGACTTCGACACGGGTTTCTTGATCGTTCAACACCGTAAAGCGAAGATTGGCGCCGACGGCACCGCTGACGTATTCATCGCTCAAAAGGCCGACATTCAGCCCCAATTCACGAAGTCGCGCGACATCGGGAATCCGCCCGGACAGATCAAGAATGGTGCGGAACGCAACCCTGTCGCCGAAGTTCTCGCGCCAGGAAATATCCGCAGGCATGCCGGCGATCACGCCGTCGCCCTTGACCTCCATGCCGCGTTTGTCGACGGACAGGTTAAGGTTCGCATGTTCCAGGTCAAAACCATGCAGAGCGTTGGGGATGGCCGCACCGCGAAGCCGCGCATCGGCGGCAACCTTCACATGATCCAATTCCAGATCCAGGATCAATGGCACGGCCAAACGCAGATGAACCCGCGCCGTGCCTTTGGTCCCCGAAGGCTTGACCCCCATTTCTGTGGCATATCCCAACGGTGCGTGATCGATCAACGCCAAGGCTTTGTCCAAAGGCCCCGCGACCGTAGCTTGGATTTCGGCGACTTCCTGATGGGTCGATAGACCGGTGATGAACAACTGGCCTTCTTCAAGCGCCATACCGCCGGAATTTCCCCGCGACAGGAACACATCGAACCGTTTGTGGGTAAAGTTGGCTTTGCCTTCCATGTCCGTAATTGCGGGCATACCCTTCAGATACGTCAGAACCCCCTGGCGGAAATCCATGTCACCGACGATTGAATTGATCGTCCAGCCGCCGGGATTGCCGGCCGCACGGACCTTCATATCCAAGCGCGGCACAAAACCGTCCGTTATGTTTTCAATCCACCAGTCATAAACGTCGGGGGCCCATTCCGGCGCCCAATATTGATTCAGGTTCTTGAGCGGCGTATCCCGAAGGGTAACGTCCAAAGTGCTGACAGGATTGCCGGTTACATCATTGACCGTTCCATTTACCGAGACGCGTGGCCCACCCGTTTCCAGGTTCAGGCGAGAGATGACCGCACGATCCTCGTCCATCCAGTATTTGCCGGCGAACTTCATGGCCGTGACAGGTATCCGGTGCTGTGCCGACCCCGGCGAACGAACCGTCGCGCCTTTTTTCGCTTCGACGGAAAAATCAAAAATTTCCGCCGTCCGCGCGCGGCCGTCATAGCGCCCCTTCAGCACCAGGGACTTCACGGCAATGGCTTCCTCGTAGGGATCTGGGGTCAGGATCACGCCCTCACCGCCGGCAAACAAAAAGCCGATGTCTTCCGGCGGCCCATTGACCTTCATACCCAGGGTGACCGTTCCCCTGAGTGGCAATTGAATGCGGTCAAACGGTTTTAGGGATTCATGGAAACCCGCAAAAGCTTTCGGATCCAGATCGGAAAATGCGACGCTAACAGCCAGTCGCTGCTGATTAACGAGATAACTTCCCTTGGCCGTGACCTCGGACCGGCGGCCTTCAAGGTCCATCTGCAACAAAACTTCGCCTTGGATGCCGACATCGTCACGCACCAGTCGAATATCGGCGATCGGCGCCGACCAACGCCGTCCCAGCACTTCATCGACGATGACCGTTTCCGCACCGATGATGTTCAGGCGGGAAAGATAGGCAAGCTGCGCCCCTTGATCTGGTCCGGCGCCAGCCTTGGCAACCAGAAGGTCAAGCAAACCGCTGCCCAATTGCCGGCCTTCGGACGGCGTGCCGCCGGAAGACGTTCCGCCCAGATTGACCTCGAACCGACCGTCGGCGCTACGCCGCATGACCAGGCGCGGGCCGAACAGTTCAACGCTTTTGGGCACGATCGCGCCGCGCCGAATAAGGGCATGGCTCGACAATGAAAAGGAAACCTCGGGGATCGCCGCGACGACGGCCCCCAGCTTGTCGTAGACAAGGACATCCAGCACCCGGATATCGAGTGCGCGTTCCCACCCGGCCCAGGTCAGGATGGTATCGCCCAGATCGACCTGCAATTCAGGACTGCGTTCGTTAAGCGCCTGTTCGATATAGGGTGTCAGGAAGCTGAGCGATATCGGCCCTTTGGACAACTGCCAGGACAGCAGGCCCGCGACAATCGCCACGCCGGCCACCAACCCGCCCGCAAGATGCGCCAGCCCCCGGCACCAACGCCGGAACAGCCCCGGGTGATGGATATTACCCGGCTGGTCGATCTGATCATTGTTTTCCGCCACCACGCCTCCGTTAGCGCGCTTGACCCCGGTTTTCGCTTCCCGCAGTCTTCAGCCCCAATGGCCCCAAGGAACAATACAAATAATGACAAGTATGCCTGAAAATTTCCTTTCCGGCAGTAAACCCGATCTCCCGGCCCCGGGAAACCCCGAATCCCTGGCAATTGGTTGGGAACATTGGGATTCTGCCGTTTCCCGCAGCGCCGATCCAAAGATCGAATCGGCGACCGGGAATATTGTCGGAAAGGGCCGGGGCAAGGCTCTTTTGGATGCCCTGTTCGCCCACAGCCCTTTCCTGACGCATGTGGCGACGAGCGACCCGGCATTCACCCTGCGTATCCTCGACGCCGGGCCGGATGCCGCCTTGTCCGATATCCTGGCCGACCTGTCGGAACGGCCCGAAGGTGAAACCGAAGCCAGCCTGAAAACCCGCCTGCGCATCGCAAAGAAACGCGCGGCCCTGACCATCGCCATGGCGGATATAAGCAGCGAATGGCCGCTTGAAAAGGTCACGGGCGGAATCAGCGACATCGCCGAGAGTTGCTTACAGGCCGCCTGCGATTTCGGCCTCAGCGAAGCGGCCCGGCGCGGGGTGCTGACCCTGGCGAATCCAGAAGGCCCGTCCAAGGATTCCGGACTGGTCGTCCTGGGCATGGGCAAGCTGGGGGCCCGGGAACTGAATTATTCCTCGGACATCGACATCATCGTGTTCTTCGATCCCGAGGTCATGACGACGGACCGCCCCGATGAATTGCAACCGGCCATGGTCCGGCTTGTCCGACTGGTCCTTCGAATCATGGACGAGCGAACTGCCGATGGCTACGTATTCCGCACGGACCTGCGCCTGCGCCCGGACCCCAGCGCGACGCCGTTGGCGATTTCAGTCCTGGCGGCGGAAAGCTATTATGAAAGTCTGGGCCAGAACTGGGAACGGGCCGCCATGATCAAGGCACGCCCCGTGGCGGGCGACCTGGAAGCCGGGGCCCAGTTTTTGGAATGGCTGCGCCCCTTTATTTGGCGCAAGAACCTAGACTTCGCGGCGATCCAGGACATTCATTCCATCAAGCGCCAGATCAATGCCCATCGGGGCATCGGCGCGATCCGGGCATTGGGTCATAACGTCAAGATGGGCCGCGGCGGCATTCGCGAAATCGAATTTTTCGCCCAAACTCAACAATTGATCTGGGGCGGGCGTATCCCCGATCTGCGCATCGCCCGCACCAAGGAAGCGATCGACTGTCTGGTCAGTCATGAACAGGTTTTGCCCGAGACAGCCGAAGACCTGAAAATTGCCTACGACTTCCTGCGCCGCGTGGAACACCGCCTGCAGATGGTCGATGACGAACAGACCCATACCCTGCCGGACGATACGGACGGCTTCGATGCCTTTGCCGGGTTCATGGGCTATCCGACCGGCGAGGCTTTTGCCCAAGTACTGACGGATCATTTGCATAAAGTTCAAACCCATTACGGCGCCCTGTTCGGCGATGCCCCCGCGTTGTCAGCCGATGACAGCACCGGCGAAGACGGCGGCGGCAATCTGGTCTTCACGGGCGGCGAAGCCGATCCCGACACACTGGCGACCATCCGCAAGATGGGGTTCGAGGAACCGGCCCGCGTCGACGCCCAGATCCGGGCTTGGCACCATGGGCGTTACAGGGCCATGCGCTCGACCCGGTCCCGCGAACTGCTGACTGAATTGATGCCGGTCCTGCTGCGCGCCATCGCCAAGACGCCGGAACCGGACAAGACGTTCCTTCGGTTCGACAGTTTCCTGAAAGTACTGCCGGGCGGGGTGCAGTTGTTTTCCATGTTTCATTCCAACCCGCATCTTCTGTCCATGGTGGTCGAGATCACGGGCAAGGCGCCCCGCCTGGCCGAACACATGGGCAATCATGCCGCGATCCTGGACAGCGTCCTGACCGCCGATTTCTTCGATCCACCGCCCGATCTGATGGAACTCGGCGACGAACTGGAAGCCCATCTGAAACCCTGCAGCCTTTTGGAAGATGTCCTGATCGAATGCCGCCGCTGGGCCAACGACCGGCGGTTCCAGGTCGGCGTGCAGCGCCTGAACGCCCGGATCAAACCGCTGGAGGCATCGCGCGCCCTGTCCGACATCGCAGAAACAGCCCTGGGTGCCCTGCTGCCCCGGATCGCCGACGAATTCGCCGACACTTACGGCCGGGTGCCGGGCGGCGAAATCGCAATCGTCGCTCTGGGGCGCTTGGGCAGCCGGGAAATGACCGCCGCATCGGACCTGGATCTGATTTTCGTCTACGACACGGATGAAGAAGCCGATGCGTCGGACGGCCCCAAATCGCTGGCCCCGGCACAATATTTCGGGCGCATGACCCAGCGCATGATCAACAGCCTGACCGCCATGATGGCGGAAGGGCCATTGTATGAGATCGACATGCGCCTGCGTCCGTCGGGCACCAAGGGACCGCTTGCCACATCGCTGACGGCCTTTCGCAAATACCATGATGAATCGGCCTGGACCTGGGAACGCATGGCCCTGGTCCGCGCCCGCGCCGTGGCCGGCACGGGCGATCTGCGGGGCCGGGTGGAAAGCGCGATCGCAACCATCCTGGGCATTCCCGTGGACCCGGATAAATTGCTGCGGGATGCCGCCGACATGCGCCAACGCATCGCCAAGGAAAAGACCTCGGACTGCATTTGGGACGTCAAGAATTTGCGCGGCGGGCTGGTCGATATCGCCTTCATCGTGCAGTACCTGACGCTTCGTCATATCGACGGCACCCCGGACATCCGCGATGCCAACACGGTGGCCAGCCTGGACAAGTTGAAGGCCGCCGGTGTCCTGGCACAGGCCCATTGGCAGGTCCTCATGGACGCCCAGGATCTGTGGATGGGTCTGTTGGGTATCCTGGCTGAAACCATCGAAGGTACCCTGACCAAGGACAAGGAAAACCTGATTACGGGCGCCCTTGCCGACGATCTTGTGCGCGTCGCCGGGGCCGAAGATTTCGATAGCCTGAAACGATTGATGATGGAAACGGCCACAGCCGTATTCGATATATACCGGGAACTGATCGAAATACCGGCGTCGCAACTGCCGCCGCTTGATAATGAAAACGACTAACGCACCGAAGACCAGAAGGAGAAGAAGACCATGACCCTTAACGTCGGCGACAAGGCCCCCGACTTCAACCTGCCCACCGACGGCGGCGGCACTCTGGCGCTCAAGGATCTGAAGGGCAAAAAGGTGGTTTTGTATTTCTATCCCAAGGACGATACGCCGGGCTGCACCACGGAAGCCCAGGCCTTCCGCGACGCCATCAAGACCTTCGAAAAAGCCGGTGCCGTGATCGTCGGCGCATCCAAGGATTCCGTCGCCCGGCACGATAAGTTCAAGACCAAATACGACCTGCCGTTCCAGTTGGTCTCGGACGAGGAAGGAACCTTGTGCGAAAGCTACGGCGTGTGGGTTGAAAAGAACATGTACGGCCGCAAGTACATGGGCATCCAGCGCGCCACCTTCCTGATCGATGAAAAAGGCGTGATCCGGCATATCTGGCCCAAGGTGAAGGTCAAGGAACACGCCGACGACGTCCTGGAAAAGATCAAGGACCTATAGATCAACGTGTCCGGCCAGCCCCTTTCAGCACCCCTTCCCGAAACCTTGGCCCAGGCTGCCCTCGCCGTCATGGCGTCGGCGGACCCGGCGGACAAAGTCGCCCTGACCCGCCGGTTCACCAATGCCTGGTGCGCAGGCGCTATCACGGACCCCGGAACGGCCAACCTGCCCGACCGGCCGGCACGGCCCGACCGGCCACCCCTGCTTTCCCCCCGCGATATGCCGAAACGCAAGCTGGGCGGCGAAGCCGGCCGCGCGGCCTTCGTCCATGCCATCGCCCATATCGAACTGAACGCCATCGACCTGGCCTGGGACATCACTGCCCGCTTCACGGACGAAGACATGCCCCAGGCATTCTATGACGACTGGGCCCAGGTCGCCCGCGACGAAGCGGAACATTTCGACATGCTGAACCGGCGCTTGCTGGACCTGGGATCCGCCTACGGCGCAATGCCGGCCCATGACGGCCTGTGGCAGGCGGCGGAAGACACCCGCGACGGCCTTCTGGCGCGCCTGGCCCTGGTTCCCATGGTGTTGGAAGCACGCGGCCTGGACACCGCACCGGATGCCGTAAAGCGCCTTCAATCCGCCGGCGACGGGGCAACGGCGGCCATCCTGGCACGGATCGGGGACGAGGAAATCCCCCATGTGGCAGCCGGTGTCCGCTGGTTCGAATTTCTTTGTGATCGACGCGGACTTGAGCCGGAATCCACCTTTCAGAACCTGGTGCGCACGCGGTTTCAGGGACGGGTCAAGGGCCCCTTCAACCACGCAGCCCGCGATCTGGCCAATTTTCCGGAACGCTATTATCTTCCGCTTGCCGCCTGATCGGCTGGAAACGGGGCCACATTTGGACGGCCAATACCTTGACCATTGGGTGGTTTTGACGCCGGGAAAATTGCGCTAGGCTCCCGCCACGACACTTCCAAGCCGGGCCGCGATGACGTGGCCGCCGTCTTCCGGGGAAAACACATGGCTGACAAAAACGACGACATCGAAGACGACGAACTCGAAGAAGGCGAGGAATACGAGGACGACGAATACGAAGATGACGAAGAATGGGAGGACGACGACGAGTGGGAAGACGATGACGACGACGAACCCACAGAAGAAGACCTCAAGGCCGCCAAGAAAAAGAAACTCGTCAAAATTCTCGCAGCCGTCGGCGTTGTCGTTGTCCTGGGCGGCGGCTGGTTCGCCGCCAGCATGTTCGGTTTGACCGAAGCCGTCTTCGGCAAACCGGCGATTACCGAAGTCAGCCTTGAGATCGGCAAACCCGTCACCTATCAGCTGCCGGAAATCCGAACCGATTTGAAAAAGGTCAGCCGGCGCGGCCACTTCATCAAGATGAACCTGATCGTTCAGCTGAATGAAAAGGACCTGCCGGTCCTGCAGGACGAATTGAAAGCCGCCCTGATCATCGACAACATCAAGACCCAGCTGCGCGACCTGGAATACAAGGACGTGATCGGCAAGGAAGGCTCGGAACGCCTGCGCTTCGAATTGCTGAACGTGATCAATTTCGCGATCGCGCCGGTCAAGGCCCATACGGTCCTGTTCAAGGACCTCATTATTCAGTGACAGCCGGCACAAAGGGGTACACGAAACCTAAGGCTGATCACCCGTCAAGGCCCCAAGATCGCGCCCCCCATACAGAATGCGCAGGAAACTCACCGTATGCTTCCCGACCAGAAAGGCGAGCGTGCCTCGACGTTCGAACCCGACGATCCGAAGCCCCGGAAATAAATCGTCGCGTTGGGTGCCGCGCTCGGGAAAGTCGGCGAACCCCTGGCAATAGGCTTCAATCCGTTCAATAAATGCCATGGCGCGACCGTCACCCGCCTGCTCCGCAATGTATAGATATAATTCCTTCAGGTCGTTCTGGGCTTCCGGCGCGAACAAAACCTTATGCGTCACGCCTTACGCCTTCGGGCCCTTGCGGCGTTCGGCATGAAGGGCCCGCACACCATCGAACGCCGCTTTTGCGGGAATCAAACGGGACGGGTCGGCTTGAACCGCGGCCGCCACCGGCACGACCTCTTCGCGCAGCCAGCGCTCAACAGCATCGTCACGTTCCCGCAAGGCGCGCAGACCGGCGCGCACTACCTCGCTGGCACTCGCATAAGACCCGGAATTGACAAGACCGTCGATATAGCTTGCCTGTTCGTCGGGCAGGCTGATGGTTCGCTTTTGAGACGTCGCCATAGAAAGAACTGTCCGTTAAATAACCTCACCATGGTATGATAAATTCATACTTCGATCCAGAATTTTCCACGCTTTCGCCCCCTACAATCTCGCGCTAAAGCGGGACGGACTCTACTTAAACGGGTCGAGAGGCGCAGGGTTGTGTATGGGAAATTGGTTGTTAATACGGCTCGACCTTGCTCGCTCTGTTTGGGTTCAGAGCCGACTGCGTTGGCTTTTGTGGGTATGGGTTGCCTTCGGTGCATGGGACTTAATTGTCGCCCAATTTCTCCCGCCAGACTTGGCGAGCACAGGTAGAGAAAAATGTCCCGAGAAGTCTGGGGACACCTTAACTAATCGCGAATTCGGGGGACAGCTTACTTAATTTTCACCGGACTTGATTACCCGGTCATCGCATCCGATCCCTTGACCCGCTGGGCCAGGGCCGCCGCCATGAATTGGTCCAGGTCGCCGTCGAGCACCGCCTGGGTGTTCGAGGTTTCGACCTCGGTGCGCAAATCCTTGACCATCTGATAGGGCTGCAGGACGTAGGAGCGGATCTGATGCCCCCAGCCGATATCGGTCTTGGCCTCGGCCTGGGCCTGGGCTTCTTCTTCGCGCTTGCGCAGTTCGAACTCATACAGCCGCGCCTTCAGCATGGCAAAGGCCTGGGCGCGGTTCTTGTGCTGTGAGCGGTCGTTCTGGCATTGCACGACGATATTGGTCGGCAGGTGAGTGATGCGGATGGCGCTGTCGGTCTTGTTGACGTGCTGGCCCGCCGCACCGGACGCCCGATAGGTATCGACCCGCAGATCCTTGTCCTCGATCACGACCTCGATTGTGTCGTCGACCACCGGATAGATCCAGGCCGAAGCGAAACTGGTATGGCGCCGGGCACTTGAATCATAGGGCGAAATGCGCACCAGCCGGTGCACGCCCGATTCCGTCTTCATCCAGCCATAGGCGTTATGGCCGGAAATCTTCAAGGTCGCGGACTTGATGCCGGCTTCTTCCCCCGGACTTTCTTCCAGCCATTCGACCTTGTGGCCGTGCGCTTCGGCCCAGCGCGCATACATGCGCAGCAGCATTTCCGCCCAATCCTGGGCTTCGGTCCCGCCTGCACCGGCGTGCACTTCCAAATAACAATCGTTGGCGTCGGCCTCGCCGGACAGCAGGGTTTCCAACTCGGCCGCGTCGGCCCGGCTTTTCAAGGCGTTCAACACGGCTTCCGCTTCGGCCACGATGTCGCCGTCGTCCTCGGCCTCGCCCAATTCGATCAGCTCGATGCTGTCGCTCAGTTCGCGCTGGATGTCGTCGATGTTCTTGATCCCGCCCTCAAGGCGGTTGCGCTCGCGCATCAAGGCCTGGGCCTTGTCGGGATCATTCCACAGTTCGGGATTTTCCGCCTGGGCGTTCAGTTCCTGGAGCTTGAGGACGGCATTGTCGTAGTCAAAGATGCCTCCTCAGCAGTTCCAATGACTGCTCGACGTCTTGAAGGATGCTTTGAATTTCAGCGCGCATGGCGGGGGTCTGCTGTTCTCTGTGGTGGTCGGCAGGGGGTTGTAGCGGACAGCGCGGGGATGATCAATACAGCCTTAAAGGATACGGGGGTCAGTACAGTCCGCCCGTGCCGCCGAACGGCTGTGACGAACTGTCGCCCGACGCGGCCATGCCCTGCCCGGCGGAAATGATTTCCGTGTCTTCTTTCGGCACGGTACCCGGTTTGAAGCTTTCCCAGATGACACCTTCGTTCTGGCCGATCAGGGCCGGCAGGCCCGTTTGCGCATCGACCCGCACCAGGCGGATGCCGGGCGGAATTCGGAAGGGGATGGCCGGCGTGTTCTTCAGCGCCTGTTTCATGAATTGGGAAAAGATCGGGGCCGCGACGGACGATCCGGTTTCCCGGCGGCCCAATGTTTCCGGCGTGTCGTAGCCGACGAACACCCCGACCGCCAGATCGGGCGAAAAGCCGATAAACCAGGCATCCCGGTTCTTGTTGGTGGTGCCGGTCTTGCCGGCGAGCGTCTTCTTGACCTGACGGCCGATGCGCACCCCGGTGCCGCGTTTGACCACGCCTTCCAGCATGGACACCATCTGATAAGCGCTGGCCGGGTCGGCCACCTGGGCACGGGTATCGGGCACGGCGGGCACCTGTTCAGCCCCGGTCCAGGCGCCCGTCCGGCAGTGCGGGCAGGGCCGGTTGTCGTGGCGGAACACGGTTCGCCCCTTGCGGTCCTGGATGCGGTCGATCAGCGTCGGCTGCACCCGCTTGCCGCCGTTGACCAGCATGGCATAGGCGGTCGTCAGGCGAAGCAGAGTCGTTTCCCCCGCCCCCAGCGCCATGGACAATGCCCGCGGCAGATGATCGACAATGCCGAAGGCCTCGACATACTTGCAGACTTTTTCCATGCCGACGGTCTGGGCCAGACGCACGGTCATCAGGTTGCGCGATTTTTCGATACCCAGACGCATGGTCGAGGGACCATAGAATTTCTTGGTGTAGTTGCCGGGCCGCCATTTGGGCAATCCGGGGCCCTGGTCGACGACAAAGGGGGCGTCCAGAATACGGGTCGACGGAGTGTATCCCGCATCCAACCCGGCCAGATAGACGAACGGTTTCACGGCCGAGCCCGGTTGACGCCAGGCCTGGGTCACCCGGTTGAATTGGTTGATCTGGAACGAATAGCCCCCGACCATGGCCAGCACGCGCCCCGTGTGCGGATCAAGCGCGACGATCCCACCCTGGACCTCGGGAAGCTGGCGCAAGGCATAAGACGCCGCCGCAAGCGGCTTGCCGTTCTCGTCCTCGGTTTCCGGGCTGACGGCGATGATGTCGCCGGGCACGACCACGTCGGCGGGGCGTTTCGGGCGCGGCGCCCAGGTTTCGTCGTCGATGCGCCGCCGAGCCCAATCCATCAGCCCCATGGGCATCTGACCCGCCGTGCCGTCGGCCAAACCCAAATGCGCGGCTTCGCCATCGACGCTGGTGACGATGGCGATCTTGTGGTGTTCCAGGCCCTTGGGCGCCTTGAACGCCGCCAGGATCGAACGCCATTCGGGAGCACCCTTGAAACTTACGCCGTCGGGCACCCGGCCCAGGGGACCGCGCCATGCCCGAACCCGCCGGTCGAAGCTTTCCAATCCGTCGCGCAACGCCTTTTCGGCGATTTGCTGCAAACGGGGGTCTAGCGTCGTCCGAACGGACAATCCGCCGTCATAAAGTTGGTCCTCGCCGTATTGTTCCAGCAATTCGCGGCGCACTTCTTCGGCGAAATAGTCGGCTTCGACAAAATCCGTGTCGATGCGCGGGGCAACCCGCAAGGGTTCAGTCCAGGCCTGTTTGGCCTGTTCATCGGTGATCAGGCCGTCTTCAAGCATCCGGTTGATGACCCAGTCGCGCCGGGACTGGGCGGCCTGAAGCTGGCGGATCGGGTGATAATTATTGGGGGCCTTGGGCAGGGCCGCCAGATAGGCGGCTTCCGCCACGGAAAGCTCGTTCATCGATTTGTTGAAATAGTTCAGGGCCGCCGCCGCCACCCCGTAAGAGCCCAGCCCCAGATAGATCTCGTTCAGGTAAAGCTCGAGTATCCTGTCCTTGGAAAAAGCCCGTTCGATGCGGAAGGCCAGGATCGCTTCCTTGATCTTGCGTTCGAACGAGACTTCGTTGGTCAGAAGGAAATTCTTGGCGACCTGCTGGGTGATGGTCGAAGCCCCCACCGGCCGGCGGTCCGAGCCGATGTTCTTGAGGTTGCGCAAAGCCGCCGCCGCCACGCCCGGGATATCGATGCCCGGATGTTCGTAGAAGGTCTTGTCCTCGGCCGACAGGAACGCCTTGATGACCCGTCGGGGGATCGCCTCGATCGGTACGAACACGCGTTTCTGGCGGGCGAATTCGGCCAGCAGGCGGCCGTCGCCCGCATGGACCCGGGTCATCACCGGCGGTTCGTAATTGGCAAGCTGACGATAATCCGGCAAGTCCTGGCCGTAGGTATAAAGCGCGTAGAGCAGCCCTGCCCCGCCGACGACGGCGAAGATCACGATCAACCCGATGATTGAGGACAACAGGCGGAACATTCTACGGCTGTACTTTCCGGTAATTGGGCCCCTGCCCCGACGGCACCGGACAATGCCGGTATAGGGGCCGTTTCATTCTAGAATTCCAGGGGTTTATGAACAAATTATGGCGCCACGGCTAGGGGTGCCGAACCTTGGCCTGCTCGATCGCACCGAAATACTGGTCGATGGAGTCCAGGATCGCCGAGGCAAGTTTCCGGCGATAGTGTTTGCTGGTCAGGCGCCGTTCGTCGTCGCGGTTGGACAGAAACCCCGTTTCCACCAGAACCGACGGTAGGTCCGGGGCTTTCAGCACGGCAAAGCCCGCAAACCGGTGCGGACGTGGCAAAACCTTGGTTTTATTGCTTAATTCCCGCACCAACAGGCTTGCAAAGCGGGCCGACTGATTCATCGATTCCCGCTGTGCCAAGTCAATGAGAATATTGGCGACGTCGGCGCTTTCATGGCTCAAATCCATCCCGGCGATCAGGTCGGCCTTGTTTTCCCGTTCAGCCAGTTCGGCCGCTTCCTTATCCGACGCTTTTTCCGACAAGGTATAGACGGAGGGACCTGAAACCTTGCGGTTGCGGATGGAATCCGCATGCACGGAAATGAACAGATCGGCGCCTTTCTTGCGCGCGATGGCAACCCGGTCCCGCAAACGGATAAACACATCGCGGTCGCGGGTCATTTCCGCCCGGTAACGCCCGGAGGCGATCAACTGCCGGCGGACTTCCCGCGACAGGGCCAGCACGACGTGTTTTTCGTAAATCCCTTGGCCGCTTTGCGCGCCGGGATCGACACCGCCGTGCCCCGGATCAATGACGACCATCGGTCGATACCGGGATGTCCGCCCCCCGGGCCGGCGCGGCGGCATGGGCAGGTAATTGGCCTCTTGGACCTGGGCCGCGATGTGACGCGGCAGGGTTTCCGCGGTTCCCTTGACCGGCTCGCCACGTGCTGGCTGGGACTGCGTCAGCGCCGCGGTGCGCCGGGCGATGTCCTGCAGGCGGCTGACCGGCTGACGGCTACGGGCCGGTGCCGCCGCATTACGGGGACGAAGGCCCGCAATCTCGCGCGGAGGCTTCGCAACGGTCGCAACGAAAGCGGCATGGGACGAACGCACCGTATCAATCACCAATTCAAAAGCCGTGCTGCCCGTGCCGCGCATGACATAGGCGTCCCGTACATCGACGGGTTTGACGAATTCGAACACGATGCGCGAATTGCCCGGCCGGAACAGGCCGTACCGAAGTCCCGAAAACACGCCTTCGTTCGCCGGCAGCGGCTTTGTCGGCAAGCGCCAGCCGACTTCGGGCAGATCGACGACGACACGGTAGGGTTCCGCCAGGGTAAACAACCGGAATGCGACCCGCCGGTCCAGATGCAGGACGAATCGGGCTGCATCGCTGTTGATCCCGCTTTGCAGATTGGTCACCACGGCGTCCGCCGCGCGCGCCTCGGGGGCGTTCACCAGCAACAGAGATAAGATGCTGAAAACCAAGGAGCAAAAGCGGATTCGTCCGGCCGGATACATGGATGGCTGTGTGGTCCGTACGTTCATGCCCTCGGTGCCGCGATCCTGATGATTCGGTGCGCTGTCATGCCGCAGCCATTTTATGATAATCCTTTGATTCCGTCCGCTTTTTTCTCACAAACATGCGACATGTCAGGTTTTCGGCCATCCCCGACATCAGCATCACGGAACGATGATAAACAGCGTTGTGGAATGAGCAGGCTGTGTCTATGTTAGTAGGCGAAGAATTCCACCGGTCCGCGTTCCCGAATTTTGCGGGACCCGGGCGAGGAATGGCTCCGACACAGCCGGAACCGCCTGAGTGATAGGTTTCCCCCTGCTCAAGCGACGTCGAGGCGACAACCGCCGGGGCCCACGAGTGTCCGAACGAGGTTTACCTCATTAAGGAATGATGATGCTGGCAACAGCCGTACAGACCCCTGAGAAGCTTTTGGCGTTTCCGAATACGAACGCCGGGGTGTTTGCGCGTGAGGCCAGCTTAACACCACAGAAAAGTGCCCTGCGGCGGAACGATTTCCTGCCGGAACCGGCGAATATGCGCGCCGCCGGGCACTGGAGAAAACATTTTTATGTCCACATCGAGAATGCTCATCGATGCATCCCACCCGGAAGAGACCCGGGTTGTGATCGCAAACGGCAACCGCCTGGAAGAATTTGACGTCGAGTCAGAGTCACGGAAGCAGCTTAAAGGAAACATCTATCTGGCCAAGGTAACGCGGGTTGAACCCTCGTTGCAGGCATGCTTCGTCGACTACGGTGGAAACCGACACGGTTTCCTGGCTTTCAGCGAAATTCACCCCGACTACTATCAAATCCCGATCGCCGACCGGGAGGCCCTTGTTGCCGAGCACCAGGAACAGGAAGCCAAGGCCGGCGACGACGGCGATGATGACCACGACGGCGAAGGTGTCGAGGTCCTGGGCGGAGAGGACGAGGAAATTCCCGTTCGCCGGCCGGTCAACCTGCGCCGCCACTACAAAATTCAGGAAGTCATCAAGCGGCGTCAGATTTTGCTGGTTCAGGTCGTCAAGGAAGAGCGCGGCAACAAGGGAGCGGCGCTGACGACCTATCTGTCCCTTGCCGGTCGTTATTGCGTGTTGATGCCCAATACGGCACGCGGCGGCGGCATTTCGCGCAAGATCGCGCAGTCCAGCGACCGTAAGAAGCTCAAACAAATCCTGGCTGAATTGGAAATCCCCCAAGGCATGGCGGTGATCGTCCGCACGGCGGGGTCCAAACGGACCAAATCGGAAATCCGGCGTGACTATGACTATCTGTTGCGGCTGTGGGGCGAGGTCCGGGAGAAAACCCTGAAATCGATCGCCCCTGCCCTGGTTCACGGTGAAGGCGACATCGTCAAACGCGCGATCCGCGACCTCTATACCAAGGACATCGATGAAATCATCGTCCAAGGCAATGAGGCTTACCGCGCCGCCAAAGACTTCATGAAGCTGCTGATCCCCAGCCACGCCAAGAAGGTGCAGCCCCATGAAGAGGGTGCCGTGCCGGTGTTTCAGCAATTCCAGGTCGAAGCCCAGATGGGCGCCATGCACGAGCCCGAAGTTCAGCTGAAATCGGGCGGCTACATCGTCATTAACCCGACGGAAGCCTTGGTTTCCATCGACGTCAACTCGGGCCGCGCCACCAAGGAGCGGAATATCGAAGAGACGGCACTCAAGACCAATATCGAGGCGGCCGAGGAAATCGCCCGCCAATTGCGCCTGCGGGACCTTGCCGGTTTGATCGTGATCGATTTCATCGACATGGAGGTCAATCGCAACCAGACCAAGGTTGAACGTGCCCTCAAGGACGCCATGCGCAATGACCGGGCCCGCATCCAGATCGGCCGCATCAGCGCCTTTGGCCTGCTGGAACTGTCACGCCAGCGGCTGCGCCCCAGCTTGCACGAAACAAGCTTCGAGCCCTGTGCCCATTGCGGCGGTTCGGGCGTGCGCCGGTCGACGGAAAGCACAGCCCTGCAGATGCTCCGCATTCTTGGCGAAGAAGGCCAAAAGGGACGCTCCAAGCAGCTGACTTTATACACACCAACAGCCGTGGCGCTTTACCTGTTCAACAATAAACGCAGCGCCATCGCGGAAATCGAACAGCGGTTCGATCTAACCGTCCGGATCGAAGCCGATGACACCTTGATCCCACCGGATCATCGTCTTGACCGCATCAAATCGGACGGCGCCGTTGAAACGACCGTCGATTCCCAGGCAGCCGAAACCCAGGAAGAAAAATCCGAGGAAGACGGCGGCCGGCGGCGCAGGCGGCGGTCGCGGCGGCGCAAACGCGGCGGCGAAGGTGATAATCAGGAAGCGCAGGATACGCGCACGGACGATCAGTCCGACGATCAGCCCGAAGATGGCGACGACGCCGGCGAAGGCAATGATGAAACCCGTGATGCCGCAGGCGAACAGTCGGAAGACGGTCCGCCCAAGCGTCGTCGGCGCGGCCGGCGGGGCGGACGCCGGCGGCGGCGTTCGGAAGAAAACCGTACCGAGGACGGCCAACCCCAACAGCAGGCCACCGACGGTGAACAGCCCGGCACAACGGATTCTTCCCCTGCGGAAGGTGATGCCCAAAGCGAAGTTACACCGGTTGATGATGCGCCCGCATCAGACACGCCGTCTGAAACAACGGACGCATCAGACACAACCGAATCCGTCGCGGCTGATACAGCCGAAGCGGAAGAAAAGCCAAAACGCACCCGTACCCGGCGGCCCCGCAAAAAGGCCGATGAAGCCGCCGACAGCGGCAATGGCGAAGACAAACCCGCGAAACCGCGCCGCCGCCGCACCAAGAAAGCGGATGCCGAGACAGCTGAAACCACCGATGCCGCCCCGGCGGAAGCGGCTCAGCAAGACGCACCGGCTGAACAAACGGCCCCAGCGCCTGAACCGGCCCCCATGCCTGCACCGGAACCGGTTCAGAAACCCGCGCCGGAACCCGCCATGGCGGCTCCTCAGGAAGCCGCCCTATCGGAAGACAAACCATCAGAAGATAACGGCGAACCCGATGCGGATAGCGCCAAAACCGTTGTCATCGATGTCGGCGGCGGTTCGGAAAGCAGCGGTGCCCGCCGCGGCTGGTGGAATCGGCTGGTCGACTAACCAGCATTCCCCGCCACAAACCGGATATGAAAACGCCGGCGGGACATATCCCGTCGGCGTTTTTTTATTGGTCAATGCTTAGGGTCAGCGTTTCCAGGTCAGTAGCTTTTCAGCGGCCAGGGCGATTTCCTGCTCGCTTCCGGCAAAGGAAAACCGCACGAATTGATGGCCGCGGGTCGGATCGAAATCGACACCCGGCGTTGCCGCCACGCCGGTTTCCGCCAGCATGCGGCGGCAGAAATCCGTCGCATCGTTGGTCAACTCAGACACATCCGCATAGATGTAAAAAGCCCCATCGGCCGGGGCCAGGCGGGTGAACCCGGCCTGGGGAAGCTCGCGCAAAAGAAGGTCCCGGTTACGGGCATAATGGCGGACGTTCTGTTCCAGTTCGTCCGTGCAGTCGAATGCGGCGAGCCCCGCCTGCTGCGAAATCGCCGGCGGGGAAATAAACAGGTTCTGTGCCAAGCACTCGACCGCACGGTGCAGATCTTTCGGCACGACCATCCAACCCAAACGCCAGCCGGTCATGGAATAGTACTTGGAGAAACTGTTGATCACGACCGCGTCCCGGGTATGGGACAGCGCCGTCACCCCCGGCGCGCCATAGGTGATGCCGTGATAAATCTCGTCGGAAATCAGGCGAATGCCGCGCGCATCGCAATGGGCGATCAAAGCCTTGAATTCATCGGGATCGATCATCGTCCCCGCCGGATTGGAAGGACTGGCAATGATCAGGCCATCGGGATCGCGGTCCAGGGCGGCAAGCCGGGCGACCGTGGGCTGAAAATTATCTTCCAACGTCGTCGGCAAATCCACGACCTCGACCCCCAGGCCGGTCAGGATGTTCCGGTAGGCCGGATAGCCCGGCGATGCCAGGGCGACACGGTCCCCGGCATCAAAGGCCGCCATGAAGGACAGCACGAACCCGCCGGATGAACCGGTGGTCACCACGACGTCATTGGCGTCGACGTCGACACCGTAGGCATCATCATAATGTTTGGCGATGGCCTGGCGCAGGTCCCACATACCAAGCGCGTTGGTATATCCAATGCGGTCCCCGTCAAGGGCCCGGTGGGCTGCTTCAATCACCTTGGCCGGGGCGCTGGTGCCGGGCTGGCCGACCTCCAGATGCAGGACCTCGCCGCCCGCACGTTCGCGTTCTTCGGCGGCACGCATCACGTCCATAACGATAAAAGGCGGCACTTGGCCGCGATTGGACGCTTTTAAGGCCATTTTTTAAATCTTTCCGTCGATTACCGGTCGCCGACGGCACCCAGACCGAAGCCGCGCGGATCAGCGAAGGCGCCGCAAGACTGATCTTCCGAAGGCACGCCCGTATCACAATAAATGGCATTGATAATCGCGGTCGATGCCGATGGATGCAGGGTATGGCCCCGCTGGCGCAGGTCCGACTGAAGACTGTCGGATAAGCCCGGCTCGATCACCAATGCGTCGGTTCCTTCGGCATAATATAGTCGGGGACCGCCCAAGACCTGTTCCAGGCTCTCACCAACCCCCGAAACCCTAAGAACCAAATCGGCAATCGCTTCCGTTGCCCCCGGTCCACCGGTTACCGTGGCGGCAAGGAACACCCGTTCCTTTTCCTTTTTCAACTCTTCTTCGCTGACCAGTAGAACCGGCGTCGCCGATACGGGCGGCAAGGCATTTGGCCCAGGCGGCTGTGCCAACAGAATCCCCAACGAGGGTGCGACTTTGCCGGCCCCCATGGGACCGTTCATGGATACGGTACAAGCAACCGCCGAGCCGAATTTATCGATCGCAACCAATCCTGATGCCTCGGCGCCGGAAGGAAGGGAGAACGCCGGGCCAGATGTTTTTTTCACATGCCGGTCCTCGTCAAGAGTATCGGCGATCTGGACGTGACGGTTCTTATCGGCCAGGAAGAATGCTGGCTGCGTCACGACCCCATCCCGCCGCAGCCAATCGGCACGACGGGCCTGGGCTGCCAAGGCGGCTTCGGCGAACAGGTGTGACTTAACAGGACCCGTGCGTTCTTCGTATTGGGCGTTTATCAATATTCCCAACAGATCCGCGGCCAAGGCCCCACCCAATTGCGGCGGTGACGGCAGGATCAAGTTGGTTCTGAGAATATAGGGCAAGGTGATCGCGGGTCTGGCTTCGGGCAAATAACCCCGCATGTCTTCGATCGCAATGTTACCGCCCTGGCTGTTCGCGTCCTCGACGAAATCGCGCGCCAACTGGCCTTGGTAGAAATCCCCACCGCCGCGAACGCGCAGACGTCCCAGCACACCGGCCAGACGCAGCCGGTCCATCCGGTCGCCTTCGTCCGCAAGATGCCGCTCACCGCGCTTGCGGAACAGGGCCGCGGCATCCGGCAACCCCGATAGCCGCCCGGCCTGGGCACGAAGGTCCGAGGCAAAAGCCCGAGACACGATGCTGCCGAACCGTGCAAGGTTTTCTGCCGGCTGGATAACCTGGCCCCACTTGAGATTACCCAAACGGGCATGCAAAACAGCGAACCCGCGCGGGTTGCCCGGAACCGGCACCAACCCTCGGTCGGTTCCGTCGGGATTCAACGGCATCAACGCCGGAAACGATAAAACGTCGTTCCGCTTATTCAGATTATCGCGGATTACGCATACCCCACCGCCACCAAGCCCTGCATTCGTCGGCTTGGACACGGCCATGGCGAAATACATCGCTGTCACGGCATCGGCGGCCGAGCCGCCCGCCGACAGAATTTCGCGGCCAACCAAGGCGGCCTGTGGATCATCGGCCACGACACCGCCCAGGAACCCGCGCACAAAGCCGCTTTGTCCCAATTGTTTGGTGTTTTCTTCCTTGTCTTTCCCGAAAGGGTTGGGGAATCCCCCGGAACAGCCCGTCAACAGAGCCGCAATCAGCCCGACAGAAAGAATGCGCGACGTCGATTGACGGCACGCAAACCCGTGACTACGTTTACGGAGCCCGGAAACATGAGGGAACGCGTCCCAACCGGCGTTGGTTGCTTTGAAAAACCGCATCATTAAATCGTTGATTTTATTTGCCATTATCGTCATCGGCCAATCTTGTTGGTCGACG
This sequence comes from Rhodospirillales bacterium, assembly GCA_040218445.1. Taxonomy (GTDB): domain Bacteria; phylum Pseudomonadota; class Alphaproteobacteria; order Rhodospirillales; family Casp-alpha2; genus UBA1479. Next base: position 40,852 of record JAVJRK010000015.1, on the reverse strand, counting down.
ACCTCCCTTGCGCGGCCCTTGTCGATGATCAGGGACGTCGAAATTGAAAATATCATCCGCGAATACGCGACACCAGTCTTCGAGGCCGCGGGCCTCAACCCCAAGTCCATCAAGACCTACCTCGTAAACGATCACCGACTCAATGCCTTTGTCGCAGGCGGGCAAAACATGTTCATAAATACGGGCCTGCTGATCCAAAGCGATACCCCCGGTCAGGTCATCGGTGTGATCGCTCACGAAACCGGCCATATCGCGGGCAACCACCTGGCACGCACCCATGACGCCCTGTCGAAAACGACGGCGGCGCAAATCGTCAGCATGATCCTGGGTGGGGTTGCCGTTCTCGCCGGTGCTCCGGAAGCGGGGAGTGCGATACTCAGCGGGGGGCAGTCCGTGGCTGTCCGTTCGTTTCTGGCCTACAGCCGCGGCCATGAATCGTCTGCCGACCAAGCAGCGATGACCTATCTCGACCGTACCGAGCAGTCGGCCAAGGGTTTGTTGGAATTCATGGGCAAACTGGAATCCAACGAACTTCTGATCAGTGCATCCCGCGACCCATATCTTTTGACCCACCCGCTGACCCGTGAACGTATCGACGCCCTGGAAGCCCATGTCGCGCGGTCGAAGTTTTCAGACACCAAGGACGACCCCAGGCTGGTCACCCTGCATGAGCGCATGAAGGCCAAGTTGATCGCCTTCATAACGCCGGGACAGGCTTTTCGGACGTATAAAAAAACCGACACCAGCGTGCCGGCGCGATATGCCCGCGCCATTGCGTATTTTCAGAAAGCCCGGGTCGATGAGTTTCTTGAAACCATCGACGGGTTGATCGCCGAGTTTCCTGATGACCCCTATTTCCATGAAATTCGCGGCCAGGGACTGTACGAAAACGGCGATGCCAAGCGGGCCTTGCCGTCCTATGAAAAAGCCGTCGAACTGTTACCGGACTCAGATTTGTTACGCTTGGAATTGGCGCGCATCGAACTTGCCGTCGATGACCCGGCCAAACTGGACAGCGCGATCGAGAACCTGAAATTCGCCGCCCATTACGAACGGTTTTCGCCGACCATTTATCAGCTGCTGGGAAATGCCTATTACAAAAAAGGCGACGAGCCCCGGGCCCGTCTGTATCACGCCGATGCGGCATTCCTGCGGGGCGAGATGGAAAAAGCGATCTACAACGGCGAGGTCGCTTCACGCGCGTTCCGCCAAGGCAGTTCAGAATGGCTGCGGGCCCAGGACATCATCAATGCCGCCAAGGTCCAACAGCAAAAGCGGAGCGGTCAGTAATCGTGAGCCGCAGGCGGCATGCCCATAAGGGCCGGGCACGGGCAATCGGAATCATGCTCACGGCCGTAGTGGGTGGTTGCACCACAACCCCCGCCATCTCGCCGACCGGCACTGCCACCGCCACCGAAATTCAAACCATCATGGCCACCATCGGCCCGTCTCCCTTGTTCGCAGGACTTGACCGTGGTGACCGTTGGCTGATCGTGGGCAGCCCGTCGCAAAACCGTGTGCGTATGGCTGTGGACGAAGGCCTGCCCGTGGTCCACATCGCCGCAGGGTCAGACGACCTTGTCATGGGACGGCGCATTGATCAGCATCTGCTGGCCGTGCCTTTTCTGACTTGGCGGTGGAAAATGTCCCCCCATACCACCCCCTATCATCCGGTTCGCGTTGTCGTCGGCTTCGCCGATACCGCACGCCCCTTGGACCCGAAAGACACGACCCTTCGCCATTTACCCGATGACGTAAGAATTTTGGAACTTGTCTGGAACGAACGGGCCCTTCGCCGGGGCACGATGGACAAACCGCAAGACCGCGAACCGGCTCGCTACACCGTACGTGGCGGGCAGGAGTCTCTCGGCAAAAGCTGGCAGGAAGGTGTCGACCTGATATCCCTTCACGATCTGGCTTGGCCGGGCCTGTCGACCAGCCGCACCCGGATCGTGTTCGTTGCCGTACGCGCCGTTCCGGCGACAGCACCTTCATCCCGCCAAGGGGCCCTTTCCGCAGCCCTGATCTCAAACCTGCGGCTGATCCGCTGACATATTCACGTGCCGCCGCAACCGATGGCGTCTTGCCTCCGGCAGCCGGCTGCACCAATATGCGCCCAGCCATTGCAAAGGAATGACCATGCTCCTTCGGTTTACCGCATTACATGCTGTCCTGTTCACCGCCTGCGCCCTTTCGATATCGATCGTGGCATCGGCCTTGCCCGCATATGCCCAAGACAAAGGGGCCGCGGAACAAAAACCGGCAATGAGCACAGAGCAGCGCGGCGCGATCGAAGAGGTGGTCCGCGATTATCTGCTGACCAACCCCGAGATTATCGTCGAGGCCATCCGCATTTTCCGTGAACGAGAGCAGCAAGCCCAGACAGCGCGCGCCCAGCAGGCTCTAACCGCCCATAAAGATACGCTGATCCACGCCAAAGGCGCGCCGGAAGCCGGCAACCCAAAGGGCGACGTGACGGTGGTAGAATTTTTCGACTACCAATGCGGCTACTGCAAGCGGGTGCTTCCCTTGCTTGGCCAGTTGCTGGAAGAAGACAAGAACCTGCGCTGGGTGTTCAAGGAATTCCCCATCCTGGGGCCGGATTCGATGACCGCATCCCAGGCCGCCCTGGCGGCATGGAACCTGGACCAAAGCAAGTATTTAGACTTCCACGCGGCCTTGATGGCGGCTAGCGGCGCCCTTCCCGAAGACCGGATATTAAAGATCGCCCAAAGCGTCGGTTACGATGCAGCCAAACTGCGTGAAGCCATGAAGTCCGAAGCCGTGACCGGCGAAATCGCCCGCAATCATCAATTGGCGGAAACCCTGAACATCCGGGGCACACCGGCATTCATCGTCGGTGACGAATTGGTGCCGGGCGCGGTCGATCTCGACACCCTTCGTCAGCTTATTCAGAAAGCGCGCAAGGGCTGATTACGGGCTGTTCCGACGGCTTCGCGTGCCGGGACTACCCGCATTTCGGCTCGGGCAAGGGTTGGAGTTCCTCCAACGCCTGAACGATAACAAACCCGCCGATATCCATATCCATGCGCCGGGGCACACCGTTGTCCAGAAGTTCCATGGTCATCTGAAACCCAGGGGTCGATTGCGGCTGATCGCCCGCGGTTTCGAAGAAGGCCGCCGTCAGCCGCCACCCCGGCCCCGTTCCCAACGGCCCCCAGGTTGTCCGCATGCCCTTGCCCTCGCCGGCTTTCAGACGGCCGGTCACGACACTGGACATCAACTCGGGTCCGTTTTCCTCCGTCCCGTCAAAGACGTGAAACTGCACCTGCTTTTCACCGGCTTGCAATGCCGCCAGCAATTTGCGGATATGCGCCATCGGCAGATAGGTGCCTTCGGGAAGAGTGACCTTGTATCCTTCCGGATTTGAATAGACCGCTTCGCCTGCGGCACCGTTCCGGGCAACCGAAAGCGTGCCTCGTATTTTCTTATCCTCATCCCCGGCCTTGCTTTTGATCGTCGCGGCAAAACGGTAGCGCGTGCCGTCTTCCGCCTCCCAGCTTGTAAAGCGGACTTCCCGGTCGATCATGCCGCCGACCCGCGTCAGCACCCGCATCACCATATGCTCGGCGACGATCCAGCCATCACAGGTGCGCTCGACCGACCGAGAAACCAGACCCTCGACCCCGTCATAGGGCGTTTGCCCCGCAAGCGGACCCGGCAAAAGGTTATAGACCGCGCGATGGGGTACCAGGCCGTCCGCCCGGACTGCCCCCGCAGGGACGGCCGCAACCGTCGCCAAGAAAACTGCGGCAAAAGAAAAAGCCCGAAGTCCGGTCATGGTTGTCTCCGCATGTTGATCATGGCGGAAACCGCCAAGTCACCGCCAGGGGATGACCTTAGGGTGTTCAGCCGTGCGACGTAAAGACGAAGTCGGACGAGATACTGGATCATGCGCCTGGATGCGGGTAAATTGTATACAATAAAAGCATGCTATACGGCATGGCAGCTATGAGCTGATGCCGCCAGGGAGACCGATCCGCCATGAATATCACACCTTTGCACCCCTTGATCGCGGCCGAGGCCACGGACATCGACCTCAGCATCGAGCTCACCCCCCCGCAGATCGACGAGATCCGCGCCGCCATGGACCGCCACGCGGTTCTGGTGTTCCGCGACCAAGCCCTGGACGACGACCAACAACGCCGTTTCTCCGAATATTTCGGGCCTCTTGAGGTCAGCCGCAAATTGCACCGCAAGGGCTACGTCCCCCGCCTGAACAAACATATGAGCGATATCTCCAACCTGGACGAAAAGGGCATCCCCCTGCCCAAGGACGACTTTCGTCTGCTCAATATGTACGCCAACCGGTTGTGGCATTCGGATTCTTCGTTCAAGCCGGTCCCCGCCCGCTATTCCGTTCTGGCCGCCCATGTGCTGCCGAAACATGGCGGCGGCAATACGGAATTCGCCGACATGCGCGCAGCCTATGACGACCTTGATGCGGGCACGAAAGCGCGGATCGAAAATTATATCTGCATCCACTCGATCATGAATTCGCGGGAAAAGCTCGGCTATACCGACTTCGACGAAGGTGAGCGCACGGGCCTGCCGCCCGTCCGGCAGGTTCTGGTCCGCACCCATCCCGGGTCGGGCCGCAAAAGCCTTTACCTGGCGTCGCATGCCGGCAGCATCGAAGGCCTGCCCGTGCCCGAAGGACGCATGATCTTGATGGACCTCAACGAACATGCGACGCAGCCGAAATACGTTTACAGCCATCAATGGCGGGTCGGTGATGTGGTCATGTGGGACAATCGCTGCACCATGCATCACGGGCGGTGGCACGATCCGAACGACATCCGCGACATGCGCCGCACCACAATCTCGGACGAAGTCCCGACGGTCGCACAGGAAGCCCCACGGCAAACCGGCTAACGGGCAATACGCCCGACAGAGGCCCCGGCATACAGCAACCCCGGAGAATTACGTTTTATTAATGTAAACGGGCGATCCTGGCAGATGGATATGGACTCGGTCCCATTGCGGACCCTTTGCCGGGGAATTTTTGTCATGTATGTCGCGGCCAACCAACACATTGCCCGCCCGACCCGCTATCCCTACCACAAACCTGCGGAGGGAAAATTCGGCGGCACCCGCTTTAACGGCGAGATCGATAACGTCTCGGCCACCGGTGCCGCCGTCACACTGGGCGATGCCGGAATTGCCGTGGACAACGGAATGTTCGTCGACATGCATGTCGAAGGGCTGGGCCATCTCAAAGGCAGCGTCGCACGCACCTACGACGGCGGCTTTGCGGTCGAGTTCGACGAAACCGGCACGGACCTGGACGCCCTTGCCGAAAAGCTGCGCCACCTTGATCACAGGGCGTGAAAACCGGCCCGCGCAATCAAACAGCCAACCTTGCGACATAGACCAAAGTCAGGGTTACCGGCGGATCGTAAGCCGCTGTAGAATCACCTAATAAACCGACAACTTACATCAACCGTCGGCCATTCAAGACATACGGTGATATGAAGACCCTTCCCCCCATCTCGCTGGACGGCCAAATGCGGCCCGTCATCAAGTCAGAGGCTGTGGAGCCGGAATCCATCGACGATCCCGGCATCAATGCCTGCATGGACTATTGGACCAGCGTAAAAGGTGCCGCGTTCACGGCCCGCTGGACGGATTTTCATCTGCACGAACTGCCGGCCAAGGTCTTGCCCTACGTGCTGGTTCTGGATGTTGTCGGCAACCCGCCGGAATTCATCTATCGCTATTGGGGCTCCGGACATACCCAATATCACCGACACGATTACACCGGGAAGAAACCGACCGACATGGCCGATGCATGGGCTGCCACTCTTTTGACCCAACAATATATGACCGTCATGGATAAACGCCGGCCGTTGGTTTTCCTAAATACATATGAAGGCGTGGAACAGCCGCTTCAATCCCTTCGCATGCCGCTGTCCGAAGACGGCGAGAACATCACCCATATGTTTTCCTTTGTCGGCCGCAGAAACCTTTCGGATTCCCTGAAAACCCTGTTCTCGGACAAAGCGAACGTAGCTGCCGACTGACCTGCATCACCCGGCACCCCGCCCCCACACAAATCCCTTCAAGCCCGCTTGCCAGTTGCCATCACCTTGCTTAGGGTCACGGAAACACTTCCGGGGCTTATAGGGCCTCGGCAATACTTCCGGGAGGATACCATTCATGAGTGAACGTAAGCGCGCGGCCCTGGTCACCGGATCGGGAAAGAATATTGGCCGGGCTTGTCTTTTGGCCCTGGCGGAAAGCGGCTTCAACGTCGTGGTCAATGGCTCCAGCGACCGCACCTCTTGCGATACCACCGCCGAGGAAGCCCGCGCATTGGGCGTTGACGCCCTGGTCGTCATGGCAGATGTCGGCGACAAGTCCGCCTGCGATGCCATGGCGGCGGAAGCCATCAGCCATTTCGGCGGCATTGATGTTCTGATCAACAATGCCGCAATCCGGCCGTCCCATACCTTCACCGACATCACCGACGAAATCTGGGAGCGTGTTCTGGACGTCAACATGAACGCCGCCTTCCGGCTGAGCCGTGCCTGCCTGCCGGGCATGGTCGAACGCGGTTGGGGCCGGATCGTCAATTTCGCCGGCATGAACGCAATCCATGGATATAACGGGCGGGCCCATGTGAGCGTGTCCAAGCACGGATCCTGGGGCCTGACGAAGGCCTTGGGCAAGGAATTCGGCCCCAAGGGCATCACCACCAACATCATTTCATCCGGCCCCATCGCAGGCGATCATTCCGATCCGGCCATGGCGGAACACATCGCCTCCATGAAGGCCCGCGTTCCCGTCGGGCGCCTCGGCACGCCGGAAGAAATCGCCGGCATGGTTTCCTATCTGGTGTCCGATCAGGGCGGCTTCATGAACGGCCAATTGATTCAGGTCAACGGCGGCACGGAAACCTGATCTCCAGCACCCCCGGATGGTGTTCCTGCCCGTTTTTTGCTAAGAATTTTCGATACTTGGCAGAAACGAGGGGAAGATGAAGCTGATCCGGGGGACCCCCCTGCTCGTCCTGGCCTGGGCAGCCTCGGCATCTTTGCCGGCAGGCGCGCAGGCGCCTGAGTGCAGGGACGGCGCGCTGCCGGCCGCCATGCGCGTGTTCTCCTGCACGGAAGCCATCAATCAGGGCGAAACCGACCCGGATAAATTCGCGGACCTTTTCATCAACCGTGCAGAGGCCCTGACCGACGAGGGGTTTCTCGACAAAGCCCTAAGCGACCTGAACCGCGCCGTACGCCTGACCCCACGGCGCAAGCGGGTACATTTCCTAAGGGCCCGCATCAACCATGCCGCCGGGCGGGGAAGTGTCGCGCTTGAAGATATCGACGCGGCGCTGGCGCTGGCGCCCCGCAATGCGGACGCGCTGGCCTTGCGCGCCCGTATCCTTAACGCCCTTCGGCGGTATGGTGAGGCATCCCAATCGTCTTCTGATGCGATTGATATCGCCCCTCACCACGTCGATGCTCTGGTCCAACGCGGCAAGGCGCATACAGGGGCTGGAAGTTATCAGTTGGCGCGGGCCGACTTGAATACGGCCATCCGCCTGGCCCCCGGCAGCGGCGAAGCCTTGTTGGCACGCGGCGCCTTGTTCCGCCGCATGGGGCTTCATCTGCTGGCGATCGCTGATTTGGATTTATCGATCCGTGAGACCCGGCAGCCATTGGAAGGTTTCCGCGAGCGGGGGTTGGTCCATTTCGCCGTTGAGGAATACGGACTGGCCATTGCCGATTTCGGCGAAGCCCTGGAAATGGCCCCGGGTGATGCGGACCTTCTGCGCCTTCGGGGGCAGTCCTATCTTGCCGACGAGCAATTGGATGCCGCCCGCACCGACCTTTCCGCATCGCTGGAAGCCGTCCCCAGGTCTGATGCGGCCTGGGCCCTGCGCGCCGAAACGTTCCTTAAAATGTCGCAACTTCAACTCGCGCTCGACGATGTCGATCAGGCCGTTGCCTTGGCGCCCGCGAACAGCAGCCATTACATGCTGCGTGCCCGTATTCATCTGCGACAAGACAAACCCGGATTGGCCTTGGACGACCTGGGCTCTGCCGTCGACAATGCCCCCTCCAATACGGATGCCCGTTTCAGGCGCGCAGATATTCAGTTCGGTCTGGAAAATTTTTCCGCCGTCGTCGACGACATGAACGCGGTTCTTCGCTATGCCCCGACCCATACGCCAGCACTGGTCAAACGCGGACAAGCCTACTTTCGCTTAGGAGAACTCGCCCATACGGTGCAGACCATGACCGCCGCCTTGGCATTGGAGCCGGAAAACATCGAAGCCCGATTGATCCGGGGGATATCCTACGCCACCTTGCGCCGGCCGAATAACGCGCTTGCCGACCTGGATCAGGTGCTACAGCGCCAACCCGGGAACCTCGCCGCATTGAAGCAGCGGGCGACCTTGAATATGGAAGCCCTGCATCCGGCAAGCGCGCATCATGATCTAACCCGTGTCCTGGAAGCGCGCCCGGACGATCTGGCAGCACGCCGCCAGCGTGCGGAAGCCGCCATGGCGATGGGGGACCACGAAGGCGCCCTTGCCGACCTGAACAGGGTTCTGGACATCCATCCCAAGGATATCGGCGCCCTATTGACGCGGGGGCAAGCCAGCCTGAAAGCGGGATATATCGACCGCGCCATCGACGATGCCACGGCCGTGATCGCCGAAGGCGGCAACAGCGGAGAATTGGATTTCGAGGCGTTGATCCTGCGCGGCAAGGCCTACCGGCATTTGAACAAAACGGACGCCGCCGTCGCCGATTTCGACATGGCGAAAAGGAAACAGCCCTATCAGGCACGCTCGCTGCGGGAAAAGGCGCGCGCCCTGTTATTCGGCGGGCGCTGGGGGGAAGCCTCGGCGGCTTATCATCGCCTGGTCCCGCTTTCCCCTGGCGATGCCGAACCCCATGGGGTGCTGGTGTTTCTACACCTGCGTACGGACGACCTCAACGGTGCCGCGGAAAACCTGGCGCGGGGGCTCGCGGCAGCACCTCATGACGTTTGGCTTCGAACGCTCGAGGCAGACCTGATGCTGCGCCATGGCAAGGCGGATCAGGCCGTCACCGCCGCGACCAAATTGATGGTTGAAAGAAAACCGACGTCGGTCCAGTTGAGAATCCGAGGGTTCGCGCGGCTGGCCTTGAACCAGATCGATGACGCCTATGCCGATTTCAAGAAGGCAACAGAGATGAACGCCGGCGATGCCGCCGCCTGGGCCGGTCTTGCCGAAACGGAAATGATCAAGCGCCGTTACGGCGATGCCATCGATCACTTCACGCGGGCCCTTAACATCGACGGCAGCTTCGCCATGGCCTATCTACGGCGCGGGGCGGCCCGATCCGCCCGGGTCGATACGGATGGCGCCGAAAGTGACCGGCAGGCCGCATTCCGCATTGACCCGGACCTTCGGTCGGTCGTAGACACTCCGGGCGGTCAAGGGTTGGAAAACCATTTCAGCCTGATCGATCTGCCTTTTTCCTGAACCCCACAGCGGCGATACGCCGAAATCAAACCGGAACATGGACGCAGAACAGCAATTCCAGGCCGCGGCCCAGCTTTACCAATCGGGCGATTTTCCAGGTGCCGAAGCACGCCTTGAGGAATTGGCCGAAGCCGTTCCAGGCAACCCCAATATCCTGCACCTGCTTTCACTGGCTCGACTGCAGCAAGACAAATCCACTGCCGCCACGGATAGCCTGAAACAACTGACGGACCTGGCCCCCGGCTCGGCCGAGGCACATGACCTGTATGGCTGTGCCTTGCGGCAATCCGGCCGCATCAACGCGGCCATTCGCCATTTCCATCGAGCCTTGGAAATCGAACCAGATGCAGCGCATGTCCATTATAATCTGGGGAACGCCTACCGTGATGACCGGCAGGTCAGTCAGGCCGCCGCCCACTACAAACGCGCCACCGAATTGGACCCCGACAACCTGAATGCCCATTTCAACCTGGGTCAGGCATATTTCAATCAACGTCAGATCGCCAAGGCATCCGCGGCCTTTGAATACGTCGCCCAACGGGCCCCCCAAGACCTTGAAGCCCTGAAAATGCTTGGCCACGCAGCGTTCGAGGCCAAACAATTCGTGCTGTCCAGAAAAGCTTGCGAAGATGCATTGCGTCTTGCTCCGAAGGATGAAGACCTGATGTTCCTCTATGGACGGGTCGTGACGCAGTTGGGCGACCTTGATGTCGCCGTTGAAACCTTTGCAACTCTATTAGACGTACATCCAGAGGACATGGAACTTTTGTACGCACAAGGGCGCGCCCTTCGTGCAAAAGGTGATGCGGAAGGGGCTCTGAAATGTTTTCAAAAAACGGTCAGCATTGAACCGCAATCCTCGGATCACCGCGCTGAATTAGGACGGCTTCTTGAACGTATGAATCGCCTGGATGACGCCTGGGCGACGATTGGCCCTGCGCTTGAAGCCGACCCGGGCCATCCGGCCGTGAATTTGATGGCGGCACGTCTGGAACGACGGGCAGGCGATCATGAAAAAGCCCTGGCGCGCCTGAACGGGCTGGATACCGGCACGTTGGCAACATCCGCAGCACAGGGCGAAATTCATTTCGAACGTGGATTTCTATATGAGCAACAAGGCCGTCCCGGCGACGCGATCGAGAATTTCGAGCACGGAAACGCCTTTCTTGCCCAGGACAAGCAATCGGCAGAAATCTTCCGCACCCAATCTGGGGAATATCTGAAACGCCTACGTCAGGCATTCGACAGCCCCGGCGCGAAACCAGCTTCGAAATCAACTGATCAGAACGCAGGCGCCGAACCAACATTCTTGGTCCGCTTCCCTTGGACAGGGACCACCTTTCTCGACCAGATCATGGATGCCCATCCGGCGATCCAGGTGATGGAAAAATCGGAAACGCTGTCGTCCGTGCGTAATCACTTATTCGTGCAGAGCGCTGCCTTCCCGGCCAATCTATTCGAATTGCCGGACAGCCTATTGGATGAGCTACGGCAAACCTACTTCGATGCGGTTGACCGCACCATCATGCGTGATCCCTCTGCATTGCTGATCGATAAGCTTCCCTTGAATATCCTGGATGCGGGGCTGATCCATCGGCTGTTCCCGGGTGCCAAATTCATTTTAGCGCTCCGCCATCCCTGCGATGTCTGCCTCAGCAGTTTCATGCAGCCGTTCGACCTGAATTCCGGAACCGTTCATTTCACCCGTCTGGAAGATACGGTCCGGTTTTATGAAGACGTGATGGACCTTTGGCAGACACAGTGTGAAACACTCAACCTGAATGTCCATGAAATCCGCGACGAAGACCTTGCTGCCGGTTTCGAGCCCGCTGCCCGCGGCCTACTGGACTTCCTTGGCATTCCCTGGGACGAGGGCGTTCTTGCCTCCGATGCCGCAGAGGTTCAGGACATGGATGCCTTGGGCCGTTGGCGCACTTATGAACTCCACATGGCGCCTTATCTTTCCCGTCTGCGGCCTTTTATCGAGCGGTTCGGATACGACACGGGTGACCGCTAACGCCCTTGAGCGTGGAAATCCTGGTATTTTCAGGGCGACGCCCCCATTTTAGAATGCACATTCGATGGCTTCGCCACTTGGCCTGAACGCAAGACGGTCACCGACACGGCGGAGCAAAAACACGGCCAAGACCTGAGGACCGAACGAACCATGCGGAAATATCTGACCATTGACCTTTCCACCCACTCCGTTAAGAGCACCGAGCTTTCGGGCGAAGATCTGGCCCGCGCCGGCAGATACCTGATCGCAAAGACGCTGGTCGACCGGGATTTGGCCAAGGTCGATCCCTTGAGTGCGGAAAATCCGCTGATCATTTCCGCCGGTCCGTTCGCCGGCTCGAACTTTTCCAACGGCAACCGCATCAGCATCGGTTGTAAAAGTCCGCTGACCGGCGGCATCAAGGAATCCAACGGCGGCGGCACCATGGCTTTCGCCATGGGACAGCTGGGCATCGCCGGGGTGACCTTGGAAAACCAATCGGACGATTGGGTCGTGATCCGCATCCCGCTGGAAGGCGAGATCACCTTCGAGGACGCAACCCCCTATTTGGGCAAGGGTGTGTTCGAGACGGCGGATATGCTGTTCGAAAAATACGGCGACAAGGTCTCGCTCGGCATCTGCAGCCCGGTCGGCGAATACGGCGGTCTGCTGGCCGGAATCGTGTTCACCGACCCCGAAGGCCGCCCCACCCGCATTTGCGCGCGCGGCGGCGTGGGTGCCGTCATGGGGTCTAAAAAGGTCAAGGCCATCGTCTGCGACAAGCACAAGATGCCTGAATTCCACGAACGCAAAAAATTCATGCAGTCATTGAAAACCTATGGCGGCATGATCAAGGAAGACCCCGCAACCCAAAACCTGGGCGCGCGCGGCACGGCCCTGGTGGCCGACGTGATCAACCACCTGGGCGGCCTGCCGGTGCAGAACTTCCGCCAAGGACAGCAGGTAGATACGTCCAAGGAACGCCTGCTCATGGGCGGCGACTACATCCGTGAACAGAACCTGGAACGGGGCGGCGAAACCACCCATGCCTGCATGCCCGGCTGCCTGATCAAATGCTCAAACGTCTATGCCGACGAAAACGGCAACGAGCTGGTGGCTCCGCTGGAATACGAGACCATCGGATTGCTTGGCACGAACTGCGGCCTGACCCATCCTGATCAGGTCGCGCGCGTCAATGCCGTGGCCAATGATCTTGCCATCGACACCATTGAAACGGGCGGCATGCTGGGTGCGCTGATGGATGCGGGACACGGCGAATACGGGGACGAGAACTTCATGCTCGAAGCCCTGGCCGATATCCGCGACGGCAACGAGCGCGGGAAAATCCTGGCCCAGGGAACCGCCCGAGTGGGCGAGCATTACGGCATCACCCGCCTGCCGATCATCAAAAAGCAGACGATCAGCGCCTATGACCCCCGGGTCATCGAAGTCACGGGCATCTCCATGATGCTGACGGCTCAAGGTGCCGATCACACCACGGGTAATCTTCCGGCTTTTGAATGTGCCGGAAAATCGACCGAGGAACTGGCCGTTGAAAGCCTGAATATCCAGGCCAAATGCGCGGCGGTGGATTCGCTCGGCATTTGCGTGTTCGGCCGCTCCGTGACCAACGTGAATCCGGAACTGATCGTCACGGCCATCAACGATGCCGTCGGCACGGAACTGGAAACCGAGTTCTTCGACCGTCTGGGTAAGGAAACCCTGGTTTTGGAGGAAAAATTCAACAAAGCCGCCGGGTTCGATGCCGACGATGACGAACTGCCCGACTTTTTCTACCAGGAGCCCCTGGCACCGACCATGAAGATGGCCCGCCACCATGCCGATGCGGTGAACGAAGTCCGCGAACGCTGGCTTGCGAGTTGACGCGGAGATCGGGATGAGCTGGCAGCCATGTGAAGACCCGGAATGTGGTGCGGAGGCAACGGACAGCGCGATCGATCTGGTCATCACGCCCAAAGAACATGACATCGGTGGACTGCTCGTCCGGCGGTCCTTGCCGTCACGCCTGAGGCGCAGCGTCGGCCCCTTCGTGTTTCTGGACCAGATGGGGCCCGCCGTCATGGCCCCGGATCAGGGTATCGATGTCCGTCCTCATCCGCATATCGGGCTCGCTACCATCACGTATCTTTACGATGGTGCCATCGGCCACAAGGACAGCCTTGGCTTTGACATGATCATCCGCCCCGGCGAAGTCAATTGGATGACCGCCGGCCGCGGCATCGTCCATTCGGAACGCACACCGCAAGCCGTGAGAGAAACCGGCGGGCCGTTATTCGGGCTCCAGGCCTGGGTCGCCCTGCCCATCGACCATGAAGAGACGGACCCGTCTTTCGTCCATTACACGGCGGACCAATTACCTGCGTGGGCCGAAAACGGCGCCTCGGTCACCCTTATCGCCGGGACGTTGTCGGGATATCGCTCGCCGGTCGCGTTCTTCTCTCCCATTTTTTATGCCGATATCCGCCTAACTGATTCCGCCACGTTCATCCTGCCCCCTGATCACGCAGAACGGGCGGCCCATGTCGCCGAGGGCAAGGTGACGATCAATGGTCAGGACTTCGAAGCAGGCCAGACCGTTATCTTCCATGAAGGCAGTGACATTCAAATCCGCGCTCAAACTCCGGCCAAGGTCATGGTGTTGGGGGGCGCACCGTTGGACAGGGCGCCCGACGCCCGCCCAAATCAGCCACGCCATATGTTCTGGAATTTCGTCTCACACTCGCAAGACCGGATCGAACAGGCCAAGGAAGATTGGAAGAATGGGCGGTTTGACAAAGTACCGGGTGATGACGAGTTCATTCCCTTGCCTGAGTAAAATACCCTGGATAAAGAATTAATCCCGGCTGCCGTCAATGAGGCCAGATTGCCATAGAAATCTGTCCATACCCATATCGTTTAAGGAAACAGACGAGATACGGGGCACCGGCCAGATGGTGTCAGCGGCTTATCATTTGCGACATTTGTCGGGTGAAGAGCGCTCATCATGCCGGCCGCACACAGATATAGCCGTCAAGACCATCGACCCCGACCAACCCGGGGCGGCGTGCTAGTTTTTTGAGCCGACCGGAATGGTCAAGGTGTCGTGAACTTGCTGGAACGAATTTTCCAAGCCGTCCACGGCCTGACCCAAGGTATTCATTGTGTTCTGGAAAGTTTTAACCTGAGCCTGTTGTGCGGCAACGGCTTCTGCCAATGCCCGGCTTGCGCGCCGGAGGCGTTCATGCGCCGTGAGGTTGTCGTTTTCTGAGGTCAGACGGGTTCTGCTTTCGAAGGTCATAATGGTTCCTTGCCGGTTGACGTTTCGTTTGGCGCAGCCACTCGCCTCGGGAAGTAGGTCAATGATAATTACCTATTATGCCCCCGCCACCTGACAAGCATGTGACATCAATCACTAGAATGATAATAATCTGCAATTATATTGGAAATTACACCCTGAGCATGGTTTGCCGTCCATTATCGTCCTGCCCTAGCGCGCCCGGCTTTCGTTCCATACGTTCAGGAAATTGCCCGCGCATATGATTGCCGCACCACCAAGAATCCAGGGATCAAGGCTTTCGCCGTAAAATAAAAGCCCGGCAAGCGCGATCAATGGAAGGCGCAGGAATTCCATGGGTACGACGACAATGGCGTCGGCTTCGGCAAACGCCCGCGCCAAACAATAATGGGCGCTGAGGCCCGTCACGCTGACCGCGATGATCCAGGGCCACATGGCTTCTGAAGGATTGACCCAGTCGAACAACGACGGGACCAGCCCCAACGGCAATTGCACCAGACACATATAGAACACGATGGCGAGTGCCGTGTCCGTACGTGTGAGCTTTTTCGTCAGGGTATAGGCAAAGGCATAACCGACCGCCGCCATCAGAACGGCCAAAGCCGCCGGTGAAATCGGCAGCATGCCCGGCCGCACAACGATCAGGATTCCGATAAAACCGATACCGACCACCAGGGCCCGCAACGGCGTGATCTTTTCCTTCAACAAAAGGGGCGCAAGCAAGGTCGCCCAGATCGGCATGGTGAATTCAAGCGCGAACACCTGTGCCAAGGGCAACAATGATATCCCATAGAACCACCCGAACTGGCCGATGTAATGAGCAACGTTGCGCGAGATTTGCAGACCCGGTTGCGCCGTTTTCAGATGACGCCAGCCGACCCGCCAAATCACCACAAGAATGATCAGAAGCCCGATGGCACTGCGGAAAAACAATATCTGCAGGGTCGACAGTTCCGCCGATAACTCACGCCCGGCGATCGCCATCAGGGCCAGGGACGTCAACGTCCCCAACATCCATAAGGCGGCCTTGAATACCGGCGACATTATCGGCGCAAGCGGTCTAACGCCGCACTAGAAGTGCAGCGTTAGATCCCGCGGATTGGCCATGCAGGAAGCAACCTCGAGCGCCTGTTCCTTGGACAGCTTGGGCTGTTGGCGTAGGCCGATATTCATGCGGATCACCGCATCATAAGCAGCCAAACCGGCGCTCAACTCCGCTGCTGCCTTTTGACGCCAGGCGATATCCTTGGCATAGGCCGCCTGGGCATCCGCCAAGGCCTTCTGCGATTTTTCCATATCGGCGTTATCACCCCGAAGTGCTCGACGCGCATCCGACAACGGCTTCTGAAGCTCACGGGTGCCCGGAATTTCACGCACGACTTTTTCCAGCGCGTTGATGGCATCCATCGCCTTTTCCATGTCCCCCGCAGCCGTCACAGCCGCCGGCAGCCCGGCAAGGGTGTCCTTCACACCCGCCAATTTGTCGGCGGCATCGATCACGCGTTTGACTTCCATCACCGGTTCGTAAGCACCGTCCATGTTGCGTTCGTACAGACGCGTGGCCAGCGTTTCCGCTTTTTGCAGCTTCACGAACGTATTGTGTTCCGCCCGCCAGTTTTCCGGGATTTGTTTATCGAAAGCCTTGATCTCTTCACGCAGGGTTTCAATCTTGGCTTCCAGAACTTTCTCCCGGGCTTTGCCCTGTTCATTCCGCTGAAGCCCACGGATCGTCAACTGAATGTGTTTGATCTCTTCCTTCAGCCGGCGCGCCTGGCGCTGAATGCCGCGGACTTCCGTATGCAGCGGCAGATAACCCGGCGTGGCTTCGTCCACGGCTTTCTGTGCCTGACGGATCCGGTCGACGAATTCGAAGGTCTTCTCCGCCTTGCCGAAGCTGGATTTCAAATCGCCGCGCAATTCACCCGGCAGCATGGAGATATCCAGACCGCGCGCCTTTTCGATGGCGCCCCGGATCACATCCCCCTTGGTATCGAACACCATGAACAGATGATCCTGAACACAGGACGACAAGGCCGGGTTGCGCGGCGGCGGTGCCGTTTCCGACGTCAGGCTGACCCGCTGCGGCAGGTAGTTCACCATCTGCGGCGTCAGTCCCACGATGACCAATGCGAACAGCTGCAATACGATGAAGGGAATAACGCCCTTATACATTTCAATGGTTCGTACACTGGCCGACGCAACGCCGCGCAAATAGAACAGTGCGAAACCGAACGGCGGCGTCAGGAACGACGTCTGGATGTTAAGGCCGATCATCACGCCCAGCCACACGGCGGTGACATTGGCCGACGGGTCCATCAACAGAATCGGAGCGACGATCGGCACCACGACCACGGCGATTTCAATGAAGTCCAGGAAGAACCCCATGACGAAGATCACCAGCATGACGATGGTGAACTGGGCCCAGAATCCGCCCGGAAGGCCGGTCAGGAATTCACGTACCAGCTCTTCCCCGCCGAAGGCACGGAACGCCGCCGTCAACATGGCGGCACCGATCAGAATGATGAACACCAGCGACGTTGTCTTCGCGGTCTCGATCATCACACCACGCAGCGTGTCTTCGATCATCAGCGCGCGCCAGCCGCTCCACACCAGGGAAATCAGCAAGGTGATCGTGAAGAACACGCCCAGTACCAGCCCCAGCACGTCGTTCGGCGTTTCGATCGCCTTGATATTGACCTGGAAGTTGATCGAAACGAAGGCCAGCGCGACCAGTGATATCAAGGATATAATCGCCGGATAGTAGGCATTCTTATGTCCTTCGCGCAGCCGGTAGCCCCCCATGATCAAGGCCCCCGCCGCACCGATGGCGCCTGCTTGGTTGACCGTCGCCACACCGGTGATGATCGAGCCCAGAACAAGGAAGATCAGGGTCAGCGGCGGCACCAGGGTGACGAACACCTTGACCATGAATTGGCGATCGATCCCGCCTTCACGCGGCACGGCCGGAGCCATTTTGGGGCGGAACAACGCCAGCCCCAATACGTAGGCCATGTACAGTCCGACCAGGACGAGCCCCGGAACAAAGGCGCCCAAGAACATTTCACCCGCACTGGTCGAGGTCACGTCGAAGTTTGACGGCATCAACAGGTTGCCGGTCGATTCCTTGTACAGTTCCTTGCGCGCGGTCGATGCCTGATCGACGGCGCTGGCAAGCTGGTCGGCCAGGATGATCAGAACGATAGACGGCGGGATGATCTGACCCAAGGTGCCGGATGCCGCAATGGTCCCGGTGCTGAGCGAATTCGCGTATTTGTTGCGCATCATCGCCGGCAGGGAAATCAACCCCATGGCGACCACGGTCGCACCGACGATCCCGGTCGTGGCAGCCAGCAAGGCGCCGACGAAAATCACGGAAATACCCAAACCACCCGGAACCGGTCCGAACAACTGCGCCATGGTGACCAAAAGGTCTTCTGCCAGTTTGGAGCGCTGCAGCATGATGCCCATGAAGATGAACAACGGGATGGCGATCAGCGTGTCTCGCTCCGCCTCCCAATAGACGCCGCGGAAATTGGTGACACCGGCGCTGAGCCATTGCCAGGCGCCGCCTTGGGCGAAATAGGCATCGACGTTATCCGCGAACAGCCAGCCGCACAGGGCCGCCAGCGAAATGGTGATGATGGCGGAACCCGGCAGCGCAAAGGCGACGGGAAAACCGACCCCCAGCGCGTAGGCCATGGTAACCATCAGGACGACAAGAAAGACGAGTTCCATTTTTTGTTTGCCTTACCCGTCAGTGCGCCGCGGTGCTGCTGTGGTCGCGGCCGCCGGGTTCACCCCGGATATCCGCGACAGCGTCCAGCATGTAGCTGACGAACTGGATCATCATTGAGATGGCAAAAACGGCCAGGAAGCCCGCCATCATGTATTTGACGTACATGGAGAATCCGGTCTGGGTTGTCTCCCAGTTTAGAACAGGCGCGTTGATAACCGCGTTGGCGCCGCCCATGCCGACGATCAGCACGACCCAGCACAACGTAACGCCCAGGAACACGGAACCGAACGCATTGACCACGCCTTTGCGCCGTTTATCGAACGCCGCATAGAAGACGTCGACCCGCACATGGCCTTCCTCCAACAGCGTATAGGCACTGGCGAACAGGAACAGGGCGGCGTACCAGAACCGCACCAGGTCGCCCATGAAGACCTGTTCATAAGAGAAGATGAACCGGGTGATGACGATCAATAATTCGGCCGCGACGATCAGCAACGCCAGCCATGTAAACCCGAGTGTCCGGGTGAAAAAGCCCGTGATGATCGCCAGCACCGTCAACGGCAGGTGAACGAAAGGACCACGAAATTGCGACTTGCCCAAATCGAGCGCCAATGCATCGCCGAATACATAGGGCAAGAACCCTTCAACCCGCATGAACGACAGAATGGAATCGACGATACCGATATACAGCACGGCGAAATAGGCGATGCGGATCAACAGCGCGTTGAGATCGGAAATACGCTGACTGTCCTGGCGCAACGTAATCGAGCAGGATTTGACCGAATAAATGGCCGCCGCCCCGATGCCGGCCACATAGGCCAGCAACTGCACCCAGGCCAGCGCAGATGATTGGGTTTCTGACCCGTGGGAGCCGATACCGAGCGCAGCGCCCTCGCCCGGCCATCCCAGCCAGAACGTCAGATAGTTATTGATTAAGAAAATAAGCAGCGCGGAGAGGATCGCCCATCCGAAAAACCGGACGGCGACGGTCGTGCGCGGTGATACAGCAGGGGAGGCAGCCGCTCCCGTGGCTTCAAACGTCATTTGTTCAGCCGCCATGAACAGGCAATTCCTTGTCTAAAATCCTACAAGCAAACCCATCCGGATAAGGACGGGACGGGGCGTTGCCCCGTCCCACCTTACTATCCGGTTATGCAGGCAATTAGACTTTGATGCCCAGAACGCGGTTGCGCTGGTTGATGTACCCGGAATCGGCCAGGATCATCCAACGACCAAGATCGGCACGCGAAGCCAGGAAGCTTTCGTGGATCTTCTTGGCAAGCGGGCTATGCGCTTGCACTTCAGCGAAGACTTCTTCGGCGGCCTTGCCGAAAGCGTCATAGACATCGTCGTTGAAAGCACGAACCTTGACGCCGTGATCGTTGATCAGCTTGTTGAGGTAGGTGCCGTTGTTGGCGTTGGTTTCCGCCATCTGGTGGGCATTTTCCTCGGCGCAAGCCGTTTCAATGATGGCTTGGTCGGTTTTGGACAGGCCATCCCACCACTTCTTGTTCATGCTCATATGGAGCTGCGAGGCGGGCTCATGCATGCCCGGATAGTAGTAGTACTTGGCAGCTTCATAGAACTTCATGAAGTAGTCGTTGTAAGGACCAACCCACTCGGTCGCCTGGATCGAGCCGGAAACCAGGTTTTCATAAATCTGGCTGCCCGGCAGGGACACGGTGGACGCACCCAGCTTGGCCAGAACGTCGCCGCCCAGACCCGGAATACGCATCTTCAGGCCCTTGAAGTCGGAGGCCGAATTGATTTCCTTGTTGAACCAGCCGCCCATCTGACAGCCGGTGTTCCCACAGGGAAAGCCTTTGAGGCCAAACTCGCCCGCAAGTTCGTCATGCAGTTGCTGGCCGCCGCCGTATTTCATCCAGGCGTCCATTTCCGCATAGGCGAAGCCGAACGGAACCGCCGTGAAATAAGCCCAGCCCGGGTGCTTGCCTTTCCAATAATATTCGGCGCCGATATAGGCCTGCGAGTTGCCGGAAGCCACTTCATCGAATGAATCGAAAGCGCCGACACGTTCGCCGGAAGCGAAGTATTTGACCTGAATGCGGCCGTCGGTCAGGACCGGAATGCGGGCAGCAAGGCGCTGCGCACTGAGGCCGAGACCCGGGAAATCACGGGGCCAGGTGGAAACGATGATCATTTCCTGGCGGCCCTGCGAAATCGCAGGCTTGGCAAGCGTCGTGGCAGCCGCACCAGCGACACCGGCAATGGCGGTTTTCTTTAAAAACTCACGTCTTTTCATAAAGATTCTCCCTGTTGGCGTGGTGAGTAGTGATAGGCGATTTTCTTTGTTGGGATCGATTTTGCACAGGCAAGTACCGATTGGCTACAGCCAATTGTCATTTATGCGACTTAATCGTGCAGCGCAAAACGCACGACTAGGAACCGGTGAAAAATTAGGCATGAATCAAATTGGCCCCCGTTCGCGTCTGCGGCCCCCTCTGCCCGCAGTGGCGCCTTACGCACCAGGACACGTCAATATCAGATTAACCAAAGCGGCATAGAGATTTTGACTTAATTCACCTCACATGATTTCACTATTTCCTAATTTTTACATCGAAATTAGGAACATTCATTATGCAAAACAATAAAGCAGGAAATTTGGACACCTTCGACCGGCGCATCCTGGATGTTTTGGCCGGTGACGGGCGCATCACCATCACCGACCTGTCCCAAAAGGTCGGCCTTTCCAAGACACCTTGCCAGAATCGCATGCGGCGGTTGGAGAAAGACGGCTTTATCGTCGGCTACCGGGCCGTGCTTGATCCGGCAAGGTTGGGTGCCGGCCATATCGCGTTCGTGCAAGTTACGTTGTCGAGCACGACCTCAAGTGCATTGGAAACCTTCAACGCCGCCGCGCGCGAGGTACCGGAAATCGAGCAATGCCACATGATCGCGGGCGGCTTTGATTACCTGCTGAAAGTCCGCACATCGAACATCGACAGCTACCGCAAGATCCTGGGCGAACGGATTTCAGGCCTGCCGCACGTATCCCATACCTCGACCTTCGTGGTCATGGAATCGGTGGTCGACCTGCAGGTGTTCTAGGTAGCGTCCCTACTTCTGCTTCCAGGTCGTGCGCGGCACGGGCAAGGCTTCCCATTTCTGCGACGAGGACGACCCGCAATGCGCCGTCGTCAGCGCTCCCGGGGCAGCGGCCTTCTCATAGGTTACCCGCGCCATGTCGACGTTTTTCTTGATCGCATCCGCCTGCGACTTCAATGCGTGGTTGATCTGGCTTGCCATATAGATCCCGGTCCATTGCACGGCCTGGCCGATGTACTGGTGCTGCAGATCGTTGAGCTTCTTGGCGGATGCCTGCGTGCCCTTCTTGGCCGTGGCAAGGCAATCGGATGTTGCTTTGCCGTCCTTGTACTTCTTGAACCGGTCATACTTGTCTTCAAATACGAAGCCCGACCGGTCATAGGACTGCATGACCTTGGCGGCCATTTTCGGGTCGATGCCGGGCAGGACCGGAACGGTGGTCGGCAGGACCGAGTCCATGGGCTCGTCAATCCATATGTGCGGCGCGTGGAAGTCCGTCTTGGACAGGCGGACGAAGGTCAGCTTGCCGCCCACCACGGCCAGTTCCTGATGCGTTTTTTCCGGCGTCGCCGTATCGCAAGTGGCAGATGCCAGGACACCGTCCTCGCGCTGGCGCATGCATTTCTTGGTCGACTTGTTCTGGAACTGGAACATGCACCGGCCGGACGCCACAGGTGCGAACGAAGGCAGCTTCTTCATATGCTCCTGCACCTCCGGCGGCAGGTGGCCAAAGAACGGCACCTTGGGTTCGAACACCGGGCCCTCGACCACACAGCGTTGTGTGCCGTGGTCAGGGGGTTGGCTCAAAAGCCCGTTGTCATTGGCCGCGAATTTCTGGCTGGCATCGTTCCGGCATTCCTGAAGATTCAGCTGATGACCATCATAGAATGCCTTCTTCGTGCCGTCGGCGGTGACGCAACGGCCCATCTGACGAATCTCGCCGTAGTTGGTGAGCGCGAACTGCTGATACTGCGAGCTTGAGCATTCGCGGGCCACCAGCCGGCGGATGTTGGTGTCGCCGGAAGTCTCAAGGCAGCGTTCTTTGCCGTCGATCTTATGCGCCAATTGCTTGTAGGGTTCCGCTTTCGATCCATCAGGCAGCGTGTTCTCGATCTCCCATTTCTGCAATTTGTCACCGGGCTTGCATTTCTGGAGTGCCATCAAAGACCCGATCCCGCCGACAGCCCCCCGCGTTGCCGCCGCGGGGATGAACTTGCCGGCCGCCAACTGCACCGTGGTCAGCTTACGCATACCTTGCGGGTGGACGGAGAGGCACAAACTGGTGCCGATCTTCTGGATCAGGCCGTCCTTGCGCACTTTCCAACGCTGGTTGTTGACGGCGTGCCGGTTGTTGTTACCGCCGTTCTTGAACATGTCTGGCGTGATCTGGAAAGCGCTGGGCCGCTGGAAGCAATCATGCAGGGCGACGCCCCCGCCGTCCTGTGCCAGACATTTGCCAAGTGACCGGATCTCCCCGTTCCAGCGGAACGAAAAGCTCTGATTGAAATCGCCGTTGCATTCCCACAGCACCGTTTCGGGCGTGGGGATTCCGTCGACCTGCAGGCCGGTGCGGATTTCGACGCAGCGTTTGTAGTTCGCCGAACGGATCATGTGATAGGCCGGAAGAATGCGCCCATCTGCGTCCACGTTCGCGGGCTCCAATTCCCATTCAGCCGTTTTGGCGGTGCAGGAATCGAGCGTCAGCGGCGTGACGTTTAAGGGCGCCGGTATTTTCTTGCCGCGCGCGATGCACAGCTTCGTGCCCTTGGCCTGCAAATGCAGGCCCGTCCAGGTCCACAGCGTTTCGTTGCCGTCGCAGTCACCCAGGAAAATCTTGGATCCTTTGCTTTTCTTGTCGGCGCGGATGCAGTTCTGCAACACGCGTAATTGAGAATCCGAGTTCAGGTTGAAGGTCTGGTAATCGCTGCCGTCGCATTCGTAAGCCAGACCGACTTTGTCGGCCACATCGACACAGGTGCCTGTCTCTATGTCACGCAGCGAGACCGTATAGAGCTGTGCCGCCGGCGTTTCCGAAAGCTTGTGCAGGTCGGCAATGGGCGTCGTCTCCCACTTTTGCGAGCTGTCGCTATCGGAACAGTCATGCAGGACCAACGACTTCTTCTTGCCGTCATAGGCCGCGCATTCGCCGGACGCCATCTTCAGATGTTCGCCGTCGAGGGTCCATTTTTGCTGCGGCTTGCCGTCGCATTTGGCCAGGAACAGGGCAGCCCCCCGATCCACACCCTTGGCCGCCAGGCAATAGGGACTTTTTTCACCCGATGCCACGGCTGTCAGATCGCCCTTGGGCGAAAACCGGAACAGGTGGTCGTCATCCGTGGAGTCACAGCCAGCAAAAGCGAACTCGGGGTTCTTTTTGACTTTCTTGAAGATCAGGCAATGACCGTTGGCTGCGTTCTTATACAGATTGCCCTTCACCGGAATGGTCATACCACCCGGCCCGCTTGAGCCCCAGCCGGCACCCGCAAACCCACCCGCATCCTGGGTCGCATGGTTCTTGGCCGCCCAATCGGCGACCGCCTGGGAATGCTTGTTGGAATGCGATCCGCCGCCGAAGAAGGCATGCTCGATGCCGTCGACCGCTTCCGAGGCCAGCTTCGAAATCATGCCGCCAATGGCTTTGCCCAATTCTTCCGGTTTTGCCGGGGTAAAGTTGATGTCCGCATTCACGTCTTGACCGAACGCGGTAAACTTGGCGACCATCTCAATCGGCTTGTTGCCGAGCAACGCCTGCAATGAGCCGTCGAATTTGGCTTCGGTGAAGTGGAAATTCTTGCGATAGGCCTCTATCAGTTTCTCCAAGCCCTTGAAGATGTATTCCGATGCCTTGACGGCGACTTCCGACGCCGTGATCGCACCCTTGGCGACCTCGAATGCCGCATTGGCCGCCAGCACGCCCGCCTGGAACAGGATGGGTGTCAGTTCCGTCGCCGCCTTGGCGACCTCAAGCGCTGCCGTCGCTGTTGCCTTGGCCGCGTATAGCCCGCCGATTTCGATCTCCAGACCGGCGATCTCAGCCGCCAGCTTGATGGCCTTGCCGACCTGATACCAATGCAATTTGTGCAGGTCGTGGGACTTGTCGTGGACCGAGTCCTCTTTTTTATTGATGTCTTTTTGGATGCCGTTGACCTTGGCGATCGCCTTTTCGATCTTGTCCGTCGCTTTCTTGGCGTCGGCCTCGGCCTTCTTGATGGCGTTGTCGACTTTCTTTTCTTCGTTGTCGACGGCCTTCTTGGCTTTTTCCAGATCCTTTTCCGCCGCCTCGACGTCGCCTTTGTATTCGGCGATGAACTTGTTCAATTCCTTTTCGATGCCGCCCAGAACGGCGTCCAAAAGATCTCCCTTGAATTCCAACAGCACATCGAAGTCGGGTTTGGCCGGGTTCATGGCCGCCGTGGCCGAAACCACGCTGGTGAAGGCCTGACCGAAATCATCCTCAATGGTGAAGCCCATTTCGTCCTTGGAGAAATCGATCTTGGTCTTCTGTTCCAGGCCCAGAATTTTCACATCGGCGTTCATGTGCATGTAGGGCAGTTCGGTCAGGCTGGCGCCCATGGCCATTTCAGCGTCCTTGATGTTAAGCGGCCCCAGCTTGTGGATCAGCACCTCGCCTTCCAAATCGATGCCGGTTTCCGACAGATCGAATTTGGCCTGTGCGATCTCGTGGCCGGCAATCTTCATGCGGCCTTCCAGGCCGATGCCCATGCCGTCGACCTGCAACGCCGGATCGGAGGCCCCAGGCGTGGCGAAGTAGATACGGACGTTCTCCTTGGTGCCGTCATGGGTCTTGTATTCGACGAACTCAATCAACGGCATCTTGTCGAGCTGCAGGGTCTTGTAGAGCCCCTTGCCCTAGGCTGCCTTGGCGACCTTGGAATTGCCGGTCGACCCGATGAACACGTCGGCCAGATCCATCAGACCTTCGAGCGAGAAATGGTTGGATTCCAGATCGAAGATCACTTCCTTGGGCAGGCCTGCGGCTTCCGGATCGGGCGTGACCAGGGCTTCCAGCCGGAACTTGGTCGAGCCGTCCTTCAGGCTGACGTCGCCCTGGAAACCGGCGGAAACAGACCCGTCCACGTCGACGCCGACCGAAACGGCAACGTCCTCCATGGTGAAGCCCTTGAGTGCGAAGGCATGTTCCCACTTATCCAGTGCACCCGCGAAGTTGAGCCCCACACCCGTTTCCGAAGTCACCGTACGAACGGCGGTTTCCAGTTCCAGTTCGTCCTTGCCGACCTTCAAATGGGTGATCAGGCCCACGCCGATGTCGGACACGATGTTGGTGCCGGCCTTTTTGAATTCCAACACCAATTCCGGCGCGATGTCCTTGGCAGCGCGCATGAACTTGGGCATCTTGGAGAACGCTGGTAGCTTGGCGTAAATGGCGATCTCCGGCTCGCCGCCACCGATTACCCCGCCCAGGTTGCCGCCTACGAGCAACTCACCCGAAATGCCAAGCGCCTTCTTGGCCGCCCCCAGATGGTCCGTATCAAGAACCGCCAGCATGCCCACACCCTGCTTCAGGTGCAGGGTGCCGCCGCTTTTTTCCGCCAGCTCGCCGATGATGATATCGGCGACGGACGGGAAATCATCCGCCGACAGCGCGCCCGGATCGTGTTCCGACAAGGTGAAGATCAGTCCCGGAAATTCGATGTTTCCGAGCGGCGTGTTCTTGACCGCACCATCCACATCCTTCAACGCGAACTTCTGCGTCTTGAACATGACGATGGGCTTTTTGCCCGTCCCCATGAACACGACGGCGGCGTCCAGCTCTTCGTTCTTGAACATCAGCCGCCCGCCGAAGCCCTTCGGCGATACCGTCAGTTCCTTGAAGCCCAGATCCTTGATGCCCGGCACCTTGGACAGGCCCGCCAGGGTCGCGATGTTGAAGGTCTTGTCGTCCGTGCCTTTCAGGCTGACGGCGATTTCCGCCTGATCGGCCTTGGACGCTTCCCACACGACGTCAAGCGACTGGCTGCCCAGCTTGGTCGTCGCCGACAGCGACGCGGCGACGCCGTCATCGGCGGCAATGTCGATGGTGACGTTGGACAGTGTGAGCCCGGAAATGCCGAGCGCCGATTTCCATTCGTCTTCTGCCGCAACATTGAAATCAAAAGCCTTACCCTCGCCGTTGACCGCCACGGAGAACCCCAGCGACGCCTTCGGCAGGGCATGATTACCCGGCAAGGTCATGGTCAGGGACGGCCAGGTCCCGGCGAGGGTGAAATCGGGGGTCGGTTTCTCACCCTTGATGATGGCTTCCATCATTTCCTTACCCAGGAAGCCGTCGATCGCGAGTTTCTGGTCACTGGTGTTCTTGATGCCCAGGAAACTCAGCGCGTTCTTAGTCAGCGTCGATTTCGACAGGTCCATCACGCCCATGACCGTCAGGCCGGGTTTGACCTCGACGGCCACGCCGTCGTCGCCCAGGGCCGCGTCTGTCAGCGCCTTTTTGACCGAGGCGGGGGCACTCTCGGCGGCCAGTTCGCCTTCGGTGTTGGAAAGGATGAACGCCTGATTGGAAAGGCCCAGCTTGTCGACCTCGCTCAAACCGGGGACGGATTTAGCGATGTCGGAAAGTTTCAGGTCCTTGCCCGGCGCCAAAAACGCGAACGCGTTCTTGGAACAATCCGTGGCGAACAAAGCCATGGTCCAGGAACCGCCCACGGGCAGCGACAATTTACCGGTGATGGCGTCGTCCTCGACCTTCAGGTTCGAAAACGCAGCCGTGCCCAAACCATCGACCGTGCCGACCATGCCCTCGATCGCGGCCCGGCAGGCCGCGTCCTTGAACGGGCCGGTATCGACCTGTTGCAAGGTTTCGCTCAGCCCGGCCGCATCGGCGGGCCGCGAGACCAAGGAAACAGAAAGCAGGAAAACCGCCGCAAAAGCGGTTACGGCGCGTGCTGCGCGGATCGACATCGTCATGGCCTGTAAGTCCCCCTATACACAGCCAGGATGTGAGCGCCCCGTTCTGCGCGCTCTATGCGTTAACTTATATACCGCGAATCTGAATCAAATCTAAATCAGTCTGTCGGCACGCTGATCACCTCGTTGTTGATAATCATTCGCAACTAATTTAAATTGCCGATCAAGAACAGGGATCAGACCCGGCACAACCAGTGTCCGGGAAGATTGCGGGGACACGGCGTGAACGGAAGTTCGCCAATGCTGGATATCTACCTAACCCACCGGGCGGCGCTGGTCGACTATGCCACGCCGATCGTCGGCGACCGCATGCGCGCCGAGGACGTGGTGCAGGAAGCCTTCATCCGGTTCGTTCCCGCAGAAGGCCGGCCCGTCCCGGCCATGGAACAGCCGGTCGCTTATCTTTACCGCATCGTACGCAACCTAGCGCTCGACCTGACGCGCCGCCGGTCCATGGAAACCCGCCGGCAGGCGGAACCGGAACCGCTGTGGTGGATGATGCCCGCGAAGCCGCGCACGCCCGAGGAAGAAACCCTTCATCACGACGACCTTTCTCGTATCGAAGCCGCGCTTGCTCGACTGCCCGAACGCAGCCGGCGGGCGTTGGAGATGCACCGCTTCGGTGGCCATACCATGCGCGAAATCGCGGACCGCCTGGGCGTGTCGGAACCTTCCGTCCACCGCATGGTGCACAAGGCCCTGGTCGAAATCGCCCGCCACGTCGGACCCGACGCCGAAAATTGACACCAATCCGGGAAACGCCTTCGCGCGGTGCCAAAGGAACGCACCCGCATAGACCCCGCCGTGCCGGCTTAATGAAAGAGATTCCCCGGCTGTTCGTCTTACCTGTAATAAGGCATCGTTTAGCCCCCGGGCAGCCCCCGAACCGGCCGAGCGCCCTTCCCGTCATCGTCCCAGGCACCAAGGCCAAGCCATGACCGCCGCCCCTGAAAACCCGGCCCCGCATCCAGACCAGGACCCGCTGGACCAAGCCATGGATTGGCTTCTGCGTGTCAACGCCGCACCCGGCGACCGGGCCCTCAGGTCCGCTCTGGATGCCTGGATCGCCGCCGACCCGGCCCATCGCCGCGCCTTTGACCGCGCCGGCCGCACCTGGCAACTTCTGGGCGATGCCGCACCGGCTCCGACACAACACCCTGCCCGCCCCCCGGCAAAACGCCCTGCCTCGCGCAGGATGCCCCTGGCGACAGTCGCCGGGCTTGCCCTGGCCGCCTGCCTGGCCGTGGTGATCGCCCCCGATGTGATGATCCGCGCCCAGGCGGATTTCACCACAGCCACGGCCGAGGCGCGAGAAATCACTCTGGAAGATGGCTCGCGCATCGATCTCGGCCCCGAAAGCGCCGTCACCGTCCGTTATGCCGAAGACCGCCGCGACGTGACCCTGCTGGCGGGCGAAGCCTTCTTTCGGGTCACACCCGACGCGGACCGCCCCTTCACAGTGGAAAACGGCGGCGTGGCGGCGCGGGTTCTGGGCACAGCGTTCAACGTGCGGGCCTTGCCCGACGCCGTCGACGTGCAGGTCGCCGAAGGCCGGGTGCGCGTGACCTATGCGGATAAGGACCCATCGTTCCGGGCCGACCTGTCGCCGGGCCAGGGCGTGCATGTCACCCGGCGGACGGGCCTGGCATCACAAACCAAACGCCAGCCCGCCGACATCGCCCTGTGGCGTGACGGCAAGCTGTTCGTTGCCGACGCCACCGTGGCCGAGGTCGCGACCGTGATCGACCGCTATCAGCCGGGCTGGATCATGATCCTCGACGGGGCATTGGCACAGGCCCGGGTTAACGGGTTGTACGACCTGACCGACCCGGCCCGCGCCCTGCGCGCGCTGGTCCAGCCCGCCGGCGGGCGGGTGACGCGGGCTTCGCCCTGGCTGCACGTGCTGACCGGGCCCTAAGGCCAAACGCCCGCGCGAGCGGCCAAGCGCTTAAACGAACGGACAAGCGCGGGCGTAACCGGATCTGGAATTAATTTCGCCGGGCGTGAAAGAAAATTCCCGGCTCCTCGTCTATGCCCTGAATAGAGAATGCATCTTATTTGCATTTATAGATAAAGCTCTTGGGCATTAATGGGGACCAGACTGATGACCACCTTCCACCGCACCGCCACCGCCGCCATGCAGGCAAGCACCTTTCGACAGCCGGCGTTCATCCACGCCCTTCTGGGCACCACGGCCCTGGTTCTGGCCTTTGCCGCCGCCCCGGCCGCCGCCGCGCCGAACGCGGCGCCGGACACGGCGGGTGCGGCCGATCTGGCCCAGACCTCGAAAACCGCGTCCTTCGACATCCCGGCCCAGGCCCTGCCGACGGCGCTCAACGCGTTCGGCCGCCAGGCCGGCATGCAGGTCACCGTGGACGCGGCCCTGACCCAGGGCAAACAGGCCCCGGCCATCAAAGGCGACATGGCGGTGGGCGATGCACTCAACCTGCTGCTCAAGGGCAGCGGCATTTCCTGGACGTTTTCCGACGATAAGACCGTGGCCCTGTCCCGCCCCGGCGCCAACGGCGACCGCATCACGCTCGGCACCGTTGCAGTCGAGGGTCGCGCCGTTCCCAAGCAGGCGGAAATCGGTAACTTACCGCCCGCCTATGCCGGCGGACAGGTCGCACGCGGCGGCAAACTGGGAATGCTCGGCAACCGCGATATCATGGACACGCCCTTTAATCAGACCAGTTACACGGCCAAATTGATCCAGGATCAGCAGGCGCGATCCATAGGCGAGGCGCTTGAGAACGATCCATCGGTCCGCAACCTGCAGGCCGGCGGTGACGGCATCGAACAGTGGTATATTCGTGGGTTTCGGGTCGGCAATCAGGACGTCTCCTTCAACGGGCTCTACGGCATTACGCCAACTAGCGGGACCACAATGGCATCCGAGTCTTTGGAACGGGTGGAAGTTCTGAAGGGACCCAGCGCCCTGCTGAATGGCATTCAGCCCTTCAACGGGGTCGGCGGCGCCATCAATATCGTTCCCAAGCGGGCCGAGGATGAACCGCTCACCCAAATTTCACCCAGTTTCGTATCAAACTCCCAGGTTGGTGGGCACTTGGACGTCGGCCGACGGTTTGGCGCCAATAAGGAATTCGGCGTCCGTTTCAATGGCGCTTTCCGTCGGGGGGGTAGCCCCATTGCCCTACAGGACCCGGTGCGGAATATGGCGACCTTGGGCATTGACTATCAGGGCGACCGTTTCCGCCTCTCCAGCGATTTCGGCTATCAGTACGCCTACGACGACGCACCCAGAATGCAATTGGGCCTTGCAACCGGTGCCCCCGTACCAAACGCTCCCGACAACAATTCCAACTACGCGCCGACATGGTCGTTCTTCGAGAATGAGAACTATTACAGTACCCTCCGCGGCGAATATGACTTGTTAGACAACCTCACCGCGTTCATGGCGATCGGCGGCAAGGTCAAGGAAAACGAGTCCACTCCCCAATTTTTTACGGTCCAGGACTCGCAAGGGACCATCTCGGGAAACGCGCGTTCATTCAATCAGTATGAGCACGTTGTTACAGGACAGGTTGGCCTCAGAGGCTCCGCTGAAACGGGGTTCGTAAAGCACGATATGGTCATTACGGGGACAGGCTATTGGCGCGAGGACGGCGGATTCTTCGTTTCCAGCAGCAACCTTTCATCCAATCTTTACAGCCCGGCAGTCCTGGCTGAGCCTAATTTTCAACTTGGCGATATAAACGACGCTCCCAAAACCGCCGAGCAGGAATTCACTGGGGTCGCAATAGCCGATACTTTGTCCGTCCTGGACGAGCGTGTTCAGTTGACGTTGGGCGTTCGATGGCAACGGGTCGTTCGCAAGAGCTTCGACCGGAACACCGGGGCGCAGACCTCATTTTATGACGAGGAAGCCGTAACTCCTGCCGTTGGTCTGATCGTCAAGCCGTGGAAATCCGTCTCCCTGTACGGCAACTATATCCAAGGCCTGGAACGCGGCAGCGAAGCCCCCAACACCGCTAATAACTCCGGTGAAGTTTTCCCACCCACGAAAACCGAACAATACGAAGCCGGTGTTAAGGTCGATTTTGGCAGCATCGCAACCACGCTCAGCATCTTCCAGATTGATCAACCCAATTCGTTTACGGATCCGGATACCAATGTCTTTGGCGTTGATGGATTGGAACGTCACCGGGGGGTAGAGTTGACCGCCTTTGGCGAAGTGACGTCTGGCATCCGAATTCTCGGCGGCGTGACCTATCTGGATGCAGAACAGGTCGACACCTCGGGCGGCACGAACGAAGGGAATCGGCCCGATAATGTTCCGGATATTCTTCTAAATGCTGGCGTTGAATGGGATGTGCCGCAACTGCCCGGCCTGACCCTGTCCGGGCGCGGCCTGTATACCGGATCGTCCTATGTCGACAACGGCAACACTCAAAAGAAAGATTCATGGATGCGGTTTGATATTGGTGCCCGTTATCGACTGGAACGGCAGAACGGTAATCCCATCGTCTTCCGTCTGAATATCAACAATGTGTTTGATGCAAACTACTGGGAAGGCCTCAATCTTAGCCTGAGCACGCCGCGCACCTTCCTCCTGTCGGCGTCGTTCGATCTGTAACGCGCAGCCCTCCTACTCCGGCACGTCCAACTGCATCAGCGGCACGTGCTGCTGCGCGCCATAGACATCCGTGTCGCCGGGCGAGCCGGACCGCACACGGCGCGGCACGGTGATCTTGATGGCGCGGGCCACGTCGAAGGGGATGATCGCGACCTCGTTGTCGGTCACCCCATAAAGCGGCGCCAGGGCGCGGGGGTTGATCACGCCGGATTTGAGAACCCTGCGGTAGGTCGCGTCGTCCTCGAACATGACGTCAAGGGTCAGGTACAAGGCACCCGCGTTCTTGCCGCGCACCACGCGGGCGATGTCTCTCAATTTGGCCATGGTTGTGTCGTCCTCTTTAACTTCTTTTCATGTGCCGGTTAGTCCAGCTTGGCGGGCATGGGATCGCCGACCGGAATAACCATCCCGTCTTCGCCGAAGAACAGGTTGCCCGAATAGCGTTCGCCCATGTCGCGCAGGATGCGTTCGCGCACGCCGGGCTTGTCCATCTGTTCGGTGACATGGCTGATCACCAGGTTCTTGACCCCGGCGGCCGCCCCCAGGTCGGCCATTTCCAGATGGCCCATGCAGCCCTCGGCGAATTCCTTGCCCAGTTCCGTGCCGGACAGGTAGTGACACATGTTGACCAGCACGTCGGCGTCCTGGGCCAGCTTCTCGATCGCCTTGCAGGGCCCCGTGTCACCGGAATAGACGAACACGCCCGCGTCCGTTTCCAGGCGGTAGCCGTAGCAATGCAGGAACGGCTGCACATGCCGCACGCTAGCTGCCGTCAGCTTCCAATGGTCGGTTTCAATCACATCGCCGCTTTTCAGCTCGGTGACCTGGGGGGCGGGTTTGGCGCGCTGGCCCTCACCGCCCCGCGCGTTGTAGATCACGGTCGACAGGGGATGTTCCGTGCGCGCCTGCAGATCCGGGCCCCAGATGCCGTCGGCGCTGAACAACAACTCCGTCATACGCTGCGTGAACGGCGGGCCGTAGACCTGCAGTTCCGGCAGTTTGCCCACGCCCTGGTCCCAATGGGTCAAAACCAGGCGGCCGTAATCCAGGCAGTGGTCGTAATGCAGGTGGGAAAAGAACACATGGGTCACGTCCGTCGCCCGCTTGCCCGCTTCCAACATGCGATGATGCGCGCCCGGCCCGTGGTCGAACAGCATGACGTCATCTCCGACCTCGACCATGTAGCCAGAGCTCATACGTTTCAACGACGGCGTCGGCGTGCCCGTGCCGAGAAGGGTGATCTTCATGGGTATTACCCCTTTACTTTTGCGCAAATGCGTCGTCACGGGCCTGAATTCGGCCCGCTCGGGATTTGCGATTAGATTTCCAGCCACTCCATGCGCGCGACCTCCATGGGGTCGTCGCATTCCATGACGTGCCAGACGTTGAATTCATAGACCGGCCCGACATGCATGTCCGACGGCGAAAACGGGATCGCCAAGTTGCCGGAAATGCACATGCGGCCGGGAAAGTCCGTATGCAGGAAGGCATAACGCGACTTGGCCAGCACGGCGCGGCTGATGTCTTCGGTCTTGCCCAACACGTCGAGCAGCAGGCCCAGTTCATGCGGCGTTTCATCAATCTGCGGTTCCAACGATCCCATCACCGCGTTCTTGCCGTAAAGGTGCACGGACAGGGTGTAATCCTCTGCCGCGATCCCCAGGCCGGCGACATCGCGCTGGATGCGCCCCCGGCAGGTCTCGACGAAATCGTCCATGATGTCGATCAGGATCGGATCGCGCACACCGGCGATGAACACGGTGCGGAAACCGAGCGGCCGCGCCCCCTCCAGCTTGACCGTGTATTTTTCCGACGGGTCGTACCGGCTGCCCGAAACCTTGACCGTGCGCTCGTCCAGTTGTTCGAACGAACAGCGGTCGGTGATCAGGATGCCGTCCGGTTCCTTCAGGCGGTAGGGCTCGGGGTTTTCATACAACGTATGGGCCGACACCCGCGTGACCGTGGCACGGCGGATGGGTGATCCCGGCTCGACCGTGAAATGGTCATCATAGATGGTACCGATCACGCAGTCCTGACCCTCGCGCGGCTCGACCACCTGGGCACCGCATTCGATGATCTTGGCCAGATGCCAGGCCAGGCCAGGGTCCGCCCCCTTCATCAAAGGCAGGGCCGCGAACAGGGCGGCGTCCGTGCCGCGCCCGGCGATCACCACGTCGGCACCGTCCTTAAGGGCCTGCTGATAAGCTTCCGGGCCCATCATGGCGACGATGCGCGACGATTGCTCGACGTCGTCTTCCGTCAGATCGGCGATGGGGCCGAGCGGCGTGATTTTACCGGCCCGGACCTTGGCCTTGATGGCGTCTTTGGTCTGTTCCGTGCGGATCACCCGGACCTTGGGCGCGATGTCCTTCTCGGCACAGATTTCCTTAAGGATATCCAATGTCCAGTCGACCTGAGCGTCCGATCCGCTGCCGCCGGCGGAGCCGATCATCACGGGAATGCCGTGTTCCATCCCCGCCCCGACCATCAAGGCAAGGTCGCGTTTGGCAGCTGCCCGCGACACAAATGCCGTGCCCGAGCCCAGATAATGGGGCCCCGGGTCGGACGATCCGGCGTCGCAAGCAATCAGGTCGGGTTTCAGGGCAAGGCCTTGGGCGAAGGCTTCCTCGGTAAAGCCGTAACCGAGAATGCCCGTCGTCGCCATCAATCTGATGGGTGACATGTGTCCTCCCGCCCGGGTTCTAGGCCCGGGTCGTTTGAAAGCGCCCCGCCTTCTTGGCACCCATCCTGCGGGATTTTCACGCCGCCGCCAAGTCTGCGCCTTGACCGCCCTGTTTCATTTTTATATAACCAAATAGATTTATAACTATATGGTTATATATAATGACTCAGCTCAACGCTACTTTCGCTGCCCTTGCCGACCCGACCCGCCGCGCCATCATCGCCCGATTGGCGCGGGGCGACGCCACGGTCAATGAACTGGTCGAGCCTTTCGGCATGAGCCAGCCCGCGATCTCCAAGCATCTGAAGGTTCTGGAGAAGGCCGGCCTGATTTCCCGCCACCGCGACGGACAGCGCCGGCCCTGCCGCCTGGAAGCCGCCCCCATGGCCGAAGCCGTGGGCTGGCTGGAGGAATACCGTGCGTTCTGGGAAGCCCGGTTCGAGCGCCTGGATGCATTGCTCGATGTCTTACAGACCCCCGTTTCAACCGAGACCAAGCCCAGGAAAGACCTGACATGAAGCCGAAAATCCCCCTGACCGCGACCCTGCCGTCCGACCGCGAACTACAGGTCAGCCGTGAATTCGACGCCCCACGCGAACTGGTGTTCAAGGCCTATACGGACCCGGCCCTGGTCGTGCGCTGGCTGTTCGGGCCGGACGACTGGCCCATGGCCGAATGCACGATCGACCTGCGCGTCGGCGGGGCCTACCGCTATGTCTGGCGCAACGCGCAGCAAGGCGACATGGCCATGGGCGGCACCTTCAAGGAAATCGCCCCGCCGGAACGTCTGGTCGTGACAGAACTGTTCGATCAGGACTGGACCGAGAGTGAAACCGTCTGCACCACGACGTTCGAGGAATTGGGCGGTGGTGCGCGCACCCGTGTGACGACCACGGTGCTCTATTCGTCGCAGAACGCCCGCGACAACGCCATGAAGACACCCATGCTGGAAGGCTGGGCGGTTTGCTTCGACCGGATGGACGGCCTGCTGCCCGAACTGGCGGGCTAAACCTGTCGAGCGCGTTTACCGGACTAAACCGGCCGGTCGCCTTCCAAGGTCACGCGCTGCATGACCCGCGTCACGCCGGTCAGGTCGTCGACCGCGTAATGCATGGTGCAGCGGTTGTCCCACATGGCGACCGAACCCTTTTTCCAGCGGAAGCGCAGGGTGAATTCGGGCCGCGTGGCATGGGCGACCAATGTGTCGAACAGTGGCTTCGATTCCTCCGGCGTCATCCCTTCGAAGCGCGAAAAGTGGATGGGGCTGAGGTACAGGCCCTTGCGCCCCGTTTCCGGATGGGTGCGGACCAAGGGATGGGCGACTTCCTTGACCTCGGCCGGGGCCACGTTCATGGCCTTGGCGACACCGGTTTTGAAGCGGCTGGCATCCTTGCCGTAGGTATGCGCGTTGGTATAGACGGCCCGGCGCCCGGCGATCATTTCCTTCATGCCGTCCGTCAGCATTTCATAGGCCGCATACTGGCTTGCAAACATGGTGTCGCCGCCCGCTTCCGGTACTTCCATGCCGTAGAGCATCGTCGCCATGGCGGGCGTGTCCGTATAGGCAAGGTCCGTATGCCATCCGTTGCCGAAATGATGCCGATCGGCGGGCTCCTTGACGATGCGGAACACTTCGGGATGGCCCTCGATCCCCTTCACATAAGGATGCCGGTTGAGCGTTCCGAACCGCCGAGCGAATGCCGATTGGCTTTGGGGCGTGAAGCTCTGCCCGTGGAAGAACACCACGCTGTAGCGCAGCAATGCCGCCCGAATCTCCGCCGTGGTCTCGTCGTCCAGGTTCGTCAGGTCGACGTCTGAAATCTCGGCCCCGAAAATACCCGTAACGGGCACGGCGCTAATCCGGTTGAAAAGAACGTTGGTCCGTTCGGCGGTCTGCATGGGGGGCTCCTCTGGGGCTGTCCGGCCAAGAATGTATACAATATTACTGTATAGTTATTGCGTTGGTCCAGGCCGGAGTCAAAGCCACCGCGGCGTCCGGCCCCCTTTTGCCGGTCATCTTTTGCCTTGGCGCCAATCCCAGGGCGCGGCGAACGACCCGGCCCACAGGCCTGCCCCTTCGGCGCGGGCCGTTTGTTCGGCCTGCAGATAGGCCGGGACATTTGTCTTCCGGTCGGCCAGAGCCCAGCCCTGGCGGATCAGGCGTTCACCCAGGTCATAACGCCCGCCCAGCAAACAGGTCATGGCCGTCTGCCGGTCCGGGCCGACACCCCGGTCGCGGCATTTGATCCATTGATAGGCGGTCATATAGGCCAGCACGTTGGCGGCCTGAAACCCGCAGGGATAGGCCCCGCCCTGGTTTCGGCAGGTCTGGTCGCTTTCCGGTGCGTCGACACCGTAAAGATTGAACACCACCCCCGCGATGGACAGGGTATCGCCGTCGATGATCTCGGGCTGACCCTCGATCTCCGCCCGGGCCGGTTGGGGGGCGAGCAAAAGGAACAGCGCGATCAGCGCCGGTGCGGAAAATTGAAGCGGTGCGTTTTTCATGGCGGCCGAGACTGCCCGGAAACTGTGGCGGGCGAAAGGCGTTTCATCACACCCTCAAACACGCCGTCCGCATTTCCGACGCGCGCCTTCCCTCGTGACAAGACCTATATAGCTATATAGTGTTTATCCGAACCCATTCTCAAAAAAAGCCAAGGGATATCCAGGATATGAGAGGCGCCGATCTCCTCGTCAAAACGCTTTCCAACGCCGGGGTGGAGGTCATCTTCACCCTGTCGGGCAACCAGATCATGCCGGTGTTCGACGCCTGCCTGGATGCTGGAATCCGCCTGATCCACACCCGCCACGAAGGGGCCGCCGTCTATATGGCCGAAGCCTATGCGCAATTGACGGGCAAGCTGGGCGTGGCCCTGATCACCGCCGCTCCCGGTTTCGCCAGCGGCCTGGGCCCGCTTTACATGGCGCGCAAATCTGAAACCCCGGTGTTGCTGTTAAGCGGTGATTCCCCCGTCGCCCAGGACGGCATGGGCGCCTTTCAGGAACTTGATCAGGTCGCGATCACCCGCCCCCTGACCAAGTTTTCCGACCGCCCCAAACAGGCCGCTGACTTGGGTGCCACCGCCGCCAAGGCGATCCGCATTGCGACCTCGGGCAGGCCGGGCCCGGTGCAACTGGCGCTTGCCTTCGACGTGCTGAACGCCGATCCGGGCGACACCCCCGTGCCGACCGCGGCGGACTGCGCTGCCGTATCCAGCCCCCCCGATGACGCCGCGGTCGCGGCCCTTCTCGATGCCCTTGCCACGGCCCGGCGGCCCGTCATTCTGACCGGCCCTCTGCAGAACCGGACCCGCGCCGACGGCCGGTTGGAAAAGCTGGCCGATGCCGTCGACGTCCCGGTCGTGTGCATGGAAAGCCCGCGCGGCTTGAACGATCCCAGCCTGGGCGACATCAAATCCGCCCTGGCCCAAGCCGACGTGATCGTCAGCCTGGGCAAGGACATGGATTTCACCACCGGCTTCGCCAAATCCCCGGCCGTTGCCGAGAACGTAAAATTCCTGATGGTCGACCCCGATGCGGGCCTTTTGACCCGCGCCAAGCGTGCCCTGGGCGGCCGCATGGTGCTGGAACACCGGGCCGATGCCCCTGCCGCCGCCAAGGCCCTGATTGCGGCGGGCCGTGGCGGCAATTCCCGCGCGGCCTGGCGGGACGAGGTCGCCGCCGCCATCGCGGCACGGCAGGACGCCCCCGCCCCGTCGCCGGGTGCTGCCATGCATCCGGCCCAACTGTTCCAGGCCGTGCAGAAGGTACTGGACACCACCGATGATCCCATCTTGATCGTGGACGGGGGTGAAGCCGGGCAATGGGCGCAGGCCTGCCTTTCCGCCCCGACCCGCATGATCAACGGGCCGTCCGGCGCGATCGGCGGGTGCCTGTGCTATGCCGTCGCGGCCAAGGTCGCCCGGCCCGACGCCACCGTCGTCGTGGTGATGGGGGACGGCACCGCCGGATTCCATTTCGCCGAGTTCGAAACCGCCCATCGATACGGTGCCGACTTCGTCGCCGTAATCGCCAGCGACGCCCGCTGGAACGCCGAATATCAGATTCAGTTGCGCGACTATGGCCCGGACCGGCTGTATGAATGCGAGCTCGACAACACCCGCTATGACCTCGCCGCCGCCGGGTTCGGTTGCCACGGGGAACATGCCGCCGATCCGGGCGATCTGGACGCAGCCCTGAGCCGCGCGCTCAACAGCGGCAAGCCCACCTGCCTGGTCGCCGAGATCGAGGGCGTGCCCGCCCCGGCCGGTGCGGGGCACTGATCCCGTCGGGCATTAACCCCGAACGTTTCCGGGGGGGGCATAGCCGCCGAACAGCCGCCCTCCGCGAAATCCATGGTTTGCAAACGCCGGGGACTCGGTTAACAAACGGCAAGGGGGGTGATCGGTCGATATTACGTAGATCGACAGAATGGGAGGAAACCCGCATATGCCTTTTAAATCGACCGTCCCCGGTTTCGGCAAAAAAGTGATCATCGAAGCCCGCGTCAACGAGTACATGGCGCGCGACGTCAATCCGAACGTTCCCTTCACCCCCGACGAGATCGCCGAAGCCGCCGCCGCCTGCCGCGAGGCCGGAGCTTCGATCTGCCACTACCATGCGCGCAATGCCGACGGCTCGCCCAACCACGATCCCGATACCTATTTCGAGACGATCCGCAAGATCCGCGCCGCCAGCGACATCATGATCCACCCGACCCTGGGTCAGGTGACCTTGAAATCATCGGACGAAGCGCGCCTGCAGCACATCATCAAGGCATCCGAGGACCCGGCCCTGAAACCGGATTTCGCGCCGATCGACATCGGCTCGACCAACGTGGACGTCTACGACATCGCGGCGAAAGCGATGAAAACGGATGAGCTGGCCTATGTGAACACGCCCAAGACCTGCGCCTATTTCGCCCGGCGCATGCGCGAGATCGGAGTCAAACCGGTGGTCGTTTCCTGGACCGTGCCGTTCACCCGCATGTTCGAGGCCTTCCTGGAAATGGAACTGATCGATCAACCCGCCTATCTGCTGTTCGCGTTATCGGATTCCGGCTACCTGGGCGGCCATCCGGGGACCATCAAGGGCCTGATGGCACATCTGGAATTCCTGCCCGAAGGGTTCCGTTATGAATGGTCCGTGAACAACAAAGTCGGCAATCTGTACGGCCCGGCGGCGCTGGCCCTGGAAATGGGCGGCCATGTGGCCATCGGCCTGGGCGATTATCCCTATCCGGAATTGGGCACGCCCAGCAATGCGGACCTGGTCAAGCGTGTGGCCGACATGGCCGAAAGCTTCGGGCGCGAACCCGCCAGCCCGGCCGAAGCCCGGGAAATGCTGGGAATGAGCTGAACCACCGTAACGGCAAAATACAAAAAGGGCCCTCCTTTAAAGAGGGCCCTTTTGATATGGCGGACAGGGAGGGATTCGAACCCTCGAGACCCTTTAGGGGCCTAACTCCTTAGCAGGGAGCCCGCTTCAGCCACTCGCGCACCTATCCCGTCGGGCCGCCGGCCGGTTTTTACGGCGACGGAGACGCCTTCATAGCTAAGGCCCGCACAGCTTTCAACAAGCCTGTTGTAATTTCTCTCGAAGGGCCTGCGCCGCCGACCGGCGGCGCAGGTACCCCTTCTCGCCTCAGCCCCCCCTCACTTGGCCGAGAAACTTGCCGACCTCATCGCGTAAAATCTCTGCCTGACGGGTCAATTCCGTGGCCGAAATCTGGATTTGTTCGGCTGCCACACCGGTCTCGCCGGCGGCCTGTGTCACCGCACCGATGTTTTCGCTCACCCGGGACGTACCGCTGGCCGCTTCTTCGACGCTGCGGGCGATTTCCTGGGTTGCCGCTCCCTGTTCTTCGACGGCGGATGCGATCACCGTACCGATTTCATCGATCTCGCCGATGGTCCGGCTGATGCTTTGGATCGCTTCGACCGAATCCCTGGTGGCGGATTGGATATCGTTGATCTGGGTGCTGATTTCCTCCGTCGCCTTGGCCGTCTGCGAAGCCAAATTCTTG
>JAVJRK010000001.1:0-2089 GCA_040218445.1 Rhodospirillales bacterium | reverse complement strand
GTCAAATCGGGCATCGACCATATGAACGAACGCCTGCAGCAGATCATCCACGAAAGCCAGGACCCGGAATGGGCCAAACGGCACGCCATGGGGCAGCAGGTCTCGGTCACGGTCGGCGGCGTGGCAAAGGAAACCACGCTGCACAGCCTGTCCAAGGGCGGGGGCATCGTGCTCGGCCGGGGAATAGACGTAAGCCAGGGCGAGGCGTTCGAAATCGATCTGCCGGAAATCGGTGTCGTATCGGCGGTCCTGATCGCCAAGACCGACGATCACACGCATGCACGGCTTGAACTGACGGATGAGCAGACGGACAGCTTCCGCAACTACGTCGATACGATGGCGTAATCGTACCCGCAGGGGCCTCGCGGCGGCAGCGTTTGTTCGGTGACGGACGAAGTGTTGTGATGGGTTCCCGCTTGCGGTCGCGGGCGGGTGGGCGTTCTATAGGGCGGGTGAGGTGCTGCTGTTCCGCAGCACCCTAGAAACCCGGAGCTCGTTATTTCCACGCCCGACCCGATGCCTTCGAAGCTGCACATCGTCATGATGACGGCTTTGGCGATTACCGCCTTTGCCGCCAATTCGATCATTTGCCGGGCGGCCCTGGGCCCGGGCCTGATCGACCCCGCGACCTTCACGACCGTGCGTCTGGTGTCGGCGGCCGCGATGCTGGCCGTGGTGGTCTTCGTGCGCCGCCGGCATTTGCCGCAACTGCCGTCCGGGGACTGGCGGGCGGCGGTGGCATTGTTTGTCTATCAGGATAGACGACCTTGTAGCCACCCGCCGCACGTTCGGCCTGGATCTCTTTCGTTCCGATGTAGGTTTTCATGGATTTCCCAATAAAAAAGGCCCCCGAAGGGGCCGTGAATGGCGGACAGAGGGTGGAGTCGAACCCCCAAGGCCCTCTCGGGCTCGTCGGTTTTCAAAACCGATGCAGTCGCCTATCTGCTTGCCTGTCCATAAATGGTTGCGGAGGCGGGATTTGAACCCGCGTCACTCGGGTATGAACCGAGGCTGGTGCCTGGCTCCAGTCTACTCCGCGTTAAGTCAGCGTGCTGACGATTGCCCAGGCAATCAGTAGTGCGATAACGCAACCAGCGACGACTGCCGTGAGATAGAGGCCGATACCTTTTCCGAGGCTTGCCTTCATGCCGCCGCTGCTCCTGGGTTCATTTCATCCGGCAGAAATTGCAAGACGACTTGGGTAAGCCCCATGAGAGGCGTGAAAGTCAGCATAACAAGGCCGTCCGTGGTTGCGGTGCGAATTAGGCACTCACCATAAACATCTTCGGGGCATTCTTCATCAAGCCAGATAACATCTTGCTCGGTGCCCTCAAAGCTGCCCCGGCCCTGCTGGTAGGACTTGAGGCCCAGCGTCGAATACCCGCCGGAAACATGCTTAACCTTTATCGTGTCAACGAGATCGGCAACGCCGCTTTTCCAAGCGGGTCGCTTCGTCAACATCTCGCCAGGAATGATCCCGGTGCCGTCCATCCATTTTTCGGAACCTCTGGGCTGAACGCTGCCCAACAACTTCGCTTGGATGATATCGCGTGTCGTCTCGTTTGTCTTCCCTGCGGACCAACACTTCGTTGGCCGGTCAAACCGCCGGCCGGGCCACCATTTAGGGTAGAGGCCGGTTAGATGGCATGAAATCTCATATCCGCCGCCGACCGTTTTACCGACGCGGTTTGCGGCCAAAAAGCAGCGCTCCCGATAATCAGACCCAGCAGCGAAGAATTCCATATGCCTCGGGTAAAGCTGCCTGCGGTATGCCCCCTTTGATGGGAACAGGCGGTAGAATTCCCGCTGGCCGTGGCGGCGAAGTCTCTCTTGGGCGGCGATCAGAAACCGTTCGCGGTCGGCGCGGCTCAACGCGCCAACAGCCGCCGCGACTTGGCTAGACGGTAGGCTCTGTAGATGGTTGATCGTCTCCATGATCGTCATTTTTCCTAATTATATACTTGACAAAAGTAGATAGGTTTCGTAGTTTTATCTCAATAACTTAGGGTTTTGAGATGTGACTGATATTACCAACCCAATCTACAACGATCCCGACGCAGCCCGCGCCCACCTTGAGGCTCTGCGCTGG
>JAVJRK010000016.1:0-197681 GCA_040218445.1 Rhodospirillales bacterium | reverse complement strand
GTCAAATCGGGCATCGACCATATGAACGAACGCCTGCAGCAGATCATCCACGAAAGCCAGGACCCGGAATGGGCCAAACGGCACGCCATGGGGCAGCAGGTCTCGGTCACGGTCGGCGGCGTGGCAAAGGAAACCACGCTGTACAGCCTGTCCAAGGGCGGGGGCATCGTGCTTGACCGGGGGTTGGACGTGACCGAAGGCGATGCCTTCACGGTCGATATCCCCGATGCGGGCAGCTTCGAGGCCTCTATCGTTGCCAAGACCGACGAGCATACGCATGCCCGTCTCGACCTTGATGATGATGCAGCGGAAAGATTGGCGTCGTTGGTCAGTTCAACGACGTAAGAGTGAGCCCTCGCACCCGGCGTCTTTGATTAGACGTCGGGTGCGCCGGGGCCGCCCGTATAGCGGTAATAATACCAAAGCATCAGCGCCGCCGTGGACCGCCACGGCTGCCAGCGTTCGGCGATGACAGCCAGTTCCTTAGGTTTGGGGCGGGCCTTCAAACCCATCAGGCGGGCAGCGGATTCGGCCAGGGCCAGATCGCCCGACGGCATGACGTCAGGGCGCTGCAACGCGAACATCAGATAGATTTCGGCGGTCCATTGACCGATGCCTTTCAGGCGGGTCAGGGTTTCCAGAACCTCGTCGTCGGGGGCGTGACGCAGGGCGTCGAAATCCAGCTCGCCCGTGGCGACGGCTTCCGCGACGCCGCGAATGTATTTGATCTTTGGCCGAGACAAGCCGAAAGATCGCAATTCATCCTCGGATTTAGTCAGGACGGCTTCTGCCGTGACGCTTCCCAGACCGGCTTCAACCCGGCGTTGGATCGCGGCTCCCGCATGGGCGGAAACCTGTTGGCCGATAATGCTGGAAACCAGGGCGGGGAAACCGTCGGGCCGTCGGCGCGGCAAGGGGGCGCCCGCATCGGCATACGCCCGGGCCATGTATTCGCATTGATCGACAAGTTCCAGAAGGCCGGGTGTGGGGGGCACGATCTGCGTCCTATTCCAATGTGCCGGAAAGCGCTTTGGCGATCACGTCCCGCAAGGCCGCCGCATCGACGGGGACGGGATTTTCCCGGGCGGTGACGTCGCCGGCCGCGATTTCCGCCAGGGGATCAAGGTCGTCTTGTTCGACACCAAGCTCGGCGACGGTATGGGGAATGCCGAAGGTTTCCCGGGTTGCCAAAGTCCAATCCATCAGCCCGGCAAAGTCCGCTTTCGGCAGGCCCATGCAACGGGCCAGCACGGCGCAGCGTTCATTGATGGCCCCGCGATTGTGCAACAGCACATAGGGCAGGACGACCGCATTGGTCAGGCCATGGTGGGTGTCCAGCCGGGCGCCGATGGCATGCGAGACGGCATGAACCGCCCCCAATCCTTTGTTGAATGCGACGGCCCCCATGGCGGCGGCGGCCATCATATGTGTGCGGGCTTCAAGGTCGTGGCCGTCCTTGACCGCGCGCGGCAGCCAGGCCGCGATCAGGCGCAGGCCTTCGGCGGCGATCCCGTCGCACATGGGATTGTAGGTATGGGCGCAATAGGCCTCGATGCAATGAACGGCCGCGTCCATCCCTGTCCAGGCGGTCAGGTTTGCCGGCAGACCTATGGTCAGCTCGGGATCGCAGATCACGGTGCGGGCCAGCAGGTTCGCATGATAGAGCACCCGCTTGGCTTGGGCTGTTTCATCGGAAATGACGGCGGCATATCCCATTTCCGAGCCCGTGCCGGACGTCGTCGGCACGGCGATCAGCGGGGCAATGGCCGTACCGT
Source organism: Rhodospirillales bacterium (assembly GCA_040218445.1). Lineage (GTDB taxonomy): Bacteria > Pseudomonadota > Alphaproteobacteria > Rhodospirillales > Casp-alpha2 > UBA1479. The sequence goes on along the minus strand of JAVJRK010000016.1, from coordinate 195,906 downwards.
CGATGTCGCGGTAACGGGGCCCGCCCACGGCGTAGTCCAGGGCCGGGGCCGCGTGACCGGATTGAAGGGCGATTGCCTTGGCGGCATCCATGGCCGATCCGCCCCCGATGGCGACGATGCCGTCGCAGCCGTCTTCTTGGTACGCCTTGGCCCCGGCGGCGACGTTCGCCGCCGTCGGATTGGATTTAACGTCGGAAAACAGGCTGCCCTGTAATTTCGCCTGAGACAGGGAGTCCTGTGCCGCCGCAATGATATGGGTCGTGACCAGGCCCGCATCCGTCACGATCAATGGACGTTCGATGCCGGTGCGGGCACAGGTCTTGCCCAACTCGCCGATGCGCCCCGGGCCGAAGCAGACGGTCGTGGGGAAAGGCCAGGTTGAAATGAATTGGGTCGGGTCGATGGTCATGGAAGGCTCGGCGGAACAGGGGTGGAATGAAGGGGGGGCAGTCTCCCGCCTTGCCGCCTAAAAGTCCACCGTTGCCAGGGCGCGTGATATTTTTGCCTGCCCCCAAACGACCGGTGCGGTCGGGGCGCTGTCTTCCGATGGGACCCGTGTACCCTGACCGGCGGCGGTCAATTCGACGCGGCCGCCCCGGGTGGTGACGGTGATGCTTTTCCCGTCCAGAAGGGCGACTTCGAATTGGGTATCAAGGGTGCCGCCCCAAACGGTCGTGCCGCGAATGCCGATCGTGCCCGTATTGGTGGCGACGGTCATGGCATCCGGATTGGCGGCGGAAACGGCGCCGGACGATGCCTTGAACGCACCCGACAGCAGGCGCAAAGCGATGTTTTCTTGGGCTGGTGTCTGCACGAATTCAGAGACGACGAAGACCGTACGTTCGCCCAAGGTCATGACCGAGCCGTCATTCAGTTTGAATTCCAACCGGGTGCCCTTGCCCGTCGAGATCACGTCACCGACCAGAATTTCGCTGCCGACCTTTAGGGGACGGGGCAGGGCATCCTGCATGGCCATGGCGGAATTCTGCAGGCGCAGGACTTTCCCGGCGACGTCGCCTTCGGCCGCATCGGCGGTTGATCCCAGGCCGACCAGGATCAGGGCAGACAGCGCCAATGCCGTCACAAGGTTGCGCATGATCATAACTCCTTTGCATGCTCGGCCTTTGGGACGGCCCCAAGTCTCTCAAACCGGCAAAACCGCCGAATAAATGCGTGTTTGATGAAACGTTCTACGCGTATTCCGGCAAAAGTGTGGCGCCCGTCCGATATGCACGCCAGTCATATTAGAAACCTTTGGTTTTGTCGACAGGGGGCCTATGGGACGGCGGGCCGATCCAGGTAAACTGTGCGCAGCGGATGAAACACGGATATAAGGCGCCAGATGGATGACGAAGACTTCGTGACAAACCCGGTGTCAGCAAAAGAAATCGAAGATCATGGCGGCGACCTGGATGGCGCGACCGCCCGTTTCGGCGAACCGGCCGGTGGGTGGGTCGATCTGTCCACGGGGATCAATCCGCGTGCTTTTCCCTTGCCGGACATCCCATCCGAGGCATGGGCGCGTTTGCCGTTGGCATCCGACCTTGCTGGTTTGAAGGAAGCGGCGGCGGCGGCATACGGTGCGGCTTCTACCGATATGATTGCCTGCGCGCCGGGAACGCAGGCCGTGATCCAGATGCTGCCCCGGCTGATCGCGGCGGACCGTGTGGCGGTGATGGGCCCGACCTATTCGGAGCATGCCGCCGCCTGGCGTGCGGCGGGTGCAACGGTGGAAGACATCGGCGAATTGCCGCCGCCCGACCGGTCCCTGGTGCTGGTCAATCCCAACAATCCGGACGGACGCATGATCGCGCCCGAACGCCTTGCTGCCTGGGCCGTGGCGGCAGGCAAGGGCGGCCATACCCTGGTTGTTGACGAAGCCTTTGCCGATGTCAGCCCGGAAATCAGCCTTGTTCCCGCCTTTCCGTTGCCGAACGTGATCGTTCTGCGGTCGTTCGGAAAGTTTCACGGTTTGGCCGGGTTGCGGTTGGGGTTTGCCGTGGCGATGCCGGACGTGGTGCGCCGGCTGGAAGACGAACTGGGGCCCTGGGCCGTGTCGGGCCCGGCGTTGACCGTCGGTGCGCAGGCTCTGGCGGACCATGGATGGGCGGGCCACGAGCGGACCCGTCTGTCAGCAGACATGGATAGGCTGTGTGATCTTTTAAGGGGCGCGGGGACGAATATCATCGGCAGGACGGATCTGTTTGTGTTGATTGAATGCGAACGGGCCGAGGCCCTTTATGACCATCTGGCGAAGGCGGGCATTCTCGTTCGCCGGTTTCAGGGCTTCCCAAAACGCCTGCGTTTCGGCTTGCCGGGGAAGGCGGCTCATTGGGCGCGGCTTGAGGAAGCGTTGAGAACGTTCGATGCGGTTAAGGGTAAGGAAAGGGACAGACGCCGCCATGGCTGAGGTACAGGAAAACCTGGCCCGGGCGATCACGCGCCACCAAGCCGGGGATTTGGACGCGGCCGAACGGGCCTACAAAGACATACTAGGGGAATTCCCCGATCATGCGGATGCCCGCCATTTGCTGGGATTGGTGCGCTATCAGAAAGGCGATGCAGCGGCGGCGACCGGGGATATCAAACAGGCCATCGCCATCGACCCTCGCGTGGCCATGTATCACGCCAACCTGGGCCGTGTTCTGATGGCGCAGGGATTGGCGGCCGACGCGGCGGATGCCTATCGGGAAGCAGTCGCCCTGGCGCCGAAAGACGCATCTGTTCATTCCGACATGGCGGCGGCCCTTGTGACAGCCGGTGATTTTGACGCGGCGCGGTCGCGTGCGCGTTTGGCGTTGGAACTGGATGCCGATCTTGCCCCGGCGCATTTGAATTTGGGACTGGCCTTGCAGGGTGTGGGCGGGCAGGCCGGAAGCGGTGCGGAAGATTGCTTTCGCCGTGCCGCCGGCCTGGACCCTGGATTGGCCGATGCTCATCAGGCGTTGGGTCAGTTTCACCACGACCGGGGTGAAGACGACAAGGCCATGGAATGCTACCGCCTGGCGGTGCAGGCCCGCCCGGGCATGGTCGAGGCGCATTGCAATCTGGGCAATATCCTGCGGAAACGTTTCGACCTGGCGGCGGCATTGGTGCAATACGATGCGGCCCTGCAAACCGCCCCCGATGCGGCAGCGGTGCACGCCAACAAGGGGGTGGCGCTCCACGAATTGGGACGTTTTGACGAAGCCCTGGCGGCCTATGACAGGGCGCTGCTGCTTGATCCCGACGATGCCGAATGCCAGCGCAATCGGGCGATGACCTTGTTGCTTCTTGGCCAATTCGATGAAGGTTGGCGGGCTTATGAAGCGCGCTGGCGGACTACCCGCTTCAAGTCGGAGCCGCGTGTCTCCAACAAACCGCGTTGGACAACCGGCGTTGAAGAACCGGGGGCGAGCGTATTGGTGCAGGCGGAACAGGGGCTTGGCGATACCATCCAATTCGTGCGCTATGCGCCTTTGCTGGCGGCAAGGAACATGCACGTAATCCTGCAATGTCCCCGGCCGCTCACGCGGCTGATGCGTTCCGTCGCGGGCATCGTTCAGGTGATTGATCCGGGCGACGCTGTCCCCGGCCATGACTTCCACATCCCGATGATGTCCCTGCCGGGTGCTTTCGGTACGGATTTGGCGACCATTCCGGCGGACGTACCATACCTGTCCGTGGCCGAAAGCGATGTCACGGCCTGGCGCAACCGGTTGGGTACAGGGCTCGGCCCGCGGATCGGGTTGGTGTGGAAAGGAAGTGCCCAACACCCGCGAGACCAGGTGCGCAGTCCCGGGCTGGCCCCGCTGCTGCCCCTGTTGGATCTGCCGGGGGCGACCTTCGTTTCGTTGCAGAAAGACGGCGGTGATCGTGACCTTGCCGTTCACGGCGCCGACGGGGTTGTCGATGTGGCGGCTGAATTGACGGACTTCGCGGCGACGGCGGCGTTGGTTCAAAGTCTTGATCTGGTGATTTCCTGCGATACGGCGGTCGGGCATCTGGCGGGGGCTCTGGGCCGGCCCGTGGCGATGCTTCTGCCGCAGGTGCCCGAATGGCGCTGGTTGTTGGACCGGGATGACACACCCTGGTATCCGACCATGCGCCTGTTCCGGCAAAAAGAACCTGGCGACTGGATCGGCGTCGTCAGTCAACTTAATGAGTATTTACAACGGCATTGGGGAGCGTGACGGAAGGGACTGAATTTTGTGAAAACGTCTGATTTTGTTGTAAAATATATTACATCTCGACTATTGGACGCCGTTTATGTTCGTGGCATTTTTACTACTTATTCTATGGAATTGATCGCTCATTTTACGGGGCGCAGCGGTTTTTCTGGGAGGGAAGTATGGATACGGCACAGGGGGAGTCCGACGTCGTCGACCAGACGGGAAAAATAGAAAACCAACAAGGTCAGCCGACGCCTGCAATCGATTACAATAAATTTGCCGATGAAATTCTCAAGCGGGTCGAGGATCTAAGCTTGGAACTTGCCGACGTCGCAGGCGACGTCGAAGCCATCGCCCGCCACTTCGAACAGCAGACAGACATGGTCGATCAGATGCGCGGAAAGGCGCAGGAACTGATTGATGCATTCAACCGGATCGATACCGCCGGTGGCGACACCTCCCGTGCCGCCCAGGAAGCGGGTTCGGTCATGAGCGATTCGCGGGAACGGGTGACGAATGCGGTTTCACGCATCGCGGCCCTGGTCGAATCCGTGACCACGATCGAAAAATCGTTGGGGGTGTTGGAGACCTCGCTTACCAGCGTCACGCAGATCACCCAGGATATCGAAGCCGTTTCCAAACAGACCAACCTTTTGGCCCTGAATGCCACCATCGAGGCGGCCCGCGCCGGCGAAGCGGGCAAAGGGTTCGCCGTCGTCGCCGGCGAAGTCAAGGCCCTGGCCAATCAGACGGGGAAGGCGACGGGGGCGATCGATGAAGCCGTTGCTGACCTGACATCGAATGTTTCCGGGCTGATGAATTCCAGCCAGGAAACCATCGGCATGGCGGAGGAAGTCAATCAGGGGGTGGGGCAGATCAACGATGCCGTCGACGGCATCGGGCAATCGATCGGCACCATGGAAAGCCAAATTCAGGAAATCGTCGGTGCCTCGTCGTCGTCGCGCGACCAGTGCAATGAATTCATTCAGGAAATGGAACGCCTGGTTTCAAGCTTCAAGCAGACGGGGGAAAATCTGCAAACGGCGGAACAGCGGGTCAGTTCCCTGCTTGAACGCGGCGAAGGCATGATCGGCCAGATCAATCAGACCGGCTTGGAAACATCGGATACCAAGTTCATCCGGGAAATACAGGCGCGCGCCAACGAAATCGCACGGCGGTTCGAAGCCGCCTTGAATGCGGGTGAGATCACCGAGGACGCCTTGTTTTCGGAAACCTATGAGCCGATCCCCGGCACCGATCCGGAACAATGCATGACGCCCTTCGTGACGTTGACCGACCGCCTGCTGCCGGATTTGCAGGAACCCATGCTGGAATTCGATGAGAAAGTCGTGTTCTGTGCGGCGGTTGATCGTAACGGGTTTCTTCCCACGCATAATATTAAATTCTCCAAGCCGCCGACCGACGATCCCGTCTGGAACAACGGGAATTGCCGCAACCGGCGCATGTTCAACGACCGCACGGGGCTGCGGGCGGGGCAGAACACACGTCCGTTCTTCCTGCAGACCTACCGGCGGGACATGGGCGGCGGCAACTACGTTCTGATGAAGGATTTGTCCGCACCGATCACCGTGCGGGGCCGTCATTGGGGTGGCCTGCGCCTGGGGTATAAGATCTGATCGCTCCACATTTCTCCGTCGCGCATTGCGCCGAAGGCGGTTCTTCTGGTAAGTGCTGCCTTGGGTTTTTGCTGCCGGTTTCGGCGGCCGTGCCGAACGGAGATTTCTACCCATGACTAGGCTTTGGCTGCGCATCCCTGCCGTTTTCCTGTTGGTCGCGGCGGTGTTCTGGTCCCCCGATGCGGCAGCGGCCGAGACTCAGGCGGCCAAGGACTTTGAAGCCGGTGTTGCCGCTGCCAAGGCCGGCAACCTGCAACAGGCAACGGACCTGTTCACAAAAGCAATCGATGCGGGCACGCTGAACGAAAGCGACATTGCCCGCGTTTACAACAACCGCGGTGCGACATATCGCCGCATGGGAAAGCCTGATCAGGCCATCAAGGACTTTTCTCAGGCCCTCAAGCTGCGTCCTAAATACTTCCGTGCATATATCAACCGGGGGTCGGCATACGGCGATATCGGCGAACTAGAAGACGCCGAAGAAGACTTCGCGGAAGCCATCAGGCTTCGGCCCCAGGAAATGATCAGCTTCATGGAGCGGGCCAGGGCGCGGGCGCAAAACGGCCGTGTCGATACCGCACTCCAAGACTTGAACGAAGTCCTGCGCCTGCAGCCCCGCCATCGTGAAGCGCTTATCCTGCGGGGCAGGTACTACCGCAATCAAGGCGACTACAAACGTGCTTTGAAGGATTTCTCGCTGGCCATCGAGCTTAAGGGAACGGTGTCGGAATATTATGTCGAACGGGGATTGACCCTGGCCTATATCGAAGATTACCCGGCGGCCTTGTCGGATATGAACATGGCGGCCAGCCTGGGTGCCAACAATCCGGAGAATTATTTCCATCGCGGTCTGGTGCATGGCGGCTTGGGCAATCATGTCAGTGCCGTCGAGGATTACAGCCGCGCCATCACGCTGCGTCCGGGCTATATCGCAGCACTTTACGCGCGTGCGCTGGCCGCCTTGGGGGCAGAAGATAAAAAAATGGCGCGCGCGGATGCCTTGAAAGTTCTGGAACTGGATCCGTCGCATGCAGGGGCAGCCCGGGTCATCAAGACCCTGGATGATCCCCCGGTACGGTAATCCTCCCGCACCGTCGCTTTACGGTGTCAAACGGTCCAATTCCGCCAACAGCTTGTCGATCTGATTACGCCAGGACCAGTCCTGCATGAAGCGGCGGGCGGCTTCGCCGCGGCGTCGTGCGTCGTCGCGGTTCTGATAGGCGGCTTCCAGTGCTTCGACGATTTCGTCCACATCCGATTCCCGCCAATGGTCGGCGCCTTGCGGCCCGAAGGGAACGGGGGATTGGTGGAGCAGGGGGTAACAATGGCTGCTGCCGTCGCCAGCGCCGATCAGGTCCATATGGCCGCTGTTGGCGGAAAGAATGCAGGGAACGCCGGCCGAAAGGGTTTCCATGGCGACAAGGTTGGTGCCGCCCTCGCATCGGTTGGGGAACAGGCCGATGTCGCATTCCCGAAGCAAGGCCGGCATATCGGCGTTGAACACGGGGCTCAGGTCCATATGGGCGCCTTCGGGCACACCCTGGGCATGGACCCAGTCGTTGATGCAGTTGGGAAAAGGCTGATCGACGGCGGGTGGCCCGCTGACATGCGGGCTGGCTGCCATGTCCTGCATGATGGCGGGCCAGGGGTTCAGCCAGACCGTGACCAGCAGGGCATCCGGATGGCGTTCCTGAAAGCGCTTGAACGCGGCGACGACAAGGTCCTGACCTTTGCGAAGTTCCAGCTTGCCGCCGGAAAACACGACGAAGCGGTCGCCGAACCGGCCGGTGCTGGGGCCGGGGGCGAATTTGTCCCAATCTACGCCCTGGAACACGCAGCCGACACGGGGGAATCCCATGTCGCGCAGGATTTCCGCGTTCCAGGTCGACCCGGCCATGACGATCTGAAAATGGTCGTTCCGTGCGACCGCGTTGTCGGCGAAGACCATGTTCTCGAAGAAGGTAAACCCGACATTGGGCTCACCCCGAAAACGGGCGGCTTCGGGCGGTTCCTCCAGGTTGTTGCCCAGGGAATGCAGGACATGGACACTGCCCAAGGTCACCTGGCCCTTGGATTGGGAAGAAATCTGTTGGTCGATGATCCGTTGCTCGTCCATGAGCGGCTGAAAGAGAGTCCGGTCGGCGGCGTCGATCAAATCCGGCTGCATGGGAAACAGGGTGATGGGTTTGGGGGCTCCGCGGCGCAGGAGTTCGCGCAGCAGATTGGCCCCGAACACGCCCCATCCGTGAACGGCGGAGGGCGGCCAGGTCAGGGCGATGGCATTAATGGCCATATCAGCTTTCCGGCTGGTGTTCCTTGGCGGTGATCGTTTCGCCGTGCAGGGTACAAGCGGGCTCACACAGGCGTACGAAATCCTCTGTGATCGATTCCGGTGTTTTCACGCTGTCCGGGTCTTCTCCGGGAAAGGCCCGGGCCCGCATGTTGGTGCGGGTCGCACCGGGGTTCAGGATGTTGACCTTCACATTGGTCGTCACCGTTTCCTCGGCATAAATCTTGGCCGTCATTTCCATCGCGGCCTTGGACACGGCATAGGCCGACCAATAGGCGCGGGCTTCGTGGCCCACGGTGGAGGTCACCATCACGACGCGGCCGGCATCCGATTGGCGGAGCAAGGGGTCCAAAGACCGGATCAGACGCCAGTTGGCCGTGCAGTTGACGGCCATGACCTCATCCCAGATTTCCGGTTTGGTGTGTCCCAGCGGGCTCAGCGTGCCGAGCATGCCGGCGTTGCCGACCAGAATGTCCAATTTGCCGTGGCGCTCGTAAATCGCGGCCCCCAGGCGATCGATGGCATCGAAATCGGTGATGTCCATGGGGACCAACGTTGCATTCTGTCCCGATGCCGCGCGAATCTCGTCGTCCACTTCCTCAAGCGCGCCGGTGGTCCGCCCGGTCAGGATCAGATTGGCGCCCTCGGCCGCGAAACGCCGTGCAACGGCCCGGCCGATGCCGCGTGTCGCACCGGTAATGACGGCGATCCGGTCCTTCAGTCTGCCATCGGCCAAGGGCTCAGCCCTCTTCCAGCAGGGACAATTGGCGCGGACCCCGGTCCGAATCACGATCGGTCAGGGGAATGGGATATTCACCGGTGAAGCAGGCATCGCAATAGCGGGGGATTTCCATGTCGCGACCGGTTTCACCGACGGCACGGTAAAGACCGTCCCAGGAAATGAAGGCCAGGCTGTCGACGCCGATGATATCGGCCATGCCTTGGATATCGTGCTGAGCGGCCAGCAGTTGCGAGCGTTCGGGTGTGTCGATCCCGTAAAAACAGGAATGGGTCGTCGGCGGGCTGGAAATCCGCATATGGACTTCGCTGGCACCAGCGTCGCGCACCATTTCGACGATTTTCACCGATGTGGTGCCGCGCACGATGCTGTCGTCCACCAGAACGACGCGCTTGCCTTCCAGTTCCGCCACATTGCCGTTGTGCTTCAGACGCACACCCAGGTGGCGGATATTATCCGTGGGTTCGATGAAGGTCCGGCCCACATAATGGTTGCGGATGATCCCCAATTCGAAAGGAATGCCGGTTTCACGGGCAAAGCCGATAGCCGAAGGCACGCCGGAATCGGGCACGGGGACGACGACATCGGCTTCGACCGGTGATTCATGGGCCAACTCGGCACCGATGCGTTTGCGGACTTCGTAAACGTTCTGCCCTTCGATGATGGAATCAGGGCGTGCGAAATAGATATGCTCGAAAATGCAGAACCGGCGGGCCCGGCTTTGCCCGAACGGGTGATAGCTGGTCACGCCGTCGGCATCGATGACGATGATCTCGCCGGGTTCAACGTCGCGGATGAAATCGGCGCCGATGATGTCCAGGGCGCAGGTTTCCGACGCCAGGATATGGGCGTCGCCCAGCCGTCCCAGAACCAATGGCCGTACACCCATGGGGTCGCGCACGCCGATCAGCTTTTTCTGCGTCATGGCGACCAGGGAATAGGCACCTTCGATCTGGCGCAGGGCCTCGATCAGGCGGTCGACCACATGACCCGCCGTGCTGACCGCCATCAGATGAATGATGACTTCCGTATCGCTGGTCGACTGAAAGATATTGCCCCGTTCGACCAGAGCCTGGCGAAGCTGGTAGGCATTGGTCAGGTTGCCGTTATGGGCCACGGCCAGGCCACCGAAGATGAATTCGGCGAACAGAGGCTGAATGTTGCGGATGACCGTGCCGCCCGAGGTCGAATAGCGCACGTGCCCCATCGCAACGCTGCCTTTCAGGCGCTTGATGATATCGGGGTCGTTATAGTTGTCGCCGACCAGGCCAAGGGCGCGGTGGCTGTGGAACTGTTCCTGGTCGTAGGCGACGATGCCGGCCGATTCCTGACCCCGGTGCTGCAGGGCATGCAGGCCGAGCGCCGTATGGGCCGCCGCGTCCTCGTGGCCGTAAATGCCGAAGACGCCGCATTCCTCGCGCAGCTTGTCGTCGTCCCAGGGGGCGGCCTTGGCATGGGCCAAGGGCGTATAGGGCGACGCAGGGAGGAGCAGGGGAGAATTCATGTGCGGTATGTACCCCGGATCGGATCGTTTTTCACCGTTATTTTTCCCCGCATCTGCGGATAATTTTCAGCGGCCTGTGGCGTTTTCGATGGCGCGATCCATCGTTGCGCGTTCCTTGGAGCCGTATGCATCCTCCGGTTGGGCTTTTTGGCTTTCCGGTGGAGGCGTGAACATGCGTTTGATGGCTTCGCCTTCGGATTTGGGAATGCTCGGCAAATTGCTCTTGATTTTATCAGTAACGTCATCGGGTCCGAGAGATTTGATCCAGCGTTCCATGTCATCTGGTATTAACCCGCGAAGACCGTCCGTTCCTTTCAAGATCAAGGGCATGGATTTCGCTTCGCTGATCCATTTAGGCTGCTCTTCGGCAGTCATCATTGTTTCAACCAAGAGATAGACCAGACAAACGATCACTGCGCCACGTACGAGCCCGAACAGAAACCCCAAAGATCGGTCGAGGACGTTGAGCGAGCTTTGTTGGATATGTTTAGCGATGGCACGGATCACGAATGACAGGCTGAACAGGGTAAAGACGAAGATCGCGACCCCGGCTGCTAGATCCGCAGCCAATTCGATCGGGATCAGATCCCGGGCATAAGGCTGCACGTGGGGAAAGCCGTAGATGGTGGCGAAGATCGCGCCGACCCATCCGCCGATGGACAGGACTTCATGCATGAAGCCCCGGGCATAGGCGAACACGGCGGAAATCAGCAGCACCGCCAGGACGGCCAAATCCACAACGTTGACCGGCAGGTCTTTCAGGGTTTCCATGATCCGCCTTGCCTCCGTTCGTCCGTTACGATGCGGATCGGGCGGGGATCGGGGCCGCCGCGCCGGATTCCAGGAGGTTCACAAGATCGTCCAACCGTTCCAGCGCCTTTACCGTCAGCTCGGAATTTCGGGCCGCTGCGCCCGCTTTTCCTTTGCCCCGGACCTTCGGGACGAAGGCGCCGGTAAACCCCAATTTACCCGCTTCTTTCAGGCGCACATCCGTGCGGCTGACGGGACGGATTTCGCCGGACAGACCGATTTCACCGAACACCACCGTTTCCGGCGGCAGGGCGACACCCGTTTGCGATGAAACCAGTGCCGCGGCAACAGCCAAATCCGCCGCCGGCTCGCCGATTCTAAGCCCGCCCGCCACGTTTAGGTACACGTCGCATGATCCCAGTGCAAGGCCGCAGCGGGCTTCCAGAACGGCCAAAATCATGGACAGGCGCCCGGAATCCCAGCCGACCACCGCACGCCGTGGCGTTCCCAGGGATGAGGGGGCGACCAGGGCCTGGATTTCAACCAGAACCGGGCGGGAACCTTCAATCCCGGCGAACACAGCCGATCCGGCCTCGCGTCCGTCACCGTCGTCCCGGTCACCCAGAAACAGGGCGGAAGGATTGGTGATTTCCTTCAGGCCGCCGTCGGTCATTTCGAATACGCCGATTTCATCGGCCGGCCCGAAGCGGTTCTTGACGGCGCGCAGGATGCGGAACTGATGGCCGCGTTCGCCTTCGAAATACAGCACCGTGTCGACCATGTGTTCCAGCACGCGCGGCCCGGCAATGGTGCCTTCCTTGGTGACATGACCAACCAGAATCAGGGCGAAGCCTCGCCGTTTGGCCAGGCGGATCAATTCCTGGGCCGAGGTCCGTACCTGCGCCACCGTGCCGGGGGCCGATTCCAGGGTATCCACGAACATGGTCTGGATACTGTCGATGATGACCAAATCCGGTGCGCCGGGGGCGTCCAGGGTCGCGACGATGTCGCGCACGTTGGTGGCCGCCGTCAGCATTACGGGGGCTTCGGAAAGGCCCAGGCGCGCGGCCCGAAGGCGCAATTGCTCGACCGCTTCCTCGCCCGAGATATAGGCCGTTTTGTGATTACCCGCGAGTTTCGCCGCGACCTGCATCAGCAAGGTCGATTTGCCGATGCCGGGATCGCCGCCGACCAGAACGGCAGAGCCTTGAACCAGCCCGCCGCCGGTGACGCGGTCGAATTCGATCATGTCCGCCTGCCAGCGGGGCGGCTGGGGGCTGTCGCCCTTCAGGCCGACGAATTCGATCTTGCGGCCCTTGCGGCCTGTCCCCAAACCCTTGGGCGTGGCGTCGCCCTGGGTTTCCTCGACCAACGTGTTCCAGGCATCGCAGCCGTCACATTTGCCCGACCATCGGTGATGGACGGCACCGCATTCCTGACAGACGTACTGGCTCGCGGGGCGCTTGGCCAATGGAACCTCGCCATTCCGGGGTGGTCGACATGGGTAAATCGGGCCCGCTTCTCATATCGCGTGGGGCGGGCCAGGGCAAGGATAAGGGCAAGAACGGGACGGCGGCGAAATGGATCGTGAGGCATTGCTTATATGCGGAAGTTGCCCAGGGGCGACCTTTTCGGCAATAAGGGAATAGGTGGGAGGCGCCAAGTTGAGCGACGAACAGGACCAAAACCCAGGGGCCGAGGGCCCGCAGATGACGGCAGGCGAAGCCGTGATGCATGTCGACCGGGCCATGGCTTTGATCCAGCGCATGGACCTGGACGGCGCCCTGGCCGAACTTGCCGCCGTCGATGAGGCAATCCGTTATGCCGCGGACCCGGCGGCACGGGTTCAATGGGGCCGCGTTCTGAACGGTTTGGGTTTTATCGACCTGATGGATGCGAAAGAAGCGCGTGCCGCGGTCGACGACCTGGACGAGACGGCGGAAACGGCATTTCGGCGTGGTTTGAAGTTCGCCCTGGCCCGGTTCGAACAGGCCTTGGCCGTCCAGGCCGACCCGCAATTCCGCCGCCATGCCGAATGCAACAAGGCCTATGCCCTGGCTTTACTGGACAGGGGGGATGCGGCCCGCGAGATGTTTCGCGCCCTGATCGCCACCGGCGGCCGCGACGCCTATGACAATCAGATCAAGGATACCCGCCAGCACCCGATCCCTGAAGACCGGGCCGTGGTGCGGATGTTGGATGAAATTTGGGAGGAACAATATAAATGACCCTGCGCCGAAGCGTTCTGTTTTACCCCGCCCTCAGCACGGAACGCTGGGACGAAGCCATGACATCCGGCGCCGACATGATCGTGTTCGACCTGGAGGACGGTACCGTGCCGGCCCGCCGGGAAGAAGCACGGGGCGTCGTGCTGCCCCTTTACGCGGGAACCCGGGACGAGGGACAGCCGCTGCGCCTGCTGCGCACAAACAATCCCCGCACCGTTGACGGCATCCGCGATCTTCTTGCGGTCATCGACTGCGCGGATGGGCCCGACGGCCTGATCCTGCCCAAGATCGAACATGCCGAGGAAGTGTGTTGGGTTCAGGATTTGCTGGCGCCCACGCATCCGGATATGGAATTGGTCGTTCTGATCGAAAGCCCGCGCGGCGTGAAAAACGCCATGGAGATCGCCTGTTCGACGCAGGGTCGTACGGGTCCGCAGATTACCTGTCTGTTTCTGGGGACAGCGGACTTTTCCGCCTCCATCGGGTCGGACCTGGGCTGGGATGCCCTGGCCCATGCCCGGGCGGAAACGGTTCTGGCCGCCCAGGAAGCCGGCATCGATGCCATGGACGGCATATGGTTCGATCCGTCGGACGAACCGGGCCTGATCGACGAGGCCGGGCGTATCGCCGCCATGGGCTTTACCGGCAAGGCGTCCTACGACCAAATCCAGATCGACAATATCCATGCAGCCTTTATGCCCTCGGCGGAACAGATCGATTGGGCGGAGCGGGTATTGGCTGCTGCTGCGGCGGACCCGATGGGGACCGCGCGGGTCGACGGCAAGATGGTCAATGAATCCATCGCCCGGCGGGCAAGGCGTATCCTCGACCGCCGCCCGGACTGACCGGCCCGGAACGAAATACCACTATGCGCTTAGGCGGAAGGGTGCCAATTCGCCGCCGCGCACGGTCGTGCGGATGAAACGCCGCGCCTGATCACGGGGGTAATCCATGCGCCCGGCATGCATCAGGCCGCCCCGGTTGTCCCACATCAGCGTGTCGCCGGCGGACCATTCGTGTTCCCAACGATAGGCCCCGTCTTCCATTTGATCGGTCAGATGTTCGATCAGGGCTTCGCTTTCATCTTCCGGCAATCCCAGGATGTGCGAGGTGGTGTAGGGGTTGACGTAGATCGCGGGCTCGCCCGTGGCGGCATGCTTGACGATCACCGGCTGGATCGCCACGGTTTCGGTCTTGTCCTTGCCTTTAAGGGCTTCCGCCGCCTTGGCGGCCAGCGCATTACGCTTGGCCTGGCCGTAAACGAATTCGGCCGTTAATCCATCCAGTTTCCGTTTCAGGTCGTCCGGCAGCGCCAGATAGGCAAGCGTCGTATTGGCGAAACAGGTATTGCCGCCGCTGTCCGGCACTTCGACCGCGTGCAGCAAGGTCGCCTTGGCCGGCTCGCGTTCGAACGACAGGTCTGAATGCCAGCCGTCGCGCGTTTTGGGGGCGGCCCCGCGCGCGGCGCCGACTTCGTCGAAGGTGCCGTCGGCTTTTTTGTTGGTCATCTGCACGACCTCGGGGACATCGGGGTGTTGATAGGCTTTCTGCACATGGACCTGCAGATTGCCGAAATTGGCCGAGAAACCGGCAAGCTGGCGCGCGGTCATGGGCTGCTTGCGGATCAATAAAACCTTATGGCGGTTGAAGGCCGATTCGATGGCGGCGGCGTCTTCGGGTGACAGGGGCTGGGTGACGTCGATGCCGGCGATTTCGGCACCGCAGACGTCGCTTAAGGGGATGATGGTCAATCCCATGGTCGTTTCCTCCGGCGGGCGCCGGTATGGAAAATGAAAAAGCCGGGCGCCGATCGTTTCTTCTTCGCGATTAAGCCTGCCACCGGACAGGCGCCATTGGAAAGGACGAATACTTTAGCATTTTGCCATGCGAAACCGGCGTGAAGTCCATGTAACGCCCAATGTGCGCCTGCAATCCGGTTTTCAGCACTTGGCGGGATCGGGGCGCGGTCCTATACAGATTGTATGCAATTCAAAGAAACAGGGGAGCGGCATGGACGACGATAACTTCTTCAATCTTCACGATCTGGCGCAGGGTATCCATCGTCAACTCTGCGACGGCATTGAAACCCGCATCTTCCCTGGTGAGCAGGCCATGCTTTCCGTGGTCCGGGCCGAACCCAACGCCGAAGGCAGCATCCACAGCCATCCGCAAGAGCAATGGGGTGTGATGCTTGAAGGTTCCGGCGTGCGCACCCAAAACGGCAAGGAATTTCCGGTCAAAGCGGGGGATTTCTGGTGCTCGCCGGGCGGCGTCGAACATGGTTTCAAGGCCGGACCCGACGGTGCCGTGGTGCTGGATATCTTCTCGCCGCCGCGCGACGAATACAAAAAGGCGGGGTCCGGGTTCTCCAGTTGATCTGGTTCATTCCGGCCATGGCGGCGCGCCTTGTTACATGTAACGAAAAATGTTACATGTAACGACGAAGGAGCCGATATCATGGCCACCACCAGCACCGAACGCCAGCGCCGCCGCCGCGCCCGATTGAAGGCTGACGGTTTCGTTGATGTCACCGTAACCGTGCCGCGCGAAAAGGCGGCGGCCGTGCGGCGTTTCGCCCGCAATCAGACAACGGGTGATGGCAGTTCAGTGCCTAATCGCCTGTTCTTGGTTCTGCGGGTGCTGCAGGACAATCGCGAGAAATTGGAAGCATTGGGCGTGATCCATGCCGGTGTGTTCGGCAGCACGGCGCGCGGAGATTACCGGCCCGACAGCGACGTGGATGTGCTGATGGAGACCGATCCGAATATCGTCGTCGACATTCTGGATCAGGTTCGTGCCGCGGGAGAAATCAAAGATCTACTCGAAGCCCCCCTTCCCGAAGTTTCCATCGATATTGCTGACAGGGCGGGGCTTCGGCCGGGGGTTATATCCACGATCGAGTCGGAGGCGGTCTATGCCTACTGAGCGACCGGCTCGTCGCCTTGCGGACATTATCGAAAACATTGAGCGAATTCGCTCTTATGTGGAGGGAATGGATAAACAGGCATTCCTTGGCGACCTTAAGACACGCGATGCTGTTGAGCGCTGCCTGGAACGCATTGCCGAGGCTGCGCGTAAACTGGGCGATGTCTATGACGAAACCTATCCTGGCCTTTCCTTGCGCGATTTAAGGCGGTTCGGCTCGGTTCTACGTCATGACTACGACAGTTTGATTGCGCCGCAAATGTGGCAGTACATCGATAACAGGTTGGACTCTTTAGAAGCGATGGCCCGCACGGAATTGGCAAAACTGCCGCCCGACGAATAAGCCTAGGCCCGCACCTGCATCTTGATTGGGCCATCGACGCGGCCGTGGATGAACTGATCGACGACCGGGTTGGCGGCCGCGTTCACGTCGTCCGGGGCGCCGGCCCAGACGATCTTGCCCTGATACAGCATGGCGATGCGGTCGCCGATCTTGGCGGCACTTTCCATGTCGTGGGAGATCGACAACGCCGTGGCGCCGACCTCGCGATTCACATGGACGATCAGTTCGTTGATCATGTCGGCCATGATCGGGTCCAGGCCGGTCGTCGGCTCGTCGAAAAAGATGATTTCCGGGTCCGTGGCGATGGCGCGTGCCAGGCCCACGCGTTTCTGCATGCCGATCGACAGGTCCGCCGGCGATGTGTCGGCGATCTGGGGCTTCAGGCCGACCAGGGCAAGTTTTTTCACGGCGATCTCGCGCGCTTCTTCGCGCCCACATTGTTTGCGCGACAGCAGGCCGAAGGCGACGTTCTCCCACACGGGCAGGCTGTCGAACAGGGCACCGCCCTGAAACAGCATGCCGACCTGATGATTGACCTTGTCCCGTTCCGAGGTCGAAAGCCCCGTGACCTCGTGCCCGTCGATCTTGATCGATCCCGCATCCGGCCGCAGCAGGCCAAGGATGCATTTAAGCGATACGGACTTGCCCGTGCCGGACCCGCCGATGATGACGACGCTTTCGCCGCGGGCGATGTCCAGGTCCACGCCGGTCAGGACCTTTTTCGCCCCGAAGGCCTTGGTCACGCCCTTTAGCTGGATTTTGGGTTCCATCGATTAGGGCTCCTGCCTGTTACAGGCCAAAGAACGCTTCCGTCAGGATGTAGTTGAAGCAGAGAATCAGGATCGAGGACGAAACCACGGAATTGGTCGTGGCGGCCCCCACGCCCTGGGCACCGCCCTTGGAATAGTAGCCGTGATAGCAGCCCATCAACGAGACCAGAAAGCCGAAGACAGCGGCCTTGACCAAACCGGAAATGACATCCAGCGGCTGCAGGAAATCCCAGGTGTTCTGCAGGTAGATCGACGGGTTGAAGCCCAACTTGTAGACCGAAACCAGGAAGCCGCCGAACACGCCGATGATGTCGGCGACGAAGATCAGGAACGGCAGGGTGATGACGCCGGCAATGATGCGCGGCACCACCAGATACTTGATGGCGTTGGTCGAAAGTGTCGTCAGCGCGTCGATCTGTTCGGTCACGCGCATGGTGCCGATTTCGGCCGCCATGGAGGCCCCGACGCGGCCGGCGATCATCAGCCCGCCCAACACCGGCGCCAGTTCGCGTGTGATCGACAGAACGACGACATTGGCGATGGCGCCCTCGGCGGAGAACCGGGCAAACCCGGTGTAGCTTTGCAAGGCCAGAACCATGCCCGCGAAGATGGCTGTCAGGCCGACCACGGGCAGGGAGAAATATCCGATCTCGACCATCTGGCGGATCATGATCCGCGGATAATAGGGCGGAATGAAACAATGTGTGACGGAAGTCAGGGCGAACATCGTCAGGCGCCCGGCGGTGCCGAGAAACGCCAGGAACACCCGGCCGATGGCCTGCAACGGGTTCATCGCTGGTTCATGGGGCTTAGATGTCCCCGCCCGAATAGATGCGATGATAACGACGGCCCAGCGAGGTCAAAATCTCGTAGCCGATGGTTCCGGCTTCGGCCGCCAGATCGTCGACCGTATGCCGGGGGCCGATCAGATCGACCGGCATTCCGGGGCGGCATAGCGGCTCCGGCACGGCCGTCACGTCGATGGTGATGAGATCCATGGATACCCGTCCCACAATCGGTGTTTCGTAATCCCCGATAAACGCCTTTGCCCGGCTGCTGAGTGAACGGAGATAACCATCCGCATAGCCCACGGGCAGGGTCGCGATGCGGGAAGGGCCCGCGATCCGATGGGTCGCACCGTAGCCAACGGTCTCGGGGCTGTCAACGTCACGCACCTGCAGGATTTTTGCTTGCAGGCTAACGACTTGTGCCATCGGATTGGGGGCAAACGGCGTCGGATTGGCGCCGTAAAGGGCGACCCCCGGGCGGGCCAGATCAAAGTGAAATTCCGGCCCTAAAAAGACGCCGGATGAATTGGCGAAGGAGGCCCGCCCCACGGTCAGGTTTCGGCGGATATCCTGAAAGCGCGCAAGCTGGTCCGCGTTCTGGGGGCTGTTTTCGTCGGCCGATGCCAGATGGCTCATCACCGTTTCGATATTGATATCGTCCAGCAAGGCCGGATCGTTTATGACGCGGGCATATTCCCCCTTGTCCAGGCCCAGGCGGCACATGCCCGTATCCACATGCAAGACGGCGGGCAGGGGCCTTTCGATATGGCTGCAGTAAACACGCCAACGTTCCACGTCGCCCAGACAGTTAAGGGCCGGGATCAGCCTGTGCTCAAGAAAGGCTCCCTCGGCCCCCGCATGGGCGCCGTTCAGGACATGGATTTTGGCTTCCGGCAAATGGCCGCGTAATTCCACGCCTTCGCCCGGATGGGCGACGAAGAAGTCCCGCGCACCGGCAGACCACAGGGCACCGGCGGCCGGGCCGATGCCGGTGCCGTAGGCATCGGCCTTGACCACGGCGGCGGCAACGGCGCCGCCGGTCAGAGTATTGGCGATAAGCCGATAATTGGTTTGCAGGGCATCCAGGTCGATGGACAACACGGCACCGGCAAGGCCCGGGTCGATGCCGGCAGGGATATGCCCGTTATTCGCCATTGAAGCGTTGGCGGTAAGGGTGATCCTTGCTTAGGTTCCCGAACCGCGTGAAGGCGCCGTTGAAATGCATGGGCACGTTGCCGATGGGGCCGTGGCGCTGCTTGGCGACGATCACTTCGGCGACCTGATGGATGTCTTCCAGGGCCGATTCCCAACGCTCGATCCGCTCGACCAGCTTGCCGTCGTCTTCATCGGCGCGGCGGGACGGCTTTTTGCGCTCCATGTAATATTCTTCGCGGTAGATGAACATCACCACGTCGGCGTCTTGTTCGATGGAACCCGATTCACGCAGGTCGGCCAGTTGCGGCCTGGGCGGGTCGCGCTGTTCGACCGTACGCGACAACTGCGACAGGGCCAGCACCGGCACTTCCAGTTCCTTGGCCAGGGTCTTGAGGCCGCGGGTGATTTCCGAGACTTCCTGAACACGGCCGTCGCTGCGGCTGTTGGCGCTGCCGGATACCAGCTGCAGGTAATCGATCACGATCAGGCCCAGGTTGTGGCGCCGTTTCAGGCGCCGGGCGCGGGTGCGGAGCGCGCTGACCGTCAGGGCCGGTGTGTCGTCGATGAACAGGGGAATATCGTGCAGCGTGTTCGACGCGCCGACCAATTTGATGAACTCGTCATTTTCCAGAAGGCCCTTGCGGATCCGGTCCGACGACAGTTCCGCCTGTTCCGACAGAATACGGCTGGCCAACTGTTCGGCTGACATTTCCAACGAGAAGAACCCAACCACGGCGCCCTCTTCGCCCTTGGAACGGGAATAGTTATGCGCCACGTTGAACGCGATGTTGGTCGCCAGGGCGGTTTTCCCCATGGAGGGCCGCCCCGCCAGGATGATCAAATCCGACGAATGCAGCCCGCCCAGCAAGGCATCCAGATCAAGAAAGTCGGATGCCACGCCGGCCAGACCGCCGTCGCGTTTGTGGGCGGCTTCGGCTGTGTTGATGGCGGAAACGACCGAGGATTTGAAATCCTGGAACCCACCTTCGTAATTGCCCGAGGTCGCAAGATCGTAAAGGGCCTGTTCCGCCCGCTCAATCTGTCCCGTCGCGGTTTCATCGACCTCGCCGCTGTAGGCGCTGTTGACGACGTCTTCGCCCAGGTTGATCAGCTCGCGCTTGAGATACAGGTCATAGACGATGCGCCCGTATTCGCGCGCGTTGATGACCGTCACCGCACTGGCCGCCAGATCGGTCAGATAGGCCGGGCCGCCGACATCGGTCAGGGAGTTTTCGTTCTCGAAAAACCGTTTAAGCGTCACCGGATCGGCGACCTGGCCGTGGTCGATCAGCTTTTCCGCAGCCAGGAAAACCTTGGCGTGCTGTTCGACGGCGAAATGTTCGGGGCGCAGAAATTCCGAAACCTGCTCATGCGCCCGGTTATTGACCAGGATGGCGCCGAGAAGGGCCTTTTCGGCTTCCAGGTTATGGGGCATGGAGCGGAACCCGTCGGCGGTGCCGTGATCATGGTCGCTCGGCGGGGGCATGTCATCGCCTTGGGAAAGATATTCCTCGGGCGGTTCGGTGACGGTGGTGTTCATGAGTTCACTGGTAATCCAAAGCCGTACCGTTCGGGTAGGGGGAGGCCCGGATTTCGTGTGGGATAATGAAATCCAGTGTGCATGAAAATCCATACCCAGCGGTCGGAATGTGAGTATGGGGATGGCTTGTGGATAATTTCAAGCCACGGGACGCCCCGGCAAGCTGCATGCGGGTTTGGGGGACATGCCTTCAGGCGGCGGCGCCGTCGCTTCGGGATGCCTTGTGCCGCCGATTCGCACGCTTTTCCCATTCGGTGATGTAATCGCGGGTCAGCGGCAGGGTGTTGCGGTTTTTCGACAGTTGAATTTGGAACACCACGTTGTCCAGATACCGGAACGAACATTCGCTGGCTGCCAGGTAGTAGTCCCACATGCGGCAGAAGCGCTCGTCGTATAGCTGTTTCGCCTCGCTTCGGTTGGCCTGAAAACGGCCGCGCCAATGTTTGAGCGTTTCCGCGTAATGCAGGCGCAGGATTTCCACGTCGGTCGTGATAAGGCGGGTGTGCTCGATGCTTTGCATGACTTCGGATAGTGCCGGGACGTAGCCGCCCGGGAAGATGTATTTGCGAATCCAGGGGTTGGTCGCGCGCGGCATTTCCGACCGCCCGATGGTATGGATCAACGCCACGCCGTCGTCCGTCAGCAGCCGTTTCACCGTGTCGAAGTATTCTCTGTAGTGGGTGATGCCGACATGTTCGAACATGCCGACGGAAACGATGCGGTCGAATGTGCCGGTCTGCTCGCGGTAGTCGCGCAGGTGAAATTGTACCTTGCCGGCAAGCCCCGCTTTTTCGGCCCGCGCCCGGGCGACGGCCAGTTGCTCGGTGGACAGCGTCAGCCCCGTGACTTCGCAGTCCAGTTCGCTTGCCAGATACAACCCTAACCCACCCCAGCCGCAGCCGATGTCCAAAACCTTCATGCCCGGCTCGATCGCCAACTTGGCCGCTAGGTGGCGTTTCTTGTTCAATTGGGCGGTTTCCAGGTCGTCGTCGGGGGCATAAAAATAGGCACAGGAATATTGCCGGTCGGCATCCAGGAACAGTTCGTACAATTGTCCGTTCAGGTCATAGTGATGAGCGACGTTCTTCCGCGCCCTGGATACGGGATTGTACTGTTGCAGACGGCGGAACAGGGTATCGGCGGCGGCGACCCATTCCATGACCTTGTGCCCGCCCGCGATTTCCATGTTGGAGGTCGCGAAAGCCAGAAAATCGTAGATCGTGCCGTTTTCGACGGTCAGCGTTCCGTCCATATAGGCTTCGCCCAGGTAGAGACCGGGGTTGAAGAACAGCTTCCAATGAAGGGATGGATCATGCAGCCGGATGGTGATTTCGCTGCCGGGGGAACCTGAAAAAACATGTTCTTTGCCGTGGGCGTCTATTGCCGTCAGCCGGCCGGCTTTTACGATGTGGCGAAGGGTATGTGCGAACAGCATATCCACCTCCCCCCGGGGATGGCCTGTGCCTTTCTTCCCCTGGGCATTTCCATGATAATTAAGAACAACCTTGGGACTTTATAATTGTTCTAAAAATCGGATCGGGAGTCAATGCGTTGTTTCTAATGTAAGGATTCCGGCCGATTGGCCATGAAAAAAGGCGGCCCCTTAAGGACCGCCTTTGTTCGTATCGTTTGCCCGAAAGAGTGGGTGGAAGACATTTACTTGTCTTCGGCTTCTTCCGCAGCTTCCGCATCGCCTTCGGCGTTTTCGGCTTCCGCTTCGGCCGCAGCCTGTGCCTGGGCTTCCAGTTCGACCTTGCGCAGGGCTTCCTGCTTGGCTTTCTCTGCAGCGTCCGCTTCCGCCTGGACCAGGTCTTCGGCTTCGGCGATCACTTCGCCGGCGGCGGCGTCTTCAAATACTTCGTCCGCCTGGGCGGCCATGGCTTCGGCAGCCTGCTGGGCCACATCCATGGCTTCGGCGGCGGCCTCGGCCGCGTCCTCGCCGACAACGGCATTGCCGGTGTCGGTCTGAACCTTGGCTTCATCCTCCGTGCGGGCGACGTTGGCCGTCACGGTAACGGTGACTTCCGGATGCAGGCGTACGGTTACGTCATGCAGACCCAGGGTCTTGATCGGGATCGGCAGTTCAACCTGGCTGCGGGCAACGGTGAAGCCGGCGCCCGTCAGGGCCTCGGCGACGTCGCGCGCATTGACCGAACCGTACAGTTGACCGGCTTCGCCGGCCTGGCGGATCAGGATGATAGCCTCGCCGTCCATCTTTGATGCGACGGATTCCGCTTCCTTGCGGTGCTCCAGGTTCTGGGCCTCAAGCTGCGCTTTCTGGGCCTCGAACACACGCTTGTTGTCGTCCGTGGCGCGCAGGGCCTTTTTCTGCGGCAGAAGGTAGTTACGGGCAAAGCCGGGTTTGACGTTTACCACGTCGCCCATCTGGCCCAATTTTTCGATGCGTTCCAAAAGGATCACGTCCATTGCGATCTCTCCTACTCACTCGTCATGCGGCGGGGTGCCGCTAGAAGGGCCGGCAAGCCGACGTCGGATACCGCCCCATTGTTCCAAAATACCGATCGCGGCGGTCACTAACAGACCGGCCCAACCGACAACGAAAACCAAAAAGTAAATGGCGACCAGGGCAAACCCGCCACCCCGGACCCGGCGGGCCCAGTGGTGAAACACGGCCAATCCCAAAAGAAAGAAAGGAACGGCCAGGGCCAGAGTCAGGTTGCGGGCAAGGAATTGAATTTCTCCGCCCGCGACCAGGGACACCACCGCTGTACCCACCATGGCCCAGGAAATCCATTCCGGCAGGACCAGGTTTGCGTAACGCGGGGTCGGGCGCATGTTGCGGCCGGCCCGGGCCAGGATCGATTGCGCCACGGCGGCGCTGATCATGGCCATGATGACCCAGCTTGACCCCAGGGATGCGGGTAATAGCGGCCCGTAAAGCTGAACCATTTCATCCCGTGCCGCTTGCGGCGTGCCCGGGGCCACGGTGGCCAGCACGTCGGTCAGACGGTCGGTGACGATGGTGCTGAGCCCCGTACCGTTGGCCATGAAGACCAGACCGGCAAGCAGCATCATC
The DNA here is from genome assembly GCA_040218445.1 of Rhodospirillales bacterium. Taxonomy (GTDB): domain Bacteria; phylum Pseudomonadota; class Alphaproteobacteria; order Rhodospirillales; family Casp-alpha2; genus UBA1479. The sequence continues at coordinate 172,049 of JAVJRK010000016.1, read as the reverse complement.
GATGCGGCAAGACCGGCCAGGCTGGCAACGATCGAGCCCGGCGGCATCCATTCCGTATGACCGTCCGCTGCCGTGCGTTGAAGCATGGCCTGACGAATCACGGTCCAGGCGGGCAGCAGATGGACCAGGGCGAACACCCCGGCCACCAGCATTCCGCCAAGGGCAATCGCCGCGACGAAACCGCTTAAGGACGCCACCGTGCCCGCCGTCACGCCAAAGGCGAAACCGGCAAGATAGATCGGCAAGGCGGCGACATAGAACAGCAACAACCCACCAGGGGCGCCGTTCAGGGCCGGCATGGCCGCTATCAGGCTCAACAGGCCTGCACAGATGGAAATCAAAAACGTTTTCGGCATGGGTCATGCCCCCGGAGTTCCGGGGAGCCCTTATCCCAGTTACTTTACGACGTAAGGAAGCAGGGCAAGAAAACGGGCCCGCTTGATGGCCTTGGCCAGCTCGCGCTGTTTCTTGTTGGAAACGGCGGTAATGCGCGAGGGGACGATCTTTCCGCGTTCGGAAATGAAGCGACCCAGAAGGCGCGTGTCCTTATAGTCGATCTTCGGCGCATTCGACCCGGCGAACGGGCAGCTTTTGCGGCGACGATTGAAGACCGGGCGGTTGCTCCGGCCCGTCGATCTTACGGGTTCGGGTTTCATGCATCATCTCCCTTATCGCTGGCGTTGTCCGAAGTGCCGGAATCCTGGCGCGGGGCACGGTCTCCCCGATCACCACGGTCCGGGCGGTCGCCTCGATCGCCCCGGTCAGGGCGCGGGCCGCCGCGGCGCGGACGGTCGTCACGATCCTTGTTCTGCACGATTACGGACGGGCCTTCTTCAAGTTCGTCCACGCGCAGGGTCATGTGACGCATCACGTCTTCGTTGATCCGCATTTGGCGCTCCATCTCGGCAACGGCGTCGGCCGGTGCGTCGATGTTCATGAGCATATAATGCCCCTTGCGGTTCTTCTTGATGCGATAGGAAAGGTTGCGCAGCCCCCAGTATTCTTTCTTCTGGATGCTGCCACCACCACCGGAGATAGCTTTTTCGAAGGTTTCGACCAGACCGTCGACTTGAGCAGACGAAATGTCGGGTCGCGCGATAAACACGCTCTCGTAGTACGGCATATAAGCTCCCTTTGGCTTGTCTCAGCCTCCACCGCGGAGGCATAGCCGGCCAATTCAATCCTGACCGACAAGGAGTTCGGGGAATTTGCCCCGAGGCGGCGCACTATACACATTCGGAGAACTGGCGCAAGCGCGCAGAATTCCGGGCGGTTGGAGCTGTGTTGGCGGATTGTTATCCGGTGTTTTTCGTTATTTCCTCGGCCTTGGCGTTCAGCCACTGGAAAAGGCCTAATCCCAGCGTGATGACGACAGCCGTCAGCAGGAGATAAACCGGATAAACCAGTCCCTCGGAGTTTTGCTCCTTGATCGAGCTGAAAATCAACACGACAGCTTCAAGGCTGACAGCGATCGTGATGATGGTGAAGAACTTGGTCAGCGTCGCGCGGGCTTCCGAGGCGGCGCCGAGTTCCCGGTTGCGGAATACCTCCTCGTCCAGCAGATATTTCGACACATCGATTACGGCGAGTCCCAGAACCGACAGGGCAACACCGTCGAGCATGGGCGATATGATGTCCGTACCTTCTTGAAATCCCTTGAAAATTTCGACCAAGCCATAGCCGATGATGCCGACCGATAACGCCAAAAGGATCAGCGCGACAAGAAAATAGATCAGCTTTCCGCAGGCAACAGAAATTCGGACCTGAGACCCCTCTACGTCGTAGGATTTGCTCTCCTTGGTGTCGTCGTTCACGGCTTGTTTCCTTGTTCTGGGGCCTTTGGGGAGTGTCAAGTATGGAGGCTTCTTGAAGGGTCTCAAAATATTTAAAAGCACCCCATGTGGAAACCGGGCATCTAACGGAAGATTGACTGTGGTGTTCGTGTAGTTGTCGTGCGCTGGGGGAAAGTCTAACCTGAAGCCCTGCTTTTGGGAGGTGACGTTTGACCGACGCCCAACATGCCTTGGGCCTTTCCGAAGAAACCCAGGCAGCGCTTGTCAGATTGGAAGAACTGGACCGTGTTTTGCCGCGGGCGTTAGAGGACTGGGTGGTCGCGCGCGAACGCGAAGGCCTGCATGTTCCTGAAAACCTGAAGCAACGACTGGCGGAAAAGGAGCGCCTGAGATCGGTATTCCGGAAAAAAGGCGGAACATGAGGGCTCAGAACAGCCGGAACCGGGCGGCACAGCCCCGTCAAGCGCCCTTGACAGGGCAGGGGTGCGGCGGCAATACCTCTCGCCCCAATTCAATGAACGGAGCACAGTCGCTTTCATGGCACGCGCGCTGATTTTCCCGGGACAAGGTTCCCAGACGGTGGGTATGGGCAAGGACATCTTTGATGCCTTCGCCGCCGCCCGCGAGGTCCACCAGGAAGTGGACGAAACCCTGAAACAGAATCTGTCCAAGATCATGTTCAACGGGCCCGAGGATGAATTGACCCTGACGGCCAACGCGCAGCCCGCGATCATGACCGCGAGCATGGCCGTTATGGCCGTATTGAAGGCGGAAGGCGGGTTCGATCTGGCCAGCCGTGCCGACTTCGTGGCAGGGCATTCCCTTGGTGAATATTCGGCCCTGGCGGCGGCGGGCACGTTCTCGCTGGCCGATACGGCGCGTCTTCTGAAAACGCGCGGCACCGAAATGCAGAAAGCCGTTCCGGTCGGCCAGGGCGCGATGGCCGCCTTGATGGGTTTGGAAATGGATGCGGTGGAAAAGGTCTGCGAAGGCGCCATGGCGGCCCCGGGTGCCGTCGAGGGCGAGGTTTGCCAGGCCGGAAACGACAATGCGCCGGGCCAGATCGTCATTTCAGGATCAGTCGGCGCTGTCGAGCGGGCGTGTGAATTGGCCAAGGAAGCGGGCGCCAAGCGTGCGGTTCTGCTGCCGGTGTCGGCGCCCTTCCATTGTGCGCTGATGCAGCCGGCGGCAGACGCCATGGCGGCGGCCCTGGCCGAAGTGGATGCCAATGCACCGGCCGTGCCGGTGATGGCGAACGTGACGTCGGCACCGGTCGAAGACACAGCGGAGATCAAGCGCCTGCTGGTCGAACAGGTCACCGGCATGGTGCGCTGGCGGGAAAGCGTCCAGCAGCTGAAAGAGCAGGGCATCGATACCCTGGTCGAAGTCGGATCGGGCAAGGTCCTGGCCGGACTGGCACGGCGCATCGACCGCGATATCACGGTACAGAACGTCGGCACGCCCGAAGAGGTCGAAGCCTTTCTGGGATCGCTTTAACGGTCGGTCTAACGACCGGATAAACGGATAGATCAAAGACAGTAGGGGAAAACCATGTTCGATCTTTCGGGAAAAACCGCCCTGGTAACCGGGGCGTCGGGCGGGATTGGCGGGGCCATTGCTCGCGCCCTGCACGGTGCGGGGGCCGAGGTGGCGCTTTCGGGCCGCCGGGTCGAGGCCATGGAACCGCTGGCCAAGGAATTGGGTGCGCGGACGCATATCCTGCCGGCTGACCTGTCGTCGGCCGAGGGCACGGACAAACTCGCCGCCGAGGCCGAGGCCGCCATGGGTGGTATCGACATTCTGGTCAATAACGCGGGCCTGACCCGCGACACCCTGATGATGCGCATGAAAGACGAAGACTGGCAGGAGGTCCTGGACGTCAACCTGACCGCCGCCTTCCGCCTGTCGCGTGCAGTGCTGCGCGGCATGATGAAAAAGCGCCACGGCCGCATTATCGGCATTACCTCGATCGTCGGCGTGACCGGCAATGCCGGACAGGTCAATTACGCGGCGTCCAAGGCCGGCATGATCGGCATGTCGAAATCGTTGGCCCAGGAAGTGGCGGCGCGGGGAATTACCGTGAACTGCATCGCGCCCGGTTTTATCCAGACAGCCATGACGGACGAGCTTAACGATTCGCAAAAAGAAGGCATCATGGGCGCCATTCCCGCGGGCCGCATGGGCACATCCGAGGAAATCGCCGCTGCATCGCTTTACCTGGCCAGTGACGAAGCCTCTTATGTAACGGGGCAGACAATCCATGTGAACGGCGGTATGACCATGATCTAGACCTGAGTTTCCGCCGGTCACGCCGGCTTGAACAACCGAGTGTATAGGTGGCTGGTCAAACGCGTTCGATATGTGATAGGAAGCGGGCGAACTTGGTCCGGGACCCTCGAAATCCCGCCGCCACCACCAGAAATTCAACCTTATTTCCTGATCCGAAAAATGGGTAACCAACAGGGGAATTGATATGAGTGATGTTGCTGATCGCGTAAAGAAGATCGTCCACGACCATCTTGGTGTGGATGAGGCCAAAGTGGTTGAAAACGCGAGCTTTATTGACGATCTGGGCGCGGATAGCCTTGACACTGTCGAGTTGGTCATGGCCTTCGAGGAAGAGTTCGGGATCGAAATTCCGGATGACGCCGCCGAAAAGATCCTGACCATCAAGGACGCCATCGACTTCATCGAATCGCAGCAGTAATCGCTCGCGGTTTCGTCCCACCGGCGCCCGCCCTCAGCGGTCGGGCGCCCGTGCGGCCGGATGAGAATATACGGATATGAGACGAGTCGTCGTTACCGGTCTGGGTATCGTCAATTCCCTCGGCACGGGTGTCGATCTTAACTGGTCGCGCCTGCTCGATGGGCAATCCGGTATCCGCAAGCTTGAAGGCTTCGATGAACACGACCTGCCGGCCAAAATCGGCGGGACGATTCCCCTGGGCGATGGTTCGGACGGAACGTTCAATGCCGAGGAATGGGTTCCGACCAAGGACCAGCGCCGGATGGATACGTTCATCATCTACGGCCTGGCCGCCGCCATTCAGGCGATCGAGGATTCGGGCTGGAAACCGGAAGCCGAAGAAGATCAATGGAAAACCGGTGTTCTGATCGGCTCGGGTATCGGTGGTCTGCCGGAAATCGCCGGCGGTGCCATCACGGTGCATGAAGGCCGCGCCCGGCGTCTCAGCCCGTTCTTCATTCCGGCCAGCCTGATCAACCTCGTTTCCGGCCATGTTTCCATCCGTTACGGGCTCAAGGGGCCGAACCATGCCGTCGTGACGGCCTGTTCGACCGGGGCCCATGCCATCGGTGATGCCGCCCGCCTGATCATGTGGGAAGACGCCGACGTGATGGTCGCCGGCGGGGCCGAGGCCGCGATTTGTCCCTTGGGCGTCGCCGGTTTCTGTGCCGCGCGGGCCCTTTCCACCGGCTACAACGACACACCTGAAAAGGCCTCGCGCCCCTGGGATCAGGGCCGTGACGGTTTCGTCATGGGCGATGGTGCCGGTGTGGTGGTGCTCGAGGAACTGGAACACGCCAAAAAGCGCGGCGCCAAGATTTACGCCGAAATCGTCGGTTACGGCATGTCGGGCGATGCCCATCACATCACGGCACCTGCCGAGGACGGCAATGGTGGCTACCGCTGCATGCAGGCTGCGTTGAAGCGCGCCGGCATGAACCCGGAAGACATTGATTACGTCAACGCGCACGGCACTTCGACGCCGCTGGGTGACGAGATCGAACTGGGGGCCGTCAAGCGCCTGTTCGGCGATGCGGTGAAGAATATCTCCATGTCGTCGACAAAGTCGGCGGTCGGCCACCTTCTGGGTGCTGCCGGTGCGGTCGAAGCGATTTATTCGATTCTCGCCATGAAGAACGGCGTCGTGCCGCCGACCCTCAACCTGGACAATCCTTCGGATAGCTGCCAGGGCGTCGATCTGGTGCCCCACCAGCCCAAGGAACGCAAGGTTCGGGCGGCGCTTTCCAACTCGTTCGGCTTCGGCGGCACCAACGCATCGCTGGTGTTCAAGGCCTACGATTGATTCTTTTGGTTTTCGCAAATGCGTCGTCGCACGACTTCCGGTGCGCGCGGGATTTGCGGTAGTCTGACGGTATGATCCGCAGACTTTTCCTTTCCGTTGTGGTCCTTGCCGTACTCGCCGCCGTTGCGGCGGGCGGCGGCTGGTATTGGTTCAAGGAACAGACTGTCCGCGCGGGCCCTCATGGGACAGACGCGGTGGTATTGATCCCGCCAGGAACCTCCATCCATACCATTGCCGGCAAGCTGACGGATCAGGGCATTTTGCGCTCGGACTTGATCTTCCGTCTGTCTGCGCGACTGGGACAAGCCGACCGTTCGCTCAAGGCGGGCGAATTCCGCATCCCGGCCAGGGCCAGCGTGACCGATGTGCTCGACGTGTTGGCCAAGGGCGAGACGGTTGCCCGCAGCTTCACCATCCCCGAAGGCTTGACCGTGTCGGAAACCATGGAAATCATTGCCGGGGCCGAGGGGCTGATGGGACCGCTGCCAGCTGTGCCGGACGAGGGGCGTTTGCTGCCCGAGACTTATCAATATCGCTATTACGACATCAAGGCCGAGGCCCTGCGCCGGGTTGAAAAGGCCATGGACGCGGCCCTGGCGAAAGCCTGGGCCGAACGGGAGGACGGCTTGCCGCTGGGCAGTCCTGCGGAAGCCCTGATCTTGGCCTCCATCGTCGAGAAGGAAACGGGTGTGAAGGCGGAGCGCGCGCGGGTCGCGGCGGTGTTCCTGAACCGCCTTCGCAAGGGTATGAAGCTGCAGTCGGACCCGACGGTGATCTACGGCATCACCCACGGCCGGTTTCTTCTGGGAAGGCCGCTCAGCCGTGCTGACCTGAATGCGCCCACGTCATTCAACACCTATGTCATCGCGGGCCTGCCGCCCACGCCCATCGCCAATCCCGGTCTGGCCGCGATCAAGGCGGTGCTGCATCCGGACAAGACGAACGAACTGTATTTCGTCGCCGACGGTACGGGCGGCCATGCCTTCGCGGAAACGCTGGTCCAGCACAACCGCAACGTCGCCAAATGGCGGAAGATTCAGCGGAATGGAAAATAGGGGAGGCTCGACGATGCCCATGTTCGAAAACGGTCCCGTGAAAATTCATTACCAGGAAGCGGGTTCCGGCTTTCCGTTGTTGGTTCTTCCGGGCGGCGGTCTGAATGCGACCATCGCCGGGCTTGCCCAGCATGCCTTCAATCCGCTAGAGGAATTCAGTGATCGTTATCGGGTTATCGCGCTTGATCTGCGTAATGCCAATGACGGCCAGACGGAGGGCCCGCTGGAAATCGAGCGGACCTGGGACGGGTTCCTGGATGATCAGCTCAACCTTATGGATCAACTCGGCATCGACCGGTTCATGGTGATGGGGTTTTGCATTGGTGGCCCCATGATCTGGAACCTGCTGAAACAGGCCGGTGACCGGGTCGTTGCCGCCACGCTGGTGCATCCAAGCGGCTATACCTCCAGCCATCCCGACATTTACTACAACAACAATATCAACGGCTGGGCGCCTGGGCTGATGAAACGGCGGCCCGAGATCACGCTGGATATGGTCTCGACGTTCCTCAACAACATGTACACGAAGCGGGCCGATTTCGTGTTCACCGTCGACCGCGACTTCGTGCGCAATTGCCAGACACCGGTATTGGTGTTGCCGGACGACATTCCGGCGCATCCTTACGCGACGGCGATGGAAACCGCGTTATTGGCACCGAATGCACAGGTCAGCCTGTATCCTTGGAAAGAAAACGACCGCAAGATCGCGCTGGCCCTGCGCCATATCCGCGATTTCTTGGCAACCAACGCCCCCGCCGTCTAGGCGCCGGCCGTATTTTATTCCTTCCCGCCGTCGATGGTCAGGATTGTGCCCGAGGTATAGCTGGAGCGCGGGCTCGCCAAAAACGCCACGGCGTTGGCGACTTCTTCCGGCTTGCCGGCCCGGCCGAACGGCAGGGTGGCGTGCAGTTCGCGCCATCGTTCCGGGTCGCCCAGTTGGGCTTGGGCCTTGGTGCGGGCCAGCATTTCCGCGCGTTCGGTCAGAATCGCACCCGGGTTGATGCCGACCACGCGGATGCCGTCCGCATGGGCGCCATGGGCGAGGGCCCGGGTAAAGCCCATGAGGGCTGAATTCCCCGCCGCCCCGGCGATATAGCCCGCCGGAAAGCGTTCGCCCGCCGCGCCGATGATGTTGATGATCACACCCGACCTGCGCGCCGCCATGGCGGGGTAAATTTCCCGGCAAAGGGAAATGAACCCGAAGACCTTGAGGTCCCAGGCCTGCCGCCAGGTGTCGTTGTCGACCCCGGCCAGGGTGCCGGGCGGAATGGCGCCCGCGTTGTTGACCAGGATATCGACAGCCCCGGCCTGTGCCGCTAGCGCCTTCACGGCCTGTTCCTGCGATAAGTCCGCGACATGGGTGTCGACGGCGACCTGAAAGCGCCCGCGGATATCATCCGCGGTTTGGGTCAGGGCAGATTCGTCCCGAGCCGCCAGGATCAGGTCGCAGCCTTCTTCCGCCATGACCTGGGCAACGGCCCGGCCGATGCCCTTGTTGCCGCCGGTGATCAGCGCGCGCAGGCCCTTGATCTGTAAATCCATGAATGTCGTCCCCCCGATCGTCGAATGGTGATTGTTGAGTGAACTGAACGGCACGCGGGGCGGGCGGTCAAGCGTCCTCCCACTGGGGGATCACGCATGCGGCGTTTTCCGGGCTCTGGCTTCTGAACTGTTCGATAGCCCGCCGCACGCAGTCAAGGAATGCGGTTGCTTCGGCTGTCAGGATCTGTCCCTTGTGACAGATATAGCCGTAGAGCAGCCAATGGGCCGGCTCCAACGGACGGACTGCCATGCCCGTCGTATCGACGGCCTGTGCCGACAGGCGGTCCATGATCGCGATCCCGGCCCCGTCGCGGGCCATGTGACAAGCCAAAAGCGACGATGTGGTTTCCACCGCGTAATCCGGCACGACCCCTTCGGAGCGGAAAAATTCATCAACCTGCTGGCGGCCGAAAAAATCGGGCTTCATGCCGATGATCGGAGCGTCGGCCAGATCCGCTGCGGTCAGGGTATCCTTGCGGGCAAGGGGGTGGCTTTCCGACATCACGGCTTCCATGCGCAGGCGGCAGATCGGATGGTTTTCAAGCGGCAGCAGGGAATGGGTGACCGGCAGGGACGCCACCCCCAGGTCATAGCGGGCGATCCCCGATTTGTTTTCAAGCTCGAACCGGGGCAGCACGTCGACACTGCATTTCAGGTCGGGGTTTTCCTGGCGCATCATGGTCAGGGCGGGCGGCACGATGGCCAGGCCGAAGCGCGGGCCCGTGACCAGGCGCAAGGGACGGTTGGAGCCCGACCGCAGGTTGGCCGCGATATGGGGCAGTTCGTCAATGCCGTCCAGGATGTGGCGGGTTTCCCGGTAATAGGTTTCGCCCATTTCCGTCAGGGTCAGGCTGCGCCGTGTGCGGTCGAACAGGTTGAGCCTGGTTTCGTCTTCCAGCAAGGCGATCAGGCGGCTGACCGCCGGTTGGCTGAGGTTCATGGCTTCGGCGGCGGCGGCAAGCGAGCCATGGGTGACGACCAAACGAAAGGCGCGGAGAGACTTTAAATTCATGGCCCAAAAGCCTTGTTGTTCATTTCTAAATACCTGAAATCAAACTGAATTTTGATAATATATGCAAATAACTGAAGAATAGATCATTAGTTTCGATTTTTCTTTGTTTGATGAGGGGCGCAAGGTGAATGCGCTACGCGTTCTAAAGAAACGCGAGGGAGTTCACATCCAATCCGAGGAGATCAATGATGCGTTTCCGCACCTCTTTCCGCCGGCCGGCAATCCTGGCCGGTTTCATCGCCATGGCGGTTCTGGCGGGCTCTGCCTGGCAGGTTACACCTGCCCATGCCGAGGCCCCGCAGCCGGCGGTTAAAGACCTTAAATCCGAAAAACCCAAGCGCCTGTTGTTCGTGGGCAACAGCTATCTTTATTACAACGACAGCCTGCACAACCACGTGCGCCGCATGGTGATTGCAGCCGGCATCCATGAGAAAAAACAGCTGAAGTACAAGTCGGCCACGATCAGCGGTTCCATGCTGTTCGACCACAACATTGATGCCTATCTGGAACCCGGCAAGTTGCGGGTCAAGGACCCGTTCCAGGTTGTGGTGCTGCAGGGTTTCAGCGCCGCTGCGATCAGGAAGGGCCATCCGCCCAAGTTCGCCAAGACCGTGGCAGAGTTCGCCAAGAAGATCGAAGCGGCCGGCGGTGAAGCGGCCCTTTACATGACCCATGCCTATGTAAAGCCGCATAAGAAAGCGGATCCGAACATGATCCGCGAGATCGAAAAGCTGTACGTCGAGGCGGGTAACGCGGTCGGCGCCATGGTCATCCCGGTGGGGCTTGCCTTTGAAGAAGCCTACAAACAGCGCCCGTCCATGAACCTGCATAAGGATTATGACGGCTCCCACCCCAATCTGGACGGCACCTATCTTGCGTCCTGTGTGGTGTTCGCCAGCCTGTACGGCATGTCGCCGGTCGGCAATTCTTATGACTATTTCGGCAATGTCGATAAGGAAACGGCGGCCTTCCTGCAAAAGGTGGCCGAGCAGACCGTCAACAAGTTCTACGGTCGCTGAAATCGGACGGCGGGCTTCGGCGATGATCGCCGGAGCCCGAACACCCGGCGGGGGCGTTTACCACTCCCGCCCGGCGAGCTTGCGGTTGAGGATCGGATCGGTCCAGGCTGGCGGCAGCAGGCTTAATATCCATACGGCCAAATGCATCGGCCAGGGAAACACGATCCGTGCCTTGTCGCGGGCCAGGCCGCGGCGAATGATCGCGGCGGCACGGTCGGTTTGCATCAAGAACGGCATATCGAAGGTATTGGCATCGGTGATGCGGCTTTCGACCCAGCCGGGGCAGACGACGTTGATGCGCACGCCGGTTGTCAAACGTTCACCGCGAAGGGCTTCGCCCCAAACCTTGACCATGGCTTTTGACGCGGAATAGGCCGACGAGGTCGGCAATCCCCGGAACCCGGCGATGGACGCCATGATGGCGATCTGCCCTTTGTCGCGCCCACCCATGGCCGCCAGGGCCGGCAGAACCGTATTGACCACACCATCCACATTGACGGCCAGGATACGCCGCGTGCGCTCTGCCCCTGCGGGCAGGCCCGAGGTCGAATTGGTGATGCCGGCATTGGCGATTACCAGGTCCAGGGGGGTGGCGGCATCCACTTCCTTGATCCAGGCTGTCATGGCATCCGCGTCGGTCACGTCGATGACCTTGCCATGGGCATCGGCGCCCCGGTCGCGGCATTCCTGGGCCACGGCATCGACCCGTGCCTGATCGCGCCCCGAAAGATGGACCGTCGTGCCGTGCCCGGCATAGGAAAGGGCAAGCGCCCGACCGATGCCGCTGGAGGCACCCGTGATCAAAATCGATGTGGGATGGGTAAGGCTCATGAACCGGTTATAGGATGCGTAGGAGGGCAGGGGAAGTGTCCGCCGCTTGTTGGTGGCGAAGACCCTGGGTATAAGGTTCGCACCGCCCTTCCAAAGGGCTATGCCGGAAAAGGAATGCGCATTGGCCATCAATTCAATGACCGGGTTCGCCCGCGCTGAAGGAGGGCATGGTGACCTTGCCTGGGTTTGGGAAGTGCGCAGCGTCAATGCCAAGGGATTAGACCTGCGGTTCCGCCCGCCGTCAGGGTTCGAAGCATTGGACCCCCTTGTCCGGGCGCGCGTGAACAAACGCTTCAAGCGCGGCAGTCTGTCCGTCAATCTTTCCACCCGGCGTGAAACGGGGGGCGGGGCCTACCGCATCAACGAGGATTTCCTGGCCCAGGTCGTCGATCGGCTGGACCGCCTCAAGGACGAAATGCCGGATGCCGGGCCGCCTTCGCTTGACGGCGTTTTAGGGTTGCGCGGTGTGATCGAACCTGTCGATGAAATGCTGGCTGAAGATGCCTTTGAAGAAATCGCCAAGGCCATGATGGCGGATTTGGACCGGGCGCTTAAGGACCTGGGCGGCATGCGCGATGCGGAAGGGGCGCGTCTTCTGGCGGTGCTCAACAGCCAGATCGATCAGGTCGCGGATCTGACCGAACGCGCCGCCGCGACGGCTGCGACACAGCCCGATGCCATCCGCCAACGCCTGAACGATCAGGTCGCGCGTCTTGTCACCGACAATCCGGCCATGCCCGAAGAACGCTTGGCACAGGAAGCGGCGGTCCTGATGACGAAGGCGGATATCCGCGAAGAACTGGACCGACTGGTCGCCCATACGCAGGCAGCCCGGGAATTGCTGCAAAAGGCCGAGGGGCCCGTCGGCCGACGTTTGGATTTCCTGTGTCAGGAATTCAACCGCGAGGCCAACACGCTGTGTTCCAAATCTCCGGATACGGATTTGACGTCCTTGGGTTTGGACCTCAAAACAGTGATCGACCAGCTCCGCGAGCAGGTCCAGAACATCGAATAGCCCGGATTAAGGAAAGGCGATCCAATGGTCGAAATTTCACGCCGAGGCATGATGCTGGTGCTGTCGTCGCCGTCGGGTGCGGGCAAGACCAGTATCTCGCGCCAATTGCTGGCCGACGAGCCGGGCATCGTCATGTCCGTTTCCGCCACCACGCGTCCGCCGCGTCCGGGCGAGGTCGACGGCAAGGATTACTATTTTTATGACCAGGCCACGTTTGACGACATGGTCGCGAACGGGGGGTTTTTGGAACACGCGACCGTGTTCGACAATTCCTACGGCACGCCGAAGAAACCTGTCTGGGATGCCCTTGATCAGGGCATGGATGTCCTGTTCGACGTCGACTGGCAGGGGACGGGCAAGTTGAAGGAAAATGCGCTGCAGCATGTTGTCAGCGTTTTTGTTCTTCCGCCGTCGGTCGAGGAACTGGAAAGCCGCTTACGCGGGCGGGGCCAGGATTCAGAGGAAGTCGTGGCCGGACGCATGGCCCGCGCCAAATCGGAAATGAGCCACTACGCCGAATATGACTACATCATCATCAATGATGATTTGGATCACAGTGTCGAGAACGTGAAAGCGATCCTTCGGGCCGAACGCCTGAAAAAGGAACGACAGACGGGCTTGCTCGATTTCGTTCAGAAAATGGGGGTCGGCAGCTAGCCTGCGGCCATGCGCCGGGCATGCGCCGGCGAATACAAATCCAACAGCGTCGGGCCGATGCGCCGCGACTGCAGATCATTCATCCAAAGCCGGACCAGATGGCGGTGGTGGCCTTCGCCATCCATGTATTCGGTGCGTGAATGCAGCATGACGAAATTGTTGACGAATTGCAGGTCGCCCTTGCGCATTTCCATGGGCAGTTGGAGTTCCGGCCGCGCGGTGATGGAATCGAAGTAATCCAAGGCTTCGACTTCCTTGTCGCTCAGCGTCATGCCTTCCTTTTCGACCCAGTTGATCGGGTTGCGGTTGTAGCAGCAGTGCAGAAGCCCGTTGTGGAAACTGAACACGGGAATGTGGTCAGCCGAAATAGGGCCTTCGCCCGCCGGTTGTTCGCCCCGGCGGTGATGGTAGAACCCGCGTTCGAACAGGGGAATCAGGTCCGGGCGTTCTTCCGTGATGATGTTGTAGACCATGGGGGCCGATACCAGGATCGACAGGCCGCCATCCAAGGCCGTGTCCAGGCAGAGCAACCCCACCCGATCGGCGCCGTCCGTGTGGAACGGCAGCAGTTTGTTGGAACTGTATCCCCGTGATTGATGTGAATAAGGAATGCCCTTGTCGGTCACGTCGATGGATTTTTCGCCGCGCCCGGTCTGTGCCGTGATGGCGCCCAGATGGGCGGCCAGGCCGCAATAGGCAACAAGGTTTTCATCATAGCTGTAGCGGTCGACCGGCATGTCGGAAATCACGGCGAAGCCGCGCCCGTGTTCCAACGCATCGCGGGCTTCAGCCAACAAAGGTGCGGTCAGGAGCAGGGGAAAAGTTTCCGGCGTCAGATCATAAGGCGATCCGCCCGCAGCCATGGCATGGGTCACGGCGCCATCGATCTCGGCAATCATTTCCGGGGTCAGGTGCTGAACCCAGCTGCGCGGTTCGGGAAAATCGTTGCGGGTCCAAAGGGCGCCGTCGGCAATGGGAGTGCGGTTCGTCATGGGTGTTCGTCCTGTTGCGATCCACAAATACTGGACCCGGTAAATACGGCGGTCAAGATCGCGCCGATAATTGCCGGGCCAAGGCGCAGAACGCGTCGACGCTCAAGTCTTCGGCCCGGGCTTCGGGACTGATCCCCGCCTGGGCCGGGTCAAGGCCCAGGCTTTTCAGGCTGGATCGCAGCATTTTACGGCGCTGTCCGAAAGCCGCCTGGGTTACGGCTTCCAGTTCGGAGAACACAGCATCGGCCAAGGGTTTCTTGCGGGGGATCAGTTCGACCACGGTCGAGGCCACCTTGGGCGGCGGGGTAAAGGCTTGTTTGGAGACGTTGAACAGAGGGCGGACATCGCACAGCCATTGAGTCACGACGCTGAGCCGACCATAGGATTTGGTCCCCGGCTGGGCGGTCAGCCGGTCGGCGACCTCTTTCTGAAACATCAGGACCATGCGCTGAAAGGCGTCTATCTGATGCAGCCATTGCAGCAGCAGGACGGTGGAGACGTTATAGGGCAGGTTGGCGACGATCGCGCGCGGGGCGGGGGTCAGCCCGGCGATATCCGTTTTCAAGGCATCGCCTTCGACGATGTGAAAGCGGTTCGGATAGGCAGTCTGCAGGTCCGTCAGGGCCGCAATGCAGCGGCTGTCTTTTTCCACGGCCCAGACGGCAGCCGCATCCTGCGCCAGAAGGGCACGGGTCAAACCGCCGGGGCCGGGGCCGACTTCGATTACGTTGACGCCGTTCAGCGGGCCGGCTGCACGGGCGATACGGCCGGTCAGATTGGTGTCCAAAAGAAAATGCTGGCCAAGTGATTTGCGGGCGCCCAGGCCGTGATCCCGGATGACATCGCGCAGGGGCGGCAGGTCCGGTTGTTCGGTCATGATTTCAGCCGGCCTGTGCGCGGTTCTGGGCGATCTTGCGGGCCATGACCATGGCCGCGACAAGGCTTTGTTCGCTTGCCTGCCCCGTGCCGGCGATATCCAATGCCGTGCCGTGATCCGGCGATGTGCGCACGATCGGCAAGCCTAAGGTGACGTTAACGCCGCCGTCAAAGTCCAGGGCCTTCACCGGGATCAGGGCTTGATCGTGATACATGCAAAGGGCTGCGTCATATCCTTGGCGGGCGCGCGGGCTGAACAAGGTATCGGGGGAGGCCGGGCCGACGGCGTCGATCCCTTCGGCCCGCAACTGGGCAACCGCCGGTGCGACGATGTCACGGTCTTCCGTGCCAAGTGTTCCATCCTCGCCACCGTGGGGGTTAAGGCCAGCAACGGCCAAACGTGGTTTGATGATCCCGAAATCTCTTTTCAAGGCTGCTGCGGTGACCCGACCGTTGGCGATGATGGCATCGGATGTCAGGCTTTCGACCGCGTCCCGCAGGCTGACATGAACCGTGACCGGCACGGCGCGAAGCGCATCGCAGGCCAGCATCATCACAGGATCGGACACGCCGCAAAGCTCGGCGATGTATTCGGTATGTCCCGGATGCTTGAACCCGGCGGCATAAAGCACGGATTTCTGGATCGGGTTGGTGACCATGCCGCCAGCCTCTCCTTCAAGGCACAGATGCACGGCCCGTTCAATCGCGCGCACGACGGCGCCGGCATTGGCTGGATCGGGCTTGCCAAGCTTCACCGGGGTATCCAGCCGCTCGGGCAGGACGGGCAGGGCGCTCGTGACGACTTGCGATGCATCCTTGGGGGATCGGATTTCTTCGATGGGAACGTCAAGATTGATCTGCGCCGCCAGGTGCCGAAGGCGGTCCGGATCATCAATAACGAAAAACGCACCGATGGCTGTTCGGGCCGTGTCCCAGGCACGCAAGGAAAGTTCGCCGCCGACACCGGCCGGTTCACCCATTGTCAGGGCGAGTGGCAGCGGGCCGGTATCCGCCGTTATGCCCATGTCTCAGCGCCGTTCGATGAAGGCGTTGCGCCGCAGGTCGCGCAGGAACTGTCGGGCCGCCAAATCAAGGCGGGCATCAATCAGGCGGTTACGAATGCGATTTCGGAGTAATTCTTTGGAATTTGAAGATATCCGTTCGCAGACCATGAACAACATGAATGCTCCCGGTACCTTGATAACCTCACTCGTTTTGCCGTCTTGAAGGTCCTTGATCGCATCCCTGACAAGGGGTGAGAGCTGGCTTGTGCGAAGTTTCAGGCGGTCCGCCTTCAACCCGGCCGTAACCTGATTCGGCATGTCATGCATGTTGGTGCAATTGTCGGCGCGCAGGCGCAGGCGTTTGGCCAGGTCGCGTTTTTCTTCGATGTCCTGTCTCTGGCCGGTGTCTGCGACCGGGATGGTAAGCTGTTCCAGAACAACCTGTGGATCGACCGATGGTCCCTCTGCGCCTTGAGAAACACGCTGATCGCGTAGCCAGTAAATTGAGTACCCTGCAGCCGTTCGGATGGGGGGTGAAATATCGCCTTTTGATATAGAGGAAAGAACCTTCGAGACCTCGGGGGCGAGTGTTCCCATGGAGACCCAGCCGAGATCTCCCCCGACAGCCGCGGTCGGGCTTTGAGAGAACGTTGTCGCCATGGCCTGAAAAGGAGCACCACTCTTCAATTCATTCAGGATGCGGTCCGCGACAGTTTTGACTTCCGCACTTTTATCAGGCTGATCGATGGGCAGAAAAATTTCCGACAGCAAGCCTACCGGCTTTCCTTTTTCCGCTTCCAAGCGGGCAATTTCTTCGTCGATTTCTTCGTCCGCGGTTTTGGTGAGAGCCCGGAACCGAAGACGCAAGGCATCGCTCCAGGCAAGGTCGGCGCGGATCTGTTGATACAAGACCTCCTTCGATAAACCCAGATCCTCCAGCAATTTCATCATGCCGCCCGCCGGTAGGTTGCGGGATTGTTCGTATTTTCGAACTGTCTCATCGACAGCGCTTTCAGGAATCCGGATATCCATTCTTTCCGCTTCCTGCCGCTTTAATTCTTCATCGATCAGGGTGTCGATAATCTTTGGCGCCAGTTGCTGTGCCGTCTGACGCGTCGCGGGAAGCCCCGCCATGGCAATCACCAGTCGCATGCGGGCGTGCAGGTCGTATTGCGATATAGGGGCATTGTTGACGGTTGCGACGATGCCCATCTGCTGCGCTTGCGCGGGCATACCGTTGAGCAGGGAAACGGCAAGGCAGATAATTATCATATTAAGGCCAGGCGATATCCAACGCGGACGGCGTCGGGGGGCTGTTATGAATGGCATGATCGGCGAAAGTCGCATTTAGAAGGTGATCTGTCCCAAGGTCTTCAGTAGCAAATTGATCGTAAAGGCGTCGGTAGGTTTCAGGTCTCTGTCTTCGTAGAAGGTTCGGGAAAACCGAGTGGTAACAACTAGACATTCGTTTTCGAAAACAAGATCGCTCACGAGAGAGCGCATTTCATTGGCAGCCATGTCCCGCACGGCTTGGAAGTTAATGCGCCAATCCCGGGAGAATTGGGATGAAACGGAAAGCGATAATTCCTCACGGCCCGAGAATTCACTGTCTTCCGGTTCTTCGAAGAAGATATAGCTGGCCGAGCCGCGCAGCAATGGCACGCCCGCATTAAAACGCACCTGATGGCGGCGAGGCGAGAACCCGTCTTTCTCGATCTGAGTCCGGTAAGCCAAATCAAAGTACTGTGATGGCCTGATCCGCGCTGTTGCAACGATATCCGACAGGTCGTCTTCCAAGCCGCTTCCTTCGGAGAAAGTGTCGTCAGTGTGGAATCTGTAGGTTTGACCAACAAGCAATGAAAGCCCATCCCCGGATGGTCCGGATAACCCCCATTTCATTCCATAATTGACACGGGTTCCGCCTTCGACCCGGTCGACCCCCCCGAACCGATTAACGCCGAACAGATTGGTATCGTCGAATTCGAATTCCTGGCTGTCTTCGTTGGGGATTTTCGAAGGATTTCCACCATTCGGACTTGTGATGATGTTGACGATCGGCTCCAACGTTTGATTGGCCTTGCCAAGGTGGCTGATCAAAGGAAAGCGCCAATTCAGGGAGGCATAGGGGTAAATCCGTCCTGTGACGCCAGTGAAGTCCGCATCGTTTTCGCGGCTTACGTTATTGACGTGGTATCCGTCGGCCCATAAGCCTGTGGAAAAGCTGATCAGGTTGCCGATCGAATCTGAAAAACGGCGGTTCCATGAAGGCCGTATCGAAATCCGGCGGGTGTCGTTTCCGCTTTCATCTCGCGAGACGACCAGCAGGCTTGCATCAACAGTTAAACTTCCACCGAACCGGTCCGGTTCGCCGACATGGCTGAATTCGACAAAGGGAAGGATGATCGGGCTGTCGATGGCATCTGCATCGGCGCGTTGGTCCTGGAAGGAATAAGCATTGACCGCCAGGTAGTTACGACCGCGGAACCCTTCAGCGAAAACGCGGCTTTCAAGCACGGGCAGGCTTTCGAAGCCGAAGCGGCGAAGATAGGTGTCATCCGTGGCGCGCTGGATGTCGAAACCGGCGCGCCAGGTCTTATTGATATCCCACAGGGCTTCGGAAAATATGTGACCTCGGAAATCGCCTTCCGAATCATTGATGCCACTGACTTCAGCATCAATCTTTCCATCCTTGAACCGTTTTCGATAATCGACTGTCAATTGGAAGCCTTCGGATTCCGAAAAGGCAGGGATAGCCGTGACGTCGGATGAATCGTCAATCGGATAAAAATACGGAATGCGGGTGACAAAGCCCAGATCCGACGATCCACCGAAGCCAGGGGCCAGGAATCCTGCTTTGCGCCGGATGCTTGGATCAGGATGGATGAAGTAAGGGGTGTAGAGAACCGGATAGCCATAAACTTCAAGCCAGGCATCCCGGTATTCTATGGTCTTGCTACGCTGATCGTGGATAACGCGCACGGCCCTAATCTGCCAAAGCGGAGAGGCATCCGGGTCATCCGCGCAGAGGTTACAAGGTGAATAAACGCCCTGACGCAATTCCGTGACAATAGCGCCGCTTCGTTTGGCGCCTTGGGCCGCAAGGCGCGAACGATCTGCGAGGATTACACCGATATTACGGACAAGACCGTCCTTCAAATCACCTGTGATGGTGATCTGGTCCGCGAACATGGTTTCACCCGTCGGCTCCAGGATCGTGATATTGCCCAAAGCCTGAACAATGTCCGTGTTCTGGTTGTAGGTGACCTTGTCAGCGTAAAGGGTGCGTTTGCCATAGCTGATTTCAACACCGCCCTGCGCAATGACAAGGCTGTTCTCCTGATCAAAGCTCATTTCATCGGCAAGCAAGTTGACCGGAACTTCCGGGGGGGCTTCCGTGCCGGTGGGCTGTGTTGATACCGGGAGGGGCGACGGCGTTGATTGTGGGACAGTCCGGGGGGCGGGGTTCAAGGTTGCCGGTGTCGGATGGGACGGAGTGGGCGTGTCCTGCTGTGCTCGACTGTTCACGGGAGCCACACCGGCACGGGGGACGAATGGGCTGTTGCTGGCGTCGAACAACAGGCCAAGCGGACGTGCTCCATCCTGTTGTGTTTCGGTGACGGGCCGTGTGACGGAAGAGGATCGCTGGACGGAGGGCGCATTGAACAGGCGGGTCGGCTGCTGTCGAACCTGAGGGGCTTGGTAAAGGGTGTTCGGAACAGTCTTTGGTGCCGACAGGATCGGTTGCTGGGGCCGTGATGCCGGTTCGGGCACCGCATTAAACAGGCGTGAGGGGGCTGGTTTTGTGGCTGGTGCGGACAATGTCGGCGGCGGTGTCGGGATGGGGCGCGGCAAGCCGGTTGCTCGGTTGCTGTTCGGTGCTTCGGTCTTATTCGTGTTCAAAAGAATGCCCAATGGTCTTGAGGCATTGGCTCCATCGGGGGTGGCTGCCCCCGCCGATTGCGCCGCGCTCATGGTGACGGTACTGGCCAGAAGTGGGACAGCAAAGACGCGGGAAAGAAAATTGAGGCATGGGCGATAGATCATGGCGCTTACCCGTCCTCCAGATGCAACAACATGGCCGCCCCCAGCATGGTGGCGACACCTGATGGTGTCCATGCGGCCAGAAGCACCGGAATACTGTCGGATAGACCGAGCGCGAAGACGATATCGGAGAAGAAATACAGAACAAACCCTGTGAAAACGCCGCCGGCGATAACAAAGGTCGTTCCGCCCCGGCGTGTTTGACGCAAGGTGAAGGTCGCCGCGATCAGTACCATGGCACACATCAACAGCGGGGCCGACAGCAGCGTATGCCAATACAGGCGATGTCGTATGGCTGAAAACCCGGCATTCTCAAGTGTTTGGATGAAACGGGGTAAATCCCAGAATGACATCGTTTCCGGCGGGGCGAAATTGTCCTGAATTCTGTTAACTGTCAGATCCGTGGGCAGCCAGTAGTCTTTTTCGAACCGGGGAGGCGCTTCGGGTTCAAACATCCAGGCTTCTTTTAAATGCCAAAACCCGTCTTCCAGGCGTGCCGATTGGGCATCGACCCGTTGGCGGAAGGTATCTTTCCCTTCGTAGAGAAAGACCAGGACATTGCGTAATTCGACCTCGCTTTTCTGCTGCAGGACTCGCTCCGCGTGAACCACGCTTTGACCTTTGTCATCTGCCTGCCGAAGCCACAGACCGGAATTAGAAATTGAAAGGAAACTGGCGTGACCTTCAATGCGGGTTGCTTCCAAACGTTCATATCGAGCAAGCATGGAGGATGATAGGGGGTTGATGACCATGACCTGTAGTAGGCCCAGCAAAAACGCCAGGAACAGCACCGGCAGCATGAATTGCCAAGCCGAGATACCTGTCGCCCGGGTGACCACCAGTTCATTGGTCCGCGTCAAACGCCAGAACGCAGCCATGCCGCCGAATAGGATCGCGAAGGGGAAGGTCTTTTGCCCCATGAACGGGAGTTTCAGCAAAGACATTTCCAGGACCATGGCTAACGTCACGTTTTCCCGTTGAGCGGACCGGCGAAGCAACTCTACGGAGTCGAACAACAGGATCAGCATCAAGAACAAAAAGAAAATTCCCAAGAAGCTAATCAGGAAATGGCGACCGATATAAACGGATAGGATCGTTGACAAGCGCATGATGTGTCCCTGCCTCACGTGGCCTGGGGGGCGGTTGTCGGCGAAGCCGATGGTGCGCGCACCATGATGAACCAGGCGACGGGTAGAGGGAACAGGACCGCAGCATAGAGCAATGGAATGAGGTCCGTGTTCTTCGCCACGACGTTTTCCGTTGCAAGGATGAGCCCCTGTAGCACGACCATCGCGCCGACTGCGGCCAGAACCCGGGCGGTTTGGGTGCGCCGGCCGAAATTACCGGTCAGCAGGCTACACAATCCGATGATGGTGAAACTCAGGCAGAGCATCGGGGCGATTAACCGGCGGTGTGCTTCGACAATGAATTTACCGACATTCTGGGGGCCGATGATATGTGCCTGATTCGGTGTGTCGAACAACTCATCCAGCGTGCGTTCGCGTGGTTCTCGCCATCGTTGGCCTTGGGGGCCGCCAAGCGCCAAGTTGTAGACCCAGCGGTCAAAGTAGAGGATGGAAAGCTTGTTGGTTGTCTTGTCGACTTCCTGCCGGTTGCCTTTGAACATTACCACGCGCGGGCCCGTCGGCGTGTCGATCATGGCACCGCGATCGGCCATCAAGGTGAAGGGCTTTGTCTTGTCGCGGGTGTCGTGGACCAGAATGCCGTGCAATTGGCCGTCATTCGTTCGCGTGCGGATATAGACCGTGGTCGTTTTCCCGACGTTGTTGAATTCGCCTTCTTTCAACAACACGTGAGAAACGCTGTTGCGGATGTCCCATTGCAGGTCACGAAACGCACGGTAGGATTCGGGGACCAGCTTGAGATGGAGCGTATAAGACAAGGCGATTGTCCCAAGCGCCAGGATCAATGCCGGCTTGGCAAGGGCGAACTGGCTGAGGCCCGTTGCCCGCATGACGACCAATTCCCGGTCCGTGATCAGTTTCGCGTAAATGAATACCACCACGGTAAACAAGGCAATGGGCAGGATCACGATCAGGAAATTGGGCAGAAGAAGACCGGAAAGGTAGAGAAATGTACCAGCACTCAACCCACGGTTGACGATCATCTCGACAAAACGCAGCGACTGTGTGAGCCAGATGATACATGTCAGGCCCGTCGTCACGAGAATCATGCCAACCAGTAGTTGGCGCAATACGTAGCGCGTCAGCGAGTTCATTCGAATCCCCAGGGAACCAGGTCATCAAACTGTAGGAAAAAGGTTAACAAATCAAGGCGTAAACCCTGATTTTCAAACCTTTGCACAAGCAGCGAATGCGTTCCGCAGCCGGTCCTTAAAATGCGTCGACGGAAGTCGTCGCGATGGTCTCGCCGCCGTCCAAAATCGTCGTGCACAGAGCGCCTGCCTGGGGCAGGAATTGCTGGGCGAAAAAGCGGGCAGAAGTCACCTTGCGGTCCAGGAATGGATCACTGTCACCGTCTTCGCGCCGTTCGGCCGCGCGTAAGGCGCCCTGGGCAAGAAGCCAGCCGCCCGTCACGATGCCCATCAGGCGCAGGTAATGGACCGCGCCTGCGGCGGCAGGGGCCGGGTCTTGAGGAAAAGTTTCAACGATCCAGTCCGTGGTCGTTTCCAAGGCGCGGACAGCTGTGGTCAAAGGCTCGGCCAAGTCGTCCAAACCTCCTTCATCGGCGTTCAGGTCGGCGATCGTCTCGCGCATGAGCTTGATCAATTCACCGGCGGCAAGGCCTTCATCGCGGGCGATTTTGCGGCCCACCAAATCGTTCGCCTGGATGCCGTTGGTGCCTTCGTAGATGCGGGTGACGCGAATGTCCCGGGCGTGCTGGGCAGCGCCCGTTTCCTCGATATATCCCATGCCGCCGTGGACCTGGATGCCCAGGTCGGCCACTTCGGATGCAACATCGGTTGAAAAGGCCTTGGCTACGGGGGTCAGAAGGTCGACGAAGGCCTGGGCGCGTGCGCGTTCGTCCTGGTCGTCGTGCCGGCGGGCGGTGTCGATGCAGGCCGCGACCCGATAGGCGATGGCCCGGATCGCTTCGGTTTGCACCCGCATGGACAGCAGCATGCGGCGCACGTCCGGGTGGTGAATGATCGTCACAGGATCCGCCCCGCCGCCTGTAAGGGCCCGGCTTTGCACGCGTTCCCGGGCGAAATCGCGGGCCTGCTGATAGGCGCGCTCGGCAATGCCCACACCTTCCATGCCGACGGCCAGGCGGGCCGCGTTCATCATTATGAACATGTACTCAATGCCGCGGTTTTCCTCGCCGATCAGAAAGGCCGTCGCACCTTCATTGTCGCCGTAGGACATGACTGCGGTGGGGCTGGCATGCATGCCCATCTTGTGTTCCAGGGACACGCAACGCAGATCATTGCGCCCCCCCGGGTTACCGTCGGCATCCAGTAATAACTTCGGCACCAGAAACAGCGACAGGCCTTTGATGCCCTCGGGACCGTTTGGTGAGCGGGCCAGCACCATGTGGATGATGTTTTCCGCCATGTCGTGTTCACCATGGCTGATGAAAATTTTCTGGCCGCGCAGCACATAGTGATCGCCGGCATGTTCGGCCTTGCAGCGAATGCGCGCAAGGTCCGACCCGGCCTGCGGTTCGGTCAGGTTCATGGTCCCGGCCCATTGCCCGGAAACCAGTTTTTCCAGGTATTGTGCATTGATCTCGTCGGACCCGTGGGACAGCAGCAGTTCGATGGCACTTTGCGTCAGCATGGGGCAGAGCGCGAAGGACAGGTTGGCGGCATGCCAAACTTCCGAAACCGCCGTCGCGACCAGAACGGGCAGGCCCTGGCCGCCCCAGTCTTCCGGTGCCCAGATGCCGTTCCAACCCGCATCGACGAATTGCTGATAGGCTTCGGGGAAGCCTTTGGGCGTGCGCACGACACCGTTTTCCAGCGCACAGCCTTCCTGGTCGCCGGTATGGTTCAAGGGGGCGAGAACGTCCGACCCGAACTTTCCGGCTTCTTCCAGGATGGCGTCGACCAGGTCCGGTGTGGCTTCGCCGAAGCCCGGCAGCCGATTGACGGCGTCCAGACAGGCGATTTCATTCAGCGCAAAGCGCATGTCGTCCAGGGGTGCCCGGTAATCAGCCATTGCATGTCTCCTCAGTCCCTCGGTTTTAGGCAAGCTTTCGGGTGCTGACAACGGTGCCGTTACGTCAAGATGGGGTGCCTTCTGGTGTGCGGCGGCAGGCAATGTAATATGGGGCCTCCACCGCCCAGCAGGAGACGACCAATCATGCCCCCATATGACCTTTTAATCACCGGCGCTGATATCATCGACGGCACCGGTGCACCGGCTGTCCGTGCCGATGTCGCCGTCACGGGCGACCGTATTGCCGCCGTCGGCGACCTTGCTGCCCAGGGGGCTGCCGCGACAGAAGTCATCGACGGCACGGGGCTTGCCCTGGCGCCGGGTTTCATCGACGTGCACACCCATGATGACCGGCTGGTTTTGACGCAGCCTAGCGTGGCCCCCAAGACCAGCCAGGGGGTGACAACCGTTGTCACGGGCAACTGCGGGGTGTCTCTTGCGCCCTTCGTCGCGGAAAGCCGTGCGGGCGAAGCGGACCCGCCCGGGCCCATGGCGCTTTTGGGCGGCTGGTCCGATTACCGCTACCCGACCCTTGCCGATTATTACGAGGCGTTGGAAGCAAGCCCGCCCGCGATCAATGTCGCCACCTTGGTAGGACATTCGACCTTGCGTGCCGGGGTGATGGATACCTTCGACCGTCCGGCGACGAAGGCGGAAATCGATGCCATGGCGCGGGTTTTGGAACAAAGCCTGCGCGCCGGGGCGGTCGGTTTGTCGACGGGGCTGGCTTATCCCACGGCCATCCATGCGCCGACGGACGAGGTCGTGGAACTGGCATCGTGTCTGAAGGATTTCGGCGCGCTATACACCACGCATATGCGCAACGAAGGCGAAGACCTGGTTGAATCCGTGGATGAAACCATCGACATTGCCCGGCGCTCGGGTGCGGCGACGGTGATCTCCCACCATAAATGCGTGGGCCGGGAAAACTGGGGAAAAAGCCACGACAGTCTTGCCCACATCAAGGCGGCGCAGCAGGAATTGACGCTGGATTACGATCTTTATCCCTATACGGCGACCTCGACCATCCTGCTGAAGGACTTCCTTTCGACGTCAGAGAAAACCGTGCTGACGTCCTCGGCCACTCATCCGGAATTGGTCGGTCGTGACTTCGACAGCATCGTCGATGAATGGGGATGTTCGGTCGACGAGGCGATCCGCCGCCTGTCACCCGCAGGGGCCGTTTATTTCCGCATGGACGAGGCCGAAGTGCGCCGCATCATGGCCTTTCCGGGGGCGATGATCGCATCGGACGGCCTGCCCATCGACGAAGGCCGCCCGCACCCACGCCTGTGGGGCACGTTCCCCCGCGTTCTGGGGCATTATTGCCGCGATGAAGGGGTGCTGGGCCTGGAAGAAGCGGTCCACCGCATGTCCGGCAAACCGGCAGGCGTGTTCGGCCTGAAAGACCGCGGGGAAATTCGCGAAGGTGCGTTCGCCGATCTGGTTCTGTTCAATCCCAAGACGGTCATCGATACGGCGACCTTCGATGCACCGGAGACCCCGGCAAAGGGGATCGAGCAGGTGTATGTGAACGGGCAGATGGTGTGGTCGGATCTGGCCTGGACCGGCGCCCGCCCGGGGCGGCGGGTCGGGCGGGAAGCGGCTTAAGACGCCTTAAGCGGGGGCGGAGGCATGTCCCGAAGGGGGCGGCGTGCCCGTGCCGCCCTTGCCGCGATGCTCGGCGATCCAACTCCAGACGCTTTCGTGGAAGGTGTAGGCGACGGTCTGCACCATGGGCTCGATGATGCCGACGCCCAGCGCGATCTGCCAGTCACGGGTCAGGGCATATGCCACGGTCACGGCAACCACCAAATGCATGACCGAGTAGGTTCCTGTCTTGATCAGTTTGCGTGGCATGGTGGGCTCCTAACCTTTGTATCTGCCGGCTGTTTCCGGTCCGGCGGGGCGGCGACCATTCGCCGTGTTTGTTGATTTCAATATAATGAAATTGCGACTTATTCGCAATTCAATATTAGATGAATTGTTTCGATCTATGTGATCGGAGAAACCGTTCAGGCGGCCGGGCGGGGTATCAACCCGGCATGAAAAAGGCGGGACCCGATGGCCCCGCCTTTCCATGGAACGTATTGTCGGAAAGTCTATTTTCCGAAGATGCCCTTCAATTTTTCGCCCGCACCTTCCATGGCCTTGCCAGCCCCTTCGGAAACACCCTTCACAGCGTCGCCAGCCCCTTCGCTGGCGCCCTTCATGGCATCGGTCGCACCCTTGACCGCGCCTTCCATCATTTTCGCAGCATTGCCGATCAGTTTTTCCGGGTTGATGGACATGATACCCGCCGTCAGCTTGTCGATCACGGCCTTGGTCACGGCCGCCGGGCTGGAGCCGCCGGAATCCTTACCGATATCCGTCAGCGTAATGTCGGGAAGCGATGCATCCAGCGATTTGTCGCCCAGGATGCCGGCGTTCAATTTCACCTTGCCGCCGGTGATGGTCAGCCGTTCGATCACGAGCTTCTGTTCCTCGCCGGAGGGCGCGTCCTTTTTTGTCTCGCCGCCGCCCGAGCTGCCGAACTTCTTGGCGTAGGAATCGACGTTGGCCTTGATGGCATCGACGTTGGATGCGCTGCCGGCCTTTTCATAAGTTATGATCGGGCCGGTGATGGCGATGGACTTGATGACGATCGGGTTCTTGCCGATCGAATCCTTGTCGATCTGCATGGAAATAGAGCCCAACTCAAACGCGCTGGGGGATTTGAACCCTTTGGGGTTGCCGACGATCAGGCCGCTCATGCCGCCCGTGCCCTGGAACATGTCCAGATCGACGGCATTCAAGGTCACTTTGGCCTGTGTGGCTTCACTGCCGATGGTTTCGACGGCGGATTTGATCAGGTCACCGGCAAAAACGAACAGATAGATGCCGACGGCGACGATCACGGCGATCACCCCGCCCAAGATGTAAACGATCTTATTCATAACGGACTTTCCTTTAATTGTGCCAAGCGCTTAACGCCATAGCAGCGGTGATGCACGACCGCTGCGTCCTCCTCCATGTCCATGAGAATGATCTTAGACAGAAGGGGGTTGGGGGGTCCAAACTTTATACAAGCCGAGTGCGTTAAATTCCGATGGCGAAGCGTATTAGGTCAGCGCGCCACGGGCCGTAACCTGCCACAGGGCTTCGACCCGCCCATTACGCACGCCGACGTACCAATCATAAAGGTTCACGGTCGGATCGCAGTGTCCGGGGACAAGTCTGACTTTGTCGCCCAGTTTCAACGCCTGGCGGGCGTCGCTTAGGTCAAGCCGTCCATGTTCGTCCGACGGCTTGGAATAGGTGACTTCTTCAAGCTCGTGAACGGTGGGGAAACCCTGATCATTGCCCAATGCCTTATGTCCCGCGTCGACGACGCAGAAATCGTCACCGGTTTTCGACATCACGGTCGCCAGCACGAACAGCGCGTTTTCGAATTCGTGGAACAGCTGGCCGTCGGCCATGCGGTTCTGGCCGTAATCGGCATCCATGAAGACGTAGGACCCGCACTGCAATTCGTTCCAGACCTTGGACTTGGTGTGGAATTCATAGGTGCCGGTTCCGGCACCGCCGACGGTTTCACATTCCAGGCCGGCCTCGGTCAGTTTCTCGACGGTCTGCTTGGTCAGAACCTGGGCCGCGTTGATGGCCATTTTGCGTTCGGCGAAATCGCGGATGTGCTGGGCAGAACCTTGATAGGCCTGCAGACCCGCGAACCGCAGATTGCGGGCGCGGTCGATTTCCTTGGCTAAGGACAGGGCCGCGTCGCCCGGCTGCACGCCGCAGCGCCCGGCGCCGACATCGATTTCCACCAGGACGTCCATGATCACGCCGACCTGACCGGCCGCTGCGTTGAGGTCCGCGACATTGTCCGCATCGTCCGCGCAGACCGCGACCTTGGCATGGCGGGCCAGGGCGGACAGACGGTTCAACTTGTGGCGGCCGACCACCTGGTTGGAAATCAGCACGTCATTGATGCCAGACTGCACCAGGGCTTCGGCTTCCGATACCTTCTGGCAGCACACGCCGACCGCACCCAATTCCATCTGCAGGCGCGCGATATGCGCCGACTTATGGGTTTTGGAATGGGGGCGCAGGCGCACGCCCGCGTCCTTGGCGAAGTCGGCCATTTTCTGAAGATTGCGTTCGAAGGCGTCGAGATCGATCAACAGTGCGGGGGTATCGACATCCTCCGCCGCATCACCGATGCGCGCGGGCGCGGGTTGGGGCATTTTTCTCCTCCTGATCTTCCGGGTGGAAGGCTGCGCCTTTGATAGCGCCTGGCGTCGGCGCGGGCAACGGCGTTCAGACGAGGGGGCTCAGGCGATGCCCAGCGCCCCCAACACGGCCCCGATCCCGACCAGGGCCGGTATGGGAACGCGACCCGACAGCAACAGGGCCAGCGCGCCTAAGGCGATGGCGGCGGGTGCCCATTCGATGCCGCCTGCTTTGGTGATCAATACGGATTGGCCCAGGAACACCGCCAGATTGAAGATCACGCCGACGACGGCCGTGGTGATGCCGGAAAGGGTCCGCCGGGCGCGTTCGTTCGATTGCAGCGCGTCCACATAGGGAGCACCCGCGATGATGAACAGGAACGACGGAAGAAAAGTCACATAGGTCGTCAACGAAGCAGCAAGCAAAGCCGCGGCCAATTGCGATAGCCCCGATGCCCCATTGCCGTTCCAACCCGCGAAGAAGCCGACATAGGTATTGACCAGAACCAGCGGGCCGGGAGTGCTTTCGGCCAACGCCAATCCATTCAGCATGTCGCCGGGAGCGATCCAGCCGTGGGTGTTGACGGCGGCGTCGGTGATATAGGGCAGCACCGCATAGGCGCCGCCGAAGGTCACGAATGCGGCCGTGGTGAACAACCGGGCGACGCTGAGGAAAGGATCGGGGCCGGACAGCCACAGCAAGCCCGCGACCGGCACAACCAAGAGAACGATGAAGGCCAGGGTGATCAGCGCCAACCGCGTCCAGGGATTGCCCTTGGGGCTGTCCATGTGGCGGCCAGGTGATTGTTCGTCGTCGGCACCATGACCATGACCGCCGCCCTTGCCGAGCGCGGGGATCAGGGCCCCCAGTATGCCCGCCGCCAGGATGATCAGTGGGAAGGGAATATGGGCGAAATACAGGGCTGCGAATGCCGCCGCCGCCAAAATGATGGCCGGGGCGGAATTGCAGGTTTTCTTGCCGATGCGCCAAACGGCGAACACGATGATCCCGATCACGGCCGGTTTGATGCCGTTGAAGATTTTGATGACCCAGGTGTTGTCTCCGTGCGCGGCGGCGATCCAGGCCAGCGCCATCATGATGATGGCCCCCGGCAGGAAGAACAGTGTGCCGGCGGTGATCGCCCCCCAGATGCCATGCAGCCGCCAGCCGATATAGGCGGCCAACTGCTGGGCCTCGGGACCCGGCAGCAGCATGGAATAGTTCAGGCCGCGCAGGAACGCCTGCTGATCGATCCATCGTTTCTTATCGACGCAATCGGTCTGCATGATGGAAATCTGGCCGGCCGGCCCGCCGAAGGAAATGAACCCCAGGTACAGCCAATAGCGCGCGGCTTCGGCGAAGCCGACGCCGGGCGATGATGGTGTTGTTTCGGTGGAAGAGGTTTCACCGGCGGTTTTTGCGTCCATGACACTCCCTTTCGTCAAGCAACCACCCGGAACCGCTGGGCGCCGGGTCGGGCTTGCGTCAGGGCAGATCTTGGACGGAAATCCGCCTGATGGTCCCGGGCGTCTGCCGTCTGCCCGGATTGCTGGATTTTAGTCCGCCGCCATGCGGTGTGCCATATCTATTTGCTGGCCTTGGGCGGCTGCGGCCGGGTGAACACCCAGGTCTTGTCGTCGCTCTGTTCTGCCTGAAAGCGGTATCCGCCGTCTGTGAACTTTTTAAGACCATCCGCCGTTTCGATGCGTTTGGTGATCATGAAACGGGCCATCATGCCGCGCGCCTGTTTGGCGAACAGGCCGATCACGCGGGCCTGGCCCTGATTGATTTCCTTGAACACCGGTGTGATGACGGGAGCCTTCAGGGACTTTGCGTCGATGGCCTTGAAATATTCGTTGGACGCCAAGTTCACGATGGTCGGATCCTTGTGATCGGCGACGGCCTGATCGATCGCTTTGGCAAGCTTGCCGTTCCAAAATTCATACAGGTTTTCCCCGCCGGGATTCTTGAACTTCAATCCCATTTCCAGCCGGTAGGGTTGGATCAGGTCCAACGGGCGCAACACGCCGTAAAGTCCCGACAGAATACGCAGATGATCCTGGGCGTATTCCAGGTCGTCTTTCGACATTTCGCGTGCCCGCAGTCCGACGTAAGTGTCGCCGTTGAACACCATGGCCGCCTGCTTGGCATTGTTCAGATCGAACGGCGGTTTGAATTCCTTGAAGCGCTGAAAATTCTGATCGGCGAGTTTTTCGCTGATGCCCATCAGATTGCGCAGGTCCTGGCGCGATAATTTGCGCGCGGCCCCGACCAGTTTTTTCGATTGGGGCAGGAAATCGGGCTGGGTGTGTGTGTCCAGCGTCGGATCGGATTCGAAATCCAATTTCTTGGCGGGGGAGATCAGGGCCAGCATGTTGGGGTGCCTCTGCTCTGTGGAACATTCCGGGCGACGTGCCGCCGGGGGGCGGCTTGGCAAAAATCAATGCCGATGACATATAGGGGCTAGAACCCGTATCGTAAACGGCGAACAGAAAATGGGAGAGGACATGCTGACCGTCTGGGGACTGAAGACCTGTGATACCTGCAAGAAAGCGCTGAAGTGGCTAGCCGACGAAGGCATCGCGTTTGAATCCAAAGATGTCCGCGCCGATGGCGTGCCTGCAGCCGATCTGGCGCATTGGGTCGATGTCGCCGGATGGGAAACGTTGGTCAATAAATCGTCGACCACCTGGCGGAACCTGGATGACGCGGATAAAAACGATCTCGACGCGGCCAAGGCGAAAGCCCTGTTGGGCGAGCATCCGACACTGATCAAAAGACCTGTGTTCATTACCGGGGACGCGGTGATCGTCGGTTTCCGTGATGCGCAGAAACAAGCGCTGAAGTCCTAAAGGCCGGACGGAGCAGGGCATGTCCATCGCTGAGCGCCTGGCGCCCTCCGACACCCTCAACGAGGCCGAGGTCGAAACCGGCCTGAAATGGCTGTTGCGTAACGGCATTTGGTCCCAGGGGATGGAGACGCTGGCGCTTGGCCCCATCCTGGTCGCCTATGCCCTGTACCTTGATGCATCGAACCTTGCCATCGGGCTGCTCGCCGCTCTGCCCAATCTGGGACAGCTTGCCTTGCTGCCCGCCGTGCAGGTGGTCGAGAAAGTTCGCCGCCGGCGGTTCCTGGCCGTCATCTTCGGTGCGGCGAGCCGGCCCATGCTGCTGGTCATGGCGGCGGCGGTCTTCATGCCGTCGAAAGAGGCTGGACTGGCCCTGCTGCTGGTCGGGCTGACCCTGCGTTACACCCTGGGTGCCTTCGTCGGCTGTTCGTTCAATTCCTGGATTCGTGATCTGGTGCCCGAACATCGCATGGGATCATTTTTCGCGAACCGGCTGATGTGGATGACTGGAATGGGCATGGCGGTCAGCCTTGCCGCCGGCATCTTCGTCGATGAATGGGCGCGCCTGCTGCCCGATTGGAAGGCTCATGGCTATTCCGTTCTTTTGACGCTGGCGTTCATCTGCGGAGGCATCAGCGTGTACTGCATGGTCCGCATCCCCGAGCCCGCCATGCCATCGGCGGAACGGCACCTGCCCTTGCCGGAGCGCTTGGCGCAACCGCTCAAGGACGTGAATTTCCGCAACCTCATCATTTTTTTGGGTTCGTGGAATTTCGCGATCAATCTGGCAGCGCCGTTTTTCACGGTCTACCTCTACAGGCGTCTGGGGCTCAGCGTCACCATGGTCACGGTTCTGCTGATCGTCAGCCAGGCAGCCAATTTCGCCGTGATGAAGACGTGGGGGCGGATCGCGGACCGGTTTTCCAACAAAGGTGTGCTGACCGTCGCGGCGCCCCTGTTCGTGCTGTCGATCTTTCTTTGGACCTTCACGACCCTGCCGGAAAAACATGTGCTGACCATTCCGCTGTTGATCGTCATCCATATCCTGACGGGCGTATCGACGGCCGGGGTTACCCTGGCATCGGGTAACATCGGTTTGAAGCTGGCTCCTCGCGGCGGGGCGGCGGCCTATCTTTCCGTGTCGTCGTTGGTGACGGCAGTCTGCGCGGGCGTCGCTCCCGTATTCGGCGGTTTGTTTGCCGATTGGTTCATGGACCGGGAACTGACCTTGATCCTGCGCTGGACCGAACCCGAAACTCGTCATGTGTTCCAGGCCATCAATCTGCGCCATTGGGACTTCTTCTTCGGCCTGGCCGCGATCCTGGGCTTTCTTTCGCTCAACCGTTTGCGCCAAGTGAAAGAGGTCGGCGAGGTCGAGGAAGATATCGTGCTGGAAGAACTGATGGCTTCTGCCCGGCAGGGGATGCGCAACCTGACGTCCGTTGCGGGGCTGCGCGCGGCCGCAACCTATCCCATGGAACTGTTGTTCCGAAACGTCGGTGCCCGTCGCCGTCGCCGCAAGGACGACCCGCCCGACAGCCCGGCAACGCCGCCCACCGTGTCTCCTTCCACCGACGGACCCTCCCCCTGATATGATCCAAGATCCTCTGTTCTATTTTCTGGCGGTGCCGGCCGTCCTGATCGCCGGCATCTCCAAAGGCGGCTTCGGGTCGGGGCTGGCGCTGGTTGCCGTGCCGATGATGTCCTTGATCGTGCCCGTGCCGGTTGCCGCCGCGATCATGTTGCCGGTGCTGATGTCCATCGACTTCATTAATATCTGGGTCTACCGCAAGGATTTCAGTGCCGGTGATTTGAAGTTCATGCTGCCGGGGGCGGCGGTGGGCACCTTGATCGGCTGGGCCGGGTTCCAGTTCATGACCGAAGATGGCGCGCGCCTGATGGTCGGCCTGATCGCAATCTTCTTTACCCTGGATCATTGGCTGCCGCTGCGGCCCAAGGCCAACGGCGAGCGCCCACCCGGATGGCGCGGTGTGTTCTGGGGAGCGTGCGGCGGGTTCACCAGTTTCTTCGCCCATGCCGGATCGCCCCCGGTGCAGGTTTATCTGTTGCCCCGGGGGCTGTCCAAGCGGGCCTATGTGGGCACCTTCGCCGTGTTCTTCTGGGCCGTGAACCTGATGAAGGCACCGGCTTATTGGGAACTGGGCCAGTTCACGCAAGAAGTCCTGCTGACGTCGCTGGTCCTGGTACCCTTGGTGCCGGTCGGCATTCGCATCGGGCTTTGGGGACAAAGCCGATTGTCGGACGGCGTGTTCTTCGGTGTGTGTTACGTGTTCCTGTTCCTGACCGGCATCAAGCTGACATGGGACGGGCTTTCCGGCATGTTGGGTTAGTTCAGCCCGCGCGGGACATCAACTTTCCACCGGCTTCCTCGAACGCTTCGATCCCGCCCGCCAGATAGCGAACGCGGAGCCCCTTGGATTGCAGGACGGCGGCCGCACCCTGGCTGACTTCGTGCCCATGCACGCAATAGACGACGACGTCCTTGTCCTGCGGCAGGTCGGCGGCCCATTCAACTGCACGCTGATAATCCCGCCAAGCCGCGGTGGCGATCATGATTTTGGCCGCATCGAAGGCGGGGCGTTTGCGTACGTCGATGATGATCGGGCAGGCGGCGGTGCCGATTAGGCTGTTCAGGTCTTTGGGGGAAATGTTCGGAAGCGATCCGTCCATGGCTCAATCCTCTCTCCTATGGGGAGGGCTGAGCAGTGCTTGGGCTGATCGGCGCCTTGGCGTGGCCGGGAGACTGCGATACCCCGGCGTTAAGAAGCCGAAAGTTTACGTCCGCTTGCCTGTTCTCGCAACGGTGCTTGCGTTATCTGAAATAACGCCCGGGCGACACCCCCAAAGCCTTTTTGAACATGGCGATGAAGGCCGATGGGCTGTCATAGCCCAGGTCCAGGGCGGTTGCCGTCACGGCCTGTCCGGCGGCGAGAAGTTCCAGCGCCTTGAGAAGCCGGGCTTGTTGCCGCCAGGCACCGAACGTGGTGCCCGTTTCCTTGACGAACAGGCGTGCCAGGGTGCGTGCACTGGCACCGGCGGTCTTGGCCCAATCTTCCAGACCGTCGTCCAGGGACGGGTCATCGATCAGGGCCTGGGCGATGCGGACAAGGCGCGGGTCTTCCGGCCAGGGCAGGTGCAGGGGGGCTTGGTCGAGCACTTCCAACTGATCCAGAATCACCGCCATGATGCGGGCGGCCGGTCCATCGGCATCGTATTCGGCCGGCAAGTCGACAGCGGTGCGGATCAATTCCCGCAGCAGAGGAGAGACGGTGACGACGCTGCAGGCACGGGGCAGATTGACGGCCGCATCGGGGCAGACCCAAAGGCTCCGCATCTTGACCTGGGTCGGGAAATCGACCCGATGGGGCATGCCGCCGGGCACCCAGACCGCACGTTCCGGCGGGACGACCCAAACACCGTCATCCGTCGTCACGGCCATCACGCCGGAAATGCCGTAAACCAGCTGTGCCCGCGGATGGGAATGCCAGCGCGTCGCCTGTCCGGCCGGGTAGTCCGTTGCCGCGGCAACGACCGGACGGGGGATGTCCTGCAGCGCCTGGACCCGTTCGACGTTGTCCAAATGGGTTCTTTCGCGGGTCGGTCCGCCTGACTTCGTTAAAAGGGTACCGTCCATGAAGACCTCGCGATGGTGTCTTGATTGTCAATTTCTCGATACAAAATGACAGAATGCCGAAAGACTGTCGAGCCGTCATGGTTTTACATCTTCAGGGTGACCTTGTTCCCACAAGGGGCCCCACAGCCGGTGGGAATGGGGTCACTTTTTCGTTCTTACCCAACAGACTTCTCCGGAACAAACATCCTCACAATAAACATCCAAGGCTGAACCGAGACTGATATGGATTATTTCGACCGACGCGGCGTCCAGTTCCTGTTTTTGAATATTGGCCACCTTCTGGACCATTTTTTCTTGCTGATCTACGCAACGGCTGTGCTGTCGATTTCTCTCGATCCGGCATTCCAGTTGACGTTCGGCACGGCGATCAAAGATTTCCTTGGCATACTTCCGTTTGAAGGCGGGGCCGTTACATCGATCGCCGAATGGGCGGACGGTTTGTCCGAAAAAGGATCTTACGGTTTTCTTTTGGCCCTCTCGACGGCGAGCTTCATCGCCTTCGGTGCGTTTTCGATTCCGGCGGGCTGGCTCGGCGACAAATGGTCGAAACACGGCATGATCTCTGTGTTCTTCATCGGTATCGGCACAGCATCGGTTCTCACCGGGTTCGCGAACGGCCCCTATCAGGTGGCTGCGGGGCTTTTGGCTATCGGTGTGTTCGCCGCCATCTACCACCCCGTGGGCATCGCCATGGTGGCGGAAAACGCCAAATCGCTGGGCCGGGAGTTGGGCATCAACGGCGTTTGGGGCAATGTCGGCGTGGCTTGCGCGGCCGTGGTCACCGGCTATCTGGCCGACCAGATCAGCTGGCGCGCAGCTTTCATCCTGCCCGGCGCTGTCTCCATCGTCATCGGCGCGTCCTATCTGTGGTTTTCCAGCAACGCCCCGGAACCTCATCCTCTGGCCAAGAAGGACAAATTCATTGGTGCGTCCGTGTCAGAGGTGAAGCGGGCCATCGCCGTTGTCCTGCTGGCCTCCGCGCCCGGCATGCTGATCTTCAATTCGACGACCAATTCCCTGCCTAAGCTGTTCGACGAACGCCTGGGTGGGATTGCCGTCAACCTGTCCGAGGTCGGCATGTGGACCTTCGGCGTTTTTCTGGTCGCTTCCGTCGCGCAGGTAATCATGGGGCATTTGCTGGACAAATACCGGCTGAAACCGATTTACCTGACCGCCGTAGCACTACAAGCGCCGCTGATCTTCCTAGTCGGTTATGCTCACGGTATCGGCGTGTTGGGTAGCGCCACGGCGATGATGTTCATTGTCTTTTCGATCATTCCGATCCACGACACCATCATCGCCCGATTTACGTCCAAGGAAATCCGCTCGCGCGTATTCGCCTTGAAGTACCTAGTCGGACTGCTGGTTGGTGCCGCAGCCTTGCCGCTGACGGGCTGGCTGCATGCAACGGTAGGCGGCTTCACCATGGTGTTCATGGTGTTGGGCGCGCTGGCTATATTTGAAAGCTGCGTCACCTTCTTCCTGCCTGCCCGTGATCACCTCACGCAAAAGGCCGAAGCGGAAGCGGCGGCGCAACCTGCCGAGTAGCTGACCGAATAACTCAGGGCGTTAGAACTGTCCCTTCACCCGGGCCCGGCGGAGAGCCTCTGCAACGCAGCGGCTGTCCGCGAGGCCCTGGTGCATGACGCCCGGCGGCTCGAAATCGAGAATGTCGGGCAGATCCGACGAATTGGGAACCTTGGTCAAGCCTGCCATCGCCATGACCTGCGGGCGCACATCACCGCACCGGCAATGGGCCAGGGGATTTTTCATCCCATAAAGCTGGCAGTTATGCACGATGTGGCTCAATTCATCCCCAAAGCCGAGGAAATCCGTCGCGGGGCCCGTGAATTCGGCGAATTGGGCAAGTGCCGGTTTCAGGTCCATGGCTTCACGGTTCAGGCAGTCCTGCGTGATCCCCGTCAAATTCGTGAAGTAGCTGTCCAATTTGGGATTGATGCGCGGACGGACCAAAACCTCGAAGGCGTCTAATTCTTCCAGGTTCGGCGTGTCTGCCAATTTGACGGCGCCTATTTGAACGATTTCCATTTCCTCGCCCGGTGCGGACCAACGGCGTTGAAATGCGCCGTCCCAGGCGGTCCATTCCAAATCCATGACGATGATGGCCAGATCGTCCCCTTTCACGGTCATGCATCCTCTGTCCGGGCGGCGCGGATCAGGCGGTCGTTGATGGCGCGGCCCAGGCCCGTATCGGGGATCGGCATGACGGCGATGGCGGCGGCCGGACCACCGTCCAGTTCGTGCAGCATGGAAAACAGGTGTGCTGCCGCTTCAGTGGTGTTGCCCGTAGGGCTGAGGTTAAGGGAGCCTTCGGGCGCGTCTGGGCCGAAGCCGAGCAAAGCCTCGCCTTCCACGGCAGCATCGGCGTTCAGGCGCAGCGGCTTTCCGGGGGCGTAATGACGCGCGAGCATGCCTGGTGAACGCGGGCCGTCCGGGCCGATTTCATGGCTTTCCGCAACCGGCCCGCAGACCGCTTCCAGGTCTTCGCGGGCAAGGCCCCCCGGGCGTAGGATCACTGCGCGGTCTCCGGTGGCATCGACCACCGTGGATTCCAGGCCCACCGGG
This sequence comes from Rhodospirillales bacterium, assembly GCA_040218445.1. Lineage (GTDB taxonomy): Bacteria > Pseudomonadota > Alphaproteobacteria > Rhodospirillales > Casp-alpha2 > UBA1479. The sequence goes on along the minus strand of JAVJRK010000016.1, from coordinate 134,719 downwards.
CAGGCCCCACCGTCCAAAATAAGATGCGGCCCGCCTTGGTTCGGCCCCGGCAGGGAAGCCGCGACATGCTGTGCTTGTGTTGGGCTGATGCGGCCCGACCGGTTGGCGCTGGGGGCGGCCACGGGCAGACCGCTTGCTTTCAATAACGCCTGGCCGACCGGATGGTCCGGCGCGCGCATGGCGACCGTGTCGAGTCCCGCCGATACCAGCAACGATAATCGGCAGTCGGGCCGCCGGGGCTGCACGATGGTCAAGGGGCCTGGCCAGAACGCATCCATCAGGATTTTTCCAAGTGGCGTGACCGTGACGTAATCGGCGGCATGGGCCGCGTCCGTCACATGGACGATCAGAGGATTGAATTCGGGTCTGTCCTTGGCGGCATAGACCGCGGCACAGGCATCGTCGTTGGTGGCATCAGCGCCCAGGCCGTACACGGTTTCCGTGGGAAAGGCGACCAACTGCCCGGCCCGCAGTGCCTGCGCGGCTTTCTCCATCGCGGCGGTGTCGGTCGCGTCGGCGATCAGGCTGGCGGCATTATCCGTCAAGACTGATATCCTTGCCGGTGACGATGAAATGCGGATTGTCCAGGCCGTCCTTGCCGTAGGTCAGGGAAGCACCATCCGTCGTGCGGACATCGCCGCCCGCGAACCGCACCACGGCATGACCGGCGGCCGTGTCCCATTCCATGGTCCGGCCGAACCGGGGATAGATGTCGGCGGCCCCTTCGGCGACCCGGCAGAATTTAAGCGAGCTTCCTGCCCCAATGCGTTCGGCCACGGTGTAGCGTTCCAAAAAGGCGTCTGCTTCTTCCGCCCCGTGGGACCGGCTGACCACGGCGGTCAGGCCTGCTGCGGGGACGTTGCGGGATGCAATCGGTATCAAGGGGCCGCCACCCGTTTGTTTGAAGGCACCCGGCGGGCCGGCCAGGAAGGTTTCATCCAGCACCGGCAAATGCACCACGCCCAGCATGGGGACACCGTTTTCGATCAGCGCAATGTTGACCGTGAATTCACCGCTGCGTTTGATGAATTCCTTAGTGCCGTCCAGCGGATCGACCAGCCAGAACACGGGGCTGTTGGGCTGACGCAGGCCCTCGGCCTCGGCGGCTTCCTCGCCGACGATGGGATAATCAGTGGTGATTTCCGAGGTGATGGCCTGGGTAATCAGGTCTTCGGCCAGGCGGTCAGCCTGGGTCACTGGGGATTTATCGCCCTTGGTGTCGACGTCGAAATCCGTTTCATAAACGGTGAGGATCGTCTTGCCCGCGCGTTTGGCGATGTCCGCCACCTGTTCAAGCAGGTCTTGTCCGATGTTCAGCATATGCAGCGTGTCTGATTGTAAAAGAAATGCGGACCGGTGGGCCCGATCCCGGTTTGTCGCCCGGGGGCGGTGCAGAGTCAACCAATGCGGCGGCGCTAGTCCCCGATGGAGCGCCATAAAGCCTGGCCGGGCGGCAAATCAGCAGAAGCCGCTTCTTCGGCGATGAAACGTCGTGCCTGGAAGCTTTCGGACCAATAATCGGCCGCCATTCCGGCCTTGCGTTTCAGATGGCCCAAAAACACCTGTTTGTCCGGCAATTGATCCCAGACGGATGGCAGGAACAAAGCCCGCTTGCCGCCGTCGGCGATGACCAACCCGTCGACGCCGGGGCGAAGCTGGGCCAGCAGGTCTGCTTCGTTGCGGATCGTCATGGGGGCCTGTGGGCTGAGCACGGAAATGGAAAGCGTGACCTCGGGTAGCTCTGCCGCTTCCAGCTTGGGAAAGCGCGGGTCACGGAACGCGGCGGAAAACGCGTTCACGGCCACGTCGGTGATCAGCGGGCGGTGGGACTCGGGCGAGCCGATGCAGCCGCGCAGCTGACCATTCTTTTTCAGGGTGACGAAGCACGCACCGGGTGCGGCCAGCTCCGGGGGCGCGTCGGACAGATCGGGCGATGACGGCTTGCCGGTTTTCAGGCCCTGTTCGATGGACTGTGCCGCCAGACGGACCAAGGCGTTGCCGTGTTGCGTCAAAAGCGTTTTTGTGCGGGCTTCGAAATCGGCCTCGCCGTCACCATCTGCGGGCTTGGCGTTGGCGGGCTCCATGAACAGCCAGGAGCCATAGCCCACGACCCGGTCGCGCGGGCCCGCCGTGTCGCCGGAATTGCGCATGTCCACGGTCTCGACCGTCATGCCGCGCGCCTTGGCCAGGGCCAGCAGCCCGCCTACGGGAAATCGGCCGCAGGCCCCGTCGCGTTCTATTGAGCCGGGGTTCAGGTTTTCGATCGCTTGGCAGGTGCGAGCGTCGATGGCTTGGGCGTTTTCATAATCGAGAAAATGGCTCAGATCCGACGAGAGGACGATCAGCGTTTCCGCCCCGCCCCATAATTTTTCCAGCACTTGGGCGACATCGGCGGGGGCGGCCTGTCCGACCACGATCGGCAGCAACTTGAATTCGTCGATCACCGACTTCAGGAACGGCAGGTGCACTTCCAGGGAATGTTCCTGGGCATGGGTAGCATCGAACACCTGAACCTGCGGCAGGTCCGCGATCAGCGCCGCCGCGTCCTTGTCGATCTCGATCGGGCCCAGGGGGGTCTCGAACGCATCGGCGCCGGAAAGGGCCAGGCCATTGACCGCGACCCGGTGGCAGGGGCCCAGCAGGATCACCCGCCTGATGCGCGCCCGGGCCGGCTTGATCCGGGCATAGGCACTGGCCGCGACCCCGCCGGAATAGATATAGCCCGCATGGGGGGCGATGATCGCCTTGGGCACGGGGCCGACGGTGATCTTGGCGTCGTCCCAGCAGCGGGCGAGCATGGCCTGAAGTTCTGGCGCTGTGCCCGGATAAAAGGCACCGGCGACGGCAGTAGGCCTGACAACGTTTGCGGCGGTGATGTTCATTGGCGGTCCACGGGTTGCATCACTCCATGATAATATAGACCTCGGACCTGCGGTTCCAAAGCCGCCAAAGAGGATTTTCATGGCTTCCGCCGATCAAGCCCAAGAGACCTTTCCCGGCGCCGTGCCCGGCCGTTACTGGCACAGGTTGGCGGATGGACGCATTCAATGCGACGTCTGCCCCCGGTTTTGCAAGATGCGGGCGGGGCAGCGGGGGCTGTGTTTCGTGCGCGCGTCGGACGGCGATCAGGTGGTGCTGACGACCTATGGCCGTTCAAGCGGATTCTGCATCGATCCCATCGAAAAGAAGCCGCTGAACCATTTTTACCCCGGCACGCCGGTCCTCAGTTTCGGTACGGCGGGCTGCAACCTGACCTGCAAGTTCTGCCAGAACCACGATATTTCGAAATCCCGCGAATTCGACAAACTGCAAAGCCTGGCCTCGCCCGCGATGATCGCGGAAGCCGCGGTCAAATCCGGCTGCAAATCCGTCGCCTATACCTACAACGACCCGGTGATCTTTCTGGAATACGCCGTCGACACGGCCAGGGAATGCCGCAAGCGGGGCATCAAGAACGTGGCCGTCACGGCGGGTTACATCACGCCCGAGGCGCGGGGCGAATTCTTCGAATACATGGACGCGGCCAACGTGGACCTCAAAGCCTTCACGCCCGAGTTCTATAAGGAACTTTGTTCCGCCGACCTGGAGGCCGTGAAGGAAACCCTGGTCTACATCAAACACGAAACCGATTGCTGGCTGGAAATCACCGACCTGATCATTCCCGGCCATAATGACGGGATGGAAGAAATCGACGCCATGTCCAAATGGATCGTGGACGCCCTGGGCCTGGACGTGCCGGTCCACTTCACGGCCTTCCACCCCGATTGGAAAATGCTGGACGTGCCCCATACCCCGCCGGAAACCCTGGTCCGGGCGCGTGAAATCGCCATGAAGAACGGTGTGCGATATGTCTATACGGGCAACGTCCACGACAAGGCCCATCAATCGACCTATTGCCATAACTGCGGCGAGGTGCTGATCGGCCGGGATTGGTACGAGCTGTCGGAATTCACGGTCACGACAAAGGGCAATTATCCCGGCAACTGCACCGCCTGCGGCGCGGAAGTTCCGGGACGGTTCGACGGCCCGGCGGGGGACTGGGGGCGCAAGCGGATGCCGCTACGGTTTCAGCGCAAAACGGCGTGACGGAACCTTGTTCGCGGGGGCTTGCGTCACGCGAATGATTGTATACAATCCGCCGTTCATCATATTCATCCGAGGAGAGGATTCCGATCATGGCCCCCGATGCCTCCACCGTCGCCTATAGCGAAAGCCGCCCCGCCCATATCAGCCCCGAAGAATGGGAAGTCCGGGTCAACCTGGCAGCTGCTTACCGCTTGGTTGATCAGTTCGGCTGGTCGGACTTGCTGGGAACGCACCTGTCGGCTCGTGTGCCGGGACCGGACGAACATTTCCTGATCAACCCCTTCGGTGTGCTGTTCGAGGAAATGACGGCCTCCGCCCTGATCAAGGTTGACGAGCACGGCACCTGCCTGACCGATTCCGAATACTCGATCAATCCGGCGGCCTTCGTCATTCATTCGGCGGTGCATCTGGCCGTGCCGGAACTGTCCTGTGTCATGCATACCCACACGCGGGACGGCGTCGGCGTGGCCTGCCAGGAAGATGGGATCCTTCCGATCTCACAGCAGGCGCTGTCGATTTATGCCCATACGGCCTATCACGATTACGAAGGTTTGGCCTTCGATCTGACGGAACGCGAACGCCTGGTTGCCGACCTGGGTGATAACCGGGTCATGGTGCTGCGTAACCACGGCCTGCTGACCGTCGGCAAGACCATCGGCGAAGCCTTCATGTGGATGTACCGGGCCGAGCGGGCCTGCCGCTATCAGTTGTCGTTCCAGCAATCTGGCGCCAAGCTGCGGCCGATCCCGCAGGAAGTCATCGACAAGACTGTCGAACAGGGCAAGATCGCCAATTCGCCGAACGGCCACCGCCCGATCGGTCAGAAGGAATGGCCGGCCCTGCTGCGCAAGCTGGATATGCACAATCCCGGGTACGACGCCTGATCATTCATCAATCCTTGGGCGCCTGCCGCAGAATCCCCTTCACGCAGGGGGATGCGGCACCCTATATAATGGGACCCACCATTTCGACGCGGGCCTGTTTGCCCGCGCGTCTTTTGCTGCCGCGCCGCCGGACCTTATGCCGGGAACGCGCGCGGCGTCCCTCATGAACAGTCCCAAGGACAGATAGATGAAAATCACCTTCGCCAATCCCACGCTTCCCGCCCAGGGCGTCGTCGTCGTTACCGCCACGGATGGGGGCAAGCTGTCGAAATCCGCACTGGCGCTGGATGCCAAATTGGACGGTGCCATTGCCCGTGCCGCCAAGGCCGGCAAGTTCAAAGGCAAACCCGGCGAGTCCGTGGACCTGATGGCACCCAATGCCAAATATGACCGCGTTGTCGTGATCGGCCTGGGCAAGCCCGGTGAATTGAAGGACTTGGACCTGCAAAACGCGGGCGGACGTGTCTATGGGGCGCTGGCCGGCCAAGGAACCACCGCGACGGTGGTGTTGGATGCGGTTGACGGCGCCGATCTGACGGCGGCCGACATGGGTGCCAATCTGGGGTTCGGCGCGCTGTTGCGGTCCTACCGGTTCGACAAATACCGGACCAAAGAGCCCGCCGACAAGAAGCCGACCCTGAAATCCATCAAGGTGATGTGCCCGACCTCGGCCAAGGCGCGCACGGCTTTCGCCGATATGGAGAAAGTCGCCGAAGGCGTGTTCTTCACCCGCGATCTTGTGTCCGAGCCGCCGAACGTGCTGTACCCCGCGACCTTGGCCCGCGAGGCGCAGGCCCTTAAAAAGCTGGGCGTGAAGGTCACGGTGCTGGGCGAAAAGGAAATGAAGAAGCTGGGCATGGGGGCGCTGCTGGGCGTCGGTCAGGGCAGCACCCGCGAAAGCAAGATGGTCATCATGCAATGGACCGGCGTGGCCAAGTCGAAAAGCGCCAAGGCGCAGCAGCCCGTGGCTTTCGTCGGCAAGGGCGTGACCTTCGACACGGGCGGCATTTCGATCAAGCCTGCGGCTGGCATGGAAGACATGAAGTGGGACATGGGCGGCTCCGGCGTGGTGATCGGCTTGATGAAGGCCCTGGCCGGACGCAAGGCCAAGGTCAATGCCGTCGGCGTGGTCGGTCTGGTCGAGAATATGCCCGACGGCAACGCGCAGCGCCCGGGCGACATCGTCAAATCCATGTCGGGCCAGACCATCGAGGTTCTGAACACCGATGCCGAAGGCCGCCTGGTTTTGGCCGATGCCCTTTGGTACACGCAGACCAAGTACAAGCCTAAGTTCGTGGTCGATCTGGCGACCCTGACGGGCGCCATCATCGTGGCGCTGGGGAACGAGCGCGCGGGCATGTATTCAAACGACGACGCCCTGGCCGATCAAATCAATCAGGCCGGCGAGGCGGTGGATGAACTGGTCTGGCGCATGCCGCTGGGCAAAGCCTATGACGAGCTGATCAATTCCGACGCCGCCGATATGCAGAACATCGGCGGGCGTTGGGGCGGTTCCATCACCGCGGCGCAGTTCCTGCAGCGCTTCATCAAGGACGGCACCCCCTGGGTCCATCTGGACATCGCTGGGACGACCTGGTCGAAAAAGCCCAAGCCCGTCACGCCCAAGGGCGGCACGGGATACGGCGTGCGCCTTCTGGACCGTCTGGTCGCCGATCACTACGAAGCGAAATAACAGACGCGGCAAGGGGCAGGGTACGATGTGGGGAGCAGGCCGGTGACGGAAATTTCCTTCTATCATCTGGAACGCTCGCCGCTGGAACAGGCCCTGCCCAAATTGCTGGAAAAGACGCTGGCCGCCGGTAAGCGCGCCCTTGTTCTGGCATCAAGCGAAGACCGGGTGGAAAGCCTGGCCCAGGTCCTGTGGACCTATGACCCGGATTCCTGGCTGCCCCACGGCACGCCTAAGGACGGCAATCCGGACGATCAGCCGATCTGGATTTCAACCGATCCCGAAAGTCCCAACAAGGCGACCTTTCTGTTCCTGACGGACGGCGCCACGTCCGAATGGGTCGATGCGTTCGAACGCTGTTTCGAACTGTTCGACGGCCGTGATCCGGACGCCGTTGCCGCCGCGCGCGGTCGCTGGAAATCCTACAAGGACGCCGGACACGACCTTTCCTATCTGCAGCAGACGCCGCAGGGCGGGTGGGAGAAAAAAGCCTGATATTCCGCACACGCACGCCCATAGAAGGCGGCGGTGACGACAACAAACGACTGACGGAGGATACAGATGACCAACCCGCGCTGGGTCAATCGGCCCGAGGGCTCGAACTGGGGCGATTTCGGCCCCGACGACGAAAAAGGCCGCATGAACCTGCTGACGCCCGAGGTGGTGAAAAAGAGCGTGGCCGAGGTCAAGGAAGGCCTGACCTTCTGTTTGTCCATGCCGCTGGACATGCCGGGCGGCAATGCCGTCAATCCCAAGCGCCATCCGCCGGTTCTGCACCCAACCAAACAGGACGGGGCCGATTACTACAACTTCGTCTGGGACCGGCATTCCCTGCCGGGTTCGACCGACGTTTCGGCCGACGACCTGGTCGTGCTGCATACCCAGTATTCGACCCAATGGGATTCACTTGCCCATTTCGGCCAATTGTTCGATGCCGACGGCGACGGCGTGGCGGAGCCCTGTTACTACAACGGCTGGCGCGCCGGCGAAGACGTGCCGGACCCGCATGCCAATGGTGGTGATGGCCGCAACGTGGTCAAGACGCCGCGCCTGGGCATCGAGAAGATGGCCGAAAGCTGCGTTCAGGGCCGGGGTGTGATGATCGATCTGCACAGTCATTTCGGGGATGAGCGCGTCGCCGTCAACTACGCCATGCTGCGCGACGTCATGGACAAGGACGGGGTCACGGTTGAACAGGGCGACATGGTCCTGATCCATACCGGTTGGGACGACATGATCCTGTCCATGAAGGGCGATCCCGATGCCGAGAAATTGCATTCCAGTTGCGCCGTATTGGACGGCTGGGACGATGACTTGCTGCAATGGATCACCGATTCCGGCCTGACCATTCTGGTGTCCGATAACATGGCGGTCGAAAACACGCATTATCCCGGCCATCCGGACGGCGACTTTTGCCGCCTGCCGATCCACCGGCATTGTCTGTTCAAGATCGGCGTGCACCTGGGCGAAATCTGGTACCTGTCCGAATTGAAAAAGGCACTGAAGGAACGGGGGCGGTCGCGCTTCCTTCTGACGGCACCGCCGCTGCGCCTGCCGGGCAGTGTCGGCTCGCCTTCGACGCCCGTCGCCACGATCTGACGGACGGCAGATCATGACCAAGCCCACCCGCCCGGACGCCAACAAGGTCGACATGTCGCAATTCGGCCTGCACAGGAAAGATTATCAGCCCGATGCCGCGGGGCCCCTTTCGGGCGTGCGCGTGGTCGACCTGTCGCGCCTGGTTTGCGGCAATCTTCTGACCTTCAACCTGGGCGACATGGGGGCCGAAGTCATCAAGATCGAGCCCGCCGGCAAGGGCGATCCGCTGCGCTCCTGGGGCGACGGCGGTATCCAGGCGCAATGGAAGGTTTATGCCCGCAACAAGAAAAGCATGGCGCTGAACCTGCGCGATCCCCAGGCCATCGAGATTGTCAAGAAACTGGCTGCCGGCGCGCAAATCCTGGTCGAAGGGTTTCGCCCCGGGCGTCTGGAAGAAATGGACTTGGCGCCAGAAACCCTATGGCGGATCAATCCCAAACTGGTGATCGTGCGCATCTCCGGCTATGGCCAGTCGGGGCCCTATAAGGACCGGCCCGGGTTCGGGTCCGTTGTTGAAAGCATGTCGGGCTTCGCGTCGCGCAACGGCTTCCCGGACCGGGAGCCTGTCTTGCCGCCCATGGCCCTGGCTGATTCGGTCGCGGGCCTTCAGGGGGCATTCGCGGCCATGGTGGCGCTGCGTGCCGCTGAGGCCGATGGCGGCAAGGGTCAGGTCGTCGACCTTGCCTTGCTGGAGCCCCTTTACGGCATCATGGGGCCGGAAGCCCTGGTCTATCAACTGACGGGCCGCAGCCGCCCGCGTACGGGGTCGTCCTCGACCACGGCATCGCCGCGCAACGTATATGAAACCAGCGACGGCAAGTTCATCGGCATGTCGGCATCGATCCAGACCATGGCCGAACGGGTGTTCCGCATGATCGGTCAGGAAGACCTGATCAAGCAGGAAGGCTTCCGCACGAATATGGAGCGTGTCTACAACCGCGAGGAAGTGGACCGCATCGTCGGCGGTTGGATCAAACAGCACAGCCTGGCCGAGGTTCAGCGCATTTTCGAGGAACAAAGCATCACCGCGTCCCCGATCTATGAGCAGGAGGACATCCTGCGCGACGATCATTTCCGTGAACGCGAGGTGATCATCGAACTGCCCGACGAGGAATTGGGCACCGTGCCCATGCAGAACGTCAGCCCGCGCCTGTCGGATACACCGGGGGTGATCCGCACGCCGGCCCCGGCGCGGGGCGAACATTCCGTGGCGCTGTTGCGGGAACTGGGCCTGGACGCCGACGAAATCGAAGATCTGAAGGAAAAGGGAGTTGTCGAAGGATGACCGATAAAAACACCAACGGCGCGGATATGCCATTTGTCTGGCGTTCGCTTCTTTACGTGCCGGCCAACAATGAAAAATTCGTGGCCAAGGCCCACACCCGGGGCGCCGATGCCATCATCCTGGACTTGGAAGACAGCGTTCCTGAAAGCGAACGCCCGCGTGCCCGTGACATGCTGGCCGATGCCGCCAAATCGGTCGCGCAATCGGGTGCAGACGTGGCAGTGCGCATCAACCGGCCGATCCGTCATATGGTCAAGGATGTGGAGGCCGCCGTGCACGCCGGTGCCCAATGCCTGTTCGTGACCAAGGTCGATGGTGCCGGACATTTGAAGCTGGTTGCCGAACTGGTCGAGGAAGTTGAACGCGAAGCGGGCCGGCTCCATGGCTCGGTCAAGCTGGCGGCGATGGTCGAAACGGCGGATGCCTATTTCCGTGCCCATGCCATCGGTCGGGCGTCGTCACGTCTGGTCGGCATGAACCTGGGCGGCGAGGACTTCGCCGTGGAAATGGGCATGGTGCCGGATACGGATACCCTGCTGGTGCCCAAACAGACCGTGATGATCGCGGCCAAGGCCGCGGGTCTGATGGCCATGGGGTTCATCGGCACGGTCGCTGATTACAACGACACCGAGGGCTTTCGCGCCGCCGTGCGCAAGTCGGTCAAGTTCGGATTTGACTGCGCCAGCGTGATCCACCCGTCGGGCATTCCGGTCCTGAACGAGGAATTCACCCCGGCCGCGGACGCCGTCGACCATGCCCGCCGCGTGATCGACGCCTATGCCGAGGCGCAAAAGGCCGGCAAGGGGGCGATCACCATTGACGGCAAGATGATCGACGTGCCGATCGTGATCCGCGCCGAACGTCTGTTGGCGCGGTCCGAGGCGATCAAGGCCCGGGGAAACCGATAACGTTAGATATGGCCTGCGGCCTGGGCGGCTTCGAACACCTGAAAGCCGCCCCGCCAGATCATTTCGCAGGCCACATAGGCGACGACGGCAAGGCCGATATAGGCAAGCCATTTGTGCTTCTCCAGAAGCGACGCCACCCAGTTGGCGGCAAACGCCATCAGCAGGATCGATAGGACCAGGCCGAACACCAGCATGCCGGGCGCCCCATGGGCTGCCCCGGCGACGGCGAGCACGTTGTCCAGCGACATGGTGACGTCGGCGATGATGATCGAGGTCACGGCGCTTCGCATGGTCTTGCCGTCGCCGCCTTCGGCCTCCGGGTCGGGCATTTCCAGGCTGCCGGCGCGGATTTCCTGCCACATCTTGTAAGCGACCCAAAGAAGCAACAGCCCGCCCGCGAGCGTCAGGCCGATGATCGACAGCAACTGATAGGTCACGGAGGCGAAGATGATGCGCAGCACCGTCGCGACGATGATGCCGATGGCGATGGCTTTGCGGCGAAGAGCGACCGGCAACCCTGCCGCCGCCATGCCGATGATGATCGCGTTGTCGCCGGACATCACCAGATCGATGAAGATGATCGAGGTAAAGGCCTTGAAGTCGAAGTGAAGGAGAGGTTCGAGGAATTCCACGGTGTGTTCTTTCTTGCAGGCTGATCCGCCGGGACCGGCGGTTTGGGCGGGCAGGGGTGCTTAGCGATTGTCCTCGATGATCATGTCTGATGCCTTTTCGCCGATCATGACGGCCGGCGCGTTGGTGTTTCCCGACGTGATGGTCGGCATGATCGAGGCATCTGCGACCCGAAGGCCTTGCACTCCCCGGATCCGCAGCCGGTCGTCGACGACGGCTGCAGGATCGCGGCCCATCTTACATGTCCCGACAGGATGATAAATGGTCTGTGCGATGCGCCGCGCCCCTTCCAGCAATTCATCGTCCGTTTGCGCGTCCGCACCGGGGCGAACTTCTTCCGCGACATAGGGGGCCAGGGTTTTGGTTTCGACCATTTTTCGGGTGAGTTTCAGGGAATCGATCGCCGTCCGGCGGTCCAGGTCAGTGCTCAGATAATTAGGCTGGATAACGGGATGGGTGAAGGGGTCGTTCGAGGCCAGGCGAATGTCCCCCCGGCTTTCCGGGCGCAGTTGACAGACGGACAGGGTAAAGGCGGAAAAGCGGTGTGTACCTTCGCCGGGGCTGTCCGCGCTCCAGGGCTGCACATGGTACTGGATGTCCGGTGTTTCCAGTTCGGGCCGGGTGCGGGCAAAGATCGCGACCTGGCTGGCCCCCATGGTCAGGGGGCCGGACCGTTTAAACGCAAATTCCAACCCCATCAGAACCTTTTGGATCGGATTGCGGGCCTGATCGTTGAGCGTGATGGGCCGGTGCGTGCGGTAGATCGTGCGCAGTTGCAGATGGTCCTGTAAATTCCCGCCCACACCGGGCAGGTCAAGCTGAGCAGTAATGCCCATATCCTGCAGGTGTTGGGCCGGGCCGATGCCCGACAGCATGAGAATCTGTGGCGATCCGATGGCACCGGCGGAAAGAATGATCTCTCCCCGGCAAGCGGCTTGTTGCGGTCTGCCTTTCTGATCAAAGGCGACGCCGGTGCAGCGCCCATCGGCGAATATAAGGTTGCGCACCTGGGCATGGGTGCGGATGTCCAGATTGTCCCTGTTCTTGATGGGGTTCAGGTAGCCGACGGCAGTCGAGCAGCGAAGCCCCTTGCGCGTCGTCAGTTGGAAATATCCGGCCCCTTCCTGGTCGTCACGGTTGAAGTCGTCCCGTTCGGGGATGCCGAGTTCACCGGCCGCCTTGATGACCGCATCACAGATTTCGCGCCGGACCCGCATGTCGGAAACGGCAAGGGGGCCGTCCGTGCCATGGAAGTCATCGGCGCCGCGTTCCTGATGTTCGGCCCGGCGGAAATAGGGCAGCACGTCTTCGAACGACCAACCGACATTGCCCAACTGCCGCCAGTGATTGAAGTCCTGCGGCTGGCCACGCACGTACAGCAGGCCGTTGATGGAACTGGACCCGCCCAGGACCTTGCCGCGCGGCCAGTTGATGCTGCGGCCGCCCAGGCCCGGGTCGGGTGCGGTTTTGAAACACCAATCCGTAGCCGGGTTGTTGATGGTCTTGAAATAGCCGACCGGGATGTGAATCCAGGGATTGGTGTCTTTGCCGCCGGCTTCGAGCAGCAGAACCCGTTTACTCGTATCGGCGCTCAGCCGATTGGCGAGCACACAGCCGGCCGAGCCCGCACCGATCACGATGTAGTCGTAAATCGGCGCGCCGGTCAAAGAAGAAGAATCTGCATCCATGGTCAGAATATCGGGTCCGTAGGCAGTTGAATTTACTGGAATTTTGAATGTAACGGTTGCACCGGCAGGGCGCGCCGATGCGATCGATCACGAAATCATCGTTGCAGATAAATCTGATGTTTGCAATAATGATACTAAGAAGTCTCAATAATGATAATTAAATATGACTTCGCAATGATCCTGGCGGCAATCGTGCATGGCAGGACCCATGTTTGGGAGTGGAAGCATGAACAAATTCAAATCGTTATTTGCCGCGTTCGCCGTGCTGGCGATCGCGATGGCGGCGGTCATCGCACCCGCCACGGCGGAGGCCAAAACGGTCAAGATCCGCGTTCAATCGGTGATTCCGTCCAAGGCTGACGAAGTCACCATGCTGAAGGATTTCGCCGCGAACGTGGCGGCCCTGACCAACAATGAAGTACAGATCGAAGTCCTGCCCGCAGGCGCGGTGGTCGGCGTGAAAGAAACGTTGGAAGCCGTCGACAAGGGCTTGATCGAAGGCGGCTTCGCCTGGACCCATTATTGGTCCGGCTATCACCCGGCGGCCATGCTGTTCGGTTCGCCCGTTGCCGGTGCCGGCGTGGGCATGGACAACATCGCCTGGGTTAGCTGGTACCAGTACGGCGGCGGGCGCGAGCTTTATGAAGAGCTGTGGAAAGAAATGGGCATGAACATCAAGGGCTTCATGCTGCAGCCCGTGGGCCCGGAAGCTCTGGGTTGGTTCAAGGAGCCCATCAAGTCCATGGCCGACTTCCGCAAGTACCGGTTCCGCACCCCTCCGGGCATCCCCGGCCAGACCTATAAGGACATCGGCGTTGCCTCGGTCGCCATGGGCGGCGGGGACATTCTGCCGGCCCTGGAAAAAGGCGTGATCGATGCCGCCGAATGGTGCTGCCCCAAGCCGGACATGGTGTTCGGTTTCCAGAAGGTGCTGAAGCACTATTATCTGCAGGGGCTGCATCAGGTGGTCGTCAACGCCGACATGTATCTGAACGGCGACGTCTGGAAAAGCCTGACCCCGCATCAGCAGAAAGCCATGGAAATCGCGGCCGACGCGTCGCTGTCCCGGGCCATGAGCTGGCGCATCTATGAGAACGGCAAGGCGCTGAAGGAATTGACGGAAAAGCACGGCGTGCAGCTGCACGACACGCCCGCCGATTACTTCACCGAGTACATGGCCGCTGCCAAGAAGTCCCTCGAGAAGAATGCGGCGGAAAATCCCTTCTTCAAGAAAGTCTGGGATTCTCAGAAAGACTTTGCCGATGTCGCGGTGCCGTTCTGGGCCGGGGCACAGATGTCGAATGCCAACCTCGGCATGGCCTTCGCCAAAAGCAAGAAGTAGTCTGATCCGACAAGTCTGAATGCTGCCGGAATTTCCGGGGGTGGGTGGTTGCCGCCTGTCCCCCGGGGTTCCCGGCGGTTTCTTTCCGCGACCTCTGCCTGGGGTCGCCCGCCCGAAGTTTACCCGTTAATCACCTAATATCCGGTCGACGGGACCCAAACGGACAACGGACAAAGATTTATCTCATGGCCGATCATGACACGCCCCCCGGTGAACTGGATATCACCGACGAGTTGATCGCCGAACGGCGGGGTGACCCGTCCGGCAAAATGCCGGACGACATGCCCCGCTGGATGGCGCGGACGATCACCGGTATCGACCGGTTCAGCCTGATCGTCGGAAACATCGTTTGCTGGCTGACCGTGCCGCTGTTCATCGCCATGGTTTACGAGGTCGTCGCGCGCTACGCCTTTGTCGCGCCTACCATGTGGGCCTATGACGTGTCGCGCATGCTCTACGGTGCCCTGTTCATGCTGGGTGCGGGTTATGCCCTGTCCAAAGGCGTGCATATCCGGGCCGATTTTTTGTACCGGCTGTGGCCGGAAAAGACCCAGGGGCGGATCGATCTGCTTCTGTATCTGGTTCTCTATTTCCCCGGCATGCTGGTGTTCCTTTACATGGCGACGGATTTCGCCTCGCTGGCCTGGATGCGGGGCGAGAAGGGCATGGACACGGCCTGGATGCCGCATATGGGCCCGATCAAGACCGCGCTGCCCGCGGGCATTCTGCTGCTGATCATTCAAGGCATTTCGGAAACGCTGAAAAGCTACTACGCCGCGACTAAGGGAAGGTGGCCCTAATAATGGAAAATGAAATCCTGGGTCTTGTCCTGATCGGGGTCATGCTGCTGGCAATCTTCGTCGGCTTTCCGATCTCCTTCACCCTGATCTTCCTCGGCTTCGTGTTCGGCTATCTGGGCTTCGGTCAGGTCGTGTTCTACCTGATGACCTTCCAGTTCTCGAACGTCATGCTGGAACAGACATTGGCGGCCGTCCCTCTATTCATATTCATGGGGATATTAATGGAGCAGGCGGGCCTGATGGAGCGCCTGTTCTCCGCCGTGCAGTTGATGCTGTCGCGCGTGCGCGGGTCGCTTTACATCGCCGTGCTGTTCGTTTCGACCATCTTCGCGGCCGCCACGGGCATCGTCGGTGCTTCGGTCACGATCCTGGGTATCATGGCGGCCAAGACCATGAACCGGTCCGGCTACGACGTGCGGCTTGCGGCCGGCACGATCACCGCCGGCGGCACGTTGGGCATTCTGATTCCGCCGTCGATCATGTTGGTAGTCATGGGGCCGGTGTTGGAGGTGCCGGTCACGGACCTGTTCGCCGCCGCGATCATCCCCGGCGTGATGATGGCCTTTCTCTATGCCTGCTATGCCATCGGCCGCTGCATGATCAATCCGGAACTCGGGCCCGCTTTGCCGGTTGAAGACCGCGCCGCCAACATGGGCGAGATCGTTCGGGAATTCGTTCTGGGCTTGGTTCCGCCGGCCCTGCTGGTATTTTCGGCGTTGGGCTCCATCATGTTCGGTCTGGCGACGCCGACCGAAGGGGCGGGCTGCGGTGCGGCGGGGGCCTTGCTGCTGACGCTCGCCTATCGGCGCATGACCTATAAGAAATTCAAGGAAGCCTTGATCAAGACCCTGGAAATCTCGGCATTGATCCTGATCCTGGTGGCGGCCTCCAACTTCTTCGGGGCGGTGTTCTCGCGCCTCGGCACGCCAACCATGTTGACCGAGCTTCTGTTGGGCCTGGATCTGCCGCCCATGGTCATTCTGGTCATGATCATGGCCCTGATCTTTCTGCTGGGATGGCCGCTGGAATGGGTGCCGATCGTGCTGATCATCGTGCCGATCCTGCTGCCGCTGATCGAACAGCTTGGTTTCAATCTGGTGTGGTTCGGCATCCTGGTTGCGGTCAACCTGCAGACCGCCTGGCTATCGCCACCGGTGGCGTTATCGGCCTACTTCCTGAAAGGCGTCGTTCCCGAATGGGATTTGAAGGACATCTACATCGGCATGATGCAGTTCATGGTGATCCAAATGATCGGGCTGATCCTGATTATGGTCTTTCCCCAGATCGCGCTTTGGCTGCCCGAGGTGATATACGGGAAGTGATGCACGCCGGGCATGACGGTCGGTCGGGCGTAACGCAGGTGGTATGATCAGCTATGGCTAAGGACGGAGAAGAAAAAGGGTCGCGGTCGATCCGTGCCCTTGAGGTCGTCGAAGCGCTGGTCAACGAGGGCCGGCCGATGAGTGCGGCCCGGCTGGCGGATGCGACCGGGTTGCCCAAGGCAACGGTGCATCGTCTGGTCGCCCTTTTGATCGAGACCGGTTTCGTGACCCCCGTGCCCACGGGTGAAGGTCTGGGTGTGGGGCCGCGGCTTCGCGACCTCGCCATGGCCACGGTCGCCGTCGATATGGACCACAGCCAGCGCCACCGGATTCTCAGCGATCTATCGCATGAAATCGGCGAGACCTGTAATTTCAACATCCCGATCGGCGGCGAGATGTATTACATCGACCGGGTCGAGACCAAATGGCCGCTGCGCACGCAACTGCCCGTCGGGTCGCGCGTGCCCTTGCATTGCACGGCCAGTGGCAAGATGTATCTGGCCATGCTGCCGGCGGGACGCCGCCGACAGATCATTCAATCGATTGACCTTGTCCCCCATACACCTGGCACGATCACGGATCCGGCCCAACTGCTTGCTAATCTTGAACAGATCCGGCGGGAAAAAGTCGGGACCGACAACCAGGAATTCATCGAAGGTATGGTGGCCGTTGCCGTGCCGGTCACGGACGCCAAAGGCCGGCTGGCGGGGACGCTGGCCTGTCACGGCCCGACGGTCCGTATGACGATGGAAACGGCGCGCTCGTTCGTGCCCGCGCTGCGCCGTGCAGCGGAAAAGCTTTCTGGTGTGGGGGGCGAGCTGATCGAGGACTGAGGTCGGCGAAAATTTCAGTTCCAACGTCGGAAACGAAAGACAGTAGCAATGGCGAATATTGGATTTATCGGACTGGGGCAGATGGGCGGCGGGATGAGCCGCAATTTGATCAAGCACGGACATAACCTGCATGTATTCGATTTGTCGGCGGAACAGGTTGCGGGCCTGGTCAAGGACGGTGCCGAAGCCGCAACTTCCGCCGGTGATGCGGCCCATGGGGCCGAGGTTGTGTTCACCATGCTGCCGGTCGGTGCCAATGTGGAAGCCGCCGTGTTCGGCGCGGGGGGCATCGCGGATACCATTTCCACGGATGCCCTTTATGTGGATATGAGCACGATCCTGCCCGATGAAACCCGGGCCATCGGTGCGCGTTTGGCCGAGCGCGACATCGCCATGGTCGATGCCCCGGTGGGCCGGACGTCCGCCCATGCGGCGGCGGGAACCTCGACCTTTATGGTCGGTGGCGCAGATGCGGACGTGGCCCGCGTACGGCCGTTTCTGGAATGCATGGGGGAAAGCATCACCCATTGCGGGCCGCTTGGTGCCGGGGCCACGGTGAAGCTGATCAACAACACCCTGGGTATGGCAGCCGGGATCGATATGGATACGATTGTCGAGGTGATTTCGCAAACCCCGGCAGGGCAGGGTCACATCAAGACCACCTGGCCGCAAAAGGCGCTGGCGGACGACGCCAGTCCGGCGTTCATGCTTGACCTTGCACGCAAGGATTTGGGGTTGGCCCTGACGGCCGGGGCGGCGGCAAAGGTGCCGATGGTTACGGGTGCGGCTGCGCGCGAGCTATATACGATTGCAAGCGCGACCGGTCATGGCCGCGAGGATTGGACCACTGGCATTTTCCGGGCCGTGAAGGAATTGGCGAAGACACAGGAAAAGTAGGTGGCTGGCCGCGGCGTCAACTTTCGGCGCGGCGGCGTTTGACCGTGGCCTGATGGCCTTTTTTGCCTTTGGCTGTCACAGCATTACGTTGCGCCTGGGCTTCACGTGATTCTTTGGTTTCTTCCTTGATCTGCTCGCGCATTTTTTTGTGCTTGGCGTACTTCTTCCGCGCAACCATGTCGCGGTAGGCCTTTTTGTTCTTGGAAATTTTCGACCAGAACAGAACATGGGTGATGGTCGTGCCCATGAACCAAAGAACCGGCATGGACAGCATGGTCGTGACCCAGAAGATGACCTGAAGGGCGGAAACCTTCCCGGTCACGTTCATGTGGTAGTAGAAAACGACTGCGATCAGGCAGATCTCATAAAACAGCAGAATCCGGAATCCGTTGGTTTCCTTAAAGGCGACGGTTTTCAAGGGCCCGCCGAATGCCTTGAAAATGCTGGACAGCATGCCGCCGATGATGCTCGACAGCAGAAGCACCAAACAGGTCGCAACGACCAAGTCCGTGTCCTTGGTGAACTTGAAAAAGCTCAAAAGTGAATCGAGATAGCCCAACCATTGTCTCCTTGGCCGGAAAGACCGGCATTGATCTTTGGTCGAATATTATGATTCTACGGTTAAGAGTTCACTTATAAAACCGATCTTTGCACTGTGTATCATCTATGAATCCGCTAAAAGCCCTGTAAATCAACGTAAAATATTTACGTACTCACGAAAGCGAATGTGTTTTATGAGCTGGGTTTTAGTCGGTTTCGGCAAGGGGACGGCGGATTAACAGGGAGAATCCGGCGCATAGGACACCGGCCACGGATAATCCCGCCATCGCCATGAAGGCCCCACCACCCAGGTTGGCGAACAGCAGACCGGCGCCATAGGACGCGGCGCTCATGCCCAGGCCAAGGATCATCGAAAACAGGCTTTGCGCTGAAGCGGACAAGGACGGTTCGACCCGTTCCGTGATCAGGTGAATGATGCCCAGGTGCGTGGCGCCGAAGCTGAGCCCGTGCAGAGCCTGCAGGATGATCAGCCATTCAAGATCATTCGTTACCGCTGTGCCCGCCCAACGGATTAAACCTGCGACGGCTCCGATCAGAATCAATTGGAAGGCGCCGACGCGACGGACGACGGCGGCGGCAAAGGCGAACAGGATGATTTCGGCGACCACGCCTTCGGCCCAAAGCGCGCCGATCACATCCGCGCCGTGGCCGGCGGCGAGCCAGTGGATCGAGCCAAAATTGTAATAGACCGCATGTGATGCCTGGATAAAGGTCGCCGCCGTCATGGCGGCCAGTAGGCCCGGCATGCGCAAAATTTCGCGGAACGGCCGGCGGTTCCCGTCGGCGATAGGTGCCCGCGTGTCGGGCAGGGCCAGGGCACATAGAAATGTCAGGCCCACAGCCCCCAGAATCGACCAATGGATCCAGGACGCCGGGGCGTCCGTCAGGACCAGCCCCATGCCCCAGGCCCCGATGATGAATGTGATGGACCCCCACAATCGGACCCGCCCGTAATCGAAAGGAACCCGTTCCCGGGTCAGCATGGTCAGGCTTTCCATCAAGGGCACCACGGGCCCCCTGCAGGCGAAGAACGCTATGGAGACCAGGGCAATGGCCCAAAACCCTTCTGTCCAGCGGAAGGCAAGAAAGGTCAGCGTACCGAACAAGGTCAGCAGAATAAGAATACGCCGACGTTCGCCCGTACGGTCGGCGGACCGGGCGAAATAGGGCGTGACGGCCAGCTTTGACAGGGTTCCAAGTGCGAAGATCAATCCGATTTCTTCGGCATCAAGGCCGCGATCCTGCAGCCATAGGGGCCAGAAGGGGCCGAAGATGCCAAGGGCCAGGAAAATGCCGCCATAGAACAGGGCCAGGCGCAAAGGGGCCAGACGCGGTGCGTCACCGCTGTCGGCGGTCATGGAGCCGCTGCCTGTTCGGTCTCGTCGGCCAGGGCTTTCAGATACGCCAGCCCATCAATGGCGCGCACACCGTACCAGGACAACAATTCCCCATCGACGATCCGTGCCTTGGCGGCGTGGCGTGGAAAGGCCGTGCGGAATTCATCAAGGTGTTGATCCGTGAACGGAAAGGGCTCTGATGAAAACAGGACGGCGTCCACGCCCTCAAGCAGGTTGTCGCTGATTTCCAGTTCGGGATAGCGTGCGTCGGCAGTCCCCTGCCACGTGCGCCAGCCGATCAGGTCGAGAAACCGCGAGATATAGGTCTCCCGCCCGACGGTCATCCAGGGTGCTTTCCAGATCAGGTAAAGCACGCGGGTTCCTGACTTTGGTTTGACGGCAGTGATATTCCGCAGAGCGGTTTCGAACCGCTGGGCCATATCCTCGGCCGCATCGGATTTTCCGAACACGCCCCCCAGAAGCCGGATCAGCGGCCCGTTGTCGGCCGGGGTCATGGGATGGGTGACAACGGGAATGATCCCGCGTTCTTCCAGGGCCTGGGCCATGTCTTTGGGGTTTTCATCGATGTTCAGGACGACATGGGTCGGCTTGGCCGCATCGACCTTTTGCCAGTTGACCTGCTTGGTGCCGCCGACGCTTTTGATCTGTTTGACCCGGTCCGCCGGATGAATGCAGAACGCCGTGCGGCCGACCAGGTTGCCGCCCAGACCCAGTTCGAACAGGGTTTCCGTCAGAGACGGCACGAGCGACAGGATACGTGCATCCGGCGCGGGGATGTGGCGCCGCCCCTGCCAGTCGGTCAGGTTGGGCAAGCCGGCATCCCGCGCGGCGGAGGCAGAGGGTGTCATGACGCCTCATCCAAGGCATTATCGATGGCTTCTTGCGCGGTCAACCAGGCCTGTTCCGTTTCGGCCAGGGTGTCTTTGACCTTCTTATGGGCGACCTGCAGGTCCATCAATTTCGAGGTCGGGCCGTTATAGATTTCGGGGTCGGCCATCTTGGTCTCCAGTTTCACGATCTCCTGGGCCAGCTTTTCCATCCTGCGTTCGGCATCGGCAACTGATTTCCGCAGGGCCGCGGTCTCCTCGCGCCGGCGGGCGCGTTCGCGGCGCAATTCCTTCTTGTCGATCCCGGCCACGCTGTCGCCGTCCTTGGCGGCGCGGGTTTCACGGCGGGCCTCGCGGCGCTGTTCCATCAGCAGGCCGGCATAGGCATCCAGGTCGCCTTCGAAGGGTTTGCAGGCCCCATCGGCGACCAGCCAAAGGCGGTCACAGACCAGGTCGATCAGATGCGAATCGTGGGTCACCAGGATGATGGCGCCGTCGTATTCGTTCAAGGCCTGGACCAAGGCCTCGCGGGCGTCCACGTCCAAATGGTTGGTCGGCTCGTCCAGGAACAGGATGTGCGGTGCTTCGGTGCTCATCAGCGCGAACAGAAGCCGCGCCTTCTCGCCGCCGGACAGGACCTCGACCTTGCTGTTGGCCAGATCGCCGGAAAATCCGAACCGGCCCAGGTGGGCACGTACTTTGGTTTCCACCGCCATGGGCATGATCCGCGCCATGTGTTGGAACGGGGATTCATTCAGGTTCAATTCTTCCTGCTGGTGCTGGGCGAAATAGCCGACTTTCAGCTTCGATGATTTCACGACCTTGCCGGCTTGTGGTTTCAGGCGGTCGGCCAGCATCTTGATCAGGGTCGACTTGCCGTTGCCGTTGGCGCCGATCAGTCCGATGCGGTCATCCATGTCGATGCGCAGGTCCAAATTTTTCAGGATCGGGTCGCCGCCGTAGCCGACATCGACTTCGTCCATCGCGATCAGGGGAGGCGACAGAGGATCCGGGTCGGGAAAATTGAAGGTTGTCGTTTTGTCGTCGATCACCGAGGCGATGGGTTCCATGCGGGCCAGCATCTTCATGCGGCTTTGTGCCTGTTTCGCTTTGGTCGCCTTGGCCCGGAAGCGGTCGACGAAAGATTGAATGCGGCGCTGTTCGGAAAGCTGCTTGGCCTGCAGTTTGGCCTGTTGTGCCTGGCGTTCGCGCCGGGTGCGTTCGAACCGGTCGTAGTTTCCGGCGTAGCGGGTCAGTTTCTGTTCCGACAAATGGGCGATCTCGTCGACGACCTTATTCAGCATTGTGCGGTCGTGGCTGATCACCAGCAACGTGCCCGGCCAGGTTGCCAGATAGGTTTCCAGCCACATGGCGGCTTCCAGGTCCAGGTGGTTGGTCGGCTCGTCCAGCAACAGGAAATCGGGCCGGGAAAACAGGGTCGCCGCGAGTGCCACGCGCATGCGCCAGCCGCCGGAAAATTCGCGGCAGGATCGCGCCTGCGCCGCCTCGTCGAAGCCAAGCCCAGACAGAATACGGGCGGCGCGGGCGGGGGCGGTCTGGGCTTCGATATCGGCCAGGCGGTTGTGAATGTCGGCGATGCGGCCGGGATCCTTGGCGGTTTCCGCTTCGGCCAGCAGGGCGCTGCGTTCCGTATCGGCGGCCAAGACGGTGTCGAGCAGACTGTCATCGCTGGACGGGGCTTCCTGCGCCACGGTGCCGATGCGCACGCCGGGGCGAATGCGAACAGCCCCTTCATCCGGGTGGGCGTCGCCCAGGATCATCCGGAACAAGGTCGTTTTGCCGGTCCCGTTGCGTCCGACCAAACCCATCTTGCGTCCCTGGGGCAGATGCAGGGTGGCCTTGTCGAACAGGACGCGTCCGCCGAGGCGGAAAGTCATATCATTCACGTGCAGCATGCGCGGGTGATAGCACGGGCCGGACCGTTTAGGGAAACGCCCAATATCGGTTTATGCGGTGGGGCGGACAAAGAAATGCCGGGCCGCGGTGGTGGGGGGAGGAGGAGCCGCGACCCGGCATGCATCGAAAGGCGTGACTATGGGGGGAGAGGAGGATCAGCCTTCCGATAATTTGCGGGACTGAAGCGGTGCCGGATGTCGATCGTGCGGAACACATCTAACCCGCAAGTCCTGTGATCCAATTTCCGATCAAATAAGAGATTCGTCAATAAGCCAGAAGGCTAGTAGACCTTTGTTAATCAAAGGGTGGAGCCTTTGGCAGGCTTAGCTTAGCGGATGAAATCGCGTTGATTCCATGGACTGATTCAGGACCGTTTGATCCGTGTGTTTCACGGGATGGGCGGATATGGTTGCGTGGGCTTATCTATCAAGTTTTTTGAATATGTTTTCTTGAAAAGATCGAATTTAACGATTACATCCCGGTCATGAGCACACATCTGCCTACATTACGCCAATTGCAGTATCTGATCGCCGTTGCCGAAGAAGGGCATTTCGGCCGCGCGGCCGAAAAATGCTTCGTTACGCAATCGACTTTGAGTGCCGGGATTCAGGAATTGGAAGCCATACTTGGCGTGACGGTGATCGAGCGGACCAAGCGCCGCGTCGCCATTACGACCCTGGGCCTGGAATTGGTTGCCCGGGCCCGCCGCGTCCTGGCCGAGGTCGAGGACATGACCGTCACCGCCAAGGCGAGCACATTGCCGTTGACCGGGCTGTTGCGGCTGGGGGCCATTCCGACGATCGGACCTTACGTGCTGCCCAAGATACTGCCGCCGCTTCGGGCGTCATATCCCGAATTGAAACTGTTCCTGCGCGAGGACCGGACGGCGAAACTGGTCGATCTGCTGATCGGTGGTGAACTGGACGCGGCGCTGATCGCGCTGCCTTACGAGATGCCGGACCTGGATCATATGGTTTTGTTGGAAGACCCCTTCTGGCTGGCCATGCCGCCGGGGCATGCCCTTGCCGATTCCAAGAAGCCCCTGACGCCGGATGTTCTTGAATCAGAGGATTTGCTGTTGCTGGAAGACGGGCATTGCCTGCGCGATCATGCCTTGGCGGCCTGCCGCCGGCAGCCCGCACCCGGCCGTTCGGCGGCGTTTCAGGCGACCAGCCTGTATACCCTGGTCGAATTGGTGGCCGGCGGTTTCGGGACGACCTTGTTGCCGGAAATCGCCTTGCCGTCCGACCATGTCAACACGGCAGAGGTCGCGTTGCGGCCGTTGGAGGCCGCTGCCGGGCGCCAAATCGCCTTGGTTTGGCGGCGGAATTCGGCCCGCCGGTCCGAGTATAAGTTGTTGGGACAATTCCTGAAAAACCAATTGTCCAAAGCGACGGAAAGCTAAATCCCGGCCACCCTGAAAAATTGTCACTGCCCTTTTTCTTGCATGGCAGAGCGGGAGGGACTATAACCCGCGCCGTCTCCGGATCGCCCCAGGCGGGGCGGATGACGTTTCCGGTCGCCGAAAACCCGGCCCAAGGATGCCGTGGACGGCCAGACAAAAAAACAACAGACATTTCAGAAACCAGCCGAACGAACAACCATACAAGGGGATCGACCATGGCTCTTGAGCGTACGCTCTCCATTATTAAACCCGACGCCACCCGCCGTAACCTGACCGGCAAAATCAATGCACGGTTCGAAGACGCGGGCTTGCGCATCGTCGCCCAACGCCGCGTGCAGCTGACCACGGAGCAGGCCGAAGGTTTTTACGACGTGCACCGCGAGCGGGCATTCTTCAACGATCTGGTCGCTTTCATGACCTCGGGCCCGGTTGTGGTTCAGGTTCTCGAAGGCGACGATGCCGTTGTCCGCAACCGTGAAATCATGGGTGCGACGAACCCGGCCAATGCCGACGAAGGCACGATCCGTAAGGATTTCGCCGAAAGCATCGAAGCCAATTCGGTACACGGTTCCGATTCACCGGAAAATGCCGAGAAGGAAATCCGTTACTTCTTCTCGGACCTGGATATCGTCGGTTAAGTAAATTCCCCGAAAGGTTGGCGGCTGATCAGTCGGTCGCGCCCGGGGGATTGATCAAAGACGTTTCGATTGCGACCGCGCTGTTTATGACGGCGCGGTCGTTTTCGTCGATGGTGACCCGTCCTTCGGCGATCAGGCGCACGGCCAGCGGATAAATATCGTGCTCGCGCTCGAGCACCCGGGCGGCCAGTGTGTCGGGTGTGTCGTCCGTCAAAACGGGCACCACGGCCTGAACGATGATCGGGCCCGTATCCATTTCCTTGCGCACATAATGCACGGTGCAGCCGGCGAACCGTGCGCCCCGTGCCAGCACGCGTTCCGGCACGTCCAGCCCCTTGAAGGCAGGCAGCAGGGATGGGTGGATGTTGATCATCTTATCCCGCCAGTGATCGACGAATTCGTCGGACAGCAGGCGCATGAAACCGGCAAGGCAGACCAATTCCGTGCCTGCGGCTTCCATGGCGGCGGTCATTTTCCGGTCGAACACGGCGCGCTCGGTGTAATCCTTGTGATCGATCACGCGGGTCGGAATGCCGGCCTTGGCGGCCCGTTCCAATCCCTTGGCACCGGGGCGGTTCGACAGCACCAGTATGATTTCGGCCGGGAAGGCCGGATCGGCGCAGGCATCGATCAAGGCCTGCAGGTTGGAACCCCGCCCGGAAATCATCACGGCGAGCTTCAGCTTCACCACGGCTAGATCACCTGCACGGCTTCGCCGTCCGTACGGTCGACGACACGGCCGATCACGCTGACCTGTTCACCGGCGTCGCGGAACAGGTTTTGGAGCCGTCCGGCCTGATCGGCGGCGGCGACCACGACCATGCCGACGCCGCAGTTGAAGGTACGCAGCATTTCATTGGGCGCGATACCGCCGGCTTCCTGCAGCCATCCGAACACGGCCGGCTGTGTCCAGGATCCGCCGTCCAAGTCCACGCCCAGGCCGTCCGGCAGGACGCGGGGGATATTTTCAAGTAATCCGCCGCCGGTGATATGCGCCAGTGCCTTGATTCCGCCGTGAGAGATGTCGGAGCGGATCGCGGCCAGACAGGGTTTGACGTAGATTCGGGTCGGTGTCAGGAGGGCTTCGGCCAAGGTGGCGCCGTTCTGGAACGGGGCCGAGTCGGCATAAGTCAGTCCGGCGCGCTCCATGACTTTGCGGACCAGGGAAAAGCCGTTGGAATGCACACCCGAGGACGCCAGACCCAACACCACGTCACCCGCGGCAACGTCCCGGCCCGTCAGTTCCTGGCCGCGTTCGACGGCGCCCACGGAAAATCCGGCGAGGTCATAATCCCCGTCCCCGTACATACCGGGCATTTCGGCGGTTTCGCCGCCGATCAGCGCGCAACCCGCCTGGCGGCAACCTTCGGCCACCCCGGCGACGACCTGAGCGGCAGCATCGGGCGCCAGTTTTCCGGTCGCGAAGTAATCCAGGAAAAACAGGGGTTCCGCCCCTTGAACCACAAGATCGTTGACGCACATGGCGACCAAATCCACGCCGACGCCGTCGTGGCGGTTGGCGTCGATGGCGATTTTCAGCTTGGTGCCCACGCCGTCCGTGGCCGCGACCAGGACCGGGTCCTGGTATCCCGCCGCGCGCGGATCGAAAAATCCGCCGAATCCGCCCAGGCCGCCCATCACACCCGGGCGGTTGGTCGATTTGGCCAGGGGGCCGATGGCGTCCACCAATGCGTTGCCGGCATCGATGTCGACGCCCGCGTCGCGGTAGCTCAGGCCGGCGGCGCCGGGGCCGTCTTTTTCCGTGTCGCTAATCCCTTCCTCCCTCGGTCGGGTGTGCTAGATTGTGCGCCGATCGGGACCGGCTGAAAATGCCCTGTGTCCCAACGGTGTCGATGGAGGCGAAGATACTTAATCCCCGCCGGTTTGCAACGCACGATTGGCTTGTGCGCACAAGGTTTTGGGCGGTCATGGCGCTGGGTGTGGCGGCCGTGATGCTTGCCCTGCCGTTTGGTGCCGCCCATGCCCAGATCGCGAATCCGTACGAGGTTCAGGGGGTCGGTGTCGATGTTACGGCGGATACGGCCGCTGCCGCCCGGCAGCAGGCCCTGCGCGAAGGACAGACGCGCGCCATGACCATCCTGCTGGAACGCATGACCCTGAAGTCCGATTACCCCCGGCTGCCGGATCTGTCGCCTGAGGAAATCACCGAATACATCCAGGATTTCTCCGTCGCCGAGGAAAAAACCTCGGCGGTGCGCTATCTGGCGAAGCTCAATTACCGCTTCCGGCCAAGCGAAGTCCGCGATCTGCTGCGGGCGTTCAACATCCCCTTTGCGGAAACGCCGTCAAAACCCGTGCTGGTTCTACCCGTGCTGCGCCGGGCGGGGGCATTTTTATTGTGGGATGACCCGAACGAATGGCGTGCCGCCTGGCAGCAGCGTTCGTCCCAGATCAGCCTTGTGCCGACGATCCTGCCCCTGGGCGATCTGGCCGACGTGGCGGCCATCGGCGTCGATCAGGTGGTGCAGGGCGATCAGCAGCGCCTGCAGGCCATGGCCAAGCGGTATGATGCGGGCAGTGTGGCCGTTGCCTTTGCGTCGATCCGTCATGACCCGGCACGCTCGCTTTGGGTGCTCGACGTGACGTTGACGCGCTACAACCTGACCATCGACCCGCAGACAACCGTGGTGACCTATGTGTCGGAATTCGGCGAAACGGCGGATTCCCTTTTGGCGCGGGCGGCCCGGCAGGTCACGCAGCTGATCGAAGACAATTGGAAACGCGACAATCTGTTGCAGTCTGCCCGTCAAGAAGCCATCGCCGTGCGCATCCCCATCGCGGGGCTTCGGGATTGGCTGGACATGAAGGGCCGGATCGGAAACGTGGCCGTCGTCCGTGAAACGGAATTGGTTCAACTGTCCCGCGCCGAGGCACAGGTCATCCTGCATTACATCGGCGATGTGGGGCAGCTGATCATCGCCCTTGAGCAGGCGGATTTGGCGTTGCGCGGGCAAGGCGATGCCTGGACCCTGGAACAGCTTCGCGGCAGAAAGAAAGCCGGATGAGCCGCGAATTGCGCATGACTTACTGGCTTGGGGGGCTGGTGGTAGCAGGGGTGTTGATCCATCTGCTCAGCGCTATTCTGTTGCCGTTCGTGGCCGGCATGGCAGTCGCCTATTTCCTGGACCCCGTCGCCGACCGCCTGGAAGCCAAAGGCTGTTCACGGGCCATCGCGACAACCGTCATCATGGTTGGTTTCTTCTCTGCCGTTATCGGCGTGATCGCCGTGTTGCTGCCGTTGCTTCAGCATCAGGTCGTGGGGCTGGTCAAGATCGCGCCGGAAGTGTTCGCCCATTTCCGGGCCTGGGTCGAACCGTTCCTGGCTGACCTGCAGCTTCACCTGCCGAATACGGACAGCCAGGATTTGCGCGAAGCGGCCGGCAAGTACGGGTCCAAGGTGATCCAGTGGGTGACCGGCCTGCTGGCGCAGCTCTGGAGCGGCGGGCTCGCCTTTTTGAACGTTCTGTCCCTGGCCCTGATCACACCCATCGTGTCGTTCTACCTGCTGCGCGAATGGGACGAGATCGTCGCCTGGGTCGATTCCTACCTTCCGCGCGAAGCGGCCCCGGAAATCCGCGAACAGGCGCGCCTGATCGATCAGACCATGGCCGGGTTCATCCGGGGGCAGGCCAGCGTCTGCCTGACCCTTGCGGCCGTCTACGGTATCGGGCTGACGATCGTCGGCCTGAATTCGGGCCTGCTTGTCGGGATTGCAGCCGGGGCGGTTTCCTTCGTGCCGTATTTCGGTGCGGCATCGGGCATGATCGTCGGCCTGGCCATCGCGTTCTTCCAGTTCGGTCTGGAAGGTTGGGGGGCGATCGCCGCCGTGGCCGGTGTATTCCTGTTTGGGCAAGTCCTGGAAAGCTATTTCCTGACGCCGCGTTTCGTCGGTGACCGGGTCGGCCTGCATCCGCTTTGGATCATCTTCGCCCTGATGGCGGGTGGGGCACTGTTCGGGTTTACGGGCGTGCTGCTGGCCGTGCCGGCGGCAGCCGTGATCGGGGTGCTGATCCGCTATGCCCTGGGCCGTTACAAACAAAGCGCCCTATACAATCAAAACGGCAAAGGCGGCGGTTCTTGAGCGGCCCGCGCCAAATCCCCATCCCCTTCGAGCACCGCCCGGCCCTTGAACGCGACGACTACCTGGTCACCCCGGCCAATGCCGAGGCTGTCGCCTGGATCGACCGCTGGCCCGATTGGCCCGCCCCCCTGCTGACCGTCTGGGGGCCGGAGGGATGCGGTAAAAGCCATCTTGCCCAGGTCTTTCTTGCCAAGACGGATGGAACGATGTTGACCGCCCCGGATGCGGCCCGCGTGGCCGACGGTGGGGGTTATGTATTGGAAGATCTGGACCGGGTCGAAGGCGGTTTGGACGAAGAGGCATTGTTTCATCTGTTCAATGCCTTGAAGTCGGCGGACGGTCGTATTCTGGTTACCGCACGGGCAGCCCCCGCGCGCTGGAAGACCCAACTGGCCGACCTTGCGTCACGCCTGAAAGGGGCCCCGGCGGCGGAAATCACGGCACCCGACGATGCGTTGCTGGCGGCACTGCTGGTCAAGCACTTCTCGGACCGACAGCTGCGCGTTGATGCTGATGTCGTGGCCTATGCCGTGGCCCGCATGGACCGCACGTTCCGGGCGGCCGGCGATCTTGTGGCCGCACTGGATGCCGAGGCCCTGGCCCGCAAGCGCGCGGTTACTGTGCCGCTTGTACGGGAAGTTCTGGAGGCATTGAGATCGGCGCCAGATAGTCCAGAAACTCGCTGACCACCGCATCCCAAGAATATTTCAGCGCGTGATCCCGGCAGGCGTCCGGTGCAATGGCCTGTGCCTGAACGGCGGCTTTGGCGAGGTCGTTGTCCAACACCCCCACGCCCGATGTGCCGATTACATCCCTCGGGCCCGTCACGGGAAAGGCCGCAACCGGTATGCCGCAGGCGAGTGCTTCGAGCATCACCAGACCAAAGGTATCGGTCAGCGACGGGAATACGAAAACGTCGGCGGCGTTGTAGTACTTCACCAGTTCCCGGTCGCCGTCGGCGATGAAAAAGGGCGTTTCGGGATACTTGGCCATCAGGCTTTCCCGTGCCGGACCGCTACCAACCACGACCTTGGAGCCCGGTAAATCAAGATTAAGGAAGGCCGGCAGGTTCTTTTCCACCGTGACTCTTCCTAAGAACATGAAGATCGGCCGGGGCAGGTTCAGGTGATCCAGATGATTCTTCGGGCCGGGCTTGAAGATGTCCGTGTCGACCCCGTGCGACCAGGGACGCAGGTTGGTGAACCCTTTTGCGGCCAGCTCATCATGCACGGATTGGCTCGGCACCATGACCTGTGACGACGGTGCGTGAAATCCTCGTATCCATTTGTACAACAGGCCGGTCGGGATGAACGGCGCCCGGGCATTGATGTATTCGGGAAATTTCGAATGATAGGCGGTGGAGAAGGGCAGGCCTTGGGATTTGCAATATCGCCGGGCGGCAGCGCCCAAAGGCCCCTCGGTCGCGATGTGGATGGCATCGGGGGCAAACCCGTCCAACATGCCCGCCACGCTGCGCCCCGGGAATAGGGACAGCCTGATTTCCGGATAGGTCGGACAGGGCAGGGTGGTGAACAGATTCGGCGAAATTACCTGGACTTCATGCCCAAGCGTTTTCAAACGTTCGACCACCGTTCCCATGACGCGGACAACCCCGTTGGGTTGCGGGTACCAGGCGTCCGTGACGATGGAAATGCGTTTGCAGGAAACGGGCGTGGGCATGCTTTCGGCGGGCATTGGTTTCAAGGGGCTGGCCCTTCTGCCTGTTTCAACCGGTTTCTTCTGGGTTCCGGCTATGCGGAAGTAAAGTGACGTTCTAATGACAGCCCGAAACGTGCGGGTGAGCCTTGACCGGCAGGGGTATTCCCTTGTCCTATATCAACCAATGATCGGCGCGATTTCGCCGCCGCAATTTAAAAAAGGAGAAACCACATGGATTTAGGGATCAAAGGGAAAAAGGCGATTGTCTGCGCTGCGTCCAAGGGACTGGGCCGGGGCTGTGCATTCTCGCTGGCGCGGGAAGGCGTCGATGTCATCATCACGGCGCGCACGCCGGGTCCTTTGGAAGAAACGGCGGAGCAGATTCGCAGGGAAACGGGTGTTACCGTGACGGCCATCGCCGGTGACATCACCACCGAAGAAGGCCGTAACGAGGTTCTCGCCGCCTGCCCCAACCCCGATATTCTGGTCAATAATGCGGGCGGTCCGCCGCCGGGCGATTTCCGGGACTGGGACCGGGATGATTGGATCAAGGCGGTGGACGCCAACATGCTGACCCCGATTTTCCTGATCAAGGCGACCGTCGACGGCATGATCGAACGCAAGTTCGGCCGGGTGGTCAACATCACATCG
Organism: Rhodospirillales bacterium; assembly: GCA_040218445.1. Lineage (GTDB taxonomy): Bacteria > Pseudomonadota > Alphaproteobacteria > Rhodospirillales > Casp-alpha2 > UBA1479. The sequence goes on along the minus strand of JAVJRK010000016.1, from coordinate 103,637 downwards.
GGCGCGGTCAAGTCGCCGATTGAAATCCTTGGTCTGTCCAATGGGGCCCGTGCGGGCCTGACCGGTTTCATCGCCGGCCTGTCGCGCAAGACCGTGCGCCATAACGTGACGATCAACAACCTTTTGCCGGGGCCGTTCGATACGGACCGCCTGCACACCAACATGAAGGTCAAGGCCGATCAGGCGGGCATCAGTGTCGAAGAAATGACGGCCATGCGTGCCGCGGAAAACCCCTCTGGGCGGTTCGGCACGGCCGAAGAATTCGGCGATATGTGCGCCTTTATCTGTTCGGACCAGGCCGGGTTCATGACCGGCCAGAATTTCCTGATGGATGGCGGGGCCTATCCGGGAACCTTATGATGACTGTGCAGCATAGGAATCTGGCCGCGCCATGACGGCGATCCTGGTCATCGACGACGATGACGACGTGCGGGACTTCATGTCGATGACCCTCATGCGTGCGGGGCATGACGTTGTCGTGGCGGCCGATGGCAAGGAAGGCACGGCCGCCATCGACGCGCGTCAGCCGGAAACATTCGATTTGATCGTCTGCGACATCTTTATGCCCGGGATGGACGGCATCGAGTTCCTTCGGGGGCTGCGTCAGCAAAACCCCGGATTGCGTGTGATCGCCGTAACGGGCGGGTTTACCGGCGTGGCAAAACCCTATGCGGATTCCATGGAGGCCTTGGGCGCGGTTGCCAGCTTGCTGAAGCCGTTCAGCCCAGGGGATCTTTTGGAGGCCGTGAATCAGGCGCTGGATGCTTAACGGCCTATAAACAGTGTCATAATAAGGTAACCAATGCCCCCGGTGACTTCCCGGGGGCAGAGGGATACACTCTGGGTCATGGACGACATTCAAATGGATAACCCGGCGAAAGCCGGTGGCCACCCCGATGACAGTGCAGGTGCCAAGGAAGGGGCTGCGCGGGCGCCCCAACGCCGCGCCCGCACCCGGCAATTGCGCGAACGCTATATCAACCGCGAAATTTCGTGGTTGGCATTCAATTTCCGTGTTCTGGAAGAGGCCAACAACAAGAACCATCCGCTATTGGAGCGGCTGAGATTTTTGTCGATTTCGGCTTCGAACCTGGATGAATTTTACATGGTCCGTGTGGCCGGTCTGAAGGGCCAGGTCCGGGCAGGGGTCGGCACGCCGTCGGAAGACGGCCAGACGCCGGCTGAACAACTGCAGGCCATTCACCTGGAAGTGGGCCGGTTGATGCAGGCCCAGCATGATTGCTGGGGAAAGCTGGTCGACGAACTTCGCGGGGAAGGGATTTCCGTCGTCAAACCCGACGACTTGACGGCGAAAGAGAAGACCTGGCTGCGCAAATACATGGACGGCATCATGCCGGTGCTGACGCCGCTTGCCATCGACCCGGCGCACCCGTTCCCGTTCATGCCCAACATGGGGTTCTCATTGGTGCTGTCCCTGACCCAGCCGGGCATGGAAGAGCCGCTGCGCGCCCTGTTGCCTGTCCCCAATCAACTTGACCGTTTCATCCGTCTGCCGGGGGACGCCATTCGCTTCATCCCCCTGGAAGACGTGATCGGCCTGTTTCTGGATATATGGTTTCCCAGTTTCGAAGTGCTGCAGAAGGCCACGTTCCGCGTCATCCGCGACAGCGAGATGGAAATCGACGAAGAAGCCGAAGATTTGGTGCGGACCTTTGAATCGGCGCTTAAACGCCGTCGCCGCGGTACCGTCATTCGGCTGACCTTCAACGCGGATGCGCCGCCGGAACTGCGCGATTTCGTGATTTCCGAAACCGACGCCTCGCCCGAAGACGTCATGCCCAATCCGGGATTGTTGGGGTTGGTCGATACCAAGCAACTGATTCTCAGCGAACGGCCGGACCTGTTGTTCACGCCGTTCAATGCGCGGTTCCCGGAACGCATCCGTGATTTCGGCGGCGACATCTTTGCCGCCATCCGCCAGAAGGACATCATCGTCCATCACCCCTATGAAAGCTTCGATGTGGTGGTGCAGTTCGTCCGGCAGGCGGCACGCGACCCCAACGTGGTCGCGATCAAGCAAACCCTTTACCGGACCAGCAACGATTCGCCGATCGTCGCCGCCCTGATCGAAGCGGCGGAGGCCGGAAAATCCGTGACGGCCCTGGTGGAACTGAAAGCCCGGTTCGATGAAGAAGCCAACATTCGCTGGGCGCGCGACCTGGAACGTGCCGGGGTGCAGGTGGTCTACGGCTTCGTCGACATGAAGACCCACGCCAAGGTCAACCTGATCGTGCGGCGCGAGGGCTCGGACCTGCGGCCTTATTGTCATTTCGGGACCGGCAACTACCACCCGATTACGGCCAAGATCTACACCGATCTCAGCTTCTTCACCTGCGATCCCGTGTTGGCTCAGGATGCATCCAAGCTGTTCAATTACATGACCGGCTACGCCAAACCGACGGCGATGCAGAAACTGACGTTCTCGCCCTTGACCCTTCGGCCGCATTTGGTCGATCTGATCGAAACAGAGGCTGCCAACGCCAAGGCCGGAAAGCCGGCGGGAATCTGGGCAAAAATGAATTCCGTCGTCGATCCGGTGATGATCGAGGCGTTGTACAAGGCATCCCAGGCGGGCGTGAAAATCGAGCTGATCGTGCGCGGCATCTGTTGCCTGCGCCCGGGCGTGCCCGGTCTGTCGGATAACATCCGTGTCAAAAGCATTGTCGGGCGGTTCCTGGAACACTCGCGCATCGTATGTTTCGGTAACGGCCACGACCTGCCGTCCCGCCATGCCAAGATATTCATCTCGTCCGCGGATTGGATGCCCCGCAATCTGTACCGCCGGATCGAAACCCTGGTTCCCATCGAGAATGAAACCGTCCACGCGCAAGTCATGGACGAGATCATGGAAGCCAACCTGAAGGACACGGCACAAAGTTGGGTTCTGAATGGAGACGGCAGTTTCTCACGGTTGGATTCCGATGGCTTTTCCGCGCATAATTACTTTATGACCAATCCCTCGTTGTCGGGGCGCGGAAGCGCGCTCGACAAAAAGTCAGGGAAAAAAGGGCAGAACGGCAAGTAAGCCCTTTTCCGCGCGGCATTCATCGGCGAGAGCAGCCTTCGCATGAGCCTTCACAGAGACAACGGCGCCGGCCAGGCCGCGTCAAAACGTGATCTGTTCGAAGACGACCGTGCCCACGGCCGTGTCGCCGTGGTCGATATCGGATCGTCATCCGTGCGCCTGGTCGTTTACGACACGCCGGCGCGGCTGCCCGTACCCATGTTCAATGAAAAGGCCGATTGCGGGCTGGTCCGCGGTTTGGCCAAGACCGGCAAACTGCACAAAAAAGGCGTGCAGCGTGCCCATGCGGCCTTGGCACGGTTTATCCGGCTGGCCAAAGGCATGGGGGTGGAGCGCCTGGAACTGGTGGCCACGGCCGCCGTGCGCGAGGCGGCGGACGGTCTGAAGTTCGTCGAGGAGATCGAAAACACCTTCAAGGTCTCTGTACAAATCCCGTCCGGCGCAGAGGAAGCCCGTCTGTCGGCACTGGGCTTGTTGGTCGGCGTACCGAAGGCTGATGGCTTGTTGGGCGACTTGGGCGGGGGCTCGCTTGATTTGATCTGTTTGGACAAGGGGCAGTTCGGCGCCAATGCGACGCTGCCGTTGGGCCATCTGCGGCTGCCCGATGCCGTCGGCGGTGATATTCAGAAGGCAGGCCCGGTTGTTGAGCAGCAGTTTTCCCAGCATAAGTGGCTAAAGGACATCCGCGGCCGTACGCTGTTCGCCGTGGGGGGCTCGTGGCGCGTTCTGGCGCGCATTTTCATCGAACAGACCCATTATCCGATCCATATCATCGACGGCTTCACGATGGGCTATTCGGATCTGCGCCATCTGTGTCAGGTGCTTTCGGGCCTGGGCAAGGAATCCTTGCAGAACATGCCGATCCCACGGCGGCGGATCGAGACCCTGCCGTTCGCGGCCATGACCATGGACAAGTTGTTGGACATCGCGCGCCCGGAAAAGATCGTGTTCTCGGGCTTCGGCATGCGCGAAGGCCAAATGATCAAGGGGTTGCCGAAGGAAATCCGCGCGCAAGATCCGTTGATTGCCGGATGTGAAACCCTGTCGGAGCGCGGCGGGCGGTTCACCATGGCCGGAGACGAAATCCGCGACTGGATGGCGCCCCTGTTTCCCAAGGAAAACTCGCGCCATGCCCGGTTGCGTTATGTCGCCTGCCTGTTGAGCGATATCGGCTGGACCGAACATCCCGATTATCGTGCCGAACATGCCTTTTTCCGGGTGCTGCGGCTGCCTTATGCGGGGCTCACGCATCTTGATCGGGCGTTTCTCGCCATGGCGGTGTTCGTCCGGTACAACGGCGATCCGGAAGCACCGTTCGCGGCCCCCGTGCTGCACCTGCTGGATGAAGACGACCACCGCATTGCCAATGCGGTCGGATTGGCCCTGCGGTTGGCGCATACGGTATCGGGATCGGCGCCCGGCCTGATCGGCCGCACGGCATTAAAGCCCGCGGGCTCGGAACTCAGCCTGCGCTTGCCGGTCAAAGACCGGTCCGTGTTCACGGGCGATGCAGTGGAACGGCGGCTGAAGACCCTGGCTTCGGCATTGGGATTCGACGGGGCAGCTTTTGGAAAAGCCTCGGACGATTAGGCTCGGCCCATTGACCGAATATCCTTAACCTTCGATCAGCGGGACGGCCTTGAAGCAGTCCAAAGCCATGGCACGGGCATGGAGTGCCTGAAGCTTGGGGTGGGTTGCCCAGTCCAATTCCCGTTCGTGACGGAATTGCACATGGTCCAAGGCCGCGCCGATGGTGATGTCCGCCTGGGTCATCTTGTCACCGAAAAACCAGGGCCCGTCGGGTGAGGCTTCGGCTTCCAGCCAATCCAGGGCCAACTTGATCTGATGGCGGACCCGGTGGCGCCATTGCAGCGACGGCGCATTGGCGTGCAGGTTCTTGTCGACGGAAAGGGCGACGCTTTTTTCCGCCAGGCCCCAGCCGATGGTGACCGCACGCAGCACGGCCCGGCGTTCGGCGCCGTTCGCCGGCGTCAGGGATTTGTCCGGCCCGGCTTCCTCGTCCAGGTAGTCCAGGATTATCTGGCTGTCGAAAATCTTTTCCCCGTTCGGCAGGATCAGCACCGGCACCTTGATCAGCGGATTGATCTCCGCGACCTCGTCTGCATTGCTGAATACGGACAGCACCTGTCGGTCATAATCGATGCCGTAATACTGCATGGTCACGGCAACGCGTCTGAGGAACGGGGAATCGTATTGGCCGACAAGTCGGTGCATGTTGGGAAACTCCGGTGCAGATCAGGTTTATCTAGGTCCCGGACGGCAGATCGACAACGGTCAGATTGCGGTCCTTGATGGCCAGCCCCATGCGCCCGTCGCGCAGGCGCAAGGCGGCCTCGCCGAACAATTCCCGCCGCCAGCCTTTCAGCGCCCCGATATCGGCTTCTTCGCCAAAGGCGGCCAGAACGTCGATGTCTTCGGAATTGGCGATCAGGCGCTGTGCGACACCGGAATCCTCGGCGCACATTTTCAGGAATACCTTCAACAGGTCCGACACGGGCCCGATGCCACGGGGTAGCTGCGGTTTTTCGACCGGCTTGGGGCATTCGTCATCGGGAAGATCGCGTCCTCGGTCCACGGCTTCCATGATCTGGCGCCCCTGCCAGCCCTCGGCCATCTTTTGCGATAGGCCGCGGATGCGGGCCAGATTGGCGACGGATTTTGGGGGGTGATGGGCGATTTCGACGATCGATTCATCGCGCAGAATACGGTTTCGCGGCACGTCGGCGCGTTGGGCTTCCGTTTCACGCCAGGCGGCAATTTCACGCAGGATGGCCAGAAGCCGGGGGGTCGGGCGGCGGACTTTCAGGCGTTCGAACGCTTCCTGCGGATCCGTTTCGTAGAAGCTGCGTTCCTGCAGGGCTTCCATTTCGGCGGCGACCCAGGATAGGCGGCCGTTCTTTTCAAGCTTGGCTTGCAGCTTTTCATAGACGGTCCGCAGGTGCGTCACGTCGGACAGGGCATAACTGATCTGCTTGTCCGAAAGCGGGCGCGCGGACCAATCGGTAAAGCGCGAGCTTTTGTCGATCGATTGTTTGACCAGCTTGGACACCAGCGTTTCGTAGCCGACGGAATCACCGAACCCGCAGACCATGGCGGCGACCTGCGTGTTGAACACCGGCGTCGGGCAGTCATCCATGGCCTGGCAGAAGATTTCCATGTCCTGCCGGGCGGCGTGGAAGACCTTCAGAATGTTCTTGTCGGCAAGCAGTTCGAACACCGGGGTCAGGTCGATGCCCGGCGCCAGCGCATCGACCGCCGCCGCATCGTCCGGCCCGCCGATCTGCAACAGGCAGAGCACGGGCCAATAGGTCCGTTCCCGGATGAATTCCGTGTCCACGGTGATGTATTCGGCGGACGCAAGGGGCGCGCAAAACGCCTTAAGGGCGTCGTTATCGGTGATCAGATTCATTTGAGGGGCGAAAAGCTGACGGGCGTGATGAGCTTGTTTTCCTGTTTGACCAACATGCCGGCGCTTTTCTTTTTGTAGACGGTCCAGTCGGGATCGGCATCGCGGGCGGCGCGGCGGCGTTCCATATCGGTCAGGTCGTCATAGCTCCAAAGATGGACGAACTCGTTCTGCGGGCCGACCGAGGTGGTGAAGTATCCAATAAGGTTCAGGTGGCGCAGCTGCACGGGCAGGCCTTCGGCCTCGAACAGGTCCAGGTATTGTTTGTTCATGCCGTGCTGAACGGTATAGGTGCGATGGTCGATGATCATTCTTGGTCGTCCTCCTTGGTATGCGGCGGGTGTTTTGGCTGGCCGCTGGTTGGTTATACGTTAGTGCGATTGTCCGCCAAAGTGAAACGCTGCGGCCTTGTCAAAGAAACGGCAGGGGGAAATGCTGCTTCCCCGATCTGCCATGGAGGAAGAATTGACCGATACCGTACTCGTTGAAGACAAGGGCGGCGTGACCTGGCTGTCCGTGAACCGCCCGGACAAACTGAACGTTCTGAACAGCGACCTGATGACCGAATTGACGCAAACCCTGAACGGGCTTGCGGATGATCCCGATCTGCGGGCGGTGGTGATGACCGGCGTCGGCGACCGGTCCTTCGTCGGCGGGGCGGACATCGGGGAAATGGCGGCGTTGGATCCGCAGTCCGCACGCGCCTTCATCACCCGCCTGCATGGCGTGATGGCGGCGATCCGCGACCTGCCCGTGCCGGTGATCGCCCGGATCAACGGCTATTGCCTGGGCGGCGGCATGGAATTGGCAGCGGCCTGTGATTTCCGCATCGCGGCCGATAATGCCAAGTTCGGCATGCCCGAGGTTCGGGTCGGTTTGCCCAGCGTGATCGAAGCCGTGCTGCTGCCCCATCTGGTCGGATGGGGGCGGACGCGTTGGCTGCTGATGACCGGTGAAATGATTGATGCGGCGACAGCCCACCAATGGGGTTTTGTCGAATTTCTGACCACGCCGGGTGAATTGGATGCGGTTCTGGACCGGTCCGTTCAGGCCATTGTCGAATCCGGCCCCCATTCCATTCGGACCCAGAAAAAGCTGATCCGGTCGTGGGAAAGCCTGCCGCCGGAAGAGGCCATCGCCCAGACCATTCCCGTGTTCGGTGACAGCTTCAAGACCGGCGAGCCGCAGGAAATGCTTGGGGGCTTCCTCGCACGCAAGGCCAAGGGCTAGACTGCCCCCCGTCCGGGCGCCGGTGGGGCGTCGTAATTCGGGGGAGGCGCATATGGGCGGTCACATGGGGGATCGGGCGGAACTTGTCTTCAGCGTGCTGATGGCGGCTTTCGTGGTTGTTCTGGTGATGACCAACGTCATTGCCGGCAAACTGTTCCTGGCCTTTCCTGAAAGCCTGCCGAATGGTTTGTTCGGTGAAGCCATCACGCTTACGGCGGGGCTGATCACCTATCCTTTGACCTTTCTGATCACCGATGTGGTCTGCGAGGTCTATGGCCAGCGGCGCGCCAACCTGATGGTCTATACGGGTTTCGCCATGAGCGTCCTGATCCTGGGGGTGATTCAGATCGCGCTGGTCGTGCCGGGCTCGCCCGTTTGGCCCGCGGGCAACGTCAACTATGAAACCGTCGAGCAGATTCAAACGGCCTATGAAAGCGTGTTCACGCTACCGGGCATGCTGATCTTCGGGTCCATGACCGCCTATCTGGTGGCGCAGCTTCTGGACGTTCGTCTGTTTCATTTCTGGAAACGGGTGACGCGCGGAAAGCACTTGTGGCTGCGTAACAACGCATCGACCATGACCAGCCAACTGGCCGATACCATCATCGTAAATTCGATTTTCCTGGGCCTTGGGTTGAACCTGCCCTGGGATGTGGTCGCCAAGATCATTGTCGCGACTTATGTCGCGAAGCTTCTGATCGCCTTGGCCGATACGCCCTTGATTTACCTGGGCGTATGGTTGGTGCGCCGTGTCGCGCATTTGCCCGACCCGGACGCCGGAGTCGATATTCTTGTGTGACATCAACGGGGTGTGACGGCCCGCACATCCCAAAACCGATGCCGGGCATAGACTCATCACGGATCGTAGGGCGGTCAGGAGAAAGACCATGACCGCCATCAAACCTGTATCTACCGCTGCCCCCGCCGCAGGCGCCGCCTCTGCGGCCGCTTCCCTGCGCCATGGGGATGTCGATAATCCGCTCAGCCGGGAAGCCTATGCCGGTGAACGGGCCATGGCCCGCCGCCTGGATGGCCTGCCGGCTGTGTCCATGGCCGAGGAACTTCGCCATGCAGTCCGGGAAAGCGGCCGCGGGCAAATGGCCTTGCTGGCCGACCTTTGGCGGATGGCGCGGGGACCGGGCCGGATCGCCCCGCAGGAATACATGTATTACCGGCTGTGGGATCCGTCCCTGGACAGAGATGCAAAACGGCGGTTCGTCGGCAAGCGGGCCCAAACCGCGATCCACCGGACCTGCAACCCGGCGACCTGGTACACCCTGGCCCATGACAAACTGATTTTTCAGGCGGCGGCGTCGGGCTTCAACCTGCCGGTGCCGAAACTGCGCGCCATCTATCATCCGACGCGGACCGCGGGCTCCCTGCCGCAGGCGCGTGATGCGGACGGGTTGAAGGACCTTTTGCTGAACGGTCTTTCCGGTCCGGTTTTCGCCAAGCCGATCGACGGCATGTATTCATTGGGAACCCTGGCCGTTGAGCGCGATACGGATGGGAATGGGTTCATCGTGAATGGGATGTCCGCGACCACCGATGAGTTGGCCGACTACATCGGTTTTCGGCGCGACCGGGGATATCTGTTCCAGGACCGCATTGTGCCCCATCCCCGCATTCAGGCGATGATCGGCGACCGATTGCCGACCATGCGGGTGCTGGTGCTGGTTGATGCCGCGGGCAGGGGAGAGCCGGTCAGCGCCGTGGTCAAACTGCCGGCCGGCAGCCAGGCCGCCGATAATTATTGGCGGGCGGACAATCTGTTGGGCGCGTTGGAACTGGAAACCGGGACCGTGAAGCGGGTGATCAACGGTTGGGGCTGCAAGCTGGTCAATGTGGACACCCACCCCGATACCGGCGTGCGGCTTGCCGGTGCCACTTTGCCGCAGTTCGACGAAGCCATGGCGCTTGTCAGGCGGGCAGCATCGGCCTTTCCGGGCATTCGCACGCAATCATGGGATATCGCGCTCAGCGATGCCGGGCCGGTGATCATGGAATTGAACTTCGGCGGCGACCTGAATTTGCATCAGTTGGCGCACGGCGTCGGCGTCATGGATGCGAAATATCGCGCCCATGTGGCCGATTGCCGGACATTGGCTGCGGTTAAATGAGGAACTAGGCTGCCAAGCCGCCTGGTTTTACCACTGGCGCCGGGCGGTTTCGTTCATGCCGTCGATGAAGCTTTTAAGCGCTGCCGCTTCTTCGCAGCCTTGGGGGCACAGCCCTTCAAGCCGCGCCAGAAGATCGCGTGCGGTGTCTTTTTGGCCCATTTCCACGTAAAGCTCGCCCATGTATTCAAGAGCACCCTTATGGTTGGGCTCGATGGCCAGGGCGCGTTCGTAGAAACCGAAGGCCATGTCGAACCGGCCCAACTTACGCGATGCATAGCCCCGCAGGTTCCAGCCGTCAGCATCATCGGGATGCGATGCGGTATAGGGGATCAGGGCGGTAAGTGCGGGCTCGAACTTGGCTGCATTCAACAAGTCGCGGATGTCCTGCAGCGCCTTGCCTTCCTTGGTGTCTTTATCCTTGTCCTTATCGTCGGTCGATGTGGATGAACTGCTGTCGCTGCCGAAAGCTTGCGCTTTCCCGGCGGTGACGAAAGGGGAAAGCGCCAGAAACGCGCCCAAAGCCAGAACGGGAAGGGCGGTTCGCCAAGTCACAGTCATTGAAACAGTCTCCTAACGCGCGGTGTCGGGCCCACTTCGGCCGACCTATGGACGCATTTTAACACTGCATTGCCGGAATCATACGTAACGCTTTGGTGAACGTGATCGACGGTGCTGTGACCTGAAGGGTAAATTCCCTCTGGATTTTCGCCGGTTGAACGCCTAGAAACCCCGGACGTTTGGGCCTTAATTCCCGGACACCGGCGACATAATACGAAGCGCGCAGCGATTGCCAAGCAGGGCCTTTTTACACCGCGCGCGCAAACCCAAGAGAATTGATGTGATGCACCCATACCGCTCCCATACCTGTGCCCAACTGCGAGAAGATAATGTCGGCGAGACCGTACGCCTGTCGGGCTGGGTTCACCGAAAACGCGATCACGGCAACTTGCTGTTCGTTGATCTGCGCGACCATTACGGCCTGACCCAATGCGTGATTGACGTGTCGGGGGATCTGTTCCCGCAGGTCGAGGCCGTGCGCCCGGAAAGCGTCATCACAATCACGGGGCCCGTGGTCAAGCGTTCGGACGAAACCATCAATACGGCCATCCCGACGGGAGCCGTCGAAGTGCGCATCGATGAATTCCATCTGGAAAGCGCTGCTGAAACACTTCCCATGCAGGTCTTCGGCGATGCCGACCTGGGGGAGGAAACGCGCCTGCGCTACCGCTTCCTTGATCTGCGCCGCGAACAGCCGCATGCCAACATCATCCTGCGTTCCAAGGTCATTTCGTCGATTCGCCGCCGCATGGTCGATCAGGGCTTCCTGGAAATCCAGACGCCGATCCTGACGGCATCGTCGCCCGAAGGTGCCCGCGATTATCTGGTGCCGGCCCGCAATCATCCGGGCCATTTCTATGCCCTGCCGCAGGCCCCGCAGCAGTTCAAGCAATTGCTGATGGTGTCGGGCTTCGACAAGTATTTCCAGATCGCGCCCTGTTTCCGCGACGAAGACGCCCGCGCGGACCGCTCACCCGGCGAGTTCTATCAGCTTGACCTGGAAATGGCCTATGTCACCCAGGACGACGTGTTCGCGGCCCTGGAGCCGGTATTGTCCGGTGTGTTCGAGGAATTCGCCAACGGCCGCGCCGTGACCAAGGCGCCGTTCCCGCGCATCCCCTACAAGGAATCGATGCTGAAATACGGCAACGACAAGCCGGATTTGCGCAATCCCATCGAAATGTCCGATGTGACCGACACATTCAAAGGCTCCGGCTTCAAGGTCTTCGCCGGGATGATCGAAAAGAACGATAAGGTCCGCGTGCGTGCCATTCCCGCACCGGGCGGCGGCAGCCGCGCGTTCTGCGACCGGATGAATTCCTGGGCCCAGGGTGAAGGCCAGCCGGGCCTGGGTTACATCTTCTTCCGCGACGGCGAAGGGGCCGGCCCGATCGCCAAGAACATCGGCGAAGAACGGACCGAAGCGCTTCGCTCGTCCCTTGACCTGAACGACGGCGACGCGGTGTTCTTCGTGGCCGGTGTGCCGGGTGAGTTCGCGTCCTTTGCCTCTGCCGCCCGCACCAAGGTGGGCCAGGATCTGGACCTGATCGCCAAGGACCGCTTCGATTTCTGCTGGATCGTCGATTACCCGATGTTCGAAATGAACGAGGAAACGGGTCAGGTCGATTTTTCCCATAACCCGTTTTCCATGCCCCAAGGCGGGTTGGAAGCGCTGGAAAGCCAGGACCCGCTGGATATCCTCGCCTATCAGTACGACATCGTCTGCAACGGCGTGGAACTGTCTTCGGGTGCGATCCGGAACCACAAGCCCGAAATCATGGTCAAGGCGTTCGAAATCGCCGGCTATTCAAAAGAAACGGTCGAAGAAGAATTCGGCGGCATGTATCGGGCGTTTCAATTCGGTGCCCCGCCCCACGGCGGTTCTGCCCCGGGCATCGACCGCATCGTGATGATGCTGGCCGACGAGCCGAATATCCGTGAAGTCATTGCCTTCCCCATGAACCAGCAGGCGCAGGATTTGTTGATGGGCGCACCGTCGATGGTGCCCGAACAGCGGCTCAAGGAACTGCACCTGAAACTCGTACTGCCGAAAAAAGCGGTCACGACGGACGGCAATGAATCCCAAGGGTAGAAAATTTCCCGGAGTCAACCCACCCACGATTCCATTAATTTTGAAAATGGGTTAGCGGAATAGAAAAAGCTGGCCCCCGATTCGTGCCTTCGGGTATACCGAATCGGTAGTACGGTGAAAAATGTACAAAAACCGTTTCGGTTGGCCGCGGCGGCCGGGGAGCGAAACGGCGACAGGGTGAACAATTTAACAGGGTGATGAAAGTCGGTGCGGCTGCCGGCGACCCATCTGGGGGTTAAAATGCGAAAGCCAATTCTCGTCGTCGGTGCCTGTGCGCTGTTGGGCGGATGTGCTTTACCGATACCCATTCAAGTCGCTTCCTGGGCCATTGATGTGATTTCAGTGGTTGCCACGGAAAAATCCGTCACAGATCATGGTATTTCAGCGCTGACCAACAGGGACTGCGCCCTTCATCGTGCGATCACGGAAGATGACAACGTCATCTGCCGTGAAACCGACGGCCGCACGGACGTCATGGTCGCCGACGCGGGCAATAAGGGCGAGGCCCTTGGCAAAGCCCAATCACCACAAGCCGCGCCGCAATTCGAAGCAATTGAAGCGCAGGTCGCACAGGCCGCGATCAAGGAAAACAACGAAAACGTTTCGGCGTTAGCCAATTTCGAAACCGCGTCAGGTGATGAGAAGCCGGTAATTGTTCAGGTTGATCTTGCCGCCCTGCAGCCGGTGGCCGAAGATGTTGATCGCCCGTTTGTTCACTTCTCGAAAACCAGGTCTCATACGACTCCGCAGGCATCGCAGGCGGCTGTTATCGCCAAGCCCCGGCAAGTTGCTGTTGCGCTGCCACAGAAAACCGGAAATGCCGCGCTTTCCAACAAGCCATCGGCCGGGGTTTATTATGTGATCGGCAGTTTCCGCAGCAACGAGCGGGCGAAACGCCACATGCAGACTTTCCGCCAACTGGTGCCGTCGGTGCTTCAAGGCAAGATCGGCCGGGAAGGACGCGAGGTTTTCCGCGTTGTTGTCGGACCGTTCGAGGCGGATCAACGATCAGGAGCGTACCGGCGGATCAAACGTGCGGGTATTCCGGACACTTGGGCAATTCGTGTGTCGCCGAAGGATTGGTCGGTCGCCGCACAAATCCGGCCGACACAACAGGCCGATGCGGGAGCGGTTCTGGGGGCGCGTGATTGGCCTGGATTGGTGCATTTCGCCGCGGCACGCTGAGCCCGTTCGCGTCCAAGATTTTCTACTGACCGATAAACAGGCGGAACCGCTGCCCTTTATGGGGTGCAGCGGTTTCGGCATGTTTGGGTGATCGGATGTCAGGCCGCAGCTAACGGGCGTCCGGGGCCATCCGGCGGCCCATCCAGTGTCGTCAGCAACTTCAGGATGCGTTCCGTATTGCGCACCAGGCGCGTGTTCTGCGGGTTGTACCGGCGTTCGAAGTTCAGGCGCTCTTCCCATTGTGTGACGAAATCACGGGCCCGGTCCGGCCCGGCGGGCTCCCCCGTCAGCGCGCCGATGGTGACGTTGTAGTCGGGATGAAGCTCCGGCTGAAACGCGAGAAGTTCATAATCTTCATAGGCCAGAACACCGGCGGCATAGAGTTCCAGGCTGACTTCGGCCATCTGCCGCGGTGTCAGGTCCCGCAAGGAAAGGCCCTTGGTCAGAATGCTGAACAGGCTGGGTTCGGGTGCCTCTTCCTCGTCGATGTGGGGTGTGGCCCCGCCGTCGGGCGGCGCGATCGGGGATAGCGGGATCAGTTCCCGTGATGGGGTGTGAGCCCCCAACAGCGGCGTGTCAGGGGACATCGTTTCCGAATAGAGGTCTAGATACGAAACCGATTGATGTTCTGCTCCCATGAGCAAGGCTCCTTCTTCGTTCGAACGCGATCCGTTCGAGAATCCGAAGGTGTCGAGACCCGGTCATGCCGAAGGCACGGGGCTCCCGTCAGTGAAGTGAAAACGCGGTTCAGGCGCCGGTTCGGCGTTCGGCCGGGCGGTACCTGAGAGCGTGTGCTTCAACTGCGGGCTTCGGGGTCTGTTCTATCGCCGTCAAGGGTGCCTCCTGGTGGTCGGCATGCGGGCTTCGCCACATCCATTTTCTCAACAAAATCCAACGCAAAAGACGGGCCAAACGGCAGATCGCAGTTTTTCATATGCTTAACGGAAGATGACCAGGGAAAAGACCGCCGAACCCGGCAAAATCTGCCGCTTTGATGGGTATTATTTGCCGCTGAATGCGCCTTTGCAGCGATGGACAGGGCGTGTTTCGAAGCCTAGTCTCGGGGATGCGGATAATCTCTTGGGGCCAGATCATAAGTATGACCATCGAAAGGATTGTTTCCTGCCGTGCCGTGCGGGTATGCCGCCGTGCTGGGTTCGCGGCCGCCGTGCTGGGGGTGATCGTCGCCGTCACGGCGCCGCTGGCCAATAGCCATGCCGCCGGAAAATCAGACCCAATACTGGCAAGCCACCGCGCGGTATACGAGATCACCCTGCACCAAAGCCGTGACGGGGTGGGGCCGACCGCGGCACGGGGGTTGATGGCATATGATTTCTCGGACAGCTGTGAACGCTGGGTCGTGGAAAACCGCATCGTGCTTGACGTCTTATACGGTGAAGAAACACCGGTGCGGACCGATTGGACGTTCACCAGTTGGGAATCCAAGGACGGCCGGGATTATGGCTTCAACATGCGCCATAAACGCAACGAGAGGCTGGAAGAGGAACTGAAGGGCTCGGCACGGCTGGACCCGGGCAAGGGCGGCGAGGCGGCGTTTACCGGAGAGGTGGTCGAGCAGATTCCGTTATCGGCGGAGACCCTGTTTCCCACGGCCCATCTGTTGGCCAGCTTGAAGGCCGCCAAATCGGGGAAAAAGACATTTTCCCGCCCCTTGTTCGACGGCGGAAGCCTGGACAATCCTTACGATACCAATGTTTTTATCGTGCGCCCCAAGGGGCGGAACGAGGCGGTTCGAAAACTGGTGCGTGCCGCAGGGTTTACGCCGGACCTGCCTGTATGGCGCTATCAGGGCGCGTTCTTTTCTAAAAACTCTGGCGAAGGCACCCCCGTTTTCGAGCTTGAGGTCGATTATCGTGCGGATGGTGTCGCGGAACGCATCATTCAGACGTTCGGTGATTTCTCGATCAAGATGACGCCGGTCAAGATAGAGCCCCTTAAGGGCGGCGGTTGCTGATCCGTGACTTGATGCCGGGGCGCCACAACGGTGTAATTAGGGGCCTGTGGAGGCGGTTTCGGCTTCCTCTGCCGTCCACAGCCACGCGGCCCCGCGCACGCCCGAGGCATCGCCGTGGCGGGCCCGCACAAGCGGTGTCGCGACCGTGTCGGAAAAGACCCATGATCCCCATAATCTTGGAACGTTCGCATAGAGCCGTTCCAGGTTCGACAGGCCGCCGCCGAGAACGATGACGTCCGGGTCCAAGATGTTGATCACTGTGGCGAGGGCGCGGGCAAGGCGGTGTTCGTAACGCGACAACGTCGCCATGGCCGGTTTGTCGCCGTTTTCGGCCCTGGCGGCGATTTCGGGGGCATTTAGGGGCCTTCCGGTGACGGCAAGGTGGTCGCGCGCCAAGGCCGGGCCGGACAGGAAGGTTTCGATGCAGCCGGTGAGCCCGCAATAGCATTCAGCACCCGGGCGTTCGTCATCATCGGGCCAGGGCAGGGGATTATGCCCCCATTCGCCCGTGATCGCATTCATCCCCATCAGGGGGCGGCCGTGCAATGCGACCCCGCCACCGACACCCGTGCCCAGGATCACGCCGAATACGCTGCCGGCTCCGGCGGCGGCACCATCCACCGCCTCGGACACGGCGAAGCAGTTGGCGTCATTGGCCAGGCGGACAGGCAGACCCAGGGCGTGTTCCAGGTCTGTGTCGAAGGGATGACCGATCAGCCAAGTTGAATTGGCGTTCTTGACCAACCCCGTTGCAGGGGAAATCGTTCCGGGTATGCCGATGCCGACGCAGGTTACGGGGCCGGCCGCTTGCTGCAAGGTGGCGACAAGGCCGCAAACGGCGTCCAGGGTGGCGGTGTAGTCGCCGTGCGGGGCCGGGATGCGCAGGCGGGCACGCTCGGCGCCTTCGGCGTCTAGGACGATGCCCTCGATCTTCGTGCCGCCGAGGTCAATACCCGCACGCATGGCCTGCCCCCAAATTTCCCGCGCCTGATACGATAAAATTAATATTCAATGTGTGACCGCCGTCATGTCCAAAAAGAAACGAGGTTAATACTTTTTTACCGTTCGATCCTTAGAACTGGGTGACCTAACCATCCAATGACAAGGAACGACAGATGAGCATCATCGCCGAAACCACGACCGAGAATAGGGACGTTTATCCGGTGTTTCGAGGTTTGTCCGAATTGGGTGTAAGCAATATGGATTTGGCGGAAGCGCTTGCCGCGACGCCTGCTGCGGTGACGGCATGGCGGACCGGAGAGGTGCGGATGCCCGCGCGTCTGGTTGCTTTTCTGACGCTGATGCTCGATGCTTTGGTCGAACGCAAGGGATCGGAAGCGGCAGTGATTTCATCTATGTTCTCGGGAGTTGCCGGGGCAAGCCGTATCCGTACCGTTCGGGCTCGGGATAATCTGCAGCAGCAGCAGGCCTTCAATTGCGGTTTCGACCGCACGCATATGGAAGCGGGCCTGCGCTTGTTCCTGCATTGGCGAAACCGTAAACTGTTTGCGAACCGTGAGTTCGTAAACGTTGAACGCGGCCCCGCCGCGGAAATCGGGCACCTGGGTGCCGTTGCAACCTGACGCCGGCTAAAGCGGCCGGGGGGCCGCAGGCGACAGGGTGCCGTGGGGGCATGGGGTAGACGAGGGATTGATGAGCGAGAAACTGTTCGGATTGTCGGAAGACGGCGTCAAAACGGCGCTTGATATCAAAAACCGCTATAAAAAACGCGAACCGCTGATCGTTCCGTCGGACGTCGATAAGTTCCTGGCGCCGGAAAACTTTCTGAATTCAACCATCGATCTGGGCGGGCTTGAAGATCCGCTGCCGTTGGCGCTTGTTTCCGCACGGGATCCGGAAGCGCCGATGGCGCTTGCCGCTGCCGCGCGCCTGTCGCCGCTTGGCCGCAAGACCCCGCTGATTACCGGCATGTTCGAAATCGTCGGTGACATTACCAAGCACGAAGCGGTCAAGGACGCGGTGTCCCTGATCACGGAAAGTGCGTTCGATCCCAACGCCATCGCCAAGCTGCGGCGGGAGACTTCGCGGTTTATCGTGCGCACCCGCGCGGAATACACCACGGCGCTGCGCCAGAACCTGCACAACCTGATGGACGGCAGTGTTTCACCGCGGCATTTCGTGCAGGAATTCTTCCAGCTGACCGAAGCCGGCAACATGCGGAACGACATCCGCAAGAAGCTGGTGATCAGCCTGTTGATGTCTGAAACCGTGCGGCCCAGCGTGAAGTTCCTGATGTTGGAAAACTTCCACCAAATGCCGGCACCGGTGCAGACCGCCATTATCCAGGCCCTGCTGCGGGCGGATTCCTCGCGCCATGTGGATCTGATGAAGGAAGAACTGCGCTGGATCGTCGCCCAAGGCGTCGAATACGACCGGGCGCACTGATCTCTCCCTCGGGACCGAGATCAAGCCTCTGATGGCATGATCTGCGAGTGGCCTTTCTCTGCCTTCTCAATTAAAGCCTGCGCCGCCGATTTTGCGACGGTTGCGGCATGGCCCTTGTTCTCCGATACCTGGGCCGTGACGATGGCGCCTTCCAACAGCAAGGCCAGTTCTTCGGACAAGGGCTCGGCATTATCGATGCCCATGTCCCGTATCAGTTGCTCCATGTAGCTGCGCATCAAGGTTTTGAATTCCTTGCAGACGATGCGAATGGGGGTGTTCGGGGCGGAAAATTCGCCGATCGCGTTGATATACATGCAGCCGTAGAAGCTTTTGTCTTCGAACCAGTCATGGGCCACGTCGAAAATGGCGAGTATACGCTCCCGGGGAGCAGTCGCCCGCCATTCCACATCACGCATGAAGCCGTTGCGGAACTGGCCGCTGTATTTGCGAAGGGCCGCCAGGATCAGTTCGTCTTTCGATCGGAAGTGCCGGTAGAGGGTCTTTTTCGATATGCCCGCCGCCGCGATGATGGTGTCGACACCGGTTGCGTGAAACCCGTTCTTTGAAAACAAGGTAATGGCTGTGTCGATCAGGTGTTCGCGCCGTTCGGATTGTTTCATGCTCTCCTGCCTTCATTGGGAAACCATATAGTTTCCATGATGATGCCTCTGCCTGTGATGAATAGTCCATATAAATCAATTTAATATCAGATAAAAAAATAACCGTGTTCACGTTTCAGTGATGGTTAAAGAAATTTATTTCATTAAAGGAAACAGATCTGTTACCTATCTTGACATAAAGGAGACAGATCTGTTTCCGTGAACTCAAGACATCCATCATTCTGATACCCAAGGAGTTTGAAATGCCGAGAATTCAACCTGTCGTTCATTCCGAAGCCACCGGCGATGCCAAGGCCCTGCTTGACGGCGTCCAATCCGCATTGGGAATGGTTCCCAATATTTTTGCTACATTCGTGCATTCACCGAAGGCGCTTGAGGGCTTTCTCGCCCTGAACCAGGCACTTGGTGGCGGCCAGCTGCCCGGCCCGTTGCGTGAACAGGTTGCGCTTACGATTGCCGGGGCCAATACCTGCGATTATTGCGCATCCGCTCATTCGGCACTTGGCAAGGGCCAGGGGCTTAGTGGCGAGGAAATGACCGCGAACCTGGGCGGCCGTTCGAGCGATATTACGACGCAGGCGGCTTTGACTTTTGTCCGTAAAGCGGTCGATCAACGCGGCAGGGTCGCCGACACGGATGTGCAGAGCCTGCGCGATGCGGGGTTCACCGAAGGCCAGATCGTCGAGATCGTTTTCCACATCGGCATCAACATCCTGACCAATTACTTCAATCACATTGTTGAGACGGACATCGATTTTCCCGCAGTCAGCGCCGACGCCCAGAGCGCGGCGGCCTGAATGCGGCGGGGCGGGGCACGATCTGCCACCCAGTGCGCCGCCCCGTTCTTTTTCTTGCTTTGGAGACTCCCTGAAGATGATCAACAGAAACCGGTATGAGGAGGCCGCGCGGCGGCCGATCCTTATCGCTGCTGCGTCCGCACTAACCTTTGTTCTTGCACTTGCTATCGATACGGCGTTTGCATCGATGGACCGGGAAAAATTCGCCGAAGGCGTCGTTCGGGCTGATGGCAGCCTTCGTGTTCCCGACGATTTCCGTGAAACCTATGCCTACCTTGGGTCCTGGGCCGTGGCCGATGATGTGGATACCAAGGGAAGTATTGGCCTGCATGTGGTTTATGCGCAGCATTCCGCAGTTCGTGCCTATCAACAGACCGGAAAATTTCCCGATGGCACGGTGCTGGTAAAGGAACTGTTCAACGGAAAATCAGAAGACCTGACGACCGGGCGGGCAACCAGTGCGAATGGCGTTGCCGGTTACTTCGTGATGGTCAAAGATACCAAGGGCCGCTTCCCCGGAAACTCCCTATGGGGCGACGGCTGGGGCTGGTCGTTTTTTGAGGCCGGAAGCTCTGAAAAAGCGGTTACAAAAGACTATACGGGCGAATGCCTAGGCTGCCATGAACCGGCGCGTCAGACGGACTTGGTATACGACTATGCCTATCCGGTTCTGCAAAAATAAATATCTCCGAAAACGGCATGCCGGCTGCGCTTAAGCGGCCGGTATTTCGTTTCAAACCACAGACATTTAATTTTCCAAGAAAATGCGGGTTTTCGGCACATACGGATACCCATCCGGTCCTATACTTTCGGGGAATGGTCCGCCTGCGCGCGATTTGCGACAAAAGCGGCGGACAACCACGGTCCTCAAAACATCCGTTAAGGAAGATAAAGGGCACGCGATCATATGAAACGCCAGCACCTCGTTTACGTATCTGCGAACGATCCGGATTATTTCGTCATCACGCCAACACATCTGGCCCATCAGGCCCATGTGGATTTTTATTGGAGTGCATCGGACGACCAACTGACCCTGGTCCCCCGGGAACGGACGAAACAGATTCTGGGGCGCACTAAGAAGTCGGATTCAGCCGAAGCACCAATCGACGCGTGCGGACCCTTTTGTCATGCCGCGTAGAAATTCCACGCGACGCGCCCGTCCGGCGTCTTTTCGGCACAAGCACCCGAGACACCGGAACAAACAGAAAACCGGCCTGATCAAAGGCTTGATGCTGGCCGGCGGTGCGACGGCGGTTCTCATGATCAGCTTCGTGACCGTGGGCATGGCGCTGGAAGTCGGCCCCGCGGGGCTGATCGCGCAATTCTCATCCAAGGACGAGCCGCGGACCGTGGTCACGGCGCCGATTGCTGTCGATTTAAGCGGCTACAGCATCGACCCCGGAAAACGGGACAAATATGTCTACGTGACCGTTGCCATGAAGATGCCGGGGCCCAGCCAGGAACAGGATGTTTGCCGCATGATGCCGCGCCTTCGGGCTGTGGTCGTTCATGAGGTCGGCGACAAGATGCGCTTGCAGGCGGATACCGGCGGAGCGGTGGCCCCGGCCTTGATTGATTTTGCCCGCACGCGCATCACGGAAGCATTGAACACGGATGTGGGCAATGAATTCGGCATGCTGGTGCAAACCGATTGGCGGGCGGCTCCCAACCCCAGCTGTCCGCGCGAACCGGACGAGGACTTCTAGCGGCCTGCTTGCCCATCGGGATTTGCCGTGGTAGCTGTCATGGCCCTGCCTATGACGATCCGGAGCCCGCTCTTCCGTGGCCTTTCAACCAGATTATGCCTTCGACGGTGAACCTCCCATCGGTGAGACTTGGGAAGTCGCTCCCGGCGTGCGCTGGTTGCGCATGCCGCTTCCGTTCAAGCTGGACCACATAAATCTTTGGATGCTGGAAGACGGCGACGGCTGGACCATCGTTGACACGGGCATCAACACGGAAGAAACCCGGGACGCCTGGGAAAGTATATTCGTCAATACTCTTGACGGGAAACCGGTCAAACGGGTCATCGTCACGCATTTCCACCCCGATCATGTGGGGTTGGCCGGCTGGCTGACGACGAAGTTCAACGTGCCGCTGTGGATGCCCTATACGGAATGGTCAACGGGGCGGATGCTTAGTTTCGAAACGGGGCAGACGGCGGGGGATGTCTTCCACACCTTCTACAAGGCAGCTGGTTTCACCGGTGAGCGTCTGGCGCAGGTCGACCGGCGTGTCGGCCGGTACGGCGGCAACATTTCCCCCATACCGGCCGCGATCCGGCGGATCGGCCATGGCGACGACATCGCTATCGGCGGGCATTCCTGGCGAGTGATCGAAGGCAACGGTCATTCCCCGGAACATGCCTGTCTGTATTGTCCGGATCTGGGGGTGCTGATTTCCGGGGATCAAATCCTGCCCAAGATCAGCCCCAACGTTTCCGTCTGGCCGCAAGAACCCGAAGGCGATCCGTTGGCGCGCTTTTTATCGTCGCTTGAGCGGTTTCGTGGGCTGCCGGCCGATACCTTGGTGCTGCCGTCTCATAACTGGCCTTTCCGCGGGTTGCTTGAGCGCCTGGACGATCTGGCTGACCACCATGTGGAACGCCTGGACGAAGCCCAGTCCGCCTGTGCGGACCGTGACGCGGTCGGCGGGGCGACGGCGGTCGATGTTCTTGAGCATCTATTCAAACGCGAACTCGATACCCACCAGATGTTTTTCGCGATCGGTGAAAGCCTGGCTCATCTGCATCACCTGATGACGCAGGGGCGGGTGCGGCGTGAAACCGACGCGCTTGGGGTTTATCGCTTCCGGGTTTCTGCTGGAGACGCTTAAAGTAACAACACCATCAATGGGAGGATCGGCCATGAGCCAAAAAACCATCATTACCTGTGCCGTCACCGGGTCGGCGCCAACGCCTGCGAAAACAAAGGCGACGCCTGTTACCCCGGAACAAATCGCGCAATCATCCCTGGAGGCGGCTTCCGCCGGTGCCGCGGTTTGCCATATTCATGTGCGCGACCCGGAAACGGGCAAACCGAGCATGGAATTCGAGTACTACAAGGAAGTGACCGAGCGCATCCGCGATGCCGGCTCCAACATGATCATCAACCTGACGACCGGCCCCGGCGCACGCTATATGCCAAGCGACGATGACCCGCTTGTCCCCGCCGAAGGGACGGAATATTTCGGCCCGGCGACACGAACGGCCCATGTGGAAGCGCTGAAGCCCGAGATTTGTTCCCTCGACGTGGCGACCATGAACTTTGGCGAGCGGGCCTTTATGAACGTGCCGCGTCATATGCGGATCATGGCCGACAGCATCAAGGCAGCGGGTGTAAAGCCGGAATTGGAAGTCTTCGACACGGGCCATATCGAGCTATGCAAGCAGCTCATCAAGGAAGGCCATATCGACGCACCGCCCTATTTCCAGCTGTGCCTGGGGATTTCATACGGCGCCACGGCAACCCCGGAAGCGATGATGCATATGCGCGACCGCCTGCCCGAAGGCGCCCCCTGGTCGGCGTTCGGCATTTCACGTCAGCAGTTCCCCATGGTCGCGCAGGCCGTCCTGTTGGGCGGGAATGTGCGTGTGGGGCTGGAAGATAATATTTATTTGGGGCCGGGCGAATTGGCACCCTCGAACGCGGCATTGGTCGAACGGGCCGCGACCATTATCGAAAACCTTGGGTCTTCGGTGGCGACACCGGACGAGGCACGTGCCGTCCTGGGCCTGGGCAATCACTAGGCGGGAACCGCCACAGACTGCCCTTAACGTGAGTGATGCGTGGGGGGCCGGCAATGCCGCGCCCCTCTGCGCGATTTTCCGTTAGACGGCGATCCGGGCTTCTTCGACGACCGGATACAGGCTGGCGAGAGAGTCGAGGATCGTCAGCGCTTCATCGCCCCGCAGGGAATAATAGATCGTCTGGGCATCGCGGCGGGTTTTGACCACGCCGTCATGGCGAAGCCGTGCCAGGTGCTGGGAAAGTGCGGACTGCGACAGACCGACGATTTCTTCCAATTCACCCACACATTTTTCACCACGGGCCAAATGGCACAGAACCAGAAGGCGGTGCGGATTGCTCATGGCCTTCAAAAGGGCGCTGGCCTGTTCGTAGTTTTGTTCAACAGTGTACGTAGACATGACGGTTGTTGTTATCCTTGTTGTTGTTGATGGTTACTGCGCCGGTTCACCAACTCGACGAATATCGGCTGTTTGATCTTCCGTTTATATAAGCAAGTCCGACCCAGAAAAAAATCGGACTTAAGGCCAGGGTGCCCCCATACTTTTGATTAGAACACCCAATCTCACCTCATACCCGGCATAACAATCATTCTGCGGCCTGTGCATCTGCCGACGCGGCCTCGGATGGGCGTCCCGTGGGCGTTTTCTGCCGCTTTTCGCCAGCACCGACCACTAATGTCAGCAGCGGCGGGATGATCGCAAGGGTCAAAATGGCTGATAATGATAGGCCACCCAGCACGACTGAGCCCAGTCCACGGTACAGTTCGGAGCCCGCACCGGGAAAAACCACAAGCGGCATCATGCCGAATACGCTGGTCAGTGTGGACATGAAGATGGGACGGATGCGGTTGCTGGTCGCTTCGCGGATCGCTTCGGCGGGAAGCATGCCGTCTTCGCGTATATGGACCAGGGTCTGGTGAACCAACAGGATCGCGTTGTTGACGACGATGCCGATCAGGATCACGAAACCAAGCAGCGTCAGCATGTCCAGCGGCTGGAACGTGAACTGGTTCAGCAGTGACAGGCCGACCACACCGCCTGCGGTGGCAAGCGGCACCGATAGCATGATGATTAACGGATAAAGGAAGCTTTCGAACAGCACCGCCATGACCAGATAGACGATGATCACGGCGATCCCCAGGTCCAGTTTCATGGCCTCCCAGGTTTGGTGCAGCTTGTCGGCCGTGCCGGTGATGCGCAGCGACATGCCGGGCGGCAGGCCTTCGGCGTACATGGGGTCGATGATCTTGGATTTGATGATGTCCAGCGCCTGTTCCAGCGGCACGTCGTCGCGCGGCAGGATCGACAGCGTCACCGCGCGCTGGCGTTCGAAGTGGTTGATCTGGGTCGGGCCCGTCGTCATCTGGATGTCGGCCAATGACGAGGCGGGAATGATCAGGCCGGCCGAAGTCACCACGGGAAGATTGTTGATTCCCTGGGTTTCCGTGACCTGATCGAGCGGTCCCTTGAGCATCAGATCGACCAACTTGTTGCCGACGGTGATTTCGGCAATGCGCAGGCCGTCATTGAAGGCATCGATCGTATCCGACAACTGCCGGGCGGTGACGCCGTTGTCGGCCAATTTGACCCGATTGGGGCGGATGCGCAGTTCCGGCGCACCGAGCACCAGTTCCGGTTGGGGGCGCACCTGGTTGCCTTCACTGCGTGGAAATTCACCGGACACTTTGACGAACGCCTTCAGCGCTGTTTCCATCAGGGGTTCCAGCTCCGGCCCCAGGATGTTCAATTCAATGGCGCGGGTACCGGTAACACCGCGCCCGAACAAGGAGCGTTGGGTGATCTGGCCGAGCGTTCCGGGCTCCTTGAAGGCGGCCTCGCTGAGCACCGGGATTAGGTCTTTCACCCGCGACGGGTCATGGGCGGCGGCACCCAGGATGGTGCGGCCGCGGAAGGTCACGAAGAAGAACCGATTCAGTTTGGGGCGGCCCTGAGCATCCGGTTCGGGGCCCGAGACCGATGCCAGAAGAGGGAAGACCTCTTTTTCGTATCCCCGGGCGATCTGTTCCATGGTGTCCAGGTTGTAACCCGGCGGCGGCACGATGAAGCCCAGGATCAGGTTGCGGTTGCCTGAGGGCAGATATTCCAGCTTGGGCAGCAGCAGCCAGGTTACACCGGAACAGATACCGCATAGCACCGTGACGACGGCAATGGAGCGCAGACGCGATCCGGTGACCCATTTGGTCAGGTTCATGATTGTGCGGACGAACAGGGCCGCAAAGTCGTCGACCACGGGCACATGCCGTCGCACGATGCTGTCTTCGCCCGGGGAGCCTAGAATACGGTTGGCCAGGGCCGGGATCAGGGTGATCGCCACCAACAGGGAAATCAGCACCGAGACCGAAAGAGCAACCGCGATATCGCGGAACAATTGGCCGGCTTCCAGGTCCATGACCAGGATCGGGATGAATACCATGACCGTCGTCAGGGCGGAGACCAGAACGGCGACCCAGACCTGTTTGGCGCCCTGATAGGCAGCTTCGGCCCGGGTGCGGCCTTGTTCCCGGTGGCGGAAGATGTTTTCCAGAACAACGATCGCGGCATCGACCACCATGCCGACGGCAAAAGCGATGCCGGCCAGCGAAATCACGTTAAGGGAGCGGCCCATGGCGGCCATGGCGACAAAGGCACCGATCACGGAGACGGGGATCGCCATCGAGACGATCAGCGTGGCACCACCCGAGCGCAGGAACAGAAACAGCATAAGTGCTGCCAGGGTGCCGCCGACGATGATGTTCTGCTGCACCAGGTCGATGGACGAATTGATATAGATGGTTTCGTCATAGACCTGATGCAGGGCCAGGGCCTGCGAAGGCAGGGCGTATTCATTCAGTTCCTTGACCGCTTCGCGGATGCCGCGCATGACCTCAATCACATTGGCGCCGCCTTCGCGGACGGCGTTGAAGGCCATGGCCGGCTGACCGTTGAAGCGAATGCGTTCCGTCGGCTTGGAGGTATCCCAGGCAACGGTTGCGATATCACCCACGGTGACGCGGGCGAAGCGCCCCGTATCAGGGTCGCGGTCGGATCGCAGGATTACACCAGACACATCTTCAAGCTTTTGGAACTTGCCCTCTGTGCGCACCACGTAGCGGCGTTTGCCTTCGTCCACATCGCCTGCGGAAACGGATGAATTGGCGGCCCGCAGTTTATCGACGACATCGGTTACGGTCAGGCCGTAACGCGCCATGCGGTCCGGTTCGACGAACACTGTCATTTCCTTGCGGGCGGCACCGTACAGGTTGACCCGGGCAACCCCGGCGACACGTTCGATGCGGTCCTGGATCACTTCTTCGGCAAAATCGCCAAAACGGTGAATGTCTTCGTTGTTGCCTTCTTTGCGGATGATCACGAACCAGGCGATCGGATTGTCCTCGGCGCTCGCGGTCTGGATGGACGGCTCGTCCGCTTCTTCCGGGTAGCTGTTGACCCGGTCCAGGCGGTTGGAGGCCAGCAGCAATGCCTTGTCCATGTTGGTGCCGATGGCGAATTCTAGATTGATGCGTCCGCGCCCGTCTTGGGATTCGGAACGGATTTCCTCCAGCCCTTCGATGCCTTTCAGAACATCTTCCTGCTCGACGATGATTTCACGTTCGACTTCCGCGGGGGCCGCGCCGGGCCATACGGTCTCGATACTGATGACCGGTTTGCGGATATCCGGGGTCAGTTGGATCGGAATCGAATACAGGGCGATCACGCCGAACAGAATCAGCATCAGAACCGCGGCCAGAACGGCGATCGGACGATGGATTGAAAGGCGGATCAGGTCCATTGGGGGGCTCCGGGCCTTACGTCTTCGGCTTCGGTGCCGGCGCGGCATCCGCAGCAGGCGTTTTCCCGTCGGATGGCGGGGCGAAGGTTATGGGCTGCCCTGGGCGAAGGCGTTCGTTTCCGCGTACGACGACCAGATCGCCGGCCGCAAGGCCGCCCAAGACGATCAGGCGGCTTCCGATCGCATCGCCCAGGCGGACCGGCCGCACCAGGGCCTTGCCGTCCTGATGCAGAAACACAACCGTTTTGCCCAGACGGTTCAAAACAGCGTCCTTGTGCACCGTGACGACGGATTCATTCCGCGCGGCCGGGACGTTCAAGGTGACGCTTTGATTGGCGGCGATGAGCGGTCCATCGGGAAGGTTCTGGGGGGCGAAGCGAACGGTCCGCGTGCGGGTTTGCGGGTTTTCATCCGGCACCACGGCGCGTACGGCAACCATGAATTTTCGGGCCGGTGTCAGGGCCGCCGCGACCTTTGTTCCCACGCTGAGACCGCTAACATTGCGTGCGGGAACGTCGGCTTCGATCTCCAACGATCGGTCGTTGACCAGGGTAACCAGTGGAGAGCCTAAATTGACGTAGGCCCCGGCTTCCGTGTGGCGTTGCGAGACCACGCCGTCATAGGGGGCGACGACATCCGCATAGGAAAGATTGATTTCGGCCAGTCTCAAACTTGCCTTCGCACTTTCCAGCTGGCCGCGCGCGACCGCGATTTCTGCTTTGGCCACGGCCACTTCCTGGCGTTTGTCATCCAGGCGGGCCTGGGAAAAGGCAGCGGATTTACGCAGGCCTTCAAGGCGGGCAAGCTCCTGGCGGCGCAACTTCAATGTTTCCTGCGCGGTTTCCAGGGCGGCTTCGAAACGGTTCAATTCGGCAGCTTTCAGTTCGCGCTCCCACTGCAGGCTGTCCTTGACCAGAACGGCCAGAACATCGCCCTGGGCGACGCGATCACCCACATCGACCTTGAATTCGGCAACGGGGCCGCTGATCCGTGCGGCCACGGGGCCGGCCTGCCGGGAAATGAACCGGCCGATCACCGGCACGCTTTGTTGTGAGGTTTCCGCGACGATACGGTCGACCACGACCGGCACGCCTTCCTGGGCCCGTGCGGGGGCCGTCACAGTCATAAGGGCCAGAAAGAACGATGGAACGGTCAATTTCAACAAGGCGATGGTCGGCCGGTCTGCGGGCATGCGGGGCGGTTCCTTCGATTCGGGCCGGGATTTCGTTGAACGGCACGGGCCCGTGGTCTGGGCGGCCAGCAGTTTAGGCGCGGGCCGCACCTGCCGCAATCAGTATTGCAAGCATAATTGCACTTAAATTCCTATTTTATGCGAACTTTGCGTATTGCGAAAAGGCGGTTGGCAAGGTCTGGAAATTTCTTTCAATATACCGGCCATGATAATCCAGGCCGTATCCTGCGCACTGATCCCGGTCTTTGGTCCAGTTGGGCATGCGTCCCGTCGAACTTTTTCGGGGAGGCATTGCGCGCGCGCATTGCTGTTTGCGTGGATGGTGTTGGGCATTGCCATAATCGGCGCTTTCTATTCTGCCCAGGCCCGCGCGGATCTGATCGGTCACGGCGGCATGGTGCGGGCGATCGATGTATCGTCCGATGGAACGCTCGTCGTTACGGCCAGCTTTGATTTCACCGCGCGGATATGGGATTTCGGGACACAGAACGAAGTCGCCGTGCTTGATGCCCATGAAGGGCCGGTGACCAGCGCCGTGTTCGCTCCGGACGGCAGGCACGTCGTGACGACCAGCGACGACAAGACGGCCATTATCTGGACGGCCCCGGATGGAAAGCTGGTGCGCCGCCTGGAAGGCCATGGCCACAAAGTCATGACGGCGGCCGTGTCCGCGGACGGAACACAGATCGCGACCGGATCTTGGGACAAGACCATACGAATCTGGAACATGGTGACGGGCGAGACGGTCCGCGTGATCAAAGCGTCCGCGCCGGTCAATGACGTCGCCTTCGTCAACGGCGGCACCTGGGTTGCCGCCGGTGGTCACGACGGGAAGATCGGCATGTGGTCGATCGCCGACGGTCGGCTGCAAGGGGTGCTGGAAGGCCATCGCCAGGGCATCACCAAGTTGAGCCCGCTGCCGGGCGGAAATCGGCTGTTGTCGGCCAGCATCGACCGCACGCTTCGATTGTGGGACGTCAAATCCGGAAAACAGATTTCCACGCTGCTGCATAGCGAAACGCGGACCGGCCAGGTTTATGCGGCCTCCGCATCGCCGGACGGGCATCACGCCCTTTCCGCCGGACGGGACGGTCGTTTGGTGATTTGGGATTTGGATACGGGCGAGATCAAGACGACCCTTCAGGCCCATGAAAAAATCATCTGGGCGGCCCGGTTCACACCGGACGGACGGTTCGCGCTGACGGCCAGTGCCGATGAAAACGCCGCTGTCTGGCACCTGGAAACGGGGGACCGGATCGGTCTGCAGGCGAGTGACAAGTCGGGCAAACAGCCCTGGCTGTCCAGCGATCATCCGGGGGCCCGGCTGTTTACCAAATGCGCAAATTGCCATGCCTTGAATGCCCAGGCGGCATCGCGGTCAGGCCCGCATTTCGAAGGCCTGTGGGGCCGTCGGGTAGGCGTTGTCGAAGGATATAACTATTCCGGGGCCCTCAGGAACAAGTCCTTTACATGGAACGAGAAGACCCTATTTGACCTGTTCGACAAAGGACCCGACAAGTTTCTGCCCGGCACCAAGATGCCGGTGCAGCGTGTTCCCGATAAAGAACAGCTGGCCAACCTTGTGGATTATCTCAGGGTGCTGACGAATTCGACAAAGCAATGATCCGGGGCCTTGCCGCCGGCTGGAAGGACCATCAATGACGACGCAGCTGTATTTCCACCAGTCATGCGAAGAACATGACCCGGGGCGTGGGCATCCCGAATGTCCCGAACGGCTGCGCGCCGTCATGCAGGCACTTGAAACAGAACCCTTCGCGGACCTGCAGCGCCTGGAAGCGCCACGGATCGACCTTTCCGTGGTCGAAAACACCCACGGTCACGACTATGTCGAAACGGTCATGGATAATGTTCCGACCGAAGGCCGTGTTTATCTGGACCCGGATACCAGCATGTCGCCGAAATCGGCCGAGGCCGCCTTGCGTGCCGCCGGGGGGGCGTGCTCTGCTGTCGATGCGGTGCTGTCGGGCGAGGCCCGCAATGCATTTTGTGCCGTGCGCCCGCCGGGCCATCACGCGGAAGCATCGCAGGCCATGGGGTTCTGTCTGTTCAATACGGTCGCCATTGCCGCCCGGCATGCGCAGAAAACGCAAGGCATCGAAAAGGTCGCCGTGGTCGATTTCGACGTTCATCACGGTAACGGCACGCAGCATTCGTTTCAGAACGATCCCAACCTGTTTTACGCCTCGTCCCATCAATGGCCGGCTTATCCGGGAACGGGGATGCTTCAGGACACGGGCGTGGCGGACAATATCTGCAACTTGCCGCTTAACCCCGGTGAAGGGACGGATGCCTTCCGCCGCGGATACCGCGACCGGGTGCTGCCGGAATTGCGTAAATTCAATCCGGACCTGTTGATCATTTCCGCCGGTTTCGATGCCCATGCCCGGGATCCCTTGGCATCCCTGATGCTGACGACGGAGGATTTCGTCTGGGTTACGGTCGAATTGCTGCGCATCGCCCGCGATTGCTGCGAGGACCGTGTCGTATCCTGCCTGGAAGGGGGGTATGACCTGAATGCCTTGGCGGAAAGTTCGGCCGGGCACGTTCGGGCTCTGATGACCCAGTAACACCGGCGTTATCTGCTCAAATATAAAGCCGTTCGCGCTTGCGGTAGGAAAGCAGGGGGCCTACACTCCCGCGCCTTGTCGATAGGGTGTTCCATGGCCAAGCAAAAATCCCCCGGTTCTGATGCGCAAACGGAAATCCCCGAGGATATCCGTGCCCTTAGCTTTGAAGATGCCATGTCCGAATTGGAAGACATCGTGCGCGGGCTGGAGCAGGGGGCCGGGTCATTGGATCAGGCGATCGATGCCTATTCCCGCGGGGTTCATCTGAAAGCCCATTGCGAGGCCAAATTGAAAGAGGCCCAACTGCGCGTCGACAAGATCGTCGTCGGTACCGGCGGAAGCTTGTCGACCGAACCCACCGAACAAGAATAATCGTGGAAAATTAACAAGATGAAAGATTCCGCCTCGGAATTTAAAGACGCATTGGGCGAAAACGCCGCCAAGGTATCGGACGTTCTGGATCGATTGCTGCCGTTGAACGACACGCCGGAATCGCGGGTTGTCGAAGCCATGCGGTATGCCTCCTTGGAAGGTGGAAAGCGCGTTCGGCCGTTTCTGGTGACGCAAAGTGCGGCGTTGTTCGGGGTAGATAAGAATTCAGCCCTGCGGACTGCTGCAGCGGTCGAAATGGTTCATTGTTATTCCCTGGTCCATGATGATTTGCCAGCCATGGATGATGACGATTTGCGCCGTGGCCAACCGACCTGCCATATCAAGTTTGACGAAGCGACGGCGATCCTGGCCGGTGACGCGCTTCTGACCAAGGCGTTCGAGGTTTTGGCGGAACCGGATACCCACTCCGACCCCCGGGTGCGTGTCGATCTGGTGCGTGCCTTGGCAAGTGCATCGGGTGCGCAGGGCATGGTCGGCGGCCAGATGATGGACCTGTGGGCCGAAGATAACGAATTGGACGTGGCTCAGATCACCCGCTTGCAGCGCATGAAGACCGGTGCACTGATCGCCGTCTCGGCAGAAGCGGGCGCCATTCTTGGAAAAGCCTCGGAAGAGGCCCGCTCGGCCCTGCATGCCTATGCCCATGATATCGGTCTGGCGTTCCAGATCGCCGACGATCTTTTGGATGTTGAAGGCGACACCGAGACAGTGGGTAAGGCTACGGGTAAGGATGCCGATGCGAACAAGGCGACGTTCGTTTCACTGCTTGGTGTTGAAAAAGCGCGCCAACAGGCAGAACTGTTGAGTGAGCAAGCGGCGGGACACCTTGAAATATTTGGGGAAAAAGGCGATCTTCTTAAGCAATTGGCGCGTTTCATCGTTGAACGACAGACCTGATCCGCCTGACCCCGCAGGAGACACCACGAATTAATCATCCGGGCGCGTACCTGGAATTTATTACGAGGGCCATATTTTGGAACAAGAAAGCCTTACTCCCATGCTGGATCGGGTGAATGACCCCAAGGATCTTCGGGATTTCACGACCGATGAGTTGAAACAGTTGGTCACGGAATTGCGCGACGATACAGTGCGCAGTGTATCCATCACGGGTGGCCATTTGGGGGCGTCTTTGGGGGTGGTCGAACTGACCGCCGCCATCCACCACGTGTTCGATACACCCAGCGACCGTTTGATTTGGGATGTTGGCCATCAATGCTATCCGCATAAGATTCTGACGGGACGCCGGTCGCGCATGCACACTCTGCGTCAGGGCGGCGGAATTTCCGGTTTCACCAAGCGGACCGAAAGCGAATACGACCCCTTCGGTGCGGCCCATAGCTCGACCTCGATTTCCGCTGGTCTGGGCATGGCCGTGGCCAGCGGCCTTGCCGGCAAGCGCAAGAACGTCATCGCCGTCATCGGTGATGGGGCCATGACCGCCGGCATGGCCTACGAAGCCATGAACAATGCGGGCTCCATGGATGCCAAACTGATTGTTGTCCTCAACGACAACGACATGTCGATCGCGCCGCCCGTGGGCGCGCTCTCGGCTTACTTGTCGCAGTTGATTTCATCCAAGCCGTTCCGGTCTGCCCGGCATTTCGCCAAGGATTTGGCTAAAAAATTCCCCCGTTCGATTGAACAGGCGGCGGCCAAGGTCGACGAATATGCCCGCGGCATGGTGACCGGCGGCACGCTGTTCGAGGAACTGGGGTTTTATTACGTCGGCCCGGTCGACGGTCATAACCTGGATCATCTTCTGCCGGTGTTGAAGAACCTGCGCGATGACAACGAGCCGGGCCCGGTTCTGCTGCACATCGTCACGGAAAAAGGCCATGGCTATAAACCGGCCGAGGAATCGGCCGATAAGTATCATGGCGTGTCCAAGTTCGACGTGGTGACGGGCAAGCAGCATAAGGCCATCGCCAATGCGCCCAGTTATACCTCGGTGTTCGCCAAGGCCTTGATGGCCGAAGCCAAGGATGACGACAAGATCGTCGCCATCACCGCCGCCATGCCGGGCGGGACCGGTGTCGATAAGTTCGCGACGGAATTTCCCGACCGTGCCTTCGACGTCGGCATTGCCGAACAGCATGGCGTGACCTTCGCCGCCGGTATGGCGACGGAAGGCTACAAACCGTTCTGCGCCATCTATTCAACCTTCCTGCAACGCGCCTATGACCAAGTGGTCCATGACGTGGCGATCCAGTCGCTGCCGGTACGTTTTGCCATCGACCGTGCGGGGTATGTCGGCGCCGACGGTTCGACCCATTGCGGGGCGTTCGATCTGCCTTATCTGTGCACCTTGCCGGGATTTGTCGTCATGGCGCCGTCGGACGAGGCCGAATTGATGCATATGACGGCGACTGCTGCGTCGATCAACGACCGCCCGTCCGCCATCCGCTACCCGCGCGGCGAAGGCGTCGGCGTGGAATTGCCGGCCAAAGGCAATGTGTTGGAAATCGGCAAGGGCCGGATCGTGCGCGAAGGAGCAACCGTCGCGATCCTGTCCTTGGGATCCCGTCTTCAGGAATCCCTTAAAGCCGCCGAAGACCTTGCCGCCCGCGGCCTGTCTACAACTGTCGCCGATGCCCGTTTCGCCAAGCCGATCGATGAAGATCTGATCCGCGATCTGGCGTCCAAGCACGAGGTTCTGGTCACGGTCGAAGAAGGTTCCATCGGTGGTTTTTCCGCCCAGGTTCTGCAGTTCATGGCCAATGACGGGCTGCTGGAAAACGGCCTGAAAGTCCGCGCCGTGACCATGCCCGATGAATTCATCGAACAGGACAAACCGGAAGCCCAGTGCGAGCAGGCGGGCGTGAACGCATCCGGGATCGTTGCCGCCGTGCTGGCCGCGCTTGGCCGGTCGGGCGAATTGGCCGAACCCGCCCGCGCCTGATCGAACGGTAGGGCGGCATGGCGAAGCCGTCGAAAATCCGCTTGGACCAATTACTGGTCGAACGTGGCTTGGCCGATAACCGGACCAAAGCCCAGGCGCTTGTCATGGCAGGGCTGGTGTTCGGCACCGACCGGCGGTTCGACAAGCCGGGCCAGCAACTCCCCGCCGATATCGAAATCATGGTCAAAGGCAAGGATCACCCCTGGGTATCGCGGGGCGGGCTGAAGCTTGCAAAGGGGCTCGACCATTTCGCCGTCGATCCCACGGGATTGACCTGCCTGGACCTGGGGGCATCGACCGGTGGTTTCACCGATGTGCTGCTGACCCATGGTGCGGCCAAGGTTTATGCCATCGATGTTGGGCAGGGGCAGCTTGATTGGAAATTGCGTAATGATGCGCGGGTCGTCGTTCTGGAAAAGACCAACGCGCGCCATCTGACGGCTGAACAAGTCCCGGATGCCATTGATCTAATCGTTTGCGATGTCAGCTTCATCGGATTGGAAA
Organism: Rhodospirillales bacterium; assembly: GCA_040218445.1. GTDB lineage: Bacteria > Pseudomonadota > Alphaproteobacteria > Rhodospirillales > Casp-alpha2 > UBA1479. Next base: position 69,067 of record JAVJRK010000016.1, on the reverse strand, counting down.
AGGTGCTGCCGCCGGCGATGGCGCTCGCCAAACCGGGCGCGCGGTTGATCGCATTGATCAAGCCGCAGTTTCAAGCCGGGCCTGGACAGGTCGGCAAGGGCGGGGTGGTGCGCGACCCGGCGGTCCATCAGGCGGTCTGCAACGAGGTCGAGGCCTTCGTCGTGAATGACTGCGACTGGACGGTCCTGGGCATCACGCCAAGCCCCATCAAGGGGCCGGAAGGAAATATCGAATTCCTGATCGGGGCAGTCCGGCCGGCGTCGTAACCGGGGATCAGCCGGTTTCCGTCGGCAGGCCCGCCATGGCCCAGCTTTGAATGCCACCGGACAGGTTGTAGGCGTCATCAATCATGTCGTTTTGCAGCAGGTAGCTGCCGACCTGCATGGAGCGCATGCCCATGGCGCACATGAAGACCAGGCGTTTCCCGTCGAGGCCCGCCAGCATTTCCACATCGAAGGCCGACATGGGATTGTGCAAAGCGCCCGGAACGCGCGCCTGGGTCAGTTCCTCAGCCTCGCGCACGTCGATGATGACGGCGCTTCCGGCGTCCAGCCATTCCTTTACCTGGGCCGCGTCGGTTTCGATTATTTGTTTCATAGGGTTTTTCTGTCCTTCATGGTCGGCTGGTCTCCCCGGTCGCGCCCGAAGAACATATGGTGTAATTTTCCCGCGACGACAACGCAATGCAGGAACGACCCTCGGACCATGCCCATTTTCAAAGACAAACGTGACCTGTCCCTGACGGCTGCCGGTATGGAAGCCGCTGCCGCCTTTGATCATGCCATCGACGGCTATCTGTGCATGGCCCCGGATGCGGGGGATCGGCTGAAATCCGTCTTTGCCGCGGATGCGGACATGACCATGGCGCATTGCCTGAAAGCCTATTTCATGATGCTGATGGCCATGGGCGGGCTGGTGCCAAAGGCCCAACAGGCGGCTGCCAAGGCGCAGGAACTGGCGGCGGAGGCAAGCCCGCGTGAACGCATGCATGCCCAGGCGGCGGGATTATGGGCGGCCCGCAACATGGAAGGGGCGGCCATCGTCTGGGAGGAAATTCTGCTGGAACATCCGCGCGATATCCTGGCCGCGCGGCTGGCCCACTTCGCCAATTTTTATTCGGGCGACGCCCGCCGGTTGCGGGATTCGGTCAACCGTTTGCTGCCCCATTGGGATGAAAGCGTGGCAGGCTATTCCTATTTCAAGGGCATGCAGGCCTTTGGCCATGAGGAATGCGGGGAATACGCGCCCGCCCAGGCGGCCGCGGAAACGGCGATCGCGCTTGAACCTAATGACCCCTGGGCGACCCATGCCTATGCCCATGTCATGGAAATGCAGGACAAACAGGACGACGGCCTGGCCTGGATCGACCGGCTGCGCCCGCATTGGACCCAGGCCAATAACTTCCAGAATCATATTTGGTGGCACGAAGCCCTGATGATGCTGGATCAAGGCCGGACGGAAGATGTCATGGCGCAGTATGACGCCCATGTATTTGCTCCGGACTCGGATGAATACCTGGATCTTTGTAATGCGGCTTCGCTGCTGCAGCGGTTGGAGATCCTGGGTGTCGATGCCGAGGGGCGGTGGCAGCCCCTGGCGGACAAGGTTCGTGACCGCACGGAAGAACACATCCTGACTTTTGTGGACCTGCATTACGCCCTGGCCCTTGCTGCCGTGGGTGACGGCAAGGTGCACGAGATGCGGGAATTCATGGCGGCCTACGAAGGACCCGAGGACGAAAGCAATCTTCCGATCATGAAAGCCCTGGGCGTGCCGCTGATGGATGCGCTGATCGCCTACCGCGAAGGCCGCTATGACGATGCGACGGCATCCATGATCCCCGTACGCTACGAGATGTGGCAGATGGGCGGCAGCCACGCCCAGCGCGACCTGTTCGACCTGGTCCTGATCGATGCGGCGAAGAAGGCAGAAAACGGGCCGCTGTTGCGGGCGTTGCTGTCGGAACGGCGCGCCGCCATGCCCCATGACCATTGGACGGAGAAAGCTTCCGGCGAATTGGTTGGCGTTGAATATAGCTAATTACATTTCTGTCTGGTGGGCACGTACCAGATGATTATCTCGTATCTCTTTCTTTCATTTCACGCGCCTTATCGAGCAGCTTCTGACATTTCTTCTTCTTGCCCTTTTGAGCTGCCTCTGCTGCGCGTTCGAGTACGTTTTCAATATTCATTCTGAGATTGTTGCCGGCAACAGACATCACGGTTTTCTTTTCAGATTCTACTTCAGCGGCACAATCCGCATAAGCCGTATCGGTTGAGGCGATTAATGCAAAGACGGCACAAGATATTGATATCATAAGGAACTTCATCGATACCCCCTCCTAATATTATGTGCGCATCGTCCAGTTAAATTATTAAATGTGAAAAATCTAATAAATGCAATATGTACTCATCGCAACCAACTTCGTGACGAGATAAAACGTCCGAAGTGAGGATGATTGTCTGAACTTGGATGGTGGAATATCCGTAGGCAAAACATAAGAATGCCGGAAGCAACAGGCCTTACTGATCCGGACGGCGTAAGCCGCAATTTATCTATTCCGCCAGTTCGCGCATGATGGAAATCAAATCCGATTTTCCTTCGAAACCGATGCCCGGCAGGTCGGGCATGGTGATATGGCCGTCTTCGACTTTGACAGTATCAGGGAATCCACCGTAAGGCTGAAACACATCAGGATAGCTTTCATTTCCGCCCAGGCCCAGACCGGCGGCGATGTTCAATGACATCTGGTGCCCGCCGTGGGGGATGCAGCGCGACGGTGACCAGCCACATTGTTCCACCACCTCAAGCGTGCGCAGATATTCAACCAAGCCGTAAGACAGGGCGCAATCGAACTGCAGCCAGTCGCGGTCGGACCGCATGCCGCCATAGCGCAGCAGATTGCGGGCATCCTGGTGGGAAAACAAATTTTCCCCCGTGGCCATGGGCCCGGGATAAAATTCGCCCAGGGCCGATTGAATGGAATAGTCCAGCGGATCGCCCGCTTCCTCGTACCAGAACAGCGGGTAATCACGCAGCATCTTGGCAAAGGCGATGGCCGTTTCCAGATCGAACCGGCCGTTGGCGTCGACCGCCAATTGGGCCTCGCCGTCGATTTCCTTCAACACGGCTTCGATGCGCACCCGGTCCTCGTCGATGGGTGCTCCGCCGATCTTCATTTTCACCACGTTGTAGCCGCGGTCCAGATAGCTGCGCATTTCGGCGCAAAGCTGACTGTTGTCCTTGCCGGGGTAGTAATAACCACCCGCCGCATAGACGAAGACCTTGGGATTGGCGTCGATGCCTTTTTGTTCGGCCAGCAGGCGGAACAGGGGCTTTTCCGCGATCTTGGCCGTGGCATCCCACACCGCCATGTCGATGGTGCCGACGGCGACGGAACGCTCGCCATGCCCGCCCGGCTTTTCGTTGGTCATCATCGTGGCCCAGATCTTGTGCGGGTCCAGATTGTCACCGGCGTCGTTCAACAGGCTTTCGGGATCTGCTTCCAGCACGCGGTCGCGAAACCGTTCGCGGATCAACCCGCCCTGGCCGTAGCGGCCGTTGGAATTGAAGCCGTAGCCTACAACCCGGCGGCCGTCACGCACCTGATCGGTGACCACGGCGACCAGGCTGGCCGTCATTTTGGAAAAATCGATATAGGCGTTACGGATCGGCGACGAGATCGGCTTGGTGACTTCGCAAATGTCGATAATGCGCATGTGGGAAATATCTCCGGCTGTAGCTGTTCGGGGAATGTTGCTAAGAGTGATACACAAGACCCCGGTCATTGGACCAATGCCAAGATTGAATTGAGTTATGCGCGAGCCACATTGCGATGGAAATTGATTGGCTGAAGGACTTCCTGGCGCTTGAGGAGCACCGCAGTTTCTCCCGCGCCGCCGATGCCCGCAATGTGTCGCAGCCGGCGTTCAGCCGACGCATCCGTGCGCTCGAAGACTGGATCGGCGCCCCCCTGTTTCGACGCGGTGCCCAGGGGGCGGACCTGACCCTGGCAGGGGCGCATTTCAAGCCCCTGGCCGGGGACATGTTGCAGGCGATCGAACAGGCCCGGCGCGACACCCGTGCTGTCGGTGAACGGGACACGGCCTCTCTGTCCATCGCCGCGACCCATGCGCTGTCCTTTACCTTCTTTCCCGGCTGGATCAGAACCCATGCTGATTTCCAGGAATTAGGCTCTGTCAATCTGGTGTCCGACAGCATGGCGGCCTGCGAGCGCATCATGTTGGCGGGCGAAGTGCATTTCCTGCTTTGCCATTGTCATGACAGCATGCCAAACAACCTTAACACCGACCGGTTCGAGAACATTGTGGTCGGCGGTGACACCTTGGTTCCTCTGTGCGCGCCGAAGGGGGAAAAGGGACGGCTGCTTAGCTACAGTCCGGCATCGGCGTTGGGGCGTATTCTCGATGCGGTGGCGCCGGTAAAGGCCGCGACGTCGGCCCTGGAAACGGCCTTTACCTCCCATCTGGCGGCAACCCTCCTGACCATGGCCCGTGAAGGGCACGGCGTTGCCTGGCTGCCGCGTACCCTGGCCGAGGACGACTTGCGCGACGGGCGGCTGGTCCGCGCCGGCGACGAAGACTTGGATGTGCCGATGGAGATCAGGTTGTTCCGTGCGCCCGACTGCCGCAACAAGGCCGCCGACGCGTTATGGGCGCGACTTAAAAGGGGTGAGGAAGAAGAGTAAACCTACCCGCACTGGGCCTTGTGGCGCAGCAGGTGATCGGCCAGAACGCAGGCCATCATGGCCTCGCCGATGGGCACGGCGCGGATGCCGACGCAGGGGTCGTGGCGGCCCTTGGTGACGATTTCCGTATCCTCACCGGACTTGGTCACGGTCTTGCGCGGCGACAGGATCGACGACGTGGGTTTGACGGCAAACCGGCAGACCACGTCCTGGCCCGACGAAATACCACCCAGGATCCCGCCCGCGTTGTTGGATAGGAACTCGACGTCGTTGCCATGGGCGCGGATTTCATCGGCATTTTCCTCGCCGGTGATGCGCGCGGCATCGAACCCGTTGCCGATCTCGACACCCTTGACGGCGTTGATGCTCATCATGGCCGACGCCAAGTCCTGGTCCAGTTTTCCGTAGACGGGCGCGCCCAGCCCGGCCGGCACGCCGGAGGCCACGACCTCGATCACGCCGCCGACGGAAGATCCTGCTTTGCGGATGCCTTCAAGGTAGTCGGCGAATTCCTCTGCCGCCTGGGCATCGGGGCAGAAGAAGGGATTGTTGTTCACTTCATCCCAGTCCAGACGCGCGCGGTCGATCTCTTTTTCGCCCATGACGACCAGGCCCGCCTTGATCGCGATGCCAGGTCCCAGAATTTTGCGCGCAACGGCACCGGCGGCGACGCGCATGGCGGTTTCCCGCGCGGACGAGCGCCCGCCGCCGCGATAGTCGCGGATGCCGTACTTTTTCCAATAGGTATAATCCGCATGGCCCGGGCGGAACTTTTCCGAAATCTCGGAATAATCCTTGGATCGCTGATCCATGTTTTCGATCAGCAGGCCAATGGGCGTGCCCGTGGTCACGCCGTCGAACACGCCGGACAGAATTTTCACCTGATCCGGTTCCTTGCGCTGGGTCGTGTATTTGCTTTGCCCCGGACGGCGCTTGTTCAGATGAACTTGGATGTCTTGTTCCGTGAGGCTTAGGCCCGGCGGGCAGCCGTCAACCACGCAGCCAAGCGCCGGCCCATGGCTTTCGCCGAAGGTCGTGAAACGAAACAGATGGCCGAACGAGTTGTGTGACATAGCGATCTCTTTACCAGACGTGGCCTTCTACCACATCAGGCATTACCGGAGCGTAAAAGTTGAAACGCAGATGTGGGTTAGACGACGGAGATATCCGGCGCGTCCACGGCCTTCATGCCGACGATGTTGTAGCCGCAATCCACATGGTGGGTTTCACCGGTCACGCCCGATGACAGATCGGATACCAGATAGAGCCCGGCGCCGCCCACATCGTCCATGGAGACGTTCCGCCGCAGCGGCGAATTGTATTCGTTCCATTTCAGGATATAGCGGAAATCGCCGATGCCGGATGCTGCCAGGGTCTTCATGGGGCCGGCAGACAGCGAGTTCACGCGGATGCCGTCCTTGCCCAGGTCCTCGGCCAGATAGCGCACGCTGGCTTCCAGTGCGGCCTTGGCCACGCCCATGACGTTGTAATGCGGCATGACACGCTCGGCCCCGAAATAGGTGAGAGTGATCAGCGAGCCGCCCTCGGTCATCAGCTTGCGCGCGCGCTGGGCCACGGCGGTGAAGGAATAGCAGGAGATGTTCATGGTCTTCAGGAAGTTATCGAGCGTGGTGTCGATGTACCCGCCCTTGAGTTCTTCCTTGTCCGAATAGGCAATGGCGTGGATCACGAAATCCAGCTTGCCCCATTTGTCGGCGAGCGTATCGAACACGGTATCGACCGATGCCATGTCCGTCACGTCGCAGGGCAGAACCAGGTCAGAGCCGACGCTTTCCGCAAGCGGTGCCACCCGCTTCTGCAGGGCTTCGCCCTGATAGGTGAAGGCCAGTTCGGCGCCTTGATCGGACGCAGCCTTGGCGATGCCCCAGGCAATGGAGCGGTCATTGGCCACTCCCATGACCAGGCCTTTTTTACCGGACATCAAGGGCGTTGCAGAAGCCATGAGTCTCCTCTGAATTTTTGTTTGAATACGGGTCTTCCACCGGCCCAGTGCCGATGTGCATTCGGTCAAAATCTTGAGGTTTGCCCGAACCCCCATGCCATATAGTATGGGGGCCTGAACGTCAACGGGGGCTTCCCCCGAAGAGCCGGGGGCCATGGAAAACCGCGACCTTAAAAGACTGGCAAAAGCGGAGTGGCGCATCTGGCGCGGCGTTTTGGGTATTGCCATGCGCCGCTTTCAGGACGACCAGTGCCTGCGTATGGCGGCATCGCTGAGCTATACCTCGCTTCTGGCGGCCGTGCCCTTGACGGCGATAGCCTTCGCCATGCTGGCGGCTTTCCCCGTGTTCGAAGGCGTGCGCGACAGTTTCCAGGACGTTCTGTTCGCCAATTTCCTACCTGATGCGGCTGAATCCATGCGCGAGCATTTCGATAAGTTCGTGCGCAATACGGCGACTTTGTCCGCCGTCGGCATCGTTGCGCTGGCTTTGACGGCGGTTTTGTTGCTGGGGACGATCGAATCCGCTTTGAACACGATTTTCCGGGTCACCCGCCCGCGCCGGTTGGGCCCGCGGCTGCTTGTGTTTTGGGCGATCATTACCTTGGGTCCGTTACTGTTGGGCGCCAGTTTCTCGCTGTCGGCCTATTTCTTCGCGGCGACGCAATGGATCGGGGTCGATCCCGCGACGGGATTCTTCGGTGAAGCGGCCAAGCTTTTGCCGACCACGATCATGATGGTTCTGCTGACCATGTTCTACGTGACCATTCCGAACCGTCCCGTGGCGTTCACCGGCGCCATCGTGGGGGCAATCGTGGCGGGGTTGCTGATCGCCGTCCTGCGTAAAGGGTTCGGTTTCTACGTCACCCATTTCCCGACCTATCAAAACATTTACGGCGCCATGTCGGCCGTGCCGATCTTCCTGATCTGGATGTATTTGTCCTGGGCGGTCGTTCTGGTCGGCGCGACGCTGGCCGCGACCATTTCCGAATGGCGCGAAGCAGGCGGGCGGCCGGTGCACCTAAGCCATTCGCCGTCTTCGCGCCTGACCACGGCGATGGCGGTTCTGGCCTGTTTGTACGGCAAAAGCCGGGAAGGCGGCAGTGCATCGCGGCGGGAACTGATCCGCGCGGCGCGTGTGTCGTTGGCAGTGCTCGATCCATTGTTGGAAGAATTGCGCCGCCATGGATATTTGGAGCGGACGTCGCGCAACGGCTGGGTTCTGGCCCGGGACCTGGGTACGGCAAGCCTGTACGACCTTTACCGGGATCTGGGCCTGGGCGTGAACGATACGGATGAAACGCTTCGGGGAGGGGGCTGGCAGGCGGCCCTTGCCGGTCATCTGGGCGGGCTTCGGCAGCGGAACCAGGATGCGATGGAAGTCGCCATCGCCGAGGTTCTGTCAATGCCGGAAGATAACGAGGAGCCGTCAGGGGACAGCGGAAAGGGCGAGACAGCCCTGAAAAGCGTGTCTTAGCTTGCCTTGGCGCCGGTTGTTTTGGCCCATTCCTTGATGAAGGCCTTGAGTTCCGGGTCGGGCTTTTTCGGCAATACGACTTTGAGCGTCACGTACTGATCACCGGATTCTCCGCCGTCACCATCCTTCAAACCCTTACCCTTAAGGCGCAGAACCGTGCCCGTGTTGGAGTTTTCCGGCACGGTCACGCTGACTTCGCCATCCAGGGTGGGGGCCTTGACCTTGCCGCCCAGGACGGCTTCGGCCAAATTGACGGCGACTTCGACGTGGACATCGCGGCCTTCGATGCGGAACTTGGAATCCGTCTCGACATTGACGACCACCAGGGCGTCGCCGGGGTTGCCGCCGCCCAGGCCGGGCATGCCTTGGCCTTTCAGGCGCAGCACCTGCCCATCGAGGGTATTCTTGGGAATCCCGACCTTCAGGCGTTTGCCGTTGGTCATGCTGATGTATTTGGTGCCGCCCTGTTTGGCGTCGACGGCGCTGAGCTTCAGGGAGTAATTGACGTTGGCACCGTCGACCTTGACCGATTTTTCCTGGCGTTTCCTTTGGCGGAAGGTTTCGAAAGGGTCTTTCTTCCACCGTTTGGTCTTGGCCTTGCCCTTGGCATCATAGCCGGATGTCCGGGTGCGGGCCCGGGGCTGCCCCGTGGCGTCGATATCGCCGTCGTCGTACTGCCGGCGCCGTTCGGCGTTGGACAGGACTTCGTAGGCCGCCGTCAGTTCCTTGAAATCGTCTTCGGCCCAGGGGTTGCCCGGGTCCAGGTCGGGATGGCGTTCGCGCGCGGCCTTGCGGTAGGCGCTTTTGATCTGATCGGACGTTGCGGTTTTCGTCATGCCCAGGATCTTGTAGGCATCCTTCATGACGGTCCCAATCCCCAGCCGGCTTCGAAAGGGCGGGCGCCGTCAGTTGACGACGCGCCAGGTCCCGTCCGGTTGACGGCAGGCCGTGCCGGTGGCCTTTTCCGTCTTGCCGTCGACAATGATCGAGGTTTCGTATTCGCGGCAGCTGCGGCCTTCGGCCGTCTGATAGGTCTTGGTCGGTGTCACGCTGCCTGATGCCTTGGAATCCGGGTTATTCCAGGACGAGGTCTGATGGGTCTTGTTGTATTCCAGGGCATCCTGCGCGGTGCGCTGGGCATAGGCCTTATCCGCCTTATCCAGGGACTTGCCCGTTTCCCCACCAAGCCAGGCACCCGCCAGGGCACCCACGGCAACCGCCGCCAATTGACCCTTGCCGCCGCCGAATTGTGAGCCGGCCAGCGCACCCAGTCCGGCCCCCAACAGGGTGCCGACGGTTTGTTTGTCGCCTTGGCCGTCTGTCCCACAGGCAGTAAGCGCCAATGCCAAAACCGCAATTCCGGTAAATTTCACGATTTTCATGCCGATGACCTCTTCGAAAATTCGTCCGTCCTTATTGCCGCCGACCGCTGTAACGGGCACAGCATCGGCGCAAGTCTATAGTTTAGACGCGAAAACCCTTAAAATCCCGTATCCGCCGTCATGGACAATACCATGGCAAAGGATTATGGCAGACCTTTGACCGCCATTCCGCCACCAATTCGTTGGATTTGAACACCATGGACGACCAGCCCCAAGCCGACATTCCCCCCCGTTCCCCCGCCAAGGACGATCCGATCGCAAAGTTCCAGGATTGGCTGAAGGAGGCGGAAGGCAAGGAAATCAGCAATCCCAACGCCATGGCGCTGGCCACGTCGACGGCGTCGGGTCGGCCCAGCGTGCGCATGGTGCTGCTGAAAGAGGTCGATGACCGGGGATTCGTATTCTACACCAATCTGGAAAGCCGCAAGGGCGGTGAACTGGATGGCAATCCCTTTGCCTCGCTGTGCTTTTACTGGAAGTCCCTGGAACGCCAAGTCCGGGTCGAGGGCGCGGTGCAGCCGGTCGACCCGGCCGAGGCCGACGCCTACTTCGAAAGCCGCCACCGGTCGTCACGCATCGGCGCCTGGGCATCAGAGCAGTCCCGCCCCATGAAAACGCGGTTCGATTTGGAAAAACGGGTTGCTGAGTTCACGGCCAAGTTTCATGTGGGGGCGGTGCCGCGGCCCGATTTCTGGTCCGGTTTCCGTGTCGTACCCGACCGCATCGAATTCTGGACCGAGGCCATGTTCCGCCTGCACGAGCGCATCGTCTACCACCGTGCCGACAACGGATGGGAGACGGAACGGCTGTTTCCGTGAGCGAACCACCGGAACGCCCGTTTGGCGACCCGCCGTCGTCATCCCAAGCGGAGACCACGGCGGCATCGGGCGGTCTCGACAGTCAAAGTGCCCGGCTGATGCGGGCTGCGACCTATGCCTCCGTGGCGGTCGCGCTGGTCCTTGTCGCGGCGAAATCGGCGGCCTGGACGCTGACGGATTCGGTCAGTCTGCTCAGCACCTTGATCGATTCCCTGCTGGATGCGTTGGTGTCCATCATCAATCTGGTTGCCGTCCATCACGCCTTGCAGCCGGCGGACCGCGAGCACCGTTTCGGCCATGGTAAGGCCGAACCCCTGGCAGGGCTGGCGCAGGCCGCCTTCATTTGCGGATCGGCGGCGTTTCTGCTGTTGGAGGCGGGGGAGCGATTTATCCATCCGAAAGCCGTCGTGCATACGGAAATCGGCTATGCGGTCATGGTGTTTTCCATCGTGTTGACGGTGTCGTTGGTGATGTTTCAACGCTATGTCGTGCGCCGTTCCGATTCGGTCGCGATCGGTGCCGACAGCCTTCATTACCAGACGGACGTGCTGATCAACATCAGTGTCATGGCTTCCCTGTTTATCGGCTCTCATTTCGGATTGCCGTTCGTTGACCCGCTGTTCGCCGTGGGCATCGCGGCCTATATCGTGGTTGGGGCGGTGAAGATCGGGCGTCAGTCGCTGGATATACTGATGGACCGGGAACTGGCGGACGAGGATCGTGCCCGCATTCGCGACATCGTAACCGCCCATGCAGAGGTGCGCGGCATGCACGACCTGCGCACCCGGACTTCCGGTGTCCATGTATTCATCCAGATGCATCTGGAACTTGATCCGGACATGACGTTGTTGAAGGCCCATGAAATCACCCATGCGGTCACCGTGGACCTGCTGGCCGTTTATCCCAATGCCGAGGTCATCATTCACGAAGACCCCGAAGGCCTTGAGGAAGACAGGGCCGTGTTTCGCTGAGCATCTGCATCGGGTCAGCCCGGCAGGTTAGGGTTACCAAGAATATGGGTAGGGGGTCGTGGCCCCATAAGCACCGTGTTAGATTGCCCCCTGTTAAAGACAGCAAAGCCGGGCAGAATTTCCCCATGTCCCAGGTCCACCGCCGCATTCTGAACGCCGCCCTTGGCGGGCTGGAAGAAGAACAGGCGATCTACTTCGCCGACATCGCGGAAAAGCTCGGTGCCGATCCGCGCACCGAGCGCATGCCCAATCTGGTCTATCTGGTCTTGGCGGATACGGTGCGCTTCATGCCGACGTACCTGACGAAAAAAGAGTTCATCAATCGTCTTTTCCGGTTTGTCGAGGTCAACCACCGCCGGCTTTCCCGCGTTATTTATGATCCGGCTTTTCTGACGGATAAGACGCTGCTTGCCCCGATCACCGGTGATTTCGTCGCCGAGGTGGTCGAGGCCACGTTGCTTCACTACGAACAGGGAGAGATCGAAAGCGGAGAGCGTGTCGTCCACCGTATGACCTTTGATGAAAGCGGTGGGGCGACGAATTTCCCCTATGCCGATGACGAGGATGAAGAGGAAGACGTCTAGAACAGTTCGCCCTGAACCCGTTCGGGCACCTGTTCCTCGTACATCAAGGCATCTTCGAAGGGGCGAAGCGACGCGCTGACTTCCCTGAAGGGGATATCCGGATCGATCCAGGCTTGGGCCCCTTCCGATGTCAGGATGACCGGCATGCGGTTGTGGATGTGTTCGATCGCGGGGGCCGGGGGGCAGGTCACGATGGTGAAGGCAACGCCATCCGTCAGCCCCGCGAAAACGGCGGGCCCTGGCGTGGCCGGTGCGATCCGGTTCTTACGTTTGCTGCCGTCTTCTGCCCTGCGCCATTCCAGATAAGCGGTCATGGGCACCAGGCAGCGCTGGTTCAAAAGCGGGCGAAAGGTGGCCTTGTCCACCAAGGTTTCCGCCCGCGCGTTGATCAGGGGTTTTCTGTCCCAGGAAACGCTGAGGCCCCAACGCATGAGGCGCGCGCCATCGCCATCGATGATCAAGGCTTGGTCAGTCGGGCGCTGGTCTTCGGAATTGGGTGCGGGCGGCGGCTCGTCCAGATCAAACCGTTTCATGATCGTCTGGGGGCGGGCCGACATTTCGTAACGTGCGCACATGGCTGCAGTATAGGCGAGGACAAACGGGCGCTGGAATAGCGGGTTGGATTGCCGTACCTTCCGGTGCCATGAGCGGGAGCGGAGACACACAGCCGGGAACGGCGGCGGAAAATCGCCTGCGCACGGTGGTCATCACCGGCGCCAGCCGCGGTATCGGGCATGCCACGGCGCGGTTCTTTCTGTCACGTGGCTGGCACATCATCACCTGTTCGCGGGAAGACACGCCCGAGGAATGCAAGCGCGATCCGCAATGGACCTGCCACATTCCGACCGATTTGGCGGATCCCGCCAGCGTCGAAAATTTCATCGAAAAGGCCAACGCAGCCTTGCCCGAAGGGCGACTAGAGGCTTTGGTCAATAACGCCGGTATGTCTCCCAAAACACCGTTCAAGGAGCGTCTGGGTTGTCTGAACGGTGATCTTAGCGCGTGGCAGGATGTGTTCGATCTGAACTTCCTGGCGCCGTTGCGTCTGTCCCGGGGCTTTGCCTCTGCCCTGCACAAGGGCGACGGTGCGATCGTCAACGTGACGTCCATCGCCGGACATATGATCCATCCTTTCGCCGGTTCGGCCTATTCCATTTCCAAGGCGGCCCTGTCGGCCTTGACCCGTGAAATGGCCAACGAATTCGCGGCCTTGGGTGTGCGTGTCAACGCAGTCGCCCCCGGCGAGATCGAAACGGATATGATTCAGCCGGAATACGAGGCCCTGATCCCGCGTATTCCGCTCGACAAGATGGGCTCGCCTGACGATGTCGCGGGTGCGATCCATTATCTGTGCTCAGACGATGCGCGCTATGTCACCGGAACCGAGATCTGGGTTACCGGCGGCCAGCACATGGTTTGATCGAACCGCCAAGGTCGATCACGAACGGGGCCGTTCACGCAATTGTCGCTTGCCTGCAACCCGAAAGGGTGCTGACAATTTGCCCTCAACCTTGTCAGCGGAGGTCTGTCATGCAGGTATTTGGTCGTTTTGTCCTTCTGATTGCATTGTTGGTGGGATTTCATGGTGCGGCGTTTGCCGACAAGACCAGGGTATCGCTCGGCACGGCGACCAAGGGTGGTGGGTTCGAAGTGTTCGGCGGCGGTGCCGCCCAGGTCATCAACGAGACCGATGCCAGCCTGAATGTCACGCCGGTCGGAACCAAGGGCAGCCGCGAGAACATTCCCCTGTTGGAAGCGGGAAAACTGGATACGGCCCTGGTTGCCAGCCTGCCGGCCTATGAGGCCTTCAACGGCGTTGGCCGGGCGCCTTCGGACCTTAAGATCATCACGGCCATCTATTCCACCTTCGGCATGTTCGCCGTGCGCAGCGACAGCACGGCTGCCTCGTTCCGCGATCTGGTCGGCAAACCGGTCGCCTGGGGAACCAAGTCGTCGGGGCTGACGCTTTTGGGGAAATACGTGTCCGAGGCCCTGGGGTTGGATAGGGATAAGGACTTCCAGGCCCATTTCCTGGCCAAGGCCGGGGATGGAGCGCCCATGCTGCTGGATGGACGGATCGACGGATTTTGGGGCGGCGGGGTCGGCTGGCCCGGGTTCATCAAGGTCATGAAGGGGGGCGGGCGCTTCGTCGGGCTGAGCAATGCCGACGTTGCCTTGGTCAACGGCAAACATCCGTTTCTCAAACCCTTCACTCTGCCGGCCGGCTCCTACGAAGGGCAGAAAGAAGCCGTGAGTTCCGTTGCTTCGTTCAGCTTTCTGCTGGCCCGCGCCGACCTGCCCGATGACGTCGCCTATCGCTTGGCCAAGGCGCTGCATCAGGGACATGGCGCGCTGTCCGCGCGGCTCAAGCAGGCGCGGGAGACGACGCCGGAAAATACCGTCATCGCGGCGCCGACGCCGGGGCATATCCATCCCGGCGTACGCAAGTATCTGAGCGAAATCGGGATTCAATAGGTGCGCGTTATTTTCCCAACAAGGGCAATTGGTTAACCGTCCTTTCTAAGATTTACCTTAACCCTGCCTTAACCACGATTCCGCTACCTTGACGGCTTACTCAAAGGCGTTTCGCCCCGGCATTGCGGGGGTGTAACATGCCTATGCGCGTTTTGCCCGTGAAGGAGGGCGCAAATCATGGCGAAGCAGGTGTCGCGGAAAAGTCAGCCGGAACAGGGCAAAACCCCGGAAAACGGGCGTGTTGCAACCGACGACGAGGTGATTGGGTCTCAGGCGGTTTTGCCGGATGTCAGCGACCTGATGGCGCCGGATGATGGGCGGTCGCCGTTTTACCTGCGGTGGAAGCTTCATCTTCTGGGCGGCGGCTTGCTGACCGTTCTGTGGTTCGCGGTGGTTTTGGATTTTATCGAACAATCCCTGGGCCTGCAGAACCTGCCCGAATTGCTGCCCCATGAAGTGGGCGGGCTTGCGGCCGGAGCCTTCACTCCCGTCGCATTTCTGTGGATGGTGATCGCTTTCTTCGAGCGTGGCCGCCAGCTTCGCAACGAGACCGAACTTCTGCGGGCACACCTTCGAAAACTGATTTATCCCTCGGACCGGGCCGACAGCCGAATGAAGGAAATCACCGCGTCCCTGCGCGCGCAGACCAAGGAATTGTTATCCGCTTCGGACGAAGCCGCCCGCCGTGGGCAGGCGTTGGACGATCTGATCCGCGAGCGGACCCGCGATCTGTCCCAGGTGTCCGAGGATGCAGATCTGCGTGCCCATGCGGTGGCGGATGCTTTGAAACGCCAGACCGAAGATTTGTCATCGGCTTCGGAACGGGCGGCCGGCCGTGCCCGGGAAGCCGGTGAAAGCCTGTTCGAGCAGGCTCACGGGCTGACCGTTACGACCGACCGTGCCTCGGCCCGGGCCGAAGACATGATCCAGACCCTGAAGCGCCGGTCAGAAGAACTGGACGGTGTCGCGCAAGAGGCGTCTGATCGTACCTTGAAAGCGGTCGAGGCATTCGACCGGCGGACCGAACGCCTGGACAATGTCTCCCGCGAAGCATTGGCGCGCGGTGTGCAGGCCGACAGCCTGCTGGAACGGCGGACGACGGAAATCCAGGATGCGGCGGGCAAAGCGAATTCCACCGTTGTCGAGGCCGCGGGGGCCCTGGATACGGCCACACAGGACCTTACCCATCGGGTCGAGCGGGCGAAGGAAGCCGCGACCGAACTGGAACTTGGTCTGGGACGGCAGGCGGATGTGTTGGATGCCGTGGGTGACCGGGTATCGGATCGTGTTTCCCAAATCAGTTCCCTGCTGCGTGAGAACGCGGATGCGTTGTCCAACGTGACCGAGCAGGCCGTGGTTCAGGCCACGGATGCGGGCGGTCGTTTGAACCGTCAGGCCGCCGCCATCACGGAAACCGTGGATCGTGCCGTCGACCGTTTGACCAAATCCGGGGACGGCTTGTCGAGTCAGGTCGACAACCTGCATGGTCAGGCACAGCAGATTGCCGATCAGGCCGATGCGGCTGCGGATAATCTTTTGCGTGCAACCAACGAACTGGGCGACAACGCCGACCGCACGATCACCCGCGCCGAACAAGTGGGCGGAGAACTGCGTTTGCGGTCCGATGAATTGCGCGGCACGTCGGATCAGGCGGTCGAGCGGCTGGCCGAATTCGGGCGTGAAATCGCGGGCCGCCGCAACGAATTGGCCCAGGCAGCGGATGCCGCCGCCAACCGGCTGGCGGCGGTTGGTGCCGATCTTAGCCGCCGTCAGGGTGATATGACGACGGCGGCGGATGCCGCAGACGGCCGGGTGAACAGCTTGATCGAAGGCCTGCGTGAAACGGAAACAAGCCTGTCCAGAACGGTGGACAAGGGGTCGGCCGACGTGGCCTCGGTGACGCGGGCCTTGCTGCATAGTGCCGACCGCGTTCAGGCCTCGACCCAGAGTGCCGGGGCCGTCGCGCAGACATTGCAGGAGACCTTGATCGGCCTGACCGAAGCCAGTTCCCAGGCGGTTGAACGGCTTGACCAGTTGGGTGGCCAGATGAGCACGCAATCGAACATGATCGGTGATGCGTCGGGCCAGGCCGTGACCAATCTGGAAAAGGTTTCGGCGCTGTTGCGGTTCCATTCCGACAGGCTTCGCGAAATTTCCCAACGGTCGGTTGAACAGATCGGAAATGCCGGCGGCGCCGTGGAAGGGGCGGGCGATCAGGTTGTTTCGGCAATCACCGATTCAGAAGGCAAGCTGCGGGAATTGGATGTGCTCATGCGCGACCGGTTGGATCAGGTGGTGGCGGCATCCAGCCAAACTACGGCGGCGATCGGCGCCACGCTTGACGCGGTCAAGCGCGGCACCACGGGGCTGCAGGTTTCCGGCGCCGAAGCCGTTGGTGAAATGACCAAGGCAGGCACGGCGCTTGATGGGCAGTCCAGGGCAATCCGCGAAGTTTCCGATCAGGCGGCGAACCTGTTGTCGATGGTCACGGAAATTCTGTTCCGTCAGGGCGAAACCGTGTCCGAAACCACGGATGCGGCAAGCCACAAGGTCAATGCCCTGCGGGATGCCATGGAATTGCGTACGGTAGAGTTGGAGCGCGTCAGCACCCTGACCGACGAACGCATCGCCATCGCGCGGCGTTTCCTTAAGGATGCGGCGGGCGAACTGGACGATGCTACCGAGCGTGCTTCGGGTCGCGTAAAAGACGCATCGAACGCGCTGTCCGACGGCCGGGACAAGGTCGAGGAAGTGGTTGACCACGCGGTTTCGCGTTTGGGTACGATCGGCGATGTGGTCAAGGAAGTCGTCCATGAAGCGGTTTCCGATTCCGACCGCACCACGGCGCGGTTGGCGGGCATCCGCAACGGTCTGACGCAGTACCGAGGCGAGCTGGAACAGGCCGTGACCGATGCGCGCGAACGGTTGACCAGCCTATCGACCATCATGCGCACCACGGCAACAGATGTGACCAAGGCGTCGGAAACGGCGGGCATGGACCTGCATTCATTTTCCGAACGGCTGCAGGAGCAGGCCGTCAATGTCACGCGTTTGGCCAACGATGCGGCCGCCCGTCTGTCGCGTGTCGGCGAAGGGTTGAATAACCGGGCCAACGAGATCGCCCAGACCGTCGACAAATCGTCGAACATGGTGACGTTGATTTCGGATTCGCTCCATTCGTCGTCGCAGCAATTGACCGGTGTGGTTGAACGGGCGTCCGGTCAGGTCGAGGCCATCGGTTCCATGTTGCGCCAGCGGACGGTGGAATTGGAAGGCATGTCCGACAGTACGCTTACGGGGCTGCGCGACCTGGGCCGCGAATTCCGTTCGCGCCTGGACGAGTTGGAAAACGTGTCGCGCGACCTGACCTCGCGGGTTGATGAGGCCTCGCATTCGCTTGATACCCGGGCGGAACAGCTTGACCGTGTGTCGGAACGTGCTGTCCAGCGCCTGGATCAGGCGGGTGAGGCCGTGGCCCGCACCTCGGTCGAAGCGGACGGCCTGTGGCGCGAAAGCAGCGAAAAGATCAATCGCCTGTCCGAAAGCCTGCGTGCGCATACGGACGAAGCGGGCGGCTTGGCCGACAAGGTTCTGTCCAAGATGGATGGGGCTGCCGAAACCCTGCGGCGTCAGATGGATCATCTGTCTTCCAACTATCGGCAGGCGGAACAGAGTATTTCCGCACTCGGCCAATCGATTAGTGAACGGGGACGGCAACTGGGCAAGGCATCGGACGAAGCGATCTCCAAGGTTGGTTTGTGGGATTCCGCGTTGCGCAACCAGGCGGAAAACATCAACCGGTCGCTTGGGGAATTCGGCCGCAGGGCCCAGGAAACCAGCACCAACCTGGAAGCGCAATCGCGGCAGTTGCATTTCGCGGCGGACGAAGCGCGATCGATCCTGGATACCCTCAACAAGCGCAAGGTCGACGTTCAGGTTTCGGACTTCCTGCAGCAGATGAGCTTCGTGACGGAACGCCTGCAATCCGTGGCTGTCGACCTAAACCGGTCGCTCGAAGTGCCGATCAGCGAAGAAGAATGGCGGCGTTTCAACCAGGGCGACAAGAGCGTGTTCGTACGCAAGATGCTGGGCTTCCGGGAAAAAGCGAAACTCGACGCCATTGCGAAGATGTATCGGGAAAATTCGGAATTCCGGGATTACGCGGGCCGCTATGTTTCCGAATTCGAACGTCTTTTGCAGGATGCGGGCAAGCGTGATCCGGACAATATCCTGCGCACCACCTTCCTGTCGTCGGACGTGGGCAAGGTCTATATGATCCTGGCCCGGGCGTTGGGCCGTAATATCTAGGCGAAGAATTGACGGGCGGAATATCGGCGGCGGCTCAGGTGCCGTTGTCGGCTTCGCTGTCGTTCAAGCTGTCGGGGGTAAACCATTGCAGATCCGGTGCCAGGCCGACGACCTTTCCGATTACCAACAACGTCGCACCCGTCAGGCCAGCGCCCATCACGGCATCGGGCAGATCGCTTAGCGAGGCCTGAACCGTCCGCTGATCGGGGCGGGTGCCCTGATTGATGGCGGCGGTCGGGGTGTCGGGGGCCAGGCCGTGTTCGATCAGCCGGCGGCAAATCGTTTCCAGATTGGTCAGCCCCATGTAGATGACCAGTGTCGTTTCCGCATCCGCCAATCCGTCCCAATCCAGGTCGAGAGAGCCTTCGGTCGCCAGATGCCCGGTGATGAAGCGCACGCTATGGGCCAGGCCCCTGTGGGTCAGCGGTATGCCCGCATAAGCGGCACAGCCGGCCGACGAGGTGATCCCGGGCACGATTTCGAACGGAATGTTTGCGCGGGCCAAATGCAGGGCTTCTTCGCCGCCGCGGCCGAATACGAAGGGATCACCGCCCTTCAGCCGCACAACCCGGCGCCCGGACTGCGCCAGCTTGATCAGCAGCGCGTTGATGTCTTCCTGCGGCATGTGGTGGTTGCGGGCCTGCTTTCCGGCGAAAATGCGGCTGGCGCCGGCTGGGATAAGGTCAAGGATTTGGTCGGACACCAGCTTGTCGTAGACGACGACATCGGCCCCCATGATCCGCCGAAGACCTTTGACCGTCAGAAGGTCAGGGTCACCGGGACCGGCGCCGACAATGGCAACGGGTGTGACGGCAGGGCGGGTATTTCCGGTCATGCGGTTGGCTTCGTCCTGGGTTTGTATTAAGACGCGTGGACTTGCCCGCGCGGGGGTGTTGAGTTTCCCCAACATTGTGCAAAACAGTCTGTAAATCAATGCCGCCGGCCATTGTTTGCGGCGAAAACAACCAACGATGTGGATTTCTGACAGTGAACACTGCCCTGAACACCCAACCGCCGGAAACGGCCCGCCCGGGGTCTTTTGATCCTGTCGCTGTTTGGCTTCTTGTGATTTGCGCCATGGTGTTTGCCATGATCGTGCTGGGCGGCGTTACGCGCCTGACGGAATCGGGGCTGTCCATGGTTGATTGGCGACCGGTTACGGGATGGCTGCCGCCGATCGGTGAGGCCGAATGGCACAGGGCCTTCGATGCCTATCGGCAAAGTCCTGAATACCACCACATCAATGCGGGCATGGGGCTGGACGGATTCAAGGAAATCTTCTGGTTGGAATACCTGCACCGCCTGTTCGGGCGGGTGATCGGCATTGTGTTCCTTGTTCCCTTTGTCTGGTTTCTTTGCACGGGCAGGATCAAAGGGGCGCTCAGGGACAAATGCCTGATTTTATTCGTACTTGGCGGTCTGCAGGGCGTGCTCGGCTGGTACATGGTGAAAAGCGGGCTGATCGACGAGCCGTCGGTCAGTCAGTACCGATTGGCGGCACATCTTTCCATGGCGCTGATTATCTATCTGTTCGGATTATGGGTGGCTCTTGGGATTTTGCAACCGCGCGCCGCCGTTGTTCCCCCGGCACAGGCTGGGATCTCGACCCTGGTTACGGTCCTTTTGGCGGTCATCTGTGTGACCGTGTTTTCAGGTGCATTGGTGGCGGGGCTGGATGCGGGGTTGCTGTACAACACATTTCCATTGATGGACGGGCATGTTTTCCCGGCGGATGCGTTTGAACTTCGGCCTGTTTTCCTTAATTTCTTCGAAGATCGGGGCACCGTTCAATTCAATCACCGGGTTCTGGCGATGACGACCGCCTGTCTGGTTTTGCTGTTCTGGGCATGGGCTGTTCGGTCGACGGCACCGGCGGGCCTTAAGCAAGCCGCGGGTTTGATGGCCCTGGCCGTGGCGGTTCAGGCAGGGTTGGGTATCGCAACCTTGCTGATGGCCGTACCGGTTGCGCTGGGGGCCTTGCACCAGGCCGGTGCGGTGGTTCTTTTGACGGCGACTCTTTGGTGCCTTCACCAAGCACGCAGAAGATAGATTTGGGTTCCCTAACGGGCCGATTCCCGGCAAACTGCGGCCCAGACATCAGCCCAAATTAATACGGGATCGAAACTGACCCAGAAACGGGGGAAGACTAGGTTATGAGTGACAAATACCGCCTGATTACCCGCAGCGACTTTGATGGATTGGTCTGCGCCGTCCTTTTGAAGGAACTTGATATGATTGACGATATCAAGTTCGTGCACCCGAAGGACATGCAAGACGGAACGATCCTGGTGTCCGATCGCGACATTTCAACGAACCTTCCCTATGTCCCGGGTATTCATTTGGCATTCGACCATCACCTCAGCGAAACGCTGCGCATGGACGATAAGCCGGAAAACCATATCATCGATCCGGAAGCACCGTCGGCGGCCCGCGTCGTCTATGATCATTATGGCGGCAAGGCTGCATTCCCCAAGATTTCCGACGAAATGATGGAAGCCGTCGACAAGGGCGATTCCGCGCAATTCAACAAGGACGAAGTTCTTGATCCTCAAGGCTGGGACCTGATGAACTTCCTGATGGATGCGCGCACGGGTCTGGGCCGCTTTCGCGAGTTTCGGGTATCCAACTACCAATTGATGATGGATCTCATTGATTATTGTCGGGATCATTCCATCGAACAAATTCTGGACCTTGCCGACGTCAAGGAACGGGTCGAGCTTTATAACGAACACCGTGAAAAGCAGATCGATCAGATCAAACGCTGTTCGACCGTTCACGGCAATCTGGTGGTACTGGATCTGCGCGAGGAAGAAACGATTTTCGCCGGCAACCGGTTCATGATCTATGCGCTGTATCCGGACACCAACATGTCGATCCACGTCATGTGGGGCATGCAGAAGATGAACACCGTGTTCGCCACCGGAAAATCCATTCTGAACCGCACGTCGAACACCAACGTTGGTGAATTGATGCTGAAATACGGCGGCGGCGGACACCTCAACGCGGGTACGTGCCAGGTCGAAAACGAAGATGCCGAAAGGATTCTGGGGGAATTGGTAGAACAGATAACCGCGGACGGATAATGGATCGGCTGGGTTTCTCCAAAGCGCCTGAGAACACGATGACGAAATTTGTCCGTGCGTCCTTGTCTTGGACGGGGGCTGCGGTGCTGGGTGTCGGTTTGGCCGCGGCAATCGCCGGATGCACGGCACAGCAATCCAGCGTTGCGCGGGTTATGGAGGCCCTGGGCGTCGATCATCTGGCGCTCAGTGAGGAAACCCGCCAGGAACTGGCCCGGTTCGACACGGTCTATAGCCGGTATGCCAATACACAGGACGTCGAAGACCGCCTGGATTATTTCCGCTTCGCCTTTCGCCGGGTGCGGACGTCCTATGTACGTGAGATCAGCGACGCCGACCTGATCGACGCGGCCATCAAGGGGGTGGAAAAGGACAAGCCTGAACCGGCAAGCCTGCCCCCCCGTGAGGTCGTCGAGAAGGCCTTGGACGGCATGTTGCAGTCCCTCGACCCCCATTCGGATTACATGAATGCCCAGGAGTTCGAAGAAACCTACATTTCGACGCGGGGCGAATTCGGTGGTTTGGGCATCGAAGTCACGATGGAGGAAGGCCTGGTCAAGGTCGTGTCGCCCATCGAGGACACGCCGGCGGAACGCGCGGGTCTTAAGCCGGGGGACAGGATCACCGCCGTGGACGGCGATCCTGTCAAAGGCAAGAGCCTGAGCGAAGCCGTCGCCAAGATGCGCGGCGAACCCGGAACGGAAATCATTCTGCGTATCCTGCGGGGCAAGCAACCTGAATTCGATGTCACGGTCGTGCGTGCCGTGATCAAGGTTCGGGCCGTCCGTTGGCGCGTCGACGGG
The DNA here is from genome assembly GCA_040218445.1 of Rhodospirillales bacterium. GTDB lineage: Bacteria > Pseudomonadota > Alphaproteobacteria > Rhodospirillales > Casp-alpha2 > UBA1479. Next base: position 46,501 of record JAVJRK010000016.1, on the reverse strand, counting down.
GACATCGGGTATGTGCGGGTAACCCGGTTCTCGGAAAAGGTCGAAGGGGGCATCGCCAAGGCGATGGCAGCCCTGCGCACCCAGCCGGACAATCAGATCAAGGGCCTGGTCTTGGACCTGCGGTCGAACCCCGGCGGTTTGCTGGACCAATCATTGATCCTGGCCGATAGCTTTCTGGATGCGGGCGGGATTGTTTCCGTGCGCGGGCGGTCCGCGGAAAATCTACGAGAATACGATGCCCGCCCCGGCGATCTGGCGCGTAACCTTCCGGTTGTCGTGCTGATCAATGGCGGATCGGCCTCGGCTTCTGAAATCGTGGCAAGCGCGCTTCAGCATCATCGCCGGGCAACGGTGATGGGAACCCGTTCTTTCGGAAAAGGGTCTGTGCAGACGATCATGCCGCTTCCCGTCGATGGGGCATTGCGCCTGACGACGGCATTGTATTATTCCCCGTCGGGCCGAACCATTCAGGCCGAGGGTGTGCATCCTGATATCGTCATCCTGCCCGAGGATGAGGTGGCTGGGCAGCGTGAACGAGATCTTCCCGGCGCCTTGCCGGGCGAGGGTGACGAAGTTGCTGACGGCAAGCCGCGCATTCCGGAACAAAGCTGCCCTGAAGCGGGGGAGCGGAAAGACCGCTTATTGGGCTGTGCCTATTCGTTCCTGAAAGCCGGCTCGACCGAGGGTTTTCTTGCCGAAATGGCCGCCCGCGGTAAACGGCCAAGCTAACCTGCCGCAGAGACGTCGAACGCTTTCAAAGCGTATTCCACCAATTGGTCCACGCACTCATCAACCTGCCGCTTGGCGGTGTCGATGGTCAATTCGGGCGTCATGGGGGGTTCGTACGGTGCGGACACGCCCGTGAATTCCGGTATCTCGCCGGAACGGGCTTTTTTATACAAGCCCTTGGGGTCCCGTTCCTCACAAACGGACAGGTCGGCCGAGACATGGATTTCATGAAACATGTCGCCTGCGCGGGCGCGTACGCCGTCGCGGTCCGCTCGGTAGGGCGAAATGAAGGCCGTGACGACGATGAACCCGGCATGTGCCAAAATCTGCGCCAATTCACCGACACGCCGAATGTTTTCCTGGCGGTCATCGGGCGAAAAGCCCAGATCGGAACACAGACCATGCCGGACATTATCGCCGTCCAGCACGAAAACCTGCTTGCCCCGCTGGAATAGGGCTTCTTCCAACTGGAGGGCCAAGGTCGATTTACCGGATCCGGATAAGCCGGTGAACCACAGGATACCACTGGCGTGACCATTGGCCTGCCACCGTTCGGCCGTATCAATGCGATGTTCGACACGCAGGATGTTGGCGGACTTAGGCGATTTGGCCTGCCGTTCCTCGGCAAATCCTTCCAGGTCGATCAGACCGCAGCCGACGATCCGGTGATCATGAACCAGGACGAAACGGCCGGTTGAGGGGTTATCGCCATGAGCATCGATGGGCAACAGGCCGCGTGGGCGGAAAACGACATCGGCGATCTGATTACGTGAAACAGCATCTGCCGAGGACTTCGTCAGGTCACCTGTGTCGAGGACATGCTCGATCTGTTCGGCGATGACCAGATGTTCACCGGCGTTCAGTTTCAATTTGTAACGCGCCCCCGGTGTCAGCGGATCGGTGCCGAACCAGGCGATGCGCCCTCTGAATGCATTGATCAAATGGGGAGGGGACGCGGGGTGTGCACCGACCGCGCCGCGTTCGATGAACGACTGCTGGTCCAATGTGATGCCGATGGATTGTCCCGCCGCTGCCGATTGCGGGCCACTTTCCGGCGATAGAGCAGCAGGCCATGTCTCGATCGATTTTACTCGGGCGCGGCGGTTGCCCGGCGAAAACTGGATTTCGTCACCGACGGAAATCGTCCCGGTGACGACACGTCCGGCCAGAATGCGGCGTTCATCGAATTTGTAGACCCCCTGAACCATGAAGCGCAGGGGCGCGCTGTCGTCGGCTTGGCCGGCACCGGGGGTAAGCGCGTTCAGGTGTTCGATCAGGGCCGGGCCTTTGTACCAAGGCATCGCTCCCCCGGCAGCCAGGACGTTCTCGCCATCCCGCGCGGCGATGGGGATCACGTTGATGCGTGCGGTATCGAAACCCAATGAGGTTAAATAGGCTGTCGCCTGAGCGGCCAGGTCATCGAACCGTTCCTGGTCGTATTCCACAAGGTCCATCTTGGTGACGGCGACGATCACGTCCCGGATACCCAGGATGCCCAGCAGAAAGGCATGGCGCCGCGTTTCGTCCTGCACGCCTTCTTTGGCATCAAGCAGCAACACGGCGGCATCTGCCTGAGCCGCACCGGTGACCATGTTCTTGATGAATTCATGGTGTCCGGGGGCGTCGATGAAGACGAACCGGCGGTTTTCCGATTCCGCCTGGACCTGGGTTGAATCGATGGTAATGCCCTGATCCCGTTCGGCCTTCAGCGCGTCCAGCAGAAACGCCCACTCAAACACCACGCCGCGGCGTTTGCAGCTTTCGGCGACGGCTTCCATCTTGCCTTCGGGAAGGGCGTCCAGGTCCGTCAACAGTCGGCCCAGCAAGGTGGATTTGCCATGATCCACATGGCCGGCAAACACGACCTTGACCACGGGCTTGCGAAGGGGGGGCTTGATCGCTGCGCTGGTCATTACATGTATCCTTCCGTGCGCAGGCGTTCGAAGGAATCTTCTGCTTCGTGGTCCATGGCGCGGCCGGACCGTTCGGCGATGGTCGTTTGGTCCAATTCCGCGATGATGTCTTCGACCGTGGCGGCATCACTGGCCACGGGATTGGTGATGTCCTGGTCGCCCAAGGAGCGATACCGTTTGCCTTCCTTTGCGAAGTACAGATCGACCACGGGGATTTCTTCGCGCGCGATATACCGCCAGATGTCGACTTCCGACCAATGCAGGATGGGATGGACACGTACATGGGTCCCCGGGGGGAAATCCGTATTGTACTGGCCCCATAGTTCAGGCGGTTGATCGCGCACGTCCCAGGCGGCGTCGGCGCTGCGTGGACTGAACACACGTTCCTTGGCACGGGTTCCTTCCTCGTCACGGCGAATGCCGGCGCAGATACCGTCAAACTTTTCGCGCTCGATCAGGTTTTTCAGGCCCTTGGTCTTGCGTTGGGCGCGCCGCGTCGCGGGCGGCAGGTCCTGGTCCATTTCTTCCAGCGGCGGGCAGCCGCCGATAATCAGTTCGACATCCCATTCGTCGGCATAGCGATCCCGGAACGCGTACATTTCCGGGAATTTGTTACCCGTATCGACGTGAACAAGGGGGAAGGGAACGTGACCGAAGAAGGCCTTTTTGGCGAGCCAGACCATCACGTTCGAATCCTTGCCCAGGGACCACAACATGCCCAGACGGTCGAAGGCGTGATAGGCCTCTCGCAAAATGAAGATGCTTTCGCTTTCCAGTTTGTCCAGATCGTCCATTATCGGTTTTCTATACCTCGTTAAAGACAGGCCGAACTGCAGTAAGTGTTGCGGCCTTGTAACGTAATTCCATGGGGGCGGGAACTCTCGATGTGTCGCGCCGGCGGCACAAGTTGGGGGCGGTTCAGGTCAGTTTGTGGTGCTCTGCAGGCCCGTGAATGCCGCATTCCGTCTTTTCGCTGCCGGACCATCGGCCGGCCCGCGAATATCCGCCGTCACCGGTCGGCTCCGTGCAGGGGAAACAGCCGATTGATGAAAAACCGTGTTCGACCAGCGGATGAGGCGGCAGGTCCGCATCCGCATAAAGGTGCGCGATGTCTTCTTCGCTCCAATCGGCAAGTGGGTTGATCTTCAAATGACGGCCATCGACTTCGATACGGGGCAGGCTGCTTCGGTCGCCGCCGTGGAACCGTTTGCGTCCTGAAATCCAAACGTCAAATCCTTCGATGGCACGTTCAAGCGGCCGTTCCTTACGCAGATGACAGCACCGGTCGGGATTTTCCTTGTGCAACGTCCCGTCCGGGTCTTCCCGGCGAAGGTCGGCAGGGGCGGGCGTGACCGTCCGAACATCTGTCAAGCCAAGGTGTGTGATCAGGTGGTCACGGTATGAAAGGGTCTGGGCAAAGAGATAGCCCGTATCCAGGAAGACGATCGGGGTTGCGGGCTCGACATTTGCGATCAGAGCCAGAAGAACCGCGGATTCTGCGCCGAACGACGTCGTGGCGACGGTCCGGCCCGGAAAGGCATCGACGATGATTTGGCGTAATAATTGTTCCGTGGTCAGCGGCGACAACAGGCGATCCAACACATCGACGTTCAATGATGGTGGAACGTTACTGGCGATGTGGGACGGTTCCGTTGAAAGAGATGGAGAGAGGGGCATGGGCAAAGCCTTCGTATGAAGAATGTGAGGCATTAATATCAATATTAACTGTGGAATCAATATGAATCTTTGAAAACTTTTGTAAAATGAAAATATACTACATAATTATAAAGTTAAAATGATTGCCTCCCTGCAAATGTCCTGGACCCACCTAATCCCTGTGGTTGGATCGTCACGTGGGGCCAGTGCCGGGTAATATGCCCGTCTGGAAACAAGGGGGGCGCGGCGTCCGCGGGCTGATTGACAGTCCGGGGGTGGACCGCTAGCAATTTTTCCAGATTAAAGATGACGGGGCGATCACGCTCTTACCGGGATAAACTCAATGGCGTCGAACGACGGAAAAACGTCTTCCAACGGACACACGGAAAGTCCGGTCGATACATCACCCGAAGTGGCTGACGAGGTTAAATGCACGACCTGTTACATGTGCGCCTGCCGTTGCGGCATTAAGGTGCATTTGAAGAACGGGCAGATCAGGTACATCCAGGGCAATCCGGACCATCCCGTGAATCAGGGCGTGCTTTGCGCCAAGGGGTCGGCCGGTATCATGACCCAGAATTCGCCTGCCAAACTGACCAAGCCGTTGAAGCGTGTCGGGCCGCGCGGATCGGGTGAGTTCAAGGAGATCGAGTGGGAAGAGGCGCTGGAAACGGCGACGGATTGGCTCGCCCGCATTCGTGCCACGGATCCCCGCAAGCTTGCGTTCTTTACCGGCCGTGATCAAAGCCAGGCCCTGACCGGCTGGTGGGCGTCACAGTTCGGAACGCCCAATTTCGCGGCCCACGGCGGGTTCTGTTCCGTCAACATGGCGGCGGCGGGGCTTTACACCATCGGTGGCAGTTTCTGGGAATTCGGTGAACCCGATTGGGAGCGTACGAAGTATTTCATGATGTTCGGCGTCGCCGAAGATCATGATTCCAACCCCATCAAGATGGGGCTCAGCAAGATTAAGAACAACGGCGCCAAGTTCGTATCCGTCAATCCCGTACGGTCGGGTTATTCCGCCATAGCCGACGAATGGGTAGGCATCCGGCCCGGCACGGACGGTCTGTTCGTGATGTCCCTGATCCATCAGCTTCTGACGGCGGGAAAAATCGACGAGGATTATCTTGTCCGCTATTCCAATGCCCATTGGCTGGTGATCCAGGATCCAGGAGCGGCGGACGATGGACTGTTCGCACGCGACGATGCGGGTAATCCGCTTGCCTGGGACGCGGAAAAGAAAGCATTGGCTGATGCCAACGCGATCGATACCAAGCCGGCCCTGGTGGTCGATGCCGTATTGGCTGACGGGCGCAAGGCCGTGCCGGCGTTCCAGTTGATGGCGGAACGCTATCTGGACAAGAAATACGCCCCCGAAGCGGTCAGCGAGGAAACGGGTATTCCGGCGGAAACCATCCGCCGTATCGCCGCTGAATTGGCTCAGGTCGCGTTCGAGGAAACCATCGAGATCGATCAGCCCTGGACCGACTGGGCCGGGCGCAAGCACGACAAGATGGTCGGACGGCCCGTCAGCTTCCATGCCATGCGCGGAATTTCGGCCCATTCCAACGGGTTTCACACCTGCCGGTCCCTGCATGTCCTGCAGATGATCCTGGGTACGGTCGATTGCCCGGGCGGGTTCCGCTACAAGCCGCCGTTCCCCAAACCGGCCCCGCCGCCGTTGAAGCCTGCTGGCAAGCCCGGCGAAGTCGGGGCTTCCATGCCCATGCGGGGGGCACCCTTGGGCTTTCCGACGGGGCCGGAAGATCTGATCGTCAATTCCGACGGCACGCCCCGGCGTATCGACAAGGCCTTTTCCTGGGAGTTCCCCCTGTCGGCCCACGGCATGATGCATATGGTCATCACCAATGCGGCCAAGGGCGATCCATACTCCATCGACACCCTGTTCATGTTCATGGCAAATATGAGCTGGAATTCCTCCATGAACTCGTCCGGCGTCGCGGAAATGCTGACCGCCACCGATGAGGAAACGGGGGAATACAAAATTCCCCGGATTATCTATTCCGATGCCTATTTCTCGGAAATGGTGCCCTACGCGGATTTGATCCTGCCCGACACGACTTATCTAGAACGCTGGGACTGCATTTCGTTGTTGGACCGGCCCATCAGCGAAGCCGACGCCGCCCAGGATGCGATCCGCCAACCGGTGATCGAGCCCGACCGCGATGTGCGGCCGTTCCAGACGGTGTTGCTGGACCTGGGCGTGCGCCTAGGTCTGCCGGGTTTGGTTAAGACATATGGTGAGCCAAAGTACCCCGGCGGCTATGCCGATTACATCGTCAATCACATGCGCGCGCCCGGTATCGGCTCGTTGATCGGCTGGCGCGGAGAAAAGGGCGATAAGACCGCCAAGGGCGAGCCGAACCCCGACCAATTAAACAAATACATCGAGAACGGCTGTTTCTTCAGCCACGAAATCCCGCCCGAGGCCCGTTTCTTCAAGATGGCCAACAAGGCCTATCTGGAATGGGCGGCGGAATCCGGTTTCATGGGACATGCCGATCAGGTCGTGTTCCAATTGTATTCCGAACCCATGCAGCGGTTCCGGTTGGCGGCCCGCGGGCATGGCCCAAATCAGCCGCCAGAAAAGGACCGTGGCCGTATTGAGGCCTATTTCGATCCGCTGCCGCTGTGGTATCCGCCGTTCGAAGGCTCGATGATCGATACGGACGAATATCCGCTTCACGCCCTGACTCAGCGGCCCATGCAGATGTACCATTCCTGGGGCTCGCAAAACGCCTGGCTGCGCCAGATCACAGGTTCCAACAAACTGTACGTCGGCATGGAAGTGGCCGCCAAGCACGGCATCGTGGACGGCGACTGGGTCTGGATCGAAAGCTACCACGGTCGGGTCAAGGTGCAGGTCGCCCTTATGGATGGAGTCAACAAACATACGGTTTGGACCTGGAACGCCATCGGCAAACGGGCCGGGGCCTGGAACCTGGACAAGGATGCCGGCGAGGCGACCAAGGGTTTCCTGTTGAACCACATCATTTCGGAACTCCTGCCGGAGCGTGCCGGATACCGCTTTTCGAACTCGGACCCGGTCACGGGGCAGGCCGCCTGGTACGATCTGCGCGTGCGATTGGAAAAATGTAAGCCGGAAGAAGCCGGCGAAACCTGGCCCAAGCCGGCACCCCTGACGCCGCCCGAAGGCTTGCGCAAGCGGCCGGATATCCTGCGCTACGGTGCCGATTTCAAGAAGCCGGAAGGGACGGCGTAAGATGACGACCCTTCCCGCCGAAACACAGAAAAAGCTGGGCCTGGTTATCGACCTGGACATTTGCGTCGGCTGTCATGCCTGTGCCGTGAACTGCAAGGAATGGAACACGGGCGGGCATATGGCGCCGCTCACGGACCTGAATCCCTATGGTGCCAAGCAGCAGGGCGTGTGGTTCAACCGCATTCATTCGTTCGAAGCCCAACGCACGGACGGCAAACCGAACCAGACGGTGCATTTTCCCAAATCCTGCCTGCATTGCGAAAAAGCGGCCTGCGTCACTGTCTGCCCCACCGGTGCCAGTTTCAAACGCCAGGCCGACGGCATTGTCCTGGTCGACGAAAGCAAATGCATCGGCTGCAAGCTGTGTTCCTGGGCCTGTCCTTACGGTGCCCGCGAATTCGATGCCGATGCGGGCGTCATGAAAAAATGCACGCTGTGCATCGACCGCATCTACAACAAACACATCCCCGAACGGGAACGGGTGCCGGCTTGTGTCTCCACCTGCCCGGCCAGTGCCCGGCATTTCGGCGATCTGGGTGATCCCGATTCAGACATTTCCAAGCTGGTGGCGAAGCGGGGCGGCTATGACCTGATGCCGGAAATGGGCTATAAGCCGACCAATAAATACCTTCCGCCGCGCCCCCGCCGCGCCGAAGCACCGTCCGGCGGGCCCACCGACCTGCCGGCCGAGCCCGGTATGGAAAACCCGATCCTGCGGTGGGTCGACAAGGTCCTGTCCCGCTAAGTCCGCTATAGTCCAAAGAGAACGCAACACATGCATCCGGCATTTTCGGTTATTTTCTTCACGGTTTCCTCCGGCGCGGGCTATGGGCTGTTGGCGTTGTTGGGTGCCCTTGGCGCCCTGGGGTTTCTGCCGACTGACCGCTTCTTCGGTCTGGCGGCCATCGTTCTTGCCCTTGCCGCCGTATCGGCGGGATTATTGTCTTCGACCTTTCATTTGGGCCATCCCGAACGGGCCTGGCGGGCGTTCAGCCAATGGCGCTCTTCCTGGCTGTCCCGGGAAGGCGTGGCCTCGGTCATCACCTATGGTCCGGCGATCGCCTTGGGGGCTGCGTGGTTCTGGCCGGACCGCTTCGGTGAATGGGCGCAGATCGCCGGATGGGCCAGCGCCGTCATGGCGTTGGTGACGATCTTCTGCACGGCGATGATCTATCGCTCGCTGGGGACCATTCATCAGTGGGCCAACGGCTGGGTCGTGCCGGGTTATGTCGTTCTGGGGCTTGCCACCGGGCTGGTCTGGCTGAACGCTTTGTTGACCCTGTTTGGCGCGGAAAGCTACGTCATCGCGGTGGCGGCCATGTGGGGCCTTTTGGCGGCGGCGGCGCTCAAGCTGTTTTACTGGCGCTTCATCGATACAACCGCGCATCCCTCGACCCCGGAAACTGCGACCGGCCTGGGCGCGATCGGCAAGGTCCGCTATCTCGAAGGCCCGCATACGGAAGAAAACTACCTGATGAACGAAATGGGCTTCCGGGTCGCGCGCAAGCATGCGCTCAAATTGCGCCGGATCGTCCTGATCATTGGGTATCTCGCGGGAATCTGCGCGGTCGGTCTGGGGCTCAAGGCTTCCGGGCCGGTTGAAGGCGTTCTAGCCTTGCTGGGGGCGGGGCTGGCAACGGCGGGCACCCTGATCGAACGATGGCTGTTCTTCGCCGAAGCACGCCACGTCGTGACGCTCTATTACGGCGCCGACAAAGCATAAGGTGCGCCCATCGCACTTTCCCATACCGGTGTGATTTCCATCACAGTACACGCAGGCCCTTTGACATAAGATGAGGGTGAGCGTATATGTACGCTTGTTGATAAAAAGAAAAATAACAACGACTTGGGCTCCGTGACGGCATGTTGGAGCAGCCGTCCGTAAGGAGTTCGATTAAATGGCTGAGACCACTCAGACCCCTGGTGGCACCCCCCAGACCCACACCCTGTCGGCGTCTGGCGCTGATGTATTAACCCTTCCCGAGGGGCTTTCCCTGTCCGAAGCGGAGTTCGCGGTCGATGGTTCCGACCTTGTTCTGACCTTCCCGGACGGGTCTTCCGTAACCGTTGAAAATTATTACGAGCAGGCTCAGCCGCCGCAGCTCGCCTCTGCCGATGGCGCCAACCTTTCCGGCGACATGGTGGTGCAGCTTACGGGCACGCCCGAATCCATCAACGATTCCGCGATCCAGCAGTTTGCCGATGCAGCCGGCACGCAAGTGATCGGCGGTACCGACGGTGCGCCGATCGGCACGGTCAAAACGCTTTCCGGCGAGGTCTGGGTGACCCGCGCCGATGGGACCCGCGTCCAGCTCCAGGCCGGGGATGAAGTTTTCCAGGGTGACAGTATTGAAACCGGCGCCGACGGCGCTATCGGCGTGCTCCTCGCCGATGAAACGACGTTCTCCATGGGTGAGGCCAGCTCGATGGTGCTGGACGAGATGGTCTACGATCCGGCCACGCAGAACGGCTCGCTCAACGTCTCTGTGGTCCAGGGCGTGTTCACCTTCGTGTCCGGTCAGGTCGCCAAGACCGACCCGGATGCCATGAAGATCGACACCCCGGTTGCGACCATCGGTATCCGTGGTACGCAGGTCGGTATCGAAATCCCGCCCGATGGTGAGATGCAGATCGTTCTCATGCAGGAAGCCGACGGCTTTGTCGGTGAAGTCGTGATCGAGAACAACTCCGGCCAGATCGTGATGAACCAGGGCGGGGATTTCGTCTCGATCCCGAGCTACGATTCCGAAGCTTCTCAGCGCGGTACGATGAACGACGACGATATCGTCGAACGCCATGCCACGACCCTGAAGCACCTGCCGGTCGAAGACACCGATGGCGACCGGACGTCGGGCAACCACTTTGGTCTGCAGGAAGATATCGAGCAAGGCTCGAACGAGCAGCCCACTCCTGAAGAATTGGCGGAAACGGAAACCGCCGCTGGACAGGAAGAGCAGCCGGACGATAACCAGGTTCTGGACAACCCGGACCAGCCTTCGGCAGAAGACCTGCAGGATTTCCAGACCGATGCGGGCGGACAGGGCTTTGGCGAAGATTTCACCAACGTCACGGACGAAATCGATCCCTTCGCACCTAATCCGGAAGGCACAGGCTTGGGTGAACAGCAGTTCAGCGGTCCTCAAACCACTTATGAGAACACGACTCCGACGGGGCAGCAGCAAGAAGATGACTCGGACCGGCAGCTAATCACTCAATTCCAGCAATCGGCGCAATCTGCATATGAGCGTGCGGTTACGGCGGAAACCAATGCCCAGACCGCGCTCACAAACGCAACCAACCGTGCCGGCACGGACCCGGATGCACAGGCGGCATTGCAGGCTGTGATCGACGCCGCCAATGAGGCCACACAGGCCCGCCAGCAGGCCGAGGCGGCGCGGGATGACGCGAACGGGGCAACGACCGCATCCGATGCCGAAGGCGCTGCGGGTGCAGCCAATACCGCTGCAAACAATGCTGAAACCGCGGCAGGTAATGCTCAGCAAGGGGAGACCCAGGTCGACCAGATCGTGACGTTGTCGGAAAGCGTCAACGATGCGGACTTCGACATCAACGAAGACGATCCGTTCGCGCTGGACTTCGACATCACGCCCAATAATCCCGACAGCACCCTGCAAGTCACGCTTTCCGGAATTCCCGATGGCGTGACGTTGACGAATACGGCTGGTGACGAGATCGAAATCGTTGCCGGTACGGCCACTGTGTCCGGCGATCAATTGGCGGGCCTGACGGTCACGCCGGCCGAAGATTCGGATGTTGATTTTCAGCTTGGTGTTTCCGTCGTCGAAACAACACCGGAAGGCACCGTTATCGGTCCGGCCACGGCGACGATCGACATCGACGTCGACGGCGTCGCCGACGCACCGGTTCTGAGCCTATCTTCCGGCAATGCTCAAGGCGCCGAAGTGCCGCTCAATATTTCCGCCGTGGTGGGGGATGTGAACCCGGACGGTGCGGGCAACGAAGACGGTGCGGAAACGATCCAGTCGATCACCATTTCCGACATTCCCGTCGGTGCGACCATTTTGCTGGGCGGGGTCGAGCAGACGCTGACACCGCTGTATGACGACGGTAACGGTAACCTAGTAGACACAATTGCGGATATCGTCGGCATCGTCGACGGCCTGTTGAATGGCGAAGTGCCGCAACCAGTAAGTCAGAGCATTACCTTCCCGGGTGATGCGGACCTTTCTGATTTGAGCATCATTTCGCCGACCGGCGCGAATGACCCCTTTGATTTGACCATCTCGGCGGTTTCGGAAGAGGACGGCACGACGGCAGAAACGACGCAAACGCTTAGCGTTACCCCTGCCAATGTCGCCGACGGCGCCGAAGTGGGTGACCTGAACCTGACGACGGATGAAGACACGGCCATTGCCCTGCCGATTTCGATCACCAAGGTGGATGAAAGCGAAACGGCCGAGATTACGCTGTCCGGCATTCCTGCCGGTGCGGTTCTCGTTAATGCAAATGGTCCGATTTCGATTAACGGAGACGGCACGGTCACGCTGACCGAAGCCGACTTGGCGGGCTTGCAGATCACACCGCCGACCGACAGCGATGTTGATTTCGATCTGGGTGTTTCCGTTGTCACGATTGACGGAGACGTTCGGTCCGATCCGGCGACCGGGACAATCGGGATCGATGTCGATGGTATCGCCGATGTGCCGAACCTGACGGTCGGGGCGGGGGCTGCCGACGGCGCGGAAGTGCCCCTGAACATCGCGGCGACAGTGGCTGATTTCAATGCCTCGGGTGCCGGCAACGAAGACGGTGCGGAGACAATCCAGTCGATCACCATTTCCGACATTCCTGTCGGTGCTGTCATTCTTTTGGATGGAGTCGAGCAGACGCTGACGCCGCTGTATGACGACGGTAATGGTAACTTGGTCAGTACCATTGAGGATATCGTCGGTTTGGTCGGTGGCCTGTTGAATGGCGAAGTGCCGCAACCGGTAAGCCAAACAATTTCCTTTGCGGGTGATGTGGACCTGTCCGACCTGACCATCGTGTCGCCGATCGGCTCCGACGAAACGTATGACCTGACCGTTACGGCGGTATCGGAAGAAGACGGCACGACGGCCGAAAATTCCGCGACCCTGACGGTGACGCCGCCGGATTATGCCGATGGCGCGACGGTTGACGACCTGAATCTGACGACGGATGAAGACACGGCCATTGCCCTGCCGATTTCGATCACCAAGGTCGATGAAAGTGAAACGGCCGAGATCACGCTGTCGGGTATTCCCGCCGGTGCCAAATTGTCGAATGACGGTGGACCGATTACGGTCAATGAAGACGGCACGGTCACGCTGACCGAGGCCGACCTGGCGGGCCTGCAGATCGAGCCGCCGGCCGACAGCGATGTTGATTTCGATCTGGGTGTTTCCGTCGTCACGACGGACGGGACGGATACATCTGATCCGGCCACGGGTACGATTGCCATCGGCGTCGATGGCGTAGCTGACCTGCCGACGCTGAACGTCGGCTCGGCGGTCGAAGGGACCGGTTTCCGTGGCGATGCCATTCCGTTGGATGTTTCCTCGGCCCTGACGGATACGGACGGCTCCGAGACTCTCTCTGTGTCCATTTCCGGTGTGCCCGAAGGGGCCACGCTGTCTGCCGGCACCTATGATTCCGCAACGGACACCTGGACCCTGACGCCCGATCAATTGGACGATCTTTCCGTCAGCGTCACCGACGATTACGACACGGATTTCCAGTTGACCGTGACCGCAACCTCGACCGAAGGCGAGGGCGGTGACACGGCGACCAACACGGCGACCATCGATGTCGACGTCAACCGCGACGTGCTGACCGACGGCGACGATACCTTCACCATGGACGACGATGCCGTGGTCTATGCCGGTGACGGCGACGACACAATCACCACGACCGATGGTGACGACGTCGTGTTCGGCGAAGACGGCGACGATACCTTTATCGGCGGCCTGGGCGGTTCCGACGCCTTCATCGGCGGCGCGGGTACGGACACGGTGGATTATTCGGCGCTTGATCCGGATTCCCCGATCTATGTGAACCTGACCGATGACCCTGGTCAGTCCGGTGTTGCGGTTCCGTTGTTCGACTTCGATGGAGACGGCGACATTGATGCCGCCGACGCGGCCGGTGCGGCTGCCAGCGGCGATTACGATTATGATCTTCTGAACGGCATTGAAGACGTGATCGGCGGTGCCGGCGACGACATCATTGTCGGTTCCGACGGCGCCAATGTGCTGGTCGGCGGCCTGGGGGATGATCTTCTTTCCGGCGGCGGTGGGGATGACGTTCTTGAAGGCGGCGCCGGCGATGACACCATCATCGGCGGTGAAGGCACGGACACGGCCGTGTTCGAAGACAATTTCGAGGAATTCACCATCAACCTGGACAGCGACAGCGGTGAGCTGAGTGTTGGTGGTAGCGATATTGACGGCAACGACACCCTGATCGACGTCGAGGTTCTGCAGTTCGGCGATCTGACCATCACGGTCGAAGATCTGTTGGATGCGGCCATGCCCGACCTTTCCGTCGATGCGGTGAGCGCGACCGAAGACACGGAAGTGGCCTTGCCGATCGACGCGGCCCTGGCCGACAGCGTGGCCGAAGGCACCGAGACCCTAAGTGTCACTCTGTCCGGCATTCCGGAAGGTGCCGTGTTGAGGGTGGATGGTGTGCCGCTTGAGGTTGAAGGCGGTTCCTACACCTTCGCCGACGGTGTCGTGCCCGAAGGCCTGACCATTCAGCCGCCGGCCGATAGTGCCGCGGACTTTGAAATCACCGTGACCGCGACCTCGCAATCAGTCGCGACCGAAGACGGCGTGGCGGATACCGCCCAGAATGTACAGACCTTCAAGGTTACCGTGGCTCCTGACGCGGAAGCACCGGTCGTGACCGCGACCGAAGGTTTGAGCTTTAACGAAGATGCCGGCGCCATCGACGTGGGCGCGCTGTTCAACGCTACGCCGGTCGAAGCCGGCGAAGTTGTTGCTTCCTTCACCATCGGCGGGCTGCCCGAGGGGGCGGCCCTGTCCGGTGCCTTTACCGACAATGGCGACGGCACCTTCACCATCGAAGCGGCCGATCTGGGCGGCGTGCAGCTGACCCTGCCGGACGATTACGACGAGAATTTCGCTCTTGAGGTTTCGGCAACTTCCCTTCAGGTCGACCCGGACGATCCCGATAACCAGGACTTGTGGTCTTACGAAACGTCCGAAGCGATTTCGGTTCCGCTGGAAATCGTCGCACAGGTCGATGCCCCGACGGCGACCGTCGAAGCCGCTTCCGGTGTTGAAGACGGTGCGGCCATTCCGCTGGAAATCGGTGCCGCCACGGCGGCGCAGGATATCGATGGAGAGGTTACTTCCTTCACCGTGTCCGACATCCCGATCGGCGCCACCCTCAATCTGCCGGGCGGCTTCACCTTCACGGCGACGGAAGGCAATACATCGATCGATCTCAGCCCGGACCAGGCTGATGCCTTGTCGATCAGCCTGCCGGAAGATTTCACCGAAGACTTCTCGCTGACCGTCACCGCGACGGCCACGGAAACCGACCCGGAAACCGGTACCACGACCACAGCGACCAGTGCGCCGGTCTCGCTCGACGTTTCGGTCGAGGCAGTTGCCGATGCACCGACGGTCAACCTGGGAGCGGCTTCCGGCAATGAAGGCGGCGGCCCGATTGCGCTTGACATCGATCCGCAGGTCGCGGGTCAGGATCTCGACGGCGAAATCACCTCGGTCACCATTTCCAGCATCCCGCCGGGCGCGGTGATCATGCTGAACGGCGAAGAGGTCGAATTGACTCCGCTGTACGATGACGGCAACGGCAATTTGGTCGAAGAATTGTTGGACGGCGTTGGTGGTATCGTCGGTGGTATTCTCGGCGGCGGTCAGGATGAAGCACCCGAACCTTCGGCGTATTCGGTGACCTTCCCGGGTGACGTGGATCTGTCCGATCTGACCATCACCATGCCGGAAGACCATGACGAGGACTTCACGCTGCAGGTTTCGGCCACGGCATCGGAAACCGATCCGGAATCCGGCGAAATCACCTATGCGACATCGGACCCGGTTGATCTGAACGTTTCCGTGATCGCCCAGGCCGATGCGCCGACGGCGACCGCCGAAGCGGCGTCCGGTTTCGAAGATGGTGCGGCCATTCCGCTGGAAATCGACGCGACCACGGCAGCGCAGGATATTGACGGCGAAGTGACCGGTTTCACCGTGTCAGACATTCCGGTTGGTGCGACCCTCAACCTGCCGGGTGGGTTTACCTTCACGGCGACGGAAGGCAATACCTCGATCGATCTGACGCCCGATCTGGTTGACGGTTTGTCGATCAGCCTACCTGAAGATTTTGATACGGACTTCTCGCTGACGGTCACCGCGACGGCGTCGGAAACCGATCCCGATACGGGTGAAGTCACTTATGCGACTTCTGATCCGGTTTCGCTCGACGTTTCGGTCGAAGCTGTCGCCGATGCGCCGACGGTCGATGTGGCCGCGGCGTCTGGCAATGAAGACGGCGGCCCGATCGCGCTGGATATCGATCCGGCAGCGGCGGCCCAGGACATCAACGGTGAAGTTGTTTCCGTTACCATCACCGGCGTGCCCGCGGGGGCGACTCTGTCTTCCGGTTCGTTCAATGCGGATACAGGCGAATGGACGGTTGATGCCGCCGATGTGGACGGTCTTACGGTTTCCCTGCCGGAAGACTTCACCGATGATTTCACGCTGCAGGTTGCGGCCACGGCATCGGAAACGGATCCGGAATCCGGTGAAATCACCTATGCGACATCGGACCCGGTCGACCTGAACGTTTCCGTGATTGCCCAGGCCGATGCACCGACCGTTGATGTCGCTGCCGCCACGGGTGATGAAGATTTGCCCATCGCGCTGGACATTGATCCGGCCGCAGCGGCCCAGGATATCAACGGTGAAGTCACCAGTGTGACCATTTCCGATATCCCGGTCGGTGCCACGATGACCTTGGCGAGCGGCATTGCCTTCACCGCGTCCGAAGGTAATACCTCGATCAGTTTGACGCCGGCACAGCTGGAAGGCCTGACCATCACGGCGCCGGCCGACAGCGCCGATGACTTCCAATTGACCGTCACGGCGACGGCTTCGGAAACCGATCCCGATACGGGTGAAATTACCCATGCGACCTCTGATCCGGTGGCCTTGGATGTGACGGTTCAGGGCGTTGCCGATGGTGCGTCTGTTGCCGATACCTCCGCTGCCGGCACGGAAGACATCGCCGTTCCGTTCACATTGGATGTGACGGAACTGGATGTTGATGGTTCTGAAACTCTTTCCGTGACGCTGTCAAACATCCCCGAAGGGGCGGTGATCTTGCGCAACGGCGTCGAGGTTCCGGCCAATGACGACGGCTCTGTAACCCTGGGTGAAGGCGAATTGGACGGCCTGTCCATCCTGCCGCCGGCCGATTTCTCGGGCTCTTTCGATCTGACCGTTTCGGCTTCGACCACGGATGAGGGCGATCAGTCTGGTGTTTCCACGGGTACGGTTTCCATCGACGTGGCCGGTGTGGCCGACGGCGCCGAGGTCGGTGACTTGAACCTGACCACGGATGAAGACACGGCCATTGCCTTGCCAATTTCCATCGATAAGGCGGATGGCAGCGAAACGGCCGAGATCACTCTGTCCGGCATTCCTGCCGGGGCGGTTCTTGCGAACGATAACGGCCTGATTTCCGTAAACGAAGACGGCACGGTCACGCTCAGCGAAGCCGATCTTGCCGGCCTGCAAATCACGCCGCCTGCTGATTCCGGTGTGGATTTCGACCTGGGTGTGTCCGTGGTGACCACGGACGGAACCTCGACCTCTGACCCGGCCACGGGCACGATTTCCATCGATGTGGATGGCGTGGCCGATGCCCCGACCTTGACCGTGGGTAATGTTTCCGGTTTCGAAGACAATCCCATCCCGCTGAACATCCAAAGCGGTCTGACCGACACGGACGGTTCGGAAGTCTTGAGCGTGACCATTTCCGGCGTGCCCGAAGGGGCGAGCTTGTCGGCCGGCTCCTACGATGCCGACACCGGTGAATGGACGTTGTCCGCGGCCGAACTTGATGGTTTGAGCATTCTGCCGGCGGCTGACGACGACAGCGACTTCCAGCTGACCGTTACAGCAACGTCCACGGATACAGATCCGGAAACGGGTGAAACCACGACGGCAACCACTGTCGGGACCATGGATGTCAGTGTCGATCCTTTGGCCGATGCACCGGTTCTGACCCTGGGCGACGTGACCGGAAACGAAGACACGGCCATCCCCCTGAACATCAGCGCAACCCTGCAGGATGACAGCGAAGTCCTGGGGCTGAGCATTTCCGGCATTCCGGATGGTGCCGTGCTGACGGTCACCAATCCGGGCGGCCAAGCGGTTCAGGTCAACGTGGTTGATGGCGTCGCGCAAATTCCCAACGGATTGGTTGGCGGTGATCTGGCGATTACGCCGCCGCTGGACAGCGCCGATGATTTCCAACTGACCGTTACGGCCACGGCCAAGGACGGCAATTCCATCGCGACCACCGAAGGCACGCTCAACGTGACGGTCCAAGGTGTCGCCGACGGTGCGGCGGTTACCAGCACGACCGCATCCGGCCTGGAAGACACCCTGATTCCGATCACCGTGGATGTTGAAGAATTGGATACGGACGGATCGGAAGCCCTTTCCGTGACCCTTTCCAACATCCCGCAAGGTGCCGTGATCCTGCGCAATGGCGATCCGGTGACCTTCAACGAAGACGGTACGGTGACCTTGGGCGAAGGCGAACTGGACGGTCTGGAAGTCCTGCCGCCGGCCGATTTCTCCGGTACCTTCGATATTGCCATTTCGGCCGTTACCACCGACGAAGGCGATGTCTCCGAAGCCGCCCTTGGAAGCATCACTGTCGATGTTGCCGGTGTCGCCGATGGCGCCACCGTGACCGACACGCAAACGGTCGGTGATGAGGACACGGGTATTTCCCTGCCGCTCTCCATCGATAAGGCGGATGACAGCGAAACAGCAGAAATCACGCTGTCCGGCATTCCGGCGGGTGCGGAACTGTCCAACGACAACGGTCCGATCAATGTGGTTGACGGTATCGCTGTTCTGACCGAAGCCGATCTGGCTGGTCTGCAGATCACGCCGCCGGCCAATAGCGACGTGGATTTCCAACTCGGCGTGTCCGTGGTTACCACCGACGGCACGACGGTTTCCGATCCGGCGGCGGGTACGATCACCGTTGGTGTGGACGGTGTTGCCGATGTGCCGACCCTCGAGGTTGCTTCTGCTAGCGGCGTCGAAGACGGCGGCCCGATTGCCCTGGATATCTCCTCGGCCTTGACCGATACGGATGGGTCGGAAAGCCTCAGCATCTCGATTTCCGGTGTGCCGCAGGGGGCGACGCTCTCCGCCGGCTCTTACGATGCCGCAACCGACACCTGGACTCTGTCTTCAACGGAACTGACCGGCCTGACGGTGACGCCGGCGGCGGACTCGGGTGATGACTTCCAATTGACCGTAACCGCGACGTCGACCGAAGCCGACGGTGGTGACACGGCATCGCAGACGGCGACCATCGATGTGTCCGTTGCATCCCAGGCAGATGCGCCGACGGTGACGACGGAAGCGGCCTCCGGTCTTGAAGATGCCGGCCCCATCGCGTTGAACATCGATGCCGATGCGGCGGCTCAGGATGTGCAAGGCGAGGTGACATCTTTCACCATTTCCGACATTCCGGTCGGCGCCGTCTTGAACCTGGGCAATGGCTTCCAGTTTACGGCAACGGAAGGCAACACCTCGGTCGATCTGACGCCGGGTATGGTCGATGGTTTGTCCATCAGCCTGCCGGAAGATTTTGACGAGAATTTCTCGTTGCAGGTCTCTGCCACGGCGGAAGAAACCGACCCGGACACCGGCGCGGTTACGACCGCGACCAGCACCCCTGTTTCCCTGGATGTGGAAGTCGGCGCTGTCGCCGATGCGCCGAGTGTTACAACGCAGGGTGCTGCCGGGACGGAAGACGGCGGGCCGATCGCGCTCGACATCGACCCGGTGGCGGCCGCCGAAGATATCAACGGCGAGGTCGTGTCGGTTACCGTTTCGAATATTCCGCAAGGTGCGGTGCTGTCCGCCGGGACGATCGATCCGCAGACCGGCGACGTGACGTTGACGGTTGAAGAACTTGAAGGGTTGACCATCGTCCTGCCGCAGGACTTCTCGGAAGATTTCTCACTTTCCGTGACGGCCACGGCCCAGGAAACCGATCCGGAAACGGGTGCCGTTACTACGGCAACCTCTGATCCGGTGGCACTGGATGTGTCTGTCGCGGCGCAGGTCGATGCACCGGATGTGACGGTGGGTGCGGCTTCCGGCATCGAAGACGGTGATGCCATTCCGCTGGACATCGACGCCCAGGCAGCAGCCGGTGACATCAACGGCGAAGTCGTTTCCGTGACCGTGTCCGACATTCCCGTCGGCGCCACCTTGAATCTGGGCGGCGGGTTCACCTTCACGGCGACGGAAGGCAATACTTCGGTCAATCTGACGCCCGGTATGGTCGATGGCCTGTCCATCAGTCTGCCGGAAGACTTTGACGAAGATTTCTCGTTGTCCGTCTCCGCGACGGCCCAGGAAACCGACCCGGAAACGGGCGCGATCTCCACCGCCACCAGTGAGCCGGTTTCGCTCGGCGTTTCGGTCGAAGCAGTTGCAGATACACCGACGATCGAAGTGGGCGCTGCCTCCGGCAACGAAGACGGCGGGCCGATTCCGCTCGACATCGATCCGGCCGCAGCGGCGCAGGATATCAATGGCGAGATCACTTCGGTTACCATCTCCAATATCCCGCCTGGGGCGGTCATCATGGTGGGCGGCGAGGAAGTTCCGCTGACCCCGCTTTATGACGACGGCAACGGCAACCTGGTCGAAGAACTGCTCGATGACGTGGGGGGCATCGTCGGCGGAATTCTCGGTGGTGGTCAGGGCGAAACACCTGAGCCGGCGGCGTATTCGGTGACCTTCCCGGGTGATTTGGATCTGTCTGATCTGACCATCACCATGCCGGAAGATCATGACGAAGACTTCACATTGCAGGTTTCGGCCACGGCCCAGGAAACTGATCCGGAAACGGGAACGATCACGACATCGTCTTCTGATCCGGTTGACCTGAACGTTTCCGTGATTGCCCAAGCCGATGCGCCGAGCTTATCCGTCGAAGCGGCTTCCGGTGATGAAGACACGGCCATCGCCCTGAATATCGATCCGGAAGCGGCGGCCCAGGATATCAATGGCGAGGTCACCAGTGTGACCATTTCGGATATTCCGGTCGGCGCAACCTTGACGCTGGTCGGTGGCCTGACCTTCACGGCGACGGAAGGCAACACCTCGGTCGACCTGACACCGGCGCAGCTGGAAGGCTTGACCATTACGCCGCTGGCAGACAGCGCCGATGACTTCCAGTTGACGGTTACCGCGACGGCCACGGAAACCGACCCCGATACGGGCGAGGTGACGACGGCCACATCTGCACCGGAGACTCTCGATGTTACGGTTCAAGGCGTTGCCGACGGTGCACAGGTAACCGATACCTCTGCCTCCGGCACGGAAGACACGGCCATTCCGCTGACCATCGATGTCGCGGAATTGGACACGGACGGCTCGGAAGCCCTTTCCGTGACGCTTTCCAACATTCCGGATGGTGCGGTGCTGACGCGCAACGGTCAGCCGCTTGAGGTTGTCAATGGGGAGATCACCCTGGCTGAAGGCGAACTGGACGGCCTGGAAATTCTGCCGCCGGCCGATTTCTCGGGCTCCTTCGACATCGCCGTATCGGCGACGACCACGGACGAAGGTGATGTTTCCACCCCTGCCACGGGCACGATCAGTGTTGACGTCAGCGGCGATGCCGATGGCGCCACGGTAACGTTGGGGGCGGCTGAAGGCGATGAAGATACCTTCATCGATCTGCCGATCTCCATCGACAAGGCCGATGCCAGCGAAACAGCCGAAATCACGCTGACCGGCATTCCGGCAGGTGCAGTTCTGGTCAACGACAACGGCCCGGTTTCGGTGGTCGACGGAATTGCCGTCCTGACCGAGGGCGACCTTGCCGGTCTGCAGATCAAGGCGCCGGCTGACAGCGGTGCGGATTTCGGTCTGGGGGTGTCGGTCGTGACGACCGACGGCACGACGGCTTCTGACCCGACGACGGGTACGATCAACGTCGGTGTCGATGCCGTTGCCGATGTGCCGACCCTGACCGTCGGTAGCGTTTCCGGTACGGAAGATTCAGCCATTCCGCTCAATATCGTGGCAGGTTTGAACGATGAAGACGGCTCGGAAGTGCTGAGCGTCACGATCTCCGACGTGCCGCCGGGTGCCAAGCTGACTTTGGCCGATGGGACCTCCTTCACGGCGACGGAAGAAAACTCGACCTTCCTGTTTGCCGGTGATCAGCTTGACGGTCTGACCGTTACGCCGCCGGAAAATTCCGACGACGACTTCACCCTGAACGTCATCGCCACATCTTTGGATACGGACCCGGACACGGGCGAAGTAACGACGGCCTCCGCCGAAGGAAGCCTGGCGGTCAGTGTCGATCCGGAAGCCGATGCGCCGACCTTGGTGCTGAACGATGCGGCCGGAACGGAAGACCTGCCCATTGCCCTGAACATTGATGCGGGCCTGACGGATGCGTCCGAAGTTCTGAGCGTGAGTATTTCCGACATCCCCGAAGGGGCGACCCTGACGCTTGCCAACGGAACGGAATTTACGGCGTCCGAGGGCAACACCAGCTATGACATCGATCCGGCTGATCTGGCGGGGCTGACCATCACACCGCCGAGCAATTCCAACGATGATTTCGCCTTGACCGTGACGGCGACATCGACGGAATCCGACGGTTCCACGGCGACGTCTTCTTCATCCTTGAACGTGGCGGTGACCGGCGATGCCGACGCACCCACGCTGAGCGTCTCGCTGGGCGAGGGCACGCTTACTGATGGCGGTTCCGGCGGTTCCGGTGGATCCGGCGGCGATGGCGGTTATGTCGGCGACGGCTCCGACCTGGTTAACCAGTTCGTTGACGGCACCAGCAACACCCATACCGCCGGCGGTGGCGATGACGTTTGGGTTGTCGATCGCGACCTGCGCATGAATGAAAACTTCATCATGGGCGGGGGCAACGACACCCTGGTCATCAACGGCGATGTTCCGGGTGGTGTGAACATCAACCTGGGCGGCCACAACGACAGCGTGACCATCAACGGTGACATTACCGGGAACGTCTCGATCAACGGCGCCGGTCAAACCAATGGCGGCGGCGATGTGGTTTATCTGGGTAAGGGACAGGACTCTTACGAATTCCAGAACTACACCATTCAGCCGAATGGCATGATCAATACCCAGGTGATCGACCTGGATACGGGTCAAACCTTGACCATCAACAACGTCGAGGCCATTGCTTTTGACGACGGTACGTTCGTGGGCAACGAGGACCTGGTCCAGTTCCAGACTCCGGGTGGTGGCGACCCGGTTGTGGAATATCCGCTCGACATCAGCGCGGGCCTGACGGACATCGATGGATCGGAAACACTCAGTGCTTCGATTTCCGGTGTGCCTGAAGGTGCGACCTTGACCCTTGCCGATGGTACGGTTCTGACATCGACGGGTCCGAATGACAGCATCGATTTGCCAACTGGCCAATTGCAGGGCATCACCATGACGGTGCCAAGCACGGCCGACTCCTTCAGCCTGTCCGTGACGGCGACGGCGACGGAAAATGACGGAGACACGGCCAGCGTTACGACTTCGGTCGGCGTGTCCGTCGATGATTTCGCCGAAGATCCGGAACTGGCGTTGTCCGATGGGTCCGGTACGGAAGATCTGCCGATTGCGTTGGATATTTCCGCGGCGCTTACGGATACGGATGGCTCGGAATCCCTGAGCGTGACCATCTCGGGCGTGCCTGATGGCGCGGTTCTGAAGTCCGGCGATACGGTCCTTACCGTTGAAAACGGCGAGATCACATTCGCCGATGGCGTCATTCCCGATGGTCTGACCATCACGGCGCCGCCCAATTCCAATGATGACTTCGCCTTGAATGTATCCGCGACCTCGACGGAATCTTCGACGGGCGACCAGTCGACCGTGACCTCAACCCTGAACGTGGCCGTTGCTGGCGATGCGGACGCGCCGACGCTGTCCGTCGATCTGGGCGAAGGCAATTTCGTTGATGGCGGGACATCGGAAATCCCGGGCAGCGTGACCATTGAAAACGCGGCCCAGGGTGAAGCCGGGTATCACAATACCTATGGCTATTACATCAAGGGTGAGGATGGCACGCCGCAGTCCGGTGAAATCATCTGGGCCGACGTCAAAGACACGGTCGGCCAAAGCTTCACGCTGGATGGTGTGAACCCCGAAGACATTGGTTTCTTCATCATCCCCAACGGTGATGGCCTGAACAACAACCTGTCCGACGGCATGGATGTGACCTTCACACAGGGCCAAGACGGAAATTGGCATGTGGTCGGCCCGACCGGCCAAGTGCTGAGCGGCCAGGGTGACCCTGTTCTGTTTTCTGACCCGGCCCTGAACGAAGGTAACTTCGACTACACCCAGGATACCTCCGAACCCGGCAACCAGAATTGGGAAGACTTGGCCGGCGGCGGCGATAACGACTTCAATGACGTTCACATTCAGGTCGATACCGTGCCAAGCCAGCCCGGAGCGGGCGGTCAGGACATGGTCGAATATCCGCTGTCCATCAATTCGGAACTGCAGGATATCGACGGCTCCGAAACCTTGTCGGCAACGATCTCCGGCCTGCCGGCGGGGGCCATGCTGGCCCTTGCGGACGGTACGGTTCTGACATCCACGGACGCGGGCGATACCTTCGACCTGACATCGGATCAGCTTACGGGCATCACTTTGTCGGTGCCGGCGGATGCGACGGACTTCGATCTTTCCGTGACGGCAACGGCGACGGAAGACGACGGCGATACGGCCAGTGTCAGTACTTCTGTCAGTGTTGACGTGCCGGAACCGGAAGGTCCGGACCTGACCGTTACCGATGCGCAGGGTGATGAAGATACGGCGATTACGTTGAACATTGCGGCTGCCTTCGAAGGCGGTGGCGGTGAAGAAGTTTCCGGTTCCTTCTACCTGCTGGAAGAGGGGGCTGATTCCATCGTTCGGATCAATCTGGACGGGTCGGCCGAAGAAGTCGTCACGCAGGAAGAAATCATGGCTGCGACCGGCGAAAACAACGCTGATTTCGACAATCAGGGTGTTGCGACCGACGCATCCGGCAACATCTTCTTCACCGAGCTTGAAAGTGAATCCCTGCTGATGAAGCCGGCCGACGGCGGCCCGGTCCAGGTTGTCGCGTCGGAAAGCGCCATCCGCGCCGCGACGGGTGAGGATGACGCCGATCTGGCCGGTATGACCATCGCCACGGACGGCAAGGTCTATATGGTCGATGACGAAAGCGACTCCCTCATTCAGGTCGATCCGGCAACGGGTGCGGTGACGGTTGTCGCCACGCGTCAGGAATTGGATGACCTGGCGGGTATCCGCGATGTCGATCTTGAAGGCGGCATCGTCGCCGGGCCGGACGGCAAGGTGCATTTCGTTTCTGCAGGCGATCCGCAGGCTGTGTTCTCGTTCGATACGGCCACCGGTGAGCCTTCGGTCCTGGCCAAGAGCGACGATTGCGAATGGAGCGACCTGGACGGCTATATCACCATGACGCCGGATGGCGACGTGGTGATCGTCGATGAAAGCTGGGACGGCAACAGCTCTCAAGACGCCATCTACATCATCGATGCCGATACCGGTGAATCCGAATTGCTTGTTTCCAACGCCCAGTTGCGGGCCGCGGCCGGCGGTGAAGTCGACCTGGAAGGTGGAATTTCGTTCGATGCGGACGGCAATCTTTATGTCGCCGAAGAACGCACCGACACGATTTACAAGTTCGATGCCGACGGTAACGGCGGCGTTGACGGAAATTCGGGATCGGTCTTCGTTTCCAAGAGCGATCTCAGCGACCTGGTCGGCCAGGATGCGGATCTCGAAGGCGGCATGTTCTTCGCCCAGATGATCACTGAAGGGGACGGCGGTCTTTCGATCTCTATCTCCGGTATTCCGGAAGGGGCGGTGCTGGCTGTCGATGGACAGCCGGTGACGGTTACCGAAGGCACAGCGGAACTGACAGCTGACCAGCTTTCGAACCTTACAATCACGCCCCCGGTTGATTCAGACGAAGACTTCTCGCTGACAATCACCGCGACGGGTACAACGCCGAACGGTCAGGAAGTCTCCTCGACGGCCAGCATGGCGGTGACCGTCGATGCCGTGGCCGATGCCCCCAATGTGACGGCAGAGGACGCGTCCGGCGTTGAAGATATGCCGATCGATCTGGACATCACGGCAGAGCTTTCCGATCTGGATGGTTCCGAAACCATTACGGGGATCACGATTTCCGGTGTGCCTGCGGGGGCGACCCTGAGCAACGGCACCTATGATGAAGGAAGCGACACCTGGACACTGCAGCCCGCCGATTTGGTCGACTTGCAGTTGAATCCGGCAGCCAATTCCAACGAGGACTTCCAGCTGACGATCACGGCCACGTCCCAGGAAGCGGACGGCGGCGATACGGCTGTCGGTACGGTCACCATGGATGTGGATGTTACGGGGGTTGTCGATGATTTCACCGTTGCCACGCAGGATGCCTCCGGTGAGGCTGGAACGGAACTGCCGCTTGATCTGTCGGTCAATCTGACAGACCTGGATGGTTCGGAAACGGTCAGCGTGACCCTGACGGGTATTCCCGAGGGCGCAACCCTGAACCACGGCACTTTCGATGAAGGCAGCGGTAATTGGACCTTGTCCGGTGATGATCTGGACGGTCTGACCATCAGTCTGCCGGAATCGGTCGAAGGCGAAGGTGGGGGTGAGCCGACCACATTGTACTCCCAGAACTTCAACAGCCAATGGGACGGCCAGACAGCGGATTGGGGTGAGAACGGATTCACCTCGACCGGCGGCCAATGGGGCGATGACGATCATACGGCCGTGGATAATGATCGGTTCGAATTCCAGAATCCGATCGGTGGCGATATTTCGACCTGGTCGAGCGCGGAAATTGATATCTCCGGTCAGGAAGAAGTCTCCTTTACCTTTGATCTGAAAGGTTACGGCGATCTGGACAGCGGTGGTACCTACGGGGATTACGTCAAGGTGATTGCTGTGGTCGACGGCGTCGAACACGAATTGATGACGCAGGACGGTGACGTAAGCGATTGGACCAATGTCACCCTGGACAACATTCCTGAAGGTGACTCCCTGGTCATCAAGATGGAAGTCAAGACCACGGGCAGTGACGAGAAGTACAAGATCGACAACCTTGAAGTGACCGGCACGCCGGCGGCAGCCGAGCCTCTGGAAAGCTTCCAGATTGGCGTCGAAACCACGGTTACGGAAAACGACGGTGCTTCGGAAACCGTATCGACGACCTTGAATGTCGATATCGATAGTGACAACGAAGCCGAAGCCCCGGCCCTGACCGTGACACCGGCCTCGGGCGACGAAGATACAGCCATTGCGTTGGATATCTCGGCGGCCCTGACGGATACGGACGGCTCGGAAACGCTCAGCGTGACGCTTTCCGGCATTCCGAACGGTGCGGAGCTTCGTGCCGGCGGGCAAGTTCTGTCGGTTACGAACGGTGAAATCACCTTCGCGAATGGTGTTGTGCCGACCGATCTGACGGTCACGCCGCCGACCAATTCGGACGGTGACTTCCAGCTTACGGTCGAAGCGACCTCGACGGAAGAAAACGGCGGTGCGACCTCGACCACCACATCGACGATCAACGTTACTGTCGATGCCGTTGCCGACCAGCCCGTTATCACCAGTGTGACCATCGGCGAGCCGGTCGTCACGGAAGGTGTGGAAGGCGAAGGAGAAACCGTGACCATCAGTTCCGCCAACTTCGGCGAAACCGATGCCGGCTTTACGGTGACGGCGCGGACAATCAATTCCAACGGCAGCCTGTCCGATGCTTCGGAAGACAACGTCTCGACCAACGGATCGCCTTTGGGCTTTGGTGTCGCGGGTGATGCGTCGGGCGCCGACAGTGAACTGGGCTATGACAGTGACCATGACGTGTCAGAAGAACTGATCGTCACCTTCGACGATGATGTGTCTTCGGTCGATGTGGCCTTTGCCTGGATGCATTCGGGCGAACAGGCGAGCTTCACGCTTTATCGTGATGGCGTCGCCGTGGGCACGGGAACCGTCAACGGTGTAACTGACAATATCGATGATCCGGTTACCCTCAGCACCACGGACGGCGGCACGTTCGATCAGATCGTGTTCTCGGCGCCGAGCGATGACGATGATTTCCTCATCAACTCGATCAGTTTCGAGACGGGTGGTGAAGCTACGCCGGACGTGGCTGAATATCCTATCGATATATCTGCCAATTTGGTCGATATCGACGGATCGGAAGATCTTTCCGTGACCATCGGCGGCATTCCTTCAGGTGCGACCTTGTCGGCGGGAACCGACAACGGCGACGGCACATGGACCGTCGGCGGTGACGCCCTCAGCGGTTTGAGCCTGTCCGTACCGTTCGAGGATGAGATCGAAGCCTTCGACCTGACCTTCACGGCGACGGCGACCGAGCAATCCAATGACGATACGGCGTCTTCGGCCATGGTGACGGTCACGGCAGCTGCTGTTGTGATTGAGGAGCCGGTGGGTGATGTCGCCGTAACGGCAGCCATTGGCGAGGGCACGATCAGCGAAGCCGATGACGCGATCGTCTACGATCTTGATATCTCGGCTTCGGTCGATGGCGAGCCGGCGGGCGAGGATGCGACAATCACCGTGTCGGGCATCCCCACGGGCGTTACGCTTTCGGCGGGCACCGATAATGGAGACGGCTCTTACAGCCTGTCGCCGGCCCAGTTGAGCGGGTTGCAAATGCTGGTGTCCGACGCCGTATCGGCCGACTTCTCATTGGCGGTGACGGCTTCCCAGGGTGATCAGGTCTCGGCCGTTGATAATGTCCTGGCCGAAGTTGATCCTTCCCTGTTC
This sequence comes from Rhodospirillales bacterium, assembly GCA_040218445.1. Taxonomy (GTDB): domain Bacteria; phylum Pseudomonadota; class Alphaproteobacteria; order Rhodospirillales; family Casp-alpha2; genus UBA1479. Next base: position 17,816 of record JAVJRK010000016.1, on the reverse strand, counting down.
CTGGAAATCGGCGAAGAAGACTTCGACAACGATCATCTCACGGAGAACGATAGCAGTGCCGATGATTGGACCGGTAATTACCAAAGCGAAACCAAATACGGCAGCCGCAAGAACGACGAGCTTGATTCAGGCGGCGGTGGCGACACGCTGTACGGCGGTGCCGGCAACGATGAGCTTTCCGGCAGCTGGGGTGAAGACACGCTTTACGGCGGATCCGGCAAGGACGAGCTCGAAGGCGGCAGCCAGGACGACGTTCTTTATGGCGGTTCGGGCAACGACGAGCTTGAAGGCGACTCCGGTGCCGATACGCTCCATGGCGGTTCCGGCAACGATGAAATCGAAGGCGGCAGCCAGGACGATCTGATCTTCGGCGGTTCCGGTAACGACGAAATCGATGCCGGGTCGGATGACGATACGGTCTACGGCGGTGCCGGTAATGACGAGATCGACGGCGATAGCGGCAACGACATCATTTACGGCGGTACCGGTAACGACGAAATCGATGGCGGTTCCGGCCACGACTTTATCCACGGCGGCGCCGGTAATGATGAGATCGAGGGCGGTTCCGGATCCGACACGCTTTACGGCGGTTCCGGCAACGACGAAATCGAAGGCGGCTATGACGCGGACGCCCTGTTCGGTGGCCTGGGTGATGATTTCCTGGACGGCGGCAGCGGAAATGACGTGCTGGTCGGCGGTGCGGGTAACGACACCCTGGTCGGTGGTGACGGCAGCGACACCTTCATCTTCGACGCCGACAGCGGCCATGACATCATCGAAGACATCATGATGCAGGACACGCTGGAATTCCAAGGCGAGGAATTCGACATGAACGATATGATCTTCTCGGAGAACGATGAAGGTGATGCGGTCATCTCCTTCGCAGGCAAAGACGACCAGTCGGTGACCCTGAAGGGCGTCAAGTACGACGACCTGGATACCAACGGCGACGGCGATGCGTCGGAAGGCTACTCCATCACCCAGAACGATGATGGGTTCTCCGTGAATATCGACGAAACCTGACCTCACCCCCCTCTAGATCAGGTGACTTTCGGGCCGGGCGCGGTAAGCGTCCGGTCCTTTTTCTATCGGGCTTGGCACGCGCGCAGGACGCCCCTGTAATTCAACAAAGGGGGAAGTGCAGGGGGGAGGCCGGTCTCTAAAGTCCGGCGTGCCTGATTAATGCTCTGGCTTGTCGGATTCAGGGGGGTCGCGGAAGTGCGCCCATTTTTCGATGCCCCCCCGGTTTTCCAGGAAGTTCATCAGGGCGCTGACCGGGCGGTGATCGAACTTGCTGCCTGTTTCCTGCATCAGGATATCGATCACCTTGCGGAACTCCATGGCGGGGCGCCATGCCCGGGCACTGGCCATGCCGACGAAGGCATTGGCGACGGCCAGAACCTGGGCCGTCGGAATGATGCGGTCGCCCGAGATGTGGAAGCGCCCCGTCCCATCCCAGTTTTCGCCCATGTGCAGGACCGTTTTGACCACCGGGCCTTCGAAGGTCACGTCTTTCAAAAGGTCGGCCGTAACCAAATAGGTCGAGGCCAAAAGTTCGCGCTCTTCGTCGGTGAGGTTGCCTGTCTTGGTCAGGACTTCCGGCGGGACGAAGATCTTGCCCAAATTCATCAGGCTGCCGGCGATATCGACCGTATGGGTTTCCAATTCGGAAAGGCCCATTTCTTCCGCGATTTCACGTGCAACCTCGGCCGTGCGCGCCGAATGGTGGGCGGAATAGGGATCCCGACGGTCGACCACGCTGACCAGGGTGTCGATCAATTGGCGCATCATGCGCTCTGACCGGCGCCGTTCCCGCGATAGTTCCGAAATGTCTTCCAGCACCATCAGAACACCCGGCGGATAATCCCGGTCTCCCTTGAGCGGGATATGGTCTGATTTAATGACGTGAATCGCATTGATGTCGTCGGGATCAGCATCGGGGTCGGTGAAGCTGGAAATATGCTGTTCGCGTTCGAACGTGCGGAGCACGCCGTTATTGATTTCCGCCAGACGTTGAGCTTTCACCGGGCCCATTACGCTGGCCATGGTCTTACCCATCATGTCGTCCGTACTGATCCCGGCGGCACCTGCCGCGGTGGCGTTGGAAAAGGTGTAGATCGTGTTGCCGTCGACGGCGACGATCTCCGTCGGTTGGCTGTCCGTCACCACCTTCATGAATTTGGACATGTTGGAAAACCGTTCCAACGCGACCTTCATGTCGGCCATGGCCTGCTTGGCGCGGACTGATGCGCCATGCGCCCAAACGGCAAAGAAGGATACGGAAACACCGCCGATGATCAGCAACAGGACGATCAGGGTCGTGCGCAGGCGTGTTTCCGTCGATGCCAGGGCTTCTTCCGTCGATACCTTGCGGACCAGGACCCAGCTCGGCACGCTGACGATGGGGCGAGATGTAACAAGAACCTCGTCACCGGCATAATCGCGTTTTTGTTCGAAACCGCCGGTTTTTTCCAAAGCAAAGGCGGATGCCAGATCGGGTGTTTCAATTGCCATCTGGCGCTCGAAAGCAGCCGTGCCGTCGGCCAGCGGCGTCAGGTATTCGACCGCGTTTCCGGCCTTGCGGACGATGAAGCTTTCCGAGGTCTTGGACAGTTCACCCGGTTGTTTCAGGCGCTTGTACAGATCATCGGTGACGATCTTGATGCCGATCACGGCGCCGATGGCTTTCGCACCTGCTCCTTCCTGCAGTTTGAAGACAGGCAGCACGAATCCCATGGTGGGCTCGTTGGTCGGGCCCTTGAAGATATCGATGACCGCCGGATCACCCTGCAGGGCCTGACGGGCGGCATCGCGAATACGCTTGTTCAGGGGCGGCATGTCGGGGGTGGAAACAATGGCATTCAGGTTGGTGTCGACCAGGCCGATTCCGGCAACGCCGGGCCGCTCGATATTGGCGGCGACCTCACCCACGGGGGGCGGGGACTTGAAGCCCGTGCGTTCGGCCGTGGCGATCAAAAGATTGCGCAGGAAACCGACGGATGCGGCGCTGCTGCCGGCACCATCCAGTGAATCCAGGGAATCCGACGGTGCGGCCGGTGCGGGGGCGGAATCCGGTGCCGGTTTGCTGCCATCGGTCAGTTCAGAAGATAAGGCGTCGCCTAATTCGCTGTCCAGGGAGCCCAGGGACGGAATGGCGGTAACACCGCCGCTGCCGCCCTGACCGGCGCTTGCGTCCTGGTTGCCGCCGGCGGACGCATCGGAAAGATAAAGCTGGAGAGAGGCGTTCTGCGTCAATTCACGCATATGGCCGAACTGTTCTTCGATCCAGCTATTGACGGCGGCGGCACGGAAATCGGCGACAATGCCCAGGCGCACCTGCCAGTTCAGGCGGTCCCGGTCACGTTCTTTGTCGATGAATTGAAGCGTGAAGTAGATCGATATGGCGATGGCCGCGCCGGCGGCGAGCAAAATCCCGACCGCGACCTTGTTGAATTCGCGCTTCGCTTTCTTCGGCTTTTCCTCGTCCGTCGGGGCATCCCCCTCGGCCGCTTGATTTTCGGCTGTTTCCGCCATTGTGCTCCCTTAACAGGCGGCTTCCCTTTATCGTTCGAGGCATATTAGAGACTTAACCCCTTGCAGCAAAGACGTTTTCAGCCCATGTGATCGCTATCATGGTTTGTCATTGCTGCTTTGGTTAGGGTACGGATCATCCGTGTTGGCGGACACCAACAGGCGGGATATAATTTAGGCCCGTTCCCGAAACGGACATTGGTGGATTGATGTCGGTGAAAATTCTGCGGCACCTGCGTGTTTTGATCCCGGCGTTGGCCGTGATCGTAGCCTTGCCCGTGGGCGGGCTGAACGCTGCGCCGCAACCCAGTTTTTTCAACACCAAGGAAGTTCAGTCCAGCGACCTTAAGGCCTTCACGAAATGGCTTGGCGCGTTGGAGCGGTTTACCAAGGAACGGAAAAGCAATCAGCCCCTGAAATGCTATCCCGGGCCGGGGCAGATGCAGATCTGCGGCAATGCGGAATGGGTCAATTTCCTGAAAAGCGTCAAGGATAAGAACAAGTTAGACCAGTTGCGCCAGGTCAACGAGCGCATGAACAAGGCGACCTATATTCAGGATAAGAACAACTGGGGCCAGAACGACTATTGGGCGACCCCGCAGGAATTCATGGCCCGGTTTGGCGATTGCGAAGACTACGCGATCATGAAGTACCTGTCGCTGCGCATGCTGGGCTGGGATGACAACGATCTGCGCGTCGTCGCGGTCAAGGATCTGAATTTGAAAGTTGGGCACGCCATCCTGGTCGTCTATATGACGGCGAAATCAGGCCAGCGCATTCCTTTGGTCCTGGACAATCAGATTGCTTCGGTGGTCAAGGCGTCATCAATCCGCCACTACCAGCCGGTGTTCTCGATTAATCAAAAACATTGGTGGCGCCATCTGGGATAGCCGGTTGGGGTGTCCACAGTTATGGACATTGCCGGTCCGATATGGCGGCTAGGTGCGGCGCGGTCCTTCCCGTCGCGCCCCCTGACGGCGGGGTTCCTGGCGCCTGTCATCCGTGCGCCGGTCGTCTTCACCTGCCGGCGGCCCATCGTCCGATTGGCGCCGATCGCTTTCGCGGCGTTCGTCACTGCGTCGATCACTGTCACGCCTGTCATCGCTTTTGCGACGTTCGTCGTCGTCCGGCATGATGTTCGTTTCCTTTTCTATTGCCCATGACCTAGGTTTGTTTTTTGTCATATTACCTTAGAAAAATCACCCCCGGCCGCCAAGGATTTCTAGTGGTTCGCGGCGAGTTGGGATAAAAGACGGCCCATGACAGACAGCCAAAACCTGCCCGAGCCGGTGGCCCGCCGCCGGACCTTCGCGATTATTTCGCACCCCGATGCCGGTAAGACGACGCTGACAGAAAAATTGTTGCTGTTCGGTGGGGCCATTCAGGAAGCGGGTGCCGTGAAGGCGCGCGGCGAGCGTCGTCGTGCGCGTTCGGACTGGATGAAGGTGGAACGCGAACGCGGCATTTCGGTCGCGTCCTCGGTGATGACCTTCGATTATGAAGGAAAGACCTTCAACCTGCTGGACACGCCCGGCCACGAAGACTTTTCGGAAGATACTTATCGTACACTGACCGCCGTCGACAGTGCGGTCATGGTGATCGATGCGGCCAAGGGGATCGAGGCCCAGACTCGTAAGCTGTTCGAGGTCTGCCGCCTGCGCAACGTGCCGATCATCACTTTCATCAACAAGATGGACCGCGAAGCGCGCGATCCGTTCGATCTGATGGACGAGATCGAACAGGCATTGGCGCTGGATATCACGCCGGCCAGCTGGCCGATCGGGATGGGCCGCAATTTCCTGGGGTGCTACGATCTGTTCAAGGACCGCCTGGTGCTGTTGTCCCGGTCCAAGGGAGAACGGCCGGACGAGGGCGAAGCCTGCGAAGGGCTGGAAGACCCGCGTCTGGATGCGGCCCTGCCGGACAACGCGGTCAAGCAGCTTCGTGAAGAGGTTGAAATGGCGCGCGGCTTGATGCCGGAATTCGATATCGAGGCCTATCGCCAAGGCAACATGACACCGGTCTTCTTCGGCAGTGCGCTGAACAATTTCGGCGTGCGCGAGGTGCTTCAAGGCTTGGGTGAATTGGCGCCGCCGCCGCGCCATCAGCATACGCGCGACCGCGACATCGACCCGTCGGAAGACAAGGTTTCGGGATTTGTGTTCAAGATCCAGGCGAACATGGACCCCAAGCACCGCGACCGTATCGCATTCGTGCGGTTGTGTGCGGGCAAGTTCACGCGCGGCATGAAGATGAAGCATGTCCGCACGCAGAAAACCCTGAACATCCATAACCCGGTTCTGTTTCTGGCGCGGGACCGGGAATTGGCCGAAGAAGCCTGGGCCGGTGACATCATCGGCATTCCCAACCACGGCAACCTGCGCATCGGCGATGCCCTGACCGAGGGCGAGGACCTAGTCTTTACCGGCATCCCCAATTTCGCGCCGGAATTGCTGCAGAAGGTCCGCCCGGCCGACCCCTTGCGGGCCAAGCATCTGGGCAAGGCGTTGCAACAACTGGCGGAAGAGGGCGTTGGCCGCGTGTTCAAGCCGACCGTCGGCGCCGATTGGATCGTCGGCGTGGTCGGCGGCCTGCAGTTCGATGTTCTGGCCGACCGGATCCGCACGGAATACGACGTGCCCGTGCATTTCGAGCCGACGGAGCTTTACACCGCCCGTTGGGTCGATGCCGATAATCCGGCCGACATGAAAGCGTTTCTGGATGCCAATCAGGCAAGCATGGCCCAGGACCATGAAGGCACGCCCGTGTTCATGGCGCGCAATGCCTGGCATTTGAACCACACGCAGGAAAACGCACCCGGCATCCAGTTCCACCGGACCAAGGAAAACGCCGGCGAATTATGAACGACGGAGCCAAAACCTGGGGCCCGCCTGCGGCCAGGATGCGCCTGACGCCCGAACAAAAGGCGGCGGGGATTGCGCGCATTCTTGCCGAACGTCCCATAGGCGTTCCGTTCCGGGTGTTCGCCTTCGGCTCGCTTATGTGGAACCCGGAATGCCGTGTCGTTTCGACCTTTGCCGCCACGGTGCATGATCATCAACGGCGTTTCCAGATCTGGTCGACCCGCGCGCGCGGCACGACGGAACGCCCGGGTTTGGGGCTTTGTCTTGTGCCGGAAGAAGGAGAGTCCTGTCAGGGCCTGGTCCTGGAATTGGACGAAGACCATCTGGATGAAGACCTGGTGCGGCTGTGGGACCGGGAGCAGAACTCCGGCGTTTACAAGCCCATGTGGATAGAGGCCCAAGGGATCGACGGTCCGGTCGAGGTCATGACCTTCGTTGTCATTCCCGATCACCCCCATTTCGTGCCCCCCATGCCGCAGGATGCCATGGCGGAAATCATGTGTCAGGCCGCAGGCCGTTACGGCACCAACCACGACTATCTGGTCAGACTGTTGGAAACCATGGATGCCCTGGGGGCGGATGACCCGCAGTTGGCCGAATTGGACGCCTGTATCCGCTCGAAGCGCGCGTCCTAGCTAGCGTTTCAACATATTCACTGACCGTCACATAAAGTTGAATTCACTTGAATTTGCCTGCCATGACGTATGTGTCATAGCTGTTCTCAAGGTTTCGCGACCTTCGACTTCAATAGTTGATCAGAAACGGAGAACTTTTATGAAACGTACGATGACTGCTGCCGCGGTTGTTGCCGGCGCCCTCGCCGCTGCGACGACCGGTTTTGCTACCTCTGACGCCAAGGCGGCTGCCAAGGAAAAATGCTTCGGCGTGGCTCTTGCGGGCAAGAACGATTGTGCGGCCGGGCCGGGCACCACCTGCGCCGGGACGTCCAAGGTCGATTACCAAGGCAATGCCTGGGTGCTGGTGCCCAAGGGCAGCTGCGAGAAAATGGACCTGCCGGGTGACCGAAAAGGTAGCCTGACGTCGCTTAAACGCGACCTGCCCAGCTAAGTGTAGATCGGGCGGACCGCGATAATGACGACCGCCGGCCAACATATGATTTCCGGTTGCGGGGCCGGCATAAAGCCGGCCCACTACCGCGATATACTGGGGCAGGAACCGACCGTCGGCTGGTTCGAAGTCCATCCAGAAAATTACATGGGCGCAGGCGGGCCACCCCATGCCTATCTGACGGAAATCCGGCAACGCCACGCCTTGTCTTTGCATGGCGTCGGGCTGTCGATCGGCGGTCCCAATCCACTGGACCGGGCTCATCTGGACCGTCTCAAAACCCTGGTCGATCGGTATGAACCGGCGCTGGTGTCCGAACACCTGGCTTGGTCGACCCACCAGGGCCAGTACTTCAACGATCTGCTGGCGCTGCCTTATACTCAGGAAACGTTGAACTTGGTCTCGGATCATGTCGATCAGGTGCAGGAACATCTTGGGCGGCGCATTCTTTTGGAAAACCCGTCCACATATGTCCGGTTCGAGGCCAGCACCATCGACGAAATCCCGTTTTTGAAAGAGGTCGCCGGGCGCACGGGCTGCGGGTTGCTGCTCGACATCAATAACGTTTTTGTGTCCTGCACCAATCACGGAGAAAGCCCGGAAAGCTATCTTGACGGTTTCCCTTTTGATCTTGTGGGCGAAGTTCATCTTGCGGGCCATGCCGTCGATGGGGGCGGCGACCAGGGTCTTCTGATCGACACTCACGACCGTCCTGTTGCCGATCCCGTGTGGGCGCTTTACACGCGGGTGATCGGGCAGGCGGGGGCGTTTCCGACCTTGATCGAATGGGATTCGGATATCCCCGAATGGCCGGTTCTGGCGGGCGAAGTCGCCCGTGCGGATTCCATCCTTGCCGCCGCGTCATCGAATGAAGGCGCGCGCGATGTGGCATGATACGGCCGGTCAGTTCGCAAGGTCCTTGATTGACCCTGACCGTGCCGTGCCGGACGGGTTAACGGGCGATCCCGCGCGCTTCAACGTCTACCGGAATAATGTGGCGGTCGGGCTGCAGGATATCCTGGGAGAGACGTTTCCCGTTGTCCGGGAACTGGTAGGCGATGAATTCTTTTCCGCGATGGCGCGGGCCTTCATTCAGGCCTTGCCGCCACGCTCGCCCGTGTTGATCGATTACGGCGGCGGCTTCGCGGACTTTATCGACGGGTTCACGCCGGCGAGATCGCTGCCGTATCTTGCGGACGTCGCACGCCTGGAATGGGCGCGGCACGAATCCTATCACGCCGCCGATGCGGAGCCTGCGAGCATCGATGTGCTGACAGGCGGCAACCCGTCAGACATCGAAAATCTGCGTTTTCAAATGCATCCGTCATTGCGATTGATGCGCTCGGACTGGCCGGTCGCATCGATCTGGCAGGCGCATCAGGCGAACACGGCATCCGATCTGTCTTCGTTGCCCGAGGAGGGTGAGCAGGTCATGGTCGTGCGCCCGCATTTGTCGGTCGAGGTTCGGTGTTTGGAGCCGGCGGCGTTTGAATTTGCCGAACGGGTGGCATCTGGGACGCCGCTGGGCCGGGTTTTGGAAGATTCGAACGATCATCCGGAATGGGATGCATCCGCCTGTCTGGGGGCTTTGTTCAACGTGGGGGCAGTGTGCCGGGTCGTCTGAACCGGTCAAAAATAAAGGGGTCAAAGCCATGTTCAGCAGAATGCTTCAATCCATACACGACCAAGTATTTTCCATGGTCGAACGGATCGCGGGGGATTGGTTTCTCGGCCTGTCTGCGCGCTTGGTGTTTTCCGGCGTCCTGTTGGTGTTCTTTCTGAACTCGGCGATGACCAAGCTGGGATCGGGGTTTCCAGGACTGTTCGTGCCCAGTGCGAAAGCCTATGCCCAGATTTTACCTTCAATCGCCGAAGCCGCATCCTATGACACCAGCCAAATCGCCTTCATCCCCTGGGGGCTGATCGTGTTCATGGGAACCTATGCGGAGTTGATCCTGCCATGCTTGATCCTGGTCGGCTTGTTCACCCGCCTGGCCAGTGCCGCGATGATCGGGTTCATCATGGTCATGTCCATCGTCGATGTTCAATTTCACGGCCTGGATGACAAATCCGTGGGCAGCCTGTTTGACCGCATGCCCGATGCGATCATCAGCGACCAGCGCCTGATGTGGGTATTTCCGCTGATCTATCTGGTGGTCCGGGGGGCGGGGTCGGTTTCTCTGGATGCAATTTTGACGCGGCGACGGGGTTAAGAGGCCGCTTTGCTCTTCAGCACCTTCTCACGGTGATAAATATAGATACCTGATCCGGCGATCACGGTGGCGCCGGCAATGGTCCAGCCGTCCGGCCATTCCCCAAAAATCAGCAGCCCATAGGTCGCGGCCCAGATCAGGTTCGTATAAGTGAAGGGCGCCACGGTGGCAGCGGGTGCCAGGGTGAACGCCTTGATCAGCGCGAAATGGCCGATCGTGCCGAAACCGCCGGCGGCCGCCAGCAGCAGCCAACCTTCGGGCGGCAGCGGGGTCCAGTGGAAGGGAACGGCGGCGCTCATGATCAAGGCACCCAGCAGGGCCGAATAACACAGCGTCGTCAGCACACTTTCGCTATGGCTGAGAAAGCGGGTTGAGACTTGGTAGAACCCATGTGCGAGTGCTGCAAACAAAGGCAGCAAGGCAGCCATTTGCATGGCGTCTCCGCCGGGGCGGATGATCACCATGGCCCCGGCAAACCCGATGACCACGCCCGCCCAGCGCCGGGGTCCGACTTTTTCCCGAAGCAACGGCACGGAAAGAGCTGTGACGACCAGCGGGGTCAACATCATGATCGCGCTGGCTTCGGCCAGCGGCACGAATTTCAGGCCCGAGAAATACAGCGCCGTGGTCACCAGCAACAGCAACGAGCGGATCATCTGCAGGCGCAGGTTGGCCGTAACCATCAGGCGGCGCAGCTGCGGTGCCAGAATGACGGCAAGGATCACGACCTGAAAGAAATACCGGCCCCAGACGACCTGGACCACGGAATGGGTCTGCACCAGATGCTTGGCCATGGTGTCCATGGTGACGAAGCAGGCCATAGCGACCGTCATCCACAGAACGCCCTGACCGACCTGTCCTTCGCCGGATGCGTCCGGTTCTGGACGGGAAGGGTCGGATTGAGATGTCGGGGTGGCCATTATCGGTCCTTGGAACAGGGAGCCTCTGTCATGGCCTGCAATGCTGCCGCCGTCAACAATGCCGATGATGACGCGTGTTCACGATTTGCGGGCGGACCTTTCGCGGTACCAGACGTAAAGCCCGGCCCCGACGATCATTGCGGCGCCGGTGACAGCCCAGCCATCGGGCTGTTCGCCGAACAGGAACAGCCCGGCCGCGGCCGCCCATACAAGATAGGAATAGGTATAAGGAGCGACAACCGCCGCCGGTGCAAGGCCCAGGGACCGGATCAGGGCGTATTCGGCGACCAGTCCCGCAAGTCCCGCTGCCGCCAGCAACACCCAGTGCGAGGGCTCCAAAGGTGTCCAATGGAACGGTACGACGGGCGTCATGATCAGGGTGCAGAACAGTACGCTATAGGTCAGCGTGGTCAAAACGTCGTCATCGCGGGAAACGAAGCGGGTGACGACCTGATAGAACCCATGCAGCACGGCGGCGGCCAGCGGAAATAACGCGGCGATTTGCATGGCGTCCGAACCTGGTCGCATGATGATCATCGCCCCCAGAAACCCGGCGCCCACCCCAATCCATCGTCGGACACCTACGCGTTCACCCAGGAACGGTACGGCCAAGGCCGTAAACGCAAGCGGCGACAGCATGGCGATGGCGCCGGCTTCCGCCAAGGGGACATAGCGTAGTCCCGTCACGAAACAGACTGATGTGGCGACCAGGAAAACCGCCCGTAAGGCCTGCAGACCTGGGCGATGGGATTTCAAAAGGTATTTCAGGCGCGGTGCCAGGACTGCGCATAGAGCCACGGCCTGAACCATGTAGAGCCCCCAGACGACCTGCAGCGGTGCCTGTGTCAGGACCAGTTGTTTCGACAGGGCGTCCATCGCCACGAAGAACAGCATGGACGCCAGCATGAACAGGATGCCCAGGCGCAGGTCGGGTGTTGCGGTCATATTGCCCGGAGATGGCGGCGGTTCTGCGATCATCGGCTGAAAACGTACCCAAGGCGTTGAATGGCCCGGCCAGTTTCCGGTGCGGTATGGATGCGGTCAATGGTGCCCTGCGCGTAACTGTCATGCCGAAAGATCGGGAATGGCTATTTCGTTGTACCCCGCAGGCCCCGGCGGGGTACAAGGGCTGCCATGTACGAAGCCCCCATTCCCCCGGGCGAAACCTGGTTTCTGGCCCGGCTGCGCCGTCATTTAAGCGAACTGGCCAGACTGGCCGGGCCGACTATTATTTCACGCCTTGGCGTGCTGATGATCGCGCAGGTCGATGCCATCATGGTCGGTCACGCGGCCACGACCGAACTTGCCTACCTCAACATCGGCAACGCCGTTGTCATCAACATCATCGTCGCCTGCATGGGGCTGTTGATGGGAACCCTGGTGATGACATCCAACGCCTTTGGGGCGGAAAACTACCGTGCCTGCGGGGCGGCTTGGCGGCGGTCACTTCCCATGGCGTTCGGATTGGGGCTGATCGGGTTCACCATCGCCTGGCAGGGCCGGGACTTGATGGAAATTTTGGGCCAGACCGGTGATCTGGCGGCGGGTAGCGGTTCCGTCGCACAGGTCATGGGGTTCGGTGTGCTGCCGGTTTTACTGTTTCTGACCGCCAATTTCTTCCTTGAAGGACTGCGCCGTCCCATGCCGGGCATGGTGCTGATGCTGTTGGGGAATTTGCTGAACGTGGGGCTCAACTGGATATTTATCTACGGCGCCGGGTCCATCCCCGCCATGGGGGCGGAAGGGGCCGCCTGGGCGACGACGGCCGTGCGCTGGGCTCTTGGTCTTTCGATTCTGGCCTATGTCTGGTGGCTGCCGGATCGGGATACCTTCGCCGTCCGCAAACCGGACCCGGATCCGGCCGCGGGGCGCATTCAGCGAAAAATCGGGTATGGCACGGGCCTGGGCATGGGAGCGGAATCGGCGGCCTTTACCGCCATGATCCTGTTCGCCGGCTGGATCGGGGCGCTGGAAGCAGCGGCCTACGGCATCGCCTTTAACCTGATGGCGCTGTTCTTCATGGTGGCGATCGGTGTCGGCGGGGCGACGTCCGTGCGTGTCGGCATCGCCTTTGGGCGGCGTGACCGGGCGGACCTGGAACTGGCGGGATGGACCGGCCTGGGGGCGAACACGGTGCTTGCGGCCTGTTTCGGGTTGTTCATTTTCTTTCAGGCGGATTTGCTGGTGTCGTTCTATACGACTGATCCGGCCTTGATCCCCATTGCCCGGTCCCTGGTTGTCGTCGTTGCGGGCGTTCTGGTCCTGGATGGGGCGCAGGCGGTGATGGCGCAGGCTTTGCGCGGGCGCCGCGACGTCTGGATGCCCATGAGTTGTCAGATTGTTAGTTACCTGGGGGTGATGGTCCCGGTCGCTTATATGGTGTCGATCCCGCTGGGCTATGGCGTCGAAGGCCTGATCTGGACCGTCATGGGGGCCAGCGCGATATCGTTGTCGTTGCTGGCGGGGCGGTTTCGCTGGCTGGCGCGCCAACCGCTCGATTAAGATTTGTGGGGCTCAGGCGCAATCGACGCAGGTCGGTACGGTCGGATCATGGTCCAGGCGCTTGGTGGGAATTTCCTCGCCGCAGGACACGCAGTATCCGAAATCGCCCGCATCCATGCGCTCCAAGGCGGCTTGGGCGCGCATTTTCTCGGACCGGCGGCGTTCGGCGGTGGCTTCCTGCATGGCCTGCACCTGCAAGGCATCCATGCGTGACAGGCGGCCCTGGGTCGTTTGATCCAGTTCCACGGGCTTGCGTGATTCCCGGGTGATGCTGTCGAGCTTTTCCAACTCGTCGATCAGGACTTCCAACCGGTCCCGGTATTTCGCAAGCTGCTTTTTGGTGAACGGGCTGCTCATGGCCCGATTCTAGCCCAGCCCGGGCCGGTCGTCAGCGCAGTTCTTCGACCGGCGTTACGCCCAGCACATCCAGGCCCGATGCGATCACCGTGGCCGTGGCATGGACCAGGGCCAGACGGGCCGATGTGACCTCGGGGGCGTCTTCCAACAAAAAGCGCAGACTGGCGTCATCATTGCCCCTGTTCCACAAGGCATGGAAGGCCGAGGCCAGATCATGCAGATAAGTGGCGATGCGGTGGGGCTCATGGGCTTCGGCCGCCTGTTCGACCATGCGCGGCCATTGCGCCATGATCTTGATCAGGTCCAGTTCCGCCGGATCGGTCAGGGGGGATACGTCGGTGCCCTGGGGCCGTGCCGTTCCGTCCGGAGCCTGGCGCAGGACCGAATGGCAGCGCGCATGGGCGTATTGCACGTAAAATACCGGGTTTTCGCGTGACTGTTCAACGGCCTTCACCAAATCGAATTCCATCTGGGAATCGTTCTTGCGGGTCAGCATCAAAAAGCGCACCACGTCCTTGCCGACTTCGTCGATCAGATCGCGCAGGGTCACGAAATTGCCGGACCGCTTGGACATGCGCATGGGCTCGCCGTCCTTCATCAGATGCACCATCTGGCACAGCTTGATGTCCAGTTCGGCATTGCCTTCCGAGATCGCCGTCACGGCGGCCTTCATGCGCTTTACATACCCGCCGTGATCGGCCCCGAAGATGTCGATCATCTGGGTAAAGCCGCGCTTGTACTTATCCAGGTGGTTGGCGATGTCGTTGGCGAAATAGGTCCAGGACCCATCCGATTTCTTCAACGGCCGGTCCACGTCGTCGCCGAACCCGGTAGCACGGAACAGGGATTGGGGGCGGGGCTCCCAGTCGTCGGGCGGCGGTTTGCCCTTGGGGGGCTCCAGCACGCCGGTATAGATCAGGTCGCGCTCGGACAGGGTCTTGTAGACATCGTCGACCGCACCCGCGGCGACCAGCGCCTTTTCCGATGTAAAGACGTCTTGCTGCAGGCCCAGGGCGGCCAGATCTTCGCGGACCTGAACCATCATGGCGGCGACAGCCGTTTCCCGGAAATGAGGCAGCCAGTCGGCTTCGTCCGCGTCCCGCCATTTATCGCCGTCTGCTTGGGCGATGGCTTGGCCGACGGGGACAAGATAGTCCCCCGGATACATGCCTTCGGGAATGTCGCCGATGTCTTCACCCAAGGCTTCGCGGTAGCGCAGGTGCGCGGACCGGGCCAGCACGTCAACCTGGGCGCCGGCATCGTTGATGTAATACTCGGTGGTGACGTCGAACCCGGCTTTTTTCAGCAGCCGCGCCAGCACGTCGCCGACCACGGCGCCGCGGGCATGGGCCACGTGAAGGGGCCCCGTGGGGTTGGCGGACACATATTCGACGTTGACCCGGCCCGTGCCTGCCCCAAATGTGGAATCACCGTAGGACGGCCCTGCTTGCAGGATTTCCGCCAAGCGCAGATGCCAGAACCCGTCGGCCAGACGCAGGTTGATGAAGCCCGGCCCGGCAACGTCCGTTTCCGTGACGTCATCTAAGTCATTCAGACGCTCCGCCAGTTTTTCCGCAATGTCGCGCGGTTTCATCTTGGCCGGTTTGGCCAGCACCATGGCCGCATTGGTGGTGATGTCGCCATGTGCGGCTTCGCGCGGCGGCTCGACCGAAATGCGTGCGGTATCCAGGCCTTCGGGCAGCACGCCGTCCTGGATCAGGGCGTCGATCTGGCGCGTTACTTCTGCCTGGAAATGCTGGAACAGGTTCATGGTGTGTCCGGTCCGGAAGGTCGTTAAGGGCGCCTGACAGCAATATCTGCGGCGCGCCGGGTTTGTCCCAGAATTGCCGGATGGGGTCAATAGGGGGCAATTAAGGGGGGACGTGAAGAAGGTGGTGCCGGCTGCAGGAGTCGAACCCGCGACCCCCTGATTACAAATCAGGTGCTCTACCAACTGAGCTAAGCCGGCATGACGGCGGTCTTAACCGCGTCTTGCGGGCAACGTATACTCTTAAGTTCCCGGCGCCGACAAGCACCCACCGTTACCTTCTTTACGATCTGTGTTGATTGCAGGGCCGTGAAGCGGGAACGGGGCGGGGTTTTTGGCTCAGGTGCCTTCGTCGGAAAGGTGGCCGTTTCGCTGGATTCTGCGCAGTGCTTCATCCGTATACCAGATCACGCCGACGATATGGTCGACCGATTGCCCGTCATTCGATAGCGGCATGCGCAAAACGGTGTGCATATGGTCGAAACCGCGTTCGTGCATGAATCCCAAGGTATCCGCACTGGCTGTGCGCTCGGCGCGGATTTCGCTGTGCTGATGGCGCAGGTCTTCGGCAAAGTCCCGGGGGGACATGTCGTAGGGGCTGCGGCCGGTCATATCCGCGCCGTGAATGTCGGTCATCTTACTGCCCCAGTAACGAAACCGGTTTTTCGACATGTCGTCGAAGACATCGACGACCAGGGTCGTGGGCAGAACCTGTGGGGGAAGTTCGACAAGATTGAACTGGGGCCATGAGCATGCCAGTTCTTCGCCGCCCAGGCCGCGCCAATAATCCAGTACGGAAGTCAGCGGTTCCGTCAATTCGGCAAGCGTCATGCGTCTGCGAAACATTGCCTCGACTTCCCCCCAGAAGCAAAGCCCCCGGAAATGGGGGTGAGTGTGTATACACGTATGTACGCGTATCAGGTCGTGCTGGGCAAGGCGGCCCTGCGACGGGCCACTTCATATAAGGTGATAGCTGCTGCGTTGGATAGATTGAGGCTTTCCATGGCCGAACGGATAGGAATCCGCACCAGTAGATCGCAATGTTCCTTGACCAAGCGGCGCAGACCGGCGCCCTCGGCCCCCAGAACCAGGGCAACCCGGCCCGACAGGTCTGCTTCGGCAATAGGTCCGCCGGCCTCGCCATCCAGGCCGATGCACCAAAACCCGGCGCCTTTCAGCTGATCGAGGGCGCGGCTTAGGTTCGTGGCCGTGACCAGGGGCACGGTTTCCAGGGCGCCCGAGGCTGCTTTGGCCAGGGTTCCCGTGACTTCGGGGGCGTTTTTATCCTGAACGATCACTGCATCGGCCCCGAAAGCCGCTGCCGAGCGCAGAATGGCGCCGATGTTATGCGGGTCCGTCGCCTGGTCGAGAATCAGGACCAGGGCGCTTTGGGCCTTTTCAGCTTCGGTACAGATATCTTCGACCGCTTTTTCGGGAAGGGGCTGGACCAATACAGCCAGGCCCTGATGCACGGCATCCCGGGGAAGTAGGTCGTCGATCTCGCGCCGGTCCAGGGTTTCCGGCTGCGGTCTGTCTGCCGGAATGTCCTTGGATTTAAGGGCAGTCGTGATTTCGTCGATCTGTCCCGGCGCCGCGATAATGCGGGAAATCGGCCGTTCCGGATTGCCAAGGGCGGCGAGGACTGCGTGGCGGCCGTAAATCCAGGCCGCGCGGCCGCCCTTGCGGGGGGGCTCACCGTCGTTGTTTTTTGTCCGAAAACGGGACTTTGGGTGGGGCTTGCGCTTGCTCATGGGGCGATTTAACATGAAACCACAATTGAAGTCTGCTGGATGCCTCTCTTTTATCAGAGAAGGGGGAGGGGCCTGCGGACTATTTTACTGTGTTTTGGCGTTGACAACCGGTTGCAATTCCTCGTATTCCCTCGGTCCGTCCGGCGTGCCGGCCGGGCAGATTCATTGCGGTGCTGCAAATATCCGGAATACGGGACCCAGGAGGGGTGCCCGAGTGGCTAAAGGGGACGGGCTGTAAACCCGTTGGCGTACGCCTACGTTGGTTCGAATCCAACCCCCTCCACCATCTCGTTACCGGGGTTGGCGACGTTACCGGGGTTTTGCTCCGATGTGTTGTGAGCCGATGCAGATTTCGGCGGTGAAGCAGAGCGTAGAGACGAAGAGTACGAGTACGAAAAGGACAAATGATTTCAAGCCCCGGAGGCTTGTGAGGCGCGCAACGTCAAGCGGGTGTAGCTCAATGGTAGAGCAGAAGCCTTCCAAGCTTACGACGGGGGTTCGATTCCCCTCACCCGCTCCAACCTCTTTAGGCGGCGTGACCCCGAAAGGGACCTTTTAGGACTATTTCAAGGGCATCCTCGGGTGCCAGGCGATACCACCCAGTTTTCAGGTAACACCAGAAAGACAGACGAGACCGGACAATGGCGAAAGAGAAGTTTGAACGTAATAAGCCGCATTGCAACATCGGCACGATCGGGCACGTTGACCACGGCAAGACGACGCTGACGGCGGCGATCACGAAGGTTTTGGCCGAGACGGGCGGCGCGTTGGCGCAGAATTACGAAGATATCGACAAGGCGCCTGAAGAGAAGGCGCGTGGGATCACGATTTCGACGGCGCAC
>JAVJRK010000012.1:0-320883 GCA_040218445.1 Rhodospirillales bacterium | reverse complement strand
GCGGTTCAGCTGACTGAACAATGGCTGCGCGCGATCCAGCGCTCGGCCTATCTGGCCTCGGTCGATCTGGCGAAGGAAAAGGGCGCCTTCCCGCTCTATGACCGGGACGCCTACCTTGCCGGTGAACATGTTCAATCGCTGGACCAGGACGTGAAGGACGCCATTCATGAGCACGGCATCCGCAATGCGCTGCTGACCTCGGTGGCGCCCACGGGCACGATTTCGCTGTTCGCCGATAATGTGTCCTCGGGGTTGGAGCCGGTGTTTTCCTTCAAATACACCCGCCACGTGCTGATGCCCGACGGCCAGCGCCGCGAGGAAGAGGTGACCGATTACGCCTTCCGCCTGTTCAAGCGCCTGCGCGGGGCGGACGCGGCCCTGACCGATGCCTTCGTCGATGCGCAACAGCTCAGCCCCAATGACCATCTGGTCATGCAGGCGGCTGTGCAGAAATACATCGATTCCTCCATCTCCAAGACCATCAATGTGCCGGAAAGCATCGATTTCGACGACTTCAAGGACATCTACATGCAGGCCTACGACCTGGGCTGCAAGGGCTGCACCACCTATCGGCCCAACGATGTCACGGGTGCCGTGCTGGAGGTCAAGGACAGCCAGAAAACCGCCCAGGCGGACGAACCCGAACTGCCGCTGGAATCGGCGACGCGTACGGCCCGCCCCAAGGACGAGGGCGATTCCGGTTCCGTCGTGCGCATGTTCCAGCCCCTGGACCGGCCGGGCGAACTGCCGGGCCGGACCTACAAGGTCAAATGGCCGGAAAGCGACCATGCGCTTTACATCACCATCAACGACGTGATGGACGACAGTGGCCGCATCCGCCCGTTCGAGATTTTCATCAATTCCAAGAACACGGAACATTACGCCTGGACCGTGGCCCTGACCCGCATGATCTCGGCCGTGTTCCGGCGCGGCGGCGATGTGTCCTTCGTGGTCGAGGAATTGAAGGCCGTGTTCGATCCGCGCGGCGGGCAATGGATGGGCGGCAAGTACGTGCCGTCTTTGTTGGCGGCGATCGGCGGGGTGATCGAACAGCATATGATCCAGTCGGGCTTCCTGCCCAATCCGGACAAGGACAAACAGGACCGCGACGCCCAGGAACTGCCCCAGGCAGTCGGCCAGACGGAAGGCCAGATGCTGACCGGCGGGGCGCCGTTCCGGCAATGTCCGAAATGCGCCCAGGCCTCCCTGGTCGTGCAAGAAGGCTGCGATACCTGCACGTCCTGCGGCTATTCCAAGTGCGGGTAACCTGAACTTAATTCTGTCACCCCCGCGAAAATTCTGTCACCCCCGCGAAGGCGGGGGTCCAGTGCCGTCCGGTATTTCTGGATTCCCGCCTTCGCGGGAATGACCGCTACGTCTCGACTTTCCTCAATACCCGCTCCAACCCCCGGTCGCGGATGTCCATGTCGCGCAGATGCCGGACCGTGTTTTTCAGATAATCGATGCAGGCGCCGCGCGTGCCGTGACCTTGGGAGATCAGGCGGCAGGCCTCGGATAGCGGTTTCTTTCCGGCGTAATATTCATTGTCGTGATTGGCGACGAAGGCGGCACCGGTCACGGTCTCGCTTCCCAAATCAAGTTTGAGCCACTTCAAGTGGTATTCGCCTTCGCTGGCTTCGCGTTTGTGCAGGTGAGCCATGACCGCGTCCCGGTCCTCGGCCCGCACCAGAAAGGCCATCCCCCGGCATGACCCGCCCCGGTCAAGGCCCAGGACAAGGCCCGGTTTTTGCCGCGTTCCCCGGTAATCGAATGAATAAAGACAGAGTGCCCGGTGATATCCGAAAAGCCGGGCCGGTCGGGCATCGGCATGGGGGAAGTCCGGATCCCACATCAGGGAGCCGTAGGCGAAAACCCAGAAATCATCGGCGGCTTGTGACATCCGGCCATTGTTAGGGTTTTCGCAATGCAGGCGCAAACCCTTCCGTCCGGGCGGAAGAACGGCCTATAAACGGCGATGGTCCGTATCCCGCGCCTGCCCGAAAACCGCCTGACCACGCACCTGGCCGCTCGGCCCGGGGGCCTGCGCCGCATCGCCGTCGCCCTGCCGATGGTCGCGATCATCGGTTATGCCGCCTTCTGGTTCACGGTCGCGGGCACGGTCGATACGCAGATCAAAACCTGGATCGACCGGCAGCGCGCCCAGGGGGTCGAGATCACCACCGGCGGCCTGCAGACCGGCGGTTTTCCATTCCGTATCAAGGTTCAAATTTCGGCGCCCGCCGCCCGCTGGCTGGGCGGTAGCTGGTCCGGCCCCGGTCTGACGCTGTCGGGCGTTCCCTGGGACTGGCGGCGCATCAACTGGCAGGCGCCGGGCGATCACCGCATTGAATGGACCGGGCAGGATGGCACGGCACGCTCGGCACAGCTGCGGGCACAGCATCTGGAAGGCTGGGGCGAAGCGGGGGCGGGCCATTTGCCAAGGATCGAAGCCTGGCTGACCGATGGTGAATTGATCTTGCCTGACGGATCAATCACCGCCCGGGGGCTTTTACTGCAGGTCTCGCCGCCCACGGCGGGCGATGATCAAAACGCCGCCGGTATCGATGCCCCTGACCTTGCTCCGGGGCCGCGCCTGCCCA
This sequence comes from Rhodospirillales bacterium, assembly GCA_040218445.1. Taxonomy (GTDB): domain Bacteria; phylum Pseudomonadota; class Alphaproteobacteria; order Rhodospirillales; family Casp-alpha2; genus UBA1479. The sequence goes on along the minus strand of JAVJRK010000012.1, from coordinate 318,283 downwards.
TTTCGTTGGATGCCAAGGGTGTGGTGTTGCCGCCGAAGTATGCGACCGCCCTGGGGCGCGAGATCGACCGCCTGGCGTTGGAAATGTCGTTGAACGGCCCCCTTGCGGCGGGTTCCTGGCCGCAGCCGGCGCTTCGCTGGCGGGACGCCGGGGGGATTCTGCAGATCAGCCAGTTGGGTCTATCCCACGGCCCCCTGAACCTGACGGGCGACGGCACCATGGCGATTGACGGCGCGGGCCAGCCCGAAGGCGCCTTCACCGCCCGCGTCACCGGATTTGCCGAAACGATTGAAGCATTGCGCGAACAAGGCATCGTCGATGCCCGTTCGGCCGGGGCGGTGCAGGTCGTCCTGGGGCTGTTCGCAAAGGGAGGTGCGGACGGCCCGCGCGTGCTGAACGTGCCGCTGACCCTGCAGGACAGAACGGTCAGCCTGGGGCCGGTGAAGCTGTTTCGCCTCAAGCCCGTGGATTGGTTCCGCTGACCGTTTGATTTGCCGCACCGGGTCGAGATCGGGTGTGCCGTCTGTTATGCTGGGGGCATGATCCGCAGCCTGTTCATGATCGTTTTTCTGCTGTCGGCGGGCCCGCTGCACGCCGATGACGGCGGTGAAACGCCTCAGCCGCAGTATGGCCCCTATTACGCGGGCCAGTTGCTGGTGGCCGAGACGACCATGCCCGACCCGCGCTTCGCCGGCACGGTAATCTATCTTGCCGACCACGATGCCGAGGGTGCTTTCGGCCTGGTAATCAACCGGCCCATCGGCAAGGGCCCGGTGTTGGATTTCTTGATCGGCTTGGGCAAGCCGCCGGCCCCGGATGAAGAGATTTCGGGCGATATACGCATCCACGCGGGCGGGCCGGTTGAACCGGGGGCGGGGTTCGTCCTGCATTCCAACGAATATCAGACGGAAACCACCGCCATGGTTCGGGGCAAGGTCGCCGTGACGGCAAGCCTCAAGGTGGTCAAGGACATCGGCCTGGGCGAAGGGCCCGACCGTTATCTGATCCTTCTGGGCTATGCGGGCTGGGGCGCAGGGCAGTTGGAGGCCGAAATGCGCCGGGGCGATTGGTCCATCGCGCCGTTCGATGAAGCGGTCGTGTTCGAAGCGGACGATGCGGATAAATGGCGGCGTGCGCAGGAACGGGCGGGGCTGCCGATGTAACGCTGCGCGGCGTTGACTAGGCTCGCGGCGCGACTTAGGTTCGGGCCCCATCAAAAAGGAACCTTGCCGGTGACGGCTTACCTTGGAAAATCCGGAACGCAGAACCGCCGCCGCTGGACAAGCGGGGTGCTGGTCGCATCCCTGTGGGTGAAGGTGTTCGTTCTTGCCGTCGGTCTGGCGCAGCCGGCCCAGGCGGCATCATCCGATGGCGCATCGGCGGAACGGGACCTTCTGGCCGCCCTGCATGTGATTTGCACGCCGGGCGGGGTCAAGGTCATCGAGGGGGCCGCTGGCGCCGCCGCCGCACCCCCGGAAACGCCCCCGTCGGCGTTCGGGTTCCTGGACTGCACGCGCTGCTGCTGTGGCCCGGCCACGGCCGCGTCGCTTGCCCTTGGTCCCTGTCTTCTGGCACCCGTCGTGTTCGGCGCCTATCCGCCGGAACCGCGCTCTGTCGGCGGCGGTGAAATCCCGGACACCCCCGGGCATCCCCGGGCACCGCCTATTTCGATCCTTGCCTGATTGATTTCCCATATCGCCGGGTGGGAACGCCCGCCACAATGTTTCAGTTATCCAGGATCGAATTATCATGACCAACAGACCCTTTGTTCGCGGCATCTTGCCGCTTGCCGCTTTTGTCCTGCTGTCTTTTCCCGCAGCCTCCCAGGCCCATGACATGAAAAGCCATGGCGCCATGGAAAAGTCCGCCACGGCGGAACAGGGCATCGCCGTTTCCGGTGCCTGGGCACGGCCGACCATCGCCAAGATGCGGATTTCCGCTGCCTATTTTCAGGCCAGCCTGACGGGTGAGGGCGAGGATAAACTGGTGGGGGTGAAAACGGACATCGCCGCCCGCGCGGAACTGCACGAACACGTCATGGAGGGAACAATCGCCCGAATGCGTCCCGTTGCCGAGGTGGCGCTTGCCGCCGGATCACCCGTGGTGTTCAAACCGGGCGGCTATCACGTCATGCTGTTCGATCTGAAGCAAGCGTTGGCGGAAGGCGACAGCTTTCCCATGAGCCTTGTTTTCGAAAAGGCGGGTGATGTCCCGGTTACCGTGCAGGTGATGAAGAAGGCCGCCATGAGCCATGGGGCCCATAAGCATTAGTCCCTGAACGGGTGTCTTGCGATCAGGCCTGTTTGGCGTCGATGACGCCGCGGCGCACGGCGCGGGTTTTGGTGAAGACTTCTTCCAGCCCGTCGCCGTCACCGCGCCGGATCATGCGCTGCATGGCGGTCAGGTCTTCGGTGAAACGGCCCAGGATTTCCAGCACCGCTTCCCGGTTGTTCAGGAAGATGTCGCGCCACATCACCGGGTCCGAGGCCGCGATGCGGGTAAAGTCGCGAAAGCCCGTGGCGGAAAATTCGATCACTTCTTTCTGCAGGTCGGTCGATAACTGCGTCGCCGTATCGACGATGGTATAGGCGATCAGGTGCGGCAGGTGCGAGGTGATCGCCAAGACCTGATCATGATGGCCGGGGTCCATGACTTCCACCTTGGACCCCGCCGCCTGCCAGAAGGTGCGCACGCGCGCGATGGCATTTTGGTCCGTATCGGCTTCGGGCGTCAGCACGCACCAGCGGCCGTCGAACAGTTCGGGAAAGCCCGATTCCGGGCCGGAATGCTCGGTGCCCGCCAGGGGGTGGCCCGGCACGAAATGAACGCCTTCGGGCAGGTGCGGCTTGATGGCCGCGATGGCTGATGCCTTGACCGATCCCACGTCGGTGACGATGGCGCCCGGTTTCAGTGCCGGGGCGATGGCCTTTGCAACCGCTTCATAAGCACCCAGCGGCGTGCAGATCACCACGATATCGGCACCGGCCGCGGCTTCCGCCGGATTGTCGGTGACCTGATCGGCCAGGTTCAGGCGCTTGACGGCATCCAGGGTTTCCCGGCGGCGTGCGGCCACGGCGATCTCGCTTGCCAGGCCATCGCGGCGAACCACGCGGGCCAGGGACGAGCCGATCAGCCCGATACCGATGAAGGCGATCCGTTCGAACAGTTTCTCGCTCATGTGTCTGCCCCCATGAACTGACGCAATGCTGCGATGACCGCTTCCATTTCGTCCGCCTTGCCGATCGTGATGCGCAGGCAATCCGGCAGGCCATAGGCCGCGACCCGGCGGGCGATGATGCCTTGCGATCGAAGGTGCACATCCGCGTCCTCGGCCGTGCGGCCGGGTTCGTCCGGAAAGCGGACCAGCACGAAATTGCCCACGCCGTTGGGCACGAACAGGCCCAATTGGCGCAGCGCATCCTGCGTGCGCTTCAGCCATTCATCGTTATGGGCGCGGCAGGTTTCCAGAAATTCGGTGTCGTTGAAGGATGCCAGACCTGCCGCCTGCGCCAGCATGGACACGTTGAACGGCCCGCGGATGCGGTTGTACACATCGGCCACGTCCTGCGGCACATAGGCCCAGCCCAGGCGTGCGCCGCCCAGGGCGAACATCTTGGAAAAGGTGCGCGTCATGACCACGTTGTCGGCGTTCCGGCACAATCCCATGCCGTCGGTATAGTCGTTGGCGCCCACGTATTCCGCATAGGCCGCGTCGATCACCAGCAGGATATCGTCGCGCAGGCCGTCGCGCAGGCGGGTCAGTTCCGCCGCCGAAAGGTAGGTTCCCGTGGGATTGTTCGGATTGGCGATGAACACGATGCGGGTTTTGTCGGTCACGGCGGCCAACAGGTTGTCGACGTCGGCCGTCAGGTCCGTTTCCGGCGCGGCGACGGGCGTGCCGCCGGCCCCTCGGCAGTAGATCGCGTACATCAGGAACCCGTGTTCCGTATGCAGAATTTCGTCACCCGGGCCCACATAGGCATGGCACAGCAGGCCGATGATCTCGTCCGATCCGGCCCCGAACACCAGGCGGCCTGGCTCCAGGCCGTAGCGTTCGGCGATGGCGGCGCGCAGGTCGGGTGCATGACCGTCGGGATAGCGATGAACCGATTTAGCGGCCTCTTCCAGGGCGACCAGGGCCGCCGGGCTGGGCCCGAACGCCCCTTCGTTGGACGACAGCTTGATGGCCTTCTCGGCACCCGCGATCTTGCTTTCACCGCCCTTGTAGGGGGCGATGTTCAAGATGCCGGGTTGGGGGCGGGGCGCCGTCACTTCTTTGACCCCGGGTCCAGTTCCTGGGGGCCCAGCGGCGTGGCGCAGGATCCCAGGTGAATAACCCGGCTGATCCGGCCTTTGACCGCGTCTTTCAAGGCGTCCAGGTGACCCTTTTCAGGGTCGACGAAACCGAATACCTCGGCCAGATGGGTCCAGGCGGCCGGGCGCGCCGGTTCGTGCCACAGCTGGTTGTACACGGGCGAGAACCCCAGGTCGTTCAGCGACTTGGCGATCGTGCGGAAGGGGATGTCCTCTTCGCATTCAACCGCCAGATAGGTGCGGTCGCGGCCGGTCGGCTCGGGCTTGACCAGCGGGCAGACGACCAGGGCTTCCAGGCCCTGGGCCTCGAACCCGTTGCCCGGCCCGGCGAACGGCAGGCGGGCGATGATCCGGGGGGCGTCCTGGGCGGTCGAAACCAGATGGCGCCACCAATGGTCGCCGTCCTGGTCGTTGCGCGGCAGGGGCAGGATGCCCAGGGTGTATTCCTGGCGTTGCACGGCCTCGATCACCCGGGCACTGGTGGTGAACCGGCGCATGGGTGTGAAGCTGCCGTATTGATCGCGCGCCATGTCCCAAAACCCGGATTGGTTTTCCGGGACCAGCACGGCCACGGAAAACGGTCCTTCGAAGCTAAGGGTCGCGACGATCAGTTCGCGCCAGATGCGCGTCAACTCACGACGCGGAAAAGGGCCTTTATGATTGGCCATCAGGCGATAGACGATTTCCGCCTCGCGCGCGGGGCGGATTTTGACGCTTTCGCCTTTCTTGATTTCGCGCACGTTCTCCACCACCTGGGTGCGCTGCATGATCAGGTCATGAAGCTGTTCGTCGATGGCGTCAATCTGCTGGCGCAGGTCGTCAAGCGTGGGTTTGGTCGTCTTCGACATGGTCGGGCCGTTCGTTGGTGAATGTCGTCAATGGATGCGGTCGGCACCCTTGCCCGCCGCCGGTTGGGCAGCAGCCAGACAAGGACGCGTAGTGATACTGGGATGCATGGCAGAAATCAAAGGCAAATCAGGTGCTAACGCGGGTCTGTGCGGCGCGGCAGCAGGGTTCTGCCGGCGGCCGGGCTGCTTCCTTGGGGCATCGGCAGGTAGGCGCGCCGCCGCCGGCCCTGTACCGCCGGGGTGGCCGCGTAGATCTGTTTGACGGCTTCCATCACGACCACACCGGCGAAGGATCCCAACAGCATGCTGCCTGCGCGCTCCCAGGCGGGGGCGGAGCGCACCAGCATGGATGTGCGGAACGGCGGCATGTACAGGGCGCGGTCCGTCGCCAAAGGCGTGAACATGGAATCCCGCAGAAGCTTCGAAAGCTGGCGCGGTGAAAACGGCCGGCCATGGCCGAAGGGCGTGCGTTCGAACCGGGCCCATAGGCCCGACCGGTTGGGGGCGATGACCATCAGCCGCCCGGAATCGGACAACACGCGCCAGACCTCGCGCATCAGGGGTTCGACCTGTTCGGCGCATTCAAGCGCATGCACCAGAACGATGCGGTCCATGGACAAGTCGGGGAACGGCAGTTCCAGTTCATCGACCAGGGTCGCCTGCGCCCCGCCTTGGGCCGGCCAGCGCAAAACCCCCTGGCGTGCGGGCATGGCGGCGATCACGCGATCGGCCTCGTCCCGGAAGCCCGCCAGATAAGGTGCGGCATAACCGATGCCCAGCATCCGCTGGCCCTTAATATCGGGCCATAGGGCGCGCATCTTGCGCCGGATCATGCGCCGCGCCGCCTGGCCCAGGGGCGAGGCGTAGAAATCCCGAAGATCGACAACATCTATCCACATAGGCCCGGAGCATAGAGCAATTACCCGCCGGTCAAAACGCCGTGTGATGGTTCCATCGCCGTGGCGCGTGAAAGTTTCGGGTGATAAGGTCGCGGCAAATCAAACATCACCATCCAGGGAATCCCATTCATGAAACTTCGTTATTCCTCGACTTCCCCCTTCGTCCGCAAAGTCATGGTCACGGCCCACGAGGCCGGCATCGTCGATCAGATCGAACCGATTGCAACCAACGTCTGGGCCAAAGACACGGACATCGGCACCGACAACCCGGTCGGCAAGGTCCCGACCATAGTCACCGACGGCGGTGAAATCCTTTATGATTCTTCCGTCATTTGCGAATACCTGGACAGCCTGCATGACGGGAAAAAGCTGTTTCCGGCCTCGGGCGGTGCGCGCTGGCAGGCGCTGCGCCTGAACGCGCTGGGCGACGGCATGTGTGAAACCGGTATCCGCCGCCTGCTGGAAACCCGCCTGTGGCCCGACAGCCCGCGCCAGGACTGGATCGACCGCGCCAACACGGTTCTGGGCCGCTGCTTTACCGCCCTTGAAGATGATGTCGATGCCCTTTCAGGGCCCGTCACCATCGGCCAAATCTCCGTTGGTTGCGCGCTGGGCTGGCTCGACCTTCGATTCACGGATCTTGGTTGGCGCGATGACAATCCGGCCCTGGCCGATTGGTTCACCGGCTTTTCCGCCCGTCCGTCCATGACGGCGACCGAGCCTAAGGAATAAACCGATCAGACCGGGTGGGGGTACGGCATGCAGTCGGCTGATGACATCATCACGGCACTGAACCTGACCCCTCATCCGGAAGGCGGTCATTACCGCGAAGTCCATCGGGAGCCGGCCCCGGACGGCGAACGCGGGGCGGTGACCAGCATTTATTACCTGCTGGCGGCCGGCGAACGATCCCACTGGCACCGTGTTCTCGATGCCGTGGAGATCTGGAATTTTCATGCCTCGGGCGGCGACGGGGTGGGGGGATTGGCGCTGTCCCTGTCGCCCGATGGCGTGACCTCGGAAACATATCTGCTCGGCGATAATCTAACGGCGGGACAGGTTCCGCAGGTCATCGTGCCCACGGGCTGGTGGCAATCGGCCAGTCTTGCCGATACGGCGCGGAACGGCTGGGTTTTGGTCGGCTGTACGGTTGCCCCAGCGTTCGATTTCGCGGGCTTCGAAATGGCCCCGCCGGACTGGATGCCGCAGGACTGGAAATCGTAGAGCGCGCGCACTAACGTAAAGCCCGTTGACGTTTTCAGGAGGCCGCGCATGTCCGCCGATACCACCCTTCACGGTCAAGGCAATCTGGCGGCCTTACTGGTCCGGGCCTTTCGTTGGTTCGAGGAAGGCCTGGCCAAAAACCCTGACACGGCCCATTTGCCGCGTCTTTCGGGCACCCAGTTCATGACCCTGGCCAGCCTGGATCAGGACGGAACGTCTATCGCCGAACTGGCCCGCCGGGTCGGTGTAACCCGCCAGGCCATGCATCAGCAGATCGGCGAAATGCAACGGGCGGCCCTGGTTGACCTGGTCGATAGTGCGACGGATCGCCGGATCAAGCTGGTCAAGCTTACGCTGCTTGGCCGTACGTTGGACCAGAAGGCCGCCGCCGCCATCAATGACCTGGAACGGGAATTGGAAAGGCGGATCGGGAATGAAGCCGTGGCGGTGCTCAAGTCGCATTTGTCTTCGGATTGGGGCGGGTCCGGAAAAACCGATATTCATGGATAGACGGAGAACAAGAGATGACGTTTCTTAACCCCTTCAAGGACCATCTTCTGAGCGTCCTGCGCGTCGTGACCGGGCTGCTGTTCCTGCAGCATGGAACGACCAAGTATCTGTCCTTTCCCGTATCGGACATGAGCGGCGCTAACCCGCTCAGCATGTCGGGGGCTGCGGGGTTGATCGAACTGGTCGGCGGGGTTTTGATCGTGGCCGGATTGTTCACGCGCCCGGTCGCGTTCATTCTTTCGGGCACGATGGCCGTCGCCTATTTCTATGCCCACTTCCCGCGCGGCTTTTTCCCGCTTCTGAACGGCGGGGAACTGTCGGCCCTTTATTGTTTTGTTTTTCTGTACCTCGCCGCTGCCGGGGGCGGGGCGTTGAGCATCGACCGATTGCGCAATCGCAGATAGGGGCTGTTTAAAGTCGTCAGCCTTCGGTAATCATCATCTGCTTTAAAGGTGCCAGAGAATTGGTTTGGCGGTTTCGGGTTTTCTGGTGCCGCTTTCTCCCTTGAACAGTTATGGAACACAAGATGGCCAAGAAATCATTTTTCTCGAAATTGTTCAGCGACGACGAGGGAGAGTCGGTGGAAGACATCGACCGTCGTTTGGCGGAAGAACTGGCCGCGATCGATGCCCAGGAACAGGTCGCGGTCGAAGGCGACCGGATGATCATGGAAGATTGGGAAAACGCCGGGGCCTGCATCTATCTGATGAATTTGGCGCCGCTCTATGCGGTGATCGGCGGGCGCACCAGCATGCTGGGCAAACGTTTGCCGGATGCCTGCGAACATATCTTCGAGCGGCTGGCCCCCGCCAAGGACGGTCGGGCGCGGTTGCGTGGCGATTACTTCATGATGAGTTTCGTCTCGTTGTCCCGCGAGGCCGGCTTCGTCAAGGCGGCCCAGGTCATCAATGGTATCGGCCTGCAAACCATCGGCGAGCAGTTCAAGACCATCGAGGCCCCTGATCTTTTGATCGCGGCCGAAGCGTCGGATCTGGCCGGTGAAAACGGCGAATTCGATCCGTCGAAAGCCCAGGAACAAATCGATAAGGGCGGCTCCGGTGTGGCGCTTGGCAAGGTGCCGGAAGAACCCCAATGGCTTAAATTGTCGGTGGTCAAGGCCAAGGGAGCGGCCAGCCTGGTTGCCGCGCAGAAGAGCGAAAAGCCGGACCTTGATGCATCGCGTCCGCGCCGGCGGGGCGACCCTGGTTGGGCCGAGCCGCGCAGCGACCGGCGGGTTCGTATTTCCAACGATCCTTCGCAGATGGAACGCCGCCGCGGCCGGGACCGCCGGGTCAATCGATAGATTGATGCTGTGACGGTTATTCGGCCCATCGAGGAAGCTGACTGGGACGCCGTCTGGTCCGTGATCGAGCCCGTGTTCCGGGCCGGTGAGACCTATGCCTATGCACCGGACATCACCCAGGAAGAGGCCCATCGCAACTGGGTCGCCTTGCCGGACGCCACGTTCGTGGTTGAAGACGAAGACGGGGTGCTGCTCGGCACCTATTACATCAAGGCCAATCAGCCCGGCCAGGGGGCGCATGTTTGCAACTGCGGCTATATCGTCGCCGATGCCGCCCGGGGACGGGGCATCGCCACCGAAATGTGCATGCATTCCCAGACCGTTGCCAGGAGCTTGGGTTTCCAGGCCATGCAGTACAATCTGGTCGTCGCCAGCAACGAAGGCGCCGTCCGCCTGTGGCAATCCCTTGGGTTCGACATTGTGGGCACCCTGCCAGGGGCGTTCGATCACCCGAAGCTCGGCATGGTCGACGCCCATGTGATGTTCAAGAAATTGGCTGATTGATCCGCCGGTTATCTAGGGCAGGAATTTCACGACTTTCAACCGTCCGCCCGGCGCCATGACGGCTTCGGGCCGGCCGTCGCCGTCCAGATCTTGGGCCAGCACGGCAAGACCGATGGACTCCGTGTTCACGACCTCGGCCAGTTGCCGGAAGGTGCCGAAGGAAAAAGTCACGATGCGCAGATTGCGCCGCGCCGCATCGGGGATGATCAGGTCGGGCAGGCCGTCGCCGTTCATGTCGGCGATGTCGGCAAGGCCCTGTTCGGGCGATCCGATGGCATGGTTGGAAAATCCGTCGGCCCTGTGGTCTTCGACCAGCCGGTCGCCCTGCCATTCGTAAAGCTTCAGAACCGCTCCCAGGTGGGGGGTGACGACGGCGGCGATCTCGTTCCGGCCGTCGCCGTCGAAATCGCCGACACCGACCGGGTTAAGCCAGCGAAAGGGTTGGCCGATGGGCTCCGATTCCGCCGCCAGACGCAGGCCCCGGTCCGAGGTTTCGATCACGGCCAGGGCGGCCCCGGCCTTGGTATAGGTTTTCACCGCCAGGATTTCATCGACCTGGTCGCCGTCGATATCGACGATGCGGGGGGTGCGGTCCTCAAACACGGCTTCGGTGGTGAGGTCCAGGGTTTCCAGGTATCCGCCTTCCAGACGCATGGCCAGGCCCCCGGCCTCGACCGCGTCGCCCAGCACGCCGTGGCCGTAACGGTCCGTCGGCTTACGGTACCAAGCCGCCCGGATGTTGCGGCTGCCGGTAACGATGACTTCGTCGGGCATGGGGGCGTCGTCACCGGACCCTGCGGGGGCAAGCGGTTCCGGGCGGGGTGTCAGGGTGATGCCTTGTTCATCCAGGCCGAGCGTATGATGGCTGTCGTCGGCCAGGCGCACGACAGCCGCGCCGCCGATCCGCCCGACCCAGGTGACGGGATGGGACAGTTCCGCACCGAAGACGCGGGGCTCCAGCGCCCCGGCGGAAAACGGGGCGATTAGGGCTGCCAACAGGGCACATGAAAAGACGGCGCATCGCATGACGCGCCGTCTTATCGGATGTTGTCGGCCGGTTCCAGTCACAAATCCGGCCCTTGCTTGGATGTTAATTCCGATTAGGCCATGTACTGGCCGCCGTTGGCGGACAGGGTCGAGCCGGTGATGAAGCCGGCTTCGTCGGACGCCAGGAACACGACGCAGCGGGCGATTTCCTCGGCCTGGCCCAGGCGGCCCACGGGAATCTGCGGGATGACCTTGGAATCCAACACCTCCTTGGGCACGGCCATGACCATTTCCGTGGCGATGTAGCCCGGTGCGATGGCGTTGACGGTGATGCCCTTGGACGCTGTTTCCAGCGCCAGAGCCTTGGTGAAGCCCAGGTCGCCGGCCTTGGCGGCGGCATAGTTGGTTTGGCCGAACTGGCCTTTCTGACCGTTGATCGAACTGATCGAAACGATCCGCCCGAAACCGGCACCGCGCATGTCGTCGATCACGTTGCGGGATAGATTGAACAGGCCCGACAGGTTGGTGTTGATCACCGCGTCCCACTGGGCCTTGTCCATCTTGTGCAGGGGCACGTCGCGGGTGATGCCCGCATTGTTGACCAGCACTTCAACGGCGCCCATATCCGATTTGATCTGTGCGACCGCGGCCGAAACGGCGTCGAAATCACCGACGTCGAATTTGTAAACGGGGATGCCCGTTTCTTCCTTGAACTTGGCGGCGGCTTCGTCGTTTCCGGCATAATTTGCGGCCACGGAATACCCGGCCGCCTTCAAGGCCACGGAGACGGCCTTGCCGATGCCCCGTGTGCCCCCCGTAACCAATGCTACTCTACCCATGTCACTCTCCTTGTATGGAAGTGAAAGCGGGACGTCCCTCCCCAAGGCGCCCCGTTCTCGATGACTAGTCGCGCTCGACGCACATGGCGATGCCCATGCCGCCGCCGATGCACAATGTGGCCAGGCCCTTCTTGGCGTCGCGCTTCTGCATTTCATACAGCAGCGTGGTCAGGACTCGCGTGCCCGAAGCACCGACCGGATGGCCAAGCGCGATGGCGCCGCCGTTGACGTTGACCTTGGACGTGTCCCAGGCAAGGTCCTTGTTCACGGCACAGGCTTGTGCAGCGAAGGCCTCGTTGGCTTCGATCAGGTCCAGATCGTCGGTCGACCAGCCGGCTTTTTCCAGCGCCATGCGGGACGCCGGGATCGGGCCCGTGCCCATGACGGCGGGATCGACGCCGGCGGTGGCCCAGGAAACGATGCGGGCCAGCGGCGTGATGCCGCGCTTTTCGGCGTTCTTGGCAGTCATCAGGACGGTCGCGGCGGCGCCGTCGTTGATGCCCGACGCGTTGCCCGCAGTCACCGTGCCTTCCTTGTCGAAGGCGGTGCGCATGCCGGCCAGGGCTTCTGCCGTGGTGGCGGGCTTGGGATGTTCGTCCGTATCGACCACCGTTTCGCCCTTGCGGGACTTGATGGTGACGGGGCAAATCTCGTCCTTGAACTTACCGGCTTCCATGGCGGCGGCGGCTTTCTGTTGCGACGACAGGGCGAAAGCGTCCTGTTCCTCGCGGGTCAGCTGCCAGCGTTGGGCTACGTTTTCTGCCGTGGTGCCCATGTGATAGCCGTGGAAGGCATCGGTCAGGCCGTCCTTGATCATGCTGTCGACCATTTCGGCCGAACCCATCTTGGTGCCGTTCCGCAGATTCAGGACATGGGGTGCCTGACTCATGCTTTCCTGGCCACCGGCGACGATCACGTCGGCGTCGCCCAGTTTGATCGCCTGGAAGCCGAGGGCCACCGTGCGCAGGCCCGAGCCACATAACTGATTGATGCCATAGGCCGTGGCCTCCGCCGGGATGCCGGCGTTGACGGCGGCCTGGCGGGCCGGGTTCTGGCCGGCGCCGGCCTGCAAAATCTGACCCATGATCACTTCGTTGACGTCTTCAGGGGCGACACCGGCGCGTTCCAGTGCGGATCGGATGGCGACCTCGCCCAGGTAATGGGCGGGCACGGAGCTAAGGCCTCCGTTGAAGGCGCCGATGGCGGTGCGCGCGGCGCTGGCGATTACGACTTCAGACATGTTTCTCTCTCCTCAATAAGACACACCCCCTTGCGTGGGTGACAGCCCCGCAAGGGGGTTGCAAAGCACGGATTCCCGGCACCGCGCCATACTTGAAACCGATTGGATGTTTTCCCGGCGGGGCCGCTTTTTGCGGCCTTCGTCTCTCCTCCCGGTTATATGGTGCATTGCTTATGGATACAAGGACGATCCCGGCCCGGCGCGGACTCAGGTCAATTTTCGGACCGCTGCAGATTCAATAGCCAGCGGGCCAGGGGATCAAACAGGCTTTCCCGCGCCCGGGCTGCCGATACCAGGCCGATATGACCGGCGTTGACCGACAGCGTTTCCGCCTGGGGCAGGGCTTCGGCCAGGGCATGGGATGATGCCGGCGGTACGATGTGGTCCTTTTCGGGCACCACGACCAGGGCGGGGCAGGTGATGCGCTGCGGCTGAACGGCTTGGCCGCCGACGATCCATTGGCCGCGGGGCGGGGTATTGCCCAGGTGCCAGTCGCGGAAACATTCAAGCGCAACCGGACCGGCCAGAACGACCCCATCGTTAAGCCAGTCTTCCAGCTGCACGAAGCGCCGGGCTTCCAGGCTGTCCGGGGACATGTCCGCGAATTGACGGAACTTTGCGGGCGTCATGTAGGGGTCGAGTTCGGCGAACATGGCCTGCATCATGTCGACGGGCAGAATGCCGGTTTGCGTTACGGCGTCTTCCATACGGGGCATCATGCCTTCCAGCACGCGCACCAGATCGCCATAGGCGATGTGAAAGTCCCAGGGCGAGGCCATGGTGACCAGGGCCCGCACATCGGCCAGGCGCAGTTGCGCCAGCGCCAGGGACAAAAGCCCGCCCATGCAGTATCCCACCAAGGGAACCGGCCCACCGTTCAGGCCGACGGCATGATCCAAAGCCCGTGACAGGCGCCCGGCGATGTAGTCGGTGAAGGAATAGGATGTTTCCGCCCCCTCGGGCGCGTCCCAGTCGATCACCAGGGGGCGTAGGCCTTGTGCGGCGAGGCTTCTAAGGAAGCTTTGGTCCCAATCCAGGTCCAGCACCCAATAGCGGTTGACCAGGGACGGGATGATCAGAACGACGGGGCCGTCGGGATTGGCGGCTTCCGCCGCGGCGCCGTAATCGAGCAGACGGGTCGAGCCTTCGCGCCAGATCACGGGCGGCTCCGTCGGGCGGGGCGGGCGGGCGGCCGTGCGGTATTTGCGCACGCCCCGGGTGAATTGATCCAGGCGTGTCCGGGCTTCGGCGGTCACGGCCTTGTAAAAGGCCTCAGGCGGAACGTTTTGAAGGGCCTTTTCCAGATCCTTTGCGCGTGCCGCCAGTTCCGGCCTCAAGGTCGGCAAGCCGCCGTTCGATGCCGTCAAGGCGGCGAGCGAGCTCAGCCAGGTTGAGGTCTGCACCGCCATGTGAAGGGGCAGCGGGCGGGGCCCCAGAATTGGTTGCGGTATCGGCTGCGGTTTCTGTTGCGGGGGCGTCGCCGGTGCCTTGTCCGTGTTCTTCTGGGTCATGGGTTTCGCTATCCGAAGTCTTGCCGGGGGTGCCGCTGTTTTGGGAATTCAAGGCCTGCTGTGCCAAGGCGGCGAACGCCGTTGCCGAGCCGGTCATCATCTGCGTCATCTGCGACATGGTTTCGGAGATTTGGGGATCGGCGGCCATGGACTGCATGTGGTCCTGCCACAGGTCCAAATATTGTTTCGCCAGGTGGTCCAGGTCGGGTTGGTCGGCCATGACTGGGTCCTTGTTCGTGCCGGTGTTTTTCCGGTTTTGGGCCGCATGACTATAACGCCGGCCCCGGGGGCGGGGAAACTTTCATTGCGGCGCAGCAATGGACGCGGTAATTTGCCGCATCGCAATGATAATCCCGGGGGGAGACCCATGGCTGACAAAAAGCCGGCAGAGGGTGAGCCGATAATCATTAAAAAGTACGCCAACCGGCGGCTTTACAACACGGCGACATCCAGTTACGTGACCCTCGATTACTTGGCGCAGATGGTCAAGGACGGTGACGAGTTCGTGGTCAATGACGCCAAATCGGGCGAAGACATCACCCGTCAGGTCCTGACCCACATCATCGTCGAGGAAGAATCCAAGGGCACGAACCTGCTGCCCATCAGTTTCCTGCGCCATCTCATCAGTTTCTATGGCGATAGCCTGCAGGCCGTCGTGCCCAATTATTTGGAGCAGACGATGCAGTCCTTCGCGACGAATCAGGAAACGCTCCGCAAAACGATGGAAGACGCCCTTGGGGGCTTCAACCCCTTCGGCCAGTTCGAAGAGGTTTCGAAACAGAACATGGCCATGTTCGAAAACGCCATGAAGATGTTTACGCCGTTCTATGCCGAAGGGGGCAACGGTGCGGCGCCCAAGGCAGCGAACAAGGGCGAGCAGGGCAGCGGCGATATCGACGACATGCGGGCCAAGCTGGAAGAGATGCAGCGCCAGCTTGATACGCTTTCCAGCGACAAAAAGTAGACCTAGTCGAGTTCCCGGACGACCCGGAAACTAAGCCAGTAGCTTTTGACCGCCGCCGCGTTCTTGGCGCGCGAAGCCGAACGCGACTGCCGTGCGTAGTAGTACCAGGACCCACCCCGGATCACGCGGATGTTGCAATCGCCATCCACCCGGGGCGAGCCGTCACGTGGCGCCCCCTGGTAATGAGGGACCCAGCAGTCCGACACCCATTCATAGGCATTGCCGTGCATGTCGTAGAGCCCGAAGGGATTGGGCTCGAACATGCCGACGGGCCCGTTGCGGTGGCCGGGCACGGCACCTGCGCAATTACGGCAATTGATCTTGCCGTCTGCTTCCTTGTCACCGAACCAAAAGGCCGTGGTCGACCCCGCCCGGGCGGCATATTCCCATTCGGCTTCCGATGGCAGGCGGTAAGTCTGCCCGGTCTTGTTCGACAGCCATTTGGCGTAGCCTTCGGCCATATGGAAATCGATGTTCATGATCGGCTGGCGGCCCCGGCCCCAGTTGTGATCGTGGGGATTGTGGCTGCATCCTCCTTCGGTCAGGCAGGCTTCCCAGTTGTCGAAGGTGATTTCGAAGCGGCTCATGGCGAAGGATTTCTTGATGAACACGGGATGTTTCGGCTGTTCGGCCGGCAGAAGCGTGCTGCCCATGATGAAGGCGCCCTTGGGCAGGACGACCATTTCCGGGCAGACATCGCAATCCTTGAAAACCTTTGGGGCGGCGGGGGGCTGTTGGGCGGTCTTGGTTGCCGTTTGCGCCCAGGCGCTGGATCCGCAAACAGACAACAGGACGGCTGTAGCCATAAGGACGGACGGCATAAAACCGGATGATCGGAACGTAGCGTTGGAAAGCGTCATGGATCTGCGATAAGCCAATGGTGAAAGCCGATAAGTTTAAGATAATCTCATATCTGCCCGCGGTCGATGGTTTGGGCGGACGAATTCAATAGACGGAGCACCCAGAATGACACCCGATGACGGCTTCGTATTTACCGGCGTGCTTGACGGTGAAGGCGGCGCGCGCCTGCTGGATGTGGACCAGCTTGCCATCGATCAGTCCGCCGGGCAGATCGAATGGGTCCATCTGGATATCACCAAGGAGCCCGCCCGCCGCTGGCTGGCCGAACAGGCCGATGTGCCGTCCCTGGCGGTCGAGGGCATGCTGGCGCCGGACACGGAGCCCCGCTGTGCGGAACTGGACGACGGGATCCTGTTGATCCTGCGCGAGGTCAACACCCACGAAAACGCCCAGCCTGACGATATGATCTCCCTGCGTCTGTGGATCGGCCCGCATCGGATTATTTCCGGGCGCCTGCGCCATCTTGCCGCGATCGAGGACATCAAGGTTGCCTTGGCCAAAAAATCAGGCCCCGGGTCTGTGTCGCAATTTTTATGCGCGGTCGGCCATAACATGGCCCAGGAAAAGGCGCAGACTTTGGCGGATGTGTCCGAGGAATTGGACGAGATCGACGAGGACCTGGCCCAGGCGGAAGACACCAAATCCCTGCGCCCCCGGATCGCGCGCCTGCGCCGTCGCGCCATCCAACTGCACCGGTTTTTCAAACCGCAACGGGCCGCTTTCGCGGATATCGCGGACCGGCGTCCGTCCTGGGTGGACGATGCGGCGGGGGCGGAACTGTCGGAACTGTCGGCGGAGTTCGGCCGCCTGTCCGCCGATATCGAGGCCATCCTGGGCCGCGCCCAGGTGACCCAGGACGAAATGCGGTCGTTCGAAAATCAACGAGCCAACGACATCACCACCACGCTGACGGTGGTGGCGGCGATCTTCCTGCCGCTCGGTTTCGTGACGGGGCTTCTCGGCATTAACGTGGGCGGGGTGCCGCTGGCCGACTCCAAGACCGGGTTCTGGGTGATCTGCGGCGGGCTGACGGTGCTGGGCGTCGGGCTTTGGCTCTATTTCCGCAACAAGAAATACATCTAGGTTCCCGTGTCCTTCAGTTTGTCGCAGGCCCAACGCGCGGCCGTTGCGACCAGGTCCGAGGCATCGTCCGTCAAGGCCCGGGCCGCGGGGGCCAATGCCGCGTCGCCTGAATTGCCGACGGCGATCATCACGTTGCGCACGAACCGGTCCCGTCCCGTCCGCTTGACCGGCGAGCCCGCGAACATGGCGCGGAACGCGGCATCGTCCAGCGCGGCAAGATCGGCCAGCTTCGGGCCGTCCAGGCCGGGGCGGGTCGCGAACGCCGGCTCGTCCGACGGGGTCGCGAACTTGTTCCAGGGACAGACCGCCAGACAATCGTCGCAGCCGTATATCCGGTTTCCCATGTTCGCCATCAGGTCGGGTGCGATGTGGTCCTTGTGTTCGATCGTCAGGTAGCTGATGCAGCGGGTCGCATCCACGCGGTAGGGCGCGGGGAAAGCATCGGTCGGGCAGGCCCGCATGCAGGCGTCGCAGGACCCGCAATGGTCCGTTTCGGGAAGGTCGGCGGGCAAGGCGACCGAGGTCAGAATTTCGCCCAGGAACACCCAGGACCCATGGGACTTGGACACCAGGTTGGAATGCTTGCCCTGCCATCCCAGCCCGGCGCGCTGCGCAAGCGGCTTTTCCATCAGCGGGGCCGTATCGACGAACACTTTCACATCCGCATCGTCCGTGCCGCCCTTGATCGCTTCGGCCTGGAACCAGCGGGCCAGACGTTTCAGGCGTTTCTTGATGACGTCGTGGTAATCCTTGCCGCGGGCATAGACGCTGACGATGCCCTGATCCTTTTCATCCAGGGCGGGCAGGGGATCGGCCTCGGGCCCGTAGTTACAGGTCAGCACGATGGCCGTGCGCGCACCCGGCATCAGGGCCTGGGGGTCGCCGCGTACGGCCCCGCGGGGACCATCCGCCATCCAGGCCATACCGCCGTGATGACCGGCTTTTAGAAAATTCTCCAACGCCTGACGGTCATTGGGTGCGGCCCGTGCATCGGTAATGCCGACCGCGTCGAACCCCAGTGCGCGGGCTTCTTCGGCCAGGCGCTGTTTCAGGTCATGTTGAAGATTTGGGGTCATCCGGTTCTCGTCCGCGCCGCCGCGATATGCTAGGGAGGCAGAGAATAACACAGGCTGAAAATTGGAGAACGATCCGTGGTAAGCGGCGATACGGCGGTTGTGCTTTTATCGGGCGGGCTGGATTCCGCGACCGTCTGCGCGATTGCGCGGGACCAGGGATACCGGGTTCTGGCCCTTTCCTTCCGTTACGGTCAGCGCCATTCGGTCGAACTGGATGCGGCCGCGCGCATCGCCGATGAAATGGGCGCCGCGCGCCATGCCGTGGCCGAGATTGATTTGTCCGTTTACGGCGGCTCGGCCCTGACAGCCGATATCGACGTGCCCAAGGACCGTGCCGCCGAAGACATGGCCAACGGCATTCCGGTGACTTACGTTCCGGCGCGCAACACGATCTTTCTGGCCCATGCCTTGGCGCTGGCCGAAACGGGCGGGGCGCGGGACATTTTCATCGGGGTCAACGCGCTGGATTATTCCGGCTATCCCGACTGCCGGCCCGATTTCATCCAGGCGTTTGAACGGCTGGCCAATCTGGCGACCAAGGAAGGGGTCGAAGCCATGGAAGGCGGTGCGGACGGGGTGTTCCGGATCCAGGCGCCGCTGATGGACATGACCAAGGCGGAGATCATCAAGGCAGGCCAGGCGCTGGGCGTGGATTACGGCCTGACCTGGAGCTGCTATGATCCGCATCGGGCTTCGGGGGATGCACCGGGCGCGCCGTTGCATTGCGGGCGGTGCGATTCCTGTCAATTGCGCAAAAAGGGCTTTGCCGAGGTCGGTGTTTCCGATCCTACGGGCTACGCTGTTTGAACTAGAATCCGGTGCCGCCCGAGGATAGGCCCAGCGCCAGGAAAACCAGCGCGCCCAGGCCCAGAAGCAGCGCGTTAAGGATCTTGCGAAGGGTGGAAGGCTTAATATCAGGCATGGTCATCTCCCAATCCAAAGTGGAGAAGATCAGATTTCCCTAATATACCGGGGGCCGGGCGATGTCGTCCGTGACCAGGGTCACAAAATTTGGAATTATTTGCATCAGGGGCGTATAGGAAGGCGTCAATTCAGTATGCTCCCGGCATCCCCGGTGCGGCGGTGGCGACAAGACGGATAATGAACTTCGGGCAATGACCTATAGCGTTAAGGAAATTTATTTCACCCTGCAGGGCGAAGGCGCACAGGCCGGGCGCCCGGCGGTGTTCCTGCGGTTCGCCGGCTGTAATCTGTGGTCGGGGCGGGAACAGGACCGGGCCGATGCCCAATGCCGGTTCTGCGACACGGACTTCATCGGCACGGACGGCCCCGGCGGCGGGGCGTTCAAGGACGCCCACAGTCTGGCCGAGGCGGTGGCTGCCGCCTGGCCAGCATCCGGGGGCGGTGTGCCCCTGGTCGTCTGCACCGGGGGCGAGCCGCTGCTGCAGGTCGATGGTGCCTTGATCGACGCCCTGCATAATGTGGATTTCCAGGTGGCGGTGGAAACCAATGGCACGATCCAGGCCCCGGAAGGCCTGGACTGGGTCTGCGTCAGCCCCAAGGCCGGCACCGATGTGGTGCAGCGGCGCGGGGACGAATTGAAGCTGGTCTTCCCCCAGGACGGTGCCGGCCCGGATGCGTTCGAGGACTGGGACTTCGGCCGCTTCCTGTTGCAGCCCATGGACGGGCCCGACCGCGACGCCAATACCAAGGCAGCCTTGGATTATTGCCTCGCCCATCCGAAATGGGGGCTGTCGCTGCAAACCCATAAACTGCTGGGCATTCCCTGATCCGGTGATTTTTTACCTAGTTGTAACTTGATCGGGACGGATCAAGAGACCATCTGAGACGGGTCAAATCAGAATAGCTGTTCTGCTGTTGGGTGAAGCCCGGCATGGCGCCACAGGGGGCGCGGTTGAGGACAGCATGAAATGCAAATAGGGAAGTCGAAAATGCCGAAATTGAATATCAACGGCGTCGATCACCAGATCGATGCGCCGGGTGACATGCCCCTATTGTGGGCGATCCGTGACCTTGTCGGGCTGACGGGCATCAAATTCGGATGCGGTCAGGCGCTGTGCGGTGCCTGCACGGTCTATCTGGACGGTCAGCCCACCCGGTCCTGCCAAACCTTTGTCGGCGACCTGGACGGGGTAAAAATCACCACCATCGAAGGGATCGGCGGCAAGGTCGCGGAAACGGTCCGTCAGGTCTGGACCGATATGGATGTGCCGCAATGCGGATACTGTCAATCGGGCCAGGTCATGGCCGCTGTGGCCTTGCTGTCTGAAACGCCCAAGCCGACGGATGACGACATCGATGCGGCGCTGGACGGCAATCTCTGCCGTTGTGCGACCTATCACCGCATTCGGGCCGGCGTTCACGAAGCCGCCCGCCGGTTGGAGGCCTGATCATGCTGCCCAGAATTCTTGAACAGATGAATGCGGTCGGGTCCGTGAAAACAACCCGCCGCTCGTTCCTTGTCGCGTCGGCTGCGGCCGTCGGGGCGTTTGTTATCGGCTATGGCGCGGCCCCGGTGCGCGCCGCCGGCGGTGCGGCGGTATCGGCGGCCCCTGCTCCCTTCGATGCCTATATCCGCATCGATGCCGACGGCAAGGTCACCGTGCTGTCGTCGCAGTTCGATATGGGGCAGGGCTCCTACAACGGGATCGCCACCCTGGTGAACGAAGAACTGGGGGCGGCTTGGGACCGGATTGAGGTCGTGGGGGCGACGGGTGACCTTAAACTTTACGGCAACCTTGCCTGGGGCGGTGCGGTGCAGGGCACGGGCGGATCATCGTCCATGACCACGTCGTTCGACCGCTACCGCAAGGCAGGTGCCGCTGCCCGCATCATGTTGACGGAAGCCGCCGCCCGGGAATGGAAGGTTCCCGCCGGCGAGATATCGGTCAAGGACGGCAAGCTGTCGCATGCAAGTGGTAAGGTTGCCGGGTTCGGCGACATGGCGGCCATGGCGGCGCAAATGCCCGTGCCGCAGGAAGTTCCTCTTAAAGGCCGCAATGATTGGACCCTGATCGGTAATCCGGATCTGCGCCGTTACGACAGCCGGGCCAAGACCGACGGCACCCACGATTTCACCATCGACGTGAAACTGCCGGGCATGCTGACGGCGGTGATGATCCATCCGCCCAAGTTCGGCGCGACCGTCAAATCCTTCGATGCGGCCAAGGCCAAGGCCATGAAGGGCGTCGTCGACGTGGTCGAAATTCCGCGCGGGATCGCCGTGGTCGGTGAACACATGTGGGCGGCCTTGGCGGCCCGCGATGCGGTCACCGTGACCTGGGATGAAACCAAGGCCGAAACCCGGGGCTCGGCGGCGATCCTGGCCGAATACCGGAACCGTGCGGCGGGTAAACCGCAGGCGGCCGCCCGCAAGGAAGGGGATGCGACCAAGGCCCTGGCGGCTGCGGTGCGGACGATCGACGCGACGTTCGAATTTCCTTATCTGGCCCATGCCGCGATGGAGCCGCTTAACGCCGTGGCGCGCAGGAACGCCGACGGTACGTTGGAAGTCTGGGGCGGTCACCAGTTGCCCGGCCTGTACCAGGGAATGGCCGCCGGGATCGCCGGGATCAAACCGGAACAGGTCATCATGCATATCATGAAGGTCGGCGGCGGGTTCGGCCGCCGCGCCACCCCTGATGGGGATGTCGTCGCCGAAGCGGTGATGATCGCCAAGGCTATCGGCTTCAAGGCCCCGGTCAAGGTGCAATGGACGCGCGAAAACGACATGCGCGGCGGGCGCTACCGCCCGGCCTATGTGCATCAACTTAAGGCCGGGATCGATGGGGCCGGCAATCTGGTCGCCTGGCAGCATCATATCGTCGGGCAATCGATCGTCGCCGGCACGCCGTTTCAGGGCCTGATCGAGGACGGTGTCGACAAGACCTCGGTTGAAGGGGCATCCAATCTGCCCTATGCCATCCCGAACATGGATGTCGGTCTGACCACCATGGAAGCCGGCGTCACGCCGCTGTGGTGGCGGGCCGTGGGCTCAACCCATACGGCCTATGCGACGGAATGCTTTCTGGACGAAGTCGCGGAAGCAGCCGGCAAGGACCCGCTCGATTTCCGCCTGGCGTTGTTGAAGAACCATCCGCGTCATGCGGCGGTGCTGCGCCTGGCGGCGGAAAAGGCAGGTTGGGGCAAGCCCTTGCCCAAGGGCCGGTTCATGGGCCTTGCCGTTCATGAAAGCTTCCATTCCTTCGTCGCCCATGTCGCCGAAGTCTCGGTCGACGGCGGCGACATCCGGGTGCACCGGGTGGTCGCGGCGGTGGATTGCGGCACGGCGGTAAACCCCGATGTGATCAGGGCCCAGATCGAGGGCGGCACGGGCTTCGGCCTGAGTGCGATCCTGGCCGAGGAGCTGACCCTGGCTGACGGCGGCGAAGTCGAACAAGGCAATTACGACACCTATACGCCGCTTCGCATCAGCGCCATGCCGCGCATGGAGGTTCATATCGTACCGTCGAGCGAACCGCCCACGGGCGTGGGCGAGCCGGGCGTGCCGTCGATCGGGCCTGCCGTAGCGAATGCCGTGCGCAAGGCCACGGGGCGTTTGATCACCAAGCTGCCCATGGCGCGTGGGATGCAGTCATAGATCCGAATGCAAAAATGTGACGTGCCCGCCAATGGCGGCGGGCACGTCTCTCCCCGGGCTCAACCCGTCGTTCCTTATTGATCATGGACGTGGGAATTGCTAATAACATGTATAATTTATACATGTTAAATGAGGCCGATCCCATGCCCCAATCCCCCACATCCGACGACCAGCCTTCACCGCACATTCCCCTGCGCATGCCCCTTCACCCGGGCATTGATGAGGACATGATCGAACGCCTTGTGCGTCGTTTTTACGATGCTGTTCGTGTTGATGCCCAATTGGGCCCGGTCTTTCAGCGCGTCATTCCCATGGATTGGGAGCCGCACCTGAAAACCATGATGGCGTTCTGGTCATCGGTGACCTTGATGTCGGGGCGGTACAAGGGCCAACCCATGCCCATGCACAAGGCCCTGTCGGATGTGGGCCCGGAACATTTCGACCGGTGGCTCGATCTGTTCAGGCATGCGGCGCGGGATGTCTGCCCACCGGATATCGCCCGTGTCTTTATCGACCGGGCGGAACAGATCGCGGTCACGCTCAGTCAGGGAATGTTCGGCCGGCCCTATAATGCGTGAAGGGAATAACGCCTAGGTCGCGCATTTGATGCATTGTGCCGCGTGCGGCACGGCTTCAAGCCGGGCCGGGGGGATGTCGTTGCCGCAGGTCACGCATTCGCCGTAGGTCCCGGCTTCGATCCGGTCCAGGGCGGATTTGATCTGTGCGATCTCGGTCAGGGCCGCATTACCCAGATCTTCCAGAACCTCGTCACCTTCGTTCTCGGTGGCGCGTTCCTCGAAATCCTTGCTGTCCGGTTCGCGCAGGGTGCTGTCGATCTCGGTGATTTCCTGTTTCAGAAGCGCCATGCGTTCTTCCAGAACGGGCTTCATCTTTTCGCCGAGGCTCATGGCTATTCCCTTTTCGATCCGTGGACGCAGGCTTTGCAGTGTTCAGTGCTATATAAGCATAATCAAAAACATCGCATCATGCCGCATTGCGCGATACGGATAATTTGGGCCCGCCCCGGTATGCCTGCAAGGATTGCCCTATGTACAACGCCTTCGGGCTTTCATCCATCCGCCGAATGCTCTAGGAAACGCGGCCATGGAACGGTTTATGGATTTCTCCTTTGTCGCGGCCCAGCGCCTGCCCAATGTGGGTGATGCCCATCCGGCGGCGATGCTGCACGGGCATACGTTCAACGGAACGGTGCGGGTGACGGCCGATCATGACGCGGATGCGGGCTGGATCATGGATCCGGCGGACCTGAAGCGCGAAATCGATGCGGTCCTGGCGGTGGTCGATCATCGCTATCTGAACGATCTTCCCGGGTTGGGCAACCCGTCGACGGAAAACCTGTGCCGTTTCCTCAAGGACCGCCTGGCGCCGCATCTGCCGGGGCGGGTGACGGTCGACCTTTGGGAAAACCCTAACGTGGGATGCCGGGTGGAAGGGCACGGGGTATGAGCGATACCAACAGCCAGATGACCGTCTATCACGGCTTTTCCTTTGAAAGCGCCCGGCGTCTGCCGCGCCTGCCGCAAAGCCATATGTGTTCGCGCCTGCACGGGAATACCTTTTTGCTGCGCGTCGCCGTGACGGGCCCGGTGCGCGAATCGGAAGGCTGGGTGATCGATTTCGCCGAGGTCGCGGCCACGGTCGAACCCGTTTTGGCGGAAATCGACCATCACTATCTGAACGAGGTTCCCGGCCTGGAAAACCCCACCACGGAAAACATCGCGATTTGGCTGTGGGACAGAATATCGACTCATCTTCAAGGGCTTAGCGAGATCGAAATCCGTGAAAACGGTGTCACCGGTTGTATCTACCGGGGCAAATGACGCGCCCTTTCAAGGCCCACCCGGTTCATCACCGGGCTTAGTTCTTGCCCGATTCAGGCAGTTATAACAAAATCTTGGCCATCGCTTGTTGGGTTTCGCAACATTTCGGGGATGCCCCCAAATCTGCGCCGACGGGCCAACGCGGCTAAGAGGAGACGTTCCATGGAATTCCTGATCCTGCAGTCCAAAAAGGACCCGGATTTCTACATCATCACCGACGAGCGGAACTTTCACCGCGCCATGCAGGAATACAGCGAAAGCCAGCCCGGCGACGAACTGGCACCCATCGCCGAGGGCACGGGCGGGCCGATCCTGTCATCGATCCCCAACCTGTCCGTGGTCAAAAGCTTTATCGACCTGATCGGCTATTTCGGTCATGCGGTCGAAGTACCGATGGCTTGGCCGACCCCGGCCGCGCGGGACGACGCGGCAGCGGGATAAGACGGCCGGCTGACGCAAAAAAAGGGCTGGCCTGGGCCTGCCCCTGATTTTCAAAACGTTACTTTCGGCAAATATTGGCCGCGGCCTGTTTACCCGCGCCCCTTATAGGTGCCCACGCCCTGATCCGGAATCCACAGGCCCTTGGGCGGCTCGCCCGTCTGGTGGAACACGTCGATGGGAATGCCGCCGCGCGGATACCAGTATCCGCCGATGCGCAGCCATTTCGGTTCCGCCGTGCGGCCGATCTTCTGGGCGATATCCAGGGTGCATTTTTCGTGAAAGCCCGCATGGTTGCGGAAGCTGCCCAGGTAAAGCTTCAGCGACTTGCTTTCGACGATCAGGCGGTCGGGCACATAGTCGATCACCAGATGGGCGAAATCGGGCTGGCCCGTGACGGGGCAGAGAGACGTGAATTCCGGGCAGGTGAAGCGGATCAGATAGGGCGTTTCCGGATGGGGGTTGTCGGCGCATTCCAACACCGCCTCATCCGGCGAGGCGGGCAGTTCCGTGGCGGTGCCCAATTGGGTCAGCTGTTCCTCGTTCATTGTTTCGCTCCGTCATCGATGGGCGCCAAGTCCCCGGCGGCCTGCTGTTCCTCGAACGCTTTCTTGAATTCCTGAAAGGCGGCGCGTTCGATGGCGTCCCGCATGCCGGCCATCAGTTCCTGATAATAATGCAGATTGTGCCAGCTTAGGAGCATGCCGCCCAGGATTTCCCGAGCCTGCACCAGATGGTGGACATAGGCGCGGGAATAGTTGGAACAGGCATAACACGCGCAATCGGGATCGAGCGGCCGGGGATCGTCCTTATGCCGAGCGTTGCGCATGTTGAGCGTGCCGCGCCGGGTGAAGGCCTGGTCCGTCCGCCCGGACCGGGTCGGCAGCACGCAATCGAACATATCCACGCCGCGTTCCACAGCTCCCACCAGGTCGCCGGGTTTGCCCACGCCCATCAGATAACGCGGTTTGTCCCGGGGCAGGTGGGGGGTGGTTGCATCCAGGGTCTGGAACATCAATTCCTGGCCTTCGCCCACGGCCAGGCCGCCGATGGCATAGCCGTCGAAGCCGATGCCGATCAGGGCTTCGGCTGATTCCCGGCGCAGGTTCTCATAGACCCCGCCCTGCACAATGCCGAACAGGCCGTAACCGTTGCGTTCTTCGAAGGCATCGCGGCAACGCTGGGCCCAGCGCATGGACAGTTCCATGGAAATGCGGGCTTCGTCCTCGTCCACGCCGAAGGGGGTGCATTCGTCCAGCACCATGGTGATGTCGGCGTCGAGCGCGTTCTGGATGTTCATGGCGCTTTCCGGCGTCAGCTCGTGATAAGCACCGTCGATGTGCGAGCGGAAGGTCACGCCCTTCTCGGTCAGCTTGCGAAGTTCCTTAAGCGACCAGACCTGAAACCCGCCGGAATCGGTCAGGATCGGTCCCGGCCAATTCATGAAAGTATGCAGTCCGCCGAGCCTACGGATGCGTTCCGCCCCCGGGCGCAGCATCAGGTGATAGGTGTTGCCCAATACGCATTGCGCGCCCGTTTCGGCGACTGCTTCGGGCGTCATGGCCTTGACCGTGGCGGCTGTGCCCACGGGCATGAAGGCCGGCGTTTCCATGGGGCCGTGTGCTGTCTCCAGACGGCCGCGCCGCGCCCGGCCGTCGGTGGTGCTGACGGTAAAGGTCATCTTATTCATGGCGCGGAATATGCTGTGCCTGGGGCGGACAGGCAAGCGCCCATCCACCCCCGCATGTTTTGGGGATGGATGGGCTGCCTGGTTGGTGCCCTCAAGAAATAGGGATCAGGCGGCGCGCAGGTCGGTCAGCATGCCGTCCACTGCCTGCTTCAGGCTTTGCGCCTGGCTGGACAGGCTGCCGGCGGCGGTCGAAACCTCACCGGCGGCGCTGCCCGTGTTTTCGGATGCGGTGCGCACCGTGCCGATGTTGGATTGCACCGATTCCGCATGCGATGCGGCGTCCTGGCTGGAGCGCGCGATTTCGCGCGTTGCCGCGGATTGTTCTTCGATGGCGGCGGCGATTGCCTCGCTGACCGAATTGATTTCCTCGATCGTTTCGGAAATGCCCTGAATTTCGCGGGCGGCGTCTTGCGAGACGTTCTGCATGGTGGCGATTTCCGCGGCGATTTCCTCGGTCGCCTTGGCCGTTTGATTGGCCAAATTCTTGACCTCGTTCGCGACCACGGCAAAACCCTTGCCGGCATCGCCGGCGCGGGCGGCTTCGATGGTCGCGTTGAGGGCCAGAAGATTGGTCTGTTCGGCAATGTCGTTGATCATTTCCATGACATTGCCGATCTTGGCGGCGGCTTCGGTCAGGCGGACCATGGTGCCGTCCGTGTCCTTGGCCTTGCGGAAAGCATTCTGCGCAACATCATGGGCGCGGGCCACCTGGGACGAAACTTCGGCCATGCTGGCACTCATCTGTTCCGTTGCGGTCGCCACGTTCTGCACATTGCCCGATGCCTGTTCGACGGAATTGGCCGTGTCGGTCGAACGTTCCAGCGCCTGGGTCGCCAGTTGCGACAGGTTCTGCGATACGGACGACATGTTCTGAGCGTGGCTGTTCAAGCCTTCGACGATCGGCCCGACCTTGTGTTCGAAGTCGGACGCCATGTCGAGCAGCAGCTTGCGGCGCTGTTCCTGATTGGCTTGTTCCAGGCGTTCGCGTTCCTGGCTCAGGTGTTCGACCTCGGCCTTGGCTGTTTCGGCGGCTTCGACCGCTTCGGCGCTGTGCCGGAAGGCGGACACAAGCCGGTAGGACAGCCACATCAGGACGATGGTTTCCACGACCACGACGACGGCGTGCAGGACGACACGGAAGAAGTCGGCCCCATCGGGAAACACGGCATAGGGCAGCGTGAAATTGAGCACCAGATGATGCACGGCGACCGTCGCGGCGGCGACCAGCACGGTCTGCCAGCAACAGAAGGCGGCGATCATGGCCAGCACGGCAAAGAAGTACATATGCACATCGATCTGCCAGGGATGTCCCGCGAACAGGTACAGCAGGGCGCCTACGTTGATCATCACACCGGCGGAAATCAGGAACCGTGTTGCCAGGGCGTCCGGATTGCTGCGCCAGGCGATGGTCGTGGCCATGGCGACCGCGGCAATGATGCCGCCGCCCGTGGCGATGTCGCCGCCGGTTAGCCAATAAGCCAGCCCGGCAAGGGGCAGGTGCGCCCAGGCGAACAGGACGAAAAACCGGGTGGACTTGATGCGGAGCTCTTTGAGGGCTTCCATTGTACGTACTTCCTTTTGCGAACGGATAGAATCAGTTGGCTTTGGACAAAGTTGAGGCGACGGCGGGCCGGGTCAGGCAACTGCCCAGCACCAGGGGATTGACGGTGAACAGGGCTCCTGCGTCACGCAGGCGGGCCGTGATGTCGGGCCCGTCGACGGCAACCACGGCAATGAACGGCCAGGCGCCTTCGCGCACCAGGCGTCCACCTGCATCGGCGATACGGGACAGGACCTGTATTTGATTCAGGTCAGGCGGGAACACCACGCCAAGCTGGGTTTGGCCCGGTTGCGGGCGCAGGCTGGCAATGGCGAGCCACGCAATACAAACGGCGACCAGTAAGGTGGCCGGCAGGAGATTTTTGAACGTCATTTCCAGTCGATGCCTTATGCGGATTTTCCGCATTGATGGTTTCACCGACCTCAAGAGCGAGCGGAGATAAACATAAACTAGAATGCAATGAAAGCCTTGCCGTAGTCTGACATACGTCAGTATAGGGGCAGCGGGTCACGCGGCGCCGTCGTTCCGGTGCAGCAGGCTGGCGTCGCCGTAGGAATAGAAGCGGTAGTTTTCCGCCATGGCATGGGCATAGGCGGCTTTCATCCGGTCCAGTCCGGCAAAGGCGGCGACCAGCATGAACAGGGTCGAGCGCGGGAGGTGGAAATTGGTCACCATCATATCCACGGCGCGGAATTTGTAGCCGGGAGTGATGAAGATGTCCGTATCGCCCTTGAACGGCTTGATCAGACCGTCCGCATCGGCGGCTGATTCCAGAAGGCGCATGGCGGTCGACCCGCAGGCGACGATCCGGCCCCCGGCGGCCCGCGCCTGATTGATGAAATCGGCAGCCTGTTCGCTGATTTCACCCCATTCGGAATGCATCACGTGATGGCGGGTGTCTTCCTCGCGCACGGGAAGGAAGGTGCCGGCACCCACATGCAAGGTCAGGGACACCCGCTCGACTCCCCGGGCATCCAGCGCCTGCAACAGATCGGGCGTGAAATGCAGCGATGCCGTGGGCGCGGCCACGGCGCCGTCGCGCGCGGCGAACAGGGTTTGGTAGTCGTCCTTGTCCGCGTCGTCGCCCGTGGCTTCGCGCTTGATATAGGGCGGCAGGGGCATGACGCCGAATTGCTCCAGCGCGTCTTTCAGATCCGGTCCCGCCTTGTTGAATCGCAGGATCACTTCGCCTCCGTCCAGCTTGCGGACGACGTCGCAGGAAAACCCGGGGGCGAACACGATATGATCGCGTTCGGCCAGTTTGCGCGCCGGGCGGGCAAAGGCCCGCCAGGTGCCGTCGGCATCCCATTTGTGCAAAGTGACTTCGACCTTGGCGCCGCCTTCGGCCGGGCCGGGGCGGGCCGCGTCACCGCGTTTGCCGGTCAGGCGGGCGGGAATGACCCGCGTGTCGTTGACGACCATGACGTCGCCGGGACGAAGCAGGTTGGGTAGGTCGCGCACGCCCAGGTCGTTCAACCCGTCCGGCGCGACTTCCAGCAGGCGTGCTGAATCGCGCGGGCTGGCCGGTTTCTGGGCGATCAGCTCTTGCGGCAGGTCGAAATCGAACTGGTCAACCTTCATGAATGCAAAGTCCAAAACGGGTGATGCAGCAAGGAGCCGCAGGGACAATATAACGCGCGCCGGAAATTAGGCGATGCGTGCGTGATTGTCAGGCGCCAATTGTCAGGAAGTTCCGGGCGGGCTAACGTTCCGGTTCGGAGTCCGGGGGGATTCTAGATAAAGGGTGTTATCCATGATCCGATTGATTCTGGCAATTTTGATTCCGTGGTTCGTGTTCTTCACCATTGGCCGGCCCATCCAGGGCATTATCTGCCTGATCCTGCAATTGACGCTGATCGGCTGGATTCCGGCGGCGATTTGGGCGATTTGGGCGCTCAACAATTACACCACGGATAAGAAAATCGCGCAGGCCGGCATGGGCGGCGGTGGCGGAGACAGCGGCGAAAGCTAAGCGTTTCCACCGACCCGTTCAGGGGCGGGGCCCGAAGATATCCCCGCGCCGGAGACGCGCCACATGCTGGTTCGCCGCAGATGCGAACCGGCCCAGCATCATGCGCAGCACCCGCCCGACCACGATGAACGCCACAGCGGGCCAGACATAGGGCTCCCACCATTCGATGACGTGCGGTGCGCCACCGAACAGGGTGATGTCCTCGCGCGTGGACATGTAGCCATAGACGGCGGCGGCGGATGCGGCAGCGGCGGTCCAGGCGACATAGCGCCCGTACCGCATCAACTGGCGCATCACGAACCACATGGCGTCAGATATCCGCCAACAGGACCGGTTTGCCGTCGGCCGCACTTTTGATCACGGCCTCCAGAACGGCGGTGCCGTGTACGGCTTCGGCCGGTGTCAGGGGATAAGCCGCACCACCCGCGCAGGCATCGGCGAAGGCTTCCAGTTCGGCCTGTTCCATGTCGAATTTACCGTATTCGACGATTTCGTCCGGCTGCACGGTGATATCGGGCAGGACCCGGCGGATGGTCAGGCGGTCGTAGTTGTGCATTTCCGCCCAGCCGCCCGTGCCGAACACCTGAATCCGCCACAGGGGCGCCGTCGCGGTGAAAGTGCCGAGATATCCCGTCGCCCCCGAGGCAAAACGGAACAACATGGATGTGGTGTCATCGACGTCGATTTCCAGGAACCGGCGATAGGACCGGGCATCGACTTCATCGATCATCCCCAATTGATTGATCATGGCATCGACCACGTGGATGCCCATGCCGGTCATGCCGCCGGCGGGGCTTTCATCGGATTGCGCGCGCCAGCCGTCGGCCGGAAAGCGCATGGCGCTGGGGCTGCTCAAGTTGCCTTCGATATGAAGGATTTGCCCCAACTCGCCCGAGGTCACCAATTCCTTCATGCGGACGATCGCCGGATGGAACCGCCGGTTGTGGCCCAGGGCCAGCTGAACGCCGGCCGCATCGGCGGCATCGGCGGCGGCCTGGGCGCTGGCGCGGTCCAGGGTGAAGGGCTTTTCGATGAAAATATGTTTGCCGGCGGCGGCGGCGGCGATCACCTGATCCGCGTGCTGACTGTGCGGGGTCGCCAGGATCACCGCGTCCAGGTCCGGGTCGTTCAACAGGTCGGCCAGGCCGTCGCGCAGGTCTATCCCTTTTTCCCGGCAATAGGCTTCGGCCTTTGCCTTACGTCCGGTGCATCCGGCGGTAACTTTGATTTTATCACTTTTTCCGTGGATGGAATTGACCAGAACCTGGCCCCATTTTCCCAAACCGGCGATACCTGCGTTGATCATGATGGTGAAGACCCTTCCCAATGGATTGTATGCAATTGGCCCCATAACGGGGCGACGACCTTATTGCCAGACCTCGGCCCGCGTCTATAGTGAAGCCATGGCGACGACCCCGGACCTGAGCGATCAAATGACACCGGCAGGTCCCAGGAAGGTCGACAACTTCCGGGGCATTCTGTTCATGCTCCTGGGCGCGATCCTGATTTCCTGCCTGCATGCGCTGGTCCGCGACATGACCCAGGAACTGCATCCGTTCGAGGTTGCGTTCTTCCGAAATGTGGTGGCGCTGGTCGTGCTCACGCCCCTGCTGATGCGTCAGGATCGGCACGCCTGGAAAAGCAAACGCCCGGATTTGCAGCTGATGCGCGCCGTGATCGGTCTGGGCGCGATGTTAAGCTGGTTCTATGCCCTGTCGCTGGTACCCGTGGGCGATGCCACGGCGCTGAGCTTCACGGTCGTACTCTATACGTCCTTGGGCGCGGTCTTTCTGTTCGGCGAAAAAATGGGCCTGCGCCGTTGGGGCGCGCTTGCCGTGGGGTTCGTCGGCACGGCGATTATTCTGCGCCCCGGGTTTCAGGAAATCAGCCCCGGATATATGTGGGCCCTTGGATCGACGGTGTTGTGGGCGGGCGCGCTGCTGATGGTCAAGATTCTGGTGCGCTATGATTCGCCGGTCACCATCGTGTTCTATTCATCGGTTTACTTCACGCCCGTGACGCTGCTGTTCGCGGTCTTTGTGTGGGAATGGCCGACCTGGGCGCAGTTCGGCGAACTGGTCGCCATCGGATTGCTGGCGACGGGCGCCCATCTTGCCATGGCCAAGGCCATGCAGTTGGGCGAAACCACGGCCGTCATGCCCGCCGACTTCACCCGCCTGTTATGGGCGGCGGGGCTCGGCTATGTGATGTTCGGTGAATTTCCCGATCTTTGGACCTGGATCGGCGGCACCGTGGTGTTCTGTTCGACCCTGTACATCACCTACCGTGAAGCCAGGGTAAAGGGCACGCCCGACGCCGCGGTCAAAGGCACGACCGAGGGCTGAGCCCTTTAGGGCTATCAATCAACCCGATCAGGCGGTCAATCCGGCCATGCAGGCGAATGCGTGCCCAGCGGCACCGCCGGGCGGTCCCAACGGGGCGGGGTTTCCGACATTTCAAGAACCGGTTTCAGATGCTCCATGGGTCCCCAGGCCGTGTCATGGGTTTCCATCAGATCGGCGATATCTTCATATTGGGGTTCGGGCAGGCCGCGTGCATCGGGCCCGTCGATGCGCCCCAGGCCGTCGATCCAATGTCCGCTTTGGGCAAGCGAGATTCGCACCATCCAACTGCCCCCGATGGTGGCGCGGCGGCGCAGGCCTTCCATGGCGCCGACGGCCCCCAAATACCCGGAAACGTAATCCAGCGCCTGTGCCGGCAGATGCTTGGGTTGGGTCGGCGTGCCGTGTTCATGGGCGATGCCCATGGCGCATTGAGCCAGGGAATCGAAGCCCCGCCGATGTGCCCAAGGTCCTTCGTGGCCCCAGGCGCACAGGTTGACGAAAACGATGCCGGGTCGCAGTTCTGCCAGCCGTTCCGCCGATAGTCCCCGCCCGGCCAGGGTGCCGGGGCGGTGGCCCTGGGTGATCACATCCGCCTGTTTGATCAGGGCATCCATGCGGTCCCGCGCCCCCGCGTCCCGCAGGTCCAGGTCGGCGGCCAATTTGCCATGTCCCGTGTCCTGGATCAGGCTTAGATCGTCGGGCCGGTCGGGCCGGCCGATCCGCATGACGTCGGCGCCGTGTTCGGCCATGGTCCGCCCGGAAACGGGCCCGGCGATGACCCGTGCCAGTTCCAGCGCACGAATGCCCGACAGCGGGCGGTCGCCTTGGGGAAGGGGGTGCGGCGGCGCGTCACCGATTTTTTCGATCGTCATCAGGGGCAGGCTCGCGACCGCCTGACCCTGGGGATGTGCGGCCCATTCATCCCGGTCACGAACCATAAAGGCGCAGAGGTTTCTTTCGGCCACGGCGGCTTCGAACGCGGCCGCGTCCCAGGTGGTCAGCCGGGCCGCGACCTCGTCACGCAGGGCGGCGCAGCCCAGAATTTCCAACACGCCTTCGGCCAGCCAGGGATAATTGCAGTGAAGCTGGACCCAGCGCCCGTCGCCGCATTGATAAAGGCCTGAAATATCGGCCCAGGACGGGCCGGAATCATCCCTGCCCAGGCGTATGTGCCGGTTGGAACGCATGGCCAGGGCGGCTGCCCGGTGATCAACGGCGATTTTCTGATGTCGGCCGGTTTTCAGATGATGAAGTGTATCGGCGGCCAGCCCCACAGCGCCTAATACGGCGGCCCCCGCCGTGCCCAATTTGAAATTGGTCGGAAGGATCGGGTCCTGACCGGTGAATGCGACCTGATCCGCCAGGGAAGGGGCTAAGTCCAGGTTTTTTAGAATGCCCGCCAGGGCGCGGCGCGCATCAATTTGCGGAAAGGTGGAATGGGTCAAGATTTTGGACCCTTTTGTTGTGGTCTGTTGGCCCCCTTATACCTCCTTGCATTCGGTCCGCCTATGCTTTGAAATGCTTTCAGCTTTCCCGATATGGGGAAGTCCTGACTGCCGGCGATAAGTTCAACGATGAAATGAAAAGGCGGCAGGGAGTAGAACCAAGGGAGCAAGATATGATTCGTCAAATTCTGAAGAGTCTGCCGGTTGCGATCGTCGCGATGGGTATTGGCTCGGGCGTGGCGATGGCGGGTAAGGCCAATGACACGCTGACCTGGGTGACGGACCGCGAATCCGCGGTTGTCGATCCGTACTTCAACCGGACTCGTGAACTGGTCATCATCGGTAACACGGCGTGGGACGGCTTGCTGTTCCGGGATTTGGAAAGCGGAAAGTTCGTTCCGTTGCTGGCGAAATCCTACAAATGGGTCGACAACGTGACCCTGGATTTCGAATTGCGCGACGACGTCAAATTCCATGACGGTTCCAGCTTCGGCCCGGAAGACGTCATCTACACGGTCGATTTCACCACCAATAAGGACAATGGAATCGTCACGCTGAAGAACGTCAATTGGATGAAGTCGGCCGAAAAGACCGGCCCGAACAGCGTTCGCATTCACCTGCACAAGCCGTTTCCCGCAGCCCTTGCCTATCTGGCGCAGGCCGTTCCCATGCTGAACGCCGGTCATTACGACAAGGCGCCGGTGACCAAAGACGGTAAAAAGGACTTCGGTGCGGTCGCGCCGAACGGAACCGGTCCCTACAAGATCACCGAGATCGTGGCCGGCGAGAAGATCGTCATGGAGCGCAACGATAACTATTTCGATGGCAGCCCCAAAGGCAAGCCGGCGATCAAGAACTTGGTCTATCGCACGATCAAGGAAATGAACACGCAGATGGCCGAACTGCTGACCGGTGGTGTCGACTGGATTTGGGATGTGCCCAAGGACCAGGCCGAACGTCTGAAGGATTCCGGCCAGGTTTCGGTCGTCAACGCCAAGACCATGCGGATCAGTTATCTGGCCTTTGACGTGGACG
This sequence comes from Rhodospirillales bacterium, assembly GCA_040218445.1. Classification (GTDB taxonomy): domain Bacteria; phylum Pseudomonadota; class Alphaproteobacteria; order Rhodospirillales; family Casp-alpha2; genus UBA1479. The sequence goes on along the minus strand of JAVJRK010000012.1, from coordinate 283,211 downwards.
GTTCGTCCAACGTAAAGGCGTTCAAGGATCAGCGCGTGCGCGAAGCCATCGCCCATGCCATCAACCGGGAATCCATCGTCAAGAACCTGGTGGGCGAAGCGGCAGCGGTTATCAACACGCCGTGCCATCCGGATCAGGTCGGCTGCGTTCAGGACGTCCACAATTGGGATTATGACCCCGAAAAGGCCAAGAAGCTGTTGGCCGAAGCGGGCTATCCCAACGGGTTCGAGTTCGACATCTACGCCTATCGTCAGCGGGAATTCACGGAAGCCGTGATTTCCGACCTGGCGAAGATCGGCGTCAAGGCCAAGCTGAACTATATGCAGTACCGTAAATTGCGCGGGCTGGCCCAGAACGGGGTGACCCCGGTCCACCATATGACCTGGGGCTCTTACTCGATCCCCGATGCGTCGGCTTGCGCCGGTGTGTTCTTCTCGGGCGGCAAGGATGATCCGGCCAATGACCCGAAGGTCAACGAGCTGATCAACAAGGCAGGAAATCTGACCGATCTTTCGGAACGTGAGGCATTGTACAAAGATGCCTTCAACATGATTTCCAAGAACGTTTATTGGCTGCCCATGTTCACCTACGCCAAGAACTACGCCTACAACAAGTCGCTCTCGATCGAGACCACGTCGGACGAGATTCCGCGGTTCTACACCGCCAAGTGGAAGTAACGACCAAGTCGTGCGGATTGGCCCGGTGGCTCAAGCGAGCTGCCGGGCCGCCGTTCCCAACTTTCGGCCAGCCCGGTTTCAGCCGGCAATGGAATTAGCGCAGTATGGTGAAATATATTCTGAAGCGGCTGGGCGTCGCCTTTCTGGTGGCTCTGACCGTTTCCGTCATTACCTTTTCCTTGATCTACGTTTCGGGCGATCCCGCCGTGGCGCTTGCCGGCGAGGCCGCGTCGAACGAAGAAATCGAACACGTGCGAAAATCCTACGGGTATGACCGGCCGATCATCGTGCAGTATTTCGATTGGCTGGGGCGTGCCCTGCAGGGTGATTTGGGCCGCTCCCATTATCTCAAGGCCGATATTTCGGGCGTTATTGTCGAACGCCTGCCCAACACCTTGATCCTTGCGGGCTGTGCCATTTCGTTCGCGTTGATCCTGTCGATCCCCTTGGGCGTGGCGGCTGCGATCCGGCCCAATTCCATCATCGACCGGTTCGCCTTGACGCTGGCCGTGGTGGGGCAGGCGCTGCCCAGTTTCTGGTTCGCGCTGATCCTGATCTATTTCCTGGGCATCCAGTTCCGGGTGCTGCCCATTACGGGCACGGACAGTTGGATGAACTTCATCATGCCGGCCATGGCACTGGGCTATTACGTGACGCCGGGCGTTATGCGCCTGACCCGTGCGGGCATGCTCGAAGTTCTGACCTCCGATTACATCCGCACGGCGAAGGCCAAGGGGTTGCGCCCGTTGACGGTGCTGTTCAAGCATGCCCTGCGCAACGCGATCATCCCGGTTGTGTCGCTGGCCGCGGTGCAGTTCGGCTTCATGCTGGGCGGTTCGATCGTGATCGAGACGATTTTCGCCATCAACGGCCTGGGCTTCCTGGCCTGGGAAACGATCCAGCGCGCTGATCTGCCCATGATGCAGGCGATCGTGCTGGTCCTGTCCTGTTTCTACATCCTGATCACTTTCCTGGCGGATATGCTGAATGCCTTCCTTGATCCTCGAATTCGGGTGACCTGATATGGCACCGCAAGATTCCCCTTCGGTGGCCGTGACCGCGATCGACCCCGCCGCCGAGAAAATTCTCGAACCGTCGCCCGCGGCACAGATGCGCCGGCGCGTATTCGGGCACTACGGCATCCTGATCGGCGGTGCCGTGCTTCTGGCGATTATTCTGATTGCGTTGTTCGCGCCCTTGTTGACGCCGTTCGATCCGATCCTGGATCAGGACCTGTCGCAAAAGCTGAAACCACCGTTCTGGCACGACAGCCCGAAATACGACCCCGCCCATCCGCTGGGCACGGACCTGCAGGGACGCGATTATCTGACGCGCCTGGTGCACGGCGCCAAAATCTCGCTGCTGATCGGGTTTTCGGCCATGCTTATATCCGGCGTGATCGGCACGGCCTTGGGTGTTGCCGCCGGGTATTTCGGCGGGCGTGTCGACATGATCGTCAACTTCATCATCACCACGCGCCTGTCCATGCCGGTCGTGTTGGTGGCGCTGGCTGTGGTGTCGCTGGTCGGATCAAGCCTGTGGATCGTGATCTGGGTCCTGGGGCTGCTCATATGGGACCGCTTCGCCGTGGTCATGCGAAGTACGACCATGCAGGTGCGTAATCTGGATTATGTGGCGGCGGCGCAGGCCTGCGGCTGTTCCACCTTCCGCATCATCATGGCGGAAATCATGCCCAACGTGGTCAATCATTTGATCGTCGTGGCCACCCTGGAAATGGCCCATGCCATTTTGCTGGAAGCGGCCCTCTCGTTCCTGGGACTGGGCGTTCAGCCGCCGGCACCCAGTTGGGGCCTGATGATCAGTGAGGCCAAGGGCATGATGTTCTTCGATGCCTGGCTGATCGGCATCCCCGGCGCGGCGTTGTTCGCCCTGATCTTGTCGATCAACCTGTTGGGTGACGGCGTGCGTGATGTGACCGCACCCGAAAACCGGAACTAGGGGCCAGATGATGAGCGACCTTATTCTTGAAGTCAGCGACCTTGTCGTCGATATCCCCGTTTCGTCCGGAATGCTGCATCCGGTCCAGTCCATCAGCTTCGAGGTCAAACGCGGCGAAACGCTGTGTATCGTCGGTGAATCGGGCTGTGGAAAATCACTGACGTCCTTGGCGGTCATGGACCTGTTGCCGAAAACGGCGAAGCGCACCGCATCGACGCTTCGGCTTGCCGGCGAAGACCTGCAGACCGCCGGCGAACGGCGCATGACCGATATCCGCGGCAACAAGATGGCCATGATTTTTCAGGAACCGATGACGTCCCTGAACCCGGCCTATACCATCGGCAACCAATTGGCCGAAGCCCTGTTGCGGCATAAGAGCGTCAGTGCTGCCGAAGCCCGCGAACGGGCTATTTATCTGTTGGAAAAAGTCGGTATCACGGCGGCGGCCTCGCGCCTGTCGCAGTATCCGCACCAGCTTTCGGGAGGTTTGCGCCAGCGTGTGATGATCGCCATGGCGTTGATGTGCGGGCCGGAAATGATCATTGCAGACGAGCCGACGACGGCCCTGGACGTGACCATCCAGGCGCAAATTCTGCATCTGCTGGCTGACCTGCAGCGCGAATTCAACATGGGCATGATCCTGATCACCCATGACCTGGGCGTGGTCGCCCGCGTCGCCGACCGGGTCGCGGTCATGTATGCGGGCCAGATCGTCGAAACGGGCACGGCCAAGCAGGTGTTCGAAAACCCGACCCATCCCTATACCCAGGGATTGCTTGAATGCATTCCCATTCCCGGCAAAACGGAACGGGGCGCCCATTTGGGATCGATTCCGGGCATCGTGCCGTCCCTGGTGGGGGATTTGCCGGGTTGTCATTTCGCCGAACGCTGCACCCATGCCATGGATACCTGCAGGACCGGCCGGATTGATTTGCAGGATTCGTTCGAAGACGGCCATGTCTTCCGCTGTGTTCTGACGCCGGAGCAAAGTGCCGCCAATTTGAAGAAGGGAGCTGCCTGATGCCGGGCGATCAAGACGATATCGTTCTCGAAGCCCGCGACGTCACGCGCACCTTCATGATTTCGGCCGGGTTCATGAAGGGCAAGCGCCCCCTGCATGCCGTCAACGGCATCAACCTGCAGGTGCCGCGGGGCGAGGTCCTGGGCCTGGTCGGTGAATCAGGCTGCGGTAAATCGACCCTGGCAAAGATGCTGCTGGGCCTGCTGTCGCCGACCGCGGGTGAACTGTTCGTGGGCGGCACTCCGACCAGCCGGATGGAACGCCTGGAGATGGCGCGCAAGGTCCAGCCTGTGTTTCAGGACCCTTATTCATCGCTTAATCCGCGCAAGACCATCGGTGACATCATCAGCCTGCCGGTGCGCGTGCAGGGCACGGCCGAAGCCGCCGGGGGCAAGGACCTGCGCCTGCGGGTCGAAGAAATCATGGAACTGGTCGGGCTGCCGCGCCGGCTGTACCGCAATTTCCCGAACCAGCTGTCGGGCGGCCAGCGTCAACGCGTGGCCGTGGCGCGCGCCCTGATCAACCGGCCCGAGGTCGTGATCTGTGACGAGCCGACGTCGGCGCTTGACGTTTCCGTGCAGTCGCAGATTTTGAACCTGTTGCAGGACCTGCGCTCGGAGTTGAACCTGACCTATATCGTGATCAGCCATAACCTGGCCGTGGTCGAACACATGGCGACCCGCGTCGCCGTCATGTACCTGGGCCGCTTGGTCGAGGTCGCGGATACGGACCAGTTGTTCGACAATCCTCAGCATCCCTATACCAAGGCCTTGTTGGATTCCGTGCTGACGCCGGACCCCAACCTGGACGTGCCCGATGCCGGGCTGGGCATTGCTTATCCCAACCCGGTGGAACCGCCGTCGGGCTGTACCTTCCATCCGCGCTGCGTCGATTGCATGGACCATTGTTCCGTCGCGCCGCCGCGCACCATTCCGACCAAGACCGGTCTCGTCGAATGCCATCTGTACGACGAGAATCAGGGGAGGGGCCGCGCCGCGTCCTGATCCGGTGTGCCCATAGCACCATGACCCGCCAGCATGCGATTGACGCCGCCCTTGCCCATTTCGATGATCCCGAAGGATTTTTCGAAGACCTGAAGGCGCGCATCGCGGTGCCCACGGAAAGCCAGAACCCCGCCCGCCTGCCCGATTGTTATGCATACCTGGAAGAAGACATGCGCCCGGCGTTCGAAGCCATGGGCTATGCCTGCCGGGTCTATGACAATCCCTTCGACGGTTGCGGCCCGGTGTTGCTGGCCCATCGGGACGAAGGCGCCGCGCTGACCGTCCTGGGATACGGCCACGGTGATACGGTGCTGGGCCAGGAAGGCCAGTGGAAGGACAACCTGGACCCCTGGACGCTCATGAAACTGGGCGACAAGGTCTATGGGCGCGGCACGGCCGACAACAAGGCGCAGCATTCCGCACATCTGGCGGCGCTGAAGGCCGTGTTGGATGCGCGGGAAAACCTGGGCTTCAACCACAAATTCATTATCGAAACCGGGGAAGAAAACGGCTCCAAAGGCCTGAAGGAGCTGGTTGCGCGGGAAAAAGACGCCTTCGCCGCCGATTGTTATTTCGCTTCGGACGGGCCGCGCTTCGATGTGACCAAGCCGAATCTGACGCTCGGCAACCGGGGGGCGTTCAATTTCGATCTGGTTCTGGACCTGCGCGCGGGCGGTCATCATTCGGGCAACTGGGGCGGGCTGCTGGCCAACCCGGGGATCATCCTGGCCTCGGCGCTCGCGACCGTGATCGACGTCAAGGGACGGATCCTGGTGCCGGCCCTGTTGCCGCCGCCGATCACCGACACGGTAAAGGGGCTGCTTTCTGACGTAACGCGGGAAACGTCCGCGGGCGGGCCCGCCATCGACGACGATTGGGGCGAGCCGGGGTTGAGCCGCGCCGAAAAGGTCTATGCCTGGAACACCTTCGAAATCCTGGCCATGAAGACCGGCAATCCGGACAATCCGGTGCATGCCATTCCGCCCAAGGCCGTGGCCCATTGCCAACTGCGCTTCGTGGTCGGCACGGACTGGGAAAACATCGTTCCCAATCTGCAGGCCCATCTGGACGAACAGGGATTCGGTATGGTCAAGGTGCAGCCCTCGACCGGCGGCAACGCTGCGTTCTTTCATGCCGCGCGCACGCCGCCCGACCATCCCTGGGCCAAATGGGTGCGCGCCGCGGTCGAACGGTCGACCGGCGAGGCCTGCCGCATGGTGCCCAATTCCGGCGGGTCCATCTGCAACGACGTCTTTCAGGACGTGCTGGGCATTCCCTTCGTGTGGCTGCCGCTCAGCTACACGGGATGTTCTCAGCATGCCCCTAATGAACACATTTTATGGTCGCTGACCCGCGAGGGTCTGGAATTGGTCACCGGTGTCTACTGGGACCTGGGCGACCCGGAAACGCGGTACACGGCATGAATTTTCCGACCCTTGCCGCACCTGAAAGTCTTCCCGTCACTTCCGCGAAAGCGGGAGTCCAGGAAGCCGAACAACTGGATGCCCGCCTTCGCGGGCATGACGATAAAGGAGTATGTCCGTGACACGCGATGCGGTGATCGAAAGCCTGGAACATTATTTCGACGACGGCGGGTTCTGGAACGACCTTGCGCGCCGTGTCGCCATCAAATCCTGCAGCCAGGACGAGCCCTTCCGGCCCGAGCTGTACCGCTACCTGAGCGAGGAAATCACGCCTTATCTGGCGGATCTGGGGTTCGAAAGCGAGATTTTCGAAAATCCGCAGGAAGGCGGGCAGCCGATCCTGGTCGCCCGCCGGCACGAAGGCGACGGCCTGCCGACCCTGATGACCTATGGCCATGGCGACGTGGTGCGCGGGTATGACGATCAATGGCGCGACGGCATTGAGCCCTGGGAAATGAAGAAAGAGGGTGACCGCTGGTACGGCCGCGGCACCGCCGACAATAAGGGCCAGCACACCATCAATCTGGCGGCGTTGAAGGCCTGCATGGACGCCCGTGACGGTAAGCTCGGCTATAACGTGGTGGCATTGATCGAAACGGGCGAGGAAACGGGCTCGCCGGGATTGCGCGAGTTCTGCCGCCAGAACAAGGACCTGTTCAAGGCCGATGTGTTCATCGCATCGGACGGCCCGCGCCTGAACGCCGAACGGCCGACGGTCTATTTCGGATCACGCGGCGTGTTCAATTTCACCATGTCCCTGGATCTGCGGGACGGCGGCCATCATTCCGGCAACTGGGGCGGGCTGCTGGCCAACCCAGGGGTGATCCTGGCCCATGCCATTTCGACCATCGTCGATGCCAAGGGCAAAATTTTGCTGGACGACCTGAAGCCCGACCCCATTTCCAATTCCGTGCGCCAGGCGATTTCCAAGCTCAAGGTCGGCGGCATGGAGGGTGATCCGGAAATCGATCCCGATTGGGGCGAGCCGGGCCTGACGCCCGAGGAAAAGGTGTTCGGTTGGAACACCTTTGAAATTCTGGCCTTCAAGACCGGCAACCCGGACAACCCCGTGAACGCCGTGCCGCCCAAGGCCTTCGCCAAATGCCACATGCGGTTCGTGGCGGGGTTCGACCCCAAGGTCGTGCTGCCCGCCGTGCGAAAGCATCTGGACGGCCTGGGCTTCAACAATGTGGAGCTGACACCGGACCGGGAATACATGGCCGCGACCCGGTTGGAGCCCGATCAGCCCTGGGCCAAATGGGCGATCGATTCCCTGACTGTTTCGGCCGGAGAGGAAATCGCCGTGCTGCCCAACCTGGGCGGATCGCTTCCCAACGACTGCTTCGCCCATATCCTGGGCCTGCCGACCATTTGGGTGCCGCATAGCTATCCGGCCTGCTCGCAGCACGCGCCCAATGAACATATTCTGGAATCCGTATCCCGCTCGGCCTTGCGCCTGATGGGCGGGCTGTTCTGGGATTTGGGTGAGACCGACCGGCTGCCGCTGCAATGACCGAGCCCTGCGATCTTTCCGCCGTCGACCTGCGCGCCCTGATGGGGGCGAAGAAGCTGTCGCCAGTGGAATTGGTGGAAAGCTGCCTTGCCCGCATCGCCGCCGTGAACGGCACGGTCAACGCCTTTGTGGCGCTGGATGAAGACGGCGCCCTGGCCCGGGCCCGGGAATTGGAAAGCGAATTCCAGGCCGGGCGCGACCCGGGGCCGCTTGCCGGCCTGCCCATCGGCATCAAGGATCTGGTCAACACCAAAGGCATCCGCACGACCTATGGCTCGTTGCTGTTTAAGGACCAGGTGCCCGATGCGGATGACAGCCAGATCACCGTGCTGCGCAATGCCGGCGCCATTATCCTGGGCAAGACCAATACGCCGGAGTTCGGTTCCGGCTCCAACACCATCAACCGGGTCTACGGTGCAACGCGCAGCCCCTTCGACCCGGCCCGCACGCCGGGCGGATCGTCCGGCGGGTCAGGCGTCGCCGTCGCCTGTTCCATGGTGCCGTTCGCCACCGGGTCCGACACGGCGGGCTCGCTGCGGGCACCTGCGACCTGGACCGGCACGGTGGGCATGCGCCCCCGGCCGGGCAGCATCGCCAACGAACGGCGTCTGCTGCCGATGACCTATTTCTCGGTTCAAGGACCGATGGCGCGCTCGGTCGCCGACCTGGCCCTGCTTTATTCCGTACAGGCCGGGCATGCCCATCCGGGCGATCCCATGGCCTTTCCCTGGGATGCCTCGGGCCTGAGGAACCTTGGCGCCGCGGACTTAAGCCAACTGACCATCGCCTATTCAGAAGACTTGGGGACCGCGCCCATCGACGATGGCATCCGCCGGGTGTTCCGGGCGCGGATGGAAAAGATCAAGCACGCCTTCAAGGCCGCCCGCGCCGACAGTCCGGACATCACCGGCGTGCGCGAGGCCAATTGGGTGATGCGCTCGCTCTACTACGTGGCCTATCACCGGGAACGGGTGGAAAAGCACCGCGATCTCTTGGCCCAGACCATCATCACCAATACGGAGGAAGGCCTGACCATGTCATTGGCCGACGTGGCCGAGGCCGAGGTTCTGTGGCGCAAATGGTACGACCGGTTCCAGGCCTTCATGGAGGACGTGGACCTGTTGATCCTGCCGGGCAATTCGACGCCGCCCTACCGTATCGAGGACGGCATCCCCAAGGAAATCAATGGCAAGCCCATGGAGAACTATCAGGACGCGTCGCTGATCCGTTCGGCCCTGACCCTGGCCGGATGTCCGGTCATCGCCGTGCCCTGCGGCTATGACGAAACGGGCGCACCCTTCGGTTTCCAGGTGGCGGGCAAGCGGCACGGCGAGGCCGAACTGCTGGGTGCGGCCATGGCCCTGGAAAACCTGTTCAACGCGGACCCGGAGACGGCCCGCCCCCACCCCGATTTGGAGAAACTGACATGACCAAGCCAACGACGGCGACCGAACTCTGTGATCTGACCGCGACCGAGGCCCGACGTCTGATCGGCACCAAGGAAATCTCGCCGGTCGAGCTTGTGAAAAGCTGCATCCAGCGGGTCGAGGCCGTCGACGGCGCCGTCAACTGCATGGTCACGCGGGCCTATGACCGGGCGCGCGAAGAAGCCAAGGCCGCCGAACAGATGGTCATGGAGGGCGATGACTTAGGGTTGCTGCACGGCCTGCCGGTCGGCATCAAGGATCTGGAAGCGACCGAGGGCGTGCGCACGACCTGGGGCTCGCTGATCAACAAGGATACGGTGCCGGAAGCCGATCAGGGATCGGTCGCCGCCGTGCGGGCCGAAGGGGCGATCATCCTGGGCAAGACCAACACGCCCGAATTCGGCGCCGGCGCCAACACCAAGAACCGTGTGTTCGGTGCCACGGGCAATCCGTTCAACCCGGACCTGACCTGTGCCGGGTCGTCCGGCGGCTCGGCCGTGGCATTGGCCACGGGCATGGTGCCGATCGCATCGGGCAGTGACTACGGCGGCAGCCTGCGCACGCCTGCCGGGTTCTGCGGGGTGGTCGGGTTCCGCCCGTCGCCGGGCGTGGTGCCGGCGGAAAACAAGGCGCCGGCCCTGATGCCCTGGTCGCAGCTGGGCCCCATGGCGCGCACGGTCGAAGACGCCCATCTGATGCTGCAGGCCCAGGCCGATGATGACCGGGCCGATCCTTTTTCCGGCGCGGTCGATCTGCGTCTGTTCGGCTCCGTCGATGGGTTGGATTTGGGATCAATCCGCGCGGCGCTCACCCCTGATCTGGGATGCTGCCCGGTCGACCAAGGCATTCGGGATACTTTCGATGCCCACGCCAAACAGTTCCGCGGCGTGTTCGCCGAAGCCCAGGACCGCGACCCCGGCTTCGACGAAGCGATGGCGGGATCGGGCGGCGATATCCACCGCCTGTTCGAAATTTTCCGGGGCATCACCTTCGTCGGCGCCCATCAGGAACGCCTGGCTAGGCACCGTGACCTTCTGGGCCCCAACGTGATCGACAACACGGACCGGGGGCTTGAGATCACGGCATCGGACGTCGGTTGGGGCTTGGTTCAGCAGGCCAAGATCATGCGCCACTTCATCGACATGTTCGAAGAGGTCGACGTGCTGATCTGTCCGGCGGCATCCGTATCGCCGTTCCCGCACGAACAGCTTTATGTCGAGGAAATCAACGGCGAGAAAATGCCGACCTACATGCGCTGGCTGGCCATTTCCTACGTGCCGACCATGGCGTTGGCCTGCTCGGCGGTCATTCCCTGCGGCGTTGACCACAAGGGAATGCCGTTCGGCATTCAGGTCATGGCGCCCAACGGCTCGGACGCGCTGGTTCTGGCCGTGGCCCATGCGTTGGAACAATACTTTGCCGGCAAGGCCGATCTTGAGCGGCCCGTGCCCGATCTGAACAAGCTGAAAGGCTGAGAACGACCATGACCAAACGCGTGTTCATTGCCGGTTTCAAGCACGAGACCAATACCTTTTCCAGCCTGCCCACGGACATGGCGTCCTATAAGGCGCGCAGTTACTACCGCGATGACGAGATTGTCACCAGCATGCGCGGCACGGCGACCGAGATCGGTGCCGCCATCGAAGCGGCCGAACGCCACGGCTGGTCGATCCGAATGCCGATCTATGCCAATGCCACGCCGTCGGGGCGCGTGACCCAGGACATGCATGACCATGTTACGCAGGTGATCTGCGACAGCCTGAAGGCCGATGGCCCCTTTGACGGCGTGTATCTTGCCCTGCACGGCGCCATGGCCTGCGAACATGACGAAGACGGCGAAGGCCGGTTGCTGAAATCCGTGCGCGAGGTGGTGGGCCCGGATGTGCCGGTCGCGGTCTCGCTCGACCTGCATGCCAATGTGACGGACCGCATGGGCGACCTGTCGGACATCCTGATCAGCTACCGCACCTATCCGCATATCGATCAGCACGAAATCGCGACGCAATGCTGTGACCTGCTGGCCCGCACCATGGCCGGGGAAATTCATCCCAAGGTCCATGTGCGGCGGCGTGAAATGCTCGACGGGGCGGACCATGGGCGGACGACCGCACCCGGTCCCATGACCGAGGCCCTGGCGACGCTGGATAAATTGTTGCAGGAAACGCCCGGCACCTATGCGGGGTCGATCAACGCGGGTTTCCCCTGGGTCGATATCCATGACGTGGGGCCGACCTGTATCGTCACCGGCAAAGGTGACGACCCGGCCCATGGCAAGATCGCCGAGCAGGTGATGGATCAGATCTGGCGGGACCGCAACAAGCTGTCGATCGAACTGGTCAATATTCACGAAGCCATGAAACGGGTGCAGGTGGCCTTGGCCCAGGGTGTCACGGCCCCCATCGTGTTGGCGGACTATGCCGATAATCCGGGCGGTGGCGGTTATGGCGATGCGACCAAACTTCTGGGCGCCATGATCGAGGCCGATCTGCCCGACGCGGCCTTCGGCACGATCTATGACCCCGAAGCGGCCCTGGCCTGCAAGAACGCGGGGCTGGGTTCGACCATCCGTCTGGAATTGGGCGGTAAGGTCGATCCGGCCGTGCAGGGCGGGCCGTTGTCATTGATGGGAACGGTCACGGCCATCACCGACGGCACCTTCGCCATGGAAGGCCCCATGACCCGGGGTACCCGTGTCGAAATGGGGCCTGCGGCCGTGTTCAGCGTCGGCAGACTGGATATCGTGATCGCCAGTGCGCGCTATCAGAACTACGACAAGATGTATTTCAAATCCATGGGCATCGACCCGGTGAAGAAAAAGGTCCTGGGCGTCAAATCGGCGCACCATTTCCGCGCGGCCTATGCGCCGATTTCATCACAGATCATCGTCGTCGATGACGGCGGCGGGTTGACGTCGCGCAATTACAAGGACCTGCCCTATAAGAATGTGCGGCGGCCCGTGTTCCCGCTGGATATGGATTAGGGATCGGGGTTAGGCCGGGCCGACCACGTTCCGGAACGTCAGATTGATGCGCGGTCCCACGGGCTTTTTCGTCTTGGGCACCCGGTGCAGCCAGTCGGTCTGACAGCGCCCCGACATCACCAGGACGTCGCCGTCGCCAAGCGTTGTACAGACGGCCTCGCCCCGTTTGTCCTTGCGGCGCATCTGAAAGCGCCGGGGAAAGCCCAGACTGACCGAGGCGATTACGGGTGCTGCGCCCAGGGATGCCTCGTCGTCGGAATGCCAATCCATGCTGTCCCCGCCGTCGCGGTAAAGATTGGCCAACACGGAATTGAAGGTAGCCCCTGACAATTCGGTACATCGGTCACGCAGACCGGCCAGCACATCGGGCCAGGGGCGGGGTTCCAACACCAGACCCGAATAGGCATAGGCCGCATCGCCGTACCAGGCCGACAGGCGCGGTTGCGGAATGCGCCGGCCGTAAAGGGTCAGTTCCTCTTGCGTCCAGTCGACCGCATCCATGACCGTTTGGAACAGGTAGGCCGCGTCATCGACTGCGCCAGGGTAAAGAACCGCGTCCGCCCGGGCCAATCGCACCGGCGGATAGCTCAGCGCCAGTCCCGCCATGGGAGCCTCAGTGAACGTTGGGGGATTTGTAGAACTCGCCCCGGGCGCGGGACTTGACGGTGATCGTCATCAAATCGCCGTCGCGGTAGATGTTCAGGGGCACGTCGATGCCGGCCGATCCCAGGGACCACATGCCGCGGAAATATTCGGCCATGCCTTCGACCGGTTTGTCATCGACACCGACGATCAGGTCGCCTGTCTGCAGGCCCGCGTCTTCGGCCGGCCCACCCTTCCAGGTGCCGACGATGATCACCCGGCCCATGGTTTCCGCCGTGAACGTGCCCAGCCAGGGGCGGGGTGGGCGCCCGGTATCGCCCGTGGTGCGCAGGGTCGGCAGGATCGCCTTCACGATATCGATGGGCACGATCATGTTGCCCTCGGTTTCGCCGCTTTCCTCGCCCCGCACGTAAAGGGATCCGATGCCGCGCAGGGTGCCGTCCTCGCCGATCAATGCCGCCCCGCCCCATAAGGGATGGGCCGGGGTCGTGAAGATGGCATCATCCAGCAGGTATTCCCAATAGCCGGCGAATTCCTTGCGTGCCGATACGCGCGCCTGCAATGCATGGGCGTGCCCGCCGCAGCCGGCGACGATCACGTCATCACCCGGGATCAGGTCGGCGGATGATCCCAGTTCCAGTGCCGGGGCGTCCAATGGTTGCAATGCCTGGACCAGGCCGAAGCCTGTTTCCTGGTCGTATCCCATGACATGGCCTTCGGCGGCGCGCCCGTCGTTGGTGACCAGCCAGACCTGTTCGGCTTCGACCACCAGATAGCCGATGGTCAGAACCAGGCCCTTGGGGTCGATGACGACGCCATGGCCGCTGCGCTCCGTCCCCAATGTCTGTGAGGTGAAGGCCGTGTCTGGAATTGCCGAGCGCAGGGAGACCACGCTGCGCAGCGCCTTGTCCACGTCGAAGGTAAAACGTGCGCTGTCGGGCCGATAGGGCTCGGGAATTTCAGGATAGTCCTGATGCGGATCGTCCATGGGCCAATGGTAGATCAGATTGACCGGAAAGGAAATCGCCGAGCCCGGAAATTATCTGATGTCTGGGGTTGCTGGCCTATTAATTAGGAAATGCTGGCCTATTGAAACGACCTGCCGTGCGGCGCTAGATTGTACACAATATCAAGGATGGTATTCCGAACGATCGAATCAGAGGAGAAACAGCGATGGGCCAGGTCATCCCGTTGAATGAAGTGCGAAGCCTACGGGACAAGGTTTCTGAAGAAGAATGGCAAATGCGCTGTGACTTGGCGGGGCTATACCGCTTGGTCTACCGGTTCGGCTGGGACGACGGGATTTTCACCCATTCATCGGTGCGCCTGCCGGGCCGCGACCACCATTTCCTGATCAACCCTTATGGACATCTGTTTTCGGAAGTCTGTGCCTCCAACCTGGTCAAGATCGATCTGGACGGCAATGTTCTGGATGACAGCCCCTATGACGTGATCCGTGCCGGCTTCGTCATTCATTCGGCGATCCATATGTCGCGTGAAGACGCCATGTGCGTGATCCACACGCATACCAATGCGGGCATGGCCGTATCGGCGCAGAAAAACGGCCTGCTGCCGCTCAACCAGAAATCCATGATGTTCTACAACCGGGTGACCTATCACGACTATGAAGGCATCTCGACCGACATCGACGAACGGGATCGCCTGGTTGCCGATCTGGGCAATCATCATTCCATGATTCTGCGCAATCATGGGCTTTTGACCACGGGGCGGACCATCGCCGAAGCCTTCTACCGCCATCGCCTGTTGCAGCATTCCTGCGAATTGCAGTTGCAGGCTCAGATGTCGGGGGCCGAATTGATCATCCCGTCCAATGAAGTTTGCGAACACGCCGCCGAACAGTTCGAAGGCGACGGCGGCCCGCAGGGCGATGCGACCTTCGCTGCCTATATGCGCATGCTCGACCGGGACGAGCCCGACTACAAACGCTGACCTGATTTCAGCCGTCTATTCTGGATGATCCGCCCGGCCCGAAAGCGGTCCGGGAACGGTGTCCCTTCGCATGCCCGATCTTGATTTAAGTCAATAACGCCAAGCGGTTCCATGGAATTGCCGAATGTCAAAATGGCGTCATTTGACATCCCGGGCCGGGGCATATATCTTATATAAATCAATGACTTAAATCCGCAGCCATTTGACCCGCTTATTTCTAAGCCGGGGTGGCCGCGTTTTGTCCGTCCCCAGCGCGGGGAGACGGGGGCCTCCGCTTCGTCGTGAGGCAGGTCGTGCTTGCAACAATAAAGGAACCGACGACAGCATGTGTGGACTTAGCGGCGAAATCACTTTTGACGGAACCTATGCGGATACCCGGGCGGTGTCGCGCATGACCGATGCCATGGCCCCCCGGGGGCCCGATGCATCCGGCCTGTTCGCGCAAAGCCGCTGTGCGTTCGGTCATCGCCGGCTGAAGATCATCGATCTGACGGAAAAGGCACAGCAGCCCCTGGTCGACCCCGACCTGGGCCTGACCATTGCCTTCAACGGCTGCATCTACAATTACAAGGCCTTGCGCGCCGAACTGCAGGAAAAGGGCTACCGCTTTTTTTCGACGGGTGACACGGAAGTCGTGCTCAAGGCCTTTCATGCCTGGGGCCCTGAATGCGTTAGGCGCTTGAACGGTATGTTCGCCTTCGCCATTTACGAACGCGACACGGGCCGTCTGACCCTGGCGCGCGATCGCCTGGGCATCAAGCCGATGTACTTGGCGGAAAGCGGCAAGCGTCTGCGTTTCGCATCGACCTTGCCGGCCCTGCTGGCGGCGGGCGATGTCAACACGGACATCGATCCCGTGGGCCTGCACCATTACATGTCGTTCCATGCCGTGGTGCCGGCGCCCTATACGGTGCTGAAGGGCGTGCGCAAGCTGCCGCCCGCGACCTATGCGGTGTTCGAAGCCGACGGCACGCGCACCGACACGACCTATTGGCAGGTCGATTTCACGCGCTCGGCCGAGGACATGAAGCTGAGCGCCGAAGACTGGCGCGACATGGTCTATGACGCCTTGGCGCTGTCCATCGATCGGCGGCTGGAAGCGGACGTGGACGTCGGCGTGCTGCTGTCGGGCGGGGTCGATTCATCGCTGATCGTCGGGATGCTGGCGCGCGCGGGCAAATCGCCGCTGCGCACGTTTTCGGTCGGGTTCGAAGATGCTGGCGGCGAGGAAGGCAACGAATTCAAATATTCCGACATCATCGCCAAGGAATTCGGCACCGAACATTACAAGATCGACATCGGTGCGGACCGTCTGATGGGGCTTTTGCCGGATACCATCCGGGCCATGTCCGAACCCATGGTCAGCCATGACAACGTCGGTTTCTTCGCGCTGTCCCAAGAAGTCGCCAAACATGTGAAAGTGGTGCAGTCGGGCCAGGGGGCGGACGAAATCTTCGGCGGTTATTCCTGGTATCCGCCGTTGATGGATTCCAACGACGCAGTCGGCGATTATGCCCGTGTGTTCCGCGACCGGGATTTCGACGAATACAAACAGGCAGTGTCGCCGCAATACCATACGGGCCGCGATGAGAGCCTGGCCTTTATCGAAGATAATTTCGCCAAAGCCGGCGCCGACCGGGCGGTCGACAAGGCGCTGCGCATCGATTCAACCATCATGCTGGTGGATGATCCGGTCAAGCGGGTCGACAACATGACCATGGCCTGGGGGCTTGAGGCCCGGGTGCCGTTCCTGGACCATGAATTGGTCGAATTGGCCGGCCGCGTGCCGCCGGAACACAAGGTCCGGGGCGGCGGCAAGGGGGTGTTGAAGGACGTTGCCCGCATGGTCGTGCCGGCCGAAGTCATCGACCGGCCCAAGGGCTATTTCCCGGTGCCGGCCTTGAAATACATCGAAGGGCCGTATCTTGAAATGGTGCGGGATACATTGGCGTCAAAGTCAGCCCGTGACCGCGCATTGTTCGACCGCGGTTATCTGGACACGCTGCTCGACGCACCCGCCGATCATATTACGCCGCTACAAGGCTCGAAGCTGTGGCAGGTAGCGCTCATGGAAACCTGGCTGCAGACCCACGGAGTCTGATGGCTTGGCCCGGCGAAAGGAAAACCCGGTCATGGAAGACGCCCTGTCCCTGAAACATTGGGGAGAACCGCCCAAGGACGGCATTGGCACGGTCGGAAAATGCGTTGCCGTGCATTGCGGCTGGGGCCGCGTGATGTTCGGCCAGACTTTCGACAAGGCTGAACATCTGGCCACGCAATTGGTCGAGGAAGAAACGGGCGAGCGGGATCTTGCGATCTATGTGCGTGATCCGCATGTTCTTCTGTCCATGGCGCCGCAAACGCTGTTCATGGATCCATCCCACAGCTTCCGCCTGAATCTGAAGGAACTGCCGGCCTCGGCCCGGGAAACGGAACATACGATGTTCACGATCCGCCCGGCCGATGCCGCGGACGAGCCCGCGATCAATCGCATCTATACCTCGCGCGGGATGGTGCCGCTGAAAACCGGATATCTGGCCGAACTGGATTTGCGCCAATGCGTGACCGTACTGGTCGCAGAGGCGACCCAGGACGGTGAAATCCTGGGTGTTGTCATGGGGGTCGATCACGCCACGGCCTTTGACGATCCCGAAGAAGGGTCCAGCCTGTGGGCGCTTGCCGTCGACAGCCAGGCCGCCGTTCCGGCCGTCGGCATCGGGATGGTCACCTCGCTTGCCGCCCGGTTCCGCCAAGCGGGGCGGGCTTTCATGGATCTGTCCGTCCTGCATGACAATTCGGAAGCCATCAAGCTGTACGAGAAAATGGGGTTCGAGCGGGTTCCCGTCTACACAGTGAAAAAGAAGAACCCGATCAACGAATCTTTGTTCATCGGCCCGCAGCGGACGGAAAGCCTCAACATCTATGCCAAGATCATCATCGATGAAGCGCGCCGGCGCGGCATCCATGTCGAGATCGAAGACGGCGAGGCCGGTCTGTTCAGCCTGACCCTGGGGGGGCGGTCTCTGTCCTGCCGCGAATCCTTGAGCGAGCTGACGTCGGCGGTGGCCATGAGCCGCTGCGACGATAAATCGCTGACCCATCGCCTGATGACCAAGGCCGATTTGATGGTTCCAGGCCAGGCGACGCTGAGCACGCGCGAAGACGTGCGGGGGTTTCTTGACCGGTACGGCCGGATCGTCATCAAGCCCGCGCGCGGCGAACAGGGGCAGGGCGTGTTTGTCGACCTGTGTTCGGAAGACGAAGCCATCAAGGCTTTCGACGAAGTGCGGGACCAGACCGACCATGTGATCGGCGAGGAATTCGTCAACGGTCGGGACCTGCGTATCATCGTCATCGGTGACGAGGTCGCCGCCGCCGCCGTGCGCCGCCCGCCGCGCATTACCGGCGATGGTCAGCATACGATCCGAGAATTGATCCAAAGCCTGTCGCGCCGCCGCTCGGCCGCTACCGGCGGTGAAAGCCGCATCCCGATCGACGACGAAACCCGGCGCTGCCTGCAGGCTCAGGGTTTCGGCATGAATTCGGTTCTGGATGACGGCATCGTGCTGGAGGTACGCAAGACCGCCAACCTGCATACGGGCGGCACCATTCACGACGTGACGGACAAATTACATCCCGTATTGCGCGATGCGGCCCTGAAAGGGCGCCAAGCATTGCAGATTCCCGTGGTCGGGTTCGATTTCATGGTTCCCCGCGTGGACGGAGCCGACTACCGTATCATTGAAGCGAACGAACGCCCCGGCCTGGCCAATCATGAGCCGCAGCCGACGGCGGAAAAGTTCATCGATTTCCTGTTCCCCGAGACGAGCAGGGAAATGGTGAAGCAACCTGGAGGAGCCTAAGGAGACCCCCGTGAAATACGAACTTTTCATAGAACAGGACTACGTAGTCGAACTTTTGGCCAAACTGTTGGCCACGCCAAGCCCCACAGGCATGACGGACGAGATCGTGGGCCTTGTTTGTGAGGAGCTGAAGGCGCTGGATATTCCTTTCGAGCTGACGCGCCGTGGGGCGATCCGCGCTGATTTGAAGGGCGAGGACGCTTCTCCGGATCGTGCCATCGCGGCACATCTGGATACGCTGGGCGCGATGGTCAAAAGCTTCCGCCTGGGCGGGCGGCTTGAGGTCATTCCCATCGGTCATTGGTCGTCGCGCTTTGCCGAGGGTGCCCGCTGCACCGTCCATTCGGACGGCGGGCGGACCTTCCGCGGAACGATCCTGCCGGCCAAGGCGTCGGGTCATACCTATAACGAAGAGATCGACACCCAGCCCACGGATTGGACCGAGGTCGAATTGCGCCTGGATGAACGCGTCGCCTACGAGCACGAGGTTCGGGCTCTCGGCATCAATGTGGGTGATACCATTTCCATCGATCCGATGACTGAATTCATGTCCAACGGCTTCGTGTTTTCCCGCCATCTGGACGACAAGGCGGGGGTTGCCGCCTTGTTGGGTGCGGCGCGGGCGATCAAGCGGTCCGGCACGGTCCTGCCGATCGACTGCCACCTTTTGTTCACCATCACGGAAGAAGTGGGCGTGGGGGCTTCGGCGGTGTTGCATGGGGATGTTGCGGAACTTGTATCCATCGACAACGGCACCATCGCGCCGGGCCAGCATACGTCCGAGTACGGCGTGACCATCGCCATGCAGGATTCCTCCGGTCCCTTTGACTGGCATTTGTCGCGCTCGCTGATTGATATGTGCGCCGGGCACGGGATCGAACATTCCCGCGACGTGTTCCGGCACTATCGGTCCGATGCGGCGGCGGCGCTGGAAGCGGGCAACGATATCCGTACCGCGTTGCTGTGCTTCGCGCTGGATGCGTCGCATGGGTACGAGCGCACCCATCTGGATTCGGTCATGGCCCTGGCCCGCCTGTTGACCCTTTATATGCAGTCCAAGCCCATGTTCCTGCGTGACAAGGAAGCCCTGGGGCCCCTGGGGGATCTTCCGGCGACGGAACGGGACAAACACGCCAAGGCGGCCGAGTAAGGCTTGCCCGGCCTCGTCCCCTGGGCGAGACTGCCGGTATATAAAAAAGTTTACGAACAATAAGCCTGCTTTGGGGAGCCCAAGATCATGAAGCATGGAATGGTGGTCGCACCGCAGCCGGAGCCGGTTGAGGTCGGAGCCGAGGTGTTGCGGTCCGGCGGGAACGCCGTGGACGCGGCCGTGGCGACGGCGTTTGCGCAGACGGTCGTCGATCCCTTCATGTGCGGCATCGCCGGGTTCGGCTCCATGCACGTGTATCTGCCGTCGGCCAGCCGTCATCTGTGCCTGGATTTCCATGCCCGAGCACCCGGTGCCGTCAACGACACCATGTGGGCCGATCTGCTGGAACGGGAAACGGAAGACGGCTTCGGGTTCATTCTGAAGGGCCGGGTCAACGAAATTGGCTATCAGGCCATCGCCACGCCGGAAACCCTGCGCGCCTTGGATCAGGCCCTGAGCCTATTCGGCACGCGGTCCCTGGCCGAATTGTTGGAGCCGGCGATCGCCCTGGCCCGCGACGGCTATATGGTGCGCCCGCATATGGTGCGGTTCTGGACACAGGAAGAGCCCGCCGGCCGGGTGCAGCACATCGAATACCTGCGGGGTAGCCCGGCCACGGCCAAGACCTATCTGAACGCGGACGGCAGCCTGAAGGGGGTGGGCGACGTGATCAAGAACCCGGATATGGCGCGCACGCTGGAACGTGTTGCCAAGGATGGGGCGGCTGAATTCTATGAAGGGGGTATCGCCGGCGAAATTTGCGCCGACATGGCGGTCAACGGCGGGCTGATTTCGGCCGCCGATCTGGCCAAATGCGCACCGGAAGAAACGAATCCCTTGTGGACCGAATATCGGGGTATTCGCGTGGCGTCCTGCCCGCCGCCGGGTGGTGGCATCATGGTTCTTCAGATGCTCAACATTCTGGAAAACTTCGACCTTGCCGGCCTGGGGCATAACTCAGCCGAATACATTCGTGTCGTCGCCGAGGCCATGAAGATCTCGACCGTCGATAAGGACAAGAATGTGGGCGACCCCCGGTTCGTCGACGTGCCCGTGGACCACCTGCTGGACAAGGGCTATGCCGCCGAATGTGCCGCCCGCATCAAAGCGGGAGAGGTCACGCATGTACCGCGCGTCGGCCGGGACACGGAAAGCAAGGACACAACGCATCTGTGCACGGTCGACCAGGACGGGAATTGCGTCAGCATGACCCATTCCCTGGGCATGCCTTCGGGCGTAACCACCGACGGGCTGGGTTTTATCTATAACGGCTGCATGGGCGTGTTCGACCCCCGGCCGGGGCAGACCGGGTCTTTGGCGCCGGGCAAATCACGTTTTACCTCCATGGCGCCGACCATGCTGTTCGACGGCGATACACCCCGTTTCATCATCGGCGCCCCCGGCGGCACCTATATCGCCATGGGCGTGCTGCAGGGCATCCTCAATCATGTCGATTTCGGTATGGATGCGCAGCAGGCCGTGTCGGCGCCGAGAATTTCGGCGACCAGCGATATCATTGAAATCGTCAACCGCATTCCCCGAAGCGTCGAAGCCGAATTGAACGCCCTGGGCTACCGTACCCGGCGCTATCCCATCAATTTTCACTTTGCCGGGGTGCATGCCATCCGTATCGTTGACGGGGTTGCCGATGGCGGTGCCGACCCCGGCCGCGACGGCATGGCCATGGCGGTATAGCGCGACCGGGGCTGAACGCGGGGGCTCCGTGCCTCCATGATCTCCCCTGATCCGGTACATATCGGCATTCACGAAATCTTGAATATGTTGATTGTGGGGACAATCCCGGGATTTCTGCGGATTTATAATTTACATTATAAAATTGTGCAAAAAAGATAATATACAAAATCATTGACGAAATAATGAATATGAACCACATTCTTGCTGTGGTTATAGCTGATATCCACGTTCATGAGTTGTTGAATTGACATTGGCGGCCGGCCCATGGGGCATCGGCGGCCAACACGCGCAGGACCCGATACGGGCCCTCAAACATAGACAAGGCAAGCAGAGGCAATGCGGCAGTTCCCCGTTTTTTTCACGGTTCAAGAGCGTCCGGTTCTTATCGTCGGTGGCGATGAGGCGGCGGCACGCAAGCTGCGCCTGTTGCTTAAGGCCGGTGCACGGGTGACGGTCGTGGCCCCCGATGCCTGTGAAGAAATCCGCGATATTGCGCAGGCCGGCAAGGTCACTTGGATAGGACGGCCGTTCGAGGCGTCCGACCTTTCCGGCATGGCCCTGGCCTATGGCGCGACCGAGATCGATGCCGTCGACCGGCAAGTGTCCGACGCCGCGCGTGCGGCCGGTGTGCCGGTCAACGTGGTTGACCGGCCGGCATTGTCCGATTTCATCACGCCTGCGATTATCGAACGCGACCCCATCACCGTCGCCATTTCATCGGGCGGCACGGCCCCCGTTTTGGCGCGGGGTATCAAGGCCGCGATCGAGCGCATGCTGCATCCCAACACGGGGCGTCTGGCGCTGTTTGCCGAACGATTCCGGGGGGCGGTCAAGGCCGTTGTCCCGACGGGGCGGGCGCGCCTGCGGTTTTGGGATACCTTCTTCGAAGGCCCCATCGCGGCCCGTGTGCTTGCGGGCGACGAAACCAAGGCTGCCGAAGACATGCTGGCCTACGTCAACCGCCGCGGCCGGGAAGAAGACGGCATTGTTCATATCGTTGGTGCCGGTCCGGGGGCTGCCGATCTGATTACCCTGCGGGCGCAGCGCCTGTTGCAGCAGGCAGACGTGATCGTTCATGACCGCCTGGTCGCCGATGAGGTGCTGGACCTGGCGCGCCGCGATGCCGCACGCATCGACGTCGGCAAGACGCCGGGCAACCATCCCGTACCCCAGGGGCGGATCAACGAAATCCTGATCGAACAGGCCCGTGCCGGAAACCGGGTTGTGCGCCTGAAGGGCGGCGACCCGTTCGTGTTCGGGCGCGGTGGCGAAGAATTGGATGCCCTGGACCGTGCCGGCATCCGGGCCGAGGTTGTTCCGGGTGTCACGGCGGCGACCGGCTGTGCGGCGGCGGCGGGCCTTCCGCTGACCCATCGGGATCATGCCTCGGCGGTGACCTTCGTGACCGGCCATCTGGCCGACGGCAAGGTCAAGGGCGACGCCCCGCAGCCCGATTGGGCCGCGCTGGCGGCATCCGGTGCGACATTGGCCATTTACATGGGTATCGGCGGTGCTGCTGCGATATCCGATGAATTGTCCCGCCATGGTCTTGCCGACACGCCCGTGGCGGTGATCGAGAACGGAACCCGCCCGGACCAGCGGGTCGTGACCGGCCGGCTGTCCAATCTGGAATCCATGGTTCGGGGCAACGGTATTACCGGCCCGGCCCTGATCGTTGTCGGCGATGTCGCCGGCCTGGCCCGCACGGCGGGGCTCGGCGCCGTCGCAGACCCGTCAGCCGCCGTGCTGGCAGCCGCGGTTTAATTTTTAGCGCATAGGAAGGAACGGAACGATGGTTCAACAGGTTGTTACGGGTAACCGTCTTTCGGACGGGCTGGTGATCTTCCTGGGTGAAGACGGGGCATGGACATCCAAGATCGACATGGCCCGTGTTGCTTCGGACGAAAACGAAGCGGCGCTTTTGGAAGATTTGGCGAAGGCATCCGAAAAGGCACGTCTGGTGGTCGGGCCTTATCTGATCGAGGTCGCCGACGAAGGGGGGGCGCTCAAGCCCGTCCGCTACCGCGAGCGGCTGCGTGCTTACGGCCCGTCCATCCATCCCGAATTCGGCCGCACCGACGTGCCCGACCATTTCCGCATGGGGGCGGAAGCGGCCGGCGAGGTCGACATGGCCGGGGTCGCCGGCTGACCGGCTAATCGCAGAGACGACGTTTAAGAAAGAAGAGACCTAAGATTATGTATCGTTACGATGAATTCGACCGCGCCATGGTGTTGGACCGTGTCGAGCAGTTCCGCGGCCAGGTCGCCCGCCGCATGGCGGGTGAGATCACCGAAGAACAGTTCCGGCCGCTGCGTTTGCAGAACGGGCTGTACCTGCAACTGCACGCCTACATGCTGCGTGTCGCCATTCCCTATGGGCAACTCAATTCCCGCCAGATGCACAAACTGGCCCATATCGCGCGCACCTATGATAAGGGCTATGGCCATTTCACGACGCGCCAGAACATTCAATACAATTGGCCCCGGCTCAGCGATACGGCGGATATTCTGGCCGAACTGGCAAGCGTCGAAATGCATGCCATCCAGACATCGGGTAACTGCATCCGCAACGTCACCGCCGACCAATATGCCGGCGTGACCGCGGACGAGGTCGAAGATCCCCGCATCTATGCAGAGATCATCCGCCAATGGTCGACCTTCCATCCGGAATTCACGTTCCTGCCGCGCAAGTTTAAGATCGCCGTGTCCGGTGCCGTCGGCGCCGACCGTGCCGCCGTGCGGTTCCATGATATCGGCCTGTTCATCGTCAAGAACGATGCGGGCGAGGTCGGGTTCGAGGTTTGGGTCGGCGGCGGCCTGGGCCGCACACCCATGATCGGTAAGAAAATCCGCGATTTCGTCGCCAAGCCGGACCTGCTGGCCTATCTGGAAGCGATCCTCCGCGTCTACAACATGCTGGGCCGCCGTGACAACATGTACAAGGCGCGGATCAAGATCCTGGTTCATGAAACGGGGGTCGAGGAATTCACCCGCCTGGTCGAGGGCGAGTTCAAGGACACGCAGGGCGGTGAACTGGACCTTCCGGCCGAAGAGATCGAACGCATCGCGGCCTATTTCGCGCCGCCCTCCTATGAGGCCTTGGAAGACGATCCGCAGGCCCTGACAGCCCACCGGTTCGAGAACAAGGCGTTCAACAACTGGGTGCGCATCAACGTGGCCCAGCACAAGCAGCCGGGCTACGCCATCGCCAACATTTCGTTGAAACCGGTCGGCGTGCCGCCCGGCGACATGACGGCGGATCAGATGGACGTGGCGGCTGATTTGGCGGAAAAATACTCCCTGGACAGCATTCGCGTGACGCACGAGCAGAACCTGGTGCTTTCCGACGTTCGCCAGGATCAGCTGTTCGACCTGTGGCAGGACCTGGCCGAAGCCGGGCTTGCCGATGCCAACCTGGATCATATCGGCGACATCATCTGCTGCCCGGGACTGGATTATTGCTCGCTCGCCAATGCGCGCTCCATCCCCATTGCCGAACAGATCAGCCGCCGCTTCGCGGACCTGGACCGGCAGTACGATATCGGCGAACTGCGGCTGAAGATTTCAGGCTGCATCAATGCTTGCGGCCATCATCACGTGGGCCATATCGGCATTCTGGGCGTCGATCGCAAGGATCAGGAATATTACCAGATCACTTTGGGCGGTGCGCCGGGCGAAGATGCCGCCATCGGCACCAAGATCGGTGCGGCGTTCCCTGCCGCCGAGATCGTGGATGCCATCGAAACGGTGGTGAATACCTATGTCGGTATCCGCCGGCCCGAAGAACGTTTTATCGATACCTACCGCCGCGTCGGCGACGCGCCCTTCAAGGAGAGCCTCTATGACAAAGCTGCTTAAGGACGGAAACGTCGTTTCAGACACCTGGGTTCATGTGTCCGACGATGCGGACCTGCCGGAAACGGGGGGCGTGATCGTTTCGTTGGCGCGCTGGCAGTCCGATCACAATTCGCTGGCCGGGCGTAAGGACGGCGTCGGTGTTCGCCTTGAAGCCGGGCAGTCGCCCGAGGAGATCAAGGATGACCTTGCCCAGTTCGGTGTCGTGGCGTTGGAACTTCCCAAGTTCGGCGACGGGCGGGCCTATTCCTATGCGCGGATGCTGAAAACGCGTTTGGGTTTCGAAGGCGAGGTGCGGGCCGTCGGCGACGTGCTGCGCGATCAGTTCCGGGCCATGTACCGCTGCGGGTTTGATGTTCTCGAAGTTTCATCCGACGTGCCGGCGGAAAAGCTGGAAGCGGCCTGGCAGGATGCCCTTGGGGAAATCCGCTATGCCTATCAGCCGGCATGCCGCGGCCCGCAAATGGTTATCCGCCGCCGTCATCCGGCCGCGGCTGCATAACGCCGTTCGATTGACGGGAAAGGGTTAAGGTGTCAGCCCGTGGCCTGAAGCTGGGCGCGCCACATGACCTCGTAAACCGGGACCGGCTTGTCGATGCCTTTCATGTCGTGGCTTCCGGCTTCGCGGAACTGGATCGAATGACCGGTCACCAGATCGCGCACCGACTGGGTAACGAAAATCTGTTCCGCATCCGCCTTGTCGCAGACCCGCGCGGATAGCTGCACGGTCGTTCCGAAGAAATCGTCTTCTTCTTCCACGGCGGCACCGGCGTTCAATCCGATCCGGACCTTGACCGGCAGGTTGCTCTGGACGCCGTTGTGCTTGGCCAATTCCTGCTGCATCACCATGGTCGAGGCGACGGCATTGGCCGCATTAGAGAAAACGGCCATGATCCCGTCGCCCGTATGTTTGACTTCGCGGCCATGATAGGCCGCCAGCGCATTGCGGACGATGGCGTTATGGGTGCGCACCACCTGTTGTGCGCCCATGTCCCCCAGTTCCTGGGTCATTTTGGTCGAGCCGACCAAGTCCGTGAACATCACGATGACCACACCTTGGGCCGATGCCTTGGCGGCCTTGTTGGATGTAAACCCGTCCAGGATCGCAGGCAGATCACCGAACGCCTTTTCGTCCCCGTCGATGAAGCGCTGCATGGCGGAGCGACCGGCTTCGATCATGGCTTTGCTTTTTGAATCCCGTTCGTACTCTTCGAACTTGTCGCAAAACGGGCCGGCCATGGCTTTCTTGGTGCCGATGGCGACGATGGCTTCGGTGATCATGCCGTTGCGGTGCGTGCCCTCCAGGCCGCTGTGTTTAGCCAGTTGATCGCCCGCACCGGCGAGATAAAGATTAAGGCCGAATTTGCCCAATTTATCGAGCTTCGCCAATTGCGTGCGGATCGCCCCCAGAGCCAGTTCCAGGAATTTGAGCATGTGTTTACGGGGTTCTGCCGGCACCTGGTCGGGCGGATAGGCCAGGCCTGAACTTGTTGTCGCCGCGGCATCGGACGCAGACGGACTGCCGGACTGGGCTTCGGCCTCGGTTTCCAACTCATCCATCGGGTCCGCGCCGGGAGAATCTGCCCGCCAATCACCCAGGCCGGAATCATATTGGTCAAATTCATCGAAGTCGTCGTCATCCCCTTGCGCGCGCGCATCCTGAAAATACTTCATGAGGATTTCGATATCCCCTTCCTTGAGCAAAATCTTAGCAAGGATCAGGGCCGCGACGACGAACGAAAGAACATATCCCGCGATCATAAACCCTGGGAAATCCATGCCGCTTTCGGCCAATTTGCGGGCGAAGATGACAAGCGGGATTTTGGCTGCAAAGGCGACGAGGGCGGAAATGATAAAGACGGTGATCAGGCGGGTGATGACTGCGATCAAAGGGGATTTGGCGGACTCGGTGGCTTCGGCTTCGCGCAGGGCCGCTTCTTCGGCGGCCTTTTTGACGGATTGCGATCCTCCGATCGCACCTGTCGCTTCCAGATGCTGTTTGGCGATTTTCTTATAGGACGCACTTGCTCCTTCGGGCCCGCCTTTGCGTTTTTTCTTGCGCTTCTTTTTGTCCTGCTCGTCGTGGCCGGCAATAGGCTGAGGGCCTGCCCTGCCACCGGAATCGCCTGCATCGCTGTCACCGTTTCCGCCGCCGCCGTTTCCGCCGCCGCGCGATTGAATTTTCCCGGCGCGCGGAATGCCGGTCATCCAGGCAATTGTTTCTTGGGGCGCACGGCCATCCGGATAGGTGCGTACGTTCATCAGGCGCACGGCCTGCCATTTCGCCTGGTCGTCGGCGCTATGTGCAGCAGATAAGGCTTCGAACTCGTCCGTTTCCGGCCACTCGCCTTCGCGGACCCAATCACCTTGGGGCACGCGGCAATACAGCACGAACGTTGTCGTGTATACGACTCTAGCAGCGGCCAACGCAGCGGCTCCTGACCCGTTTCAAAACCTCATTCCCCCTTGATTGGAAGACACAAAACGCGCGCAACTTCTGGAGTTTAGGCAAGTTGGCGCCAAGTATGGCATTCAACACTGTCGATTTGTATAGAATATCGATCTTGTGCCCATGATTTGTTGGTCGTTGGTCCGTTCTCCTCATAAGAGTGAGTTTGTTAAGCATAAGAAATGACTAACATGAAAAAACAATTGTGGTTGATGCTTGCCGTGATGGGGATTGTGGCTGCGGCGGCGTGTCTCGCCGCGCATCCCGCGGTTGCGCGTGCCGGGTCGGTTCCCCTGACGGTTTTGGCTGCGCTGTGCAAGTTGGATCCGGCCGATATTCAGGGGCTGCGCACAATATTCCCTGATGGCCGGTTGTTGGAAGTCCGCCTGGACGGTCCGGCGGGAACGCCGTTTCGATCGCGCCATCGCATATTGGTTGCGGGCGGTGAATGGGTCGTCAGCCGGGTGATGCCGGGCGGACGGTTGCGCCGTTTCAGCCTGGAATGGCATGGGAAGTCGCCGGGTGCCGGCGGGGCGGCAGGACTGCGGCCCGAATTCGCGGTCAATGCCGGGGGCGATTGTCGGCCGACGGAGGGCCGGCGCCTGATATACGGTGCCGACGGTGGAGCCGAAACCCTGCAGATTCTATCGGACGATCTGTCCCAGGTTACGTCAAGCGAACAGTTGAACCCGCCCGTGCCGGATGGTGTGCCGGTGCCGCCCGGTGCGGTGCGCGTGGCGGTCGTCGATACGGGCGTCAACTATACCCTGCCGATGTTTCAGGGGCGCTTGGCCCGGGATCCAGAAGGAAACCTGATCGGATACGATTTTTGGGATATGGACGCGCGGCCGTTCGATGTGGACAGCGCGCGCTCGCCGTTCTTTCCCTTGCACCACGGCACGGCGGTCACCTCGATCATCCTGCGTGAGGCGCCTGGGGCCGTTATCCTACCTTACCGTTATCCGCGCCCCGACATGTCGCGGTTCAAGAATTTGATCGCCCAGGCCGACGCCGGTGGGGCGGTGATCGTCAACATGGCCATGGGTTCCAACAGCCGGGACGATTGGCGGGCGTTCGTCGAGGCAGCGCAGACCCGCCCGCATATGCTGTTCATCGTTTCGGCCGGAAACGACGGCCGTGATCTGGACAAGACCCCTGTTTATCCGGCGGCGCTGGACATGGACAACATTCTGGTGGTGACATCGTCCGATGCCTCGGGCCGCCTGGCCCGGGGGTCGAACTGGGGGGCGGCGCATGTGGATGTGATGGTGCCGGGCGAGCACTTGGCGGTCACGGATCATCGGGGGGCGGCAGGCAAGGCGTCCGGGTCTTCCTTTGCCGTGCCGCGGGTGACGGCGCTGGCGGCGCGGTTTTTGGACAAGCATCCGGATTGGCGCGGCCCGGAACTGAAAGCGGCGATCCTGAAGCGGGCGCGCAAACCGTTCGGCCAGGGCCCACCGTTGCGCCATGGCTGGATTCCCGATCCGACCGACGATTTCGAAGGTTAGGTCTTCGCCGGCTGTTTGGATTAGCCGACTGTCGGGGCTGCTTGAACGGATTACTTGGGCGCGCCGCCGCGACGGGGCGGCGGGGGCTGCTGCATGAACCGTTCGGCAACAGCCTTCAATTGCGGGTGATGTTCAACCAGAAGGCCGAACGCCTTTTGCGCCAACACGTCGTCGCCCCCCCATTTCCCGGCTTGGATGGCCAATCGCAAAACCTGGGCATCGGTCGGCAGGACGTTCATCAGATGTTTCAGATGGGGAATCTCGTCTTCATACCGCTGCGCGACATGCAGTGATATGGCAAGGGACAGCCGTGTGTTCAGGCCATTGGGGTCTTGGTCCAGTGATTTGGTGAAAAGTTCCAATGCCTCGTCGATGAACTGCTGACGGCCGAGCATGCGGCCTGCATCGTCGTAAAGCTGGCGATTGCCCGTCGCCTGACATTGGCTGTAGAGAAATTCCGCGTTGCTGGGGGCCATGCGCTGGCCCGATCCCTGGACCGCGTCGAGCGCTTCCGAACATTTCCGGTAGGCAAGACCGATACGTGCGCTGATCAAGGCCTGATCAGGGCCGGATTGGGCCTTAAGGGCCGCAATCTCTGACACGGGAATGGCTTCATTGCGGCCTTCGCCGCCGGACGTGATGATCGCGATCAGGGCGCCCTCCCGGTCAAACAGGGCGCCGCCGGAATTTCCGGGCTGGCTGCGCGCGGAATGATGGACGCGGGCAAGGGGTTTTCCTTCGGGTGGGATGGCGACAACACGGCCCGGCAGATAGGCGCGAATGGCCCCCCGGCCGACATCCGCACCGACGGTATAAACCTGTTGGTCGACCGCGGCGGTACCCATTTCAAGCGGCTGCGAGACAACCAAACCTTCCAACCGCAATAGAATAAGGTCGCCCTTGTAGGAGGTAGGGATGACGTCGGCGACACGCTGGCTGCCGTCGGCCATGAAAACCTGGGCCCGTGGATTGTCGGCGATCACATGGCGGTTGGTGACCAGCAGGCCCGGTTCGATCATCACGGCACTGCCGACCGGGTCGAAGGATGAGACCGGAAAGACACGGGCCGACGCTTGACAGACAGCCGTCGGCGCCTTGCAGCCCGGTGCCGGGCGCTGGGCCTGGGCGGAAGGGCTGAGGATCGCCAAAACGGTCAGGAAAATCAGTGAAAGGCGGATCATCCGGGGGTTCCCAATCATAGGGATGCGATGAACGATTCCGGGGATTCTGTCAATCATTGGCGGACGAAGGATGTTTATTTAATTCATATTATTAAAAATCAGGACAAAACATATCATTTATCGTCTTTTCATGCGCGAAAAACTTCGCTACCGTACTGTCATGCCATTCGATACCGATACCCCCCGCGTGACCCAAACGGGTTCGGCCCTGGAGAAATCCGTGGCGGTTCTGGATCTATTGTCGCGCGCCGAAGGCCCCCTGGGCCTGTCGGAACTGGCGGATCGGTTGAATCTGCCGCGCCAGACCGTGCACCGCATTCTCGGCCAGATGGAAGATTTGGCGTTGATCCGGCGTCTGCCGGGGCGCGAAGGCTTCACCGTCGGCTCGAAACTGATCGACCTGGGCCTTAACGCGGTGGCATCGGGTATTTCCTTAAGCCCGGTGCGCGCCATTCTGCGTGATCTGGTCGAAGCCATCGGCGAGACCTGCAATCTGGGTGTGCTCGACCGGGGGGAAGTCGTCTATGTGGACCGGGTGGAATGCGACTGGCCCTTGCGTCTGCAGTATGGGCCGGGCAGCCGTCTGGCACCGCATGCATCGGCGATCGGCAAATTGTTGCTGGCGCATTTGCCGGCCAGGAACCGGCGCCGTATCACCGGGAGGGGCGCTTTGAAGGCTTTTACCGATGCAACGGTGACGGCACCGGATCGGTTGGAACAACAATTCAAGGACATCCGCAAACAAGGTTATGCGGTCAACAATCAGGAAAGCGTCACCGGCCTCATGGGGCTGGCGGTACCGGTGACGGACGCGGGCGGCAAGGTTATTGCCGGACTCGCGGTTCATGGGCCCGTGGCCCGCATGTCCATCGAGGACGCGATCGCGCGCGTGCCGCTGTTTCAGCGGGCCGCGGGTGAATTGTCCGAGGTGCTGACAGAAATCAGAAACGGAGGAAATGACAATGCCGTCAGTTGAAATCACCCACGCCGCCCCTGGCAATGCATCGGGCCTGCGGGTTCGTCCGGTGTCGGATGCCATCGGCGCCGAAATTCTGGATGTCGATCTGTCGGCCGTGGACGATGCCTTGTTCGACCAAATTCATGCCGCCTGGATGGACCATTGCGTGCTGTTGTTCCGCGATCAGGCGCATATGACGGACGATGCCCTGGTGGCGTTTTCCAAACGCGTCGGCACCTTGGATCAGGCGCCGCCCAATGAGAACGGCAAGCGCTTCGTCGAAGGTTATCCTGAAATCTTGGTGATCTCCAACGTGGTGGAAAACGGCGTGGCGCTGGGTTCGCTCGGTGCCGGGGAATCGGTCTGGCACACGGACATGAATTATATCGAGGAACCCCCCACGGCCAGCCTCCTTTGGGGTATTGAGGTCCCGGAAACGGGTGGAAACACGGGCTTTCTGAATATGTATAAAGCTCTGTTGGACCTGCCGCCGGAGCTTCGTGTGCGGATCAAGGGCCGCCAGATCAAACACGACAATTCGACCAATTCGGCGGGCTACCTGCGTGAAGGCGCAGCCGAGGTCACGGACGTGACGACCTGTCCGGGCGCGGTCCATCCCATCATCCGCACCCACCCGGTGACCGGGCGCAAGGCGCTGTATCTGGGCCGTCGCCGCAACGCTTATGTGGTCGGTCTGCCGTTGGCCGAGTCCGAAGAATTGCTGGATGCCCTTTGGGCCCATACGGCGCAGGAAAAATACTACTGGCACCATGAATGGCGCGTCGGCGATGTGGTGATGTGGGACAACCGCTGCGCCATGCATCGCCGCGATCCGTTCGATGCTTCGGCGCGCCGCATCATGCACCGCACCCAGATCAAGGGCACCAAGCCCGTTTAACACAGCGACCTCATACCAAAGCCAATCCTTGGGAGGATACCAAGATGTCTATGCCGCAACCGGCGGCCTCCGCCGCCGACCCTCAAACCGTTATCGCCGGCCTGATGGACCGTGCCCGCGCCGCCATGGCTGCGTTCGCGGATGCCGATCAGGCCCAGGTGGACGAGGCCGTGACGGCCCTTGCCTGGTCGATCTACGAGCCGGGCCGTGCCGAGGAACTGGCGAAAATCGCCGTCGAGGACACGGGCCTGGGCAACGTCAAATCCAAGATCATCAAGAACCAGCGCAAGACCTTTGGCTGTCTGCGCGATTTGATGCGGGTCAAGACCGTGGGCGTGATCGCGGAAGACAAGGCCAAGGGCCTGGTTAAATACGCCAAGCCAGTGGGCGTCGTGGGCGCCGTCAGCCCGTCGACCAACCCGGCGGCGACGCCTGTCAACAAGGCCATGTTCGCCATCAAGGGTAAGAACGCGGTGATCGTGGCACCATCTCCGGCGGGCATGAAGACCACGACCATGACGGTCGATTACATGCGGGCCGAGCTGAAAAAGATCGGCGCACCCGAAGATCTGGTGCAGGTCCTGCCGGCACCGGTCAACAAGGAGCTGACCCAATCCCTGATGGAAGCCGTGGACCTGGTGGTCATTACCGGATCACAGAACAACGTAAAGCGCGGTTATTCGTCGGGCACGCCCTGCATCGGCGTGGGGGCCGGCAACGTTCCGGTCATCATTGACGAGACGGCCGACTTCAAGGACGCCGCGGAAAAGATCCGCATGTCGAAGATTTTCGACAACTCGACCTCATGCTCGTCGGAAAATTCCGTCGTCATTCTCGACAGCGTTTACGACGAAGCCATCGCGGCGCTGAAATCCGTCGGGGCCTATGTGTGTTCGGCGGACGAAAAGGAAAAGGTCCGCAATACCCTGTGGCAGGATGGGCATTTGAACCGCCGCGTCATCGCCAAGGACCCGGACATCTTCGCCAAGGAAGCAGGCTTGCCTGCCGAGGCCGAAAAATCCGATTTCTTCATCGTCGAGGAACCGGCGGAAAACGTCGGCAAGGAACACCCGTTTTCGGACGAGAAACTGTCGCTGGTTCTTACGGTCTATCGTGTGCCCGATTTCCAGGCGGCCAAGGATCAGGTGCAGAAGATTCTTGATTTCGTCGGCATGGGCCACAGCGTCGGCATCCATACCAAGACCCAGGCCCATGCGGATGAACTGGCCGAAGACCTGAAGGTCGTCCGTGTGCTGGTCAACCAAGCTCACACGTTTGGTAATGGCGGCAGCTTCACCAACGGGCTGGAATTCACCCTGACCATGGGCTGCGGCACCTGGGCCGGGAATTCGATTTCCGAAAATCTGAACTACAAGCACTTCATCAACATCACCCATCTGGTTCGGGAAATTCCCGAAGACAAGCCGTCGGAAGAGGAACTCTTCGGCGCCTATTGGGCAAAGGTCGGCAAATGAATTTCGAGGAACACGCAGGTAAACCGCTTCTGAAAGCGGCGGGAATCCCCGTGCCCAACGGCGGGGTCGCGACCACGGCGGACCAGGCGGCGGACATCGCCGGACCACTTGGCAAGGTGGCCGTCAAAGCCCAAGTGCCCACGGGCAAGCGCGGCAAGGCCGGCGGCATCAAGATCGCCGACGATGCCGATGCGGCCAAGGCGGCAGCTCAGGCCATTCTGGGCATGACCATCGGCGAGCATGTGGTGGAAAAGGTTCTGGTCGAACAGGCGACTGCCTTCACCCGAGAATTCTACGCCGCCGTGATCAACGATCCGGAAACCAAGGGCCCGAAGATTCTGTTTTCGACCCTGGGCGGCATGGACGTGGAAGAGGCCGCCGAGCAGGATCCCAATGCCATGCAGTCCTTGGCCGTCGACATCCGGTTCGGCCCGGAACTTCCCCATGTGCGTGCCATGCTGGACGGTACCGGCCTGGACGGGCTGGAGGATCAGGTCGCGGACGTGCTGATGAAGCTCTACGACGCCTATACGGCCAACGATGCGGAATTGATGGAGATCAACCCCCTGGCCGTCACCGAAGCGGGTGGGCTCATCGCGTTGGATTGCAAATACACCATGGACGACAGCGCCATCCCGCGCCACGAGGAAACGGCCAAGTCCGGCACGCCCGACAAGCTGACCGGCCTGGAAGCCAAGGGCAAGGAACTGGACCTTAAGTACATCGAACTGGAAGGCGACGTCGGCGTGATCGCCAACGGTGCGGGCCTGACCATGACGACCATGGACGTCGTCCGCCATCACGGCGGCAATCCCGCCAATTTCCTGGAAATCGGCGGCGAGAGCTACACCAAGGGCACGGAAGCCCTATCCCTGGTGCTCGACAACCCCAAGGTCAAATCCCTGGTCATCAATTTCTGCGGCGCCTTCGCGCGCACGGACGTGATGACCGACGGCATTCTCAAGGCCTGGGAAGAACTGAAACCGACCCTGCCGACCTTCTGGTCCGTGCACGGCACGGGCGATGTGGAAGCTGTCCAGATGCTGAAGGACCGAATCGGGGTTGATCCCCTGCCTGATATGTCTGCGGCCTGCAAGGCCGCCGTGGACGCCGCGAAGGAGGCCGGACAATGATCATTCGCGGAACACATCGGGTCATCGTCCAAGGCATCACCGGCAAGCAGGGAACCTTCTGGTCCGAACGGATGATGGAATACGGCACCCGGATCGTCGGGGGCGTGAACCCGAAAAAGGCCGGGACCGAACATATCGGCGTGCCGGTGTTCGGCTCTGCCGTGGATGCCATGAACGGCCTCGAAGACGGCTTTGACGTCTCCATCCTGTTCATCCCACCCATGGGCGCCAAGGCAGCCGCCTTGGATGCCATCGAAGCCGGGGCCAAGGCGGTGGTCTGCCTGACCGAACATATTCCCGTGCAGGACGTCATGTACATGATGGCGGCGGCCAAGGAACGGGGCACACAGATCATCGGCCCCAACACGGCCGGCGGCGTGACGCCGGGCGAATGCTTCACGGGCTTCATGCCGGCCTTCAACGAAAAGATCTTCCGGCCCGGCAATGTGGGCATCATCTCGCGGTCGGGCTCGCTCGGCACCTTGATGTGCCTGAACGTGGTGCAGGCCGGGTTCGGTATTTCCGCCTTCATCGGCATCGGGGGCGATCCGATCATCGGCACCACCACGCGTGATGCTCTGGAAGCCCTGGATGCGTTCGAGAAAACGGACGCCGTGGTGATGGTCGGGGAAATCGGCGGCGCCATGGAAGAACACGCGGCCGAGTACGCGGCCAAGATGAACAAGCCCATGGCCGCCTTTATCGCCGGCGGTGCCGCACCCCCGGGCAAAAAGATGGGCCATGCGGGTGCCATTGTCATGGGCAACAAGGGAACGTACCAATCCAAGGCCGATGCGTTATCGGCCGCGGGCGTGGCGATCCTGGACACACCCATGGATGTGGGGCCGGTGCTTAAGGAAAGAATGGGCTAGGGGACTAAAAGAAATCAGGGGCCGGGCGGAAACGTCCGGCTCTATTTTTTGCCGTTTTCCTTGCCGTCCTTGATGGTGACGACCCGCTGCGGGAACGGGATTTCGATATCGTTCTCTTCCAGCGCCTTCCAGATCATGAACAACAGGTCGGCGCCCACGCGGTTCTTTCCGTCGTCGATGCCCTCCATCCAGAATTCCACCAAAATCTCGATGCCGCTGTCGGCGAACTTGGAGATTTCGGCGTCGGGCCGCTCTTCGATGGGCACGTCTTCGCCGCTCAGAACCCGGGGATGGGAGGCCACGGTTTCACGCAGGATGTCGAACAGCTTTTCCAAATCGGTGCCGTAGGCGACTTCGAAATTGATGGGATAGCGCTGTTTTTGGTTGTTGTGGGTCCAGTTGACGAAAGCGGTGGTGATGAACTTTTCGTTCGGCACCATGATGTCCTTGCCGTCATAGGTCTCCAGGATCGCCGAGCGCATGCCGAGTTCGCGGATTTTGCCGGCGCGGCCGTCTTCCAATTCGATGTAATCGCCGATCGTGATGGACCGGTCGAGCAATATGATCACGCCTGAAATGAAATTGGATGCGATCTGCTGCAGCCCAAAGCCAAGGCCCACGCCTATGGCACCGCCGAACACGACCAGGGCCGTCAGATCGATGCCTGCGACCTGCAGGAACAGCAGGCTGAAAACCACGACCAAGGCAACCTGGAAGGATTTGAGCGCCAATTCCCGGGTGGTGTCATCAAGGGACGCACGGGTACGGATTAAATCCTGTCCCTTGCTGCTGGACAGCCGGCCGATCCAGAAGATCATCACGCCGAAAATCAGGGTTCGGATCAGCGCGTAAAGAGAGAACTTGATGCTGCCCAGTTCAAGAACGACTTCGTCGAACACGGCGATCAAATCGTCCAGCACGCTGAACGCGTACAAAACGATGATCGGCATGATGATGAAGATCAGAAAATACCTGACATAGCTGCTTTGCACGAACCGCGTGGTGATCAGCAGAACCAGGGTGAAGGCGTAAAACCCCTGAATCAGTTTGACCAACCAGGCGTGATGGAAGAACCCGCCGGCAATGGCGACGGCGACCCCCATCAGCAATGCCCCGATGGCGGGGAACAGAAGATCGCGCACGGGGTAAAGGGCGGCGCCGACGCGCCGGCGGATACGCCGCGTGCCGTCGTCTTCCGCCTGTGCGGCCGCATCCAGGCGGCGCCTGAGTTTCGCGGAGATGAACCAGGCGACGATGATCGTCAGCGCGATCACCAGAAGCTGCAGGAAAAACGCCTCGCTGGTGACGGTT
Source organism: Rhodospirillales bacterium (assembly GCA_040218445.1). GTDB lineage: Bacteria > Pseudomonadota > Alphaproteobacteria > Rhodospirillales > Casp-alpha2 > UBA1479. The sequence goes on along the minus strand of JAVJRK010000012.1, from coordinate 246,305 downwards.
TTGGCAATCAGATCAAGAACTTCTTGCAGGTCATCTAAATCTTGCACGTCGCCGATTCCCAAAGTCGAAATCAAATTCGTGCATCAATCATAGGGTCACGCGTGGGACTTCGGCCAGCCCTTTCGCAAGGGGGTGACCTGAAGGTGTCCCTGACGCTATGGTAGCGTAAACCTTGATATTGATCAGAATACCGGCCTGAAATGGCCCTGAATATTGGAGAGCACAGATGACCCCGCCAGACAGTTCCGGCGTCGATACCCCCCATTTGACCGACAGCGAAACCATCCGCGTGCTGGGTGAGCGCCGGTCCATTCGCAATTTTGCCGACAAGGACGTGACGGACGAACAGGTCACGGCCATCCTGGAAGCGGCCCGCCGCGCGCCGACGTCGGCCAACCTGCAGGCCTATTCCGTGGTCGTCGTGCGCGACCCCGCGACCAAGGAAAAGCTTGCGGCCATTGCGGGCGGGCAGAAGCATATCGTGACCTGCCCTGTCTATCTTGCCTTCGTCGCCGATCTGACGCGGATCGAGGCTGCGTTTCAGCGCAACGGAAACTCTCTGGACGACAACAATCTGGAAATGGGCCTGATGGCTTCCATCGATGCCTCGCTGGTCGGCATGTCGGCCTATGTGGCGGCGGACAGCCTGGGCATTCAGGGCGTGATGATCGGCGCCATGCGCAACGACCCGGAAGCGGTGGGTGAGATTTTAGGCCTGCCGTACCGCGCCTATGTCGTGTTCGGCATGTGCCTGGGCTATCCGGCGGAAGCGCCTAAGCAAAAGCCGCGCATGCCGGCCGACGGCATCATTCATTACGAACGTTATGATGCGGAAAAGGCCCTGGCGGTGGTCGATACCTATAACGCCGAATTGAAGACCCACTATGAATCCGTAGGCAAGCCGACGGCGGATGAATCCTGGTCCGCCGATGTGGACAAGAAGTACGCCCAGCGCCCGCGCGACCATTTGCGGGATGCCTTGAAGAAGCGGGGCTTTGATTTCCGTTGAACGCTGCCTGCCGATCGTATTAAGTGCATAAATTCTAATATTCAACCAGGTCTTCCACCTCGCGGCATTTAAATGCCGCGATTGGCAGGTGATTGCATATGCCCTACACAATCGTCGAGGAAGAAGCCGGGCTTCTTGTGTCCTTCACGGGGTTTTCCGTTCCCTATGAATTCCAGGAAGTGGCCGAAGCGATGGCCGCGCATCCGGACAGAATGCGCCATCTCTACCATTTCTTCGATTTCACCAGGATCGACAGCGACAGCCTATTCGCGATCACGACCACGATCGGCGAAACGCATGCCGTCCGGTCGCGGGAAATTTTTGGTGAGTCCGAATATCCGAAATACACGGCGCTGATTTCACCCAGTGGGAAAATGCAGACCGTGTTCGAGACGTTTATCGCCGGCGGCCCCCGCCCAGCCGGTCACGAAATCAAATCGTTTTCGACGCTTATGCAGGCCCGGACCTGGCTGCGGGATCGGCTGGATAGCCCGGGCGGGCCGGCTGGTTAGTCCTTGAATATTTCCGGTGCGGGCGCCGGATTGCCCAAAATCATGTCCGACGCCTTTTCCGCCACCATGATGGTCGCGGCGTTCAGATTGGCCGAGGGCATGACCGGCATGATCGAGGCATCGACCACGCGCAGGCCCTGAAGACCCCGCACACGCAGTTCGTCATCGACCACGGTGTTGCTGTCCGATGCGGGCCCCATGCGGCAGGTGCCCATGGGATGGAAGGTTGTGGTGCCGCGTTTCTTGGCGGCTTCCATCAAGTCCTCATCGGATTGAACATGTTCGCCGGGGAAATCCTCGCCGTCGAAAAACCGGCTCATGGGCTCGGACCGGAGAATCCGCCGTGCCAGCTTCATGCCCGCCAAGACGACGCGGCGATCCGTTTCGTGTTCCAGATAATTGGGCTGGATCACCGGCTTGTCGAATGGGTCGGCGGTGCGGGCTTTGACATAACCGGTGCTTTCCGGGCGCTGCTGCCAGGATGCGATGGACATGCCTGGAAATTTGTCGAGCACGGCCTGCCGGCCGCTGATGTAGCTTGCCGGGGTGAAGGTTAATTGCAGGTCCGAATTGGCGATATCGGGTTCCGACCGCCAGAAGGCGTAGACGGCGGTCGCCGGCAGGCCCAGCACGCTGGGCTTGCCCATCAGCCATTTGGCAACCTCGGGCACCAGGCCCAGACCCTGCGCGCGTTCATTGATGGTGTCCGAATTCTTGACCCGGGCCGTGAACCGCGGGGCGTAATGGTCGCGCAGATTTTGACCCACGGCGGGCAGGGCATGCTGAACGGCGACGCCCAGTTCCTGCAGATGAGCGGGATCGCCGATGCCGGAGATTTGCAGAATCTGTGGCGAATTGATGACGCCGCCCGACAGGATGATTTCCTTTCCGGCCGCGATCTCCGTTTCCGCGCCGCCGCGTCCGCCCTTGGTAAACCGCACGCCGGTCACGCGCGTGCCGTCCAGGACAAGCCGGGTGACATGGGCATTGGTGATGACGTTCAGGTTGCCCCGCTTCATGGCCGGGCGCAGGAAAGCCCGGGCGGCGCTGACCCGGCGGCGGTTGTGGATCGTGCGCTGGGTATAGGTCACGCCTTCCTGCCTGGGGCCGTTGTAATCCTTGGTGCGCGGGATGCCGCAGCTTTCCGCGCCCTGGATGAAGGCTTCGCACAGCTGGTGGGTCCAGTCCGTATCGGTCACGATCAGGGAACCGTCCCGCCCCCGATAACGGTCATCGGCTTCGCCGATGCGTTTTTCCGACCGTTTGAAGTACGGCAGCACGTCGGCGAATCCCCAGCCCCGGTTTCCCAACTGGGCCCAGTGGTTGTAATCCTCGGCATTGCCGCGGGTGTAGATATTGCCGTTGATGGAACTGGATCCGCCCAGGGTCTTGCCGCGCGGCACGGGGATGGCCCGCCCCCCGGTCCATTCGCTGGGTTCGGTCTGATATCGCCAGTTCAGCGTCTTGTGGTCCAGAAGCTTCATGAACCCGGCGGGGATGTGAATGAACGGATGCCAGTCCGGCGGGCCGGCCTCGATCACGCAAACCCGATGCTTGCCGTTTTCGGAAAGCCGGTTGGCCAGAACGCATCCTGCCGATCCGGCGCCGATGATGATGTAGTCGTAGGTATCCATGGAGGGGGCTTTACTTGGTTGTCGTCATTGGGCCCTTAAGAAAGCCCAACCAGGGGCCGCGGCACAAGATGCATTTCGGGATATATGCGGTCGGCTGGTTCCGTGCCAATATCTTCCCGCTTTGCGGGAGGACTGATCATGCCGCCAATTACCGATTTGAACACGCCGGTGCGTTTTTCCGATCCCCTGCCCGATGCCGTCGATGTCGTTGTCATCGGCGCGGGCGTGGCCGGTACGGCAACGGCCTATTTCCTGGCCCAGCGGGGACAGAAGGTTCTATTGTGTGAAAAGGGCCGGGTCGCGGGCGAACAGTCGTCGCGCAACTGGGGTTGGATCCGCCAACAGGGCCGGGACCATGCCGAACTGCCGATCATGATCGAATCCAACCGCATCTGGCGGGGGTTGGCGGCGGAAACCGGCGATGACGATCTGACCTTCACCCAGGGCGGCTGTCTGTATCTGGCGGCGGACCGGGACGAAATGGCCAAGTACGAACAATGGTACGACATGGCCAAGCAGCATCAGCTCGATACCCGCTTGCTTTCGCGCGAAGACATCAAACGGATGTATCCCGACGTGGCCGGCGACCGGTTCGGCGGCATGGTCACACCCAGTGACGGCCGGGGCGAGCCGTTCGTCGCGATCCCCGCTCTGGCGCGGGCGGCACAGCGCCTGGGCGTGGCGGTGGCCGAGGAATGCGCGGTCAGGACCCTGGACGTTTCGAACGGGCGGGTGACCGGCGTGGTTACGGAAAAGGGGCGGGTTTCCTGCCATGCCGCCGTATTGGCGGCGGGCGCCTGGTCGACCCATTTCGCGTCCAACGAAGGGCTCGACCTGCCGCAACTGGCCGTGCGTTGCACCGTGGCCCGGACCGAGGCCGCACCCCGCATTTTCCAGGACCAGCCCGAGGTTCCCAATATCCGGGACCGGGGGCTAAGCATGCGGCGCCGGGCGGACGGCGGGTATACGCTCGCCACCGGGACCATGGCGGAACACTATTTGTCGCCCAAATCGTTCCGTTATTTCACCAAGTTTTTCAAGATACTGAAGACAACCAAGCGCGATATACGGCTGCGCCTGGGGGCACCCGAAGGCTATCCCGGTGCCTGGGGCATGCCCCGGCGTTGGTCCGCCAATGACATCAGCCCGTTCGAAAGAAAACGGGTGCTTAACCCTGAACCGCAACCGGATGAAGTCCAGCGGTTGCAACAACGGCTGACCGAACGGTACCCGGTGCTGGCCGATACCAAACTGGCCGAAGCCTGGGCCGGGATGATCGACGTCACGCCGGATGCCGTGCCGACCCTGGGCCAGGATCCGGCCCTTGCCGGCCTTTATATATGTACCGGTTTAAGCGGCCATGGCTTCGGCATCGGTCCGGCCATCGGCCGTGTCATGGCGGATATGGTCCTGGGGCGCGATCCGGGCCATGACGTGACGCGATTCCGTGCCGAACGGTTCCGGGACGGCAGCCCCATCGAACCCGGCCCCTATTAAGCGATACGCCTGGCCCCGTAAGCCGCGATCAGGGCAGGGGGCAGCCCGCTTCCATGCAGGCGGCGACGGCTTTCAGCAGGCCGCGCGAGAATTTGCCGTCAGCGGCACCGGAAAAATGACCCTGTTCACGCAAATGCACCTGATAGCGCAGGATGGTTTCGGGCGATGCCCTGCGCAGGCGCTGTTCCAGATCAAGAAACCGTTCCAGGGTAGACGGGCCCGCGGGGGCCGACTGAACCGGCGCCTGCTGAACCGATAACCTTGGCGAAGGAGCAGTACGGGCGGCCGGAGGCAGGGCGGTCTGCCGAGCCGGCGTTTCCGTGACGGCATCCCGGGGAGAGGCGACAGCCGTGGGCGGCGGCGCATCCGGGGCCACGGTGGGGGGTGGGGTTTGCGCCAGGTCCGGTTGCGGCTCGCTGGCGTCCGTTGGACCCGCGGCGGCGGCCGTTTCGGGTTTGGGCTCGCTTGCCTCGGCGGGCGGGGTGTCCGGTACGGGGTGGGCCGGCGTGTTTATTTCGGCCCTTGCGGGGGGTGTTTCCGATACGGCAACGGGTTTTTCTGCCGTGATTTTGGTTTCTGACATGGGGGCTGACGCAGGCACATCATCGGCAAGCTGTTTTTGGCGGCGTTCCGCCTTCATGCGATTTTCCAGGGCATTGGCGTATCCGGGGCGAAGGATAAGGGCGCGATTGTAATCCCGGATGGCGGCGTCGAAGGCCCCCTTGCCCGCATGGGCGATGCCCCGGTTGTTGAAGGCGATGGCGTATTCGGGTGCCAGGGCGACGGCCCGGTCGAAATCGCGGATTGCGTCGTCGAACCGTCCCAATCGACTGAGCGCGATCCCGCGGTTGTTGAACGCGCGGGCGTCTTCCGGGTTCAGATTGATGGCCTTGTCCATGTCTTGAACAGCATCGGCATATTGCCGTTTGCCGAAATGGGCCAGCGCCCGGTTGATGTAGAGCCGCGCCAGCCCGGGGGCCAGATCGAGTGCGCGGGTAAAATCCCGGATTGCGTCGTCGAACCGGCCCTGACGGTTATGGGCGATGCCCCGGTTGTTGTAGAGCCCGGCATTTCCGGGGTTGAGCGCGATCGCCTGGGTGTAGTCGGCGATCGCGTATTCGGGCTCACCGATGCGGCTTTTCATATCTCCCCTGATCTTGAACGCCTGCCATAGGATCTCAGCCGGTGTGGCCTTGGTGTCGATCAGCCGGCTACAGGCTTCGATACAGCGGCCGGGGTCTTGCTGACAGATGCCGCATTGTCCCAGGGGATTGGTGGTTTTCTGGTCGGCAACAGCCGGGGGTGTCAGCAAAATCGCCGCCACGACGAATGATATGGAACAGGTCCGAATACCCGACTTGATTTGTCGATAATGCAAATGATTTGCAAAATTATCTAGGAAAATCAATGTTCTTGCCGATTTTCTGGAATTATGAGAAGGTGCGTTCACGTCAGAAATTCCCCCGTTTCGCATCTTAGGAGCAACACGATGAAAGGTGATGCGCAGGTCCTCAAAAGCCTCAATTCGATCCTCAAGAACGAATTGACCGCCATCAACCAATTTTTCCTTCATTCCCGAATGTTCAACGACTGGGGAATGGAAGAAATCGGCGAGCATGAATACAAAAAGTCCATCAAGGACATGAAACAGGCCGACAAGCTGATCGAGCGCATCCTGTTCCTTGAAGGCCTGCCCAATCTCCAGGATTTGGGCAAACTTCGGATCGGTGAAAATACCGAGGAAATTCTTAAATCCGAGATGGCGCTTGAAGAGGCGCAGATCGCTGATCTGCGTGCCGCCATCGTGGTGTGCGAGAACAAGGGCGACTTTGTCTCGCGCGACCTCCTCGAAGGCATCATCGAGGACGAAGAAGAATATTTGGATTGGCTGGAGTCTCAGATGTACTTGGTCGAGAACGCCGGCATCCAGAACTACATCCAATCGCAAACATAGGGAGCTTCCCACCATGAAAGGCAAGAAAACGGTTCTTACCGCGCTCAATGGTCTGCTGACCCACGAGCTTTCCGCCGCCGACCAGTACTTCGTGCATTCCCGGATGTATCAGGACTGGGGCCTGGAAGAACTCTATGAGCACAACAAGCACGAAATGGAAGAGGAACTGGAGCACGCCGCCAAGATCATCGAGCGGGTGCTGTTCCTTGAAGGCACGCCCAACGTGGCGGCCCGCGCCAAGCTGAAGATCGGCAAGGACGTGCCGACGATGATCAAAAGCGACCTGGCCTACGAGGTGTTCGTGCGCAAGGAATTGGTCCGGGTCATCGCGCTTTGTGAAAAGGAACAGGACTTCGTCACCCGCCAGATGCTGGTCGGTCTGCTTGAAGACACGGAAGAAGATCACCTGTACTGGTGCGAGAAGCAGCTTGGCCTGATCGAGAAAATGGGCCTGCCCAACTACATCCAGTCCAAGACGTCGTAACGCGCCACGAATTAACGGAACCGCGCCGGGCCGGCCAGCCGCCGCCCGGCGCTTTCTGTTTTTACAATCCGGAAATCATAACCCAGGCCACGGCCGTGGGCGCCGCGAACCGGCAGATGAAAATCCATACCTTGGCCAAGGGGAAGGGATGCGCGCCGTCGGATGTGGCTTCTTCCACCGCGCGGCCTGCGATGCTCCACCCCACGAACAGGGCGATCAGCACCCCGCCCAAGGGCAGCATGATGTTCGACGCCAGATAATCCATGGCGTCCAGAATGCCCTTACCGGCGATGGTCACGTCCTTCCACGGGCCCAGCGACAGGGCCGAGGGCACGCCCAGCATCCAGATCACCGCGCCCGCGCCGATCGTGGCCCAGCGCCGGGGCAGGCCCCGTTCATCGATCAGATAGGACACCACCGGTTCCATGATCGACACGGCCGAGGTCAAAGCCGCGATGGCCAGAAGGGCGAAGAACATGAAGGCGAAGACCTGCCCCGCCGGCATTTGGGCAAACACGGCGGGCAGGGTGATGAAGGTCAGGCCCGGTCCGGCGGCGGGATCGAAGCCGAAGGCGAACACCGCCGGCAATACCATGAAGCCCGCGATTACGGCGAACCCCGTATCCAGCACCGTCACCTGGGCCGCCGTGCGCGGCAGGTTGACTTGTTTGTTCAGATAGCTGGCATAGGTGATCATCGTGCCCATGCCCAGGGACAGGGAAAAAAACGCCTGGCCCAAGGCGGCGTTGACCGTCGCCCAGGTGACTTTCGAAAAATCGGGGGTCAGGAAGAATGCGATGCCCTTGCCCGCCCCTTCCAGGGTGACGGAGCGGACGGCAAGGATCACGATCAGAACGGCCAGGGCCGGCATCAGGATGCGGGCCGCGCGTTCGATCCCGCCACGGATGCCGCCGGCGACGACGAAAACAGTCAACACCATGAACAGGGCATGAAAGCCGATCACGCCCAGGGGCTCTGATATGAACCCGCCGAATAGCGCCCCCAGTTGATCCGGGTCGCTGGATGCAAGGCCGCCCGCTATGGCTTTGCCCGCATAGGCCAGAGTCCATCCCCCGACCACGGAATAGAACGACAGAATGACGAAGCCCGCGACCACGCCAAGCCCGCCGGCTGCCGGCCAGGCCCCGCCCTTCAACACACGAAAAGCGCCGACCGGATTGCGCTGTCCCGCCCGGCCGATGGTGAATTCCGCCAGCATGACGCTGAGACCGATGGTCAGCACGAACACGATGTAGAGGATCAGAAACGCCCCGCCGCCGTTCTGACCGGCCATGAAGGGAAATTTCCAGATATTGCCCAGCCCCACCGCCGAACCGGCGGCGGCCAGAATGAAGCCAAGGCGTGTGGCGAAATGATCGCGTGGTCCCATGCCGTATCCTCCCCGGCTAGGATTAAAACAGGTGCTGGGCGATCACAAGGCTGACGGGCACGGTGATCAGGCTCAGCAAGGTTTGCAGGGTGATCATGCTGGCGGCCAGGGGCGCGTCGCCGCCCATTTCACGGGCGATGGTAAAAGACGACGGCGGCATGGGCATGACCGCGAAAATCGTCAGCACATAGGCGGGAACGCCGGTGATGCCCAAGGTCCAGCACATGCCCCAGACGGCGGCGGGAAAGACCAGGAACTTGACCGTCGTGGCGACGGCGATGGGCCCGGCGGAAGCCCGCATTTCATGGATGCGGATATTGGCGCCGACAGCCAGCAGGACGATGGGCAGGGCGGCCCGTCCCAGCATTTCCGTGGTGTCGTGAAGGACCGGAATTTCGCCGACCCCCAACAGGTTGGCGCCGACACCCAATGACACGGACAGGATCAGCGGATTGCGCACCAAATCCTTTGCCACGGGCGCCCACAGACCGCCCGCGGCCCCTTGGCGCAGCATGATGTTCATCAGGCTGATGATCAGCACGTTGGTCGGCGGGATCAGGACCGCCGTGGTCAGGGCGGCCACGGCCAGGCCTTCGATGCCGAACAGGCGTTCTGAAATCGCCAGCGCGATAAAGGTGTTATGGCGGGCCGATCCCTGCAGAATGCTGGTCGCCTGCGGGCGGCTGAAACCCAACGTCAGCCCCAGGATCAGCGAAACGACAACGGCAGCGCCCAAACCGCAAAGTATGGTCAGGGCCAAGGGGCCAAAGGCATTGCCCGTCAGGTCCGTGGTCGAGGTTTTGTAGAACAGCAGCGACGGGAACAGCACCCAATAGACCAGCTTGTCGTTCAGGTTCCAGAACGTGACCGACGGAATGCCGCCGCGCCGCAACAGATTGCCGAGCACGATCAGCGCGAAGATCGGCAGGATCGACCATAAGATTCCCAGCATGATACCCTAGCCTCCGTCTGCGTACCTGGGGCGCTTCCTGATCATCCGGCCTTGGCATCCCGCAGCCGGCGGCGCCGGCGTTGCGCCGCCAAGTTCAAAACTTCGACCAAAATCGAGAAAGCGATAGCGAAATACAGGTATCCTCGTGGGATATGGAAATGCATGCCGTCGGCAACTAGGGCCATGCCGACCAACAGCAAAAAGGCCAAGGCCAGCATTTTGGTCGTGGGGTGGTCCTGGATGAAACGGGCCACTGGGCCTGACGACCAGATCATGATGATCATGGCGATCACCACGGCGGTGATCATCACCGGCAGATGTTCGGCCATGCCCACGGCGGTGACGACGCTGTCGATGGAAAACACCAGATCAAGCACGATGATCTGGCCGATAACGGCGCCGAAAGCCGCCTGCTTGGTGCCGGTTTCGTGATCTTCTTCGCCTTCGATCGTGCCGTGGATTTCAATGGTTCCCTTGGCCAGCAGAAAAATGCCGCCGCCCAGCAGGATCAGGTCACGCCATGACACCACATGGTCGATCCAGGGAATGGTGAACACCGGGGCAGTCAGCCCGATGATCCAGGCGATGGATGCCAACAACACGATCCGCATGCCGAGCGCCGCCGACAAGCCCAGCTTGCGGGCCTTGTCGCGCTGTTCTTCGGGTAACTTCGCGGCGATGACGGATATGAACACCAGATTGTCGATGCCGAGGACGATCTCCAGCGCCGTCAAGGTGAACAGGCTAAGCCATAAATTTGGATCGGTGAATTCCATGGTCGTCTCCTCCGATTTGGCAGCGGGCGAATAAGTCGGCGGACGTAAAGGTGGTCTGCAAAAAGAGTGACGCGGTCAGCCTGTCAGAACACGGCGCGGCGGATCAAGTTCAAACCGATCAGGAACAGACAGACCAGCATGGCGCGACGGAAGGCGTCTTCGTTGATGCGCGTGCGGATACGTTCGCCGATCAGCACGCCGATAATGCCGGGCAGGCAGGCCGCCGTCGAAAGATAGACATTCGTGGGGTTCAGGACGCCGTTGGCCCAGTAGAACGCCGCCAATGGGATTGCGCCCGTGACGTAGATCAGGCCGACCGACCGCACCCATATGTCCTTGGGCAGGCGCAGCATGACAAGATACATGATGATCGGCGGGCCCCAGACGGTCGACAAGCCGCCAAGCAGTCCGCCCACGACGCCGGCCAGGGGACCGGCCCAAAGGCGGGTCTTGGGGGTCAAGGGTTCCATGTCCGGCTTCCACATGTTCGACGCGGCGAACACGGCGACGATGCAGCCGAGCACAAGAAACACCCCCTTGGTGTCCATACCGGCCAGCATCTGCGAGCCCAGGAACAGGCAAGGCAGGAACACGGCGATCAGCAGCCAATGTTCCTTGGCGGTGATCATCCAGCCACTTGACCGCACGGCCTGCCACAGATTGGTAACCAGGATCGGCATGACGACGAAGGCGATGGTGTCCTTGGGCGGCAACAGATCCAGGGTGAAGATGATCGACATGGTGACGATGGGCAGGCCGATCCCCGAAATGCCCTTGACCGTGCCGCCCAGTAGGATCGCGACCGCCAGGAAGGCCAGCGTCACCGGCGGCTGCCCAAGAATTTCCAGCATGCTTAGGCCGCCACCCGATATGTGTCCAGGGCCAGCGCATCCAGGGCCTGATCGTCGATTAGGGCGGGTGCTCCGGGGTGTAGGGCCATGGCGCCCCGGTCCATCCGGATGGGGTCGGCGAACAGGCATTGGCGCGGTTTCAGGAAACCGTTCATTTCGCCCGCGTTGGTGATATGGCTGCGGGCGACGCAGGCTTCCATCCAACAGCCCGGGTCGGCGGCGACGCCGTTGCCCAGCACGGGTTCCATGCCCAATTCGCGGATGCGAGCCAACTGCTGCGCCAAGTTTTCCAGCGACCCCGCCTTCATCAGTTTCAGTTTCACGAAGCGCGCACTGCCGCTTTCCGCCGCGCGCTCGATCTCGGCCGGGCCGTAAATGCTTTCGTCCAACATCATGGGTACGGCGGAAATATCGGACACGGCCTTGGCCGCATCCCAGTCGTCCATGTGACAGGGCTGTTCGAACAGTTCGATATGATCCGGGGTCAGTTGCTTGGTGAAAGCCAGGGCATCATCCAGGGAATAGCCCTGGTTGCCGTCGATGCGCAGCGTCACACCGCCCGCGGGCATGGCAGCGACCTGCTGTTGGATGAACCGCAGGCGTTTGGCATCGTCCTGCCAGTCAAAGCCGACCTTGACCTTGACCGTGCCGTAACCGGCGGTCCGGTGCTGTTCCAGTTCTTCGGCGATACCGGTTTCATCGGTTGCGGTCAGGATCGCCAATATGGGCACGGACGTGTCTTCCGTGACGGACAGCAAGGGGCAGCCTTCGGCCATTTCCACGGCGGTGACCAGTGCGGTCACGGTAAAGGGGGCGGATTTGTGATCGGCCAGGAGCCGCATCTTGACGTCAGCGGCGTGAAGGCCTTTGATCGCGGCCGCCAGTTCGGATGCCTTGGCCCAGGCGCCGTCGAAGGTTTCCGGCGTGTAGCCGGTCAGGATCGTGGCTTCGCCGAACCCATACTCGCCGCCGTCTCCCGTGAGGGTTGCCAAAATCGTATCCAGCGTCGTGACCGGCCCGAAAGCCAGTTTGTACGGCACCTTCAGGGGAAGGGACATGCGGCGCAGGGTGATGTGGGAGATGATCATATGATGGTATGCCGGAGGTCGGGACGGGATAACGGACTGGCCGGCCATCATAGCGGTTTCGCCGGCGGGTGCCATCCATCTTCCTGCCACAATCCCACAATATCAATCGGATAGAGGTTTGCTGCCCCTGGATGTCATCTTTAAATGATGCGTGTGGCCTCTGGCCCTGCAACATGCGTGCTCTATAATGGACCCCACAGTCTGGGCGGGAGAGGCCTTCACAACCCATTGCGAGGACCGAAATCCATGAGCGAACAAAACGGCAAGAAAAATACGGAAAAACCGGCGGCAGCCAAACCGGCGGACAAAAAGACAACAGAGGCCAAACCGCAGCCCGGCGCGGGCAAGGACGAAAAGTCGTCTTCCGGTTTCCTTGCCGGTGTGGCGGGGCTTGATGGTTCGGCCGCCGCCTGGAAACGCGTGGCCTTGGTGCTGTTCGTGGTTGCTGGTCTGGCCATCGTTGCGGCGGTCGATTATGCCTCGGACGTATCCCAGGCCCAAAACGACATGGAACGCCTGCGCGACCAGGTGACCGAAGAGCGGGCCGCCATGCAGGCGGCGCAGGACAAGTTCCTGAAGGAATCAAAGGACATCGCCCAGGCTGTTGAAAAGGCCAAGGCGGATCTGGCGGCGACGGAAGCGGATATCGAAAAACGCCGGGCCGAAGCCCAGGAACTGGAAACCAAGTTGTCGGGTCTTTACACGGAAACCAAGGCGGCGCTTGAAGCGGCGTCCGATGCGGCCCAGAAACAGGCGGATGCCCAAGCCGGGTTGGACAAACTTAATGCCGAGCGGACCAAGCTGATGTCTCAAATCGAAGTCGGCCGTAAGGAATTGGCTTCGTTGGAAAAAGACGCCGACAACATGATGCAGGGTCTTAAAGAAACCATTTCCCGGATCAAGGGCGCGCTCGACAAGCTTTGAGGCGCCCCACATTCAACACCTAATTAAGGACTTCACGACATGACGGCATACCGCGCGGCGGTCATCGGCCTGGGCGCCATGGGCATGGGCATGGCGAAATCGTTGGTTGCGGCCGGCATCGACACGGCGGGTTGCGATCTGTCCGAAGATGCCCGGCGGGCCTTCGCCGATGCCGGTGGCCGCGCCGTGGAAACTCCGGCCCAGGCGGCCGAAGCGGCCGATGCGGTCGCGGTCGTGGTGGTCAATGCCCAGCAGGTCGAAGCCGTATTGACGGGCCCCAACGGCGTGCTGGATACGCTGAAGCCCGGGGCCGTGGTGCTGGGCTGTGCGACCATGCCGCCGGATACGGCCCAAGCATTGGCGGACCAGGTCACCGCGAAGGGTGCCCTTTACCTGGATGCGCCCATTTCCGGCGGCCCGGTCAAGGCGGCGGCGGGCAAGCTTTCGGTCATGGCATCGGGGTGCGATGCGGCCTTTCAGGCGGCCCGCCCGTTGTTGGATGCAGTGGCGGAAAAGGTGTTCGAACTGGGTGATGCGCCCGGTCCCGGATCGACCATGAAGATGGTCAACCAATTACTGGCCGGCGTGCATATCGCGACCGCCATGGAAGCCATGGCGCTGGCCATCCGCAGTGGCCTGGACGCGAAAGCCGTGTTCGAGGTCATTACCGCCTCGGCGGGGAATTCCTGGATGTTCGAAAACCGGGTGCCCCACGTGCTGGACAATGATTACAGCCCGAAAAGTGCGGTCGACATCTTCATCAAGGACCTGGGTATCGTGCTGGCGCAGGGCGAGCGGCTGGATTTCGATCTGCCGATTTCCCAAACGGCGTTTCAGCGTTTCAAGGAAGCCCAGGACATGGGGATGGGGCGCGAAGACGATGCCTCGGTCATCAAGGTCTATCAGCGGGACAGCGGAATCACGCTGCCGGACGGGACGGATTGACGGGGGCATGCCGGCATGGGCATCCGCTACCCTGCTGACGGCGGCGATTTGGTCAGTATAATCTAATGTTGCTGCAGGTTCGCCGCGCCGACCGGGCGTCGCGGCCGTGACGATGGGGTTTTGGGGAAAATGCCGCTTTCAACCTATATGCCAGAGGAAATGGGCTCCGTTTCCATCGCCCCCCTGGGACCGGTCGAAGCCGGCAGCTATCAGTCGTTCTTCATCATCTACACGGCGGGTAAGTTCGGGATCGATGATTCCGGCTCGCTCAAGATCGTCCACCGTTTTGCCTCGGACATGGGGCGGATGCAGATGGACGATCCCGAAGCGCCCAATTATGTGACGGCACAGGCATCCAACGGTGCCGTGCTGCACATGGAATACGATATCAAACGCAACTTCCGCCCCTGGGATAAGACGCTTTATATCAAGGTCGTGCACGGCTTTTTGTCCGAAGGGGACCGCATCGTCATCCGCGTGGGCGACCGGCGGTTCGGCGGCCCCGGCGTGCGCATGCAGACATTCCAAGAACAGGAATTCCAGTTCAAGATTCTGGTCGATGCCTTTGCGACCTACGATTATGTGGAACTGCCCCACACACCGTCGATCGAGATTACATCCGGCCCGCCGGTTCAGTACAAGGCCGTCCTGCCGACCTTGAAGCGGGTGGGCGAGACGTTTCTTCTGGGCCTCAGGGGTGAGGACCGCTGGGGCAACCCGTCCGCCAAATGCGAGGACACCTTTCGCGTTACCTCGACCCGGCCGGTCGAAAACCTGCCGGACGAAATCTCGTTCTATCCGGGTCAGGCATCGGTGCAGATCGACGGTCTGCGCGCGGAACAAGAAGGCGATCTGCGGGTCGAACTGATCGACATGGACGGCAACGTGGCGGCGCGGTCCAACCCGCTGCGAGTGGTGCCCAAGGGAGCAGGCGTCAGCTTCTGGGCCGACCTGCACGGCCAGTCCCAGGAAACCATCGGCACCAACAATGCGCGGTCCTATTTTTCCTTTGCGCGGGACCGGGCGTTCCTGGATGCCACCGTGCACCAAGGCAACGATTTTCAGATCACGTCCGAATTCTGGGCCGAATTGAACAACCTGTCCCGTGAGTTCACGCAGGACAGCCGGTTCATTGTCATTCCCGGTTACGAATGGTCGGCCAATACCTGTCTGGGCGGTGACCGCAATATCCTGTTCGCCGAAGAAGGTCGGCCCATCTACCGGTCATCCCACGCGCTGGTCGAAGACCGGTCCGACCAAGACCTTGATGCCAACAGCGTCGAAGATTTGTTCGAAAAGCTCAAAGACGAGGACTGCATGGTGTTCGCCCATGTGGGCGGGCGGTATGCGGATATCCGGCGCGGCCACGACCGGGACAAGGAACGTTCGGTCGAGGTCCATTCCGCCTGGGGCACCTTCGAATGGCTGGTCGAGGATGCCTTTGAAATGGGCTATCGCACGGGCATCCTGGCAACATCCGACGGCCACAAGGGGCGGCCCGGCGCCAGCCATCCGGGGGCGACCCGGTTCGGCGCCTATGGCGGGCTGACCTGTCTGTTTGCCGATGATTTGACCCGCGCCGATTTGATGAAGGCCCTGCGCCGCCGTCATCATTACTGCACCACGGGCTGCCGGGCGGTGCTTTCGACCCAGGTCCGTCTGGATGCACCTGCCGATCGGTATGACGACGATCCGGCCTTGGGTGGCCCGCCCGACGAGCAGGTGACCCAGGCCGTGATGGGCGACATTCTCAGAACCGATGCCGACAGCGTGACCTTCGGAATCGATATCCATGCCGCTGCCCCGATCGAACGGATCGATATCCGCGATGGGCTGAGGCTGCTGGAAACCTGGCGGCCGTCGGAAAAGGAAGACATGGGCCGCCGCATCCGCGTGATCTGGGAAGGCTCCGAATACCGGGGTCGCGGCCGGGAAACGGTCTGGGACGGTTCAGCCGAGCTTTCCGGCAACGCCTTCACGCGGATCGAGCCGATCAATTGGTACAACATCGAAAAGCGCCTGGATCTGGTTTCGCCCCAGCGGGTCGAATGGTCGTCGCTGACCACGGGCGGGTTCATCGGCTTTGATGCCTGGCTGGACGACATGGTCATGGGCTGGCTGAAGATCGACACGCCGCTGGTCAAGAAATCCATTGCCGTACAGGACATCGGGCGCGAAGACATCTGCCTGGAAGCGGGCGGCCTGGGCCGGCGCGTGCGCCTTTACCGCCTGCCCGAGGAAAACCCCCACGCGCGGCTGAAGATCGAGCGGCGCATTCCCCTTGATAAGAACCGCGACAATGCCTTGTACGTACGCATCACGCTGGAAGACGGCCACGTCATCTGGTCGTCGCCGATCTATTTTGTCCCCTAACATGTTTGCGGTGGTGTGAGGCCTGCGGCCGCACCTAAGTTGGAGCATTCGAAACAATGATAGGTGCTACCGGCATGACGGGAGTCGATCACGTCGTTCTAGCCGCGCGCGATCTCGGTGCGCTGGCTTCATTCTATGAACAACTCGGGTTTACGCTGACGCCACAGGCCCAGCACCCGTTCGGCACGGGCAACCGCCTGGCGCAACTGCAGGGCAGTTTCATTGAACTTCTGTCCGTCACCAAACCGGATGATGTTCCCGAGGCCGAAGAGGGGGCGTATTCCTTCGGCGCCTATAACCGGGACTTTCTGGAAACGGACGAAGGCATGTCCATGCTGGCCCTGACCTCGGACGG
The DNA here is from genome assembly GCA_040218445.1 of Rhodospirillales bacterium. Classification (GTDB taxonomy): domain Bacteria; phylum Pseudomonadota; class Alphaproteobacteria; order Rhodospirillales; family Casp-alpha2; genus UBA1479. Next base: position 229,561 of record JAVJRK010000012.1, on the reverse strand, counting down.
ATGGGAGGCGGACCGTGCCCGGTATCAGGCCGCCGGTTTCGACCTATACGCGCCCTTCGGGTTCGGGCGGACGGCGAAGCAGCCGGATGGGACCGAGGTTGCCCTGGATTTTCGCCTGACCTTTCTGACCGACCCCGCTTTGCCAAGGGCGCCGTTTTTTACCTGTAATCACTGCCACCCGCCGGAGGTGTTCTGGAAGCCGCAGTTCCAGACCCATGCCAACGGGGCCCGGCGGATCGCCGAGATCCATATGGTGGCCGAAGAACCGGAAATCCATATGCAGGTGTTGAAGCGCCTGTTCGGGGCCATCGTTCCCATCAACGGCGGAATTTGCGCCGGGCTCAACGGGGCGGGGTTGTGTATTCTGGAACCGGATGCCTTTGCGGAAACCTATCCCGGGGCGCAGGTGCCGCCGCTGGTCGATGACGAAGCCCGGTTCGCCGGGTTCCGGGTCGAGGTCGCGGACCTGGGCGCTGCGGAAGCGCTTTGGGAAGACAATCAGGTTCCCTTCGTGCGCGCGGGAAACCGCCTTTACGTTCCGTCGACGGATGCATTCGGCGCCCTGATCGTCCTGTCCGAAGCCTGAGGTCGCAATCCTGATAGCTATATAGCTATATAGGACTTGAAGGCAAAGGGCCCGGGGTGTAGGACTCTTTGAAAGGGTCGGGTCAACCGGGCCCGGAAGGAAACACATCCATGGTCTTTTCCGCCTTGGCATCGGTGCTTGAGGATGGCCCGCCCGTCGGCGTTCAGCGTCTGCCCAAGTACCTGCAGCTTTCCGACGCCATCGCCCGCGCGATCAGGCAGGGGCGGCTGAAAACCGGTGAGAAATTGCCGCCGGAAAGCGAGCTGGCGCGGGTGCTGCCGGCCAGCCTGGGGACCATCCAGCGGGCCTTGAACAACCTTGCGGAACGCGGGCTTCTGGTCCGCCGTCACGGTCACGGCACTTTCGTGGCGGAACCGTCGATGGCGCCGCAGGATCTGTGGCATTTCCGGTTTTTGGCCGATGACGGGCGCTCCTTGCTGCCGGTCTATACCCAGGTCGGATCGATCGAGGCCGTCCGGCGCAAGGGACCGTGGTCGGATTTTCTCGGCACCAAGGACCTGATTGCGATTACCCGGCGCATCGATGTGGACCACGCCTATACGGGGATCAGCGAACTGTACCTGCCGGAAGCCCGCGTGCCCGGCCTGTTGAAACTGAAACCCAAGACGTTGGAAAACGTGAATATCCGCGGCCTGTTGGCCGACCGCTTCGGCGTTACGACGGAACGGGTGCGGGAAATGGTTGCCTGCGGGGCCATGCCTGAAACCGCCGCCAAGGCCCTGGGCGCGGCCGGAAATGCCATCGGCATGGCCTATCACATGGAAGGCTTCGGGCACCGCGACAAGCCGATCAGTTATCAGGTCGCCTGGTTCCCACCCGGCGAGCGGCGCCTCGTACTGGGTGAAAAACACGAATAGGACACGGCCAGGGATGAAACGCAGATGAGCAAGGACACCTTAACCGTCGAAATCTGGCGCGGGCATGAGCAAGGCGAATTCCAGACCTTCCAGGTGCCGCGTATGGCCAGCCAGACCGTGCTCGACATCGTGACCTACGTGCAGCGCAACCTGGACCCGGGGCTTAGCTACCGTTTCGCCTGCCGGGTCGGGGTCTGCGGGTCCTGTGCCATGACCGTGAACGGCAAGCCGCGCTGGACCTGCCGCACCCATGTGGACAAGGTTGCCGATGAAGGAACCCTGCGCATCCAGCCCTTGAAGAACCTGCCGGTGATCCGCGATCTGGCCGTGGACATGACAGACTTCTTTGAAAAATGGACCAAGGCCAAGGCGCAGTTCGTGCCCACGGCGACCCGCCATGACGATTTCGCCGCCGTGTCGCCGGATGATCCCAAACGCCGGGAAGCCAGCGCCGGCATCGAATGCATCAACTGCGGGGTCTGCTATTCGGCCTGCGACACGGTGGCCTGGCTGGGCGACTATCTTGGCCCCGCCGCCCTTAACCGGGCCTGGACCCTGCACAACGATGACCGTGACGGCGGCCGCAAGGAACGCCTCAAGGCCATTGCCGGAACCGGCGGATGCCAATCCTGCCATTCCCATCAAAGCTGTTTCGAGCTTTGTCCCAAGCATCTGAACCCGACGGCCTCGATCGCGGGGCTCAAACGGGCGACGGCCAAGGCCGCGTTGAAGGGGGAGTTGTGATGCTGTGGGGCGATTACCGTTTTGTCACCCCCGCGCAGGCGGGGGTCCAGGTGGATTCCCGCATTCGCGGGAATGACATTGTGGTGCGGGGAGCGGCAAAATGACTCCGGAACGCGCCGAAACCCTGGAATGGCTGGTCCAGCGGGTCTCCGCCATGGTGCTGGCGCTTTGCGTGATCGTGCATCTGGCGGTGATCGTCATCGCCGTGCAGGGCGGTGTGACGTCCAAGGAAATCGTCGCCCGGGTCGGCGGCTCCGTCCCCTGGCTTCTGTTCTATTCCACATTCGTCGTCGCCGTGGCCCTGCACGCCCCGGCGGGCCTGCGCAACATTCTGCGTGAATACACAGGCCTTGGAAAACGCGCGACCCATTGGATCATGGCGGGCGTCTGCGTGCTCATTCTGGTGATGGGTTTCCGCGCCGTGATTGGCCTCTATGGATTGGGAGCGTGATGCCATGAAAACGCACCGCAACCACGCCAACTACTGGGCCTTCGTTCTGCATCGGGTTTCCGGCCTGGCCCTATTGCTGTTCCTGCCGGCACATTTCTATGTCCTGGCGCTGGCGGTCGAACAGGCCGCGACCCTGGATATGTTCCTCAGCTGGACCGAGGCCCCCCTGGTGAAGCTGCTGGAAACGGGGCTGGTGATCCTTTTGGCAGCCCATATGACCGGCGGCTTGCGCATTCTCGCCATCGAATTCCTGGCCTGGCGGGACTGGCAGAAATCCGTCGTCGCCATTACCGGCGGGCTGTCCGTCGCCGCCGGTCTGATCTTTCTGTTGAACGCGGGGGCATAATCCACCCATGGAGTCCATATCGCCCGAAATGGTCGTGATCTTCGGAGCTTTCATGGCAGCCTTTGTCGCGGGCTCGTCCGGGTTCGGGGACGCCTTGGTCGCGGCGGCGATCTGGCTGCATGTTCTGCCGCCGGTCGAGGCCGCCCCCCTGATCATTTCGACGGGCATCGTGCTGCACGTATTCCTGTTGTTGCGCCTGCGCCGGCAATTGGATTTCCGGCGCCTGCTGCCTTTTTTGTCGCTGGGCGTGGTCGGCGTGCCGATCGGCACCTGGCTGTTGCAGCACCTGCCGGCCGAGCCGTTCAAACTGGCGGTCGGGGCTTTGCTGATCCTTTACGGCGGCGGGCTGCTGATCGTTTCCAACCCGCCGACGGTCAAACGGGGCGGGCGCGGGCTGGACGCGGCGGCGGGCGGCATCGGCGGGGTGCTGGGCGGCATGGCGGGCCTGTCCGGCATCGTGCCTGCGGTGTGGAGCGGCCTGCGCGGCTGGCCCCGCGAACAGGCGCGCGGCGTGACCCAGCCCTTTATCCTGATCATGCACAGCCTGTCCCTGGCGGCCATGGCCTATGCGGGCCTGATTACGCCGCAGCTGACGCAGAATTTTCTCTATGCGCTGCCGGCCCTGGTCGTGGGCGGCCTGATCGGCATCGGCTGCTACACCCGATTGAACGAAGAACGCTTCCGGCGGATCGTGCTGGCCATCCTGGCCACCGCCGGGGTGAGCTTGATTGTCTAGGAGACGAAGACCATGAAACTCGATCTCGACGCCGTCGAGGAAACGGCCAAACACCTGTACATCCAGGCGCTGAAAGTTCTGCCGCCGGACATCAAGGATGGCTTCAAGCGCCTGGACGCGACGGAAACGGACCCGACCGCAAAATCGATCCTGGCGACCATGATCAAGAACATCGACGTGGCCGAGGATACGACCAACCTTTTGTGCCAGGACACGGGCATTCCCATCTACAACATCGTCATCGGCCGGGGGGTCGAGGTCGATGGTCATGCCCTGAAACAGGCCATCCGCAAGGGGTGTGAGCGCGCGACCACCGAACATCCGCTGCGCTCTTCCGTCGTTCATCCGATCACCCGGGTCAACGAACAGACGTCCTGCGGCATCAAGGTGCCGGTCATCAATATCGACTTTTCGGATGCCGACGAAACCTTCGAAATGGAAATGATCCCCAAGGGATCGGGCTCGGAAAACGGCAGTTTCCTGAAAATGTGCATCCCGGCCGAAGGGGTCGACGGCATCAAGACCTTCGTGATCGACAAGGTCATGGAAGTGGGCGGACGCGTCTGCCCGCCGACCATTGTCGGCGTCGGCGTCGGCGGCACGTCTGATCTCTGCACCAAGCTTGCGAAGAAAGCTGGGGCCCGGCCGCTCGGCAGCCAATGCGACGATCCCGAGGGGGCAAAGCTGGAGAAAGAACTTTCCGCCGCGGTCAACATGCTGGGCATCGGCCCGCAGGGCCTGGGCGGGGATTCCACGGCCTTCGCCGTGCATGTGGAAACAGCCGCTACCCACATCACCATGAACCCGGTCGCTGTCAACATCATGTGCCATTCGGCGCGCCGCGCCCGGGCGACCTTCACGCCTTCGGGCGTCGAGATCGGGTTTTGATTTTCCCTCACTGCCTCACCGCCTCAGTGGTTCAAAAAAGGGTCACCACAGAGACAGTGAGACGGTGAGAAGAAAGGAAGAGAAAATGGTTGAACACGTTATTCACATGCCCTGCACCGAGGAACAGATCCGCGAATTGAAAGCGGGTGATACGGTGATCCTGGAAGACTGGCTGTATGGTATCCGCGACGCCACGCAGATTCATATGTTCGACAAGGGCCGCGAAACGCGGTTCGACCTGAACGGTCATGCGGTCATTCACACGGCCCCAAATGTGAAACGCGTGCCGCCTTCCAATTCCTGTCCGGTGGGCTATCAGTCCGTCTGCATCGGCACCACGACCTCGCAGCGCATGGAACGCTTCACCCGCCCGCTGATGGCGCAATACGGCGTGCGCATGATCATCGGCAAGGGTGGCCTGGGCGAGGACAGCCGTGCCGCGTTCAAGGAATTGGGCGGCGTGTATCTGGCCATCATCGGCGGCACGGCGGCGCTGGAAACGACCTGGATCGAACAGATCACGGATGTGGATCTGGACGACCTCAACCCGGAAAGCCTGTGGGAATTCAAGATCAACAAATTCGGCCCGCTGCTGGTGGCCATGGATGCCCATGGCGGATCGCTTTATGACGGGGTCAAGAAAACGGCCGAGGATCGCCGGGCCGAGGCATTGGCCGCCATGGGGGTGAAATCGTGACGGCCCGGATCGACACACAGCAGACGGATGTTCTGATCCTGGGTTCGGGCGGGGCGGGCCTGTTCGCGGCCCTGCACGCCAAGGACCTGGCGCCGCAGTTGAAGGTGACCGTGGCGGTCAAGGGGCTGCTGGGGAAAACCGGCTGCACCCGCATGGTGCAGGGCGGCTACAACGTGGCGCTTGCCCCGGGTGACAGCGCCGAACGCCATTTCATGGACACGGTCGAAGGCGGCAAATGGCTTAACAATCAGGATCTGGCCTGGACCCTGGTAACGCAAGCCCAGGTCCGCATCCGCGAGCTGGAAAACGAACTCGGCTGTTATTTCGACCGCAATCCGGACGGCACCATCCATCAAAAGGCTTTCGCCGGGCAGACCTTTGACCGCACGGTGCACAAGGGTGATCTGACGGGGATCGAGATCATCAACCGCCTGATGGAACAGACCTGGGCCCGCGATGTCGACAAGCTGGAAGATCACCGCGCCATCGAACTGGTGAAGTCAAAGGACGGCACGCGCATTTCCGGCGTGCTGTTCATCGACATGCGCACGGGGCAGTTCCGCTTCATCCAGGCCAAGGCCGTGCTGTTGGCGACCGGCGGCGGGCCGACCATGTACAAATATCACACGCCGTCGGGCGACAAATCCTGTGACGGCATGGCCATGGCCATGCGCGCGGGGCTGGGCCTGCGCGACATGGAAATGGTGCAGTTCCACCCCACGGGCCTGATCGCCGGCTCCGACACGCGCATGACCGGTACCATCATCGAAGAAGGCCTGCGCGGCTTCGGCGGCTATCTTCTGGGCGGGGACGAGCAGCGCTTCATGCACAAGTATGATGATAGGGGCGAGCGCGCGACCCGCGATATCGTGTCCCGCGCCATGTTCACGGAAATGCGGGCCGGCAACATTGCCCCCAACGGCGGGCTTTACATCACCATGAAGCACCTGGACACGCCCCAGGTGCGCAAGAACTTCAAGGGCATGGTCGAACGCTGCGCCGATTGCGGTTTCGATCTGGCCGAAGGCCTGGTCGAGGTCGTGCCCACGGCCCATTACATGATGGGTGGGGCCGAATTCAACGCCGATTGCTCGACCGCCGTCACCGGCTTGTTCGCCGCCGGCGAGGACACGGGCGGCGTGCACGGCGCCAACCGCCTGGGCGGTAACGGGGTCGCCAATTCAACCGTGTTCGGCGGCATCGCCGGCGATACCATCGCGGCCTGGGCGCCCGAGCATGGTCAGTTCGCGGATCCGGACCCGCAAATCCTTGAAGACGCGATCGCCCTTGCCGGCCGGCCGCTGACGCAGTCATCCGGCGGCACCCAGGCCGGGCCCGACGGCGGCATCGACGGCGTGCGCAAGCGCTTGTATGACCTGATGTGGGAAGAGGCCGGAATCATCCGCGACGCCGAAAGCCTGAAGCGCGCCGAAGCAGGCCTGGATGAATTGGACCGTGACCTGGACCGCACGGGCATCACCGGCACGGACCTGGCCTATAACCTGACTTGGCACGACTGGCTCAACCTGAAGAACCTGATCCTGGTGTCCAAGGCGATCACGGCGGCGGCCACGGCGCGGGATGATTCGCGCGGCGCTCATTACCGCGCCGACTATCCGGACGTGCGCGATGTGGAAAATTCCCGCTATACCCGGGTCGCCCTGGACGAAATGGGCGCGATTCAAATGTCGACCGAGCCCGTCCAGTTCACCCGCGTCAAACCGGGCGAGACGTTGCTGGATGATACAGCGGCGGAGTAAGGGGGTGATGGGAGCCGTGACAAGTTTCCCGTAACCCCATAGCATTCCCGCATGATTCGGATCCGCACCCTTCCGGCGCTGGTCGCCGCCGCCTTGCTGCTGTCTGCCTGTCTGCAGTTGACGGAAGCGCGTCGCGTGACCGATCCCCCGAAGCAGCCGCCGGCCGATCCATTGGATGCCTATACCTTCCAGATCGATAAGGCCCGTGAAACGGGCCAATGGGATTTGGGTGAGGAATGGATCGCCAGCCTGCCGCCTAATCTGATCAATGATTACCGCCGCTGGTTCGAGCCGCAGGCCCAATATTTCCCGCCCCTTTGGATTTACGCATCGGCTTATAAGCTGCAGCAGGGCGGAAGCTATCTGAAGGCGGCGTTCTGGTATCTGGCTGCCCGCGAACGCCAGATCCGCCAACTGCGCCGCTGTACCGACGACAGCGCCAAGGAACAACTGATCTGGGCCGATGGGGCCTTCGCCGGGCTGCGCGAAGAAATGCGGGGCAATCCGGAACTGACCCGCTATGCGGCCAAGCATGCCTTTGCCTGGCTGGACCTGCACGAAGATACGGAAGCCGGATTGCTGGAAGCCTGCCTGCGCGGCACGTTGGGCGTGCAGCAGGCCAAGGGGGGTAAGCTGATCCCCGTCGATGGTGCGGCAAAGAAGACCTTTCGTCTGGTCCCGCCGCCGGTTCAAAACCCGGCCGACTGGGTCGTTCCGGCGCGGGCGATCCACGACATCCGCATCTGGTCGCGCATTCTGATGAAAAAAGAAGTGGCCCGCATCCTGGGCGAGCCGGATGAACTGCCGCCGACGCCGACCCTGTCGCCCTTGCGATAGGGGGACAGGATAAGCCGCGTTTGCGTTGAATTCCTGCCATACCCTTTTTCTTAAATGCGAATAATTCTCGCCCCATGTGACCTTGCGCACTGCACAAATGGGTGCCGTTGATCATTTTGCGGAGATGGCCAAACCCGCATTTCCGCAAACGCCTTCGGGCGTGACCGATTGGCAGAAGGTGTTCGAGGACCCGGACAACGGCCTGATCGCCGTGATTGCCAGCGCACCCAATGCGGCAGCCCTGCGGGAATGCCTGATCGCGGTGACGCGTCAGCTGTTTACCCGCAAGGATGACGAACTGGAAATTGCTCGCGTCGATGGCGAAATCGAACGCCTGTTCGCCCATGCGGGCGGTGACGTGCCGACGCAGGGCGCCATTGAATTGTTGCGTTCGATCAAGGATCAGCGCATCCGCAAGGCACAGGCCTACCTTGCCGGTAAACGGATGGCCGCCGCCGACCGGCGCAGCAAGGAATCCGGCAAGGGGCTGAAACGCCTGATCTATCTTTTATTCAAGAACCCGGTATTCCTTGTCGGGGCCACGGCGCTGATGCTGCTCTTGGCGGCGGGGCTGTTCGTGCCTATCGACGATCTGGTTCCCAAAGCCGTAAAGCAAACTCATTTCGTTGCACCGGAAAGCGAACCGGTGCCTGCCCTTAAAAAGCCGGCCGCGCCGCCCGTGCGGCGCAAACCGCGTGACCCGAACGCCGTGCCGCCGGCCATTATCTTCAAGCATGTGGCGATCCCCCGGTCGTTCAGCGCCAAGCACGCGGCCGGCGGGCAGCTTCTTCCCGTTGCCGTGCTGGCGGACAAGGACGTGCGGCTGGATGTTTGCGCCCATGCGCCCGTGATCTATCATCTGATGAACGTGGCGTTTTCCGATGCGCTGAGCGCCAATTCGGACTTCACGGATGACGAGCTCAAGCGTATGGCCGAGGACTTGATGGGGCAGTTCAATGAGAAATTCGACGGGCCGCTGATCACGCAGTTCATGTTCCTGCGCAATGCCGACCGGCGCGCCTATGCACGCCACGATTGTTCGTTGGCATCGGACAGCGTGGTCCGGCTGCTGGAACCTTTTAAGACGAAGAAACCGTAGCCTCGGACGCCGCGATGGCGGCGATCGCCGTGGCGGCGAAGCGGGCTTCGGGCGGGTCGGCACGGGATGTCAGCACGATCGGCACCTTGGCCCCCAGGACGATCCCCGCGGCCAGGCCACTCATGAAATAAACCATCATCTTGAACAGGCCGTTGCCCATTTCGATATTGGGCACGGCCAGAATATCGGCGTTGCCGGCGACGGGGCTTTCGATGCCTTTCAGCTTGGCGGCTTCGGGCGAAACGGCATTATCAAACGCAAACGGCCCGTCGACGATGGCGCCCGTGACCTCGCCCGCGCGGGCACGGTCCACGATTTCCTTGGCCTGCATGCTGGACGGCATGGCCGGGATCGCACTTTCCGTGCCGGACAGCATCGCCACCTTGGGTTTCGGATTGCCGAGCGCATGGGCCAGGCCAACCGCGTTGTTGACGATGTCGATCATGGTGTTGGCGTTGGGTGCCACGTTGACGGCGCCGTCGGTGATCATCAGAACCCGGTCGTTGCCCGGCACGGTCATGTGAAACACGTGGCTCAGGCGCCGGCCCGTGCGCAGGCCCGTTTCACGGGCGACCACGGCGGCCATCAAGGCATCCGTATGGACATGCCCCTTCATCAGGGACGTGACTTCGCCGTTCCGGGCCAGGGCGACCGCGGCGCGGGCGGCGGCGGCTTCGTCGTTTTGTTCCGGTGCGACGATGCGAAAGGCCGAAATGTCCCAGTCCATGCTATCAGCCAGGCGTTCGATCTCGGCCCGTCCGCCGACCAGAACCGGCGTAATCAGCCCGGCGTCGGTCGCCTGCCGCGCACTTTCCATGACGACCATGTTGTCGGCCCCGGCAATCGCCATGGGCACGCGGTCCAGGCCGCGGGCGCGGTCCAGCAGATATTGGGGAACTTCAAAGGGGGCGGTGCTCAGCATGCCGCAGCATACACCTCAAAAAGAAAAACCGGGAGACGGGCGGTGGTTGCCCGGTCTCCCGGTTGGCTGACAAGTCTTAGGCCCCTTTCTGCGGGACCATGTCGTCGGGGTTGATGCCGGCAACCTCGACCGGCGCCTTCATGGCGTCGCGGCGGAACGGTTCACCCAGTTCCTGGTTCAGGATGACCTCGATGAAGGTGGTGACCTTGTTTTCCATCTGATCCTTGACCGCGGCGGCCAGGGTATCGGTCAGTTCCTGCATGGTCGTGACCTGCACACCTTTAAGGCCGCAGGCATCGGCGATCTTGGCGTACTGCACGTCCAGGTCCAGTTCGGTGCCGACGAAGTTGTCGTCGTACCACAGGGTCGTGTTGCGCTTTTCCGCACCCCATTGATAGTTGCGGAAGATGATCATGGTGATCGGCGGCCATTCATCGCGGCCGCAGGCCGTCATCTCGTTCATGGAGATGCCGAAGGCGCCGTCACCGGCAAAGCCCACGACGGGGGTGTCCGGATTGGCGATCTTGGCACCCTGAATGGACGGGAAACCGTAGCCGCAGGGCCCGAACAGGCCGGGAGCCAGGTATTTGCGGCCTTCTTCGAAGGTCGGATAGGCGTTGCCGATGGCGCAGTTGTTGCCGATGTCGGACGAAATGATCGCCTCACGCGGCAGGGATGCCTGAATGGCACGCCAGGCCTTGCGCGGGCTCATCCGGTCGGGATGGGCGTCGCGGGCACGTTCGTTCCAGGTCGTGCCCGGATCGTCGTCTTCGTGGTCCATGGAGGTCAGCTCCTGGGCCCAGCGTGATTTGGTGGTCGAGATCAGATCTTCGCGTTCCTTGCGCCCGGCATTGCCGGCCTCGGCGGACAGGCTGGCCAGGATCTGTTCGGCGACCAGTTTGGCATCGCCCTGAATGGCGACGTCGACCTTCTTGGTCAGGCCGATGCGGTCGGCGTTCATGTCGACCTGGATGATCTTGGCGTCCTTGGGCCAGTAATCGATGCCGTAACCGGGCAGGGTTGAAAACGGATTCAACCGCGTGCCCAATGCCAGAACCACGTCGGCCTTGGCGATCAGTTCCATGCCCGCCTTGGAGCCGTTGTAACCCAGCGGTCCGGCGAACAGCGGGTGCGAGCCGGGGAAGGCGTCATTGTGCTGATAACCGCAGCAGACCGGCGAAGACAGACGTTCGGCCAGGGCCTTGGAGGCTTCGATCCCGCCCGACAGCACCACGCCGGCACCGTTCAGGATGACCGGGAACTTGGCCGAGGACAGCAGCTTGGCGGCGTCGGCGATGGCCTGCTGGCCGCCCGACGGCCGTTCGATCTTGACGATCTGGGGCAGTTCGATATCGACAATCTGGGTCCAGAAATCACGCGGCACGTTGATCTGCGCCGGGGCGGAGCCGCGCCAAGCCTGTTCGATCACCCGGTTCAGAACCTCGGCGATGCGCGTCGGGTCGCGGACTTCTTCCTGATAGCAGACCATGTCTTCGAACAGGGCCATCTGCGGAATTTCCTGGAAGCCGCCCTGGCCGATGGTCTTGTTGGCGGCCTGGGGCGTGACCAACAGCATCGGTGTGTGGTTCCAATAGGCGGTTTTGACCGGGGTCACGAAGTTGGTGATGCCGGGTCCGTTCTGGGCCACGCACATGGCCATTTTTCCGGAAGAGCGCGTGAAGCCGTCGGCCATCATGCCGGCGTTGCATTCGTGGGCACAGTCCCAGAAGGTAATCCCTGCCTTGGGGAACAGGTCGGAGATCGGCATCATGGCCGACCCAATAATGCCGAAGGCATGTTCGATGCCGTGCATCTGAAGAACCTTAACGAAGGCTTCTTCGGTGTTCATCTTGGTCATGCTGGGGATCCTCCCGTGAGCAAATCACCCGGCCCGGTCAATCGCGGGCCCGGTGTGAAATTTCATCCGAATGTTATACCACCCTTAACACGGCAGGCACGTCGCGCTTGGTCTGGTATTTGGGCCTCCCTAAAGGCCCGACTTCGGCGCGACGGATGCTTCCGCATTCCGTAATCATGGTGGTAGGCCTTCCCTGGTCCAGGGAATAGGACCAGATACGGGCTTTTTCACGCACCAGAACACATAATTTGGGCCTGTTTTGTCTCTATTTTTATATTTTTGCTGAAATATTATGCCTGATTAGCCGTCCCGCTTGACGATATCGGCCAGCAGGCGGATGCCCGGTTCGATCCGCTCCGCCGCGATGGACGAGAAACCCAGGCGGAAATTGTTCCGCGGCGCCTCCTTAAGCGCGAAGTTAACGCCCCCCGGCTCAATGATCACGCCGTCGTCCAGCGCCCGGTCGGCCAGCCGCGCGGCATCGAAGCCGTCCGGCCCGCTGACCCAATAGCTGGTGCCGCCGAAGGTCGGCGCCTTGGACCAGCCCGGCAAATGATCGGCCAGGGCCTGGCCCATGATCCGCCAGCGTTCGCGGTAGGATTTCTGTAGTTTGTGGACCAGGCTGTCGTGATGGCCAAGGGCCAGGAACAGAGCCGCCGTGCGCTGGTTGTTGTTGGGCGCATGGCGCAGCATCAGGCGGCGGAGTGCGCGGGCTTCGCGGATCAGCGGCGCCGGGCCCACCAGATAGCCCAGGCGCAGACCGGGGAAGAGCGTCTTGGACAGGGAGCCCACATAGATCACCCGCCCATTGGTATCCATGGATTTAAGTGCGGGCGTCGGTTCCGACACGTAATTGGTTTCCCATTCGTAGTCGTCTTCGATGATCACGAAATCCTGTTCGCCGGCCCGGGTCATAAGGTCATGGCGCCGGTCCTTGGGCATGGTCACGGTAGTCGGCGCCTGATGCGAAGGCGTCACGAACACGATATCGGCATCATCCAGGCGCCCGTCTATGGGCAGACCGTGGGCATCGACGGGAATGGGCAGAATGTGGTCGGTCTTGAGCCCGAAAATGTTGCGCACATCGGGATAGCCGGGGTCTTCGATCGCGACCCGGGTTTCCGGGCTGACAAGCAGGGCCGCCAGGATATAGAGCGCGTTCTGGGCCCCCAGGGTCACAAGGATTTCATCGTCGCGCGCCAGAATGCCCCGGCGCGGCAGAAGCCGCGTCTGAATCTGTTCGACCAGCATGGGGTCATCGGCGGCCATGGCATCGCCGGTCCAGGCATCCATGCCCTTGCGGCCGAGCGCCTGGCGCGAACATTCCCGCCATTGCGCGATGGGGAAAAGGGACTGGTCAACCTGTCCGTAGATGAAGGGATAGGGGAAGGTCAGCCAATTGCCCGGTTTTTCGACATTGGCCTGGTGGGACGGACGGACGCGGAATCGGGCGGCCCAGTCCGGTGTTGTGCCCGAATTGGACCCCATCTGTGCCGTCGGCGGCGCCGGTTCGTCGGCGCGGCCTTCCAGAATGTCGTCGGTGACGTAAAAGCCGCTGCGTTCGCGCGATTCCAGATAGCCGTCGTCGACCAATCCCTGATAGGCAAGCACCACCGTATTGCGCGACACACCCAGGCTTTTGGCCAGTTTGCGCGAGGACGGCAGGGGGTCGCCCGGCGGCAACTGGCGGCCCAGGATGGCCGAGACCAGCATTTCGCGAATCTGCCCCTGAATGGAGATGTTTGGACGCCGGTCCAGATGAAAAATGCCGTCGCGCATGGTCCGCCCGTTGATAAAAGTCTTGGTGGATTGGTGGTCCAGGAAAAAGGTCTGACTGGCTCTAACATAGGGCCAAGAGGCCAGATTACGATGGCGCCAATCACCTGACAACCCCGGCAGACCTTATTCGTTAAAGGCTGTGTAGAAGACCAGGGACGCAACGCTGCGCCCAAGGAGGACGGATCATGGAATACAACACCAATTCCCTTGAAGAGAACTGGATGCCGTTTACCGGCAACCGCGATTTCAAGAAAAGCCCGCGTCTGGTCGTGCGGGGTGAAGGCATTCACTACTACGACCACAAGGGTGGTAAAATTCTGGATGGCTCGTCGGGTCTGTTCTGCTGTCCGCTTGGCCACGGCCGCAAGGAAATCGCCCAGGCGGTTTACGAGCAGTTGTTGGAAAACGACTACACTCCGCCGTTCCAATTGGGACATCCGGGCGCTTTCGATCTGGCCCAGCGGGTCGCGCGCATTACGCCCGATCCCTTGAACCATATTTTCTTCGCCAATTCGGGTTCGGAAGCCATCGACACGGCCCTGAAGATCGCCATGGCCTATCACCGGGTCAAGGGCCAGGGCCATCGCACCCGCTTCGTGTCCCGCGAACGGGCCTATCACGGCGTCAACATCGGCGGCACGTCCCTGTCCGGCATGGTCAAGAACCGCGAAACCTTTTCCGGCGTCATGCCCGGTGTCGTGCATATGCGCCATACCTGGGACCCGTCCGCTCCCTTCACCCAAGGCCAACCTGAAAAAGGCGCCGAACTGGCCGACGATCTGCAGCGCATCTGCGAAAACGTCGGCGGATCGACCATCGCCGCCTGTTTCGTCGAACCCATCGCCGGGTCCACGGGCTGCCTGGTGCCGCCCAAGGGGTATCTGGAACGTCTGCGTGAAATCTGCGACGCCCACGGCATCCTGCTGGTGTTTGATGAAGTCATCACCGGGTTCGGGCGCACGGGAGCACCCTTTGCGGCACAGGCCTTCGGCGTCACGCCGGACCTGATGACCATGGCCAAGGCCATCACCAACGGTTGCCAGCCCATGGGGGCGATCGCCGTAAAGGACGAGATCTACGAAACCATCATCAACGCGGCGCCCGAGAACGCGATCGAGCTGTTCCACGGCTATACCTATTCATCGCATCCGGCGGCCTGTGCGGCCGGTGTTGCCGTGCAGAAAATCTACGAAGCCGACAACACGTTCGAAAAAGCAGCCGGGCTGGTCGATCATTTCCAGAAGGCGCTGTATTCCCTGGAAGGGCTCGACTGCCTGGCCGATATCCGTGGCTACGGCATGATCGGCGCCATCGAACTGAAGCCCAAGGGCGGACCGGGCGCGCTCGGCACGCAATTCCAGAAGGATCTGTTCTGGCGTGGCCTGCACGTCAAGTTCACGGGTGATTCAGGCGTCGTGGCACCGGCCTTCGTCGCCACGGAAGCCGACATCGATGCCATGATCGGCCTGCTTCGGGAAGCGCTCGAAGAGCTTTGATCCGGATTGAGTTTAAAGATTAAGGCCGGGGCCGCGGTGCGGTCCCGGCTTTTTCTTGCGCGGCGTCTTCTTGTGCCGCGTCAGGCCGCGAGGAAACGGTCGCGGTAGGCGTTGCGCAGGCCCGCGAACCATACGGGCTCGTCCGGCCACCACCATAAATTCTGCAGAGCATCTTCCGGATAGGCATTCTGGAACGCTTGGCGGGTTTCCTTGGTCAGGCGTTCGGTTACGCCCTGGACCACGGAATTGTAGCCCGTGGCGTTGCTCATGCGGGCGGCGGCCTTGGCCGTGTAAAGCGCATCTACAAAAGCGTGGGCCTGGGCCGCATTCTTGGATGCCGCCGTCAGAGATAGGCCGTCCATCCAGGCAAAGGCCCCTTCCTTGGGCGCCATGTAGGCGATGGGTTTACCGGCCTTGGTCAGTTCGATGGCCGGGCCGTCCCAGGTTTGGCCGATGACCACGCCGTTGCGGGTGAAATTGGTCTTCTGGCTTTCATGGTCGTGCCAGAACGCGCGCAGCCAGGGTTTATGTTCGATGGCGAACTTCATGATGTCGTTCCACATGCGGCGCATGGTGCCGTCGTCCTTGTAGGAATCCTGCAACGGCGCGAGCTTTCCCTGTTCGGCCAGTATACGCCCGATCCCCGACATCAGCGAATGGGGGCGGCCCTGCACAAAGCCCTTCATTTCAGGCCGCCACAGATCAGCCAGTGACAATTCGCCATAGGTGCCCGTGAAGCGGTCCGTGCGCCAGGCAATGCCCTCCGTCCCCCAGACATGGGGCAAATGATGCTGCCCCTTGTTCCAGGACCAGTTTTCGGAGATTGCGAGAAAGGCCGGCTGAACGTTCGCCAGGTTGGGAATCTTCTTCAGGTCCCAGGCCTGCGTCATGTTCAGGGCCTGCCATTGGCTTTTGCGGTGGGCCGACGGCGATATGACGTCCCAGGCACGGCCATGGGTCGCGGTGACCTGGGTCAGCATTTCCTCGTTGGAGCCGACCGTGGTGATGTTGGCGGTGATCCCGGTTTTCTTTTTGAAGGCGGCGGCGAAATGGGCGGGGATGTAGCCGGTCCAGGTCAGCACGTTGACCGTGTCCTGGGCGGCGGCGGCCGGGCGGATCAGCATCGGTGCCACGGCCATGCCCAGGCCGGCGGCGGCGAGCACTGCGCCGTTTTCCAGAAGCGTGCGCCGCGTGAACGATCGTGCCAAGCGCGCGGTTTCGCGAACGTGTTCGCGGGCGGCGTTTGTTTCTTGTTGGGGCTTCCTGCCCATGGAACGCAGTCTCAAATTCGATTGATCAATCGTCCATTCTCTCTGCTTCCCGTGAAAGCACCAGCACCAATTTCGTTGATTTGCCGGGCCAGTCAGGTGCCAGCCGTAAGGCCGCTGCAAGATTCATAAGATAAAATGTTGTCCTAATGCCGGGAATTGACAGAGGTGAACGAGGCGTGCCTGCACTTTGGCCGGATAACAACGACAATTTCGTCGTGCTTGATCGCGCGGAAGCCTGTTCGCCCCGGACGGCGGCATTCCTTGATCATTGTGATGCCCTGCGGGGCGGCCGCGCGTTTCCCCGCTGGTCCGACCTGAAGCTTTATCAATTGGACAGTGCGGTTTTGCCCTATATGGCGGTGGTCGATGTGGTCCATGCGCCGGACGATTTCGTCTACCGTTATTGGGGGACCGGGCATACGGCCTTGAAGGGCGTGGACATGACGGGCAAACCCGTTTCCCGGATCACTGCACCGGAACTGGCCCGCATCGGATTGCAACAGTATCGGTTGGTCCTTGAACATCGCCGCCCGCTGATCTTCCTGCATGAACTCAAAGCCTATAGCCCCTGGAAGGATCAGATTCAGGTCGCGGTCCGCGTGCCGTTTTCAGAAGACGGCGAAACCATCGACAAGGTGGTTTCCTATTCCAACTACGAAGAAGACCGTGAAATGTGGGGAGACCTGTTCCGCGAAATGACGGACCGCCGGAAAGAGGCCAGCAAGATGAGGTCCAGCGCGGGGGGCTAGGTCAGAGGATCGACTGCCCGGTCTTTTCCCAATCCTTCAGGAAGGCTTCCAGGCCCTTGTCCGTCAACGGGTGCTTGAACAATTGCCAGATCACGCCCGGCGGCAGGGTGCAGACATCGGCGCCGATGCGCGCGGCATCGACCACATGCTGGGGCGAGCGCACCGACGCGACCAGAACCTCGGTGGCGAAGTCGTAATTGGAATAAATCTCCACGATCTCGCCGATCAGGTTCATGCCGTCCTGGCCGATATCGTCAAGCCGCCCGACAAAGGGCGAAATGAAGGCTGCACCGGCCTTGGCCGCCAGCAATGCCTGGGCGGCGGAAAAACACAAGGTCACGTTCACCTGGGTTCCGGCCTGGGACAGGGTTTTGCAGGCGACAAGGCCTGCTTCGGTCAGGGGCACCTTGACGGCGACGTTATCGGCGACCTGGGCCAGCTTGCGGCCTTCGTTGATCATGCCCTCGGCGTCCGTTGCCGTGACCTCGGCAGATACGGGACCGTCGACCGTCGCGCAGATTTCTTTCACCACGTCGATGAAATCGCGCCCCGACTTGGCGATCAGCGACGGGTTGGTGGTGACCCCGTCCACCAGACCGGTGTCGTTCAGGCGTTTGATCTCGGCCACATCGGCCGTGTCGACGAAGAATTTCATGGGCTCGGCTCCCAACCGCTGATGTTTGTGGCGCTCACTTAACCCGCTGGCCGGGGGGAAATCAACTGCACGTGCGCCAAAATGATGACCCTTGCCGGAGGGTGCGGGCGGTCTTGTCGCGCTGTCGGCAAAAGAAAACGCCGCGACCGGGGCGCGGCGCGGCGTTTTCCAGGATTGCCGCAGGCGGGGCGCCGGCGGCGGTATGGATCAATGCTTGCGGTCGCCGTCGCGGTGTTTATGGCGGCGTTTCAATTCGCTGCGTTCGATCTCGCCGTTATCGTCCCGGTCAAGCCGGGCCATCATGCGGTCCATCTTGCGGGTCAGTTCGGTATCGGTGACCTTGGCGTCGCCGTCGCGGTCCAGCTTCTGGAACATGCGAACCATGCGCTGGCGCATGATTTCGGTGAACAGGCCTTGGAATTCCTCAAGCGACAACTGGCCGTCCTTGTCGGCATCGTATTTGGCAAGCGAGCCTTTACGCGAAGCCTCGATCTCGGCCTTGGTGATCTTGCCGTCGTTGTTGGTGTCGAACCGGTCGAACAGCCAATCGGCCCGGTCGGCGGATTTGCCGTGATGGCCGCGATAGCCGGCATCGACCGCGAAGGCGGTCCCGCCGATCACGGCAGAGGCGACCAGAATTCCCAGGGCGGCTTTGGTATGACGTTTCATGCGATGGGGGCGTGTCATTCAAGTTCTCCTTTGTTTCGTTGGCTTGCGATGGACAGAGAAGACCCTGAAAACGTCGCCTGAATATGGCGGGAACCGGCGGCTTTGTCGCAAAACGTGGCACCCGCAAGCGATGACACATTTGGTTACATTTTTTTGTCCGCCCGATGCCGCCGGTCCGGCATAGTTGCGGCCTGGAACGGATGTGACATGACCGACAGCGAACATATCCTGGTCGTCGATGACCACCCGGACATTCGGGATGCTCTGGCGCGCTATTTGAAAGAACACGGCTACCGGGTGACCACGGCCGACCGGGCCACGTCCGCGCGCGAGGCACTGGATACCAGCGCGATTGACCTGGTCGTGTTGGACATCATGATGCCGGGCGAGGATGGCCTGTCGCTGTGCCGCCATCTGCGTGCGACCACATCCCTGCCCGTGATCCTGCTGACCGCCATGGCGGAAGATACGGACCGCATCATCGGCCTGGAAATGGGGGCCGACGATTACGTCACCAAGCCGTTCAACCCGCGTGAATTGCTGGCCCGGATCAAGGCCGTGTTACGGCGTGCGGGGGCGATGCCGCCGGCCGAAGCCGAGACCCCGGGCACGCGGTTCCGGTTCGGAGATTGGGTCTTCGATCCGGCAGCCCAGACATTGACCCCGGACGGCGGCGATGCGATCACGCTGTCGACAGGCGAATGCCTGCTGCTGGGCGTTTTCGTGCGCCATCCGGGCCGGGTCCTGAACCGGGATCAGCTGCTTGATCTGACCCGCGGGCGCACGGCCCAGCTGTTCGACCGGGCGATCGACAATCAGGTCAGCCGCCTTCGTAAGAAGGTTGAACGCGACGTGAAAAATCCCGAATTCATCAAGACCCATTGGGGCGGGGGATACAGTTTCGCGGCCCCAGTCGAGATGTTGAATCAATGAAGCGTGCTTTCCGCATGATCCTGCCCCGGTCCCTTGCCGGTCAATTGATTGCCTCGCTGTTGCTGGCGATTGCCGTGGCACAGGTTGTCGGCTTCGTGATTTTTGCTTCCGAGCGGCGCGAAGCGATCATCGGTGCCCGCCGCGATCATGTGCTGCAGCGGGCGGCATCCCTGGTGCGCATGCTGGATTACGCGGGCAGCCAGCACGATCCGGCGATGATCGACATGGTCGTCACCGCGGCCACGTCGCTGCGCCTGCGGTTCTGGATCGCGGCGGATGGCCCCATCAATGCCGACACGGAAGCATTTCGTGACAACGAACTTGCGGTGTCGCTGGCTCAACGGATCGACAACGGGTCGGCGCGTTCCGTCCTGGTGCAGGTTACGGATGACGGACATCCGCGCATGCTGCGTGCCCCTGAATTCATTCAGCGCCTGCACCGCGACTGGCATTCCGGGAAACGGCACCTGCACGAGGACGGCGAAGGCGAAAAGATGCCTTCTGCACAGGAGGGCAGGGGCGCACCGAATGCAATCGACGGCGTGCCGGTTTCGCTGTCTCTGTCCGTTGCCTTGGCGGACGGCCGGTGGCTGAACGGCGCCCTGCTGGCGCGCCCGCCCAAGAGCCTTGGCCTGCGGGGGCTGACCGCGATCCTGCTGACGATCCTGGCGGTATCGGCGGTCAGTATCCTGATCGTGCGGCGCTTGACTCGCCCCTTGGGTGAGCTTGCCCTGGCGGCCGATTCTTTGGGTCGGGGTGAGGTGCCGCCCCCCCTGGCGCCCACGGGGCCAAGCGAGATCCGCCGCACGACCGCGGCCTTTAACACCATGCAGGAACGGCTGCACCGGTTCGTTGCCGACCGTACGCGTATGCTGGCGGCGATCAGCCATGATCTGCGGACGCCACTGACGTCCTTGCGGCTGCGCGCCGAATTCATCAAGGACGATGCGGAAAACCGCGAGAAAATTCTGGCGATTTTGGAAGAGATGGAACGCATCACCGAAGCAACCTTGGCCTTCGCCCGGGACGAACAGGCGGGCGGCGATGCGGAAGAGGTGGATATTGCCGGCCTGTGCAACGAGATCGCCCACGACTTGGGGGATGTGGGGCTTGAGGTTTCGTGCAATGCGGCGGAACCGGTGCATGTGATCTGCCATCCGACCGCATTGAAACGGGCGATCCGCAACGTGGCGGAAAACGGTGCTTATTACGGCGACCGGGCACGGATCGCGGTATCTGCGGATGAAAATCAGGTCTCCATTGCCGTGGAAGACGACGGGCCCGGCATTCCGGATGCGGAACACGAAGCGGTGTTCGAGCCGTTTGCCCGGCTGGAGACCTCGCGCAACGCAGAGACGGGCGGTGTCGGGTTGGGGTTGTCGATCGCACGCAACATCCTGCGCGCCCATGGCGGGGATGTCCGGCTGGAAAACCTGACGCCCAAGGGGCTGCGGGTCATGATGTTCCTGCCCTTGCCGGAAGGCCGCCGGTCATGATCCGAAATTCAGGCGAATACCTATAACTAAAGCCTTGTTGGCGAAGGGTTTTATTTTGAGGTTATACTGCTTCGCGGCGCCGGGAGGGGATCGGTGCCGGCAGGGCGGACGCATGACCGCCTCAGAGGAGGTTGACCTTGGAAACCCTCAATGCGGGTACCAGCAGCGATCCCGGCGGCGAGATCGAAACCATCCACGACCTGATGGAGGTACTGAACCATTGGTCGGCGGCCGATTCCGACGTCAATCATCTGTTGCTGATCTCATTCACCACCCTGGGCGGGCCGGACGAGCAGACGCGTGTTCAGGAAGCACTTGAAGGCGCGTTTCTGACCTTCGTGCATTCCAGGGGCGGACATGTGTACAAACTGTCCGACCTGGACACAGCGATTTTGATCAAACTGGCCGATTTCAACCGCATGGAAACCATGATGGACCTGAAGGTCGACATCATGCGGGTGATCCAGAACCATCTGCCGGAACATTTTTCCAAGATCGATCAGGCGCGGCTGATCCGGCCGCTTGACCTGGGGGCCCGGCTGGAAGCCGCGAAACGTTTCCTTGAAGCCTATGGCGACCGCAGCAAGGAAACCGGCGCCAATGAAGAGGGCGAACGGCCGCTCGGTATGCCCGATATCCAGAAACTTCGCGACGCATTACGCAAGTTGGGGCCGCGCGAATTCGGCAAGCGGTATATCCGGTCGCAAAGTGCCGCGATGATTGCGCCGGGCCAGGCCGCCAAGCCGATCATGACGGAATATTATGTGGGCGTGGATTTGCTGAAGCAGTCGATCCTGCGCGGTGTCGATATCCGGGGCACGGGGAATGTCTTCAACCAACTGACCCTGACCTTCGATCAGGCCTTGTTGTATTGCATCAGCTCGCTCATGGGGGATCGGGCCAAGACTTCCCTGAACATGAATGTGGAAACGGTCTTCACCAATGCGTTCGATCACTTTTTACGCGACGGCGGCAAGGACGGATTGGCCGGTGCCGTCGTCGAATTCCGCCAGGACAACATGCTGCAGCATTTCAGCCAATTTCAGACGGCTTGCGACCTGATTCAGAAAAAAGGCGGCGTCGTCGCCATCGACAATGTGCAGCCGGAAACCCTGGGTGTGGTTAATCTGCACCGCTTGAATGTAAAGATGGCGAAGCTGATGTGGCGCAGCGATGCCGAGGAACGCTTCCTTGAAGCCAAGGATGACATTCGCATCATGCAGGAAGGCGGCACGGTGATGGTTTTGGCCCATGTCGATGACGAACAGGCGATCCAGGTTGGGCAAAGCCTGGGAATTCAGCGGTTCCAGGGCTATCACGTAGATAAGCTGCTGGGGTAGCTGCCGGGGATAATGACGGGCCGGGGTGTCGGGAAGACAAGCAGGTAAAGGTCCGAACAGGACTGCATAAGGCCGGAAAGGCCGGGTTGGGTAGAGGATACGGGATCAGAATATGGCAATCGGCTCTTCATCTTTGGCGGGTGACGCGGGGGATCTTCTTAAAAAGCTGCGGGCGATGGGCGGTAAGAAGGCCGACCTGAACACCTTGCTGTTGGTCGATCTGTCTGATCTGGGGCTGCCGGACGACGATGATTATCTGATGGACGAGATCGCCGAACTGCACGCCCGGGTGGCCCGGGTGCGTGGCGGCGAGGCTTATCAGCTTTCACCGACCAATATCGCGATCCTCGCCAAGATGACCGAGATGAACAGGATGGAGGTTCCGCAGGAACTGAAGATGAGCCTGTTCAAGATTCTGCAGGAAGAAGCACCGGAAAGCTTCGCCAAGGTCGATCAGTCAAAGATCGTGCGGACCATCGACGTCACGACGCAAATGGCGAACGCCGTCCGTTTTCTTGAAGCCTTCGAGGAGCGGGCCATCGAACAGGGGGTGATTACAGGGGCAAGCGGGGTGCGCGCGCTCAGTTCATCCGACGGGCAAACGGTCCGTGGGGTTCATGCCAAGGAAGGCGACAAGAAGTTTTCCGACAACTACGTGCAGGGGCAGTCGATCGTTCTGATCTCCGGGGAAAAACCGCCGGTCACGATTGCGCAGGAATATTATATGCGCATGGATTTGTTGGGGTCGGAGATTTTGAAGAATGTCAGCATCCATGAATCCGATCCCTTGTTCCCGCAACTGACCTTGGCCCTTGATCCCCTGATGCTCGGCATGTACCGGCATTTCAACCCCGAGGGTGCGAAGTGTTCCTTGAACCTGACCTTGGAATCGGTTGAAGGGGCGGCGTTTCAGAAGTTCGTCGCGGCCAATGGTCCGGCCAAGCTTTCCAATATCATTGTCGAATTGCGAATGGCGGACGTTCTTCGCGATTTACGAAAGTTCGAGGCCGCGCATTCGGCGGTCCGTGCCCTGGGCGGCAATATCGCGATCGACATCATCGACCCGGCGACGCTGTCGGTTCTTAACCTGGCCGGCTTCAAAGCCAATATTGCCAAGATCGTATGGCGCGAAAGCGGGATGGAAACCTTGGCCCGCAACCGCGGGGTCATCAAACAGGCCCAGGACGCGGGATGTATCGTGGTGCTGTGCCGGGTCGATTCGGAATTGGGCCTGCGGGTTGGGCGCGAATGCGGTATTACCGCGTTTCAGGGGCTGCATATCGAACATATGCTGCTATAAACACGTCACGCCGGGGGCCTTAGGCATCATGAATAATTTATCCAGTGCATGTCGATGCAGGCATAGTTCTTGCGTGGTGCCCATCGTATGAACCAAAATTAGACTTAAATGGCAACGGGTTGACAATTTCATGGCTGAATCGAGTTCCAGCGGCGGCGGCGGTGGCGGCGAGCATCTCAAGCTCCTGACGCGATTGAAGCATTGGAAGGGCGGGGCGGAAGAGATCAGCCATCTGGTGCTGGTCAGTTTCTCGACCCTCGGCATGTCCGAGGAAGAAGACCAACAGCTGCGCAAGAAAACCGATGAGTCTTTCGAGCGGTCGCGCGAACGGCGCGGCGCCGAGGTCTACCGCCTGACCAATACGGATACGGCGCTGCTGATGAAGCTCAACGACTACAACCAGATGGAATGGACGTCGGAGCTCAAGGTCGATCTGATCCGTGTTATCCAGCAGAACTTCCCCGAATATTTCGGACAGATTGATCAGTCGCGCATGCTGCGCATCATCAGCCTGCAGGGCCGTATCGGCAATGCCATCAAGTTTCTGGAAACCTTCGATGACCGGGCCAAGGAAGCGGGCGTCGGCACGGGCGAAACCCGGCCCCTGCGTGAAAGCGATATTCAGGTCGTGCGCGACGGCATGCGCAAAATGGGCAAGAAGGCCTTCACGGACAACTTCATCCGGTCCCAGGCGACGGTTCTGATCGCGCCGGGCAAAGAGCCTATGCCGGTGATGAAGGAATATTTCATCTCGGTCGAGATGATCCGCCAGCACATTTTGACCAACGTCGATTTTCGTGGTGCCGGCCTGGTGTTCCAGCATCTGACACGATCCCTGGATCAGATGTTGATCGATTGTTTTGACGAAGTGAACCCGGACCGGGCCAAGGCATCATTGAATCTGAATGTGGAAACGGTGTTCACCCATTCTTTCCAGAACTTGCTGGACAAGGGTGAAAAGGCGCTCAGCAGTCTGGTCCTGGAATTCCGGGCCGAAAACATCCTGCAGAACTTTGACCAGTTTCAGACTGCGGCCGAGTTGATTGCTTCGCGCGGCGGTACGGTCGCCGTCGATGCCATTATTCCGGAAAGCCTGGGGATTTTGGATTTGCCGCGTCTGGGCGCCAAACTTGCCAAGATTTTCTGGCGGCCGGGAACGGAAAACAGCCTGCCGCAAATGAAGGAAATCATTCACGGGATGCAGCAGCGCGGCACGGTCATGGTGCTGGCTCGGGTCGATGACGAAGCCGCCATCAAGGTGGGGCATTCCTGCGGGATCACCATGTTCCAAGGCTTCTACATCGACGACATGGTGCGCTAAGGGGTTCCTTGCTAGGATACCTTGATGTTTTTCTCCATGCGCAAATTGGTTCTGGCGGGCGCCTTTTTTCTGGGGGCAGCCGCTGCCGGGGACGCGCGGGCACAGGATGTTTCCAACGCGGATCTGGTTAAGGCCTTTGCCGGCGTCGCCCTTGGCTCGGAACATGAAAAACGTATCCCGCGTGTGATCAAGTGGACGGACCCGATCAATATCGCCGTGATCGGCAAGGGGTATCCGCCGCTATTCGAGAAACTGATTCTGGAAACCGTGGGAACGTTGACCAAGGTCAGCGGCCATCCGGTAAATCTGGTGTATTCGGACGTCATGCGCCGGGAAAAACGCTTGGCCCCCAATGTGTCCAAGATCCCGATCAACGTCCTGGTGTTCTATGCACCGAAGAAAGACCTTCCGGCCATGGTCGAGAAACGAACCAAAGGGGCCTTTAAGGCGGCTGATACGAAGCGCATGACCAATTTGGGGTTTTGCCATGGCCGCATGCGGATCAAGAAAACGGGGGCGTTGCGGTTCGCTTATGTGGCCGTTCCGGCAGAAATCACGACACGCGTCGATTACGGCAAGGTGAAGGTCAATCCGGATCTATTCCTGCGCGCCTGTGTGGTCGAGGAAATCACGCAGGTCATGGGACTGATCAATGACGTGCCCGGTCTCAGCTTCTCGATTTTCTCCGACGACAGTGCGCATGTGGATATGACGGATGCAGATAAATGGCTTCTGCGCCTGCTGTACGACAAGCGGATGACGCCGGGCATGCTCGAAGCCCAGGCCGTTCCCACGGCGGCGAAAATTCTCAGCGAAATCCGCCCCGGAAAATAGGCCCGCCCGGCGGCTTAAAAGCCGATCAAGGTTCCGCGAAGGTTGAAGGCGGCTTCGAGCGCGAGAATACCCAGCGTCAAAGGCAGGGCAACGATAAAGGCGGCAATATGGGCTTTCCAGGTTTCCATGATCGGTCTCCTTTCTCTGTCCAAGCAGATCAAGAAAACCAAGGAACCGGGGCCGCTCAAGGGCCGAAATGGGGCGATTCGGGGGCAGCGTGACCGCCCCCGGCCCGGGAATAGAAGGGTGTGGGGAAATCAGACGACCTTGATGGTCAACTCGTCCACGCCGTCCACGCCGCCTTTCAGCACGTCCCCGCGTTCGACCGCACCCACGCCTGCGGGCGTGCCGGTGAAGATCAGATCGCCCGGTGCCAGGGTGAACAGGCCGGAAAGATATTCGATCATTTCCGGAATTTTCCAGATCATCTGATTGAGATCGCCGTCCTGGCGAATTTCACCGTTGCGTTCCAGCCAGACCCGGCCCTCCGACGGATGGCCGATTTTGTCCGCCGGGTGAATGGCCGTGCAGGGGGCGGAAAGATCGAACGCCTTGCCCACGTCCCAGGGGCGGCCCATTTTCTTGGCTTCGCCCTGTAGGTCGCGGCGCGTCATATCCAGACCCACGGCATAGCCGTAGATGCAATCCAATGCCTTGGCCGCCGGGATGTCGTTGCCGCCGGATTTCAGGCCCAAAACCAGTTCCAGTTCCCAATGCACGTCGTTGGAAGCGACCGGATAGGGCCAGTCACCGCCGCCGACGATCAGGTTGTCGGGGCATTTCTGAAAGAAGAACGGCGGTTCGCGATCCGGGTCATGGCCCATTTCGATGGCGTGTTCCGCATAATTGCGGCCGACGCAATAGACGCGGCGCACGGGGAATTGGTCGTCCGTTCCGGCGACAGGAAGAAATGATTGGGGCGGTTGGGGGATGACATAGGCCATGAGAGTCCTCGGAAATGTTCGGGAAACGGGGCATATCGCCGGTCGGCGGTGCCCATTCGGATGCTTCGGATGTACGCGATGTGCTTTAGGCGCGCAATAGGATTCCAAGAGTTCGCAAATGCGAAACCCCGTTGCGTATATCGGTTTCTGAAAGATCGGGCAGAGCTGTTTCCATATCCGCTTGTGTTGTCAGATCGCGGGACAGCACCCAATTCGCAAGTTCTGCCGTCTCCGCACTGACGGCATCGCGGGTCGATGGCGTCTTTATCTGCCAGTCGGTCCCCCGGCGGGCCAGTTTCACCCCCATACCTTGGACCCGGTAATAGCCCGCGAAATCGGGATTCGGCAGGTCGAAGCCGGGAATCATGTCGAACAGGCGCCGGCGTTGTTCGTCCAGCAGTTCATTGGCAGCAGTCGGGTCATCCAGCAGCTCACCCAGGCGGGCGGATAATTCCCGGATGCGTGTACGATAGGCATCGGGTTCGTCGATCGTGGGCATTTCTTGACGGAACAGAGGGTCGTGGGTCGCCGCCTGTGAAATCGTGCGCAGAAAATCCAACCCGGTCGGCCGTGTCGTACCAAAAGACAGGTGCAGGCAGGCATCCGACGCGGCAAGCGCATCGTGGTACTGGCCCCGGGGAATATACAGGACATCCCCCGGGGTCATGGTGACTTCCTGGGTCAGCGCACCCTTGGCGCGCGCGTGATAATCCTCATCGAAGCTGGAATAACGGTATCCGTCCGCTTCGATCGGTTCCTCGAAACGCCCTTCGTAGAGGTGCCAGGTCTTTTCCCCTTCCACATGAATCGCGAAGACTTCCATGGTGTCAAAATGGCTTTTGAAAGCGGGCCGCTGGCTCCGTGAATAATAGGCATTGCAGGACACCCGCGATGCCGTCGCCATCTGCAAGGCGGAGGCGATGGCGGCCGAGCCTGGGTCCAGCATTTCCATCAGGTCCAGAACCACCGAGGCCCCATCGGCCAATAGGGTCCCGATCCTGGGCCAGTCCGGCACCAGGGTTCGCCCGCCTTCGCGCAGATTACCCATGGTGCAAAATTCATCTGGGGCCAGGTTGCGTCCATCCAGGGCCATTTTGATGGTTTGGGCATTCCAAACAGTGGTCATGTTGATCATGCGGTTGAAGGATGACCAATTGAACAACTGTTCAATTTTTTCCGGGTTTCCGGGAATATGAACGGCTTTTTTGCCGCGGTATTCATCAAAGAAGGTCTCGGGTTCAATTGGGGTAATCAATTCCCGAAACGTAATGGTCGCGTCTGAATTCTGCATGATTTCTCCCCCGTGTCCGCATGAACCTTGAAAGGCCGTCAGGCGCAACAAACCACCCGAGTTTATGTCAAGGTCACTTCTGGAACCACCCCAGGGGCGGTAATCGGGTTATCCACATGTTGGGATAGGGGCGGAATATATTCGTTTTGTCTATCTTGGCCCATGGGCGTATGAATGTCCTTGTAGCGGGTACAGCGCGGCGGCTGCGCGCCTTCGGTCCGCGACAGACAAATTAAAAACAAGACGACAGCAGGCGACATTCTGGGATTGGCGGGCTTCTTCATGGGCCGTGCCGGGCGACCGGTATTGCCGAAACCATAGGATGGGCAGTCATGTCCGATCGAACCGAGACGAAATTGGCGGCCGACGCCCCTGCTTCGAACAACTTGGATATTTCCGGGCGCGCGGATGCGTTCCTTCCCGGTGATTGGTTCTTCGAGTTCGAGCAGGATTACGGTGACGGCGTTCATGTCACCAAGCGCGGGCTTGATGCATCGGCTTTGGTGGTCCGCAAGTACGATATCGGGGCGGAAGAGGTCCTGGCCTTTTCCACCTATGACGGCAGGCGCTGTGGGATGACGGTGTTTCATTTCCATCCCGATTTCGATGTCCGCCGCCGCCGTTTCTATATGGAAGCTCATCGCGAGGGCTACGACGTGGCGCTGGAAGTCACTGGTCATCTGGAGGCCGAGCGCGCCGCACGCCGGGCCGCCATGAAACGCAAGGTCGCCAAAGTTCGCCGGACCGTTTCCGTTGCCGCCCACGCCGCCGCCGTTTTCATACTGGCCCACTATTCGCCCGGGCGCTGACCCCTTTTCCTTACTGACCGACATGTTAGGCTCTGTTTTTAGGCGAGCCGTTCAGGAGGTCTGTCATGGCACTTGCCACCCCCTATCTCATGTTTGTCGGCGACGCGCCGGATCAACTTGCGGCCAAGGTCGCGATCGGTGTCGTCCATTGGCGCCCGGACTGGTGCAAGGGGCAATTGCGCCTGGCGGGCTGCAAGGCCGATCTGGGTATTCCCGATATGTCCATCGATGACGCCGTCAAGGCCGGCTGCAAGACCATGGTCATCGGCGTCGCCAACCGGGGCGGCGTGATCCCCGATCATTGGGTCGCCGTCATCGTGCAGGCGATCGAGGCCGGAATGGATGTGGCGGCCGGTCTGCACCGCCGCCTTTCCGACGTGCCGGCCATCGCCCAGGCGGCCAAGGCCAACGGCCGGACCTTAACGGATGCTCGCCACCCGTCGCGGGATTTTGACGTCGCAGGGGGGCAGGCGCGCCCCGGTCATCGTGTTTTGACGGTGGGCACCGACGTTTCCGTGGGCAAGATGTTTACCTCGCTTGCGATCGAACGGGAAATGAAGGCGCGCGGCATGAAGGCCGATTTCCGCGCCACCGGACAAACCGGCATCTTCATTGCGGGCGACGGGGTGTCGGTGGATGCGGTCGTGGCCGATTTCATTGCCGGGGCGGCCGAATGGCTGACCCCGGAAAACGATCCGGACCACTGGGACGTGGTCGAAGGGCAGGGCTCCTTATTCCATGCCTCTTACTCGGGGGTGACGTTGGGCCTGATCCATGGGGCCCGGCCTGATGCGCTGGTGCTGTGCCACGATGCGGCGCGGCGTGAAATGCGCGGCACGCCCGGCGTGCCCGTACCGACGCTGGAAGACTGTATCGAGGTCAACCAACGCATGGCCCGCATGTTCGAAGCCGATGCCCGCTTCGTCGGTATTTCTGTGAACACCAGTTCCATGGACGAGGATGCGGCCGCTGCTTATCTGGCGGAGACGTCGAAACGCCTTGGCCTGCCGGCTGTCGATGCCGTGCGTACGGGCGTCAGCCCCATCGTCGACGCAATCGAGAAACTGTGATGGGCGGGCGGCGCCTGTCCGCCGTCGATCAGGGATGGCCGCTGGCCCGGCCGTTCGCCATTTCGCGCGGCATCAAGACCGAAGCCCGCGTCGTCGTGGCCGAGATCGAGGACGCCGACGGCCATGCCGGGCGGGGCGAATGCGTGCCCTATGCCCATTACGGCGAAACCGTCGATAGCGTTATCCATCAGATCGCGGGCATTGCCGATGCTGTTGCCGGGGGATTGGACCGGCCCGGCCTGTTGGACGCCCTGCCGCCGGGGGCTGCCCGCAATGCCGTCGATTGCGCGCTGTGGGATCTGGAAGCCAAACAGGCGGACAAACGGGTTTGGGAACTGGCGGGTCTGCCCCGGCCTGAGCCTGCGGTGACGGCGGAAACCATCGGCATCGCCAGCCCCCAGGAAATGGCGCTGCAGGCAAGCCGATTGGCCAAAGCGCCGCTTTTAAAAATCAAGCTGGACGGACAGGATGTGCGGGCCCGCCTAAGTGCCGTGCGCGAGGCGGCACCGGATGCGCGCCTTGTGGTTGATCCCAACGAAGGCTGGGACCTGCACCGTCTGAAAAACCTGGCGCTGTTTCTGGCGGAAATGGGTGTGGTCATGCTTGAACAGCCCGTGCCCGTCCATGGTGACGACATCCTGCGCGGCTTCGATTGCCCGGTGCCGATCTGCGCTGATGAAAGCTGCCATACGGCGGCGGACCTGGACCGTCTCGACGGGCTTTACGACATGGTCAATATCAAGCTCGACAAAACCGGGGGGCTGACCGCGGCGCTGGAACTGGCGGACGCGGCCGAA
Source organism: Rhodospirillales bacterium (assembly GCA_040218445.1). Classification (GTDB taxonomy): domain Bacteria; phylum Pseudomonadota; class Alphaproteobacteria; order Rhodospirillales; family Casp-alpha2; genus UBA1479. The sequence continues at coordinate 199,005 of JAVJRK010000012.1, read as the reverse complement.
GCCGGCGGGTTCGGGTTGATGGTCGGCTGCATGGTGGCAACGTCGCTTGCCATGGCGCCGGCGACGGTCCTGATGAACCGGGCCAAGGTGGTCGATCTGGACGGCCCGCTTCTGCTGCGCGGGGACCGGGACAAGGGCCTTACGTTCACCGATGGATATATCCATCCGCCGGAACGGGACCTTTGGGGATGATATAACTGATATGGAAGCGGCGTTTCGTATATTTGAACATCCTAAAGGTCTGATTTTTAACAATATTGTGCTGGTCAAAATTTCAATATAGTTTGCGTGAATATGTAGGCGCGACCAAAAGACGCCACGGGGGAAATTGGGTGAGTTTTTGGTACGGACGATGGCGAGGGATGACTCTCGCCGCTGAGAAACGATGGGCGTCTATAATCTGGAGCGGCTGACCTTTCTTCTGGTCGATGACAATCGCTTCGTTCTAAGAATCCTTCAGGAAGTTTTGAAGACCCTGGGTGCCGGTCAGGTCATTACCGCCGAAAACGGGGTCGAGGCGATTGAGTTCCTTGGAGCTCATCACGGCCCGTACGGCTGTCCTGTCGATATCATCATCTCGGACCTGGTCATGGCGCCGATCGACGGCCATCTGTTGTTGAAATGGGTGCGCCAGGGCAAGGACTCGCCCAACCGCTTCATGCCCTTCATCATGATGTCAGGGGCTGCTGATTCGGAAAACGTCGAAAAGGCGCGCGACGGCGGGGCCAGCGAATTTTTGGCCAAACCGTTTTCGGCCCAGACCGTCTGCAACCGGATATTGGAAGTCATCGACTATCCGCGTCAGTTCGTCGCGACCCGCGATTACTTCGGGCCCGACCGGCATCGGCGCAGCGAAGGCATTGTTCCCGACGACCGGCGGCGGATCACGGAAAAGGATGCAACCGTTGTTTATTCATCGGAACGCGTGCGCCGGCCCAGCAAGGACGGCGATGTGTACCTGTTCCGCTTGCCCAACAAGCTGAAGGAAAAAGTCGGCGCGTTGGGTATGAGCCCGCCGGGAGAACTGCCGCTTCGCCAATTGCAGGCGGCGGACGAACATCTTGAACGCAAGGGCCTGGAATTTCACGATTGGGCCTTGGGGTATCTGGCGACCTTGTCGAGCATCTGCGATCGTGCGCTGGAACAATCCGAAGATCAGCGCGCCCGCCATTTCAAGAACATCAACCTGCTGGCTCATGAACTGCGCGGCCAGGGTGGAACCTTCGGTTATCCGATCATCACCCAGGTCGGCGAAATGCTCTACAAGACGACGCAGGCCCCCTGTCCGACCGAGGACCGGGCGGTCACGGTCATCAAGGCGCATGTCGATACCATGCGGTCCGTGTTCCGCGATAAGGTCACGGGCGATGGCGGCAATGTGGGGGTGGAATTGCTGCAGGATCTGAAAAAAGCCATCCGCAAGTACACCTTCGAGGAACCGCGCGCCGAAGCCGAGGCACAGGCCAAAACCGATGGCGCCGGCCGGCTGGTCAAAAAGCCAGCGGGTGTCGATCCCATCGCCGCCCCGCATGTGCAAAAGCCCAAAACCGGAACATAAAACCGAGGCATTCCCGGAGGCAGGCCGTCAGGACTTGGCGGCCTCGATCTCTTCGCGCTTCATCTCAAGCGACAACCATTCTTCTTCCAGGGCGGCCAGTTCATCTTCGGCTTTCTTCAAAGCCGCCGCCGTTTCGGTGAAGCGTTCCGGGTTCTTGGCATAAAGGGCGGGGTCTTCCAGGGTCTTTCGGTGGGTGGCGACCTCGTCTTCCAGCTTCGCCATCTTTCCCGGCAGGGTTTTCAAGGCATGGCTTTCGTTGAACGACAGCTTGGTCGCGGGCTTAGGTTTTGCCGGGCCGGCCGGGGATGAATCGGCGGCAGGTTTTGTGGGTGTCTTGTCCTTGTCCGACCCGCGCGCGGGCTTGACTTCGCGCCGTTGCGCCATCATGTCCGAATAGCCGCCGGGATATTCCCGCCACATGCCGTCGTCTTCCCAGGCAATGGTCGAGGTCACCACGCGGTCGATGAAATCCCGGTCGTGGCTGACCAGCAGGACCGCCCCTTCGTAATCGGCCAGAAGTTCCTGCAACAGGTCCAGGGTTTCCAGGTCCAGGTCGTTGGTCGGCTCGTCCAGCACCAACAGGTTCGACGGCCGGGCCAAAGCGCGCGCCAGCATCAGGCGCCCGCGTTCGCCGCCCGACAATTCGCCGATGGGGGTGGGGGCCTGTTCCGGGGCAAACAGAAAGTCCTTCATATAACCGATTATATGACGCGGTTCGCCGCCGACGGAAACCGTATCGCCGCTGCCGTCCGTCAGGGCGTCGGACAGGCTGGTCCCCGGGTTCAGGCTTTCGCGTTTCTGGTCCAGGGTCACCATTTCGACCGATACGCCGACCTTGACCTTGCCGCTGTCGGGCTCTGCCAGGCCTGTCAGGATATTCAGCAGGGTCGTTTTCCCGGCCCCGTTGGGTCCGACGATGCCGACCCGGTCGCCCCGCAGGATGCGGGTTGAAAAACCGTCGATCAGGGGGCGTGCACCATAGGCTTTTGAAATGTCTTCGGCATCGATCACCAGCTTGCCTGAAGTTTCGGCCTGGGCGGCGTTCAGTTTGACGTCACCGGCCGCCTGGCGCAGTTCGCGGCGCTGCTGGCGCATGTCGTGCAGGGCCGACAGGCGCCGCTGGTTGCGTTTGCGCCGGGCCGACACACCATGGATCAGCCAATGGGTTTCCCGGGCGATCTTGCGGTCCAACTTGTGGCGGGCGTCGCTTTCCTGATCCAGGACCTCGTCGCGCCATTCCTCGAACGCGCCGAAGCCTTTATCCAGGCGCCGGACCTCGCCCCGGTCCAGCCACAAGGTCGCGCGCGACATGTTCTCCAGGAACCGGCGGTCGTGGCTGATCATGACAATGGCTGATCCCATGGCGGACAGTTCTTGTTCCAACCAGCGGATCGCGGGCAGGTCCAGATGGTTGGTCGGCTCGTCCAGCAGCAGGATGTCCGGTTTGGGGGCAAGCGCCCGGGCTAGGGCGGACCGCCGGGCCTCGCCGCCGGACAGGGTCTTGGGGGCTTCGTTGCCGGTCAGGCCCAGAACATCCAATAGATACTGCGCGCGGTAAGGATCATCCCCCGGGGCAAGCCCGTCTTCGACATAGGCCAGGGTCGTGTCATGGCCGGCAAGGTCCGGTTCCTGCGGCAGGTAGCGGATGGTCGCGCCCGGCTGCACGAACCGCTCGCCGTCGTCGGCATCGATTTGGCCGGCCGCGATCTTCAACAGGGTTGACTTGCCGGATCCGTTGCGCCCGACAAGGCACAGGCGTTCGCCCCGGCTGACGGCGATTTCCGCTCCTTCCAGCAAGGGCGTGCCGCCGAACGTCAGATCAATGTCGCGAAGATGGAGAAGCGGTGGGGCCAAGGGTGCGGGAACCTAGTCAGTGGACGAAGGGCGGCACCATACTCCATTCCCCTCCCTGCGGGTCAACGTCTACGACAGAGAAAAGGGGCTATCCTCGAACGCGGTTCAAAAACGGTCCCACGGCGGCCATGAAGCCCGTTGGATTGTCTATGTTGGACAGGTGGGCGGCATTGGGGATGATCTCCAGCGTCGAGCCCGGAACCAAAGCATGGACGCTTTCGGCGGCGGCCGGGGGCGTGCGTTGATCTTTCTCACCGGTGACGATATGCATGGGCTTGTCGATGGACTTCAACTGTTCACGCACGTCCTCGGTAAAGACGGAACGGACCGTGTCCAGATAGTTCTCCTTGCTCATGCCGGATATGGCGGCGATCAGGGCATCGTGGTGGGCCTTGTCCGTCGCCGGCAGCAGCGTGTCGCCGGTGTAGAATGCGGCATAGTCGGGCATGGGTTTTTCGGCCAACACGGTCTCCATCCCTTTGACCCGCTCCGGCCCGGCGTCGCCCAGATAGGCGAAACTGTCCGCATAGACGATGGACAGAACATCATCGGGGGCCAGGGTATGCAGACGGGCACATTGCAGCCCACCCATGGAAATCCCCATGATATGGGCGGGCAAAAGGCCTAGTTCCTGCAAAAGGGCATGGGCATCTTCGGCGATGGCCTGCATGGTGGCCCCACCGTTATTGGTTGACCCGCCATGACCGCGCGCGTCGATGGCGACACAGGTGAAGCGGTCCTTCAAGGCGGCGATCTGGCCTTCCCACAGATAGCTGTTGGTGCCCAGGCTGTGCAGCATCAGCAGCGTCGGGCCATTGCCGTCCCGGCGGTAGTGGATGGTCTCTCCATTTACGGAAATCTCAGGCATGGGTCGGTCAGTCCTTTGCTTGCGAGGTCATTTCAACGGAAATCAGATTGGCGCCGTAGCGTGCCTGCCCGGCCAGGTCCATGGTCGGCGCCAGACGCATGTATTCCTTGATGGCGACCAGGGCATCGCGGTCCCGGTCGGCCAGCTTGGCGATATAGGCTTCGAGCGCATCGGCCAGCCCGCCCGCGGGTGCGATGCGGGAAATCAGCCCATGGGCGAAGGCCTGATCGGCGGAAATCTCATCCCGGGTCAGAACCATGTCGAGCACCGCCTTGGCCGGCATTTTCGGCAGGGCGGCGGATATCGCCAGGGTCGGCGGCAGGTTGCCGTCCATTTCCGGCATGGAGAACCGGGCCCGGTCCTCGGCGATGGTCACGTCGGCCTGGGCGGCGAAGGCGCAGCCGAACCCCTTGGCCCGGCCCTGCACGGCGGTCAGAACCGGCACCGGCGTCATGCGCAGGTTTTCGTAGACACCCAGGATGGCATCGGCCACCCGTTCGCGGAATTCCCGCGCGTTGGCGGGCGGCGTGATGCCCGGAACGATGCGCCGGCCCAGGCAGAAATCATCCCCTTCGCCGGTCACGACCACCAACTTCACGGTCTTGTCCGACCCTTCCGCACGGATGGCTGCGCCGATCGCGTGCATATCCGGCGGGGCCAGGGTGTTGCCCTCCGCCCCTTGGCACAGGGTCACGCGGGCGACGGGGCCGTCACGGTCGACGCGGAAACGGTCGCTGATGTCGCTCATTCGGGTGTCCTCCTATGTATTCTGTTGTTCCGTGTCGCGGATCAGTTCGACGATGCGCTGCGGCGTGATGGGACAATCGGTGATGCGCAGGCCGAAGGGCGTGAGCGCGTTTTCCACGGCCGCGACGATGGCGGCGGGCGCGGGGATGGTGCCGCCTTCGCCGGCGCCCTTGGCACCCAGCGGGTTCAGGGGCGTCGGGCTTTCCATATGCACGATGTCGCAATCGGGCACGATTTCCGCCGTCGGCATCAGATAGTCGGCGAAGGTCGTGGTCAGGGGGTTGGCGTCTTCGTCGAACACCATGCGTTCCAGGATCGCATTGCCGATGCCATGGGCGACCCCGCCCTGAACCTGGCCGTCGACCAGCATGGGGTTGATGACCGTGCCGCAATCGTGGACCACGGTGTATTTCACGATTGTGATCTGGCCCGTTTCCGGGTCGATCTCGACCTCGGCGACATGGCTGCCGTTGGAATAGGTCGCCTGCGGCGGGGTGAAATATCCCGATGCTTCCAAATCCGGCTTGACGCCCTTGGGCAGGGCGTAACCGGGCATGCCGCTGGTCATCTTGGCCAGTTCCTCGAAGGATACGCTGTCACCCTGTTCGCCCTTGATGCGCACGGCGCCGTAGGTCAGTTCCACATCCTCGGGCTTTACGTCGAACTTGGCGGCGGCCAGTGCCAAAGCCTTGCCGCGCAGTTCTGCCGATGCCTGGCGGACGGATGACCCCGCGTTGACGGTGATGCGGGACGCATAGGTGCCCGCACCGCGCGGCATCACGCCCGTATCGCCGCCGACCACGTCGATGTCGGTCACGTTAACGCCCATTTCGTCGGCGCAGATCTGCGCCAGGGTTGTGCGGTGTGCCTGCCCCGCCGCCGCCGCGCCGGTATAGATCGCCACCCGCCCGTTGGTCAGGATGCGCACGGTGGCCCCTTCGAACGGGCCCAGGCCCGTGCCTTCCACATAGTTGCCGATGCCGATACCGATGTGCCGCCCCTTGGCCAAGGCGGCCTTTTGGCGGGCCGGGAAGTCGTCATATCCGGCCTTGGCCAGGGCTTGTGCCTGGGCTTCGGGGTAATCGCCCGTGTCGTACATCACGGGTGCCCCGTCGCGATAGGTCAGGCCCATGTCATAGGGCATGTCCGATGCCTGGATGAAATTGCGGCGGCGGACCTCCGCCGGATCCATGTTCAATTCCTTGGCCACGGCGTCCATCAGCCGTTCCATGGCGAACACGGCCTGGGGCCGGCCGGCACCCCGCAGGGGCGTGGTTGGGACCAGGTTGGTGAAGGCGACGGTCACCGCCATGCGGTAGGCCGGAAGCTTATACGGACCCGGCAGAGTGGTCGCCGAGATATAGGGCATGATGATGCCCCAGGGCAGGTAAGCCCCCGCGTCGTGGATCAACGTGCCTTTCACACCCAGGAATTTTCCGTCCTTATCGACGGCGGCGGAAATGTCCCAGACCTGATCCCGTTCCTGGGTGGTGGTCAGAAAATGCTCGCGCCGGTCCTCGGCCCATTTCACGGGCCGTCCCAACATGCGGGCCACGGCGGGGATGACCAGTTCTTCCGGATAGACCTGGTTCTTGGGCCCGAAGCCGCCGCCCACATCCGGCGTGATGACACGCACGTTGTCTTCCGACAGGCTGAACATATCGACCAGGGCACGCTGGGTGTTATGGGGCGTCTGGGTCGATGACCAGATGCGGAAGGCGTCGCCCACCAAATCGTAGACCGCTGCCACCCCCCGGCATTCCATGGGATGGCCGGTACCGCGATGGGGTTCGTACCGTTCCTTGATCACATGGGCCGCATTGCGGAAGGCTGCGTCCACATCGCCGAACGCGAGGTTCAGGCGCCCGGCGATGTTGTCGGTCATGCAGCTATGGACCACGGGGGCGCCCGGTTTCAGCGCGGTCTCGCAATGGCCGGCGGCGGCGAGCGGCTCCCAATCGACGATCACCCGCTCCGCTGCGTCCTCGGCCAGATGGCGGCTGTCGGCGATGACCACGGCGACGGCTTCGCCGACGAAACAGACTTCCTGGGATGCGAGGGGTTCCTGCGTCACGGAATAGGTGATTTCCGGATGCGGTACCTGCAGCAGGATGCGCTTGCCCTGCATTTCCTCCGGCAGGTCCTTGGCCGTCAGCACGGCATGCACGCCCGGCATGGCGCGGGCTTCTTCCGCATCGATGTCGGTGAAGGTCGCATGGGCGAAGGGGCTGCGCACGAAAGCGGCTTCCAGCAGGCCCGGCAGTTTCAGATCATCCAGGAACTGGCCCCGGCCGGTCAGAAGGTCGGGGTCTTCCAGGCGCTTGACGCGCTGGCCGACGAAGGCGGTCGAACTCATGCCTTGGCTCCTTGGCGCAGGGTTTCGGCGGCGGCCAGCGCCGCGCGCACGATGGTGTCATACCCCGTGCAGCGGCAGATGTTGCCGGATAGGGCTTCGCGCAATTCAGGCTCATCCGCATCCGGATGGTCGCGCAGATAGGCCGTCAGGGTCGTCAGGATGCCCGGCGTGCAGAACCCGCATTGCAGGCCGTGGTTGTCCATGAAGGCCTGTTGCAGGGGGCTCAGGCTGCCGTCGCCGTTTGCCAGGCCTTCGATGGTGGTGACTTGGCATCCTTCTGCCTGGACCGCCAGCATCAGGCAGCCGCGCACGGCCTCGCCCTCGACCAATACGGTGCAGGCACCGCAGACCCCGTGTTCGCAGCCCAGATGCGTGCCCGTCAGACCCAGGGCATGACGCAGGAAATCGGCCAGGGAATAACGGTCCTCGACCTCGGCGGTCATGTCCTGGCCGTTGACCGTCATGGATACGGTGCGTTTGGTGAGGCCGTCAGGCATGGGACATCTCCTTTTCGGCGCGGGCGCAGGCATTGGCAAGGGACCGGCGCAGCAGAACGCCCGCCAGATGCTGGCGGTAGGCTTCCGTGACCAGGGCGTCGCTTGCCATCGGCCGGCCGGCGGCCAGGCTCCCCGCCGCGCGGAACAGGTCCTCCGACGGAGTCTCGCCGCACAGCATGTTCTCGGCTTCGGTCAGACGGAGCGGCCCGTCATCCACGCCGATCAGTACAATGGCGGCGCGGGCGATTTTTCCGGCTTTATCCAGCAGGATCAAGCTGCCCACGCCCGCCATGGCGAAATCGCCGTGACGTTGCGCGAATTCGCGGAAATCCCAGCCGTGACCTTGGGGCCAGGGATCGAAAGCGACGGCGGATAGGATTTCACCTTCGTTGATATCGGGGGTCATGTAGCCCAGGGGGTAATCCGCCATGGCGACGGTGCGGGTGCCGTCCTTGCTGGTGATCGAGATTTCCGCATCCAACAATGCAGCCATGCCCGGCAATTCCGCCGCCGGGTCCAAGTGGGCCAGCGATCCGCCGACCGTGCCCCGGTTGCGGGTCTGCACATGGCCGACGAAGGAAAGGGCTTCCTGGATGATCGGGCAGCGTTGGGCCAGGCCGTCATGTTCCAGCACGGCGCGCTGGCGGGTCATGCCGCCGATGGTGATGCGCGGCCCGTCGGCGGAAATGCCCGCAAGTTCGGCGACCGGGTTGAGGTCGATCAGATGATCAACCGCCACGTAGCGTAGGTTCATCATCGGCATCAGGGACTGCCCGCCGGACAACAGGCGCGCATTTTCCAGGCCAGCCGCCATTTCGGCGGCCTGGGCCAAAGTCTCCGCCCGGTGATAGGTGAAAGGGGCCGGTTTCATGCGTCCTGTTTGTCCTTGCGAAAGTTTGCCGTCAGGCCCTGCCACAACAAAGAGCCGACCTTGATCGCTTCTTCGTCGGGCTCTTCTCCGCTTTCGATCCGCTTGGCCAGGCGGCCGGCGAACTGGTCGACCAGTTGCTGCGCCGTCTTGGTCACTACGCCGGCGCCGCGTGCGTATTGGATGATGCTGCCGGCCAGGTTCAGGTCGGTTACGGCCTCGACCCGGGTGCCGCCATTCTGTTCATGCAGTTGGAAGGTGACGGTTGCATGGGCCGATCCGCGGCCCCGGTCTTCGCGCCCCTTGGCCGCGACGCGGACCTTCATGGCGTCCGGGTCGACGTCCTCGATCACGGCCTCGCCCCGAAACGACAGGCTGACCGGCCCCAGCTTCAATTGCACCATGCCTTCGAACGTTTGTTCGTCGATGACCTTGGTCAGCTTGGTGCCGGGTAGGCAGGGCGCGACGAAGGGAATGTTCAGCAGCGTGCGCCAGGCATCTTCGGGTGGAAGGGCCAGGTCCAGCGTGTTCTCGATGATCATGCGCCGTGGCTCCTGTCGGGTGATTTTGAAGGGGTGGGGGTTTCGAACGCGTTCAGCATCTTCCTCAGCAATTCCACCAGGGTGTCTTGCTCCGATTGCGACAGACTGGAAACAAGCTGCGCTTGTGTCGCCATATGGGCGGCCAGGGCCTGTTCGATCAGGACGCGACCGCGATCCGTCAGATGAATGACCACACCGCGCCCGTCGTCCCGGTTCTTTTCCCGCCGCACCATGCCCGTGCGTTCTAACTGGTCGATGCGGTGGGTCATGGTCCCCGAGGTCACCATGGTCGAGGCGATCAGGTTGCCCGGTGACAGGCTGTAGGGTGGGCCCGCGCGCAGCAGCGTGGACAGCACGTCGAAGCTTGCCATGTTCAGATCGAACTCGGCCCAGGTTTCTTCCATGCCGCGCAGGAAAAAGGTGTTGAGGCGCCGCACCCGGCCGACCACGGCCATGGGCCCAAGGTCCAGGTCCGGGCGTTCCCGATTCCAATCGGACAGAATGCGGTCGACGTGATCACCTGGATGTTTCATGGGGGGAAGGTCTCCGGAATATATCTTGATGTCAAGATATATTCCGGAAGCAGGCTCTGAGCGGGCGCGTGATGCCGTGAAATTCGGAAGGGAGAGGAGGGGATTAAGAGCCGGGAAGGGCCTTGTTGATCGCGGCCTCGATCGTCGGCCGGTCGCTTTGTTTGTTCAGATATCCGTCGGCACCGGCCATGGAAACCTCTTCAAAGGCCTGGGCTTCCGGGTGGGCGGTCAGGATCACCACGGGAATGCCCTGGGTGACCGGATTGTTCTTAAGCTGACGGGTTGCATCGACACCGTTCATGTCCGGCATTTCCAAATCCATCAGGATCAGGTCGGGGGTGTCATGGGCGATGGCGTCAAAGGCGTGGACAGCACTGCCGATGGCGGCAACCTGGTGGCCCATGGAAGTCAGAACCTCGCCGAAGAAGCGCGCCGAAAGCTCGTCGTCATCCACGATCAACAATTTTCGCCATATCAGTCCGATCCCTAAATTGGTGTTGAGATCGTAGTCGAAACCCCAGGGGAAACACAAACCCACTGTGATCTACGGAACGCCCGGTTTGTGGCGAAGGCATATCCGAAACAAGTCCCGGCACGGCGTGGGGTAAGGAATTGCGTGCCGCGCCGGGGCAAGTCTATCGGGCGATACTGGGCAGCCAGAGTGCCAGATCCGGGAGGGCCCAGACGGCCATGACGACCAAAAAGATCGTCGCCAGGAAGGGCCAGCAGGCCCTGACCACAAGATCGAATGGAACGTTGGCGATCCGTGTCATGACGAACAACACCATGCCGAAGGGCGGTGTCGCCTCGCCGATGACCAAAACCATGATCATAATCACGCCGAAATGGACGGGATCGATGCCGACACTGATCGCAATGGGAACCAGGATCGGGGTCAGAATATTGATCGATACGGCCACGGCCATGAAGCAGCCGATCACCAGTAGAAAGGCGATCATCAATATCATCACCAAGGTCGGATCCGTGGTGAATCCTGAAATGGCATCGGCGATCCCCTGGGGCAGGCGGGCGCGGGTCAAAATCCATCCGAACAGGCCCGAGCATGCCAGGATGAACATGATGATCGCGGAATCGAATGCCGATTTCCAAAACACCCTTCCCAACGCACGCAGCCCCACCGAGCGGTAAACCACCATCGCCACGATGGTTGCCCAAAGGGCGGCGATGGCCGCGGACTCCGTTGCGGTGAAGAAGCCCGCAAGAATGCCGCCGATCAGAATGACCGGCGTCAAAAGAGCCCAGAACGATTCCCGGAACGAGCGGCCCAAAGCGTGCCATCCGGGGAACGGTTCCGACGGCAGTTTGCGGCGTCGTGCCAGGAAGGCGACCAGTATCATCAGGGCTGCCGCCATCAGAAGGCCTGGAATGGCTCCGGCCAGCAGAACATCGGCGGGTGAAACCTCTGCCAGAACGGCATATAGGATCGCCGCGATGGATGGCGGGATGATCGGTCCGATCAGGGCGCTGCCGACAGTAACCCCGATGGTCGTTTTGTCGTCGTATTTGGCCTCGCGCATGGCTTTGATTTCGATGGCGCCAAGCCCGGCCGCGTCGGCCGTGCCGGATCCGGACATGCCGGCGAACAGCATCGAGGCCAGCACATTGACCTGGGCCAGGCCGCCCCGCCAATGGCCGACCAATGCATTGGCGAACCCGAACAGCCGGGTGGTGGCGCCGGACTCGTTCATCAGGTGGCCGACGAACAGAAACAGGGGAATGGCCAGCAAGGTAAATGAGTTGATCGTCCCTACCAGACGCTGGGTGATGATTTCATAGGGGATTTCCGCGATCCCGCGGGTCAGCCCGAAATAGCCCAGGCTGGACGCGCCCAGCGCGATCCCCGCCGATACGCCTAGAACCAACAGGCCGATCAGACCGGCCATTAACCATCCTGCGGCGATCATGTATGTGGCTCCGATTTTGTGTGAATGGAGGCTTTGCCCGCCAGTTCGGAAAGCGCGGCCGCGAGCTTGGATGCGGCGAGAATGCCGGCCAGAAGGCAGCCGATGAACGGCGCCATGTAAATATGGCCTTGATGCAGGAAGCGGATCGCCGGCAAGGCCAGGCCCCAGTTCGACTGCATCAAAAGAATCGATCCATAGGCCACCGCGGACAACAGAATGACGGCGACCAGAGCGTGAAATACCTTGAAGAACGCGTGCAATCTGGGCCGATTGCCGATCAGCCGGTCGATCAGGTCGATGCGCACATCGCCCCCTTGGTGGACGACCATGACCAAGCCCAGGAACACCGCGTAGATGTTCAGAAGGCGTGCCGCATCCTCGCTGAACACCATGGACAGGCCCAAATGGCGGTAGCCGACCTGCGCCAGAATCATCAGCAGGAAACCGGCGAAACAAAGGGCGGCGAGGGCCATTGAGGCCCTCGCCACGAGGTTCAACACGCGGTTCATTGGGTGTGCTTTGCCTTAATTGCTGGCTTTAACCGCTTCGTCCCAGACACCTGGGGCGAGGGTTTCGCGTGCAGCTTTCTCGACGACCGGAAGGGCTGCTTCACGGAACGCCGGTTTCGGTTCGACCAGTTTGACGCCCTTGGCGGTGATGTCCTTGACGATCTTGTCGTTCAGTGCCGAGGCAGCATCATCGGCGGCCTGGGTGGCCGTATCGACGGCACCTTGTATGGCGGTGCGTTCGGCGTCGGACAGCTTGGACCAGAATTTCTGATTGGCCATGACCGTGATGTAGCTTTGCTGGTGCTTGGTCGCGATCAGGTAATCGGAAACCTCGTACAGGCGACGGCCCCAGATGTTGGACAGCATGTTTTCCTGGGCATCGATCACACCGGCCTGCATGGCGGAAAACACTTCCTTGGACGGCATGGGGGCGATGGTGGCACCCAGGCCGCTCCAGATGTCGATCCACAAGGGAATCTTGGGCATGCGGATCTTGACGCCCTTCAACTGGTCGACGGTTTCAAAGGATTTGCTCTTGGTGCTTGTCCAACGAGCCCCCTGGTAGTAGTAGCCAAGCCGCACGGCGTTGCCCTTTTGCAAAAGGGCCTCGTCCATCTTCTTGCCGATGGGACCGGCGAGGAACTTCTTCACCGCGTCGTAACTCTGGAACAGATAGGGCACCAGGGTGGCATCCAGTTCCGGGTAGTACTGGGACGAGTGGATGACGCCCATGTGGATCGACGTCTCGCCCATGCGGACCAGGTCGATAAGCTCGCGCTCGGCGCCGAGCTGGCTGTCCAGAAAGACCTCCAGGTCAAGCTCGGGGGCACGGGACTTCATTTCTGCCGTGAATTTGTCGATAAACACCTTGTTGATGCCGTTGTTGGGCGCGGACGATGCCAGGGTGACCTTCTTGGCCTGCACGGGCAGGGCCGTCAGCGCAAGCACGACGGCCGACGCGAGAATTCGCTTGAACATTGGTTTCCTCTTTTCGTGTTGGATGGGGGAAGACTGGGGGAAGGACGAGTGTTCCGTCCGGTGGTTCGGGCGGTCTATTTGTATTTTTGTTCGAAGTCGTAGACCTTGCCGAAACCCATCAACTGGCTGAATTCGGGGAACGAATAGAACGGCACCTCGGCACCCGCGGTGGAGCCGTGTTCCTTGAGGTGTCCGTAGACGGATGCCAGCGCCTGGCCGGCGGCCAGAAAGCCCGAGCCCGGGAACAGGGCGATGCTGTAGCCCAGGTCCTGCAACTCATCGCGGCTGAGGACCGGCGTGCGCCCGCCTTCGACCATGTTGGCCAGAAGCGGCTTGTCGAAACGCTCGCAGATGGTCCGCATTTCCTCTTCGCTTTCCGGGGATTCGACGAACAGGATATCGGCGCCGGCTTCTGCGAAGGCATCGGCACGTTTAAGCGCCTCGTCCAGGCCCAGGGTCGTGCGCGAGTCCGTGCGCGCGATGATCAGGAAGTCGTCGCTGTCGCGGGTGTCCCGTGCGACGCGGATTTTGGCCAGCATGTCGTCCAACGGCACCACGCTACGGCCCAGCATATGTCCGCACTTCTTGGGGAATTCCTGGTCTTCCAATTGGATCGCGGTGGCGCCGGCACGTTCGTAGCCGCGTACGGTGTGTTCCAGGTTCAAAAGCCCGCCGTAACCCGTGTCGCCGTCGGCGATCAGCGGCGTACTCGTGCCTTCGGCGATCTGCCGTACGCGGCTGACCATGTCCGAATAGGTGGCGATGCCCGCATCGGGCAGGCCCAGGTGCGAGGCGACAACGCCGTAGCCGGTCATGTAGAGCACGTCAAAACCCATGCTGTCGGCAACCTTGGCGGAAATCATGTCAAAGACGCCGGGAGCGATAAGAATTTCGTCCTCTTGAAGGCGTTGGGATAGGGAGTTCATTCGAATATTTTCCTCCAGATGGAATTATTGCATGCAATTTATGGCTTTTTGCCCGAATTTTCCGACTAATTAACCTATATTGCATGCAATATACAAGCTTATGTGTTGCCGCGCGCCGATTAAGTATGGTGCGGGCGGTTTGTGGCCATATGGGTGGGGCGGAATGTCAACGTCGAGCGAACGTGTCTATCTGAAGTTGCGGGAAGGTATTCTTTTCGGTGAGTACGCCGTCGGAGATCGGCTGCGTGAAGGTGATCTGGCGCGGCAATTCGGGGTTAGCCGGACGCCTGTGCGGATCGCGTTACAGCGTCTGGTCAATGACCGGTTCATCGATTTCACGGCACACGCCGGGGCGATCGTCCGCGGCTATACAGACGCTGAAATGGTCGAGATTTTCGAAATCCGTGCCTTGCTCGAGCCTCAAGGAGCGCGGCTTGCGGCACAAAACAGAAAGCCGGAACATTTGGAAGAACTGTTCAATCTATGTGAACAGATGGAAGCGCTGGGTGAAAAGAAAGCACCTGACTTCACCCGGATCGCGCCGCTCAACAACCGGTTTCACCAGGTTCTGCTGGAGGCATCGGGCAACCGTCAGCTGTTGGCGGTGACCACGTCCCTGATCGAATTGAACAACGTGGTCCAATCCTACCAGAAATTCGCGCGCGCCGATGTGGATCGCAGCTTCGCTGAACATCGCCAGCTTGCCAATGCCGTCGCCGATCGCCAAGAAGACCTGGCCGCGGCCGTCATGCTGGGCCACGTCCACGCGGCGCTGGCCAATTTCAGAAATCGGATTGCGGCCGGCGAATAACCGGACGAAAGGGATTATTCGGCCGGGGCGGCGGCGCGTTTGCGTTCGATCACGCTTTCAAGTTGCGCCGTGGTGGCGCGAAGCTGTGCCTTGATCTTGCCGGCGGGAATGGGCTCGGCCGCGGTTGAGCCGTAGTCGCCTGGCAGGATACCTGTGATGTCGAAATCGGCGGGCACGTTGTCGATGTCGAAATCGGCATCGCTGAGGTTCAGGTACTTGAGCGCGGCGTTGGTCCAGGCAAACAGCCAGAACTGGAAATAGCCGAACCAGTTGGGCACCTGTTTGCGGTGGCTGAAGGCCATGGCGAGGCCCTTGAATGCGTAGTAAAGACGCTGCGGCTTCATGGCGAAGCGGGCCATGCGCTGGGAAAGCTGCAGCAGGGCGCGCCAGTTCTTGAACACCATTTTCAGGAACAGGCCCGTATTGCCGAACCCCTGGCCTTCGATGGGAACGTGGTTACCCTCCAGCTGCAGGTCGAAGAAGGCTTTCAGACGGTTGTACTGATACTGGCCGTCCGTGAACACATCGACGAAATGTTTGTAGCCGTCGATCATGGTCCGGCGCGGCAGAAGGTACTGGATGTTGGTCTGGTATTTGAAGCCGCCGAGACCGAACCGCACGTCGCGCAGGCGCTTGGAAAGTTTCATGCGCCGATAGAGCGGTGTGCCCGGCAGGGCGGTCAGCAGCGACGGATCGCCCGACAGAAGTGCCGCATCGGTCAGCCCCTTGAGCGTGATGTCGAAGCAGTCCTCGTCGTCACTGTCGAAGCCGAAGATCAACCCGCCGACCACGACGAAGCCGCGGGACTGGATTTCGCGCACGACCTCGGTCAGTTCCGTGGCCGAGTTCTGGACCTTGGCTGTTTCCAGCAGCGAATTCTTGGAGAAACTTTCGATGCCGATGAACAGCATGTCGAACCCGGCGCGGCGCATTTTGGCCATCAGTTCCGGGTGGTTGTGCAGGTTGATGGTCAGCCAGGTGTACAGCGACGGCGTATGGCCCGTGCGTTCCTTCCAGGCGAGAATTTTATCAATCACGTCTTCGGCCCAGCGCGGCTCGCCGATGAAGTTGTCGCAGGCGAACAGGATCTGAGAGACGCCCATTTCACATAGATGGTCCAGTTCCTCGACAATCAGCTCCGCCCGTTTGTTATGGGGGCGGTTGTTGTCGTCCATGATGCGGATGTCGCAGAACTCGCACAGGAAAGGGCAGCCGCGGGAAACCTCGATCACGGCACCGTAATAACGCGATATGGTCGTATCCATCAGGCCCCGGTGCATGGGCTGGGCGCGGGATATCTCGAACCGCCCGGGTGCCTTCTGGACATGCTCCATGGGCTGACCGTCGCGGACGGCTGCGATCAGGTCGGCGATGGAATCTTCCGCGTCGCCAACGAAGATATGATCGAAGTCCTGCAATTGTTCCAGCGTGCCGGCCTGATCGAACGACCAGGCAACGGGGCCGCCCACCATGGAGCGGGCGGACGGAACGCGTTCTTTCAGGTGGGCGCGGACCTTGTTCATGAAGGCGGCGTCCTGGTTGATGCCGGAAAACAGGTACAGGTCGGCCGGTTCGATGTCGGACCAGCCCTGAACCCGCGTGTCGTGCAGCAGCAAGGTCACGCCCAGGTCGTCCGGCACATGCGACGCCAGGGTATAGGCCCAGACCGGCATGAAGATCGCACCGTAGGTTTGGGTGTCGGAATAGACCGGGTCCGGCGCATGCACGAACATGACGCGGAACGGGCGGTCCGCTGTCTTCGCTGTTGCGTTATGTAAGGCCTGATTGGTCATATCTGTCCCGATGATCGCCACCATTTGCCGCCAGGATCGAAACGACAATGGAGTCTCGCACCTTTTAGGGTGAATTGACAGTCGGATGCAAAGGCTTAGTCGCCTTCGCGGTCGCGCTTTGGCGTGGTCTGGATATCGAAATTGATCGCCTGGACCAAAAACTGCACGCCCAGCAGGATCGCCAGCGTGGCGATCATGATGGTGCCCATGGTCGCGGTGACGCCTGTTTGAGCGGCCTGCCACCATTTCCAGCCGCCGAAACCAAGGCCGAAGGCGGTTAGAAGGCTGCCCGCCAAAAGGTAGAACGAGCCGAGGGAGAAGTCATAAAGGAAGTACTTGAACAGAATGCGTTTCCCCATGCCGCGGATCAGCCGGTAAATGAACACGGGCATGATCGACGGAATGTGCAGCGAGCTTTGTTCGTCCCCATAACGGGCGGGGATGGCCACGTCCTCGGCCACCGCGCCGATGATGTTGAGGCGGATCAGCATGTCCGATTCAAAGAAATACCCATCCGACACCCGGTCCAGTTCCAGGCGCTCCAGGGCATCGCGGTTGATGGCGGTATAACCGTTGGTCGGGTCCATCATGTCCCAGTACCCCGACGCGGCCTTAACCAGGAAGGTCAGCATGCTGTTACCGAACAGGCGCACGCGCGGCATCTGGCGTAAGGCCTTCAAGTCGCGGAACCGGTTGCCCTTGGCATAATCGGCACGTCCCGAACGGATCGGTTTCAGCAGGTCATCCAGATAGGCCGGGTCCATTTGGTCGTCGGCATCCATTTTGACCACGATGTCGAAGCCGTCGGACAGGGCCTGGCGGTATCCGGTCTTGACCGCCGCCCCCACACCGCCGTTCTGTTGACGGCGCAGGACCATGACCCGTCCGTCCCCGGCGGCCTTGGCGGCGTCGCCCGAATTTTCGGGGCAGGCGTCGTCGATCACATAAATCCGCCCGATCCAACCGGGCACGCCCTGGATCACCGTTGCGACCTTGGCGACCGCCCGGAAGGCGGGAATGACCACCGCGATTTTAAGGTCTTCGGACACGTGAATGCCTGCCTCTATCCCTTGTTCAATTCCATAACCCGCGTGGTGGGTCTTTCGGAACGGCGCATGGTTGCGCTAAAACCATTAAAACTTCGTCTGTATCAAGACCACAATACTAGGAACATCCATGACCAACGATACCATTACGCACCCGGAAATCCGGGAATCCGTTGCTGCGCTCTGCCGGGATTTCCCCGGCGAATACTGGCGGGAAAAGGACCGCGAACAGGCCTATCCGGCCGAGTTCGTCCAGGCCCTGACGGATGCGGGCTTCTTGGCTTGCCTGATCCCGGAAGAATACGGCGGCTCGGGCCTGGGCCTGTCGGAAGCCACGGCGATCATGGAGGAAATCCACAAATCCGGCTGCAACGGCGGCGCCTGCCACGCCCAGATGTATATCATGGGCGCACTTCTGCGCCACGGCGACGAGGGCAAGAAATCCCGCTTTCTGCCGGACATCGCCTCGGGCAAATTACGCCTGCAGGCCTTCGGCGTGACCGAACCCACGTCCGGCACGGACACCACCCGCATCCACACCACGGCCCGGCGCGACGGTAACGAATGGGTGATCAACGGCCAGAAGGTCTGGACATCGCGCGCCGAGCATTCCGACCTGATGCTGCTGCTGGCCCGCACCACGCCCCGGGAAGAAGCGGCCAAGCCCCACCAGGGTATGTCCATCTTCCTGATCGATATGCGTGAAGCGCTGGGTAAGGGGTTGGAGATCAAGAAGCTCCGCGCCATGGTCAATCACGCGACCACGGAAATCTTTTTCGACGACCTGCGCGTGCCCGCCGACAATCTAATCGGCGAGGAAGGGCGCGGGTTCTACTACATCCTGGACGGCATGAACGCGGAACGCATTCTGATCGGATCGGAATGCATCGGCGATGCCCGCTGGTTCATTCAGAAGGCCCGCGACTATGCCGTCGACCGCCGAGTGTTCGACCGGCCCATCGGCCAGAACCAGGGCATTCAGTTCCCGATCGCCCGGTCCTATGCGGAAACCGAAGCCGCCGCCCTGATGGTTCGTCAGGCCGCGGAAACATTCGATCGGGGTGGCGACGCGGGCGAGATGGCCAACATGTGCAAGCTGCTGGCCGCCGATGCGTCCTGGCATGCGGCCGACATGTGCCTGCAGACCCACGGCGGTTTCGGCTTTGCCGAGGAATACGACGTGGAACGAAAGTTCCGCGAAACGCGCCTCTATCAGGTGGCCCCCATTTCGACCAACCTGATCCTGTCCTACATCGCCGAGCATGTCCTGGACATGCCGCGATCCTTCTAAGATTACGACCAACGACGAAAGACCACCTCTCATGGACGACATCGACCCCAATGCCCCCCTGGACATGGACCATCTGAAATCCTGGATCGGCAAGACCCAGGAACTGACAGACACCATCGGCGCCTTCCCGGCCCGCGCCCTTTCCGCGACCATCGACCGCGACGACGCAGAACCCCGGGACGGCGACGCGCTGCCGCCTTCGGCCCATTGGCTGTATTTCCTGGAAACACCCATCCATTCCGAATTGGCATTCGACGGCCATGCCAAGAAGGGCGGGTTCCTGCCGCCGGTACCGCTGCCGCGCCGCATGTGGGCCGGCGGGCGTGTGTGGTTCCCGGGGACACTGCGCATCGGCGATAAGGCGACGCGTCTGTCGACCGTGAAGGATGTGACTTTCAAGGAAGGCAAGTCCGGGCGGCTGGTGTTCGTGCTGGTCGAACACCGCATCCAGGCCGGCGGTAAGGACGTGATCGTCGAGGAACACGACATCGTCTACCGCGACGAGGCCGCGCCCGACGCCCCGGCCCCGGCACCCAAGCCCGCGCCGGAAGGGGCTGTTTGGAACCGCAGCGTGTTGCCGGACGAGGCCATGCTGTTCCGTTATTCGGCACTGATCTTCAACGCCCACCGTATCCATTACGACCGCGAGTTCACGCAGAACGACGAGGGCTATCCCAATCTGATCGTCCACGGGCCTCTGATCGCGACCCTGTTGATGGATTTGGGTGCGCGCGAAATGGCCAAGCAGGGCCGGCGCATGACCCGCTTCGCCTACCGCGCGGTCCGGCCCAGTTTCACCGACGGCCGCACCATGTCCTTCCAGGGCAAGCCGACCGGCGACAATACGGCCGACCTCTGGGCACTTGATCAAGACAACTGGCTGGCCATGCAGGCCGACGCCGATTTCGAGGCGACCTGATCATGGCTGATACACCGACGGCATTGGACGGGATCCGCGTCATCGACATCGCGACCTTCATCGCCGGGCCCTATGCGGGCTCGATCCTGGGGGAATTCGGCGCCGATGTGATCAAGGTCGAACAGCCCGCAAAAGGCGACAACCCGGGGGGCGATCCTTGGCGTAAATACGGCACCAAGACGGCGCGCGAGGATTCGACCCTGGCCTGGCTGACCGAGGCCCGTAACAAGAAATCGATCACCCTTAATTTGCGCGAGGCCGAGGGCCAGGAACTTTTGAAAAAGCTGGTCGCCGACGCCGATGTGCTGATCGAGAATTTCCGCCCGGGCACCCTGGAACGCTGGGGCCTGGGGCCGGATGTTCTGCATGAACTGAACCCGGGGCTGGTGATTCTGCGGGTCACCGGTTACGGCCAGACGGGACCTTACAAGGACCGGCCCGGCTTCGCGCGCATCGGCCATGCGGTCGGCGGGCTGACCTATCTTTCCGGCACGCCCGGGGAGATTCCCGTGACGCCGGGTTCGACGTCTTTGGGCGATTACATGACCGGCATGTACGGCGCCATCGGCATCATGATGGCCCTGCGTCACCGCGATAATACGGGCGAGGGCCAGGTCATCGACGCGGCCCTTTATGAAAGCGTGTTCCGTGTGCTGGACGAACTGGCCCCGGCCTATGCGGCGGTCGGCACCGTGCGCGAGCCCGAGGGCACGGGGACGTTGAACGCCGTACCCCATGGTCATTTTCCCTGCGGCGACGGCAAATTCCTGTCCATCGCCTGCACCACGTCCAAGATGTTCGAACGCCTGACCCAGGGCATGAAACGCCCGGATCTGTGGGATGCCTACGGCGATTTGGCCGAACGTTTGAAACATCGCGACACGGTGATCGAGGAAGTGACCAACTGGTGCCTGTCCATGACCCGTGAGCAGGTGATGGAGGCCTGCATCGGTGCGGAAGTTCCGGCCGGGCCGATCAACTCCATCGCCGATATCTTCGAAGACCCGCAGTTCCGTGCCCGCGATCAACTGGTCACGGTCCAGGATCCCGAGGTCGGGGAGATCACGATCCCGGGCGTGGTGCCCAAGCTGTCGAAAACGCCGGGCCGGATCAAAACGCTCGGCCAGGGGCTGGGCGCTTCCAACGGGGATATCTACGGCAAGCTGTTGGGTCTGTCCGAAGCGGACATCGCGGATCTGAAGGCACGGGGTATTATCTAACTGTCACTCTGACCTGGAGATCATGCGCAAGAACCGGGAAGATCACCCACGCCGGTGTGGGCATCATTGATGCGGGGTTCACCGGTCCGCGGGGGGACATGACACAAGGCCAGCCACTTCGTTCCATGAACGGCTCCGAATGGGGACAGTTGGTGTTTCTGTCCGTGTTGTGGGGTGGTGCGTTCTTTTTTGCCGGTGCCGCCGTACAGGAAGTCCCGCCGCTGACGGTCGTGTTCGCCCGCGTCTTTCTGGCGGCGTTGATATTGCTGCCGCTGTTCGTTGCCCACGGCCATCGGTTGCCACGCGGATGGGCGGCTTGGTGGCCGTTTTTCGTTATGGGGATGCTGAACAACGTTCTGCCGTTCAGCTTGTTGTTCTTCGGGCAGACACAGGTGACTGTCGGCCTGGCTTCGATCATCAATGCGATGACACCGCTGTTTACCGTTCTCGTCATGGCGGGTTTCGGGGTAGAGCGGTTGACCGCATGCCGCGTCATTGGGGTTGTCCTGGGTGTTGTCGGCGTGGCCGTCCTGCGGGGCGGCGATGGCGGTGACACAAGCCAGAGCATCGGGATCGGCTTGTGTTTGGCAGCGACGGTCAGCTATGCCTTCGCCGGTCTTTGGGGGCGCCGCCATCTGGGCGGCGTGGCGCCGTTGAAATCGGCGACCTGTCAGTTGATCTGTTCCAGTCTCGTCATGGCTGTGGTCGCCGGTCTGTGGGACCGCCCGTGGGAACTGGCCCTGCCGGCCCCGTCGACCATCGGCGCGATTTTTGCCCTGGCCGCGTTTGGCACGGCCTTGGCTTATATCGTGTTCTTCCGTCTACTGGTCAGCGCCGGGGCGAGTAACGTCATGTTGGTGACCTTGCTTATTCCGGTGACGGCAATGGCCCTGGGTGTCCTGTTTCTAGGCGAGGCGGTGAAGCCGTGGGAATTGTTGGGGGCTGCCGTAATCGGTTTGGGTCTGCTCTTTATTGACGGCCGTCTGCCGCGTCGTCTTGGCCTTGGCGGTCGGCCATATCCGTGATCTTGGCTTCGATACGGTCAATCTGCGCGGCGAGTTTTCGGATCATTTCATCCTGTTCGGCCTGATGGGCCACTTCCTCGATCGCCGCCGCGTCGTGCATGCAGTTGACGATGATGGCGATGAACAGGTTGAGGACGGCAAAAGTGACGATCAGGATGAAGGGCACGAAGAACACCCAGGCATAGGGATACAGTTCCATCACCGGACGGACGATCCCCATGGACCAGGATTCCAGGGTCATGATCTGGAACAGGGTATAGGCGGACTTTCCGACGGTGCCGAACCAGGCGTCGAAATCGGCGCCGAACAGCTTGGTCGCCATCACGGCGGCGATATAAAACACCAGGCACAGCAGGGCCAGGACGGAGCTCATGCCCGGCACGGCTTCAAGCAGGGCCTGAATGACCACACGCATTTTCGGCACGGCGGAGACAAGGCGCAGGGCGCGCAGGATGCGCAGTGCGCGCAAAACGGTCAGGCCGTCCGATGCCGGCATCAATGAGACCCCGACGATCAGGAAATCGAACACGTTCCAGGGATTGGTGAAAAAGCGCAGGCGGTAGACCACCAGCTTGATCGCGATTTCCGCGACGAAGATGGCGACGGCCACCTGATCCAGGAACACCAGCACATCGCCCGCAGCCGACATGACGCTGGGCGAGGTTTCCAAGCCCAGGATGATCGCGTTGATGACGATCACGGCGATGATGAAGCGGCGGGTGGCCTCGGCTTCGATAAAGGCCTGCAGGCGACCGACCGGACCCGTGGGCGGCGTGTCCGTCGTATTGGTTGAGGCGTCGGGCATGTCAGGTTCGGTCTCGCCGGAATTTCGGGGGTCAAAAGGTGCGGTGCCACAGATGAGCGCCAGCGCGGACAAAATAGGCCTGCGGATGCCCCCCTTCAAGCGGGGAAAACGCGATGTCGGCACCGGGCGGCTTCACCTTGCGGCAGGCCCATGCCATTGTATACAAAACACCCAGCAGTAAACATCCAACAAACGGGAGGATCACCCCATGGAACCCAGAATCATTCGCGCGGGCGACCGCGAAACCAAAATCGCACCGGCCAGCAACTTCGTCGGCCAGGTTTTGCACGAAAGCGTTTTTTCCGAAGAATCACCCTCGCGCCTGCGCGTGTCGCGCGTGACCTTCACGCCGGGCGGGCGCACCAACTGGCATACCCATGCCGTGGGCCAGGTGCTGTATGTGTTGTCCGGCTCGGGCCGTTATCAGCTGGAAGGCCAGGCGGTCGAGGAAATCAACGCCGGTGACACGGTCGTCATTCCGCCCAACGCGCGCCATTGGCATGGGGCCGCGCCTGACAGCATGATGTGCCATCTGGCGCTGTCCGAAGCCAATGACCAAGGCGAGGGTGCGACCTGGCTGGAGCCCGTCGACGACAAGGACTTCACGCAGGAACCGGCTTAACCTGCCGAATTCCATTAAGGCACAATGGGCCCGGGCGGGTGCGGTGGTACCTGCCCGGGCCGTTTTGTTTTGATTGAGAAGGTTCTAGCGTTCGATCGTCACGTTCGGGCTGTCGCCGACCAGGCTGCCTGTCCGGCGCCAGCGTGACAGCTGATCGCGCCGCCGTTCGGCGAACGTGAAATCGCGGGTCGCGCGGTCGAGATCGCGCAGCTTCTCCTCGCGGCGCACTTCCATTTCCGCCATGCGCTGGGCGACCACGGCTTCCAGGTTGACGCCCCGGCGTTTGCGGTACTGCCAGTCTTCCAACTGGCTGGCTCGGCGGTCGGCTTGGCCGAAGGCGCGCGTGTCCTGGCGCAGTCCCTGGCGTTTTTCCCGCAGCACGGCGTTCAGACGCGCGGTGCGGCCCGTGTCCACGGCGACCAGGGTGGTGTCGTCTTCGTCCTGAGTGTTCTTGTCCGCATCGCCGCCACCGGTCTTGGCCGCCGTGCGGACCGTTCCGTCCCCCCGTTTCAGGCGGTTCCAGAAACTCAGCACCTTGATCCGGTAGGGGCGGAAATTTTCCGGCGTGTGGGAATGGTATTGGCCCGCGGCGGTCAGCCAGTTGCGGCTGTCTTCGTACTTGGATTTCAGGAACTTCGCCGCATAGGCCGCGTTGGCCGTGGGGTCGAAAGCATGATCCAGGGTCGGAAAAGCGTTCCAGTGGTAATGCATGTTGATCTGCATGCAGCCGACATCGATGTTGCGCACGCCCTGGCTTAGAAGGATTTCCACTTCGGCGCGGGCTTCAGCCTCGGTCGCGAAGTAGCGGCCCTTGCCCTGGGCGGTCACGGTCCAGGGCCAGGCAAAATTTTCCCCGCTGTCGGCGTCATAGCGGCCCGACTCGGTCAACGCGATGGCGGCCAGCAGATGTGCCGGGATGCCCTCTTTGCGTTCGATCGCGCGGGTTGCATTCAGGCACATTTTTTCTGTATTTTCAGTGGCTTGACCGCGCATGGCATGCGTATCTGGGGCCCATCCGATGAGCCCGGCCACAAGCCAGCAGAGGAACAAGCGCGTTTTCCACGCCATGGTTTGTCTCCCGTTCTTGAAAGGGGGCGGTGCAAGGGGCGCGCCAAACGGGTGAGGGTAATATTTATGATATTTCAATGAGTTATTCGGGGATAGGTAGGGTAATAGGGCGGCGTCTTTTGCCGGGTTGCCGAAAAATGCCGGATCGGGGAATTTTTTGTTTGCACCTGCGAACAAAGGGCCGTATATATTGCATCGCAGCATGCGGGAGACGGATCCTCCCAGACGGTCTTCCGCACCTGCCTTTACTTGGATGTTTCCTCCCAAAGACTCGGGCCGTGTCACTGACACGGCCCCTTTTTTTGT
Organism: Rhodospirillales bacterium; assembly: GCA_040218445.1. Classification (GTDB taxonomy): domain Bacteria; phylum Pseudomonadota; class Alphaproteobacteria; order Rhodospirillales; family Casp-alpha2; genus UBA1479. The sequence goes on along the minus strand of JAVJRK010000012.1, from coordinate 173,938 downwards.
GATTTCTCAAAGGTCTGAATCTTATAGAAATTCAGTCTTTTGGGAGGGTCTCGGCGCCGTCGCCCAGGGGCAGCTGCATGGTCACGGAATCAAGCCATCGCCCGAACTTGAATCCGACGCTTTGGACCGTTCCGACATCACGGAATCCCATATTGCGGTGCAAACTAATCGAGCCCGCATTGCCGGAATCGCCGATCACCGCGATCATCTGGCGAAATCCCGCTTCCGTGCAGCGGCGGATCAGCTCCGCCAGCAGTTTCCGGCCAACGCCCTGGCGGTGGGCGGCCTCGGCCACGTAGACCGAATTTTCGACCGTATAGCGATAGGCCCGGCGCGGCCGATAGGGCCCGGCGTAGGCGTATCCCAGGATCGTGCCGGCCTGTTCGGCGACGATATAGGGATAGCCACCATCGATGATGGCGGCATGGCGGCGGATCATTTCTGCGACCTCGGGCGGGTCGTACTCGAAACTGCCGCCGCCGGTTCGCACATGATGGGCGTAGATTTCCTGGATCGCCGGCATGTCGGGCTCGGCGGCATCACGGATCAGGATCAGGTCTGTATCGGTCATTTGGGATTCCGGGCCGGGTCGTTCGTGGGATCAGCCGGTTATTCGGCCGCTTCCGGCAAGATCAGGCTGCGTGCACCGGCGCAAAGATGCGCCATGAAAACCTCCAGACGGCGGGCGACATCGGCCATTTGCGGCCGGGGAGTGATGGCGTCTTCGTCCAGATAGAGGGCGCGGTTGATTTCGATCTGCAGTACGTGAACACCCACCCGCGGGCGCCCGTAATGGCGGGTCGTGTATCCGCCCGCATAGGGCCGGTTGCGGGTCACGGAAAAATCCAGCTGTTTCAGCAGGTGTTCCGCCAGGGCCGTCATGGCGGGGGCTGCCGCCGTGCCGTGACAATCGCCCAGGATGATGTCCCCCAGGGGATATTCGCTGCGCGAACCGGTCACGTTCGACGGCATGGAATGACAGTCGATCAGCAAGCAGCCGCCGAATGCCTGACGGGTATCATCGATCAGTTGTTTGAGGGCACGATGGTAGGGGCGGTGCGTCGCCTCGATCCGCTGTTTGGCCTCGCTGAAGGTCAGGCTGCGGGCGTAGATTTCCTCGCCGTTGGCGACCACGCGGGCGATCGTGCCCAGGCCGGCCGCGATGCGGGGTGATCGGGTCACCACATGGTCCGGCAAGGGGCCCTGGAACATGCGGGGGTCCAGCTCATAGGCTTCGCGGTTGGCATCCACGAAGGCGCGCGGGAAATTGGCGCGGATCAGGGGCGCGCCGAATTCGGGGGCCTTGCTGAACAACTGGTCGACGAAGGCATCTTCGGACCGGCGCAGGGCCGTGGCATCCAGGCAGGATTGTTCGATGAACTCTGGGTGGTAATCGCGCCCGGAATGGGGCGAGGCGAATACCACGGGGGCGGATTGACCCTGGGGGCGGAAAATATCGATGGGGGAGGCTTCGGTCCGGTCATTGGCCGGCCCGCCGGCGGACTGCCATTCGTCTTCGTTCCGGCCTGCGTTCATCTGCGAAAACCCCATCGGCTGGTTCGACACACCCCTGTAATCTGTTAGCCTCCCGGGGCGGGGCGTGCAACGGTTTCTTACTGGCCGGGACGTTTGTGCCCGGCCTTTCCAAAGACTTGAGGCACGCCGCAAGAAAGCCTGCCGGCAGGCCTTGCCAAGCGGGGTCGAAGGCATTAAAACCCCCTTCTCTTGGCCAGCCCCGGTTCGGGGCCTGTTTCAAGCAGGGCGCGTAGCTCAGCGGGAGAGCACCTCGGTGACATCGAGGGGGTCGTAGGTTCAATCCCTACCGCGCCCACCATCCTTTCTTCACGAACAATCCCTCGGAAGGCCCTTCGGTCTGCCCCATTGTCCAACGCCCCTCGCAGGGCGTTTTTTGTTTCCACATCTTCACGCTAAATCCCTGTCCCTCTGCCGCCCGATTGGGTAGAAGAAGCGCCATGATCATCCTCTCCCTCCATACTGGGTACCACGACGGCACGGCGGCGCTGATGGACGGCTACGAACTGGTGGCCGCGGTCCAGCTTGAACGCCTGACCCGCAAAAAGGGTGACGGCGGCGGCATCCCCGAAGCGGCCATGGACGAAGTGCTGTCCATCGCCGGGCTTTCACGCAAGGACGTGGACGTGGTGGTGCTGTCCCGGGCCTCGTTCCCGGCACGGTATTTCAAGGCAAATGCCCTGAAATCGGCCGAATACGCCTTTCACAAGATCATCGGCCACGAAAAGCTGAAGGATATGTGCTCGCAGATGCAGGCACGGGAAGAGGCTGATCCGGCCAAGCTGTTCCGCGAGGAAATGTTCCGCGCCGATTTCGGCTTCAAGGAAGGGGTCAAGGTCGCCTATTCCAACCACCATATGGCGCATGCGCTGTCGGCCCTGTTCTACACGGACTGGGACGACGGGCTGCTCTATACGGCGGACGGTTGCGGCGACAACGTCCATTATTCCCACCGCATCCTCAAAGACGGCAAGCTCGATTGCCTGTTCGGCGGCGAGAACATGACCCTGCAGCCGCGCCGGGTGGACAGCCTGGGTTTGGCTTACGGCTTCACGACCCAGGCGTTGGGCTACCGCATGAACCGGCACGAAGGAAAGCTGACCGGCCTGGCCGCGTTCGGCGAGCCGGCGCAGGCGGAAGCCATCGGGCGGCATTTCAACGTCGATGCGGCCGGCGTCATCTGGTCCGATTTCGACAGTGACGCCGCCATGCGCGACGAAATCCAGAAATTGGCCAAGGATGCGGATCCCGCCGACATGGCGGCCTCGATCCAGAAAGTGCTGGAAGACACGATTTTGTCTTCGGTCCGCGCGATCCTGAAACGCCATCCCGTGCGCCGTATCGGGCTGGCCGGCGGCGTGTTCGCCAATGTGCGCTTGAACCGGCTGCTGTGCGAACAAACGGATACGGACGAAACCTTCGTGTTTCCCGGCATGGGGGACGAAGGCATCACCGTGGGCGGCGCCCTGCAGTACCTGTTGGAACAAGACGGCCTGGATGCCTGGCTGAAATCGCGCAGGCGCCTGTCATCCGTCTATCTGGGCCGGGATTACAACGACCGGGCCGATGCGGTTCTGGCGGCCAATGGAGCGGTCCGCAAGGTCGAGGGCGATCCGGCGGCAACGGCGGCGGGTCTGATCGCAGCCGGTAAGGCGGGCGCGATCTACGAAGGCCGCATGGAATTCGGGCCCCGGGCGCTGGGGGCGCGGTCGATCCTGGCCAATCCGGCCGATGCGGAAATCAATGCCTCGCTCAACGCCAGGCTTCAGAGAACCGAATTCATGCCCTTCGCCCCCTATGTGGCGGAAGAAGACGCCCGCGACGTGTTCGACGTTTCCGACGCCAACCGTTATGCGGCCAGCTTCATGACCATTACCACGGCGGTTAAGCCCGAATGGCATGACCGCATCCCCGCCGTCGTCCATGTGGACGGCACGGCAAGGCCGCAGGTCATCCGGCGCGAGGAAAATCCCCTGTACGCCGGAATTCTGGCGGAATTCAAGGCCAAGACGGGGTTGCCGGTGCTGATCAATACGTCGTTCAACGCTCATGAGGAGCCGATCATCAACACGCCCGAGGAATGTCGCCGGGCGCTGGTCGATGACCGGGTCGATTTCGTGGTGACCGGGCAAGCGGTCTACACCCGTAACTCTGCTTGACGGCGATTGTATACAATCCTATACAGCCCGCCATGAAGGGGTTACCGGAAAAAGTCGACGTCATTGTCGTGGGCGGCGGCGGGGCCGCCATGGCGGCCGCGTTGACGGCCCGCGAACGCGGCGCCAGCGTGCTGGTGCTGGAAGCGGCACCCAAGGACTTTCGCGGCGGCAACACCCGCCACGTGCGTAACATCCGCTATGCCCATGACGCGGCGACGGATTTCGTGACCGGTCCCTATCCCGTGGACGAATATTACGACGATCTGCTGCGCGTTACCCAGGGCAACACGGACAAGGACCTGTCGCGCTTCCTGATCGAAAAGTCCCTTGATGCCGCCGACTGGATGGCGGCCCGGGGCGTGAAGTTTCAACCACCCCTGTCCGGCACCATCGGGTTGGACCGCACCAACGCCTTTTTCAAGGGCGGGGGTAAGGCGGTTCTGAACGCCTATTACGCGACGGCGGAAAAGCTCGGTATCGATTGCCGTTACGAGGCCGAGGTCACGGACCTGAAGATCGAGGACGGCGCCTTCACCGCCGCCCGTGTGATGTATCAGGGCCGGGAACAGACGGTCGAAGCGCGGGCCATCGTGCTTGCCTCGGGCGGGTTCCAGGCCAATACGGAATGGCTCAAGGAAGGCTGGGGCGAGGCGGCGGAAGGGTTTCTCATTCGCGGCACCGGCTATAACAAGGGCCGCATGCTGCGCGTTCTCATGGACCACGGCGCCGAGACGGCCGCCGACGCGGACCAGTGCCACGCCATCGCCATCGACGCCCGCAGCCCCAAATGCGACGGCGGCATCGCCACGCGGGTCGACTGCGTGATCTATTCCATCATGGTCAACCGCCAGGCTCAGCGGTTTTATGACGAGGGCGAGGATATCTGGCCCAAGCGCTATGCCATCTGGGGCCGTCTGCTGGCCAAGCAGGAAGACCAGATCGCCTTCGGCATCGTCGACGCCAAGGCCAACGATCTGTTCATGCCCTCGCTCTACCCGCCTTTGAAGGCCGATACCATCCGTGAACTGGCGGAATTGCTGGAACTGGACCCGGATGCCCTGGAAAAGACCGTGACGGATTACAACGCCGCCTGCCGCCAGGGTGAGAATAAGGACCGGGTATTCACACCGGGCGTGCTCGACGGCCTGTCGACCGAGGGCCTGAGCCCGGCCAAAACCAATTGGGCCCAGCCCATCGATACGCCGCCTTATTACGGCTATCCGCTGCGCACGGGCATCACCTTCACCTATCTGGGGGTCAAGGTGGACAAGGAATCCCGCGTCCAGTTCAAGGGCGAGGACGGCCGCATCCTGTCCGCCGCCAACATCTACGCCGCCGGCGAGATCGTATCCGGCAACATCCTGGGGCAGGGTTATGCCGGCGGGATCGGCATGGCCATCGGTCTGGTGTTCGGCCGCATCGCCGGAGAAGGAGCCGCCCGCAATGTCGCCAACTGAAACGCCCCTGACCAAGATGGCGGCTGCCGCCGATTACGAGCTGCAGGGCGATCAAATGCCCGACCTGCACGATGAATCCCGGCGTTTGATGACGATCTGCAACGCCTGCCGCTATTGCGAGGGGTTCTGCGGCGTGTTCCCAGCAATGATGCGCCAGAAGACGTTCAGCGACGCCGACTTGGATTACCTGGCCAACCTGTGCCACGGCTGCAACGGCTGTTATTACGCCTGCCAATACGCGCCGCCCCATGAATTCGCGGTCAACATTCCGCAGGTCTTCGCGCGCCTGCGCGCCGATACTTATCGCCGCTATACCTGGCCCGGCTTCCTGGCGGGGCTGTTCCAGAAGAATGGAACCCTGGTCTCGGTCCTGTTGGCGCTGGGCATCGCCTTGGTGCTGGTGCTGGTTCACCTGTTTCAGCCGGCCGAGGTCATCCATGGCGAACATGGGGGTAATTTCTATGCCGTCATTCCCCATAACGTGATGGCTTATTCGTTCGGCGGGGTGTTCCTTTACGCCGTCGGGGTGTTGCTGTTGGGCTTTTACCGCTTCCGCCGCGATACGGCGCCGACCCAGGCTGACGAGACGGCGTTATCCGTCGCCGGGGCGACCCATGACGCGCTGGTCATGAAATACATGGGCGGCGGTGGTGTCGGCGGCAAGAATGACGGCTGCAACTATCCGGCCGAAAGTTTTTCTCAGATCCGCCGCGTGTTTCACCAGATGACCTTCTGGGGGTTTCTGTTGTGCTTTGCCGCGACCTCGCTGGGCACCATCTATCATTATGTGTTCGGCTGGATCGCACCCTATGACTATACGTCTCTGCCGGTGCTGCTGGGCACGGTCGGCGGCATCGGGCTTTTGATCGGACCGTTGGGTCTGATCTATCTCAAGCGCATTGCCGATCCCAACATCCTGGTCAGTGAACAGCGCGGCATGGACACGGGCTTTTTGGCACTGTTGTTTTTGGTCAGCCTGACCGGTCTGGCGCTGCTGGCATGGCGTGAAACCAGTTACATGGGGACGCTGCTGGCGATCCATCTGGGAACGGTCCTGGCGCTGTTTCTGACCATGCCCTACGGCAAGTTCGTGCATATGGTTTACCGCTACGCGGCCTTGCTCAGGAACCGGCGAGAACAAAAAGTCTGACCTTCTCGGTCTTCCTTTAAAAACAAACCGGCGCCCTTTGCTAAGGGGCGCCGGCTCGTGGTCACCGGTTGCTGGCCGGATGGTCAGTTAGTCGTCGGAACCCGCGGCATCCGGGGTGACGATCGTCACGGCGCCCAGGGATTCTTCATGAGTGGCGATTTCCTCGTCCGACATCGTGCGGTAAAGGGCAGCCAGTTGCTGGGGGTCCTGGGGTTTCGGCTGAACGATCTCGCCCTGCTGCGGGATCAGGTTCAAGGACTGGTGATCGGCGATTTCTTCGTCCGACATGGTGTCGTACGGGTTGGCGGCCAGCGCGGTCTGCGCGGTCACAAGGGCCAGGCCAAGAACGATCGCGGGGACGACTTTGAAACGGGTTTGGGTGAACACGTAAATGGCTCCTCGAACTGTGGGCTCCGTCCCGGTCGGGCGAAGGGGGACAGTTCTTTAAAAACGCCGGAATCAGTCGGCGGCTGCGCCGGTCCAATCCGGCTGAGGAGGACATTAGGTGATTTTTTAATCGTCGTATAGCGAATATAAATTATCGATAATATTGAAAAAATAGAAGTTACTTTCTGCGGTAAATACCCGGAAAACCGGCGCCCCTGGGGAGCAGGGGCGCCGGTGGCTGGGCCGAGGGGGGTAAGGTTCGGCCCGGGCTGGGTGGATGGCTTAGTCGCCCCAGCGATGGGCGTCTTCGATCATCACGGTTCCATCGTGATCGCCCGAGGCGGTGTTCATGGCCGTCTCGCCGGCCTGGGCCGGGGTCTGGGCCAGGGCGAATGCCAGGGCCAGGAACGCGGCGGGCAACAGGGCTGTATATTTACGGATCGACATTGATGTTCTCCTTTGGTCATCAGGTGGGTGTCGTAGGGTGATGACAGAGAGATGCGAACATCAGGTGCGGATCGCCAATGACAGACAATCAATGGAACGTGAGCATCTAACCCTCTGAAACAGAGGGCATATTAGGAGAACCCGCGGTTTCCTTTGGCGTCCTGGATCACGGCGGACTCACGTCCCCATCGCAGGCGGGGCCATTGTTATGGAAAGCGAAAGGCGGAAAGGGGTGCTTTCCGCCTTGGTAAGCTCCTCAGTCGAACCCGGCGAAGGTGGTGAAGCCGGAAACCGGTTCGCGCACGGGGCGAAAACCGTTTTCCACCGCATCCGGGTCTGCGTGGCCCAGGGCCATGCCGCAGACCACGATTTCTTCTTCGGGGATGTCCAGCACGTCCTTGACCGTGGAATGGAAGGAGCACCAGGCCGCCTGCGGGCAGGTGTGCAGGCCCAGGCCGCGGGCCATCACCATGATGTTCTGGATGAAGGTGCCGTAATCCAGCCAACTGCCCATTTCCAATGAACTGTCGATGGTGAAGACCAATCCCACCGGCGCGTCGAAAAACAGGAAATTGCGGCCATGCTGGCGGTGCATGGCCTGCTTGTCGCCTTTTTCGATGCTTAGGGTGCCGTAAAGGCCCCAGCCCGTGGCGCGGCGGCGCGAAAGATAGGGCTCGGGAAAGGGGTCAGGGTAATATTTGAAATCCCGTTCCTGCATCCGTCCGGCATCATGTTCCGCCGTGACGGCGGCAACCAGCTTGTCCTTTACCTCGCCCGCGACCACACGCACCTTCCAGGGCTGCATGTTGGAGCCCGAGGGGGCGTAAGATGCGGCCGCCAGAATGCGCTCAACCGTTTCCTTGGATACGGGCGTGGGCAGAAAAGCGCGGATCGAGGACCGTGACGTCACGGCATCTTCGACGATGCGGGCTTGCAGGTCGGCGGGGACGGTGGACTGATTGGTATCGGGCATGTGCTAGGCTCACTTTGTTTCTATGGGTGATCTGACCTACCATCGAAATGGCATCAGGCCAAGGAAACGACGATTTGGGGGAGTGAACACATGGCGGACGGTAACGGCAAAGGCGCCGGAACGGCGAAAAACCACGCAGCCAAGGAGACATTTGATCAACGGGCGACGGTTGAGATGGAGGCTAATCTGGCGAAGACGGGCCAATGGACCCTGCGCCAGAAACTGGCGTTGACCGCCCGCATGCTGGCCCGCGAAGGTCACGGCAATGCCCTGGCCGGGCAGATCACCGCCCGGGGGTCGCAACCCGGCACCATGTGGACCGCACGGTTCGGCCTGGGACTGGATGAAATTCGCGCCTGCGATTTCCTGCTGGTGGACGGCGATCTGAAGGTTCTCGAGGGCGAAGGCATGGCCAATCCGTCGAACCGTTTTCATCTGTGGATTTATAAATCACGGGCCGACGTTCATTGCGTCGTCCACACCCATCCGCCTTATGTCTCGGCGCTGTCCATGATCGGTGTGCCGCTCAAGGCGGCCCATATGGACACGGCCATGTTCTACGAAGACTGCGCGTTTTTGGATTATTGGCCCGGCCCGCCTATCGGCGACGAAGAAGGGGACCTGATCTCGACCGCGCTCGGCGGAAAGAACTCGATCCTGCTGGCCAATCACGGGCAGCTTGCGGCGACGGCGACGGTCGAAGAAGCGGCCATGCGTTCGCTCTACATCGAATATGCGGCGCGCCTGCAATTGATGGCCCAGGCTGCCGGTACGATCCAGGAGATCGACCCGAAACGGGGCAAGGAAGCCCACGATTACCGCCTGAAGCCTCAGCCTCTGAACGCCAGCTTCCATTATTATGCGCGCAAGGTGCTGCGCGAAGAACCGGATTGTCTGGAAGAATAACCGCCGCGGCGATCTATGGCTGACGCTGCCTCAGTGCGCTTTGACCTCTCCCGGGTCGGCTGTGAAGCTAATGTTCTCGATCCCGGCGACGGCGCATTCTTCGTCCCGCTCGCCCGTATCGCCGGAAATGCCGCAGGCGCCGATGATGCGCCCCGTGTCCGGATCACGGATCAGTACGCCGCCCGGTGCCGGGACCATGCCGCGTGGCGCGGTCGAGATCACGCCGGCCATGAACTTGGGGTTCTTTTCCCGCAACTCCCTGCCGCCGACGCCGAAGCCAAGCGCGCCGTAAGCCTTGCCCACAGCGATTTCGACTCTCAGGATGCCGCTGTCGTCCTCGCGCTTAAGCGCCACGATATGCCCGCCCGCGTCCAGCACGGCCACGGTCAACGGGTCGCAATCGATGGCATGCCCTTTTGCAAGAGCGCCGTCGATGATCGCGACGGCCTGTTCCAGGGTGATCATTCAGGGCTCCGTTTCTTCTGTCGTTTCTAAAGGTTGACCCGGGCCATGGCACCCGGTGGATAGCGGGTGCCTTCGGCGGCATCTTTGGGCACGGCCTGATCCAGTTGCGCGATTTCATCTGGGCTCAAGGTGATGTCCATGGCGGCGGCGTTGGCATCCAGATGCCCTGCCTTGCGGGTGCCGGGAATGGGAATGACGTGGTCGTGCTTGTTGGCCATCCAGGCAAGGGCGATCTGCGCCGGACTTGCCCCCTTGGCGGCGGCCAGGGCCTTGACCGGCTCCAGCAATTTCAGGTTGCGTTCCAGATTGTCGCCCTGAAAGCGGGGATGGTCGCGCCGACGGTCGTTTTCGCCCAGGCTGTCCGCACCCGTGATCTGCCCGCCGAAAATACCCCGGCCAAGGGGTGAATAGGCGACATAGGTGATGCCCAGTTCCTTACACAGCGGCAGCAATTCGTCCTCGGCCTCGCGGGACCAGAGCGAATATTCCGTCTGCAAGGCGGCGATGGGGGCGGTTGCCGCCCCCCGGCGGAGTGTCTCAGGGGCCGCTTCCGACATGCCCAGGTATCTGACCTTGCCCTGTTCGACCAGGCGCTGCATGGCGCCGACCGTGTCTTCGATCGGCACGGTGTCATCGACCCGGTGCTGGTAGTACAGGTCGATCACGTCGATACCCAGGCGCGTCAGGCTTTTTTCGCAGGCCTCCTGCACGTATTCAGGCCGGCCATTGGCACCCGGTTTGCCGTCGGCGCCGCGCACGTTGCCGAACTTGGTGGCGATGACGTAGGCGTCGCGTTGGCCCTTGATGGCCTGGGCCAGAAGTTCCTCGTTCTTGCCGGCCCCGTAAGCGTCGGAACTGTCCAGGAACGTGACCCCGATGTCGCGTGCATGATGGATCAGTTTGATGGCTTCTTCGGTGCTGCCGGGCGCATAAAAGCCCGAAATCACCATGCAACCGAGGCCGAGGGCCGAAACGTCCAGCCCCGACCGGCCCAAGGGAACCTGTCGCATAACGGATACCTCCCAATCACCATTGCGACCATGAGTTTCAGGCATCTGCGCTTCAAAGACAATTGCCGAGGTGGTGCGATCATTTAACGGATCAGAAGCCCGTGGCCGGAAACTGGCACGGAATGTGCGCATACAGTCTTGTTCCAATGGAGAGAGGTCTGATTTTCCGAGGAAACCCATTGGTTTGGAGATTTTTTATGACGTTCAAGATTCGCGAAAAGCTTATCATCCTGCTTTTGGTCTTTGCGATTGTTCCCGCATTGGCTGTTTTCATCACCTATATGGTCAATGAAAGCACGTTCAAGCGTGCGGCCCGGGTTCCCTTGGAACAAGCGGCGATCACGGTCGGCGATACCATCGACCGCAATCTGTTCGAACGATACGGCGACGTCCAGGCGTTCGGTTTGAACACAGCAGCGCATCAGCCGGAAAACTGGAAGCGCCCGGGCGAAGAAACCAGCCTGACGAAAGCCATGAACGGTTACATGGTCGGGTACGGCATCTATCGCCTGATGTTGCTGGTGGACCTGAACGGTAACCTGCTTGCCGCGAACACGGTCGATCCGCGGGGCAAGGCGCTTGATACGCGTGCCTTATACGGGTCGAAATACGACGGGGCTTCATGGTTTAAAAAGGCTGTCGCCGGGAAGTTCCTTGAAGGAAAGAACGGCTTTACCGGGACGGTGGTCGAGCAGCCCGGTGCGGCGGCGGCTGTCCAAGGTATTTACGGTGATGATGGTTACACCATCGTGTTCGCGGCGCCGGTCCGGAACACGGCTGGCGAGACCATCGCGATCTGGGCCAATTTTGCGGACTTCGGCCTTGTCGAGGATATCGTTGGCGCTTCCTATGCCTCCTTGGCCAAGCAAGGGTACCCTGATGCTGAAGTCACGATCATGGACCCCCAGGGCCGCATCATTGTCGACTACGATCCCAAGGGACAGGGCTGGACTGAATACAAACGTAACTTGGATGTCATTGGGAAATTCAACCTTGCGGAAAAAGCATCCATCGCCAAAAGAGTCGTCGATGGAGAGGCCGGAACCGCCGACGAGGTTTTCCATGCGCGCAAGAAAATTTACCAAGTCGCCGGGTTCTTGCCGACCAGCGGCGCCTACGACTATCCTGGTTTGAATTGGTCGGTTCTCGTGCGCAGTCCATTGGATCAGGCCTATGCGACGGTCTATAGCGTTGAAATTTTGATGGAAATCCTGATGGCGGTTGCCGCGGTGCTGATCATCGGTGCCGGTTGGATGGTCGGTGTCATGGCGGCCCGTCCGTTGAAGGCAATGACGGGGGCGATGACCCAACTGGCGGAAGGCGACTTGGAAGCAGCCATTCCGCACCGTGACCGCAAAGATGAGATCGGTGAAATGGCGGCTGCCGTGCAGGTGTTCAAGGATGCCGGGATTGAACGCGTTCAATTGCAGGCGGAACAGGCCAAGGCAAACGAGGCCCAGGCCGCGCGCGCGGCCCGGATTCACGCATTGACCGGAACCTTCGATGAAAACGTTTCCGAACGCCTGGAAACCGTGGCCGGTGCGGCGTCCGAGTTGACGGCCAGTGCGGAAAGCATGAGCAAGGATGCTGAAGACACCAAATCCCAGGCCAGCATCGTGTCGTCCGCGATCGAGGAAACCTCGGCCAATATGCAGACGGTTTCATCCGCGACTGAAGAAATGAGCGGCTCCATCGGTGAAATCGCGCGCCAGATGGAAGACACCATGCGTGCCGTGAACACGGCGGTCGATCAGGCGAATTCCACCAACGAAAACGTTAGCGGCCTGTCGGAAGCGGCCCGCCGTGTCGGCGAGGTCGTGGCCCTGATCAACGATATCGCCGAGCAGACCAATCTTCTGGCATTGAACGCAACCATCGAAGCGGCCCGTGCGGGCGAAGCGGGCAAAGGGTTCGCCGTCGTCGCCAGCGAGGTTAAGAACCTGGCCAATCAGACCGGCCGGGCGACCGAGGAAATCGAAAAACAGATCCGCGAAATCCAATCGGCGACAGAAATCGCCGTATCCGCGATCAGCACGATTACCCAAACCATCAATACGGTTTCGGAGATTTCCAGCAGCGTCGCCACATCCGTCGAACAGCAACGGGCGGCGACCGGCGAAATCGCCCGCAGCGTCGAAGAAGCGGCCGCGGGCGCCAACGAAGTTTCGTCCAGCGTCGGATTGGTGGCCCAGGCCGCCGACAGCACCAGCGAGGCAACCGGCGAAGTGCTCAATGCCTCCCAGGATCTGGCCCGTCAGGCGGAAGACCTTAAAGGACTTGTCGACCGCTTCCTGACGGATGTCAGGGATGCGTGATTTCGGCTAAATCCGCCATAGGGTTAAAGGTCGTCATGGGATAATCTGCGTCGCACCATGACGACCGCACCCTTAGCCCTCTCCCTCGCCTGTTGGGATTACGACCGCGCCCAGGCCATCCTGGATGGCCGCGTGCCCGTGCCCGGCTGCGACATCCGGGCAGAGGTTCATCCGACCTCTACCCTGTTCCCCCTGGCCGTGGGCGAAGCCCGCTTCGACGTGACGGAAATGTCCATGTCGTCCTACATCCTTCAGGTTGCGAAAGATGAAGGCGCCTACGTCGCCATTCCCGTATTCCTGTCCCGCGCCTTTCGCCATAACGGTTTCGTGGTGCGCGCCGATGCGGGGATCGAAAATCCTAAGGACCTGGAAGGCAAACGCGTCGGCGTGCCCGAATACCAGATGACGGCCGCCCTTTGGATGCGGGGCATCCTGGCGGATGAATACGGGGTCGATACGGACAGCTTTCAATGGCGCACGGGGGCTTTGGAAGAAGGGGTGCGTAAGGATCGTCTGACCCTGGACCTGCCGGCCGGGATGTCCGTCACCCCGATCACCGAAGGGGAGACACTGCAAGACTTATTGCTGGCGGGTGAATTGGATGCGGTCTTGGCACCCAAGCCGCTCGCGGCCCTTGTGGCGGGGGACGCGCGGGTCAAACGTCTGTTCCCCGATTTCGCATCGGTCGAGCGCGCCTATCACACCAAGACCGGCTTCTTCCCCATCATGCATGCCATTGGGGTGCGGAAGACGTTGGCCGAGGCCAACCCCTGGCTGCCCAAAGCCCTTTATGATGCCTTCACCCAATCCCGCGATATGGCGCTGGATAAGCTGGACGGGATCTGGCGCGGGTCGGCCAACCGGCTGTCTTTGCCGTTCTTCCATGCGGAGATGGAGGCGACGCGTGATCTGATGGGGCCAGATTTCTGGTCATACGGCTTCGATGACAACCGGGCGGAACTGGATGCCATGTGCCGCTGGTCCCAGGTCCAGCACCTGGCACCCCGGCGCGTTGCGCCCGAAGATCTTTTCCATCCGTCGCTGCTATGATAGGCAACGGCCTGCTTTGAATGATCGGAGCCTGCGAAAGCCCGTGACTGTATCCGTGAATAATGTGGTCGCCTGTCTTGGCGGCGATAAGACCCAGTTGGAACCGCGTCCCGTACCGGGCGTCGGCCCGGGGGAAATGCTGCTGAAATTGCGCGTGGTCGGGTTTTGCGGCACGGACCTGTTCAAGCTTGATACGGCTGCGGCACAGGCGGGTACGGTCCTGGGCCATGAATTGGTCGGCGAGGTCATGGACCTGGGCGAAGGCGTGGCGGATTTCCAAATGGGGGACCGCATCGCCGTGCCGCACCACGTGCCCTGCGGCGAATGCCTGATGTGCCGGCGCGGCAACGAGACCATGTGCGACACCTTTCGCGAAAACCTGATGGCGCCCGGCGGCTTCGCCGATACGGTCTTGATCAAGGCCCGGGCCACGGCCCAGGCGGCGCACCGCGTGCCCGACAATGTTTCCGACGAAGCCGCCGTGTTCATGGAACCGGCCGCCTGTGTGCTGCGCGGCGTCAACCGGGCCGAAATCGCCGAAGACGGCGTGGCCGTGGTGCAGGGGGCGGGCTCCATGGGGTTGCTGCATTTGCTGGTCATCAAGGCGGCCCTGCCGAATGTGCGCGTCGCCATGATCGACCCGCAGGAAGACCGCCGTAATCTTGCCGTCGAACTGGGTGCCAACGCGGCGGCGGAACCGGGCGAAGGTGCCCAAGCCGCCGTGGGAAATCTCAGCAACGGCGCCGGGGCTGACGCCGTGTTCGATACGGTCGGCGGGGCCGGGCCGCTCAAGGCGGCACTTACCCTCACGCGTCAGGGCGGTAGTGTCGTGTTGTTCGCCCATGCGCCGGATGGCCAAGCGGCGGACTTCGACCTCAACGACCTGTTCAAATACGAGCGCCGCATCCTCGGCACCTATTCGGGTGCGGTCCATGAACAGGATCAGGTGTTCGACTTGATCGCCTCGGGTGCCTTGGACCCGACGCCGTTGGTGACCCATACCATGCCGCTGGATGATTTTCAGACGGGCCTGGACTTGGTGCGGGCGCGCAAGGCACTGAAGGTTCTGTTCACGCCGTCCCGTGCGTCTGCAGGGGGGGCGGCATGACCCGCACCATGAAGGGGGCCATGCTGCTGGGGCCCGAGAAGATCGAAATTCGCGACCTGCCCGTGCCGGAACCGGACGACGGCGAGATCATTCTAAGTGTTGAAGCCGCAACCACCTGCGGCACGGACGTCAAGGTATTCAAGCGCGGCGGCCATCCCCGCATGCTGAAGGTACCGACCTTGTTCGGCCACGAAATGGCGGGACGGGTCGCCAAGATCGGCGCGGGTGTGACGGCGTTCCGCGAAGGCGATGCCGTTGTGGTTGCCAATTCGGCCCCTTGCGGCGAATGCGATTACTGCGGCCGGGGTCGGGAAAACCTGTGCCCGGATATCCAATACCTCAACGGAGCCTTCGCCGAATTCGTGCGCGTCCCCGCCCGCTTCGTCGACAAGAACACCCATGCCCTTCCCAAGGGCTTGGATTTCGGCAAAGCCGCCCTGACCGAGCCGCTGGCCTGCGTGCTGCACGGCATGGACGCCTGCGAGCTGGATAAATACGGCCCGGGGACGGAAGTCATCCTGTTCGGGGCGGGGCCCATCGGGTTGTTGTTTGTCGCGGCCTTGGCGCGGGCCGGACACAAGGTCATTTTGGCCGATCCGAACCCGTCGCGCCTGGACGTGGGAAAGCAATTGGGTGCGGCCCAGCTTGTGCAAATTCAGCGCGGCGGCGGCCAATCGGAAAAGGTCAAGGCACTGACGCAAGGCGGCTTCGGCGCCTGGGTTGCGGTCGATGCCTCGGGCGTGCCCGAAGTCTGGGTCGATGCCATTAACTCGGTGCGCCCGGGGGGATTGGTCAATCTGTTCGGCGGTTGTGCTCCCGGCACGTCGATCCCGTTGGACACCCACGCCGTGCATTACAGCGAGCTGACGGTCAAGGGGGTCTATCACCACCGGCCCGATACCATCCGCCGCGCGCTGGACATGCTGGCAGATCCCGATTTCCGCGCCGATCTGATGCTCTCGGCCGAAATGCCGATCGAGCAGACTGAAGCGGCGCTCCGCGCCATGATCGCCAAGGAAGCGTTGAAGGTGGTGATCCGCCGGGGCGGGTAAAACCCAACGGCGGGCGATTTCGCTTCCTATAGTTCGAACATGGCCGATATCCTGAATGTCGTTCCATCGGCATTGCAGCCCAACGGGATAACAGGATGCCGTGTAGCAGGCAAAGGGATCGACACATGCTTAGGTTCACCGGAAAGGCCGGCGTGGCGGCCGCGGTCGCCATCTCCGTCAGTATCTCTATTTCCATCGTTTCCGTATCGCCGGTTTTCGCGCAGGGCTTTATGGACCGTCTCAAGGGGGCGACGGAATCTCTCACCGGATCGGGCAACTCGGTGCCGGGGCTGGGCGGTTCAGACCTTGCGATGGACGAGATCGTCGCCGGATTGAAATCCGCGTTGCGGGTCGGCACGGAAAACGTGGTCGGTCAGATCGGCCGGGCCGACGGCTTCAATGGGGATCCCGACATTCACATTCCACTTCCGCCGGAATTGCAGAAAGTCCAAGGCGTGCTGCGTAAGTTCGGCCTATCCGGCATGGCCGACGAGGTCGAATTGAAGCTTAACCGCGCGGCCGAGGCGGCCACGCCGAAAGCCAAGGAATTGGTCTGGAAGGCGATCGACGGCATGACGCTGGAGGATGCCAAGAAAATCTATGACGGCCCCGATGACGCGGCGACGCAGTATTTCAAACGGGTCGCCACGGACGATTTGAAGGCCGTGGTCAAACCCGTGGTGGATACATCTTTGAAAGAAGTCGGTGCGGTGGCTGCCTATGACAACCTCATGGGGCAATATAAGGACCTGCCGTTCGTGCCCGATGTGTCGGCCGATCTGTCCAACCATGCGGTCGGGCTCACGCTGGACGGTCTGTTCTACTATCTGGCTAAGGAAGAGGCCGCGATCCGCAACAACCCGGCCAAGCGGACGACGGAAATCCTGACCAAGGTATTCGGGAAGTAGGGGGCTTCGGCGGCGGGGCAGGGGGCTATGGCGTCTCTGCCTCGACACCATAGCCGCGCGCCCGTAATCTTCGTTCCATGAAAAGTTTCGACGCCATCGTGGTCGGCGGCGGCATGCTGGGTGCCGCCGTTTCGTACGGTCTGGCCCGTGCCGGGTTGAAAACGGCCCTGGTCGACGAAGGTGATGTCGCCTTTCGCGCCGCGCGCGGCAACTTCGGCCTGGTCTGGGTCCAGTCCAAGGGTGACGGCTGCCCCGAATACGCGGCCTGGACGCGGCGGTCGTCCGACGACTGGACCGACTTCGCGGCTGAATTGAAAGACCGTACGGGCGTCGACGTGGGGCATTCACGCCGGGGCGGGTTCGACCTGTCCTTTACCGAGGACGAACTGAAAAAACGTGAAGACTTGATGCGCCGTCTTCATAACCAGGCGGGCGGGGCTTTCCGGTTCGAAATGCTGGACCGCAAACAGCTGTCCGAATTCCTGCCGGGCCTGGGGCCCGAGGTCGTGGGCGGATCGTTCTGCCCCTTGGACGGCCATGCCAATTCTCTTTATCTGCTGCGCGCCCTGCACGCCGGGTTTCAGGGCCTGGGCGGAATGTACTTTCCGGGAAGTGCGGTCAAAAGCCTTACGGCCAAGAACGGCGCGTTCGAGGTTCAGACCGCGTATCAGACCCTGTCTGCCGGGCGGGTTGTGCTGACGGCGGGGCTGGCCAACAAGGACTTGGCCCCGCAGTTGGGCATGGAGATGCCGGTCTTTCCCCTGCGCGGCCAGATCATGGTGACCGAACGGGTGCAGCCCTTTTTGGATTATCCCACCGCCCATGTGCGGCAAACCGTCGAAGGCGGCATGTTGCTGGGCGACAGCAAGGAAGACGTCGGCTTCGACGACGGCACCACCGCCGGTGTGATGAATGAAATCGCCCAGCGCGCGACCCGTGCCTTTCCGTTTTTACGGGATGCCAGGATCGTGCGCGCCTGGGGTGCGCTGCGCGTGATGACGCCGGATGGTTTTCCCATCTATGCCCGGTCCGAAGCCCATCCCGGGGCCTTCGCCATTGCCTGCCATTCGGGCGTGACCTTGGCCGCGGCCCATGCGGGACCGATGGCCGATTGCATCGCCGGCGGGCGCCTGCCCGATGACGTGGCGGTTCTGGGGGCGGAGCGGTTCCATGCTGCGTAGGATCGATCCCACACATGCCGGGGCGGCGGCGGTCACCCTTTATGTCGAGGACAGACCCGTCACCGTGCCCATGGGCACCACCGTGGCGGCGGCGTTGCTCATCGCCGGGCAGATTGAATTCCGCGACACGGCCGTGACCGGCAGCCCGCGCGGCCCCTATTGTATGATGGGCGTCTGCTTCGATTGCCTGGTGGAAATCGACGGCCGGCCCAACCGGCAGGCCTGCATGACCCCGGCACGGGACGGCATGCGTGTTACCCGCCAAAAGGGGGCGGCCCTGCTGGACCCCAATGCCGGGATGGACAAGTCATGAGCCCGCCCTTTCATCTGGCCGTGATCGGGGCCGGGCCCGCGGGCATGGCGGCGGCGGCGCTGGCCGCCCGGCGTGGGGCGCGGGTGCTGGTCCTGGATGAAAACCCGGCCCCCGGCGGGCAAATCTTCCGCGCGGTCGAGGGCACGCCCACGTCCGCGGATATCCTGGGCCCCGATTACGAACGCGGGCGGCTGTTGGCCCAGGATCTGCGCTCATCGGGGGCGGAATATCTGGCAGGTGCCATGGTCTGGCGCCTGGGGCGAAGCGGCGAGCTTTCAACGCCGGACCGGATCGAGGTCGGATACACGCACCAGGGCCGGGCCCGGATGATCCGGGTGGCGCATGCAATCATCGCGACGGGCGCCATGGAACGGCCCATGCCGGTGCTCGGATGGACCCTGCCCGGGGTCATGACCGTGGGTGCCGCGCAGACGATCCTGAAAGCGGAAGCCATGGCGTTCGACGGGGCGGTATTCGCCGGCACGGGCCCGCTGCTTTGGCTGGCCGCCGCGCAATACGTGCGGGCCGGCATGCGGCCCCGGGCGGTTCTGGACACCACGCCGCTGATCAACCGCCTGCGGGCCCTCAAACATATGCCCGCCGTACTCGACCGCATGGATCTGGTGAAAAAGGGGCTTGGCTGGATGCGCGAGATCAAGCGCGCGGGCGTGCCTGTTTACCGGGGGGTGCGCGGGCTGGACGCCAGGGGCGACAGCCGCCTGCGTTCGGTCACTTTCCGGGCCTCGGCCGGGCGCCGCACGCTGGAAACGGAACATCTCCTGCTGCACCAGGGTGTTGTGCCGAACACGCAACTGGGCCTGGGCGCGGGCTGCACCCATCGCTGGGACGAAGGACAACTATGCTGGCGGCCGGAGCTGGGAGATTGGTTCGAAACGTCGATCCCCGGCATCCGCATCGCCGGGGACGGCGGCGGCATCGAAGGCGCGATTGCTGCCGAACATCAGGGCCGTCTGGCAGGGTTTGCCGTGTTGGCCGACCTGGGCCTGATTTCGGTCGGGGAACGGGATACCCTGGGCGGTGCGCACCAGCGCGCGGTTCAGGCGGAACGCTTGCTGCGCCCGTTTTTGGAAACGCTCTACCGGCCCGCCGACGCGTTCCGCATCCCCCAAGACGACGACGTGACGGTCTGCCGCTGCGAGGAAGTGACGGCCGGCGAAATTCGCCAATGCGTGCGCCTGGGGGCGGAAGGTCCCAACCAGCTGAAGGCCTATTGCCGGGCCGGGATGGGCCCCTGTCAGGGGCGGATGTGTTCGCTGACCGTATCGGAAATCATTGCCCGGGAACGGGGAACGCTTGTTCCCCGCGTGGGTTTCCTGCGCCCGCGCCCGCCGGTCAAACCGCTGACGCTCGGCGAACTGGCCGATATGGAACTGGCCGAGGATTAACCCGGAAAACGCCTACGATGCCATCCGCCGTTTGGGGATGAAGCGTTCCTTGGCCGGGGCGGGCATGCCCAGGCATGCTGCCTGACGGGTTTCGAAGGCCAAGCGTTCGTCGTCGTATTCATGGCCGCGGATGCCGCCCCGCACCGTGCCCGGTTCGATGGAACGGAAATAGTCGCCCCAGCTTTCCGGCAGGCGCAGGGAATTGGGCGTCGCCAGCCACAGGCGGTAGAGCAGGCGCTGGCGGCCTTCTTCCTCGAAATCCTCGAACGGCGTGCGCGAATGCAGCATGACGTGGTTGTTCATGATCTGCAGGTCGCCGGGTTCCAGCCACATGGTGAACATGACCTCGGGTCGGCGCAGAATGTCGTCCAGCAGGTCCGTGCATTCTTTTTGCACATCGGTCAGTTGCGGCACGCCTTCGATGTCCTGGGCCGTGCGCACGCGGTTGCGGTTCCATTTGCCGAACATGTGGCCTTCGGCCATGTCGAACAGTGGCTGGCCGTAATAGGGGCCTTCGTCGGGCGCCTGTTCGGTGTTGCGCGAGAAATAGAATTCACCCAGCGCGACCTCGGCCAGGTCCGGGCGCTCGTCCCGCAGGATGTTCCAGGCGGTGATGCTGGATGACACCATGCTCTGGCCGCCCGACTTCGCTTTGTTGAAGCAGGCGAGGGTGACCAGATCGCAGCCGTCCGTATGGAAATCCAGCCCGGCGTTGGAATTGTAGCCGCGGCCGTTGGCGGCGCGGTAGGTATGGCCGACGGCGCGGACCTCGGAAATGTACTGTGACTTGATGCCCTGGGGCCGGGCGACGCCCAGGTGCAGGCCGATGGCCCAGTTCATGAAGCGGAATTCCTGTTCCGTGACCTCGTCCCGGGGCAGGCCCTTGACCAGGGAGACGCCGCGCCCGGCATGGGCTTCCTTGGCCGCGTCGCGGATGGTGTCGAGGGCGGGGCCCAGGTCGATGTCCTGACCCCGGTAATCGAACAGCGGGCGGTCCGCATCGAAGGCGGCCTTGACGGCCGTGGCAAGCTGCGCCCGCGCCGCGTCGTCCAGGCGGAAGATCCAGCCTTTGTCCTGTTCGATTTCGGAAACCCGCCAGGCGGCGGGGCTGTCAACATGGGGGAAGGTCATCGCAAGGGCTCCTGAAGCGGCGGGGCCATGAGTGCCCCGGTGAGAACGGGGCCAATCTATCGGCAATGTTATTGAAAGAAAAATACGATGATTATATAAATTGATAGATAATTATGATTAATCTTTCGCCCGCAGATCTGGACGCCTTCGTCGCCGTCGCCGAAACCGGCAGTTTCCGCCAGGCGGCGCAGGCGCTTGGTGTTTCACAGCCCACCATTTCCGCCCGCATTCGCCATCTGGAGGCCGTGCTCGGCGTGCGCCTGTTCCATCGCACGACCCGGCGCGTGGTCATCACCGACGCGGGCGAACGCCTGCGCGGGCGGGTCGAGCGCATGGTGCTGGAAACCCGGGCCCTGCTGCGCGAATTCCGGGAAGAAGCCCATCTGGGGCGCGGCCGGGTCACGGTCGGGGCCTCGCCTTCGGCGGCGGCGGCCATTCTGCCCCGGGTGATCGGTGAATTCCGCCGCCGTCATCCCGCCGTCGAAGTCGTGCTTTTCGACGATTTCTTCGGCCAGGTCATGGACCGGGTGATGCGGGGCGAGGTCGATCTGGCCGTGTCGCCCTTTGTCGGGGACGAGACGCCTTTCCGTATAGAGCCGCTGTTGACCGACACGGTCATGCTGGCCGTGCGCGAGGACCATGCGCTTGCGGCCCGGGAATCGGTGACCCTGGCCGAGATCGGGGCCGAGCGCCTGATCTCCATGCCGCCGGAATCCGCCGCCTGGGCCTATACGCGCCGGGCCTTCGAAGACGCCGGGGTCGATTATGCGCCTGTGTTCATGACCCGCTATGCCCTGACCCTGGTCAATCTGGTCAAGGAAGGGGTCGGGGTCGGATTGGTCGCGGGGCTGGTTGCCCGCGTGCTCGACATGCGGGGGCTGAAGCTGCTGCCCGTCGCCGATGTGGACCTGACCCGCCGGGTCTCGCTCATCCGGGCCCGCGACCGCACTTTGACGCCCGCAGCCCAGGCGTTTGTCGACCTGATGCGGCGCACGGCAAAAGGCTTCAACTAGACTGCCTGAACAAGGGTTGGAAGAAGGTGCGGATGCGGTCGTTGGCCAAATCCGGGCTTTCCCAGGCGACGAAATGCCCGGCGCCTGGGGCCTGTTCCAGGGTGATGTCCGTGAACACGTCCGTCAGGGTGTCCTGCCATTCGGCGCGCAGGATCGGGTCGGCCGCGCCCCACAGGGAATAGGCGGGGATGCCCAGGGGCGGGTGATCTTCGCCGCCCGCCGCCACGGCCTTGAGCCGCCGGTCGTTGGCGCAGGCGTACCAGCGGAAGCCGCCGGCCAAGTTGCCGGGTTTCAGGAAATTGTCGACCCATTCCTCCAGCGCCGGCTCGTCGAAGGCATCGGGTGATCCCGCCCAGTGGCTAAGGAAATGGCGGAAATAGGCCCGGCAGCTTTCCCTGGACGCGCCAACCAGTTCCTGGGCCAGGGGCAGCTGGTGGAACGACTGATACCAGATTTCCCGCACCTGCTGGCCCTGGACCCAGCGCGGCCCGATGCCGAAGTGCGGGCAGTCGAAAAAGAACAGGCCAGCAGGGCGTTGCGGATTGCGGCGGGCGTACTCTTGAGCCAGAAAGCCGCCCACATCGTGACTGACAAGGCCGAACCGCGTCAGGCCCAGGTGATCGGCCAAAGCTTCGATATCGGTGACGTAATGTGAGACGTCTCGTGCTTCCGCGCCCCGGCTGTCCCCGAAGTTGCGCAGGTCGGGCGCGATCACGGTGAAATCCCTGGCCAGGACCGGCGTGTTCTTACGCCAGATCGCCGACCATTCGGGCCAACCGTGCAGAAATATCAACGGCGGGCCGTCACCGGCAAGGTGATAAGCGAGGTCCAAGTCCGGAAGCTTGAGCATCTCCATGGCGTCAGTTTGCCTTGGTTACCAGGCCGTTTCCAAGATTTTCAAGGAATGGGAAATGCGGGATTCCGGCGTGGTGAGGTCGGCACTGGCGTTGAAAATCTTCACGGTGCGCCCCGCGATTTCTGGAAAGTCTTCCTTGGGAATGTTCAGATCACGCAATTGCGTGGGCATGCCGTTCAGCCTGTAAATCCGCTCTAACTCCGCAGCCACGGCCTCGGTGGCGGCCGCACTGTTCATATGGTCCTGCCAGATGCCCAGGGCCTCGGCCGATTGCCGCGCCTGGGCCGGCGTAACGTCGCGTGCCAGGCGAACGCTGGCGGCGTGGACGACAGCGGTGGCTTCGCCCTGTTTCAGGGCCGGGTATTGCAGATGCAGAGCTGTCGCCACGGCATAGTCGCCGGCAAACGGCCCCCGGATGAACAGAGGCTGACCGTCGTCTTCCGACCGGTTCTGTAGAAAAGCGGCAAGGCAGAGGTCCCGGCGCAGATCGGCGCTACCCAGGTTCCCCGGCAGGTGGAGATACGCGTGATGGGCCAGTTTGAACGCCTGGGCCTGATCGCCGTCGGCAAGCGGGTTTCGGGGCGGTAGGGACGTGGCGCCGGCGGCCCAGGCAAATACCGTCGTCGCCGTCGAGCGGATCAATCCATCCGGCGCCGAAAGAAGCGCGCCGTCATCGATGAAAATCGCCTGCGGCCGGGTCTTGGGGTCAAAAAATTCCATGCGGTGATCTAGGTCCGGGTTTTTCAGGCCCGTGCCCGCCCGGTTCATGGCGCTGGTCGGCGTGGTCGGGATGTTGATGATCGGCACCTTGGGCGCCATCAGGCGCGGGCTGAACGGTTTGCCGCCTTCCGGGTATTGGGTCATCAGATCGAACGGATCGCCCGTTTCCGACAGGAAGATCGACACCGCCCGCGTCGCGACGATCACGCTGCCGCCGCCGACGGCGATCAAAAGGTCGGCCGCAAGGCCCCGTGCCTTTTCCGTCGCCGCCCGGACCGAGGCATAGGATGAATCCTTTTCGATGCCGTCGAATGCCCCGGCATACAGATCGCCCAGGCTGTCGCCGATGCGGGAGATCAGGTTCGTTTTCGATTGTATGGACGGCGAGCAGACGACCATCGCGCGTTTCGCGCCGGCGCGCGTGACGGCGGCTTTCAGGTTGTTCTCGATCGCGTCCGGCCCGCAGAATAGGCGCCAATCATGGCCCGCACTTTTAAAGCTGTCCTGCGTCATGGTTGGGGCCGGGGCATGGTAGGTCTTAGTCCGCCGAGGCCTTGGCTTCCGCGATATAGGCGGCGCGCAGTTTCTGGGTCACGGGGCCGGGCACGCCGTTGCCCAGGATATGATCGTCGATCTTGATGACCGGCATGACGAAGGCGGATGCACTGGTTGAAAAGGCTTCGACCGCGTCATAGGCCTCTTCCGGGGTGAAGGCGCGCTCCACCAGGGTCAGGCCGGCTTCTTCGGCAACCTTAAGGACGGCCTTACGGGTGATGCCGTGCAGAATAGAATTGGACAGTCCGCGCGTGATGATGGTGCCGTCCTCCATGACGATGAAGGCATTGTTGGACGTCCCTTCGGTAATGTGCCCGTCTTCGACCAGCCAGGCATCGTCGGCGCCCATGTCCTTGGCCGCCTGCTTGGCAAGCGAAGGGGCGAGCAATTGCACGGTCTTGATGTCGCGGCGCTGCCAGCGGATATCGGGCAGGGTCACGACGGAAATGCCCTTGTCCGCCGCCGGGTTGGCCAGGATGTTCTTGGCCTGGGTGAACATCACCAGGGACGGGGACATGTCGTTCGTGAAATTGAAGTCCCGGTCGGCGGCCCCCCGCGTGATCTGCAGATAGACAACGCCTTCCGACAAATCATTGCGGGCGATCAGCTCTTTCTGGATGGCCGTGATCTCGGCGCCGGAACAGGGCGCGGTCATCTTCAACTCGGTCAGGGAGCGTTCCAGGCGCGCCAGATGACCGGCGTTGTCGATCAGCTTGCCGTCCAGCACGGACGAGACCTCGTAGACCCCGTCCGCGAACAGAAAGCCACGGTCGAAAACTGAAATCTTGGCATCTTCCTCGGCCACGTAGTCGCCGTTGACGTATACGATGCGGGACATGAAAGGCTCCTGAATCCTGATGGCTTGCTTCACTCTTTGGCGTCACCCCCGCGCAGGCGGGGGTCCAGAAAAGGGCTGGATTCCCGCATCCGCGGGAATGACGGGATGATGACCGATTCCGGCCCCGGGCGATAGGGTCAGACGGTGCCGAACGGGGGTTCCACGCCTTCGGGCATGGGGCATTGGAAGGCGTTCAGATTGGCGGAAATCATGCAGTAATAGCCCGCCAGCAGCACGAGTTCGACCACCCCGGCATCGCCCAGGATATCGTTGGCGGCCTTGTAGGCGACGTCCGAAACCTTGCGGTTGTTGACCAATTCGACGACGAAGGCATGAACGGCGGCGTGCTTGGGGTCAGCCGGGGCCTGACCGTTGCGCAGGGTTTCGATGGTGTCGTCGTCGATGCCTTCGCGCCGGCCGGCCTTGGCGTGGGCCCAAAACTCATAATCGGCCTGCCACAACTGACCCACGGTCATGATCGCGATCTCGCGAATGTCGCCCGGCAGGTTGCCCTTGAAACGCAGATGCTCGCCCATCTGTTGGGCGATATCCCCCAGGGACGGGGCGTACAACAGGGCATTGAACGGGCCGCGCAGGCCACCGTCGCCGTCAAGGAAATCTTCCAAAGAGCGGTTGGCAGAGCGGGGGCCCGATGTGATCTTGCCGAACAGGTCGGTTTGTTCGGGGGTCATCTTGTCCTGGGTGACGGCGGGTAGGCGGCGCATGGAGTTTCCTTTCTTATGAATTCTCGGTACATCTGGCTTAACGCGAAATCCATATCGTGGAAAGAGCTAAACCCTTGAACGGTATGATTATTGCTTAAAATTACCGGGAAATTTACGGCGGTGCCACGGGGGCGACGTTGATTGATGAGGGCAAATTAGAAAAAAATGTTTAAAATAAACGAGTTACTGGCAGCCGATAATCTGCGGGATGCCGCATTGGCGGCATTGGTCACGGGGCTGCTTTATTATCTTGGTGTCATTTTGGCGATCAATTTTGTCAATCCGACAGAAAAGATCGCGTTTTTCTGGCCGTCCAATGCCATTGCGGCGGCCGTTCTCATCTTCATGCCGCGCCGGTTCTGGCCCATGACGCTTATTGCCGTGGCCGTTGCCTATCTGGCGGCGCGGGTGCCCGGCGGCAGTCTGCCTCCGTCAGTTCTGGCCGGGTTCTGTGTTGCCAATCTGGTTGAATGCGTCGTTGTGGCGGCGGTATTTCGGTCTTCATGGCGGGGGGAACTGCAGTTTTCCAACCTGCATCGGTTCATTCCCTTTGCCCTGATCGCATCGACCTGTGCTTCGGTCATCAGCGGCCTGATCGGCACCGCCACCATCACCTACATCCTGCAGAGTGCCACGTTCATGCGGGCCTTCGTGGTGTGGTTCACGGGGGATCTGTTCGGGCTGGTTTTGGTGCTGCCGATTCTGCTGGCTTTTCTGGTGCCGGCCGAGGGCACGCGCAGCAAGGCGGCGATGCCGCAAACCCTGACGGGCGTGCCGGTGGTCGCCGGGGGGCTGATTGCCGTTGGGGCCGGTCTTTATTTCGGCCTGCCGGAAGGCTGGGAATTCTGGCTGTTCGTGCCGTATTTGTTGCTGATCGCGCTGGCCTGGGTGGCGCAAAAGGTCACTCTGTTCTGGACCATCATCGGCGCGTTCGGCGCGGGCGTGTTCGAGGTTGTGGCAACCTTCGTCGGGTTCGGTCTGTTCCGCCTTGAAGGCATGTCCGTGACCGAGGAAGTCGTGCTGATGAAGGTTTCCATTGCCCTGATCACGCTGGTGATCCTGCTGATGGCGGCGTGGCGTGAAAGTGCCCGGGCCGAGGCGGCGGAAGGCGCCGCATAAGGCCCCTTGATCTGTGAAGGGTCAGGGGCGCCGGCGCACGGCCCCGACCTGGCAGTCGTCGGCGGCCTGCATTTCGGGCCGTTCGAACATGTCCGGGTTGTCGATCCAGTCGAGCATCCAGTCCCCGGCATCGAATCCCCAGAACAGCTGCCAGCCGCCTTTACCATCATCGACGGCGAAGGTCGGCACGCCGTAGACCCCCTTGGCGACGGCACCGTCCGTGCTGTCCTGCAGGGCCTGTTTGGCGGCGGGGGCGTCGAGCATATCCTGTGGTTCCGGGCCCAGGCCCGATTTGACCTCTTCGAACACGGCCGCGTCGGCGATGTCCAGGCCGCGGCCCCAGATGGCATCGAAGATTTTGTCGATGTCGCCGGCTTGCGACCCACGTGCCAGGGTCAGGCGCAGGGTCGGCAGGGGATTGTAGGGATGGGTCGGCGGTGTCTTGAAAGGCAGACCCATACGCCCGGCCTGCCAGGTGCAGAATTTATAGGTCGCCAGGCGCTTTTGCGGAATCTCCGCCGGGCCCAATTGGCCCCAGGCGTTGAGCAGGCCCGCGAACAGCACGGGTTCCAACGAAATATCCAGATGTTCGCGGAAGCGGTCCATCTGATGAAACTGCAGATAGGCATAAGGTGAGATGTAGTCGAAATACCAATAGGCTTTGCGTTTCATATCGCTGTCTTTCCGGTTGTCCTAATTGCCGCCCTGCTTCTTCACCTTGGCCCAGGTATCGCGCAGCGTCATGGTGCGGTTGAACACGGGACGGTCGGCGGTCCCGTCCCGGTCGGCGCAGAAATAGCCCAGACGTTCGAACTGCAGGGTCTTGCCTTGGGGCCAATCCTTCAACGACGGCTCCAGCATGGCGTTGTCGATCACTTCCAGGGAATTGGGGTTCAGGTCTTCCAGATAATCGCGGCCGCCGGCCCCGGGGGCTTCCTCGCGGAACAGATGGTCGTACAGGCGTACTTCGGCCTGCACGGCGTGGTCGGCGGAAACCCAATGCATGGTGCCCTTGACCTTGCGCCCGTCGGGGGCGTCGCCACCCCGGGTTTCCGGGTCGTAGGTCGCGCGCAATTCGGTGATGTTGCCGTCCGCATCCTTGATCACATCGGTACAGGTGATGAAATAGGCATAGCGCAGGCGCACCTCGCGTCCCGGGCCCAGCCGGAAGAACTTCTTGGGCGGGTCCTCCATGAAGTCGTCCTGTTCGATATAGATCTCGCGGGTGAAAGGCACCGTATGGCTGCCCCCGTCCGGGTCTTCCGGGTTGTCGATGGCGTCCAGGTTGTCGACCTCGCCTTCGGGGAAATTCTCGATCACCACTTTCAGCGGCCGCAGGACCGCCATGCGCCGTTCGGCGGCTTTATTCAGATGCTCGCGCACGCAATGTTCCAGAAGGGAAAACTCGACCTGGCTGTCCTGTTTGGTGATGCCCAGGCGGGCGATGAAATCACGAATCGTTTCCGGTGGGATGCCGCGCCGGCGCAGGCCGGACAGGGTCGGCATGCGGGGGTCGCTCCAACCCGATACATGGTCGTCGGTGACAAGCTGCGTCAGGCGCCGCTTGGACAGCACCGTATAGGCCAGGTTCAGGCGCGCGAATTCGTACTGCCGGGGCCGGGCCGGCACGGGCAGGTTTTCGACCAGCCAGTCGTACAGCGGGCGGTGATCTTCGAATTCCAGGGTGCAGAGCGAATGGGTGACGTGTTCCAGCGCGTCCGACTGGCCGTGCGCGAAATCATAGGTCGGATAAATGCACCAGGCGTCGCCCGTGCGCGGATGAGGTTTGTGCACGATGCGGTAGATCACCGGATCGCGCATGTTCATGTTGCCGTGGCCCATGTCGATCTTGGCGCGCACGACCTTGGCGCCGTCGGCGAATTCACCCGCCCGCATGCGGCGGAACTGGTCCAGGCTGTCGGCTGCGGGTCGGTCACGCCAGGGGCTGGGCTTGCCGGGCTCCGTCAGGGTGCCGCGGTATTCGCGGATTTCATCGGCGTTCAGTTCATCCACGTAGGCCAGGCCGTTTTCGATCAGATGTGCCGCCCATTGGTAGAGTTGTTCGAAATAGTCCGAGGCATGAAACAAGTTATCGGCCCAGTCGAAACCCAGCCAGCGCACATCTTCCATGATGGCGTCGATGAATTCCTGTTCTTCCTTGGCCGGGTTGGTGTCATCGAAGCGCAGATTGCACTTTCCGCCGAATTCCCCGGCCACGCCGAAGTTCAGGCAGATCGATTTGGCATGACCGATGTGCAGATAGCCGTTGGGTTCCGGCGGAAAACGCGTGACCACGGCCGTATGGCGCCCCGCCGCCAGGTCGTCCCGGATGATGTCGCGGATAAAGTCACGCGGGCCGTCGCCGTCCGGGCCTTCTGGGGAATGGCCGTCAGGGGCCGCCGGGGGGGTGGTCTCGGTCATGAATGGAGGTGCTCCGAATGAAGAGGAAGGGTGCCGCTGGGTGTTCTGCCAAAAAAACACCGCCACGCCAAGGAATATGCGGGTTCAGGGCAGGCCGGGAATATCGAAGGATACCACCGTGCCCTTGCCGACCTTGCTTTCAATGATCAATTCACCGCCATGCAATTCGATCAGCGAGCGTGCGATGGCAAGACCCAGGCCCGTGCCGTCGGCCGTGGAATAGGCGCTGGTTTGTCCCCGCTCGAATGCGGCGGAGATACGGGTAAGGTTTTCCTTGGCAATGCCCTTGCCCGTATCGATGACGCTGAATCTGATCCGATCTTTGTCGTGGCGGACCCTGATCGTGATGAGCCCGGTTTGCGGCGTGAATTTCAGCGCATTCGCCAATAAGTTCAGGATCACTTGCTTGAGGGCTCGTCTATCGGCGACCAGTGTGGGCAGATCATCGGCCAGATCTTCGGTAAGTTGGGCGGCATTCAGGGCACGGCCGGTTGCCGCCTTCATGCATTCATGAATGAAGGACTTGAGATCGATGGATTCCGGCTGGATCGTCCGCTGTCCGGCCTCGATCGTGGAAATATCCAAAAGATCGTTCACCAAATCCAACAGGTAGGCGCCGCTGTCGCGGATGTCCTCGGCGTATTCGATGTATTTCTCATGGCCGATGGGGCCCAGAATTTGCTGTTTGATGATCTCTGAAAACCCCAAAATCGCGTTGAGCGGCGTGCGCAGGTCGTGGCTGACGTTAGCCAGGAACGCGGATTTGGACCGGTTGGCGTCCTCGGCCATTTCCAATGCTTCGCGGCGTTCCCGGTCGGCTTTGATGCGTGCACTGACATCGCGAATAACGGCCACATATCCGATAATCGAACCGTCATCGGTGCGAAGGGAAGATCCCATGGTTTCACCCGGAAAGACCTGACCGTCCTTGCGCCGGTAGGGGACAATATAAGGTTCAGAATCCTGATCATTTTCATCGGCGGCGGCAATGCGGGCGCATCCGTCGCGCTCGTATACATCCTGGTTTTCGTATAGGAATTCGGCGGTCCGGCCGATGACTTCGGCGGGCTCATAACCGAACACGTTGCTGAATGCCGGATTGCACATGCGCACACACCGGTCCGCATCGGCCAGAACCATCACATCCGGGACATCGCAGAACACGGTTTCCAACAGGCTTTTCTGCGACTGTAATTCTTGCGAGGTACGGAACTGTTCGGTGATGTCGCGAAAACTGATGACGCGCCCGATGATGGTCTCGCCCATATATTGCGGCCGTGTATACCGGTCGATAATGCGGCCGTCCTTCATGACCAATTGGGTGCGGAATTCCTTTTCCGGTTCAGCGAAGATCTTATCGACATTCATGTGGAATGCATCGGGGTCCTGGACCAATCTTGCAATCCAATCACGCAGCTTCCATCCATCGCCTTCTGAAATCAGTTCATCCGGGACCTGAAACATCTTGATGAATTGCTGGTTGACGGCCTGAACGGCACGGCGTTCCAGATCTGCCACCAGAATGCCGTCGGCGGTTGCGTCCAATGTCGCTTGCAGGACCGAGACATTTTCCTTCAATGCAGTTTCGGCGGCACTGTCCCGTGTCAGGTCGCGGCCGACCCCGCGATAACCGAGAAATATCCCGTCCGGCGTGAAAAAGGGTTTGCCGCTGATCGAAATATGTCGGGTCCGCAGACCGTCCGGATTGATGTCGTAACGAAAATCCTTGAAGGGGCGATGAGCCGCCATGTCGTCCAGATGGGCCTGCCATTTGGCGCTGTCGATGTTTTCCGGTGTGACGTCCGTGCGCTTTTTGCCGATGATCGTCGACATGTCGAAATCGAGAATTTCCACATTTCGGTCGGAAAAGTAAGAGAACCGAAAGTCCGCATCCATTTCCCAAAACCAGTCAGAGGCGATTTCGGCGATATCGCGGAACCGTTGTTCGCTGGTGCGCAGGGCATCGGCGGCATTGCGGCGTTCGGTGACATCGGTCGAAATGGCAACCATCCCCCCATCGGGCAGGGCCGTGCGCCGAACCTCGATAATACGGCCATCGGGCAGATGGAGTTCGTCGTCTCCCCAGTTGCGGTCTTCGAACCGTTTCAGGCGTTCCGCAACAATCTTTTTGGGGTCGCCGGGGCCTAAATTTCCCTTATTCGCCAGATAGGTATAGACCTTGCGCATATCGGATCCGGTGGTGGCGAAACCGTCGGGTAAGCCGAAAATGTCTTGATGCGCCCTGTTCGCGGCACGAATGATCAGGTCAGGGCCGACAATCAAGATACCCTGATCAAGATAATCCAGCCCGGATAATAACCGTGTTTCGACAATCAAATCTTGGGACGGCACCCTTGGTTCCCGCTCCTTCGTCGGATTTATTTGTTCACCCAGAATAATCAAACAGTAATATGACTGCTGCGGCAAATCATCCAACCCATTGGTAATATTCGCCGAGCGCCGGGTTCATGGGAAAATGGGCCGTCTATGAAGATTATCCAAAAGGGGCTCCGTTGACCGAGGCCACCAAGAAAGGCGTGTTGTTCGTTCTCGGCTGGCTGTTTGTCGGGCTGGGTGTGCTGGGCGTGATCCTGCCGGTTTTGCCGACCACCCCGTTCATGCTTTTGGCGCTATGGTGCTTCGCCCGGTCAAGTCAGCGCTTTCACGACTGGCTGTATCATCACCGTCTGTTCGGGCCGCCGCTGCAAAAGTGGGAACGTCATCGGGTCATTCCGGTCTCGGCCAAGATCATTGCCTGCACGGCCATGTCGGCCAGTCTTCTGTACATTATCTTCGTTTCGCCGGTGCCGCCCTATCTGATCGCGATTGCGGCTATGATCATGGGCTATGGCGCCTGGTTCATCCTGACCAAACCGTCGCACGTGCCGGAGGCGATAAGGGAAGAAAACCACTGAGACACAGAGGCAATGAGAAGAAGGTTGCTGGGGTTCCGTTTTGCCTGTCTACGCAAAGCCGGGGCTTTGCTCCGGTGGAGACAAGTGGGAATGATGGAACCCCTGAGGGACGGTGTCGCCCCTGAACGGGTGGAAGGCCAGCCCTTACACCTCTCATCGTCTCACTGTCTCTGTGGTTTTTCTTGATTATGCCGCTGCCGGATCGACGATGGTGGGGATGGGGCCTTCGGCGCGGCTGTTGACGAACTGATCGACATATTCGTTGCCGCTGTCCTGCATATCGGCCGTGGGGCCGGTCCAGATGATGCGCCCATCATAGACCATGGCCGCCGTCTGGGCCGTGCGGGCGGCCCCCCGCATGTCGGAGTTGACGGAAACCACCGTTGCCCCGGTCTTTTCCATGACTTCCAAAATCAGGTCGTTGATGATGTTGGACATGATCGGGTCCAGACCCGCCGTGGGTTCGTCCAGCAGCAATACATCCGGGTCGGCCGCCATGGCGCGGGCAATGCCCACGCGCTTCTGCATACCGCCGGAAAGTTCCGACGGGAACAAGTCCGCTTCGCCGGGCGCTAGGCCGACCAGACCCAGTTTTTCGATTGCGCGGTCGCGGGCTTGCCTGCGGCGCATGCCGTCCTGCTGCAACAGGCGAAAGGCGACGTTTTCCCAAACGGGCAGGCTGTCGAACAGGCCCGATTTCTGAAACAGCATGCCGAACCGGCCGTAAAGGGCACGGCGCGCTGCCCCGTCCAGGCCGATAACTTCCGTGCCGTCGACGGTCAGGCTGCCGCCGTCGGGCGCATAGACCCCGATCAGCGTTTTCAGCAGAACCGTCTTGCCGGTGCCGGATGGGCCGATCACCACGACCGAACCACCGGCCGGAATGTCCAGGCCGACCCCGCGCAACACGTGATTGGCGCCGAAGTTTTTGGTGACGTTTTGCAGATTGATGGCCGGGCCGGCCATGGTCGCTCTCCCATTCCCAACGTGGGGCGGATAGTATCAACCGTAATCGAGGCAGGAAACGCAAAATGGTCAACGACCGGCTGACATCAGATGTGTGGATCATGGCCCATGTGCGGCGCTGCAATGCCGAAGGCGTGCCCGCCATGGTGGTGCGCCGGGGCGATGACCAGGCCGGCAGCTTGATTCTTAAGCTGAACCGCCTGGACGGCACCTGTAAGCTGCTTAGCCAGGCCACGGACATCGACGGCCAACTCGGCTGGCTGGCCGCCTTCAAGGGCGAAACCGTGCCCGAGGCCGAAGCCGACGACTATATCCAGCGTACTCTCAAACGCGATCCGGACATCTGGGTGGTCGAGATCGAACACAAGGACGCCTGGCACCCGTTCGAGGGCAAGGTGTTGTAAGTGAACCGGGAGAGTCCCTGTCGGGCTCTTTTCTCGCACCTGCCCACCTAATTGAAGTTTCTAATGGCTGGTTTACGGGTAAGGTAGCTACGCACTTAAACTTGGCAGGCAATGTAGAGCGGAGAAGTGGCGAAATGGGATCGGGATCAACACGGCCGAATAATGCCGATGACAAAATGTTCGCAGCGATCGAGCGCGGTGATCAAAGCGATTTTAAAGACCGTAAGCCGCCTAAGAATAAGGACAATAAGCTGATCAGCGAAAAAGAGCTGAGAACGGAAAAGGCGCAGGAAAAAACCGAAAAGCTGAAAGCGCTGCGATTGGCCGCTGAAAACGAAGCCAAGGCAAAATAAACCCAGTTTACTGCCCGTTTCCGGATGCGTGTGGCCATAGAAAAACCGCCGCACCGGTTTTCCGATGCGGCGGTTGATGGTTTCGCCCGGATGAAGGAACCGCGGCTATTCAGATGCGACCATCCCGCGGGCCAATTCCAGAAGATCCTTGGCGTTATCGAATTGCCCTTCCTTGCAGCGTTGCTTCGCCAATTCCATGACTTCAAGAAGGATTTTTTCCGCTTGGCCGTCCAATGACGGATTTTCGTCAATGGCTTGTGCCGTATCGACCATGACACGGACGCATTCTTTTTCGGATCGGATTTCCTCTGCCGCCCGGGTCGGTGAGGACACGGCCAAGGCCATCGTCATCGCGGCACCGGCAAAAGGGAGGGCAATCAGCTTCAGGGAGGTAAGGTTACGCATGGGCATGTCGGTTCTCCTTTGAAAACCTAAGAAAGCCGCATAGAAAACCCCGCGCTCCAAATCTGGAACGCGGTCAGCAGATCGGCCTACGGCGATAGTCGCTGCTTGATTGCAATTTTGGACGGTGCTGCCTGGATGTTTTCGCGATCAGCGCGCGTGAAAAATCCCTCATTCAGCCGTTAATTAGAATATTACCATGTGTTGGGTGTGGGCGCTATTTGAATCCGCGATACGGTCACCAAATCACGTGTTTGGAAATGGCGCAGCCGTCTTTATTGATCGACGATAAAACCGTCCGCGTGGGGGCGCATGCGCACCTTGCGCGGGAACGGCGGGAAGTTCTCCGCCGCCCCGGGGACGAGCTTCACGCCCAGGCCCGGCGCCGTCGGGATGTCGACGAAGCCGTCCTTGTACGTGGGCACGTTGGTGACGACCTCCTTGCCGGCCAGGTCCGCGGTCGGTTCGTTGGATGTGTTCTTGTCCTCGAACCCCACGCCGACCGTGGGATATTCCTGAATGGCGAAGTTGGGGATGGCGGCGTCCAACTGCAGTTCCGCGAACAGGCATACGGGCGACAGGGGATTGTGGGGGATGACCTGCACGTCATGGGCCTCGGCCAGGGCGGCGATCTTGCGCGCGCCGGTGATGCCGCCGCACAGGCAGGCGGAAATGCGCACGTAATCGACGCCCTCGCGGGTTAGCAAGGCCTGGAAATCATAGATCGAATTGAACCGCTCGCCGGTCGCCAGCGGAATGCTGATGCGATCCTTGACCCGCGCCATGGCGTCGTGGCTGTCGGGGCGGATGGGGTCCTCGTAGAACATGGGCCGCAGGGGCACCAGTTCCTGGGCGAACACCACGGCCTCGGCCGGGGTCAGGCGGCGGTGGATTTCGATGCATAGATCCAGGTCCGGGCCGCAGGCCTCGCGCACGGCGGCGACCACGGCGACGGCGTCGTCGATCTTGCGGGCGTGGCTTTTGTAATAGGGCTTGTCGCGGTCTTCATCCAGGAACGGGTTGAAATGGCCGATGGCGGTGAAGCCCAGTTCCTGCATCTTTTTGCAGTTGGCGACCATCTCGTCCTTGGTTTCCGCCTTCACATGGCCGTAGACGCGGGCCTTGGTGCGGGTCGGCCCGCCCAGAAGGGCGTGGATCGGCTGGCCCAGGGCCTGGCCCTTGATGTCCCAAAGCGCGATGTCGATGGCGGAAATCGCGCCGCAGATGGCCGCCCCCCGGAAATGACTGAACCGGTGCATGACGTTCCAATGGTGTTCGATCGGCCCCGGGTCCTTGCCGATCAGATAGTCGGCGAATTTCTCGACCGCCGTCTGGGCGGCTTCCAGCTGGCCCCAACTGCCGCATTCGCCCAGGCCGGTGATGCCGGCATCGGTTTCGATTTCCACGAACAGGTATTTGCTGATCAGCTTGGGTGTGACTTTGGTGATCTTCATGGTCGGTCTTTCAAATGGGCAAGGTTTAACGCCGGGCCGCCGTGCGGGGCGACCCGGTCATTGATCGAAGTAAGGTATCAGGCCGCGTCGCCCAGCAATCCTTTGGGGTCAAACGCCCCTTTGTCGCGGATCGCTTTCCAGACCTTCTGCGGGGTCAGCGGCATGTCGATATGGGTCACGCCGTAATCCTTCAGCGCGTCCAGCACCGCGTTGACCACGGCCGGGCAGGCGCCGACGCAGCCGGCTTCGCCCGCACCCTTGACGCCCAAGGGGTTTTTCTTGGTGGGTGCCCCTTCGTAATAGCCGATTTCCATGTTGGGGATTTCGTCCGCATGGGGCAGGCCGTAATCCATCAACGATCCGGTCACCAGCTGGCCCGTGTCCGGGTCATACACGATGTCTTCCAGGAAGGCCTGGCCGATGCCCTGGGCGATGCCGCCCATGACCTGGCCGTCGGCCAGCATGGGGTTGATGATGGTGCCGAAGTCGTCCATCACCCAATAGCCCAGGAATTCGACCATGCCCGTGTCGGCATCGACCGCCACGGCGCAGGCATGCACGCCGTTGGGGATCGAGATCACGCCCCGTTCGAACACGGACGAATGGTCCAGGCAGCCGTCTTCCATGCCGTCGGGCCGTTTGTCGGCATCCTGCGAGGCCTCGATCACGTCGTTCATGGAAACCGACGATGCGCCTGCCTTGAACTGACCTTCTTCGAATTCGACCTCGTCCGTTTCCGATTGTAGCAGACGCGCGGCAATGGGTTTGGCGATGTCGACGATTTCCTGCGCCGCCTGCAGAACGGCGTTGCCGCCGACCTCCATCCCGCGCGACCCGCCGTGCCCGCCGCCCAGCGGCGTGGCCGTGGTGTCGGACTGGCGGAAGGTGATGCGTTCCACATCGACGCCCAGATTGGCGGCGAGAATCTGCGCATGGGCGGTTTCGTGCCCCATGCCCGTGGACGAGGTGCCCACGGCCAATTCGATGGAACCGTCCTTGTTGAAGGTCACGCCGGCATGTTCCTTGGGCCCGCCGCCCGTGCATTCCAGATAGGGTGCGATGGCGAAGCCGTATTTTTTGCCGGCGGCTTCGGCCTTGGCTTTCAGGGCATTCAGGTCGGCCTTGTTGGCCATTTCCATGGTCATGTCGAACAGAAGCGGGAAATCGCCCGAGTCCACGTCCAGCCCCATGGGGGTTTTATGGGGCAGCATGGCAGGCGGCATCAGGTTCTTGCGCCGCAATTCGATGGGGTCCATGCCCAGCTTGCGGGCCGCGTATTCGACGATGCGTTCCGTCTGGAAGGTCGCTTCCGGGCGGCCGGCGCCCCGGTAGGGGTCCATGGGGGCGGTGTTGATGAACACGGCTTTGCCCGAATAGTACATGGCCGGGAAGTGATAGGGCCCGCCCTGGGTGCGGGCGGAGCCGCCCGTGGGCGTGAAGGGACCCACCGTCCAGGCATAGGCGCCGATGCCGCCGATGGTGGTGGTGCGCAACGCCAGAAACGTGCCGTCGGATTTCAGCGCCAGTTCGACGCGCGACAGCTGGCCGCGGCCATGGGTGTCTGACAAAAAGCTTTCCGAGCGTGAATTGATCCATTTGACCGGCCGGCCCAGGCGCTTGGCGGCATAGAGGCACAAGGGCGGTTCGGGATAGCCCGAATTCTTGGCGCCGAAGCCGCCGCCCACGTCCGGGGCGATCTGGTCGAGCTTACTTTTGTCGAGGTTCAGAACGTTGGCGAAGGTGTCGCGGTTGGCATGGGCGTTCTGGGTCGCGTTGTAGAGCGTGTAATGGTCCGCCGATGCGTCATAGGCCGCGACGCAGCCGCGCGTTTCGATGGGCGCGGCGGTGACCCGGTTGTTGACCACGTCCAGGCTGACCACGTGGTCGGCCTCGGCAAAGGCTTTTTCCGTGCCGTCCTTGTCGCCCAGTTCGAAATCCAGGCACAGGTTGTTCGGAATGTCGTCCCACAACTGAGGGGCACCCGGTTGCAAAGCCTTGATCGGGTCGACCACGGCGGGCAGTTCGTCGTAATCGACCTCGACGGCTTCCGCCGCGGCCTCTGCCTGGGCCAGGGTTTCGGCCACGACCAGGGCCACCGCCTCGCCCACGTAACGCACGCGGTCGATGGCCAGGCAATGGCGGTCCGACTGTTTCAGCGGCGTGCCGTCCTTGTTTTCCTTGACCCCGGAATTGGTCGGGATGGGCTTGAAGCCTTCGCGCTGCCAATCGTCGCGGGTGACGACCAGAAGCACACCGTCCATATCCATCGCCATGGAGGTGTCGATGGATTTGATGGTGGCGTGGGCATAGGGCGATCGCACGACCACGCCGCGGGTCTGGTTTTCCAGGTTGATGTCATCCACATAACGGCCGCGCCCGGTCAGGAAACGCTGGTCTTCGAACCGCTTGATGGATTGGCCGATCTTTACGTTGCTCATTTTCTTGTTCCCCCTCAGCCGTTGGCCATCTTGACCGCGCGGGCGGCCATGACGCCGATCAGGTGTGCGCGGTAGTCGGCGGCGGCGTGCATATCCGTCATCAGGTCGTCTTCCGGGATGGTGATGTCCCGCAGGTGAGCGGCCCGGAAATCCCGGTTCAGGGCATCTTCCAAAACGGTCGAACGGAACACCCCGTCCTGCCCGGCGCCGGTCACGGCGACGCGCACGCCATCCGCCGTTTTGGCGACGAACACGCCGACCAGGGCATAACGCGATGCCGGGTTGGGGAATTTGGCGTAGCCGGCCTTTTCCGGGACGGGGAATTTGACCGCCTTGATCAATTCGCCCATGTCCAGGTTGGTCGCGAACATGCCGTCGAAATAATCTTCCGCGGCGATTTCCCGCCGGTCGGTGATGACCGTGGCATTCAGGGCCAGAACGGCCGAGGGATAATCGGCGGACGGGTCGTTATTGGCGAGCGAGCCGCCGATGGTGCCCCGGTTGCGGACCTGCGGATCACCGATGCCGCCGGCCAGCTTGGCCAGGGCCGGGATCGCGCCCCTGACCGCATCCGATGCCGCGACCTCGGCATGGCGGGTCATGGCGCCGATGGTCACGAAGCCGCCGGATGCGTCGATGCCGGAAAGCCCGTCGACGGCCCCCAGTTCGACCACGTCGGTCGGCATGGCCAGGCCCTGTTTCAGGACCGGGATCAATGTCTGCCCGCCGGCCATGTACATGGCGTCGTCGGCGTCGGCATGGTTGCCCGTGGCGTCGGCGATGGTGCCGGGGCGGGTGAAGTTGAAGTTTTCCATGATCTGGCTCCCTAGCCGCGCAGCGCCTTGGCGCCGTCCAGGACGGCGGCGACGATGTTCTGATAGCCCGTGCAGCGGCAGATGTTGCCTTCCAGGCCGTGGCGGACCTCGGCCTCGGACGGGGCGGGATTTTCGCTCACCAGGGCCATGGCCCGCATCACCATGCCGGGGGTACAGAACCCGCATTGCAGACCGTGATGGTCCTTGAACGCCTGCTGCATGGGGTTCATGTCGTCCTCGGGTGCCAGACCTTCGATGGTCGTGATCTCGGCGCCGTCGGCCTGGGCCGCCAACATGGTGCAGCTTTTCACGGCCTGGCCGTTCAGGTGCACGGTGCAGGCGCCGCATTGGCTGGTGTCGCAGCCGATGTGCGTTCCCGTCAGTTTCAGGGTTTCGCGGATGAATTCGACCAGCAGTGTCCGTCCTTCAACGGACTTCGACACCTGCTCGCCATTTACGGTCAGGGATATATCTACCATCGCTCCCTCTAACCCTTTAATCGGGGTTTTTCTGGATGTTTTTCGGATGAAAGGCGTCTACGCGCCTGCAAAAATTGTATACAAACCATATAACAGGACTCCCCCGGCAGGAAAACCCGCTAACGGTTACAGATGCAAGACATGGAACAAAAAGATTCCGCCACACCCCGGTTGAAGGTCTGCGCCGTTATTCTGGCGGCGGGCCGGTCGACGCGCATGGCCCCGGTCAACAAGCTGACGGCTGATTATCAGGGCAAGCGCCTGGTCCGCCATGCGGCGGAAGCGGCCCTTGCCTCCAAGGCAGCGGACGTTCTGGCCGTGACCGGTCATGACGCCGATGCGGTCGAAACCGTGCTGGCGGGCCTGGATATCCGCACCGTCGCCAATCCCGATTACGCGACGGGCCTTGCCTCGTCGGTCAAGGCCGGGATCGCCGCCGTGCCCGCCGATGCGGCGGGGGCGGTGATCCTTCTGGGCGACATGCCGGGCGTGACGGCGGGCGTGATCGATGCCCTGATCGATGCCTTCCAGGGGGGCGGGGGGGGCGTTATCTGCCAGCCGCGCTACGATGGCCGATGGGGAAACCCCGTGCTGTGGCCGCGTGGCCTGTTCGGTGAATTTTCGGAATTGTCCGGCGATATCGGCGCCAAACCGCTGTTGTCCCGCCATCGCGCGGGTATCCTGGGGGTGGACGTCGGCACGGATGCTATCCATATGGACGTGGACGCACCCGCCGACCTGAAGTCGTGAAATATGCCGACATGACATTTGGAACATATCGGGTCTATAAAGACCCGACCTGAAACTCAGCCTAACGTGAAATCAAGAAGGACTTGAACGACCCATGGATTTGAAGGACGAACGCCGTATCGCCGCCCCCAGAGAAGCCGTCTTCGCGGCCCTGAACGATCCGGACATTCTGGCCCAGGCCATTCCGGGCTGTGAAAGCCTGGAAATGGTTTCCGACACGGAATTCGCGGCCACGGTGACGGCCAAGGTCGGGCCCGTGCGCGCCAAATTCAAGGGACAGGTCACGTTGTCGGACCTCAACCCGCCGGAAAGCTACACCATTTCGGGTGAAGGCAAGGGCGGTGCCGCCGGGTTCGCCAAGGGCGGTGCGGTGATCAATCTGGCCGAAGACGGCGACGGCACCCTGATGACCTATGAGGTCAAGGCCGATGTCGGCGGCAAGCTGGCGCAACTGGGCGGGCGCCTGATCGAAGGCACATCCAAGAAACTGGCCGGTGAATTCTTCGAAAGCTTTGAAAAGCTGGTTGTCGAAAAGGCCGGCGGTGAAGCCGGTGCCGATGCGGTTGATGCCGCAGCCCCCGCCGCGGCGCCGGTATCCGAAGCTGCCCCGGAGAAACCGGCGGGGATGGGCCGCGGCGTGTGGATCGCCGTGATTGCGGCGGCGGTTGCGGCAGCGGCCTATTTCCTGTCGACCGCGAACTGATTTTCCAACAGGCCAGGCAAGACCATGTCCCTTCCGGCAGATCACGCGGTTCCCGCAGATGACGTTTTCGACGCCGCCTTTTCCTGGTCGGGGGCGGGCAAGCCCGTTGCCTTGGCGACGGTGGTCAAGACCTGGGGCTCGTCCCCGCGTCCGCCCGGCAGCCACCTGGGCGTCAGTATCGACGGCGAGATGACGGGATCGGTTTCCGGCGGCTGCATCGAAGGGGCCGTGGTCAAGGAAGCGTTGGATATCTTGAACGGTGCCTCCGCCAAGGTTCTGGAATTCGGCGTGTCCGATGAACAGGCCTGGGACGTGGGTCTTGCCTGCGGCGGTTCGGTCAAGGTTCTGGTCCGGGATTTTGCCCCCTCGGCCCCGCTTTACGAACAGGCGCGGGCGGGCCTGGCTTCGGGCGAGACGGCGGCCCTGGTGACCGACCTTGCCGACGGCAGGACGGTCCTTTTGGGATCGGGCGGCCTGCCCGATGCCGTGGCCGAGGCGGCGCGGGGGGCCCTGCGCGATGACCGGTCGCGCGCCTATTCCGATGATGACGGCGACTGGTTCATCGAGGTCGTGGCCCCGCCCCGGCGGCTGATCGTCGTGGGGGCGGTGCATATCGCCCAGGCCCTGGTGCCCATGGCGTCCCTGGCCGGGTTTCAGGTCACGGTGGTCGATCCGCGCCGGGCCTTTGCATCGGATGCACGGTTCCCCGGCGTCGATGTGCGCACGGACTGGCCGGACGAAGCCCTGGACGAACTGAAACCCGATCTGCGCACGGCGATCGTGACCTTGACCCACGATCCCAAATTGGACGATCCGGCCTTGGAAAAGGCATTGCAGTCGCAGGCTTTTTATATCGGGGCGCTGGGCAGTACGCGGACCATGGCCAAGCGGGTCGACCGTTTGACCGGCGCCGGGTTCGACGCCGACGCCATTGCCCGGATACATGGTCCCATCGGCCTTCGCATCGGTGCGCAATCGCCCGCCGAAATCGCCGTCAGCATCCTTGGCCAGATCATCGGCCGGATGCGCCAGGATCCGGAATAGCGCGCCGTATGTCGACGCTGCGTGATCAGTTTCCGTCCGTGGTTTCGGGTCTGGCCGGAACCTATCTGGACAATGCGGCGATGACGCAGATCGCCGGCCCGGTTCTGTCGCGCATGGCGGTGTTCGAAACCGGGGGGCGGTCCAACGTCAAACGGGGCATCTATCCGCTGGCGATCAACGCGACCGAAGCCTTCGACGCGGCGCGGGCCTCGGTCGTGCGGTATCTGGGGGCAACGGACACGTCCGGGCTGATCTTTACGTCGAACGCCACGGCGGCGATCAATCTGGTGGCTCATGGCGTCGGGGCCGGGCTTGCCGCCGGTGACGAGATCATCATTGGCGAAGGCGAACACCACGCCAATATCGTTCCCTGGCAGATGTTGCGGGACCGGCAGGGCGTGGCGCTGAAGATTCTGCCCGTGGACGATGCGGGCTATCCCATGACCGATGCCCTGGATGATTTGATCACGCCGCGGACCCGGCTGATCGCCGTGACCCATGCCTCCAACGTGACGGGGGCCGTGACCGATGTGCATGCCTTGGTCGAACGGGCCAAGGGTTTGGTGCCGGATGTCCGGGTTCTGGTCGATGGTGCACAGATGGCACCGCATGGGCCGCTCAACGTTTCGGCCCTGGGTTGTGATTTCTACGTCATCACCGGGCATAAGATGTTCGGGCCGACCGGGATCGGTGCTCTTTGGGCGCGGACCGGGGTTCTGGATGGCATGGCGCCCTTCATGGGCGGCGGCGAAATGATCCAGCGTGTCACGTTCGACGAAACTCTGTTCGCACCGCCGCCCCACCGTTTCGAAGCGGGCACGCCGCCCGTGACCCAGGCCATCGGATTGGGGGCTGCGGCGGATTTTTTGTACGGACAGGATTGGCAGGAAATCCGCACGCAGGAACAGGTGCTGACCAGCATGCTGATGGAACGGCTTGCCAAACATGATCGGATCACCGTGATCGGGCCTGGCGATAACGGCCGGCGCCTGCCCATTCTGTCCTTTGTCGTGAAGGGAGCACACCCCCACGACCTGTGCGAATTGATGGGCGCGCGCAACGTCGCCTTGCGCGGCGGCCATCATTGCGCGCAACCGCTGATGGACCGGTTGGGCGTGGATGCGACGACCCGGGCAAGCTTGGCGATTTATACGGAGCAGGCGGATATCAATGCCTTCGCCGATGCCCTGGATCATGCCCTGGGGGTCCTGTCATGAGCGGCACCGACGCCCTTTACGATGCCAGGATCAAATCCCTGGCGGCACAGGCCGATGCGATCGGTCCTGTCGAACAGGCGGACTGCCGGCACGAGGCCGATAA
The DNA here is from genome assembly GCA_040218445.1 of Rhodospirillales bacterium. Classification (GTDB taxonomy): domain Bacteria; phylum Pseudomonadota; class Alphaproteobacteria; order Rhodospirillales; family Casp-alpha2; genus UBA1479. The sequence goes on along the minus strand of JAVJRK010000012.1, from coordinate 130,697 downwards.
TTTTCTGTGCGGGGACAGGGTTTCGGTTGAACTCGCACTGGACGGTGACGGGGTAAAAGACATGGGTGGCAAGGTACGCGGCTGCCTTTTGGTGCAGGCGGCGGCCGCGCTGATCAAACAGGCCGCGCCCGGCCTCAGCCGGCAGGAAATGGAAGGCGGCATCCGGCAGGCACAGGCCCTGATGACATCGGGCACGGCCGCCACGGGTACATGGGAAGGCCTGAACGCCTTCACGCCGGTTCATGGCCTGAAGCATCGCCATGACTGCGTGCTGCTGCCGTTCGAGGCCCTCAAGGGCTGTCTTGATCAAGCCAAATCCCGGAGCGACTGATTTCCAATGGACCCGCTGAGCCAGGGCGCCTTGGGCGCGACCCTTCCCCTTGCCACGCGCCGGCGCACACAGGCTGCCGTGGCCGGCGGGCTTGGCTTCATCGCCGGGATGATGGCGGACCTGGATGTTTTGATCCGCTCGCAGACGGACCCGCTTCTGTTCCTGGAATACCATCGCCAGTTCACCCATTCCCTGATCTTCATTCCCGTGGGCGGACTGATCGCGGCCTTTCTTCTGCACCGGCCTTTCCGGCGATGGCACGGCCTTGCGTTCCTGCAAACCTGGATGTTCTGCGCCCTGGGATACGCAACTCACGGGCTGCTCGATACGGCGACCTCCTACGGGACCGTGCTGCTGTGGCCGTTCAGTGATGAGCGGTTTTCCTGGAGCATCATCTCCATCGTCGATCCCCTGTTCACGCTGCCGGTCCTGACGTTGGCCGCCCTTGGCATGGTTCGGCGAAACGGTGCCTGGGGCCGGGCGGCGCTCGCCTGGGCTTTGGTTTACCTGACCTTGGGGGCGGTACAGCATCGCAATGCCTTGGCCATGGGCCATGCCCTTGCGGCAGACCGGGGACATGCGCCGCTGCGGCTTGAGGTCAAACCCAGCTTCGCCAACATCCTGGTGTGGAAGGTGATCTACCAGACCGCCGACCGCTTCCACGTGGATGCGGTGCGCGCCGGCATCGCCCCCATGGTCATGCCGGGCACGTCCGTTCCGCGGCTGGACCCGGTGCGGGATTTCCCCTGGCTGCGGGCGGGATCGCGGCAGGCGCGTGACATCGCACGGTTCGCCCGGTACAGCGACGGCTACGTGGCGCGCGACCCGGTCCAGCCCGACCGCGTGATCGACGTGCGCTATTCCTTCGTGCCGAACGAGATCATGCCCCTGTGGTCGATCGGCCTTAGGCCCGGCGCCGCGCCGGACGCCCATGTCAGTTTCGACACCCACCGGGAATCGGTGCGGGCGCGGATTCCCGATTTGTGGCGGATGATTGTTCAGCCGGCGGCCAGGAACGGCGGGGCCGGTTGATTTTCGAAGCGGCCGGGTAACCGTCGCCTACATCAGGGTCCGTTTCCCAGGCGCGACAGCAAGGCAGACAAGTTCGCGGCTTCCTTTTCAGAAAGGTGCTGACCCACGGCATCGGAAATCGCGCCGGCATAGACCGGCCACATGCGTTTTCGGATTTCCCGGCCGGCTGTCGTGATCATGATGTATTGGCCGCGCCCGTCGTCGGGGCAGGCCTGCCGTTCGACGTAGCCCCGGTTTTCCAATTTGTCGATCAGCCGAGAAATATTTGATTGCGTGATCAGGACCCGGCGTTCGATTTCGATCGGGCGCAGGCCTTCTTTATCCGTTTTCTCAAGTTCCCAAAGCACATCGTACCAGGAAAGGGGGGGCAGGCCCGCGTCGCGGAACGCTCGTTCAATCTTCAGCAAGGCGGCTTGCTGCGCCCTGTTCAAGGCGACCCATGCGTCGACAATAGGGGGGCTCGGTTTTTCGGTCATGACGCCATCTTACATTTCCATGCGAATGCATCCAATTTGACATTTAGATGCGAGTGCATATATTTCCATGCAATCGCATGTTTATTTCCGGGAGACCCTGCATCATGGCCAAGCTCACTCTTGTCAGTCATTTCCTCTGTCCCTACGTCCAGCGGGCGGTCATCGCGCTCAAGGAAAAGGGGGCGGCATTCGACCGCATTTATATTGATCTCGATCAGAAACCAGATTGGTTCAATGAAATTTCGCCTTTGGGCAAGGTTCCCTTGTTGCTCATCGAGCAGCCGGGACAGGACAAGGCTGTGCTGTTTGAAAGCAGCGTGATCTGTGAATTCATCGAGGAAACGCAACCCGGACGGGGCCTGCACCCGGATGGGGCGTTTGACCGGGCGCGCCACCGGGCCTGGGTCGAATTCGGTTCGTCGATCCTGGGGGATATCTATGCGATCGAAACCACGCCCGATGCAGTCGTGTTTGCAGCCAAACAACGCGCACTGGACGGTAAGTTCACACGCATGGAAGCAGCGATCGGTGACGGGCCCTACTTCGCCGGCGCCGAATTCAGCCTTGTCGATGCGGCCTTTGCGCCGGTGTTCAGGTATTTCGATGTATTCGATCGGATCGGTGATTTCGGCATTCTAAGCGGCAAGCCGAAGGTAGCGGAATGGCGCCGGGCGCTTGCGGAGCGTCCGTCCGTCATAACGGCGGTCACGGACGATTATGAAACGCGGCTTTGGCAATTTTTAGAGTGCCGGACATCGCACCTGCGGGCCCTTATGGGAGAGCGGGACGAATTCGGACCAGCCGTTGCGGCGTCGAAGCTTGCGGCGGTCGGCGGGTGAGCAGCTGAAGACGCTACATCAACGCCCGTTGTTCCAGACGGGCGCGGTTGGGGATGGTCAGGCCCTTGCCCGTGCGCACGACGATGTCTTCTTCGCGCAGGCGGCCCATGATCCGGGATACGGTTTCGCGTGATGCCCCGATCATGTTGGCGAAATTGGTTTGTGTCGGCACGGGGAACACGACATAGCGGTCCGGGTCTTCCGGGTCCGGTTCGGCCATGCGGATCAATTCCATACAGACCCGCTGTTCCGCACCCAGCAGGCTGACATCGGCGATGCGTTCGTCGGACAGACGAATGACCGCGGCCATGCGCTTCAACAGCGCCATGGCCATGTCGCGGTTGCCGGTTACAAGGTCAAGGAATACCGGGCCGGGCACGGCGCCCACGGTGCAGGGCGAAATGGTGCAAACCCAGGCCGAACGCGGCAGGCCGTCGATGGCCGCCAGTTCGCCGAACACGTCGCCGTTTTTCAGGGCGGCATAGGATACGGCCCGCCCGGATTCTGAATAGTTCAGGACATGGGCGGTGCCTTGGATCAGGAAGTAGACACTGGAATATTCCTCGCCCCGCTCGATGATTTTTTCACCGGCCCCGAAATCAAGCCAGCGGCATTGTTTTTCCAGGCGGCCGACTTCGTCCGATGACAGGCAATCCAGCAAGGGGATACCCGTCAATCCATGCGGCGTCTTTGTTGGATCGCCTTGACCCATCGTCACTTCCCCCTTGTTTGACCGCTTCATCTGATGCGCGGTTTATTCTAAGGCCTAGGATACGGTGCAATTCCGCGCCGGTTCAACGCTGAAATGGCCAAATAATGGGGCGTTCGCGCAGACCCTGTCACAAACACATGGGCTGGATCGTCATGATTGCAGACCTTCCCATCCCCCTTTCAGGAGAACCGCCATGACCAATCATGACCGAATCAAACTGCACCAGCATGCTTTTGATGTGTTACAGGGCTTTCAGGAAATCGAGGAATCTGGCTCGTTCAAGGGCTTTGACAAGATGCTCGGCCATCTTGTCCGCTTGCGGGCGTCGCAAATCAACGGCTGCGGGTTCTGTGTCATCATGCATACGACGGAAGCACGTGAAGACGGCGAAACCAATGCCCGCATCGACCGCATCGCCGTGTGGCGTGAAGTCGCCGATTATTCCCCGGCCGAGCGGGCCGCATTCGCCTGGACCGAAGCCCTGACACGGCTGGATGACCCGGCGGGCCTGGAGGCGTTGCACGCGGACCTAAGGCAATTTTATTCGGCCCCCGAGATCGCGCAACTGACCTCGATCATTGCCATGATCAACGTGTGGAACCGGCTGCAGGTCGCAGCCCACGGCGGATACCAGGAAGCGAAGGCACGCGATGCGGCCTGATCCGGACACGGCCCTGTATGTTTTTCAGGATGCCAGGCCCCGCCTTTGGGGCCTGGCCTACCGTATGCTGGGGTCCCGCGCCGATGCGGACGACGCGGTTCAGGACACCTTTCTGAAATGGCAGGCGGCCGACCATGGCGCGATCGAGGTCCCGAAAGCCTGGCTGACCTCGGTCTGCACGCGGCGTTGCGTGGACATGCTGCGGGCCGCGCACCGCACCCGGGTGGACTATGTCGGACCCTGGCTGCCGGAACCCTTGGTGATGGAAGACGACAGCCCCAATGCGGCCGAACAGATTGAACTGGCCGACAGCCTGTCCATGGCGTTCCTGCTGTTGCTGGAACGGCTGAGCCCGCCGGAACGCGCCGCTTATCTTCTGCGCGAAGTGTTCGAATACGACTACGCCGAGGTTGCGCGCATTCTCGAAAAATCACCCGATGCCTGCCGACAGATGGTGTCCCGCGCGCGCCGGCATCTTGCGAGGGACGGGGACAAAGGTGGGGCCAAGGACGATGCTCCCGGCCATAACGGTCAGCGCCCCGATGTGGCCCGGCGCGATCAGTTGCTGGACGGATTTCTCGGCGCTCTGCGATCTGGGGACGCCGGACCTATTGAGGTGTTGCTGGCCGAGGATGCGGCCCTGTGGTCGGACGGCGGCGGCAAGGCCGCGGCGGCCCTGAACGTTATTCATGGCGCGAACAACATCGCCCGCTTCCTGGCCGGTATCTGGAAAAAGAGTGGGCGCGGCCAGACGATCGAGCGGACCGTCGTCAACGGCGATCCGGGACTGGTCTTACGCGAGGGGGCAGCTGTCTCGACCGTCATTTCCTTCGCCGTCGATGAGAATGACCGGATTGCGGGCGTGTTCATCGTGCGCAACCCGGACAAGCTGTCCGCCGTCTAAGGCTTTGGCCCCGTCTTGCCGGCAAAGGTTTGGGCGGCAGGCATAAAAAAGGCCCCGCATCGCTGCGGGGCCAGTTTTCAGCAAGTGGATTGGTGTGATCTCAAATTAGGCGGCTTTGAACTTGGAAGCGGTCTCGAAGGCCTTGGTGACCTGCGCCTGGATCGGCGCGAACAGGTCCTTGGCAAAGCCCTGGTAGATCGTGGCGGTTTCCTTGGCCATGGCCTGAGCTTTCTTCTGTTCGGCGGTGATCAGATCGGCCTGCAGCTTCATCAGCTCGGACGGATCGGTGATCGACATCGCCTTCAGCATCACGGCAACCCGGTCTTCGGCGATTTCCGTCGCCTGGGTGCGGGTCAACTCTTCGATCTTGCTCAGGTTCGTCGCGGCGGTCTTGGTGGCGGCGACGGCGGCTTCAAAATTCTCGCGGTAGGCATCAACGGCCTGCTCGAACCCTTCCGTGGCGGCAACGCGGGCTTTATCGGCTTCGGCCTGGGTGGCGCCGGCGATTTTTTCCTGCTGTGCCTTGGCGGTGTTCACCGCTTCAAGAATGGTGTCACGCACGGGGGCGAAAGGGTCGGTGGTGGTTTTCTTCGTGGTAGCCATGGTTCAATCTCCTGTTTCCCAATATGGCGAAAAGGGCTGTATAAGGCGGCCCGATCATCGGCACCGCCATATTCATGTTGCGATGCAACAAAACTAATATGCTCAATGTTTCTGCTGTCGTCAACATATTTTTTGTGCAGTGCACAATAAAATTCGATGGCAGAAAAGCGCCCCTTCCCGCCATGCCCGCATGAAACCGCCGCTTGATTATGGGGGCGGCCCGGCCTCTTAATGGCGGTGAAGGGGGCATTGCAGGAAACACCACATCCTTTGGGAGGATCCATCCGACATGTCCAAGAAAGCCGTTCTGTGGCGCCCGATGTATGATCCGGGCGGCCATGACCTTTTGCGTGAAAACGGGATCGAGCCCGTGGTCGTCGACAGCCCCGATGCGGACGCGGTCAAGGCCGCGCTCGGCAATGCCAACGCCCTTTGGGTGCGCACGCCCGAACGCGTGACCGCCGACATCATGGACGCGGCCCCGGGCCTGGTCGTGATTTCGACATCGGGCTTCGGCACGGACAACATCGACATTCCCGCCGCCACGGAACGCGGCATCCTGGTGGTCAACCATCTGGGCTTCGGGCGCACGCCCGTGGCCGAACATACGGTCATGATGCTGCTGGCCTGTTTGAAGCAGCTGACCTGGGGCGATGCGGCGGCACGCGACGGCAGTGCCTGGTCGCAACGCCAGGGCCTGCAGGTTTACGAGCTTGAGGGCCGCACGGTCGGCATCGTCGGCCTGGGCTATATCGGCTCGGAGCTGGCGAAAAAGCTGCGCCTGGCCTTCAACTGCCGGGTGCTGGCCTATGATCCCTATGTGGATCCGCGCCTGATCCATGCAGCGGGGGTCGAGCCGATGGATGACCTGAAGGCCATGCTGGCGCAATGCGACGCCCTGGCCATGGCGGCGGAACTGACGGACGAAACGCGGGACATGATCTCAACGGACGAACTGGCGGCCTTGCCCCAGGGTGCCGTGGTCGTCAACGCGGCGCGCGGCGCGCTGATCGATCTGGACGCCCTGCAGACAGCGCTTGAAAGCGGCCATATCCGGGCCGCCGGTTTGGATGTGGTGTTCCCCGAACCCCTGCCCGAAGATCATCCGTTGCTGGCCAACCCTAAGGTCATCTTCACGCCCCATACGGCGGGGGTGACACAGGAAGCATCGAAGGCATTGGCGCTGTCGGCGGCGCGTCAGATCACCACGGCGCTGGCCGGTGACATGCCGCCGTTCCCGTTGAATCCCGACGTTTGGGACGCCAAGCAATCCCGCCGGCCGTCCTGATCGCGTTGGCGGGCTAGAGCCCCAGCATCCCAAGGGCGGCCTTGAACACGGGGCCGTCGGCCTCGGCCAGTTTGCGGCCCATTTCGAAATGGTTGAAGCCGGGCAGGTCCTGTTCCGTGACGTCCGCACCGGTGGCCCGCACGGCATCCGCGAATTCCCGGCCCTGGCGGCGGAATTCGGCCAGTTCCAGGCCGCCGTAAAAAAGGGCCAGCGGCGGCAGGCCGGGCTTTAGGTGGCGGATCGGGCTAAGCCCGTCGACCGCGTCGCCATCCAGGTTCAGATATTCGTTGCGGTAGGTCAGGCGCACGGGCGCAAGGTCATAAATGCCGCTGGTGATCACATAACCCCGGATGGCGTCCGGGGCGACGCCGTGGGATGCCCAGTCCGTGACCATCATCATCGCCGTCAGGTGCGACCCCGATGAATGCCCGGTCACGACGATCCGCGCCGGATCGGCGTTGAAGTCACCGGCATGGGCATGAACCCAGGCAACCGCGCGGCGGCATTGATCGACCATGTTCCGCAGCGTGCCCTGGGGGCAGAGCGTGAATTCAACCACGATGACCGCTGCGCCTGCGGCGACCAGGGGCGGCGCGATGAAGCTTTCGTTGGATTTCTTGCCGCGCGTCCAGGCCCCGCCGTGCAGAAAGACGACAACCGGCGATCCGGGATCGCGGGCCGGAAAAATGTCGAGTGTTTCATCTTCGCCATCCCCATAGGCCACATCGACCCGGCAGGGTATTGCTGATCGGGCCTGCTCGCTGGCCTTGGCGTCGCCGGCTTTGTAGTCGTCGCCGTCGGGCACGACGGAGCGTTGATCGTATTGGCGGTCCAATTCGGCTTGATCGTAGTCGAGCCAAATCTTGGGCGGGGCAGCAGTGTCCATAGGGTGGTGTCCTGAATTGCGGCGGGTGAATCCTACATAACCGCCGCGCCGCGCCGTTTCCAGGGTTTCGATGCCTGACCGTGAAATAGACAGATGGCTGAAAAGCATCCCTGCGATTGGCAGCACTCGCCCGGGCGGGCTGATAATGGTTTGTTTTTGCTGATTAAATATTGACGGCTCAGTGAATTGCGGGCGACAATTCACGACGTACCAGGGAGGACATGCAAACCACGCAACCATCACGGAGGTTTCTGTCATGTCGTTAAAACAACAACTCTCGGGCTATCGTCTGACCACGGCGGAGATCATCTACCGCCGCCCGGATTTCCCCCATCTGTTTCAAGACTATATCTGGCAGGATCTGGACATGGCACCGGATTTTCCGGTGCTGCGCCGGTTCCTGGACTTCTGGGAAAAGAATTTGGACGGCCCGTTGCATTCCGTTCGCGTCGCTTCGGCTGCACTCATCAAGCCGGCGGAATTCCGGCTGATCGGCGACGGCATGCGCCTGCACTGACGCAGGTGCGGTCGTTTTGTAAGAACACTCCTGGCCGCTAGCCCGCCATGGTTTGCAGGGCCAGGGCGACACCGACCAGGCTTTCGCCGGCGACCAGCCCGGCGGCCAAGGCGGTCATCCGTTTTTCGGCCCAATCCGGGTTGATCCGTGTGATGACGGCAGCGATCACCGCCCCCAGGCACAGCGAGATCGAATTCCATGCGGGGATGACAAAGGCCACGCCCATGGCGGGGGCACTGGGCAGAACCTTTGCCACGCGTTCCGGTGCCATGCGTTCGGCCACGGCCAGGATAAAGCCGCAGACGGCCGCCACGGCCATGGCGGGCACGGCGCCTTGGGGAATGGCGCCCAGGCCGGCGGATAAAACCTCGGCCACGGCTTTCCAGGTGGCGACGGCGGGGGCGGGCCATTCCGGCGTCATCAGCATGGCGGCGGGATCGGGGACCAGGATCAGGTAAACCGCGGCCCCGACCATCGAGCCCGTCAACACGCCGAAGGCCTGGGCAAAAATCTGCAACCGTGCGGTCGCCCCGATCAGCGATCCGGTTTTCAAATCGTGCATCATGTCGGCGCATTGCCCGGCGGCCCCCCCGGTGATGTTGGCGGTCATCAGGTTGGCGGCCATGTCACCCGGTGTGACGGCACCGTAAGTCAGCTGCGTGACCTTGCCCAAGGCACCCACGGGCGTGACGCCGGTTTCCCCCGACACGCGGGCGGCGATCACGGCCAGCAGGTAGCTCAGCATCACCGCCAAGACGGAAACCCAGACCGGCAGGCCGAAGATCGTGCCCGCGGCCAGGGTGATCAGGGCGGTCACCCCGGCCAAAACGGCGGCGTATCCCGGGCTGACCGCAAAGCCGTTGCCTGGCCTGCCCCGGCGTTTGCGCCACACCCGGAACACCGAAATGGCGAAGGCCGTCAGGGCCGAAACCACGGTCAGGGTCACGCCGGGCCACAGTAGCCAGGCAACCAGTTCGGAAAACCAGATGCCGTTTGGTGCCCCCGCCTGGGCCCAGCCCTGGCCGACGGCCCAGGGACCCAGAACGGCCCAGGCGATCAGGGCCCCCAGAAGCAACGACAATCCGGCACGCAGGCCGATCAAGGCACCGAAGCCGATCATCAGCAGCGACGGGTCCATGGCCAGTGTCAGGTTGTTGAGCGACGCACTGCCCTTGGCCGCTCCCCAGAACGGCAGGGCCCCCGGCAGGGCCAGGCGCGGTGCCGTGGCTGCCAGGTCCGTTGCCAGCTTTGCCGCACCGGACAGCATGGCGGCGGACATCAGGGCTTTCAGCCGGGCGGATCGTTCGCCGGCTTTGCCTGCACCCTGCGCATGAATTTGGGTCATGGTTTCCGCCGTCGCGACGCCGGCCGGAAAGGTCAGATTGTCGTGTTCGATCATCTGGCGGCGCAGGGCGGCGGCCACCACGACCCCCAGAATGGAAACGCAGAAAACCCAGAACGCCAGCACGGGCCAGGTGAATTCCTGGCCGGTCAGCAACGTCAGGGCCGGGATCGGCGCGACCAGTCCGCCCGAAATGATCGAGGCCGAGGACGACGCCGTGGTCTGGTTGATGTTGTTTTCCAGAAGCGAAAGCGGGCGCGTGCCGAACCCCCGCGTGGCAACGCCCCAGGCCCCGGCCGCCAGCAGGCCGGCGGCGATGGACATGTTGAACGACCAGCCGATTTTCAGCCCCGAATAAACGTTGCAAGGGGTCAATGCCGCACCCAGAACCATGCCCGTCAGGACGGCGCGCCGAGTGAATTCCAAGGGGTGTTCCATGGTCATGGGCTTCAGGCTTCGCAGACGGGCGGTGCGGTGTCAAACCGGTATGTCGCCGTGAAACCCGTCAGAAACCTTGCGGCGGCGGCGGATGTCGGGGGTATAATCAAACAAAAGCCGATAACGGTGGCCGCGCCAAAAACGTGCGGGACAATAGGGAGGCGTTCATGGATCACTCGGTTCTGGTGGTCGAAGACGATGACAACATCGTTCTGTCGCTGACTTTTCTGTTGGAAAAGTCGGGGTTTGAGACCCGTGTCGTGGGGGACGGCAATTCAGCACTCAGCGCCATGCGCGAGACCAAACCGGATGTTGTCCTGCTGGACGTCATGCTGCCGGAACGGGACGGGTTTTCCGTTTGCGAGGAAATTCGCGGCAATAACGCCTGGTCGGACGTGCATGTCATCATGCTGACGGCCAAGGGCCGCGAGGCCGACCGGGAAAAGGGCATTGCCTCGGGTGCGGATGATTTCATCACCAAGCCGTTTTCCACGCGTGAACTCGTCGCCCGGGTCAAGGCGGCCGTCGGCCTGCCTGCGGAGTGATGGCGAAAGAACCGGCCAACGACCCGGATCAGCGCCGGGCGGAAGATGCGCCTGGGGGTGGAACCGGCAAGACCGGCCCCCTGTCGGTCTCGCTTTTTCTGTTCGCGACGATGATGTTTCTGCCGCCCCTTGTGATGCTGGGCGAGGGCGATGCCGACCTGTTCGGTCTGCCCCGTATCTATGTGGTTCTGTTCGCCGTTTGGATCGCCGTCGTCGGCATGATCTATCTGATCGCGGAGCGGGTTGACCGTTCCGGCCCGCCCGAGGCCTGACATGCTTCAGGGCTGGGTCATTTTCATCACATCGGTGGCCTATCTGGGATTGCTGTTCGCCATCGCGTTCTGGGGTGACAAGCGTGCCGATGCCGGGCGCTCGATGCTCAACAATCCCTATATCTACGCCCTTTCGATGGCGGTTTACTGCACAAGCTGGACCTTCTACGGCAGTGTCGGCCGGGCCGCGACGTCCGGTCTTGATTTTCTGCCCATCTATCTGGGGCCCACGCTGGTTTTGGTGTTATGGCCCTATGTGCTGGAAAAGATGGTGCGGATCAGTGCGGAAAACCGCATCACATCGATTGCCGATTTCATTGCTTCACGCTACGGCAAAAGCCTGTATCTCGGCGGGATCGTCACGGTTATCGCCGTGTTTGGAATCCTTCCGTATATCGCTTTGCAATTGAAGGCCGTGTCGACCAGCTTTTCCGTGCTGATCCAATACCCGGAAATCGTCATGCCCCGCCATTTGGGCCGTGTCCCGCTGTTTCAGGACACGGCTTTTTTCGTGGCTTTGATCATGGCCCTGTTTTCGATCCTGTTCGGTACCCGCCATATCGATGCCAGTGAACACCACGAAGGCATGGTGGTGGCCATTGCGTTTGAATCGGTGATCAAGCTGGCGGCGTTCCTGGCCGTGGGGCTTTACGTCACGTTCGGCCTGTATGAAGGATTCGGCGATCTGTTCACGCAGGCCAACCATATTCCGCACATTTCCGAGCTGTTTCACAGCGTCGGGTCCCAGGGTTACGCCCAATGGTCGACCCTGATGGTTCTTTCCATGTTCGCGTTCATCTGCCTGCCGCGTCAGTTCCAGGTCGGGGTGGTTGAAAACGTCAATCCGGGTCATGTCCGAAAGGCGGCCTGGCTGTTTCCCCTTTATCTGATCCTGATCAATATTTTCGTGCTGCCGATCGCGATCAGCGGCTTGTTGCAGTTTCCCGAAGGCGGCGTCGATGCCGATACCTTCGTGTTGACCGTATCCATGGTGAACGAACAGGAAGGATTGGCCTTGTTCGCCTATATCGGCGGGCTGTCTGCGGCGACGGGCATGCTGATCGTCGCCACGATCGCGCTGTCGACCATGGTGTGTAACGATCTTGTGGTGCCGGTGCTGTTGCGCGTCAGGTGGTTCCAGTCGCGGTTTGCCGGCGATCTGTCGGCTTTCCTTCTGTTCGTGCGCCGCAGCGCCATTCTTCTGGTTCTGTTGCTGGCCTATACCTACATGCGCCTGATCGGGGAATCCTATGCCCTGGTGACCATCGGTCTGGTGTCGTTCGCCGCCGCCGCCCAATTCGCCCCGGCGCTGATGGGCGGGATTTTCTGGAAGGGCGCGACCCGGGCGGGGGCCATGACCGGCCTGACATTGGGCACATTGGTATGGCTCTACACCCTGGTTCTGCCGTCGTTCGCGCGTTCGGGCTGGCTGCCGACGGAATTCATTGAATTCGGTCCGTTCGGGATCGAGTTTCTGAAGCCCTACGCCTTGTTCGGCCTGGATGGGGCGGACGAGCTTTCCCATTCGCTGTTCTGGTCCATGTTGGTCAATATCGGGGCGTTCATCTGGGTGTCCCTGTTAAGCCGCCCCAGCGATTTGGAACAGTTGCAGGCGGGCGAGTTCGTTCAGAAGCTGGACAGCCCCGGCGCCGAGCCGGTGACCGTATGGCGGGGGTCTGCCTCGATCGGGGAGTTGCAGGGTGTGCTCCGCCGTTTTCTCGGCAACGTCCGGGCGCGGAATGCGCTCAACGATTTCGCGCAACGTCACGATATGGCGCTTGACCCCCATGCCGAAGCGACCCCGGCGCTGGTGTCCTTCGCGGAACGTCAATTGGCCGGGGCCATCGGGGCGGCGTCGGCCCAGACCATGGTGGCCAGCGTAACCAAGGGCGAGGTCGTGAGCACCGAGGATCTGATGCGGATCCTCGACGAAACATCGCAAGTCATCGAATACTCTCACGAGCTGGAGGAAAAATCCCATGCCCTAGAGGAAACCACGGCCGAACTGCGGGCGGCCAACGAACGGCTGAAGGAACTGGACCGCCTCAAGGACAACTTCATCACCACGGTGGGGCACGAATTCCGCACCCCGCTGACATCGATCCGGGCCGCCGGGGAAATTCTGTCAGACAACCCCGACCTGCCGGAATTTGAACGTGACCGGTTTTACAGCGTCGTCGTGGCGGAAACGCAACGTCTGACGCGCTTGATCGATCAGTTGCTGGATCTGTCGAAGATGGAGGCCGGCAACCTGGAATGGAAGATGGAGCCGTTGGACCTGGGCGATACCATTGCAGCCGCCGTCGCGGCGGCTTCGCCCCTGGCCCAGGCCGAAGGCGTGAAAATGGAAGCGGACCTTCCCGATGGGCTGCCAGGGGTGTTCGCCGATCGCGACCGCTTGATTCAGGTCTTGGTCAATCTGATTTCCAATGCGGTCAAGTTCTGTGATCCGGACCATGGCGAAGTCCGTATTTCGGCAAGGGTCAGCGGTGGGGTTGTCGCCGTTGACGTGGCGGACAACGGCCCGGGTGTCGCGGCCGATGAACAGGAAACGATTTTCGAGCGGTTCCAGCAGGGTGGCGGTGAAACCTTGACCAATAAGCCTAAGGGCACGGGCCTGGGGCTGGCCATCTGCCGTGAGATCGTGGAACGGTTCGGCGGGCGTATCTGGGTCGAGCCGGCGGCGGACCACGGATCGGTGTTCCGCTTTACGCTGCCCATCATGGAAATCGCGCCGACTGCGTGAACATTTCACTAATCCAGTCGATCTTCTCATCTAATTATTTGAAATTGCGCATGTATTTCACGGCGACAGGCCGATGAACACGGGCTAATATGGGGCAAAGCCTTCACCTGGGCGGCAATTTAAGACCTGGGGCGGGAAAACATTCGTGGAAACCCACGTTGGGGGAACATCATGGCGCGATCACCAATGCTGGGCGCGCGATTGCGGCGGTTACGCAAGGATCGCGGCCTGACACAGGTCAAGTTGGCCGAAATTCTCGGCATCTCACCCAGCTATCTTAATATGATCGAGCACAATGACCGGCCGTTGACCGTGTCCTTGCTGCTGAAACTCAGTGACGTCCTGGGCGTCGATCTGCGTGATTTTTCCGCCGGGGACGAAGTGCGGATCAAAAGCGATCTGGAAGAGGCGCTGTCGGATCCCATGTTCGGGGGCACGCGCCCGTCGGCGACGGAACTGGATGAATTCGTTACGTCCGTACCGGACATATGCCGTGCATTTCTCCGGCTTTATCGGTCTTATCGTAACTCGCGCGAAGATGTGGAGGCGCTGACCGACAAACTGGCATCCAATCCCTATCTGGTGGCATCCAGTCATTCCGTGCGGACGCTGTTGACGTCGGTGCGCAGTTTCTCCGAAATCCTGTTGGACAACATCGATCTGGCGGCGGATGAACGTCAGAATTTCCTGGGCATTGTCGTTGATGGTACGGAAAAGTTGACGCTGCAGGTCGATGAACTGCTTCGCTTTATCACCGGTGAAAACCTTGACGGTCTGCTCGACAGCCGCACGCCGGCGGAAGACGTGGGGGACTTCACCGAACGCAATGACAATTTCTTCGATGACCTGGACCGTTTGGCCGAAGCCATGCGGCAGGAAATCGGGCTGGAAGCTGTGGGCCTGTATTCACGTCTTGCGGCTTACCTTGATCAACGCTACGGCGTTTCAGTCGATACCACGGGGGTCGAGGCGACGCAGACGAGCGGCGGCCCGGCCTATCGAGTGGAGCCGAACAAGGGTGGTGAAGGGGAGCGCCTGATCGTGCGCGACGACCTCACGGCGCCCAGCCTGCGGTTTGTTCTGGCGCGCGAAATCGGGCGCCGGGCGGCGGCGGATCTCATTGCCCGATACGTCGATCAGGCGGAATTATCCGAGGCTTCCGAGGGGTTGCTGGCCGATTTTCTGGCCGGGTATTTCGCGGGGGCGTTGCTTATGCCCTATGACGCATTCCTCGATCGTGCCGTCGCCTGCCGCTATGACGTGGAACGGCTGCAGCAGGCCTTCGGCGTCAGTCTGGAGCAGACCTGCCAGCGGCTTGCGACCTTGCGCCGCCCGGGCCGGGAAGGGGTGCGGTTCCATTTCCTGCGCATCGATCAGGCGGGCAATGTGTTTAAGCGGCTTTCGGGCTCGGGTTTGCCGATTCCCCGCTTCGCCGGTATCTGCCCGCGCTGGAACGTGCATGCGGCCAGCGGGCGGCCGGGCAGCGTGGACGCCCAGATTCTGCAACTTGCCGACGGCAGTGCGTTTCTTTCCGTCGCCTTCGGCAAACGCCGGCCGGGTGCGGGTTACAGCTCCCCCGACGGCAACTATGCCTTGGCCTTGGGTTGCCGGCTTGAGGACGCGGGCGACCTTGTCTATTCGACGGGTCTGGACCTGACCCGGTCCGAAACGTTTCTTCCCGTCGGTGTGACCTGCCGTTTGTGCGAGCGTACCGACTGTGCCCAGCGGGCCCATCCCACCCTGATCCACGGCGGGGAGCGGGCGTCGTCCGCGGCGGAAAAGCCGGCGCAGAAAACGGCCAGGCGTCCGGCCCGTGAAGCGCATATGGCCGAGGGCGATTAAGCGCGGAACGGTCCGCAGAATGCTCTCCGCACAATGATATCCGCATAGTGTGATCGGCAAAAAAGAGCGCGGGAGCCGTAAACGGAGCCCGCGCTTGAATACCAGCGTGTGGGACGATTGACCTAGCTGGTTAGTATGCCGACCGCAATGAGGATCGCGAATACGACCGGCAGAATGAGAAACGCCTTGTTCACCTTGCCCATAACCAAATCTCCTATCGATTAACCTGAATGATTTTAAATAACGCATCGGCGCGGTTCCGATGGGCGACCAAATACGCCGATAATAGTAATGTAAATAATACACGAAAAATTAGATAATTCAAATTAAGCATTGATTTATAATATAAAAATAAGTCAATGAATGTGTAATTTGTAATGCATTGATGTGAATAATGTGAATTAACGGGCGCGACTTCGGCTTTTCGGCGCTGCCTTCCATGCTTTGCGGGTGCGGCCCTGTCCCGGTTTCCTGGCGATTTCCACATGTCTTCCGCGCGATTTCCAGGTGCAGTTGGTGTGCTTTCCATCCAGTGGAAACGTGGGGTGCGGCGGGGTTGGTTGTCTTGCGCGGGTTGGAAATTTGTGCAAAATTACGCTTAATACGAATAATTATGCATAATTTACGGAATCGCGCCCAGCCTTAGCGGCGCATCCTGGGAAGCGAAACGAACGGACAGCCCGGCAATGCAAGATTTCGGAGGGGCCTTTCTGACGGCCTTCAATCTGTTGATCGGTTTTGATGCGGACCTCATGGAGGTCATCGCCCTGTCCCTGCGTGTCAGCCTGACGGCACTTCTGGCGGCGGGGGTGATCGGCCTCAGCATCGGTGCCTTGCTGGCGGTGACGCGCTTCCCGGGCCGAGGCTTGGCGCTGATCGTCGTCAATTCGATGATGGGCCTGCCGCCGGTGGTCGTCGGTCTGGTCATATACATGCTGCTGTCGAATGCCGGGCCGCTGGGGTTCATGGGGTTGCTCTATTCCCCGTCGGCGATGATCATCGCCCAGTCGGTTCTGATTCTGCCGATCATCGCGGCCTTGTCGCGCCAGGTGATCGAAGATCTGTACAATGAATATGCCGACCAGTTCCGGTCGTTCTGCGTGCCCACGGGCCGCATGATGGCGGAACTGTTGTGGGACGCGCGCTATTCGCTGTTGACCGTCTTGCTGGCCGGGCTTGGCCGCGCCATGGCCGAGGTCGGGGCCGTGATCATCGTCGGCGGCAACATCAATCATCTGACCCGGGTTATGACCACGACCATCGCGCTGGAAACTTCCAAGGGCGACCTGGCCCTGGCCCTGGGGCTGGGGATGGTGCTGCTGACCATCGCCCTTGCCATCAACGCGGCGGTCATGGGCCTGAACGCCACGGCCAAACGGTATGCCTATGCCTGACATTCGACCCGCCCCCGAACTTCGTCCCGCCAACGTGGTCGAGCTGCGCAGCGACGGCGATGCCGGCGCGGGTGCCGATTTGTTCCCGCTGATTGTGCGCGATCTGACCTATCAGGCTGGGGGCACGGTGCTGATCAAGGGCATCGACCTGACCCTGGAAGCCGGCGGGACGACGGTTCTCATGGGTCCCAACGGGGCCGGCAAAAGCCTGTTGCTGCGCCTGATGCACGGGTTGATCAAGCCGTCCGGCGGAACCCTGTCTTGGGGCGGCAAGATGCTGGACGACGGCATCCGCCGCCGTCAGGCCATGGTGTTCCAGCGCGCGGTGATGCTGCGCCGCTCCGTGGCCGCCAATATTGATTTCGTGCTGCGCCTGCGCGGCCGGGCCGATGCGGCGCGGCGGCATGAGATACTGGAACATGCGGGACTGGCGGACCGCGCCGATCAGCCGGCGCGGCTTCTGTCCGGAGGGGAGCAGCAGCGCCTGGCCCTGGCCCGCGCGCTGGCGACCGAACCCGATGTTCTGTTCATGGACGAGCCCACGTCCAATCTGGATCCGGCATCGACCCTGGTGATCGAAGACATCACCAAGGCCGCGCGCGACCGCGGCACCAGGATCATTTTCGTGACCCACGATATGGGCCAGGCCCGGCGCTTGGCCGACGATGTCGTGTTCGTTCACCGGGGAAAGGTTTTGGAACATACCCCGGCGGCGGATTTTTTCAACCAGCCGTCCTCGACCGAGGCCGGCGACTACATGGCGGGAAAGATCATCCTGTGAGACCCAGGGGCGGTGGCGTATCGGCCCGCCCCGGCAGAACAAACACCATAAGGGAGAGAACCATGCAGACCTTCAAACGCATCACCTTCGGGGCCGCGGCTGTCGCGGTCCTTGCCGGTCCGGCGATTGTGCCGGGCCAGGTGTCGGCCGCCGAAAAATCGATCATCGTGCAATCCACGACCTCGACCCAGAACTCGGGCCTGTACGATTACATGCTGCCGATCTTCGAGAAAAAATCAGGCATCAAGGTGCATGTCGTGGCCGTCGGCACGGGCCAGGCGATCAAGAACGCCAAGAACTGCGACGGCGACGTGCTGTTGGTTCATGCCAAGCCGGCCGAGGAAAAATTCGTCAACGATGGCTTCGGCGTGAAGCGTTCCGACGTCATGTACAACGATTTCGTGATCGTCGGTCCGCCCGCTGATCCGGCCAAGGTCGGCGGCATGAAAAACGGCCCCAAGTCGCTTTCCATGATCGCTGAGGCCAAGGCGACTTTTGCCTCGCGCGGTGACAATTCGGGCACCCATAAGAAGGAAAAGCGTCTGTGGAAGGCCGGTGGTGTCGATCCCGCCAAGGCCAGTGGCAAGTGGTACCGGGAAACGGGCAGCGGCATGGGCGCGACCCTCAACGCCGCCGTCGGCATGGGCGCATACACCATGTCCGACCGCGCCACCTGGATCAGCTTCAAGAACAAGGGCGATTACAAAATCCACGTCGAAGGCGACAAGCAGCTGTTCAACCAGTACGGCATCATCTTGGTCAATCCGAAGAAATGCCCCAAGGTCAAGAAGGCCGAAGGTCAGGCCTTCATCGATTGGATTCTGTCGAAGGACGGCCAGGACACCATCGCGTCCTACAAGATGAACGGCCTGCAGCTGTTCTTCCCCAACGGCAAGAGCATGTAATTCGATTTCCAGCCGACCCATCCGGTCAATCTGGGGGCAGATTTCGGTCTGCCCCCTTTTTTGTTTCGGGTTTGGCTGTGGATGAGGCGGTGGCGGGGCCGGTCAGGCGCCGTTGAAATGCACGCTGCCCAGGCCGGAAACATCGTATCCGCCCATGGCGTCGGCCTTGGCCCGGAACGCGGGCGTGCGGCAGAAGTCGATGAAGTCCTGCATCGGCGGCTCGAACCAGGCCTTGCGGTCGACCAAAAGATCGAACCGTTCGCGCATGACCGGCACGAAGGCCAGTTTGAATTGCTCCGCCGACGCCCGCAGGCCCAGGGCGACCTCGCCCATGCCCTCGGCGATAACTTGCGCCGCGTCGGTTTCCGTGCGGGCGGGGTCGGCCATCACATAGTCCGTGTCGCCGAACCCTTCGGCCGCCAACAGGTGTTGCAGCAGTTCCTGAGATCCGGCCTCGGCCTGGCGCGGCACGATCAGCCGTCCGCGCAGATCGGCGATGGATGAAAACCGGTCTGCCCGGTCGGGGAGCACGATCAGGCCCCGTTCCCGCCAGGCGAATTCGATCAGCACCGACGGGCTGGCCCTGAACCGCTCTTCCACGGCGCCGATGTTCCAACGGCGGTCGGGCTCCATGTCGTCTTCGGCGATATCACCGTCGAACAGGTGCAGGCCCGTGGCGACGCCTTCGGATGCGGCGAACCGGTCAAGCCCGTCCAACGAGCCGTCGAAAAAGGTCGCCAGTCCGCAACGCGACTGGCGCAGGGCCCAATCCAATAAGGGATCGTGCGACCCCAGGAACACGCCCGGGCGGGGTTGGGCGGCGGTGTTTCCGGCGGGTGATCCGGCCAAGACACCGGCAGCACCTTCGCCCATGCCCTGGGCGACCCAGGCCTCGATCTCGGCGCGGGGGAACAAAAGCTTGCCCATGGCGCGGGAACAGGGGATGCGCCCCGACGTGGCCAGGTCATAGACCTTGCGCTGCTTGATACGCAGAAACTCGGCCAGTTCCTTGGTGGTCATGTATTCGGTCATGGCTGGTGAGTCTTGCGGAACCTGCCGTTATTTACAAGTGGACATAACGGGATGATATGGCGGGGATGTACTCAAGCGCGATGGGGATGGCCGGGTTGGCCATCGCGCGTGAATAGGTTTGATAACGTCACACTTTTTGAGATTATAGAAGTTTCTGGGCTCATTAGATTCGTTTACAAAGTAACTACAAAATGCAAGTTGGTTCGGGGGGGTGTACATGGAGAACAACAATGCAATCTCGGAATATCTTTCCTCAATCAACAAAGCTTTAAAAGCTGGCACTGCAACGGAGCACACTCATCGCCCTGCTTTGAAAACCCTGGTCGAAGGGATTGCGGCTGCCAATAAGATGGCCGTGGTTGCTACGAATGAACCCAAGCAAGAAGCTTGCGGAGCACCAGATTACGTAATCACAGCAAATACGATCCCGCTTGGTCATATCGAGGCCAAGGACGTTGGTAAGAACTTGGATGCTGTCGAAAAAACGGACCAGCTAGAGAGATACTTGGAAGGTCTGCCCAATCTAATCTTGACGGATTATCTGGAATTCCGCTGGTACGTTTTTGGCGAACACAGAGTGACCGCTAAGCTTGATCGCAGCACGGGCGAAGGTGCGGATGAAGTTGTCAATCTGATCGCAGAGTTCACGAAGACGAAAATCAAGACAATTTCATCGGCTTCGAATCTCGCCGAACGCATGGGCGGGTTAGCGCGTCTGATGCGTGACAGCATTCGTTTGGCGTTCAAGGCGGAGGACAAAGGCGGTGAATTACACAACCAGTTGAAAGGGTTTCGCGCTGTACTGATCGACGATTTGAGTGAAGAAGATTTCGCCGATATGTATGCGCAGACGATCTGCTACGGGCTATTCGCCGCGCGGTGTAATCACACAGATAAAGAGCCTTTTTCCCGATACAAAGCCGCGCACGAATTGCCCAAGACTAATCCATTTTTGAGGAAGATTTTTGATCATATCGCAGGACCCGGCCTTGATGAACGTGTGACCTGGATTGTCGATGACTTGGTCGAACTCCTCGAACGTACTGATATTAAAAGCATTTTGAAGGATTTTGGCCGCCGCACCCGGCGTGAAGACCCGGTGGTCCATTTTTATGAAACGTTCCTGGCGGAATACGATCCGGCCATGCGGGAAAGGCGTGGTGTCTATTACACGCCGGAACCTGTCGTCAGCTATATCGTCAAAAGCGTCGATGAAATTCTAAAGCGTGACTTCAATATTACCGATGGCCTGGCTGACTACAGCAAAGTCAAGGTGCCGAAAACGCTGACCGGTGGAAAGAAAGAGGCGCATAAGGTCACGGTCTTGGACCCTGCTACCGGCACTGGCACATTTCTGCACGAAGTTATCCGAATGATACGCGCACATGTTGAGAGCACGGGGCAAACCGGCAGTTGGAGCAGTTATGTCTCGCAACATCTGTTGCCACGAATCTTCGGATTTGAACTTTTGATGGCGCCTTACGCCGTCTGCCACATGAAACTCGGTCTGCAATTGGCGGATACAGGGTATGACTTCAAAGCCAATGAACGGCTGCGCGTCTATCTAACTAATTCGCTGCAGGAAGCCCACGAGATGACGGGCTTGCCGCTGTTCGCAGGAGAAATTGCTCGGGAGGCATTTGAAGCCGGTGAAGCCAAGCAGGACCATCCTGTAATGGTTGTGCTGGGCAATCCACCGTATTCCGGTCATTCGGCCAATAAGGGGCCGTGGATACACAAATTGATGCGTGGTGAAGACACCATCACAGATACAAAGACTGAAAATTACTTTGAGGTTGATGGAAAACCTTTGGGTGAACGAAACCCCAAATGGCTCAACGATGATTATGTTAAATTTATCCGTTTTTCCCAATGGCGTATCGAGCAAACGGGTCACGGTATCCTCGCGTTTATAACCAACCATGGTTATCTCGACAATCCAACATTTCGAGGAATGCGCCAAAGCCTTATGAGCACATTCGATGACATCTACGTCCTCGACCTGCATGGGAACACAAAGAAAAAGGAAAAAGCGCCCGATGGGACTACAGACAAGAACGTATTTGATATTCAACAAGGGGTTAGCATCGGAATTTTTGTCAAACGGAAGAATGGAAAATCTGGGGAAACTGCAACGGTACGGCATGCTGAACTTTGGGGCGCGCGTGATGGTGTGTTTTGGGAAGGTGATAAACAATTTCCAGCGGGGGGGAAATATGAATGGCTATATAATAATGATGTGAAAAGTACAGAATGGACTCAAGTTAAAGCAGATAAGCCTTATTATTTTTTTCGACCGTTGGATAAAACTTATTATTCAGAATACTTTGAGGGGTGGTCAATTCCTGAATTTATGAAAATGCATTCATTAGGGATTGTAACCGCGAGAGATGCTTTAACGATTGGTTGGACGGAAAGTGAGTTATTAGATCGTATCCGAGAGTTTTCGCAGATCTCTAGCGAAGATGCGCGGCGTAAATATTCCCTTGGAAAAGACGCTGGTGATTGGGCTGTTGAGTTAGCCCAATCGGACGTTAAATCCCAAAGCGACTTAGAATGTCGAATAAAGTCTATAGCCTATAGACCGTTTGATGTGCGCAAGACTTTCTACACGGGGAAGGCTCGAGGGTTAATGTGTCGGCCCCGGGCAGAAGTAATGGATCATGTTCTTGAGTCTAATATTTGTTTAAATATTTGCAGGCATACTGTAAGTGAAAGTTGGAGGCATGTTTTTGTTAGTAATGTTTTGACAGATAACTGTTCAATTTCTACGAAAACAAAAGAAAGAACAGATGTATTTCCTCTTTACGTTTATCTTAATAAAGAAAATATTGATTTTTTTGACTCCCAGGTATTTTCTAATGGACCAAATAAAAATAGAAAACCAAATATTAATTCAGAATATATAAGTTATTTAACATCAAATTTTGGTATGAAGTGGGAAAGCGACGGTTCAGGTGATTTAAATAATACCATTGGTCCTGAAGATTTATTTCATTATATGTACGGAGTATTTCATAGTCCAACTTATCGACAGAGATATGAGGAATATTTATCTTTTGATTTTCCTCGTTTGCCTCTGACTGGAAACATTAAGCTATTCCGCACGCTTTGTAATTTAGGCAAAGAGCTTATCGGGCTCCATTTAATGGAGCAAAAGGCTAAAATTTTCACGTCATATCCGATCGATGGTGATCATGTCGTTGGACAGGTCAAATATACTCAACCGAAGGGGAGGAATCCGGGGTGTGTCTGGGTTAATAAGACCCAGTATTTTGAAGGGGTGCCACAAGCCGTTTGAGATTTCCATGTTGGTGGATATCAGGTTTGTCAAAAGTGGCTCAAAGACCGAAAAGGTCGCGAATTGTCATTCGACGAACAGCAACATTACCAGAATATCGTTGCCGCATTGGCTCGTTCCATCGATTTGATGGCAGATATCGATGCCGCGATTGACAGATATGGTGGTTGGCCGCTGAAGTGATTTGTTATGCGACTACTTAAGTAGGTAGCGCTAGGTTCTCCCTCAATATTCCCGCCCCGGCCGGGGTTTGTAGACCGGCAGGGACAAGCCCCGGGCGATGCCGAGCGCACGGAGGGTGAACCCGGCCGTGAAGCCGGCGGCGATGGCGGCTTCGCGCGGCACGCCGAAGGCATCCAATCCAACATAGACCGTGGCTGCCAGGGCGGCACAGGTGGCATAGACTTCCTTGCGCAGGATCAGCGGCGTTTCGCCGCAGACCACGTCGCGGATCAACCCGCCGAAGGTCGCCGTCATCATGCCCATGATGATCGCGATTAGGGGGCCGCTTCCGGTCTGCCGCGCCAGTTCGGCCCCCATCACGCCATACAGCGCGATGCCGATGCCGTCGGCCCAGAGCAGCAGGGTATAGCGGCGCTGAATGACATGGGCCGAAAAGAACAGCACCACGGCGATGGCAAGGCAGATCATGATCGCCAGGGGATCAACGGTCCAGAACACGGGGCGCCCCAGCAGCAGGTCACGCAGGGTGCCGCCGCCGACCCCGGTCAGGCAGGCCATCAGGCCGAACCCGATCAGGTCCATCTGCTTGCGGCTGGCGACCAGGGCCCCCGATGCGGCGAATACGCAGACGCCGAGCAGGTCGAGAATGAACAGGGCGGATTGCATGGGGCAACTGTCGCGGATTCAACCGGTCGCTGCAACCACAACAAGCCTGCCTAGGGGGCGAGGGGGCGCCGGCATGTACCGAAGGGGGGGAGAATGGGGTGGCGATTCTATAAATAAAATAAAATAAAAAATGAAATAAAATATATTCGTATATTGATAATAATAAAATCATAACCATATGAATAAAGTAAGTCATATTTTCATTTAAAAAAGGAATTAATAAATGTCTTTCAAGGATTTCTCCACAAACCAGAAGCCCGCGAAGCCCGGCATCTCTGCCGATAAACCGGCGGCGGCACCGGTCAAGCCCGCCGCGAAACCGGTCGAGGGAACGCCGGCCGACAAATGATTGGCTTCGGCCAGAAGGCAAGGGGGCACATGCTGGTTTCCGCCGGTGATGCGGAAATATCCAAGGGGGATAGCGAATCAATTTCCAGGAGCCCTGCAATGTTGACGCGCACAATAAAGAAGGTGGTGACGTTCAATCACCCGTTTGTTTTGGATGATTTTGACGAAGTGCTGCCGGCGGGAGAATACAAGGTCGAAGTAGATGAAGAACTTCTGCAATCCCTTTCATTCCAGGCGTTTCACAGGGTGCGCACGGTCATCTATCTGCATCCGAAAGGACATGATCCGGGAAACGCCCGTGTCCTGACCGTTAATTCGAATGCGCTAGATGCCGCACTGTCCCGTGATCACGATGCGACCGTTGCAGCCGGATTGCCTCCATCACGGGCCACGGGAAACCGCCCGGCGATCGAGCGGGGCGAGAACGAGGGCATGGCGTTGCAGGCGCCACCGCAAAGCAATGCCGCGGCCGCGGGAGGAAGGCGATGACAGATGGTCGAACCACTGCAATGCGCCGATCCGAATTATCGCCATCGGTGGGGTCTTTCGGCGATACCGGACAAACGCTGAACCGGTCGCCGGCCACCCCGCCGCCGACTGAAAAGACGCTTCTGCGGCTGGCGTTGGAGTTGAAGAACCTGATCAGGGGAGACCGGGTCTTCCGGGCAAACAGGGGGCGTTGAGCCGGGCTTTGCAGACCAGAATCCGGCCGAATGAATTCAATGGCGGGGTTTCACGCTCAGGGTTCCCTCACGGACAAACAAGGACAGGATCATGAAGACTATCGAACGGAACAAAAGCACCGATGCCGACGTCATTTCGGAAGTTGAGGAAATGAAGGCGCACGGGATCACGAAAATGACGATCGAATACTACTGCATCGGATCGTACCGCTATACCAACCTGGAAGGGGCCGTGGCCCAAGCCCAGCGCGCGGCGCGCGAAGGTTGAGCGAGCGCGACCGCAGATGAGCCTTAGTTTTCCGAACCTAAGCCGCAGCTTTGAAGCCAAACAGAACCGGGTGCGTTTCTGGGGATATGACAGCGCCCTGGAGATTACTTTTTTCCTGGAAGGCGATGCGCTCAATAAGCTTTGCCCGGACAGCGATCCGGGAGAAGCCGGTATGCTTCAGGCCTTTGATTCCATGGTTGAGCGAATTCATGACGCCGCACGCAGAGCCTATGAAGGCAGCCGGGAACGCGCCGAAGTTCATGTCCTGGCGGAAGGGCAGTTTTGACAATGCCCGGTTACCTGCGTGTGGGGAGAGGGGTCATCGGCGATGATTGATCCGCTTCTATTCACGGCGCCTCGCCTGTTCACCTTCGAGCACCAGCAACACCTGACCAATGCAAGCGGGTTTTTCTTTGCCCGCGACGACAGGCTGTTCCTGATCACCAGCCGGCATGTGGTGCATGACGAACCCAGCAAGCATTTCCCCAACCGGATCGAGATCGAGATACATACCAATCCCGAGAATCTGGCGGAATCCACGGGCCTGTCGATTCTCCTGTATCAGGATGGCAAGGGTATCTGGCGTGACGGGTCGGACGGGGCTGGTGCCGTCGATATCGCGGTAATTGAAATCGACCGCAGGGCGCTGCCGAAGTCTGCCGTCATTCAGGCTTTCACGCCGGCTCATCTGATTGAAACAAGCGATCATGTGGAAATCGGCAGCACGCTGCTGGTGGTGGGGTTCCCGCTCGGCTTTCACGATACGCTTCACCATCTTCCGGTGGTCCGTCAGGCGGTTATCGCATCGTCATTCGGGCTCCGCTTTCAGGGAGAAGGTTATTTTCTGACGGACGCTCGGACCCACCGGGGAACCAGTGGCGCGCCGGTGGTCATGCGGGTCGACGACGGCATGGACGGTCTCGGCGATTTGCCCTGGAAACTATTGGGTGTTCATTCGGCCCGCCTCGACATTGGAACCCGGGACCTGAAACTGGATGAGGCCCTGGGGCTTAACTGCGCCTGGTACGCCGATATTCTGATGCCCCTGACCGAACCCTAAGACTGACCTTCCAAGACCGGCCCCCAAGACCGGTTCATCTAATCGAAACCGCCGGAATCGATCCGGTATGAAAAGAAAGCGAATTTCATATGTTCTCCCAATCGAAGATTTGCCGCATGGTTCTCGCCGTTTTCATGGCTTGTGCGGCCTGGACCGCCGCGCCCGGGCAGGTGACGGCGCAACAGACCCGCGAAGCCATACCGGAGAACGCGCATGTCAAAGGCCTGGGCCGGGGCTGGGAATGCGACAAAGGCTTCCGCCAGGTCGATGGCGCCTGCAATGCCGTTTCCGTCCCCAAGCACGCCTTCAAGACCAACGTTTCTTACGGCCGAGGGTGGGAATGCATGCGCGGCTATCTTGAAGCCCTCGATGCCTGTGTCCCGGTAAATGTACCGGACAACGCTTATTTGAATTCATATGGCGACGGCTGGGAATGTGGCCGGATCTATCAGCGGGAGGGTGATTCTTGCGTCGAGATCAAGGTTCCGAAAAACGGCCATCTCACGAATTCCAGCCATGGTTCCGGTTGGGAATGCAATCGTGGCTACCGTGAAGTCGATCAATCCTGTGTTTTGGTCAAGGTTCCGGACAATGCCTATTTCGTTGATTCAACCTTTGGTGACGGATGGAAATGTGAGCGTGGATACCGCGCCCAGGGTGCGGCCTGTGTTGCGGTTCAAATTCCGGTGAACGCGCACCTTGACCGGTCCGGTAACGAATGGGAATGTGATCGACCGAAAGTGCGCCGCGAGAACGTCTGTATCGATCCCATATAAGGTTCCGCGGGCGGATGTCCCGCGCAGATCACGAGGCGCTTGAGAAACGATAGACAGGCCACTGCCGGTCCTCGGTCAGCGGGGATCAGGCGGGCAGATCGGTCCATAAAAAACGGAGAATTAAGCGATGGCGCGTACGCCTGCGAAGAAAACAAAAACGGCTGCCAAGCGGCCTGCGAAAACAGTTCAACGAAAAACGAAACCGCGTAAGGCCGCCGCCCGCCCGAAGGCGGCGGGGGCCGAAAGCAGCACCAGCGTGTTGAGCGGCGCAACGCAGGACCTGATCCGGGACGCCTTTTTGAACCGGCCGTAACCGGGAGGCGCGGCCCCCGAGAGCCGCCCCCGTTGTTCCGCTGATTTACTCAGCCGCTTGGGCGGCTTTTTTGTCCCAGGCGATCGAGCCCCGGCGCTGCAGGTTTTCATCGAAGGCTTCGGGAAATTCCGCCGGTACGGAGCCGGTCACCGCATCGGTCGCAAGCAAGGCTTCGGCCCAGGCCTTGACCAGGGGGAATTCGTCCAGCAAGCCGGTCTGCAGGTGTTCTTCGCAGAGCATGAAACGCTGGAAAAACGGCGCATAGGCCGCATCGACCAGGCACATGTCGGGGCCGTTGAAGAACGGGCCGTCGTTGCCGCGTTCCTTGGCGATGGCGCCTTCCAGGCGGCTGACGCGCTGGCGGGCGGTTTCCAATGCGCCGTCCAGGGCATCCTGGGAATCGCAATAGCTCAGGTTGTTGAGGCCCGGGCCCCAGGCGAAGGTCGGCAGGAAATCCGTCCAGGCGCGGTTCTTGGCGCGCTTGACCGGATCGGCCGGATGCAGGCGGGGCTCGAACACTTCGTCCAGGTATTCGGCGATGGCGTTGGATTCAAACAGCACCTCGTCCCCGACCTTGAGCACCGGGACCTTGCCGTGGGGCGAGATTTCCAGGAACCAGTCGGGCTTTTCCCGCAGGTTGATATAGGTGACGTCGAAGTCCACGCCCTTGGCGCGCAGCATGATCACCGCCCGCTGAACCCAGGGGCAGGTGACGGCACTGATCAGATGAAATTTCTCGGTCATCGTGTTTCCTCCATCTGTCCTAGTCGGTCGCCGGCGGCAGGCAGCAGACCTGATCGTAGGCATAGCGTTCCTTCAGCGTGCCGAAGTGCTCGAACACGTCCAGGGTCACTTCGTAGGCTTCGGGCGTGATTTCCACATGCGGCGTCCAGGTGCCGAGCTTCTGATAGGTCCCGATGCAGTCGGCCAGCACGTCCTCGTCGATGTTGGGGAAATAGGGTTTTTCCGCTTTTGCGATTTCGGCCGCAGGCGTTTCGTTCATATAGATGCGGGTTTTCTTGTAGGCCCGCATGAACGCCTTGGCCATGTCCGTTTCCAGCCATTCCGGCGTGGCGCACAGGCTGGAGAACCCGTTGGGCCCGATCTGCGGGCCGACCTGGGCGACCACATGGCCGACGCCGTCTTTTTCCAGCTGCTGCGGGAACGGGCCCTGCTGCTGCACGTATTGGCCCTGGCCGTCGCGGAAGGCCGCATCAATATCGGCGGCGCCGCCCGGGGTGATCAGATTGATCTTGGAAAAATCGATGCCGGCCTTGTGGCAGGCGTACATGAACATGGCGCGCGGCTGTCCGCCGGCGAAACAGACCAGTTCGGCCCCTTCCAGCTTGTCCCAGGTGAAATCGGGATCGGCTTCGCGGCCGGTGATAAAAAAGCCGTCCATTTCATTGATCTGGGCGAAATGCTTGACCTTGGGCGTTTCGCCCTTGCCCAGCGTGGTGAAACCTTGGCTAAGCGCCGACTGCACCACATGGGCAGAACCGTCATGCAGAGCCTCGATCGCCGATTTTCCCGGCGGTGAGACGGACCAATCGGGCTCCAGCCCTTCGGCCTGCAAAAAGCCGCCGGACATGGTGGAAATCAACGGCGAATAGAACGCCGAAAACAGTGTGAACTGGATATTGATCTTGGTCATGGCTCCCCCCTAGGGAATGGATGAATGTATACAATTGGGGAGCAGGTTAACGGTTGGCGACCCGAGGTCAAGTCGAAGCAATTTGAAACTTCGGTGTATCGGCGGCCTGTGCCGCGGGGAAGCGGACGGAAACACAGGTCCCTTGCCCGGGTGCGCTCTTGATCTCAAGCGTGCTGCCGTGGGCTTCGGCCAGGGATTTGACGATCGACAGGCCCAGGCCCGTTCCCGTCTGGGACAGATGCGGGTTGGAATGGCTGCGGGTAAAGGGCTCGGTCACGGTTTTCAGGACGTCCGGGGAAATGCCGATGCCTGTATCGCTGACGGACAGGGTCGGAACGCCGTTTTCCAACGCGGCCCTGACCGTGACCGAACCGCCGTGTTCGGTGAATTTGATGGCATTGGACAGAAGGTTAAGGGTGATCTGCACGACCGCACGCCGGTCCGCCCAGATCTGCAGCAGATCGGCCGGAATATCGCTTTTCACGATGATCGCCTTGTCCTCGGCCATGGTCGCGAAGGTGCGTATGCAATCGTTCACCACCTTTTGCAGGATGACGTTTTCCATCGCCATCTCGCGTTTCCCGGCTTCGATGGTCGAAATATCCAGTACGTCGTTGACCAATTCCAACATCAACTCGCCGCTGTCGCGGATGTTGTCGGCATAATTTTTGTACCGTTTGTCGCCGAGCGGCCCGAAAATCTCACTGCCCAGCAACTGACTGAACCCCAGGATCGCGTTCAGCGGTGTACGGAATTCATGGCTCATGGTGGCCAGGAAGTGCGATTTGGTGCGGTTGGCCTCGATGGCGGATTCCGTCGCTTCGCGCAGCGATTGTTCAGCCTTCTTGCGGGCGGAGATATCCTGGATGAACGAAACGAAGTGCAGGATCTTTCCGCCGTCGTCCCGGATGATCGATGACGACACACTGCCCCAGACGGCATGGCCGTCCTTATGCAGGTAGCGTTTTTCCATGGTGATGGCATCGGTTTCGCCGCTGGCCAACTTGCGCCGCAGTTCCAGGCTTTGCGGCAGGTCGTCGGGATGGGTCAGGGCCTCATAGGGGTTCCCAAGAAGCTCTTCCCGGGAATATCCGACCATGTCGCAAAAGGCGTTGTTGACGCGGTCACGGGTCGAACCGTCGGGCGCATGCAGAACCATGCCCACGGCGGCGTCGTCGAACACGCTGCGCAGGACGGCGTCCTTGCGGCGGATTTCTTCGCCGTCGCGGATTTCACGAGGGATCCAATGGCGGACCAGAAGAACAAGGATCAAGACCCCGGCCAGGATGTTGATGGCTTTTGGAATCAAAATCAGGCCCGGATGGGACAGGACGTCGTAGATGTTGTGGGGAAGCAGGCCGAAACGTGAATTGAAATAAAGTCCGAAATAAACGCTTTCGAACAACGTTCGGAACGCATCAATGGCAAGGATGAGAAGAAGGACGGCAATCCCCGCACCAACCACTTTCGACTGGCGCAGTTTGATCAGGTACAGGCATAGGATGACCAGCCATATAGCAGTCACCAACCAATATGATAAAGGTCCGAAATATTCCACCGTAACGTCTACCAGATGCCCTCTTCCCCAGGCTTGAGACTCCCACATATCCAAGCTCGGTTGCAACTACGGCGGCCATCTGACCGCATGTCCAGGCGTGTCGGTATCAGGCGCCGACAATCCGCTCGGCGGGAAAACAGACGGTAACGGTTGTGCCTTCTCCAGGTGTGCTGTCCAGGGACAGCGTCCCGCCGTGCAGTTCCATCAATTGCTTCGAGACCGACAATCCCAGGCCCGTGCCGGCATGTGAATGGTTGGCCGAAACGCCAGCTTGGCCGAAAGGCTCCAACACCACATTCATATCCTCGGGCGCGATGCCGATGCCCGTGTCGGCGATGGAAACGCTGATCTGGCCGTCGGTCGCGGGGCCTGCCATGACGTTGACCTTGCCGCCCGTTACATTGAACTTCACCGCATTGGCGACCAGGTTCAAAAGAACCTGCGTCACACAGCGGGAATCGGCCCGCAACCGGGGCAACCCCTTGCCGATTGCATGGGTCACGGTGACGTCTTTTTCGTCGGCGTCGGGTTTGATCATGCGGCAGGATTGTTCGACCAGTTCTTCCAGATCGACTTCGGTTTCATGCAGGACAAGCTGACCGGCCTCGATCTTTGAGAAGTCCAGAAGGTCGTTGATCAGGCTCAGAAGGTGTTCGGCGGAATGTTGGATGTCGCCGGCGTATTCCTTGCGTTTCATCGGATCCAACGGCAGGTCGCTGCCGATGACCTGGGAAAAGCCGATGATCGAATTCAACGGCGTGCGCAGTTCGTGGCTCATGTTGGCGAGAAAATGGGTCTTGGCGCGATTGGCCTGTTCTGCGTCGATCAGGGCGGCGTTGATGCGGTCTTCCGTGGCTTTTTGATCCGTAATGTCCATGGAGAACGTGCCGATGCCGACGACCGATCCGTCGCCGTCCGTAACCGGAAACTTGGTGCAGAGATGTACATGGTCGCCATCCTTGTGCGGGATCACGCGTTCCTCGGTCACTTCCTGACCACTTTCCAGGGCGCGGTGTTCCTGCTCGGAGAAAGCCTCGGCCAGATGCGAGGGAAACACGCTATGGGCATCCTTGCCTTCCGTCTGGCGGGGGTCCAGGCCCAATTGATTGGAATATTGCTGGTTCATCAGAAGATAGCGTCCGTCCGCATGCTTGAGCGCGACCAACGCCGGGGCATGATCGATGAAGGCACGCAGAACGTCTTCGCTACGGCGAAAGGCTTTTTCAGCCGCGGCTTGTTTTTTCAGAACCAGAGCGACCAGCCAGGCAGGCACGATCATGGCGATGGCGGCGAAGGCCGTTGCGTTCAGGACGTGTTCCCAACGGGCCGGAAAACTTTCATGTCCGGGCAGCGCGGCGGCATCACCCATCAATGCGGCTTCGACCACGAACTCCCACAGGCAGGCAAGCCCGAACACGGCAAGCAGGGTAAGACCGTACAGTGCGATCAACTGTCGGAAATTCACCGAATATGTCCTTCAAGAGCATCCGCGGTCTTGTTTTTTTGTGCCACGGTTCAACGGCCCGAAGCGGGCAGGCCAAGTAAGGCTATCCGCATATACCGAGATCGCCGTTTGGTCCAGTATTTGTACTAAAAAAGTGGTTAAAATCGGCATTTCCACCCAATTTTACCGAATATCGCCGATTGCCAGCGTTGCGACGAAGGCCTCGGCGGCGGTAAGGCCGGCCCGGTCGATGCCGGTGGCATATCCCAGGCCGGTCAGATGATCGACCACCCTGCCCGTCGCCACGTTGCCCTTGGCCCCCGGTGCGTAGGGGCAGCCGCCCAGCCCGCCGACGGCGGCATCGAAGGTGCGCAATCCTTTTTCCAGACTGGCGTCGATGTTGCCGAGCGCCTGCCCGCCCGTATCGTGAAAATGCCCGGCCAGGTCCGCAGGCTCGGCCACGGTCAGCACCGCATCCAGCATCGCCGCCGTGGTTTCCGGCGTGCCCTTGCCGATGGTGTCCCCCAACGAGACCTGATAACAGCCCAGGCCGAACAGGGCCTTCGTGACCTTGGCTACCGCATCCGGTGCCACTGTGCCCGTATAGGGGCAGTCCGTGACGCAGGACACGTACCCCCGGACGGGAATGCCGTTTTCCTGCGCTGCTTCGGCGACGGGGCGGAACCGCTCCAGGCTTTCCTCGATGGAACAGTTGATGTTCTTTTGGCTGAAGGCTTCCGATGCGGCGGCGAAGACCGCGACTTCGTCCACCCGGGCGGCTTTGGCGCCTTCGAAGCCCCGCATGTTGGGGGTCAGCGCCGAATAGGTCACGCCGGGCTTGCGGGTGATGGCGGCCATGACCTGGGCCGCGTCGGCCATCTGCGGCACCCATTTGGGCGATACAAAGCTGGTTGCCTCGATCTTGCGAAAGCCCGCCGCCGCAAGCAGATCGATCAGGCGCACCTTGTCGGCGGTCGGGATCATGCGCTGCTCGTTCTGCAGACCGTCGCGGGGGCCGACCTCGAAGATCGTGACGAAATCGCCGGTCATGTGTCCGATTCCTCCAAGGTCAGCAGGACCTGGCCTTCCTGCACCTGGGCATCCGTTTCCGCCGTCAGGCCCGTGACGGTGCCCGCCCGCCCCGCGGTCAGGCTGTGTTCCATCTTCATGGCTTCAAGAACAACCAGCGCCTGCCCTTGTTCCACCGTATCGCCGTCCTTGATCAGGACAGCGGTGATGCGGCCGGGCAGGGGGGCTTTGACCTGGGCCTCGGCGTCCGCCCCCGCTGTATCCGGCTCCAACCGGTCGGGCAGGGTAAAGGTTGCCTCCGCCCCGCCCACGAAGACCGTCGCCCAGCCGCGCCCGGCGGCAACGGCGGCGATGACCGGGCGGCCGTCCACATCCACGGTGACGCGGTGCCCGTCCCGCGTAAGAAGCCGCGCTGTTACCCCGCCATCGCCGTCACCAAGGCCGAGGCCCAGGCGAAAGGCACCGCGTCCCAGGGCCGCGACCGGAACGTCCACGGTCTCACCCGCCGCCGTTTCCAGATGGACCGTTTGGGCATGCCCGGGCCAGAGGCGCCAGCCGCTTAACCGGCCCCAGGGATCGTCGTCGTCGGCATCGTCCAGCAGCCCCGCCCCATGCAGGGCCGCGACGGCCAGCAGGTCGGGGGTAAGCGCGTCCGGCGCCGCGAGGCCTTCCAGGTCCCGGCCGATCAGGCCCGTATCCACATCGCCCCGGCGGAACCCGTCGTGGCCAGCCAGCCGTGCCAGGAACCGCCGGTTGGTGGCGATGCCGGCGGCCTCGGTCTGGTTGAGAGCGGTTGTCAACCGCTCCAATGCCTCTGCCCGGTCCTTTCCGTGCACGATCACCTTGGCGATCATCGGGTCATAGAACGGCGTGATCACGTCGCCCCGGCGCACGCCCGTATCAATGCGCAGGCCGGGGGCCTCAATGGGCCAGGCAAGATGATGCAGCCTGCCGGAGGCCGGCAGAAACTCCCTGGCCGGGTCTTCCGCGTACAATCTGGCTTCCGCCGCATGACCGGTGATGGCGAGATCATCCTGCGTCAGGGGCAGGGCCTCGCCCGCCGCCACGCGCAATTGCCATTCCACCAAGTCCTGGTCAGTGATCATTTCCGTCACCGGATGTTCGACCTGCAGGCGGGTGTTCATCTCCATGAAAAAGAAGCTCTCGGCGTCCAGCCCGCCCGCCGCATCGGCGATGAACTCGACCGTCCCGGCACCTTGGTACCCGATGGCCTTGGCGGCGGTCACGGCGGCGTCGCCCATGGCGGCGCGCAGGCCGTCCGTCATGCCGGGGGCGGGGGCTTCCTCGATGACCTTCTGGTGACGGCGCTGCAGGGAGCAATCCCGCTCGAACAGATGCACGGCGTTGCCCTGGCCGTCGGCGAAGATCTGAACTTCGATATGGCGGGGCGTCGTCAGGTATTTTTCGATCAGGACCCTGTCGTCACCGAAGCTGGATGCGGCCTCCCGCTTGGCACCCGCGAGCGCATCCGCGAAACCTTTCGCATCGTCGACCCGGCGCATGCCCTTGCCGCCGCCGCCGGCCACGGCCTTGATCAGCACGGGGTATCCGATCTTCCCGGCTTCGGCCGCCAAGGTCTTCGGGTCCTGGTCGTCGCCCAGGTATCCGGGCACCACGGGCACGCCCGCGTCCATCATGATCCGTTTGGCCGCGTCCTTCAGGCCCATGGCGCGGATCGCGCCGGGCGGTGGGCCGATGAACACGGCCCCCGCCTGGGCAACGGCCTCGGCGAAGGTGGGGTTTTCTGACAGGAAGCCGTATCCCGGATGCACAGCCTCGGCCCCCGTTTCCTTGACCGCCGCGATCAGGGCATCCTGGTTCAGATAGCTTTCCGACGCAGGGGCGGGGCCGATGTGTTGGGCTTCATCGGCCAGCGCCACATGCCGTGCGTCCCGGTCGGCATCGGAAAACACGGCGACCGTCGCGATACCCAAACGCTCCGCCGTTGCCATGACGCGGCAGGCGATTTCTCCCCGGTTGGCGATGAGGATTTTTTTGAACATCACATCCTGAACACGCCGAAGCGTGTCGGCTCGATGGGTGCGTTGAGGGCCGCCGAAAGCGACAGGGCCAGGACGTTGCGCGTCTTGGTCGGGGTGATGATGCCGTCGTCCCACAGGCGTGCGGTGGCGTAAAGCGGATGGCCTTCGGCCTCGAACTGTTCGACGATGGGGGCCTTAAACGCGGCCTCGTCCTGGTCTGACCATGTGCCGCCGCCGCGCTCGATCCCATCACGCTTGACGGTCGCCAGCACCCCGGCTGCCTGCTCGCCACCCATCACGGAAATGCGCGAATTGGGCCAGGTCCAGAGGAAGCGGGGCGAATAGGCCCGCCCGCACATGCCGTAGTTGCCGGCCCCGAACGACCCGCCGATGATCATGGTGACCTTGGGCACGTTGGCGGAGGCCACGGCCGTGACCAGCTTGGCCCCGTCCATGGCGATGCCGCCGGCTTCGTATTTGCGCCCGACCATGAAGCCCGTGATGTTCTGCAGGAACACGAGCGGGATGCCACGCTGGCAGCAGAGCTCGATAAAATGGGCACCCTTCTGGGCACTTTCCGAAAACAGAATGCCGTTGTTGGCGAGAATGCCCACGGGCATGCCCTGGATATGGGCGAAGCCGGTGACCAGGGTTTCGCCGTAGAGTTTCTTGAATTCGTCGAAGCGCGATCCGTCGACCACGCGGGCGATGACCTCGCGCACGTCATAGGGACGGCGCAGGTCCGTGGGCACGATGCCGTGGATTTCGTCGGGGTCGTAATCGGGTTCTTCCGGCGTGCGCAGGGCCAGGCCGGGCTGCTTGGTCCGGTTCAGATGGGCGACGCAATTGCGGGCGATGGCAAGCGCATGGGCATCGTCCTGGGCGTAATGGTCGGCGACACCGGATTCCCGCGTGTGCAGGTCGGCGCCACCCAGGTCTTCCGCCGTTACTTCCTCGCCCGTGGCCGCCTTGACCAGGGGCGGGCCGCCCAGAAAGATCGTGCCCTGGCCCTTGACGATGATGGCTTCGTCCGACATGGCGGGAACGTAGGCACCCCCCGCCGTGCAGCTGCCCAGCACCGCCGCGATCTGCGGGATGTTGGCGCCCGACATGCGGGCCTGGTTATAGAAAATGCGCCCGAAATGGTCGCGGTCGGGAAACACGTCCTGTTGGTTGGGCAGGTTGGCGCCGCCGCTATCGACCAGATAGACGCAGGGCAGGTTGTTTTCCAGCGCGATTTCCTGGGCCCGCAGGTGCTTCTTCACCGTCACGGGATAATAGGTCCCGCCCTTCACCGTGGCGTCGTTGCAGACGATCATGCATTCCGTGCCCGAAACCCGCCCGATGCCGGTGATGATGCCCGCGGCGGGCACCTCGCCCCCGTACATGTTCCAGGCGGCGAAGGGCGCGACCTCCAGAAACGGCGAGCCGGGATCGAGCAGGCGGTTGATGCGCTCACGCGGCAGCAGCTTGCCGCGCGACACATGGCGTTCGCGGGATTTTTCCGGCCCGCCCTGCATGACCTGGGCAGCCTTATCAGCCACGTCGTCGACCAGGGCCGTCATGGCCTTGTGGTTGGCCTTGAACTCGGACGAGCCGGTATTGATCTGGGATTTGATTTGGGACATGGCTCAGGCCGTTTCCTGGAACATTTCGCGGCCGATCAGCATGCGCCGGATTTCCGACGTGCCAGCGCCGATTTCATACAGCTTGGCGTCGCGCAGCAATCGCCCCGTGGGGCTTTCGTTGATGTAGCCCATGCCGCCCAGCGTCTGCACGGCTTGCAACGCGACCTGCGTCGCCTTTTCGGCGGCATACAAAATACAGCCCGCCGCGTCCTTGCGTGTTGTCTGGCCCCGGTCGGCGGCCTGGGCCACGGCATAGACGTAGGACCGGCAGGCGTTCATGTCCGTGTACATGTCGGCCAGCTTGCCCTGCATTAACTGGAACTCGCCGATCGCCTGGCCGAATTGCTTGCGGTCGTGGACATAGGGAACCACCACGTCCATGCAGGCCTGCATGATGCCGACGGGCCCGGCGGCCAGCACCAGGCGTTCGTAATCCAGCCCCGACATCAGCACGCGGACCCCGCCGTCGACCTCGCCCAGAACGTTTTCCGCCGGTATTTCGCAATCTTCGAACACCAGCTCGCAGGTGTCGGACCCCCGCATGCCCAGCTTGTCCAGCTTCTGCGCCGTGGAAAACCCGACCATGTCTTTCTCGACCAGGAAGGCGGTGATGCCTTTCGACCCGGCGTCCGGCTGGGTCTTGGCATAGACCACCAGCACGTCGGCCTGGGGGCCGTTGGTGATCCACATCTTGTTGCCGTTCAGGATATAGCGGTCGTTCCTGCGCTCGGCCCGAAGCTTCATGCCGACCACGTCGGACCCGGCGCCGGGCTCGCTCATGGCGAGTGCGCCCAGGTGTTCGCCGGTGATCAGCTTGGGCAGATAGCGGGCCTTTTGGTCGGCCGTGCCGTTGCGGTTGATCTGATTGACGCAGAGGTTCGAATGGGCGCCGTAGGAAAGGGCGACCGAGGCCGAGGCGCGGGAGATTTCTTCCATCGCCACGCAATGGGCGAGGTATCCCATGGCCGCCCCGCCGTGGTCTTCGTCCGCCGTGATGCCGAGCAACCCCAGTTCCCCCAACTGCGGCCACAGGTCGCGGGGGAATTCGTTGGTTTCATCGATCTCGGCCGCACGCGGCGCGATCTTGTCCTGCGCAAAGCGGTGAACCATGTCGCGCAGGGCATCGACCTCGTCGCCGAGCGCAAAGGTCATGCCGGTTGTGAACATTCATGTCCTCCCAAAACTGGCCCTGATTATCCCGGTCCCATGACCCGTGCACAAGGCGAATGGGTTGACGTTGCGTCAAGAAAGAAAACCACAGAGACACAGAGGCGGTGAGTGAAAAGGGGAGAAAGGGGCCCCCGCTTTCGCGGGGTTGGTAGGGCGAAGCGGTTATTTGGCGTCATTCCCGCGCAGGCGGGAATTCAAACAGATATCCTCATTGTCTCACCGCCTCAGTGGTTCCCTTCTTGCCCAAGGACCGGTTTGACGCCCACAATCGGGCAGAACCAAAAATCCATCGGAGGAGACAATTCAATGACAATCGAACATCTGGATTCCGGCGAAATTCTCAGCCAGGGCACGGCCCATGGCGATCTGGTCTATCTGTCGGGCCTGACGGCGACGGACAAGTCCAAGGACGTCTATGGCCAAACGGTCGAGGTTCTGGACAAGATCGACGAACGGCTGGCCCATTTCGGCTCGGACAAGTCGAAGCTGCTGTCGGTCAATATCTGGGTGCCCGATATCGACACCAAGGGCGACGTCAACCGTGCCTGGACCGAATGGCTGGGTGAGTTGAACCGCCCGGCGCGGGCCTGCGTGGAATCGGGTCTGGCGCCCGGCATCCTGGTCGAGATCATGGTGACGGCGGCGAAGTAATAAAATGAACCACAGAGACGGTGAGGCGGGGAGAAAGGTATTTGAGTTTCTGGACCCCCGCCTTCGCGGGGGTGACGGTAATACTTAAGACCATGTCATTCCCGCGAAAGCGGGAATCCAAGCTTCTACTTCTCTTTGTCTCACTGCCTCAGTGGTTTTTTATTCCTTGATCAGGTCGATGAGCTCATTCGTCACGGCCTTGGTGCCCATGTCGCCGCCGAACTCCATCGGGCGCAGGCGGTTCTGTTCGAATCCGCGCTGCACGGCGTCTTCGATCAGCCCCGCCGCGTCGGTCAGCCCGTCGTTTCCGCCCGCTTTGTCGGCAAGGTAGTCCAGCATCAAGGCACCCGACAGGATCGCCGCCAGGGGGTTGGCCTTGTCCTGGCCCATGATGTCGGGGGCCGAGCCGTGGGCCGGCTGAAACAGGGCGTGTTCGTCCCCGACCTCGGCACAGGCGGCCATGCCCATGCCGCCGACCAGCCCGCCCGCCAGGTCCGACAGGATGTCGCCGAACATGTTTTCCATGACCAGCACGTCGAAGTCCCAGGGACGGCGGATCAGGTCCAATGCCTGGGCGTCGACATAGTTGTATCCCACGCCGATGTCGGAGAAGGCCCCTTTGCGTTCGTCGAAGATCTTGCGGAAAAAGGCCATGGAGCGAAACACGTTGGCCTTGTCGACGCAGGTAACCATGCCTTTCCCGCCCCGTGATTTGCGTTTTTCGGCCAGGCGAAAGGCGAAATCGCACAACCGTTCCGTGGTCGGCCGGGTGATGCGCAGGATGTCCTGAACCTCCTGATCCGTCTGCACGATCTCGCGCCCCGTGGCGGCGGCGGAATAAAACAGGCCCTCGGTGCTTTCCCGCAGGATGATCAGGTCGATGCCCGCCGCGCGCGGATCGGCCAGGCGCTGCGGCGCATTGGGATAGGCCTTGACCGGCCGCACGCCGGCGTACAATTGAAACCGTTCGCGCAGGCGCAGGTGGGGCGAGATTTCCGTGCCGTCCGCATGGCGCACCGCAGGCAGGCCGATGGCGCCCAGCAGGATCGCGTCCGCCTCGGCGCTGGCGTCCTCGTGCCCCGGTGCCATGTCCTGGCCCGTTTCCTTGAAATATCCGGCACCCGCCAGAAGGTCTTGGCAGTCCAGCTTGAACCCGCCGGTGCGGCCGCGTGCGGCTTCGATCACGGCCAGGGTCGCGTCGGTCACGTCGACGCCGATGCCGTCGCCCCGGATCACGGCAATGGAAAAGGATTGTTCGTTCATATTGATGTTTCCTCTGCTTGGTCCTTCGCCCTATCGTACCTGGATGAGAAGCGCAACCGCCTACCGCACCGCCCGTGACCTGATTGCCGAGGTCAAGGGCGGCCACGCCAGCCCCAGTGAGATCGCGAAGGCGGTGCTTTCCGATATCGAGGCGCTGAACCCCAAGCTTAATTGTTTCGCCTGGTTCGACGGCGACGCGGTGATCGATCAGGCCAAGGCCCTGGATGCCCGTATCGCCAAGGGCGAAGACCTGGGCGCCCTGGCGGGCCTGCCCATCGCCATCAAGGACCTGATCGCCATGAAGGGCGCACCCACGGCGTTCGGATCGCACCTTATGGCGGGCAATGTGATCGACGCCGACGCGCCCTCGACCGAACGCATCCGCGCCGCGGGCGCCGTTCTGCTGGGTAAATCGACGACCAGCGAATTCGGCTGCAAGGCCGTGGGCGATTGCCCGGCCACGGGCATCACCCGCAATCCTTGGGATGTGCAAACCACGCCGGGCGGATCGTCCGCCGGGGCGGCGGCCCTGGCATCGGCGGGCATCACCCCCGTCGCCATGGGCACCGACGGCGGCGGGTCCGTGCGCATCCCGGCCAGCCTGACGGGCCTGTTCGCCATGAAGGCGCAGTTCGGGCGCGTGCCGGTCTGGCCCGTTTCGGCCACGGCGTCCCTGGCCCATGTGGGGCCGCTCAGCCGCGACGTCAGGGATAGTGCCCTGATGATGGGCGTGATCTCGGGCTTCGATGCGCGGGACCCGGCCGCGGTCGCGGGCCCCGTGCCCGATTACCTGGGCGCCTGCGGGCGCGATCCCCGGGGGCTTAGGGTGCTGTATTCGGAAACCTTCGGCTATGCCACGCCCGACCCGGAAGTCGCAGCACTTTGCCGCGACGCGGTCAAGCGCCTGGAAGCCCTTGGTTGTATGGTCGAGGAACGGGACCATCTGTTCGACGACCCGGCGGAAATCTGGGCGTCCGAATTCTATACGGGCGTGGGCACGCGCCTGAAGGACGCGCTGGAAACCCGCCGGGACGAAATCGATCCCGGCGTGGCGGCGGCCCTGGACAAGGCCCTTGCCCGCGAGGTCTATGGCTATAACGCCAAGCTGTTCGAACGCTTCGATTTCCGGGAATTGGTGCGCGGTCTGTTCGAAACCTATGACGTGATCGCAAGCCCCACCCTGCCGGCCACGGGCGTGCCCGTGGGTCACGATCAGCCCAAGGGGTTGGAACATCGCTCGCCCATCGACTGGGTGTTCTATACCTATCCCTTCAACCTGACGGGCCATCCGGCGGTTTCCGTCAACGCGGGGTTCACCGATGCAGGGCATCCGACAGGATTGCAATTGGCGGGACGCCCCCTT
Organism: Rhodospirillales bacterium; assembly: GCA_040218445.1. Lineage (GTDB taxonomy): Bacteria > Pseudomonadota > Alphaproteobacteria > Rhodospirillales > Casp-alpha2 > UBA1479. The sequence goes on along the minus strand of JAVJRK010000012.1, from coordinate 89,790 downwards.
GCGGAAGAGACATTGTTCACCATATCCGCCGCATACCAGGACGCGGACCCGGACAAGGACCGCCGGCCGGACCTGACGTAATTTCGGGATGTGCAAAGGAGCGGGCCTTGGGCCCAGATGATCAAATTCCGTTTTATCCATGACGCATCGCAAGTAACCGACCAACGCGCCCTGGCCCAGGCCCGGGCCTTGTTCTACGACGCCTTTCCCGGCGAACCCGAAGGCATCGACCGGATCGCGCGCATGCTGGAAAAGCGCGCCAAGCTGGATTTCGAACCCCTGTTGCTGGTCGCCGAAAGCCGGCCGGGCACGGTCAGCGGCCTGGCCTTCGTGTTTCATTTTCCCGACATCCACATGGGATATCTGCAATACATCGCGAGCGACCCCAAAACCCCGGCGCGCGGCATCGGCGGGGCATTGTACGAAGCCATGCGTGAAATGCTGGCGGCGCGGGGGGCGATGGGCATGCTGCTGGACGTGCCGCCGGATAAACCCGGTCTGGTCGACGATCCCGCCCGCCTGCCGGTCAACAAAAAGCGCATCCGGTTCTATGAACGTTATGGTGCGCGGGTGGTCGAGGGCACGGGATGGGAGACGACGCCCAATCCCCGCAACGACAATTACCTGACCCTGTTGATGTTCGATCCCTTAAGCCGCGCGCGCCGCCTGCCGCGGGCCCGGGCCCGGGCCGCCGTGCGCCGCATTCTGACGGCGCAGTTCGGCTATGAAGTGGGCGACCCGTTCGTGCAGGGCGTGGTCAATTCCATCAAGGTCGACCCGGTGCAGTTGCGCACGCCCAAATCGGCCCCGCCCGTGGTGCCGGCCAAGCCCGGCCAGCGCATCAAGCCGATATCCGTGGTCGCGGCCAAGGGCCATGAAATCCATCATGTGAAGGCCCGGGGTTATGTGGAACGGCCGATCCGCGTGCGCCAGATTTTAAAGGGGTTGGAGGGCGTGCCGTTTGTCGAGGTCGCGCGCCGCCATTTTCCCAACCGCCACGTGACGGCGGTGCATGATCCGAAACTGGTGTCGTACCTGCGCGCCGTGTGCAAGCGCCTGGACGACAAGGCCATCATCTATCCCGAGGTCTTTCCCATCCGCCGGCCGGAAAAGGCGCCCAAGGCATTGGAAGACCGGGCCGGGTATTTCTGCGCCGATACCTTCACGCCGATCACCTCGATGGTTTACAAGGCCGCGCGCCAATCGGTCGACGTGGCGCTGACGGCGGCGGATCTGGTGCGGGGCGGCGAACGCTTCGCCTATGCGCTGTGCCGCCCGCCCGGCCATCATGCGGAACGGCGCATTTTCGGCGGGTTCTGCTTTTTCAACAATTCGGCCATCGCCGCCAACTACCTTGCGGCCGACGGCAAGGTCGCGCTTTTGGACATCGACTATCACCACGGCAACGGCGCGCAGGATATCTTCTATGATCGGGATGACGTGCTGACCCTGTCGATCCACGGTCATCCGCGCCATGCCTATCCCAACTTTTCCGGCTACGCGGACGAACGGGGCGCGGGCCCCGGACTGGGCTTCAACCGCAACTGGCCCATGTCGCCGCCTTGCGACGACGACCGCTATCTGGACGTGCTGGACGATGCCTTGGCGGCCGTGCGCAAATTCCGCCCGCAATACCTGGTGGTTTCGCTCGGCTTCGACATCATGAAGGGCGACCCCACGGGCAGCTTCGATATTACTGTCGGCGGGTTGGAGCGCATCGCCCGCGCCATTGCCGGGGCGGGCCTGCCGACATTGATCGTGCAGGAAGGGGGCTACGCCGTGCGCAACCTGCGCCTGGGCGCGGGCCGCTTTTTCGCCACCCTGGCCGAGAACTGGTTTCGGGGGTAGGGGCGTTACGCAGCTTGGGTATGTCGGCTATTAGCCAGAAGCGGACATGTCGCCGCAGGCTCAAAGCTGACGCGCGATGGAAGAACGGTTATAAATTCGTACATCAAAAGGCAAGTCACCGGAGTAAAAAGTGGTGCTCAATCCGGTCGGTTTAATTGTTAACTTCGGAATTGTCCGTGCTGTCGCGTGGATAATGGAAACACGGCTACGAATGTTGCTGTGTAGTGCTGCGTTCGGGGCTCTGGGATACTACGCTTTTTACACCTGGGGTGAGTTAGCGGCGGCGATGGCGTGGGTCCCCATGGCTGGGCTTTTATTCTTTGCTGCAATAAAATCTGAACGGCCTGACGGCTAAGAGCGGAAAGTTCCACTCCGGGTCAAAAGCAGACGCTCCCTCACGGATTGGGATCGTTCAGATTATCCAGCGGATAAATCGGCCGGCGCACGTTCTTGAAATCCATCTGGGAATAGTCCGAGCCGCAGACCCCGGTGCCCGCGCATTCGATCACCTGTTTGGCCAGTTCGCCGTATCCGGCGCGGTAATGGATGCGGCTTTTCAGCATCAGGAAGGTTTTTTCCGTGGGATCGATGCCCAGGCTGGTGAAACAGGCCGTGTCATTGGGTTCCTGCTGACGGGAGATCACGCAGATTTGGACACGGCCGGTATCCAGTACGCCCGATAATCCCATGTCCATGGTCACGCCGCGCGAGGCCGGGCCTTTGTTCTGGTAGATGCCGTCGGTCAGCGCCTTGACCCGGCCCGTCACGGTGATGGGCTGGCCCTTTTGGTTGATGGCGGGCATGTCGACCTTGCCGCCGAGTGAAAGCGTGACCTCCGCCCCGATCCCGGCGGCGGCCATGGCCTGAACACTTTCCGGATCGCAGATCGCGAAGGCGGCGACGTCGTCCAGCCCGGCATCCAGGATCGCCTTCAGCACGGTGGTGGTGTCCTGCGTGCCGCCCGAGGATGCGTTGTCGTAATGGTCCAGCAAAACCACGGGGCCATCGGCCTTCGTGATCTTTCCGGCGCGGGCGATGGACTGGTCCAGGGGTTCGATCTCGTAGACGAAGGCCTCGCGCTGATTCCAGGCGAAGTCGAGCAATTCATCCCGCATCTGTTCGGCCAGGGCCTGGTTCCCGTCGGTCACGACCACGGCGGACAGCCCCGCGTTATGGATGTCCGCATGGGGAAAGCCCGTGAACAGAGAAGCGGCAAGGGCACCTTCCCGTTCCATGCGCTGGGTCATTTCCTGCAATTCCTTGTTGGGGAAGTTGGCGGAGCCCTGGCGCATGATGTGCGGCAGCATGGGCCGGTTGCCCCAGGCGATGGTCGGCTGGGCCTCGCCCCGCAGCATGGCGTAAACGGGCCGGCCGGCGCGCTGCGCGGTTTCAAACAGGTCGATATGCGGATAGGTCTGATAGCCCGCGAGGGACGTCACCTGCCCGGCGATTTCCGCATACATGTTGGTATGCATGTCCAGCGCCACGGCGATGGGCAGGTCGGGTGCGATGGCGCGGATTTGGGAAATCAGCGCACCTTCGCCGTCTTCGCGGCTGTCCGTGACCATGGCGCCGTGCAGGTCCAGGAACAGGGCATCGCAGCCGGCCTTGACGGCATTGATGATGCGCTCGGCCATATAGTCGAAGGCGTCGTCCGCTACGGGGCCCGACGGCCAGGCATTGGCGGCGATGGGGATGGTGATTTCGGCCCCGGCCTGTTCCGCCAGGTCGATGAAACCGCCGGTGCCGCTGCCGGTGCCCTTGAAGGCCTTGTAGGCCGCGTCCCCTTCGTAGGGCATGGGGGTCGAGCGGGCGAACCGTTCGATCGGGGTGGGTACGGGCGAAAAGGTGTTGGTTTCGTGCTTCATCATGGCGATGACGGCGCGCATGGGTTGGGCCTCCCTTTGTCGGAAGATGGGCGGGTGTAGTCTTCGGGGAAAGCTTACTTTGGCTTGGTGCCGGCGACCAGCCGTGTCAGTCCGGGCACCATTTCATGTTCCTCGATATCCTGGAAACCGGCGTCCTTCATCTGTGCCTTGAGCCAGCCCGGCGTGACCGAGCGCGCATCGGGCGTGAAGGCCATGTGCTGCAGCTGCCACAGGGCGGCCATGGGCGGGCCCTGGCGGTCGTTATCGACCATGAAGTCGTGGACCATGATCTTGCCGCCGGGGGCCAGGCTGTCGAAGGCGCCCTGCACCATGCGCGGCAGGTCTTCGCCGGGAATGCCGGAAAACAGATAGGACATCAAGATCGCGTCCTGGTCCGTGGGCCAGGCGACCTGCAACGCGTTGCCGGGGATGTAGCGCACCCGGTCGACCATCCCGGCTTCGGTGATGAAGCGCCAGCCCAGTTCCGAGACATTGGGGAAATCGATGATGGTCGAGGACAATTCCGGATTGGCTTCCAACAGCCGGATGGTCATGGCGCCGGTGCCGCCGGCCACGTCGAGCAACTGCTTGGCACCGGAAAGGTCGACCAGCCGGGCCAGCGTTTTGCCGGGGCCGAGCGAGCCCGCGTGCTGGGCGTCGGAATAGATCGCCGCCTGTTCCGGGTCGGCCATCCAGTGCTGGTATGAATCAACCGCATCCGGGTCGAGCGAGCCGTCCATGACCTCGTTCAATTGCTGCAGGAAAGGGTACATCTGCTGGTCGATCTGATAGCGCAGGTAGTCGCCGAAATCGTATTTGGCGGTGCGCGACAAAAAGGCTTCGGCCCCCGGCGAGTTGGTATAGATCTCGTCATCGGAACGGTCGACCAGGCCGACGCTGGTCAGCGCCGTCATCAAGGTTGTAATGCGGTTGGCGGGGATGCCCGTTTTCTTGGAAATTTCGGGCGAATTTTTGGGACCGTCGGCCAGCACCGTGAAGACATCCACATGCAGGGCCGCGAACAGGGCCTTCGAAGCCATGAAGCCGAAGGCGATCTTCGATACATCCTCAGCCGTTTCCACCAAGCGTCCGTCCATGTGGCGCTCTCTCCAGTCTATGATTTTGAATTAAGGGATCAGCGGTGATCGTGGCCCAACCTAACATGGTGGTCCCGTTTGTCCAAAACCGCCCCCTGATACACAAGGTGCGGCGTCCATCGGGTGTTTGTTATAAGTTGAGAGTAAGAAATTTATTCTCCCAAAGGCATTGACGCGGCCGGGCGAACGGGCCCTAATCCCGGGGCTGTGGCATGCCAATGCACTCGCCGATAAATCTTTAAGAGTGCGGGACGTTGCCCGGCATTTCGCGCGCGACAGGCTGGCGCGATACGGGAGCGTCCGATGAACGTTACCAAGGGATTGATGTTGACCTGCGGTGCGGTCGGCACCGCCTTGGCGGTTGCCGCGATTTCTGGGCTGACCACGGATCCGGGTGGGCCGGGGGGCGATAACGGTTCGTCGCCTCAGATCGTGACCTTGATCCCCATTGCCTTGGATTTGGGCAGGGATGCGGGCCAGGTTCAGGTCTCCTTGCAGTTGACCGTGCCGAGCGAGGGCGCGCGCATGATCGTTTGCCAGCACGAAAAAGCCCTTGTCGCCGTGGCCGAACGTATCCTCAAACGTGAGATCGGGGGCGATGGGGGGACAGCCAAATCCATTCCCGGGGATATCGATCGGCCCTTGCGGTCGCGCATTGCCGGTGTGGTCGGGGATCGCCTGATCGAAAACCTGGATGTTACCGTGACGCCGGCCAGCGCCACGGCACCTGCTGCTGATTGTTCCCGGTCGCCGACCTGATTTCCTTGTTTTCCTGAATATTTTCCGGTTTTCCGCACGTGCCGTCGGCGGAAAGTCCCGCGGTTCTGCCGATTTCGGCCCGGGGGTTCACGCGGCCCTGTTGTGTTCGTTAGGTTGGACCGCAGTCATTTCATGCCGTCGAATAAAAGGATAAAGGAAATATGGAGGACATTTACGACACAGATTATGAAATCGGTCAGGACAATGTTCAGAAATTCGGGATGGATATTCACCATCCGGTATTTTGGATTTCCGCCATATTCGTTGTTTTATTCGTTATCGGAACTTTGATCGCGCCGGGTTTGGCCAAGGAAACCTTCGACGGCGCCAAAACCTGGTCGATCAATCATTTTGACTGGCTGTTCATGGCCAGTGCCAACATTTTCGTCCTGTTCTGTCTGGCCCTGATCGTTCTGCCCGTGGGGCGGATCCGCCTGGGCGGCGTGGACGCCAAGCCCGAATTTTCGACCATGTCCTGGTTCGCGATGCTGTTCGCGGCGGGCATGGGCATCGGGCTGATGTTCTGGTCCGTGGCCGAACCCACGGCCTATTACACCGACTGGTATGGCACCCCGCTGGGGGTGGAGCCGCGCACGCCGGGCGGCGCCGATGCGGCCCTGGGGGCGACCATGTTCCATTGGGGGCTGCATCCCTGGGCGATCTATGCGGTGGTCGGCCTGTCGCTGGCCTTTTTCACCTATAACAAGGACCTGCCGCTGACCATCCGGTCGGGCTTCTACCCGTTGATCCAGGATCGTGCCTGGGGCTGGTTCGGGCATGGGATCGATACCATCGCGGTGCTGGCGACGCTGTTCGGGCTGGCCACGTCGCTTGGCTTCGGTGCGCAACAGGCGGCAAGCGGCCTGCACTTCCTGTTCGACATTCCCAACACCATCAACACGCAGATCGCGATCATCTTCGGCGTCACGGCCGTGGCCGTTTTGTCGGTGGTGCGGGGCCTGGACGGCGGGGTCAAGGTGTTGTCCAACATCAACATGGCCATGGCGGCATTGCTGTTGGCGTTCGTGTTCGTGGTCGGCCCCACGGGCGCGATTTTTGCCAGCATCTGGGAGACAGGCAGCAGCTATGCCAAATCCATCGTGCCGCTTTCCAGCTGGGTCGGCCGCGAGGACGAAAAGTTTTTCCACGGTTGGACGGTGTTCTACTGGGCTTGGTGGATTTCCTGGTCGCCCTTCGTCGGCATGTTCATTGCCCGTGTGTCCCGCGGGCGTACCGTGCGGGAATTCCTGACCGCCGTGTTGCTGGTACCGACGGTGGTGACGCTGGTCTGGATGGCCGTGTTCGGCGGATCGGCCCTGTATCAGGTCGAGGCCGATATGGGTGCCCTGGCCGACGGCCTTGAAGACGTATCCCTTGCCATGTTCCAGATGCTGGCCAATCTGCCGCTTGAAGCGATCACGTCTTTCGTGGCGATCTCGCTGGTACTGGTGTTTTTCATCACCTCATCGGATTCGGGCTCGTTGGTGATCGACAGCATCACCGCCGGCGGCAAGTTGGACGCGCCCGTGCCGCAGCGGATTTTCTGGGCCGTGATCGAAGGCGTGGTCGCGGCGGCCCTGTTGTTCGGCGGTGGCGCGGATGCATTGGGTGCGCTTCAGGCGGCGGCGATCTGTGTCGGTCTGCCGTTTTCCGTGATTCTTCTGTTCATGTGCATCAGCCTTTACAAAGGGCTGGCCCATGAACAGGCGCAGGACGCAGCCTCTGTGCCAGGGACGGAACCTGGGGGCTAGGCCGCCAGGCCGAACGAAAGTAGCGTCGCGACCTGCAAAAGGTAGGACTGGTCCTGTTCCGACCAATCCCGCGGCTCATGCGCGTTTTCGCAGCAAATGACGCCCACGGGCTCGTAGCGCCGATGAATGATATGGTCGAGCAGGGAGACGATCCCGTTCGGCATGAAATAGGATTCCGTGAAGTCGCGCGTGGCGGGATGGGTGCGCGCGTTGGGGGCGACGATGAATTGTTCCGTCAATATGGTTTTGAAATAGGCGGGATGGTCCTCGGCGGTCAGAATTTGGCCGTGCAGGAAGGTATCCGTGTCAGAATCGAAAAAACACTGACACTGAATGTTGTCCCTGGCTTCGGAAAAGAACCAGATGCTGACACGGTTGGCATCCACATTCTGTGCAATATCACGGCAGACAGGGCGATAAACCTCTTTTATTTCAAGGCGTTGTTCCCTGGCCATATGAATGGCTTCGATCGCTTGATGCATGGCTTCGCCAATTCGTTCGGTGAGTGTATATGCGAATTAAAGCAAGAACCGGGCCAATTTGTGCCGGTCCGACATGCTGCCAAAATGCCCAGGGGGCTATGCTTCGATACGATAAGGGGTCAGAAAATCGCGAAAACGGCGCGCGACATCGGTCGGGGTCACGGACGGACGGCCCAGTTCTTTCATGGAACCGGGTGCGATCTTCATATGGATCAAATGAGGACCGGGGGTTTTAAGTGCTCCTTCGACCGCTTGTTTCAGGCCGGCAAGGTCATCGGCTTCCCACCCTGCGGCGTAACCGCAGGCCTGGGCGACGCGGGCGAAACGCACGGCGGGGGCCGTGGTCGGCTGGCCGCCCGTGGAATCGTAGGTCCCGTTGTCGAACACCATATGGATCAGGTTCTTGGGCGCCATCGACCCGATGGTCGCCATGGACCCCAGTTTCATCAGCGCCGCCCCGTCGCCGTCGAACACCACGATGGGCGCGGTGACGTTAAGCGCCGCTCCCAGCCCCATGCCGGCGGCCCCGCCCATGGAGCCGACCTGGTAGAGATGCTGCTTGCGGTCCTCGATGGTGAACAATTCGCGCCCGCATTTGCCCGTGGTGGCGATGATCCCGGCGTCTTCCGGTAGAACCGCCAGCACGGCTTCCATCGACCGCATGCGCCCCGGAAGGTTCCCGCCGGTGAACAGATCGTGCACCGGGCCCATGTCGGGGACCGGCAAGGCAATGGCGTTCAAACCGTCGTCCTTCACGCTGCCTTTTTCCATGATCAAGGCGAAGGGCAGGGCTTCTTTACTCATGTAGTCCGTGGCGGCCTTCAATGCCGGGGCGACGGCGTCCTTCTCCGCCGGGAAAGGCAGATGAGGGATGCGGATCACGTCCAACAGGTCCGGTGTGATTTCGCCCATGACCTCGTGCTGGGGTTCGTCCGAAAGTCCCGGCCCGCCGCGCCAGGTGGTGATCACCAGGGACGGGATGCGGAACGGATGGTTGAGCGACGTCAGCGGATTGACCGCGTTGCCCAGGCCGGAATTCTGAAACATCACCACCGTTTCGCGCCCGGCCAGCCAAGCACCGGATGCGATGGCCACGGCCTCGCCCTCGCTGGCGGCCGGGACGTAGTCGAGCCGCGCATTGCCGCCGCCGGATGCCCCGCCGACGACCTTGTTGATCAGCGGGGTCAGGAACGAACAGGGCACCCCGGTAAAGAAGTCATAGCCCTGCGCGCGCAGCGGGGTCAGGAAGTCGTCGGCATCGATCATGGCGGGTTCCCGGCGTTGGGCTTGGGCGGATTATAGAAACAGCTTCGCTTGATTTAAGTCTGCTGCCGGGCCGATGTCCATCCATTGTCCCTTTGCTGGATCGCGGAAACCGGGTGACCCGTGGCGTTCTGGCTGATGAACACGGAGCAAAACCAGCCATGTGGCATTTGCGAAAATGCTCGGACCTGGCCTGAAGTTAATGTGGTTAAAAAATATGCAAAAACGTTATTTTGCATAACATTTAATCTTATTGGAGGCGGTATGAGGGCCGGATGCAGTTTGATTGAGAGAAGGTAGTCCATTGAAATAATTAAATTTAATTATCCCCGGAGGGCGTTCTGAAATTCTGGCACGCCAATTGCCATTACCTTGCCGCAACGCAGCAACAATTCCTTATTGGAGGCGATAACATGAAAACGTATTTCCGGGGGGCAGTGGCGGCCATCGCGCTGACCGCAGCCGCGATGACCACGACCGTGGCGCAGGCCGCCGATACCATCAAGGTCGGCATCCTTCATTCGCTCTCGGGCACCATGGCGATCAGCGAAACCACGCTGAAAGACGTCATGTTGATGCTGATCGAAGAGCAGAACAAGAAGGGCGGCGTGCTCGGCAAGAAGCTTGAAGCCGTCGTCGTCGACCCCGCATCCAACTGGCCGCTGTTCGCTGAAAAGGCGCGCGAGCTGATCGAAGTCAAGAAGGTCGACGTCGTGTTCGGCTGCTGGACGTCGGTGTCGCGTAAATCCGTCCTGCCGGTGTTCGAGGAACTGAATTCGGTTCTGTTCTATCCGGTCCAGTACGAAGGCGAAGAAAGCCAGAAGAACGTATTCTACACGGGTGCCGCGCCGAACCAGCAGGCCATTCCCGCCGTCGACTACCTGAAGGAAGCCGAAGGCGTGGAACGCTGGGTCCTGGCCGGGACCGACTATGTCTATCCGCGCACGACCAACAAGATTCTTGAAACCTATCTCAAGGAACAGCTGGGCGTAGCCGCCGACGACATCATGATCAACTACACACCGTTCGGTCATTCCGATTGGCAGACGATCGTCGCCGACATCAAGAAGTTCGGTTCCGCCGGCAAGAAGACCGCCGTGGTATCGACCATCAATGGCGATGCCAACGTGCCGTTCTACAAGGAACTGGCCAACCAGGGCATCAAGGCCGAAGACATTCCGGTCGTCGCGTTCTCCGTCGGTGAAGAAGAACTGGCCGGTCTGGACACGGGTCCCCTGGTCGGTCACCTGGCCGCATGGAACTACTTCATGTCCGCCGATACGCCGGAAAACGCCAAGTTCATCAAGACTTGGAAGTCCTTCATCAAGAACGACAAGCGTGTGACCAACGATCCCATGGAAGCCCATTACATCGGCTTCAACATGTGGGTCAAAGCGGCCGAGATCGCCGGCACGACCAAACCCGATGCCGTGATCGACGCCATCGTCGGTGTGACCGTTCCCAACCTGACGGGCGGCTATTCCGCGATGATGCCGAACCACCACATCACCAAGCCGGTTCTGATCGGCGAGATTCAGGCCAATGGCCAGTTCGAAACCGTGTCCGAAACGCCGGGCCTGGTGCCGGGTGATGCCTGGTCCGATTTCCTGCCGGGTTCCAAGGACCTGATCTCCGATTGGCGCAAGCCCATGGCCTGCGGCAACTTCAACGTCAAGACCGGCAAGTGCAGCGGCAAGGGTTCGTGATTAGATCCAGGTCGCAGACTTGACACAGACAGACCACACGGGCGGGCGGGGTCCGCACCCCGCCCCCCAACTCTCCGAACATTCCCGCAATCAACCTGGCAACGGCGGCAGGTACATGGCGCGTATCACAAGAACATTTCTGCTCATCCTGGCCTTCGCATGGCTTCTTCCCCTGGGCACGGCCCAGGCTTCGGATGAAGACCTTCGGGCCAAGATCGATGCTCTGGCCTCGGGCGGTTTCTCGCAGACGGCCAAACAGATTCAGGCTTTGGCGGAAACCGGCGACGACCGCGTCGTCCCGGCGCTTCAGGCCCTCCTGGCGGGGGACCTTTATTTCCGCAAGTCCGACAAAAAAGTTTTTCTGACAGATAAAGCAAGCGGCGGTTATGCCTTGCGCGATCCCCTGACGGGCGAGGACGCCGGCAAGGTCAGCCGCGGTGCCGTCAAGAAAATCCGCGTGAATAACCGTCTTCGCCGCGTGTTGAAGGCAGCACTCGGCGGGCTGACGCTTATGTCGAAGGACGCGAAGGTCCGGCTTAAGGCGGCGGCGGCGATTTTCAAATCCCAGGACCCGGACGCTTTAGAGCCCCTTGAGGCGGCGATCCTGAAAGAAACCGACGACAGCGTGAAATCGTTGTTGCGTCAGGCCCGGGCCGCCGTTCAGTTGAAATCCGACGTGCCCGAAGCCGACAAGCTGGCGGCCCTGAAACTGATCGAAGACCGCGGCGACCGTGATGCGCTTTCGGTCGTGATCGCGACCGCGGCCCAGTCGGAAGGTGCCGTGAAGGCCGCGGCCGAGGCCGCCGCCAAATCGATCCGCCAGAATTTGGAGCTTTGGGGAGCCGCGCAGAACATCTGGTACGGCCTCAGCCTGGGCTCTGTCCTGTTGCTCGCCGCCATCGGCCTTGCCATCACCTTCGGCGTCATGGGCGTGATCAACATGGCGCACGGCGAAATGGTCATGATCGGGGCTTACGTCACCTTCATGGTGCAGGAGGTCATCCGAACCTCCATGCCCGGCCTGTTCGATTATTCCCTGCTGATTTCTATTCCTCTGGCCTTCATGGTCGCCGGTGCCGTCGGCATCGCCGTGGAACGCTGCATCATCCGGTTCCTTTACGGCCGGCCGTTGGAAACCTTGCTGGCGACCTGGGGGCTAAGCCTCGCCCTGCAGCAGACCGTGCGGACCATCTTCGGGCCGACCAACCGCGAAGTGGGTGCGCCTGCATTCATGTCGGGCGCCTTTGAAATCGGACATTTGACCATTACCTACAACCGGCTGTGGATCATCGTGTTCTCGCTGGTCGTGCTGTTCGCCCTGATGGCGCTGTTGAAGAAGACCCCGATGGGCCTGCAGATGCGGGCCGTGACCCAGAACCGCCGCATGGCCGGCGCCATGGGCATCCGTACCAGTTGGGTCGATGCTGCCACCTTTGGCCTTGGCTCCGGCATTGCCGGGATCGCCGGGGTGGCGCTCAGCCAGATCGACAACGTCAGCCCCAATCTGGGCCAAAGCTACATCATCGACAGCTTCATGGTCGTGGTGTTCGGCGGGGTCGGTAACCTGTGGGGCACCCTGGTGGGGGCCATGACGCTGGGCGTCGCCAACAAGTTCCTGGAACCTTACGCAGGCGCCGTCCTGGGCAAGGTCCTGGTTCTGGTCTTCATCATCCTGTTCATTCAGAAGCGTCCACGGGGGCTGTTCGCCCTCAAGGGCCGGGCGATCGAGACATGATGACCATGCGCCTTATCCAGGGCGGGTTCGACCGCCGCACGGTGATCTTCCTGGTCCTGCTGTTCCTGATCGCAGGCGGTGTTTCCGTGCTCAGCCTGGTCACGCAGCCGGGCGATGCCCTTCATATCTCGTCCTACACGGTGGCCTTGCTGGGGAAATACCTGTGCTATGCGCTGCTCGCTCTTTCCGTCGATCTGGTCTGGGGTTTCTGCGGCGTGCTGTCGCTGGGTCATGCGGCGTTCTTCTCGCTCGGCGGATACGCCATGGGCATGTACCTGATGCGCCAGATCGGCACGCGGGGTGTGTACGGCGATCCGGTCCTGCCCGATTTCATGGTGTTCCTGAATTACAAGGAACTGCCCTGGTTCTGGTACGGCTTCGACCAGTTCTGGTTCGCGGCCCTGATGGTTCTGGCCGTGCCGGGCGTGCTGGCCTTCGTGTTCGGCTGGTTCGCCTTCAGGTCCAGGGTTACGGGGGTCTATCTTTCGATCATCACCCAGGCCCTGACCTTTGCCCTGATGCTGGCCTTTTTCCGCAACGACATGGGCTTCGGCGGCAACAACGGCCTGACCGATTTCAAGGACATCCTGGGATTCGACGTGCAGGCGGACACGACCCGCGTGGGCCTGTTGATGGCCTCGGCGATTGCCTTGGCGGTCGGCTTCATCATCTGCAAGGCGCTGGTCAATTCCAAGTTCGGCAAGGTCCTGATCGCCGTGCGCGACGCGGAAAGCCGAACGCGCTTTCTGGGCTACCGGCCTGAAAACTACAAGCTTCTGGTCTGGACCCTGTCGGCCTGCATGGCCGGTGTGGCAGGGGCCCTTTATGTGCCCCAGGTGGGGATCATCAATCCCAGCGAGTTCACGCCCGCCAATTCAATCGAGGTCGTGGTCTGGGTCGCCGTCGGCGGCCGGGGCACCCTGGTGGGGGCGACCATCGGCGCGGTTCTGGTCAACTTCGGCAAGACCATGTTCACGGGCATCCTGCCGGAATTTTGGCTGTTCGCCCTGGGCGGGCTGTTCATCGCCGTGACCCTGTTCCTGCCCAAGGGCATCGTCGGAACCTACGACGCGTGGAAGACCAAACGCCGCGCGGCCAAGGATGCCGGCGCCGCACCCCAGCCGCAGGAAGGGGATTAAGGCCATGTCATCGAAAAGCTCCATCCTTTATCTGGAAAACGTCAACGTCTCGTTCGACGGCTTCCGGGCGCTCCGTGATCTGTCGTTGACGGTCAAACCGGGCGAAATGCGCGCCATCATCGGGCCCAACGGGGCCGGCAAGACCACCATGATGGACGTCATCACCGGTAAGACGAAGCCCGACAACGGCCGCGTTTTGTTCGACGAAACGGTCAACCTGACCCGCATGGACGAAGCACAGATCGCGTCGCTCGGCATTGGGCGCAAGTTCCAAAAACCGACCGTGTTCGAAAATCACACGGTCTGGGACAACCTTCTGTTGGCGCTGAAATCCGGGCGGCGGGCCTGGGACACCCTGTTCCATGCCATGTCCGCCAAGGATAACCAGGAGATCGAGGATATTCTCGAGATCACCCGTCTGGGCCATGTGCGGGATGAAATGTCGGCCAATCTGTCCCATGGGCAGAAACAATGGCTCGAGATCGGCATGTTGTTGGCCCAGGATCCCAAGCTTCTTTTGGTGGACGAGCCGGTCGCCGGGATGACCGACGCGGAAACGGAAGAAACCGCGCGCCTGTTGCGCGATATCGCGCAACGCCATTCGGTCGTCGTGGTCGAACACGACATGACCTTCGTGCGCGATTTGGACGTTCAGGTCACGGTGCTGCACGAAGGGTCGGCCATCGCCGAGGGCACCCTTGATTACGTCAGCGCCGACGAGCGCGTCATCGAAGTCTATCTGGGCCGCTAGAGGAGGGGAGAGAGATGCTTACCGTTCAGAACGTCGATCTTTTCTATGGCGCCGCCCAGGCCCTGCGCGGGGTCAGCATGACGGCCGAAATCGGCAAGGTGACCTGTGTCCTGGGGCGCAACGGGGTCGGTAAGACCTCACTGTTGCGCGCCATCGTCGGCCATCATCCCATCGCAAACGGCGATATCCTGTGGGATGATTCCTCGATCAACGGGCTGCAGCCCTATGACCGGGCGCGCAAGGGCATCGCCTATGTGCCCCAGGGTCGCGAAATCTTTCCCTTGCTGTCCGTGCAGGAAAACCTGGAAACCGGGTTCGCCGGTCTGCCGTCCAAGATGCGGTTTATTCCCGACGAGGTGTTCGAACTGTTCCCGGTTTTGAAGGACATGCTCAAACGCCGGGGTGGGGATTTGTCCGGCGGCCAGCAGCAGCAGCTTGCCATCGGCCGGGCCCTGGTGACACGCCCGCGCCTGTTGGTTCTGGACGAGCCGACGGAGGGCATTCAGCCGTCGATCATCAAGGACATCGGCGGGGCCATCAAATTCCTGCGCGACCGGGCGAACAAGACCGACGAGAAAAGCGACTTCCGGGTCTACGACACACCGCCCAAGGAAACCAACAACGGGACCAACAAGACGGTGAAGAACGCTGTTTCGCACTTGCGCGACAAAGGCGAAATGGCGATCCTGCTGGTTGAACAGTATTTTGATTTCGCCCACGAATTGGCCGACGCCATCGCGGTCATGGACCGGGGCGAGGTCATCGTTGCCGGCGACAAGAGCGAGTTGGACGCGGACGATGTACGACGGCACCTCACCGTCTGACCGGCCAAACAAGACCCCTTCCCTTCAGCGCGCGCGCGGACGGGCCCGGATCGAAGTCCGGTCCGATGGTGATCGCACCCGCTTGACCGATCTGTATCAGGACGGCTGTGCCAAGCTGCGCCTGCCCCGAGTGTATGACGGATCGGGGATCGAGGCCGTGCTGCTGAACACGGCGGGCGGCCTGACAGGCGGCGACGTGGTGGAAACGGAAGCCGTCTGCGGCGCCGGTGCGCAGCTGACCCTGACCAGCCAGGCCTGCGAGCGGGTTTATCGCGCGGCCCAAGGCACGGCTCGCGTTTCAACAACCCTGTCGGCCGGGGCGGGGGGTTCGCTTCATTGGCTGCCCCAGGAAACCATTCTGTTCGATGGCGGGGCGCTCGACCGCGCGCTTTCGGTCGACCTGCAGGGCGATGCATCTTTTCTGGCGGTCGAGGCTCTGGTCCTGGGGCGTGTTGCCTCGGGCGAGACGGTTGGGACGGGAACGTTCCGCGATTCATGGCGCATCCGCCGCGATGGAAAACTGATTTTTGCCGACGCGGCCCGTCTGGAAGGCGATATCGACGGCATCGCGGCGGGTCCGGCGGTGATGGATGGCATGAAGGCCGTGGCAACGGTGGTTCTGGCCGCACCGGGGGCGGCGGGCTGCCTTGCTGATTCACGCGACGCATTGGCGGCCCTGCCGTCGGCGGGGGCAAGCGCCTTGGACGATGTGCTGGTGTGCCGCCTGATAGCAAGGGACACACGGGAATTGCGGGGCCATCTGGTGCCGCTGTTATCCATGCTGGCCGGGCGGGGGCTGCCCCGCGTCTGGCATTTGTAAGTTGTAAACGTCAAAGAAGACGGAAGGGAGGACGTCCATGAACCTGACACCCAGGGAGAAAGACAAGCTGCTGATCGCGACGGCGGCCATGGTCGCCAGACGGCGCTTGGAACGGGGGGTCAAGCTGAACCACCCGGAAGCCATCGCATTGATTTCCGACTTCGTGGTCGAAGGGGCCCGCGACGGGCGCACGGTCGCCGATCTGATGGAAGCAGGGGCCAAGGTCATCACCCGCGATCAGGTCATGGAAGGCATCCCCGAGATGATTCACGACGTGCAGGTCGAAGCGACCTTTCCCGACGGGACCAAACTGGTCACCGTCCACAACCCGATCCGCTGAAGGAGGGCGCCATGATCCCAGGTGAAATCATCGCCGCACCGGGCGAGATCGAATTGAACGCAGGCCAGCCGACGGTTACCGTGACCGTCGCCAACACGGGCGACCGCCCGGTTCAGGTCGGCAGCCACTATCATTTTTATGAAACCAATTCGGCGTTGGACTTCGAGCGCGAAAAAACGCGCGGCATGCGCCTTGATATCGCATCCGGCACGGCCGTGCGGTTTGAGCCGGGCCAATCCCGCGACGTGACCTTGGTGCCGCTTTTGGGGGCGCGCCGGGTGTACGGTTTCAATCAGAAAGTTATGGGCGACCTTGACGGGGGGGCAAGCTGATGCCGGCAAAAATCAATCGCGCCGCCTATGCGGACATGTTCGGCCCCACCGTGGGGGATAAGGTGCGCCTGGCCGATACGGAGCTGTTCATCGAGGTCGAAAAGGATTTCACCACCTACGGCGAAGAGGTCAAATTCGGCGGCGGCAAGATGATCCGCGACGGCATGGGCCAGTCCCAGGCGACGCGCGCCGAGGGTGCCGTCGATACCGTCATCACCAACGCGCTGATCGTCGATCATTGGGGCATCGTCAAGGCCGATGTGGGCCTATCGGGCGGGCGCATCGTCGCCATCGGCAAGGCCGGCAATCCGGACACCCAGCCGAACGTCGACATTGTCGTCGGCCCGGGCACGGAGGCCATCGCCGGCGAGGGAAAGATCCTGACGGCCGGCGGGTTGGACGTGCACATCCATTTCATCTGCCCGCAGCAGGTGGACGAGGCTCTGATGTCGGGTGTGACCACCATGCTGGGCGGCGGCACGGGCCCCGCGACCGGCACCAATGCCACCACCTGCACCCCCGGCCCCTGGCACATCGGACGCATGATCCAGGGGCCGACGGCCTACCCATGAACCTGGCCTTCGCCGGCAAGGGCAATGCGGCCCAGCCGGCGGCCCTGATCGAACAGGTCCGGGGCGGGGCATGTGCGCTGAAGCTGCACGAAGACTGGGGCACCACCCCCGGCGCCATCGACTGCTGCCTGGGTGTGGCCGACGACATGGACGTGCAGGTCATGATCCATACGGACACGCTCAACGAGTCCGGCTTTGTGGAAAACACCGTTGCCGCTTTCAAGGGCCGCACCATCCACGCGTTTCATACCGAGGGTGCGGGCGGCGGCCATGCGCCCGACATCATCAAGGTTTGTGGCGAGATGAATGTCATTCCGTCGTCGACCAACCCGACCCGGCCCTACACCGTGAACACTCTGGAAGAACACCTGGATATGCTGATGGTCTGCCATCACCTGGACAGCAACATTCCGGAAGATGTCGCCTTCGCCGAAAGCCGCATCCGCAAGGAAACCATCGCGGCGGAAGATATCCTGCACGACCTGGGCGCGTTCTCGATCATCGCGTCGGACAGTCAGGCCATGGGCCGGGTCGGCGAGGTGCTGATCCGCACCTGGCAGACCGCCGACAAGATGAAGCGCCAGCGCGGGCGCTTGTCGGGTGAAAGCGGGGATAACGACAACCTGCGCGTCAAACGCTATATCGCCAAATACACCATCAATGCGGCCATCGCCCACGGGCTGTCCAAGCATGTGGGCTCGGTCGAGGTCGGCAAGCGGGCCGACCTTTGCCTGTGGTCGCCTGCGTTCTTCGGGGTCAAACCCGACATGGTGCTGATCGGCGGGACCATCGCGGCGGCCCAGATGGGCGACCCCAACGCCTCCATCCCGACGCCGCAGCCCGTCCACTACCGGCCCATGTTCGGGGCGTTCGGGAAGTCCATGGCGGCGTCGGGCGTGACCTTCGTCAGCCAGGCGGCACTCGACGATGGCATCGGTGAAACCCTGGGCGTGGATAAGGAGCTTCTTGCCGTCTCCAACACCCGGGGTGGGATCACCAAGAAATCCATGATCCTCAACGACGCCACGCCCAAGGTCGAGGTCGATCCCGAAACCTATGAAGTCCGCGCCGACGGCGAACTTTTGACCTGCGAGCCGGCGGACGTGCTGCCCATGGCGCAGCGGTATTTCTTGTTCTAGGGAGACAGGCGATGCTTCGGGCAACGGCGCTCAAGCGGAAAGGGGATTGGACCGGCACCGCCGCCGATACGGTGGTGCTGGATTTCGATGGCCGCCATCGCCGCCGCATGGCCATGACCGGTGCGGGCGGGCTGCAATTCCTGTTGGACCTGGCCGAGGCCGAGGCCCTTGCCGACGGCGACGGGCTGTTGCTGGAGGACGGCCGGCTTGTCACCGTGATGGCGGCGGAAGAACCCCTGCTGGAAGTGACCTGTGACAGTCCGGACCATCTGGTGCGCGTCGCCTGGCATTTGGGCAACCGGCATCTGCCGACGGAACTGCTGGGGGATCGGTTGCGCATCCGGCGCGATCATGTGATCGCCAACATGCTCGAAGGTCTGGGCGCGCGGGTTGCCGAAATTAACGCACCCTTCAATCCCGAAGGCGGCGCCTACGGCCATGGCCGCACCCATGGTCACGATCATGGAGAGCATGGGCATCATCATGAGCATTCCCATGGATAGCGCGTCTCTCTACCGTCTGCTGGCCTGGCTGTCGCCAAGCTTTCCCGTCGGCGCCTTCGCCTATTCTCACGGCATCGAATGGGCGGTCGAGGACGGCACGGTGACCGACCGCGACACGCTTGCCCGCTGGCTCCGCGATCTGCTGGCTCACGGCGGTGGGTGGACCGATGCGGTGTTGTTCGTCCAGGCGTGGCGCGCCGCTGATGCCGGTGACTTGGAAACCCTGAAAGATGTGAACGACCTTGCCGTGGCCTTGGCGCCGTCGTCGGAACGGCGGCTGGAAACCACGGCCCAGGGCAATGCTTTCCTTATGGCCACACGGGCCAGCTGGCCCTGGGACGGGGATGACCCCGATTTGATTTCCGGCGACGTTGCTTATCCGATTGCCGTGACTTGGGCGGCGGCGGGTCATGGCGTGCCGCTTGGCACGGCGCTGCATGCCTTTGTTCATGCCGTGGCCGCCAATCTGATTTCCGCGGGCGTGCGCCTGATCCCCTTGGGCCAGACCGATGGGCAGCGCGTTCTGGCGGGGCTGGAAGATGACGTCGCGCGCATCGCCGATGCGGCGATGACGGCGGACCTTCATGACCTCGGCGGCTGTGCCTTTCTTTCCGACGTGGCGTCCATGCGCCACGAAACCCAATACACGAGGCTTTTCAGATCATGACCAATTCATCACAGGACGGCTCCCCCCACGGACCCTTACGTGTCGGCATCGGCGGGCCCGTCGGGTCCGGCAAGACCGCCTTGATGGAACAGCTCTGCCGCGCTTTCCGCGACAAGCATGAGATTTGCGCCATCACCAACGATATCTATACCAAGGAAGACGCCGAGGCCCTGACCCGGCGCGGCGCTCTGCCGCCGGAACGCATCATGGGCGTGGAAACGGGTGGCTGTCCGCATACGGCGATCCGCGAGGATGCGTCCATCAACCTGGCTGCCGTGGCCGCCATGCGCGACACCTTTCCGGGCCTGGACCTGATTTTGATTGAATCCGGCGGCGACAATCTGGCGGCGACATTCTCGCCCGAACTGGCGGACATCACGATCTATGTGATCGACGTTTCCGCCGGCGAGGAAATTCCCCGCAAGGGCGGGCCGGGCATCACGCGCTCGGACCTGTTGGTTATCAACAAGACGGACTTGGCACCCCTGGTGGGTGCGGACCTTGCTGTCATGGACAGGGATGCCAAACGCATGCGCGGCGACCGGCCCTTCGTGTTCACCAATATGAAGACGGGCGCGGGCGTTGCCGAGATTGCGGAACTGGTCCGTGGCCTGGGCGGCTTAAGTGAAGCGGGGGCGGTGCGCGCCGGTTCTTGACCCACGGCGGGGAAGGGGCCATGAATGGCGGAAACCTGCCGTCCATAAACGTTATTCCACAGGAACTCTCCATGCCGTCTTCCGACACCACTGAATTTGACTTCGCGGCCCGCATGGGCCGCATCGAAACCTCGCCCTCCGCCGTGATGACGCAGCGTGCGCGCGAAATGAAGGAACAGGGGCGAGACATCATCTCGCTGTCGTCCGGCCAGCCCGATTTCCCCACGCCCGACCATGTGACCGAGGCGGCGCACAAAGCGGCCCTCGCCGGGCAGACGGCCTATACCCCGATCACGGGCACGAACGAGCTGAAAGATGCAATCATCGCCAAATTCAAGCGCGACAACGGGCTGGACTATGCGCGGGATGAGATCATCGTCGGCAACGGCGCCAAGCAGGTGATCTTCAACGCCTTCACCGCCGGAACCGACGACGGGGACGAGGTCATCCTGCCCGCCCCCTATTACGTGGCCTATATCGACATGATCAAATTCGCGGGCGGCCTGCCGGTGGTGGTGCCCTGCGCCGAGGATCAGGATTTCAAGCTGACGGCGGAGCAACTGGCCCAGGCGATCACGCCGAAAACCCGCTGGCTGTTGCTGAATTCGCCGAACAATCCGACAGGGGCGGTATACGAAGAATCCGATCTACGCGCCCTGGCCGATGTTTTGCTGGACCATCCCCGCGTCGGCATCATCGCCGACGATATTTACGAGCACATCGCCTTCGACGGCCTGAAATTCGCGACCATCGCCAAGGTCGAGCCCAAGTTGCGCGACCGCACGGTCACGGTCAACGGCGTGTCCAAGGCCTATGCCATGACCGGCTGGCGCGTCGGTTATGCGGGGGCGCACCGCAACATGATCGCCCAGATGACCAAGCTGCAGTCGCTGGTCACCGTGGGCGCTGCCTCGATCAGCCAGGCGGCCGCGGTCGAGGCCCTGAACGGTCCGCAGGACTATGTGAAGGACCGCTCCAATTCGTTCGAGGACCGGCGTGACCTGGTGGTTTCCATGCTCAACCAGGCGCCGGGCATTTCCTGCCCCGTGCCCAAGGGCGCGTTCTATGTTTACCCCAGCTGCGCGGGCGTGATCGGTAAGACCACGCCCTCCGGCCAGATGATTGAAAACGACCGGGATTTCGTCATGTACCTGCTGGAGACGGAGGGCGTTGCCACGGTGCATGGCGGGGCTTACGGCGTATCGCCCTATTTCCGCATTTCCTATGCGGCGGCGGTCGAGGAACTGACCCAGGCCTGCGAGCGCATCCAGCGCGCCTGCGCGGCGTTGTGCTAGGTCGGCACTCTCCGCTAGGCTTTCCCATGCGCGACGTAACCCTGACCTTCGACAACGGGCCCGAGCCGGATGTGACGCCAGGCGTGCTGGACGTGCTGGCCAAAACGGATGTGCCCGCGACGTTTTTCGTGCTGGGCCATAAGATCGCCGACCCGGCCCGACGCAAGCTGGCCGAACGAGCCCATGACGCAGGCCATTGGATCGGCAACCATACCTACACCCACGAGACCCCCCTGGGCCGGTTGCCGGGCGCGGACGTGCCCGAAGCCGAAATCGGCCGCACCGAGGCTTTGATCGGCGATCTTGCCCATGGCGACAAGTTCTTCCGCCCGTTCGGCGGCGGCGGGGCGCTGGGCCCGCACTTGTTGTCGCGGCCCGTGGCGGACCATCTGCAAGCCAATGCCTATACCTGTGTGCTGTGGAACGTGATCCCCCGCGACTGGGCGGAACCGGACCAATGGGTCGACACTGCCATGGACCTGATGGCGCCGCTGGATCATGCGCTGGTCGTCATCCACGACCTGCCGACGGGGGCCATGACGCAGCTGGAACGGTTCATTGATCGGGTGCGTGAAGGGGGCGGGACGTTCCGCCAGGATTTCCCCGCAAGCTGCCTGCCCCTGACGCGGGGGGCGGTGACCGGCGATTTCGACGCCTGTGTAAGTGACGCCGCGTAACGAACGGGGCCGTCTAGGCCGGCAATGTCAGCCCGAAGCGGTCTTTCAGAAAGGCCGTGATTTCATCGAACCGGCAGCCAGCCCGCACCACGGAATAATCCCGGAAATCGATGATGGTGGACGACAGGCCCTGATCGTTGGCGTCACGGCAGCGCCCGTGGTCGATCACGATATCGGCGGCGGCCACGACCTCGGGCTCGATATCGGCGACCGTGTATTTGGACCCTGAAAGCGACTGATTGGCGCTGGACCCGAACACGGGCTTGCCTTCGCGGTGGCTTAATTCGGCCAAGGCGTTGTGCAGCGGCCCGGCGTTCAGCAGCATGTCCATGGTCGGCCCCTTGGTCGAGGTTTCCAGCACGAAGGGGGCGACGCCGTTCAACAGGGCATGGTCTTGCCGGTAATCTGCGACGATGGAAAAGGGCAGGCCGGCGTCCTCGATCAGGGCACGGCGGATCTCCTGGGCCCGGTCGTCCAGAATATGCAGATCGGCCGAAGCGGCAGCACAGCCGAACATGCCCGAAGGTTTGTCATAGCTGCGTTTCTTGACCTCGAAGATGCGCCGGATCGCGGGCTCCGTCCGGGCCAGAATGGCATAGGCCACGTTCAGCGGGATGATCGCGATGCCGCCGGCATCCAGCACCTCCAACACCTCTCGCGCTTCTTGTGCGACGTCATGGCCGACGGGGTTGTCGGTGGTGGGGGTGTCGGCAATGAGGCTGGGCATGGCGATGGGCTCCGGGGATTGCAAGGGGCTTCAGTCGATCACGCGCCCCGCCCCGGGACAAATAGAAATATGTGAACGATATATCTGGGGATCAGATCGGCTGTATGAAAGGCGTCTGCCAGCACTGCAAGGAAAAGCACCTACAGCCTCAAGTATATAATTATGAAAATACTCCTAATTACGGCAAAAGGTTGTGCCTTGATATCGATCCCCGCCGGTGATCGCGATGGGTAGGTTTGATCGAGAGGAATTAACTGTGTATGGCGCGTCCATTGCGATGCGACATCTGTCATCGTGGCTCGCATGGCGTCCTGCGGGAGGTTAGGATAGGCCATGGCAAAACAGAAAAAGAACGGCGCTTCCGGCACCCGCCCCGCCGCCATTGATCCGGCACTCGCGGCGCGCATCTGCTGGTATCATTTCCGCGAGGGACAAACCCAGCAGGAGGTGGCCGACCGTGTCGGGCTCAACCGGGCGACCGTGAACCGTGTCATCAACGATGCCCGCCGCGAGGGCGCTGTCCGGGTCACCCTGGACCTGCCGCTGGCGCCCTGCCTGGAAGCCGAGAACGCGCTGCGCGAGCGGTTCGGCCTGCGCGATGCCGTGGTCGTGCCGGCGCCCGCCGACGAGGACGACGTGCGCCGGGTGGTCGGGCTGGCCGCCGGGCAATACCTGTCCGGCGTGCTGGCGCCCGATGCCTTCCTGGGGCTCGGCTGGGGGGCGACGATCCATGCTGCCGGCTTCAGCCTGATTCCCCGCGAAGGGGCGGCGAACACCGTCGTGTCCCTGTCCGGCGGCCTGTCGCAAAGCGGTGCCATCAACCCCTATGACAACGCCGCCGCGTTCGCGCGCGTGCTGGGTGCGGGCTGTTATTACATGACCGCACCGATGATCGCGGAAACGGCGGCCGCCCGGGCGACCTTCGCCGAGAGCGAGCCGGTTCGCCGAATTTATGATATTGCCGGACAGTGCCAGGCGACGCTGATTTCTGCGGTCGATCTGTCGCCCAAGACCAAGATGGTGGATTACGGGGTGCTGACCCACGATCAGGTGGCGGACCTTAAACGGGCGGGATCGGTCGGCAACATCTGCGATTATTTCATCGGCGCGGACGGACGGATGATCGATCACGAGATCAACGCCCGCACCCTGTCTGTGCCTTTCGAGACGCTGCGCCGCATCCCCAATGTCATCCTTGCGGCCGGCGGCACGTTCAAGGCCGACATCGTGCGCGCGGCCCTGGCCGCCGGTCTGGCCAATACGCTGATCATGGACGAGAAATGCGCCGCGGTTCTGCTGCAGGGCTAAGGGGTGCGGTTGTTTCTAGGCCGTGTGCAGCGCCCGTTTGTCGCGGAGGAATGATGTGAAGACCGTGGCGGCAACAAGGAACGCGAAGGCGACCATCAGGCATCCGTCGATCCCCGCCCATTGATAGGACAGGCCGGACATCAAGGTGCCGAGCAGGCGGCCGGTAGCATTGGCACCGTAGTAGAATCCCACGTTCAGGGTCACGCCATCGTTTTCCGACAACGCCAGGATCAAATAGGAATGCACGGCGGAATTGACGGCAAATGCGATCCCGAACAAACCGAGGCCGCCGATCATGGTAATTGTTGGGTCCACACCGATACGCAGTGCTGCAATGATCGCCACGACGGTCAGGGAGAGCAGGACCAGCCAGACCCGTGCGGCGCGGACTTCGGTGCTTAACCCGTCGGCCGAGCGCGAGGTTAGTTTCGGCGCCATGGCCTGGACGAAGCCGTAGCCGATCACCCAGGCGGCCATGAAGGCACCGACCTGGTTGAAGGTCCAGCCCAACTGGTCGTACAGGAACACCGGCACGCCGACCACGAACCACACGTCGCGCGCACCGAACAGGAACACCCGAGCCGCCGACAGCAGGTTAATCTCCCGCGACTTGGAAAAAATCTCGGTGAACTTGGCTTTTGTCTTGGCTTTGCCCATGCCTTTTTCGACCGACAGGGCGGCGCCCGCCAGGATGACCGCCAGGAACCCGGCCATCAGCCATAAACCGCCCTGGAACCCGGCGACGGACAGCAACAGGGCGCCGATGAAAAAGCCCAGGCCCTTGATGGCGTTCTTGGAGCCCGTCAACAGGGCGACCCAGCGGTAAAGCCCGCCGGTTTCGTTTTCCGGCACGACGAACTTGAGCGCGCTTTTAGAGCTCATCTTGGTCAGATCCTTGGCGACGCCGGACAGGCCCTGGACCACCAGAACGAACAGCACGGACAGTTCCTTCGGCCAAGCAGGGTCGAGCGCGGCGAGGGCGAGCAGGGCGGCGACCTGAAGCAACAGACCGCCGGTCAGGGTCAGTTTCAGGCCGAACCGCGACGCCACCCAGCCGCCGCCGGCGTTGGTGACGATGCCCATCAATTCATAAGCGAGGAACAGCACCGCCAGTTCGAACGGCGTATAGCCCAACCGGTGGAAGTGCAGCAGCACGAGCATCCGCAAGGCACCGTCCGTGAGCATGAAGCCCCAATAGGCGGCGGTGACGACGGCGTATTTTCGAACGTCCAACATCGGTTGATGCTCCAGGGCAGGGCGGGTCAATTGATTGACCGTGCCACCTTCTCCGTCAGTTCGTACAGGCGGTGGGCATAGCCCATTTCGTTGTCGTACCAGGCGATGATCTTCACCTGGGTGCCGTCCGTGACCATGGTCGACGGTGCGTCGATGATCGACGAATGGGTGTCGCTTTTGAAGTCGCTGGACACCAGGGGTCGGTCCTCAACCGCCAGGATGCCCGCGAGCGGTCCGCCCGCGGCCCGGCGTAGCAGGTTGTTGACCTCTTCCACCGTCGTCTTGCGCGCGACCTCGAACACGCAGTCGGTGATGGAGGCGTTAAGCAACGGCACCCGCACGGCGATGCCGTCCAGTTTGCCCTTCAGTTCGGGGAAAATCATGGTGATCGCCGTGGCCGATCCGGTCGAGGTCGGGATCAGATTGGCCAGGGCCGATCGGGCGCGGCGCATATCCTTCATGGGCTTGTCGATCACCGTCTGCGTGTTGGTCACGTCGTGGATGGTGGTGATCATGCCGTGGTCGATGCCGATGCCTTCGTGGATGACCTTGACCACGGGGGCCAGACAGTTGGTGGTGCAGGATGCCGCAGTCACAAGATCATGGATATCCGGATCGTAGAGATCGTCGTTGACGCCCATGACGATGTTCAAGGCGTCGCCCTTTACCGGCGCGGAAACGACGACCTTCTTCACCCCGGCGGCGTAATAGGGTGCCACAGCATCGCGGGTCTTGAACTTGCCGGAACAGTCCAACACCAAATCGACGCCCAGGCCCGCCCAGTCGATTTCGGCGGGCTTGGATGCGCTGGAATATCCCATGCGGCGGTTGCCGAAGAGGACGGCGCCATCGCCGTCCGCCCGTGTCGCGACGGGCCAGCGGCCATGGACGCTGTCGAAAGCCATCAGGTGTGCCGCCATCTCCGCCGTGCCGCCGGGCTCGTTTATATGGACGATGTCGATGTCGCCTTTGCCCCAGGCGCCGTCCGGGTCTTGCAGCGTTTCCGGACGGGCGGGGTCGAACCCCCAGGCCGCGCGCAGGGCCAGGCGGCCCATGCGACCGAAGCCGTTGATTGCGATACGTACGGTCATGTCTGCTGTGTTCTCCTAAAGATTGACGATCAGCCCGTCATGGGCCGTTTCCTCGGGCACGTCGTCCTTGTGTGGCATCATTTCGCGGCTGAAGTGGGTCAGGATCATGCGCTTGGGATTCAGGTCGTTCCGGTGCTCGACGATGTCCGGATAGTTCATGTGAAACTTGATGGGCTTGCCGTAAAAATAGCATTCGCAGATGAACAGGTCCGCGTCCCGGGCCACGTCAGGCATGTGCTTGGTCCAGGCGCTGTCGCCCGTATAGGACACGACCTTTCCATCGATCTCCGTGCGCAGGCTGGTGGGATTGGTCTCCCCCGTATGCGCCGCGGGATAGGGGGTGATCGTCAACGGGCCGATCTGTGATTCCTGCATGACCGGCATTTCCACATAATCCAATTGAAACTTTGGTGACATGGCGTGCATGCCCGGCATCAATGCCTCGCAGATGCCCGCGATGCGGGCCTGGGTGTCGCGCGGCCCGGCGATCACCAGGGGCTTTGTCCGCTTGGCGCCCAACATGGAATCCATCAGAAAGAAGGGCAGGCCGCCGCAGTGATCGCCGTGAATATGGGTCAGCACCACGGCGTCGATGGTGGTGTGGTCGATCCCAAGTTGGTTCAAGGCGGTCAGGCTGGTGGCGCCGAA
This sequence comes from Rhodospirillales bacterium, assembly GCA_040218445.1. Taxonomy (GTDB): domain Bacteria; phylum Pseudomonadota; class Alphaproteobacteria; order Rhodospirillales; family Casp-alpha2; genus UBA1479. Next base: position 62,556 of record JAVJRK010000012.1, on the reverse strand, counting down.
GTCGATGACGTAGCGAAAGCCCGGTGCATCGACCATGAAGCAGGTCTGGAACCGGCCGCCGGCGCCGAAGGCATCGCCCGACCCAACGAAGGTGACTGTCACGCTCATGGAATGTTCCTCCTAGATGATTTCGTCGGCGCGCAGACGGGAAACCTCGTCATGCGACAGGCCGAACACGTCGCTCAAAACTTCGTCGGTATGTTCGCCCAGGGTCGGCGGCGGGCGGCGGTAGGATACGGGCGTTCCCGACATCTTGATGGGATTGCCGATCATGTCTACCGGCTGTCCGCCGGCGGCGCCATGGGGCATGGAAATCTTCATGCCGCGGGCCTGAACATGGGGGTCGTCGAACACCTGCTCCAGATCGTTGATCGGACAGACCGGCAGGCTCGCCGCGCTTAGGTCTTCGATCCATTCCTCGCTGGTCCGCCGATGCATGATTTTCTGCACCTTGGCGATAAGGACGTCGCGGTTCTTGAGTCGGTCCGGGTTGGTTGCGAAGCGTGGGTCAGCGGCCAGTTCAGGTTCCCCGGCCATGTCGCAAAAGCGGCGGAACTGGTCGTCGTTGTTGGCGCCCATGATGACGAAGCCGTCCTTCGTCTCGAACGCCTGGTACGGCACCGTGTTGGGGTGGGCGGTGTCCAGGCGTTCCGGGATCGTGCCGCCAATCAGATAGTTCATGCCCTGGTTATAGAGCCAGCCGACCTGAACATCGAGCAGGCCCAAATCGATGTGCTGGCCCTCGCCGGTGGCGTCCCGATGGCGCAGCGCCGCCAGGATGGCGACCGCCGCGTACATGCCGGTCATCACGTCGTTGACGGCGATCGGCACCTTGACCGGAAGCCGCCCGGGCTCGCCGGTCATGCTGATCAGTCCGCCCAAGCCCTGGGCCATCATGTCGTATCCGGGGCGCGGCGCGTAGGGGCCTGTCTGCCCGTAGCCGGTGATCGAACAATAAACGAGGCCGGGGAAATCCGCCTTCAGGTCGTCATAACCTAGGCCGTATTTCGCCGTGCCCCCAACCTTCAGGTTCTCGATCAGAACATCCGATTTGGTCAGCATACGGCGGATCAGGGCGACGCCTTCCGGCTTGGCGATGTCCACCGTGACGGACCGCTTGTTGCGGTTGGCCGACAGGTAGTAGGCGCTTTCGCCACTATCGTTGCCATCGGCGTCCTTCATATAGGGCGGCCCCCAGGTGCGGGTCTCATCCCCGACGCCGCGCCGTTCCACCTTGATGACCTCGGCGCCGAGGTCGCCGAGAAGTTGGGTCGATGAGGGACCTGCAAGGACTCGGCTCATATCGAGCACGGTGATTCCCTGCAGGGCGCTGGGTGTTGTCATGTCTGCCTCCCGAGATTGTTTCCCAGGATAATAACATATGTAAAAAAACAAAACATATGTAACTTTGCGATCAACTGATCCTCGAATGGAAGAGGAATGCCGTCGGCTTATTTCACCGCCCGTCTGGACATGCGGTGCCGTACGGCCCGGCCGGATTCGTACCAGGATTTGCTGGCGTTGGTGATCTTCACCACCGAAAGCATGACCGGCACTTCGACCAGCACGCCGACGACGGTCGCCAGGGCCGCCCCCGATTCAAAGCCGAACAGCACGATGGCGGTGGCAACGGCCAGTTCGAAGAAGTTGCTTGCCCCGATCAAGGCCGAGGGGCCGGCAACGCAATGATCAACCCCGAAGGCCCGGTTTAACAGATAGGCCAGGCCGGAATTGAAATAGACCTGAATGAGGATCGGCACGGCCAGAAGGGCAATGATCAGGGGCTGGGCGATGATCTGTTCTCCCTGGAAGCCGAACAGCAGGATCAGCGTCGCCAGCAGGGCGACCAGGGAGACGGATCCCATACGTTTCAAAGCCGCGGCCAGGGCGGCCTCTCCGCCCTGGGCAAGCAGGCTGCGGCGCATTACCTGGGCGATGATGACCGGCACGACGATATAAAGCAGGACCGAAAGCAGCAGGGTTTCCCACGGCACGATAATCGATGACAGGCCGAGCAGAAGGCCGACGATGGGCGCGAAGGCGAACACCATGATGAGGTCGTTGACGGCGACCTGGCTTAAGGTGAAGTGGGGCTCACCATCGGTCAGGTTGCTCCACACGAAGACCATGGCGGTGCAGGGTGCGGCTGCCAGGATGATCAGCCCGGCAATGTAGGATTGGATCTGCTCGCCGGGCAGATAGGGCGCGAACAGATGCCCGATGAACAGCCAGCCCAGGGCGGCCATGGAAAACGGTTTCACCGCCCAGTTGATGAACAGGGTCACGCCGATGCCGCGCCAATGTTCCTTGACCTGATGCAAGGCGCCGAAATCGATCTTCACCAGCATGGGAATGATCATCAGCCATACAAGGACCGCGACCGGCAGGTTGACCTGTGCGACCTCCATGGTGCCGGCGGCCTGAAAGGCATCGGGCAGGAAATGGCCCAATGCGACGCCGGCGACGATGCAAAGTGCGACCCATAGGGTGAGATAGCGTTCGAAAAGCGACATGGGGGATTCTTGTTCCTTGTGGTTGCTGGGCGTTCGGTAAGGCCTAGGCCGTGTCCGGCATGATGCGTCCGATCTCGTCAAGGCGTTGCTGCAACGCCAATTTGTCGAGCGACCGGATCGGCAGATTCACGAACACGCTGATCCGGTTGGTCAGGTAGCGCATCGTTTCGGCGAATGCCGCCCTCTTTTCCGCTTCCGCCCCCTCGAAGGCGACGGGGTCGGGAATACCCCAATGGGCTGTCATGGGCTGGCCCGGCCAGATGGGACAGACTTCCTCCGCCGTCTGATCGCAGACGGTGAACACGAAATCCATCTTAGGTGCCCCCGGTTCGGAAAATTCCGCCCAATCCTTGGACCGGAAGCTGTCGACCGGATAGTTCTGATTGCGCAGCAGGTCGATCACATAGGGATGGACCTGTCCGGCCGGATGGCTGCCTGCACTGAATGCCTTGAACTTGCCGCTGCCATGGCGGGTGAGGATCGCTTCCGAGAGAATGCTTCGCGCGGAATTTCCCCGGCACAGGAACAAGACGTTGAAGGGGATGTCATTGTCGTTCATCGGATGTTTCCTTCTCCTTTCGGTCCGCCAGGGCGGAAGCAGAGGTGCCGGTTGTGCCGTACCCGCAAATTTCCGGGCGGCCCTGACAGCAATCCTCGGTCAAATAGGTGATCAGCCGCCGCGTGCCTTCCACGTCCACGGCATAGATGATCTGCTGGCTTTGGCGGGTGGAGCGCAGAAGACCCGCCTGCGCCATCTGGGACAGATGAGCGGACAAGGTGGACGGCGGCACCCCCAGGGATTTCGCGATGTCACCTGCTCTGAGGCCGTTCGGCCCGGCCCGCATCAACAGACGGAACACCGCCAGGCGAAGGTCATGCGCCAGCGCGGAGAACAGGGCGACGAATTGTGTATCGTTCATAATTCGGTTTTTCCCGAATTGCAAAAATAAGTCAAGGCATCTGTCACCCAAACGGCAACGGGTCATCAAAATTTCACAAACTCACCGCCCGAAAACACGGCTCATTGCCGCAAGCCGAGTGGTTTGGTTCCGATCAGGGCAAGCGGCAATGGTCTGGAAGCCGGCTTGGTGCTTCCCCATTTGGGACCACGTTCACTGCCAGGCGTGGAATTGCGCTAATAGTATTTGAGAATGATACGCAGTTGCGATATGTTCCGCGCGATTGTAAGGGCCCGACACCGCGTGAAAACAGCGGGCCTTATGCGCGTGAAACCACGGGACCATGACGTCGACGACTGCGGATCAGATTTTATCGGCCTTCGAGGCTCATTACGAAGAACTCACGGCCTTTGTCCGCGGCCGTGTGCGCTGTCCTGCCATGGCGGCGGATATCGTGCAGGAAACGTATATCCGCGCGGTAACGGGCAAAACGCCACCCTCCATCGATAATCCGCGTGCGTTTCTGTATCGCGTTGCCGGCAATCTGGCGATCGACCATTTGCGCCGGGAACAGCGCCGTCAGACCTTCATGGCGGACGGCATGGACGCAGAATTCGTGTCCGACGGCCAGCCGGGGGCGGAACGTGCAGTCTCTGCACGGCAGGGGGTGGCGCGTCTGTATCGTATTGTCGACGAACTGCCGGAAAAGTGCCGCGAGGTCTTTATTCTTCGCCGCTTCGACGGATTGGATCAGAAGGAAATCGCGGTTCGTCTGGGCATCAGCCGGAACATGGTCGAAAAACATCTGCGCCGGGCGCTGGTCCATTGCACGGTGCGCCTTGATGAGGACGATTGACGATTTTTCCTTCCTCGGATGGGCTTCTCGTTCGTCTTAAATATACAGCCCGGGTATGACGTCATTGTCTTGTCGGGGCAGAAACTCCGCCCGATTGGCTCGTCGACCGGCGGCAAACCCGAGGATCATCACTTGTCCGACCCGCAAGATCCCCCTGTTACCGCCGGTGATTTAGAACAGGCCGCCGCCTGGTTCGCACGGTTGGACGGGGACGGGATGTCCCCGCAGGAACACAAGGCATTCGAAGGCTGGATTGCGGCCGATGCCGCCCATCGCAAGGCTTTCGATAAGGTTTCCCGGACTTGGGAACGGTTTGCCGATTTGGAGGGAAGCAAAGGACGGCGAACGCACCCGGGCCAAGGGCCGGGTGGGCGCAGTTTTGTTCGGCGCATGACCTTGGGGGCCGTTGCCGCCGGGCTGTTGTTGATCATCGGGGTCGGAGCCGGCCTGCCCATGCAGATCGAGGCGACCCTGCGGGCGGATGCCGTCACGGCGGTCGGAGAAACGCGGAAGGTTGCCTTGCCCGATGGGTCGTCCGTGCACCTTAATACGCAAAGCGCCATCGCGGTCGATTATGAGCCGGGGGAACATGGTCCGCGCCATGTGCGGCTATTGATGGGCGAGGCGACCTTCGATGTCGTGCCCAACCCCGACCGTCCGTTTGTCGTTATGTCAGGGGGCGGTACCAGCCGTGTCTTGGGCACGGTGTTTACCGTAAAGGCGTTGGACCGTGATGTTTCCGTGACCTTGCACGAAGGGCGGGTCGGCGTTTCGGCCGGCGGTGGCCCGGAAACGGTTCTTTCCCCTAATCAACGCGTAAGCTATCGCCCGGGTGGCATCATGGATAAGGTCGAACAGGTGAACCCGCAGGCCGCCAGTGCCTGGCGGCGCGGCAAACTTGTGTTTCAGGACCGACCGCTTGGCGGTGTGATCGCCGAGTTGAATCGTTATCACAGAGGCATTATCCGTCTTGCCGGAGAAAACCTGCGGGCGCGGCGGGTCAACGGCGTGTTCGATACCAACGATCCCGTTGCCGTCGTCGGCGCGCTGGAAGCGGCGCTCGGCCTTCGCTCGACCCGCCTGACCGATTACCTGATCCTGTTGCACGAATAGGCCGGCGCGGGTCAGCGGGGAAAAGTTCAAAGAATATTCTCCGCTGACCTCCTCAAATCCGACCCGCCGGCGTCTTAAAAATAAGAGTGATAATTATTCGCGTTTTAATCGGAGGCATGCCGGTTTCGCGGGCCTGTGGTTTTGGGGAACAAAAAGGGGAAGAAAATGACTCCAACCGAAATGAACATGACGGCTGCGCGGCGCGCCGTCCGTGACGATTACTGCGCGAAGGGGGCGGTGCGCCGTCCGAATGGTGGACTGATCCGATCGCTGCTATGCGGCACGGTGCTGGCCGGGGCGATGGCCTTGCAGGTGCCTGCTGTCCAGGCGGCCGATGCGGATGCGGCCGGTTCACCGCCCCTTGAGCAGGCCCAGTCGGCGGCTCCCCGTGCCTATGACATCCCGGGCGGACCGCTTGCGGCGGCGCTTAACCGCTTCGCGGACGAAAGCGGCCTGCAGATGATCTACGACGCGGCGCTGGCAAGCGGTCTGCAGACCCAGGGCATTCAGGGCCGTTATACGGCCGAGCAGGCATTGCGGCTGCTTCTGACCGGCACGGGCGTGAGCTGGCATTTCGCCGGGGAAAAATCGGTCACCTTGAACAAGGACAGTTCCGGCAGTTTGATGCGCCTGGATACTGTGGCTGTGGTCGGCACAAAACAATCTCGATACAACAGCCGCCATGCGGAAACCGGCACGCGGTTCGACAAAGACCTGATCGATATTCCGCGCACCATCGACATCATTCCCGAACAGTTGTTGCTGGACCAACACGCCCGCGAATTGGAAGACGTCTACAAACTGTCGCCCAATACGGTGAATTCGGATGGGTTCGGCGGCACGCGCGAGGACTACATCGTGCGCGGCTTCCGGCGGGACGACGATATCTACCGCAACGGTGTGCGGTTGAAGACCAGTGGGCGGATCGATCCGGCGACCGTGGACAGCATCCAAATTCTGAAAGGGCCGGTTGCCGATATCGGCCAGATGACGCCGGGCGGTCTGGTCAACGTCATTACGAAGAAACCCGAGTTCGAGCGGCAACACCACGTTGAAACAAATATCGACGAAGACGGCGAACGCAACGTGACCTTCGATGCCACGGGGCCGATCGGCGATAGTGAGAATTTCGCCTACCGCATCACCGGATCGGGCGATCACGGAGAAACCTTTCGTCAGAATTCCAAGGTCGAACGGCAGTTCCTGTCGACGTCATTCCTGTGGGTCGGCGACAACGGTGCGACCGCTCGCGTCAACCATGAAGTCACCAATGATGACCGCGGGTTCGACCGGGGGATTCCCACCGTCGCGGGCAATGGATCGTCGCGGATCATTGCCGATGTGCCGGTCGAAACGGCTTACCACCCCGATTTCACGGATCGGCAGGCGCTGCATAACATTTACGAGTTCGAAGGCGCTTTGCCCCTGGGCAACACCAACTGGACGCTGGAAAACAAGCTGTTCTACTACACGGAACAGGAGCAGGACGTTTATGTCGAGGTTCGCAGCATCGCCGACGACGGCACGCTGACCCGCCGTGTCCAAGGCAACGATGACCGGAATCTGAGCACCCTGTTCGGGCGCCTGCAGGCGCGCGGCAAGTTCGATGACCTTAAGGTCCCGGTCGAAATCGTCGGCGGCTTCGAATACCACCAGCAGGATCACGAGTGGAAGAATTATGCCGGCTCCAACCAGACCGGCGGCACGGTGTCAAACCCGACGCCGGAAATCCTGGTCGACGATTCCGGCAATCCGTCATCGCTGCAATTCACGGAAGCCAATCAAAAGTCGTTCGGTCCCTACGTGGTGGCCGATATCGACATCCTGCCGTCGGTCAACCTGTCCGGCGGGCTGCGCTATGAGTTGTATAGCGGTGATTTCTATCGCAAGAACCTGATCAGCAGTGCGATCACGACGGCCGAACAATCCCAGAAAGGCAAGCTGACCAAGACCGCCGGTGCCGTATGGCATCCGGTCAAGGATCTGTCCGTCTATGCCAATTACGCGGAAACGTTTACGGGCCAATCGATCACGTCCGGGGACGACAGCGTCCTGGTGCTGGAACCGGAACAGGGCCGCCAGTACGAAGCCGGCGTGAAATGGAACGCCCTGGGCGGCAAGCTTCTGCTGTCTGCGGCCGTGTTCGACATCAAAAAGGAAAACGTGGTCGAAACGGTCAACGGCAACCCGCAATTGGTGGGCGAGGTGAAGACCCGGGGCTTTGAATTTTCCGGCGTCGGCAACCCTTTGCCGGGCTGGAACATCCGGGGCGGCCTGGGGCTGTTGGAAGGCGAGATCGTCAGCACGAACATCAGTTCCGACGGCAACCGCCCGCGCGGCGTGCCCAAGGTCACAGCCAGTGTGTGGTCCAGCTATGAATTCACCGACACGGGCGGCATGCTGGACGGCTTGGGCATCGGTGCCGGGGCGACCTTCGTCGGCCCCCGGTTCGGGGACGACAATCATACCTTCAAGCTGGGACAGTACCTGCTGTTCGATGTGGGCATGTGGTACTACGTGCCCGTCAACAAGACGACCCGCATACGGTTCGATCTGGGCGTCAAGAACATCACCAACGAAACCTATTACACGGCATCGGGCGGCACCTACCGGATCAATCCGGGCTCGCCGCGATCCGTTTTTGCCGGCATGCGGGTAGAATTCTAGGTTTCGGCAGGGTAGGTGCCAGTGCCCTAAAGTAATTGAGAATAATTATCAATATCGTTATGTTTCGAGCAGATGATGCGGGTTCGTTGCAGGGCCCGCACCGCAACCGGGAATGTGACGACGGACGACAATGCGCGAAACTCTCTTACTGCGCGCGTACCATGAGTACGAATGGGAGCTGCTAAGCTTCCTGGGGCGGCGGCTGGGCTCGCGCACGCTTGCCGCCGACATCGCCCAGGATCTTTACGTCAAACTGCTGCGGACGGAAGAAGATCCCACCGTGCGCGACGGCCGGGCCTATCTGTTCACCATGGCGGCCAATCTGGCCCTGGATCATTTGCGGACGGAAAAGCGGCGCGGTGAAATCCTGGCCGAGGCCGACGGCCTTGTGTGGCGCCAAGCCGAAGACCTGACTCCCGAACGCCACGTTCTGGCCAAGGCCGAATTGGCCCATGTGGAAGCCGCGATCCAGGCCCTGCCCGAACGCTGCCGCCAGGTGTTTTATCTAAGCCGGTTCGAGGGCCTGACCCAGGAAGGCATTGCGGCGCGCCTGGGCATTGGTGTGACGACGGTCTACAAGGATTTGAAATACACCCTGGATACGCTGGTCAAAGCGCGGCGCCGGTTCCGCGAGGACGGCGGCGCGGTGGGCGGGCCCGCGAATTTAAAAAAATTCACTGATGGGCACCGGCCCGAGTGAACTCACCCGTCTATCATGAGAGAGTGATGAAACAACGCCTGCCGGGCTTTTGCCGGCGGCCTTTTGACGATCCGCGTGAAGTGACGCTGTGCATAAACCATGACGACCCCGGATAACCTACCCCCCAGCGATGCCCCCGCCGATGTCATTGATGACACGGCCCAGGACTGGTTCCTGCGCATGACGGCCGGCGGCGGGAATTCAGATGCGCGGGCCCGGGCCGAATTTCGGGCTTGGCTGGCGGCTGATCCGCGCCATCAACCTGCGTTCGACGAGGTCGCGGCTGCTTGGGATGCGGTTGGAGATCTGGCGCCCGCGTTCGCCGCCGATGAAAGAAAAGCCACGGTCATTCCCATGCGCCGCCGGGCGCCGGGCCGGCGGGCGGTCATCGGCGGCCTGATGGCGGCCTGCCTGGCGCTGTTCATCGCGGGCGGGGCGCTGGATTTGCCGGTTCTCGTGCAGGCCGACCATGCGACGGCGGCGGGTGAACAGCGGCGCGTGCCCTTGCCTGACGGGTCGGTGGCTGTGCTCAACACGGATACGGCCATACAGGTCGATTATTCGGATGCGGGCCGCCGCGTGACGCTGTTGAAAGGCGAGGCCTTGTTCGAGGTTGCCAAGGACAAAGCCCGCCCGTTCGACGTTCTGGCCCTGGGTGGCCGGGCGCGGGCGCTGGGCACTGTTTATGCCGTGCGGGATGTAGGCGACGCGGCCCAGGTCACCGTGGCAGAGGGCACGGTGCGGGTCATGGCGCCCTTTGCCGTCGATGGGGAAAGTGCGGTTACGCTCAAGGCCGGAGACCGCGTGTCTTATCGCCGGGGCGGGACGCCGGGTGCGGTCGGGCGCGCCGATGCCGGGGCACCGCAACTGGCTTGGCAGCGGGGCATGATCGTGTTGGACGGTGCCCCCTTTGCCCAGGCTCTGGCCGAAATCGACCGCTACCGCCCGGGCAAAATCCTTCTGTTGGCCGATGCCGCCAAATTGGAACCCGTGACGGCACGTCTGTCTTTGGCTGCGCTCGACGGCGGCATTCGGGCCCTTGCCGCGACCCACGGGCTCCGCGTCACCCCGGTGACGGACTATCTGTTGATCGTGCGCTAAGGCATGTCCGGATAGGGGGCAGGAAAGGACGGATGCCCCCTGGTTCCGCCGGGGCGAGAAAAATCGTCGGCCCGGCAAAAAAATGCACCGGGTTTCCCCTGGCCACGCGTCCATCCCATAGAAAGAACATAGCAAGTGCGACTTAATTGCATTTTTAAATGCATGCAAAGACATGCGTTTTGGGGAACAGAGGAAGATTGACCATGACCAAATTCTGGCATCGCGGCACCAACACCAAGATGCGGGCAGACCGGCAATCGGCGTTGCAAATGACGCCGCTAACGGGACGACGCGCGGGCGCACCGATCGTCCTGTTGATGGCGGGCACGGCCTTGGCGCTGATGCCGGCGGCGGTGCGCGCCGCCGAAACGGACGCGGCATCGCCTGTTCATGCCGTATCGGTCCCGAAAACCGACCCGGCAACTGAGCAAACAACCGATCTGGGCACCGACCTCGCCCAGGATGCCAAGGTCATGGATTTCGACATTCCGGCCCAGGCCCTGGCCGATGCACTTAAGATGTATTCCGAAGCCACGGGCGTTTCCTTCGCCTACAAGACCGGCGATTTTTCCGGCCTTGGATCGCCCGGTGTGGCGGGTGCCATGACGGCGGCCCAGGCGCTTGCGCGCCTGCTTGCGGGCTCGGGCATCACCTTTGAATTTACGGGTAAGCGCACGGTGGCGCTGTCCAAACCCGCGGGTGAAAGCAGCCCTGCCAGACTTGGCCCGGTCACGATTACGGCGACCCGAGAGGGCGGTGCCCTGGACACGCTGTCTCGCAATGTGACGGTGATTTCGCGCCAGGACATCGAACAGCAGCAGGAAACCGCGCATAGCGTGGCAGACCTTCTGACGAAGTTCGTTCCCGGAATGGCGCCGTCCAGCCAGACCCTGACCAACAGCAGCCAGACCCTACGCGGCCGGTCGGTGTTGGTGTTGATCGACGGTGTTCCAATGACGACGAACCGGAACATTTCGCGTGACCTGTTCAATATCTCGGCTTCGAACATCGAAAGCATAGAGGTCGTGAACGGCGGCAGTTCGGTTTATGGCGGCGGGGCCGCCGGAGGGGTGATCCATATCAATACGCTGAAACCGAAGGATGGCGAGATGTCGTTCGAAACGACGGTCGCCGGAACCAGCAGCTTGACCCATTTGGATCCGGATGCGCTTGGGGCGCGGCTAGAGCAACGGGCCAGCGGCAAGGTGGGGAAAGTTGATTACGTGCTGTCCTTTTCGGGGGAGCAGACGCAAGGATTCTACGATGCCGACGGTGATCGTATCGCCCCGGAACCCAGCCAGGGCGATTTGGCGGATACCGGTACGTACGACATGCTGGCCAAGGTCGGATATGACCTGGAGGACCAACGGTTCCAGGCGACGTTCAGTTATCTCAATGCAAATCAGGATACCAACTATGCCTCTGACCCTGCCGTTACGGGATTTGCGACCGGCTCCGTCAAGGCGCGCGCCCTAAGCGGTCTCAGCCTGGAAGATCAGACGGCGAACGAAAACCTGTTGCTGAACTTTGACTACAGCAAGAAGGACCTTCTTGGCAGTGAAATGCAGGCCCAAGCGTACTATCGGAATTATCACAGCCGGTTCTCGCCGTTCGACGGCCGGAACTTCTCTGCATGGAATGCACTGGCCCAGACCTATTTGAATTCGGAAACCTTCGGCGGGCGTCTGACGGTCGATACGCCGGTTCTGCTGGTCGAAGGTTTGGATGCCAAACTGCTGTGGGGGATCGACGTCAATCACGAGAAAACCGAACAACCGGCGGATACGTACGACGGCGGCATCTTCGACGCATCTGGCGGCACGATATTCGTCAAACAAGGGATCGGGAGAACGTTTGTTCCCATGATCACGACCAAGACCTACGGCGTGTTCGGCCAAGCCGAGGTCTATCCGCTGGATAACGTCATCCTGCGCGGCGGAGTCCGTCACGAATGGGTGGATGTCAGTTACCCAAGCTATACGACATTGGGGCAGGGCAACGCGATTAACTCAGGCGAACTGTCCTATGCGGAAACGACATTCAATGCCGGTGCTGTCTATTCGCCGATCGATGCAATCGATATCTACGCAAACTATTCCCAGTCGTTCGAATTACCGGATATCGGTTTGCAGCTTCGTTCCGCTCCGTCGGGGTTCAGTGCATCCAATGCAGACCTGGCGCCCAGGATCACAGACAACTATGAAGTCGGTGTGCGCGGAAAGTGGCGCGGACTGAATGCCGGGCTTGCGGCTTTCGTCAGCCGTTCCGACCTGGGCCGGGTGACGATCGAGAATTTCTCCCTGGTGCAGCAACGAACGCCGGAGAGAATTTATGGGATCGAAGCGCAGGCGGCCTATCGTTTCAATGACCGGTTGAACGTCGGTGGAACCTTGGCCTGGTTGAAAGGTGAACAACGGGTGACCGGCAGCGAGGATTCCCAGGCGCTCAACGGCTTTCGTATTCCGCCGATGAAGATCACCAGTTATGTCGATTACAGGCCGTTCGATTGGTGGCAGGTGCGGTTGCAGGCGATGTTCTCTGGCGAGCGTGACGACGCCACGGATGACGGTGTGAGCTTCGGTGGCCGAAAAGTCGAGGATTATACCGTGGTCGACCTCTATAGCGCCTTTGACGTTGGCCGCGGGACTTTGAAGGTGGGTTTGGAGAACCTGTTGAACAATCAGTACTACACTGTCTTCGGGCAGTTGCTTCGCAACAGCGCTAACACCAGTCATCTTGCGGCGCGCGGGCTGACCCTTCGCGTTGCCTATTCCATGGAATGGTAGGGCGGCGATAAAAATTGCTTCCGCGATGCGCGGTTTCGGGGCTGTTGTTCGTCATATCAGTATGAGCACCATGACCCCGACCGCACCGCGTCCGCCATCGCGCGCCCGAAAGGGCGCGTCGCCCCTGGAAATCGTCCAACGCACGCTGGCCGCCGTTGTGGGCGGCTATGCGGTGTCCTGGGCGGTGTCCGTTCTGCTTGCCCGGGCCCTGCCCATGGACCGCTATCCGGCTGTGCAATGGGCGGTCCTGGTGAGCTTCCTGATCTATCTGCTGGCGATCCTCTGGGCGTTCCGCGTACGCCCGCTGTCCCGCATGTGGGGCTGGCTTTTGGGGGTGACGGCGACGGCCACGGCGGCATGGGCGGGGCTTGCCTCTTGGCCCGGCTAGGGGGCGTTCCTATATATAACGGATCGCATGATTGAAAACCCGGGAGGGCGCCCATGCGCTATCCGTCCGAACGAAGGGTAGGTTTCTTGATCCGCGCGGGGCTTGCGGCGGCCCTGGTTCTGGCCATTGCGGCCTGCGCCCATCCCACGCCGTATGGCCCGGCCCCGGCGGGCGAGGGCGGGCACGGCTACCGCGACCAGCCGCTGGAGGACGACCGCCTGCGGGTCACGTTCTCGGGCAATACGGTCACCCCCCGGGAAACGGTTGAAAACTACCTGCTTTTCCGCGCCGCCGAGATCACGCTTGAACGGGGGCGGGATCATTTCATCATCGCCGCGCGGGATACGGAAAAAACCACCACCTATCACACCAGCTATGATTTCGACGGCGGGCCCTTCGGGTTCGGCTTCGGGCCGAGCTATGGGTTCCATTCCAGCGCCTGGGGGTGCTGCGGCTTTCGCAGCCGCTATTATGGCGGCTTTGCCGGAGGCTATGGGGCAAGCATGTCCTGGCCGGTCGAGCGCTATACCGCCCATGCGGATATGGTTCTGGGCAGCGGCCCAAAGCCGGCCGGCGACGCCGATGCCTATGATGCCCGCGCGGTCATCGCCCGCCTGGGTCCGCAGATCGCCCGGCGGGGCGGCCTGAAATAAGCGGTTTCCACTGCAAACAGCGCATCCCGATTAATTAAGAATTATTCGCAAAATGGGTAAGGTTTCGTCGCTCCCGTTCGTCCTATTGGTATGAGCACGTGTTTTCATGAATACCGGGGGCGGACTCCACGATGAAGGAAGGATTCCGCCAGTCCATGGCCTGGCTCCACACTTGGGGCGGGCTGGTCACGGGCTGGGTGCTGTTTTTCGTTTTTCTGACCGGCACGGCGGGTTACGTGGATACCGAACTGGACCGCTGGATGCGTCCGGAAAAGCCCCTGGTGGCGCCCGAGGTTTCCCAGATGGATGCCTTGGTGCGGGCGGTCGGGTTTCTTGAACAGACCATGCCCGATGCCAAGCGTTGGCTGATTGCGCCGCCGGGTGGGCGGGAACAGCCGGAACTGCGCTATTTCGCCGAGGGTCCGGCCAAGCCGGACGGCACGCGCGGTAAGCGTATCGTCGGATATTTGAATCCGGAAACGGGCGAGAAAGTCCAATACCGGGAAACCGGCGGCGGGCGGCTGCTGTACCGCATGCATTGGCGGCTTCACTATATGCCGACGGTGGCGGCGGAATGGATCGTCGGGTTCTGTGCCATGGCCATGCTGGTGGCGCTGATCACCGGCGTGATCACCCATGCCCGCATCTTCAAGGACTTCTTCACCTTCCGTCCCGGCAAGGCGCACCGTAGCTGGCTGGACGCCCATAATCTGTTGGGGGTTCTGTCCCTGCCGTATTTCCTGATGATCACCTACTCGGGGCTGCTGTTCATCTGCTACCTCTACATGGCGCCGGTGATCGCATCCGAATACGGATGGGATAACGACGACAGGCGCCAGTTCACGGACATGATGTTTTCAGGTTATTTGCGAGATCGGGAGGAACCGCCGATGGACCCGGCAGCACGCCGGGCCATGGCGCCGCTCGCCCCCATGCTGGCCGAGACGGAAAGCAGGTGGGGGCCTGAAAGCATCGGTTTCGTCGACATCAAGCGCCCCGGTGCGGCCGGTGCCAAGATACGCATCGTCGAAGGCACCCGCCGGCCGTCCCGTGATCGGGGAGAACTGTTTTTTGACGGTGTAACAGGTCAGCAGATCGAGAGGTCCGTACAGAATCCGGCGCCCCGAGCCATTTCTGAAACCCTGTTGGGGCTGCACGAAGGCCTGTTCGCCGGACACGTCCTGCGCGGGCTTTATTTCCTGGCGGGTCTTTTGGGCACGGCCATGATTGGCACGGGCCTGATCCTGTGGACCAAGAAACGCCGCGCGCGGCTGGAAGGTCAGCATGGATTTGCTTTGGTCGAACGGTTGAACCTGGCGACGGTCTGCGGTCTGCCCGTGGGTATCGCGGGCTATCTTTGGGCCAACCGTCTGCTGCCGGTCGATCTTGCCGGGCGTGCTGCCTGGGAAGCGGATGTGATGTTTATCGCCTGGGGGGTGATGGCCCTGCATGCGGCGGTTCGGCGATCCGGCTTCCCTTGGGCCGAACAATGCTGGGCCGCGGCGGCGGCATTCGCCCTGGTGCCGTTGGTCAATCTGCTGACAACGGACCGGCACCTTGGCGCCAGCATTTCGGCCGGGCAGTGGGACCTTGCTGTTATCGACCTGGGGTGCTTGGGTTTCGGTCTGGGCTTTACCGTGGCGGCGCGGATTGCCGGCCGGCGTCATCAAAAAACCGTGCGGTCAGCGCGCCCGTCCACGACCGTGCCCGAGGCCGCGGAATGATCATCCTGGCTTTCTTTTTGTCCTTCGCGGGCTGGACGGCCCTGGCCCTGGCCATGAACAGGCACCGCCGCGACATGGGATGGGCACCGGCGACGGCATCGGTCAGGGGCGCATTGCGTCTGATGGGGGCGGCTTTGTTGGCGGGATCTTATGGGGTTTCTGCCCTGCATTGGGGTTGGTCCGAAGGGGCGGTTGCCTGGTTCGGTGTGCTGACCGTTGCGGCGTTCGGCCTTGTCCTGGCGCTTGCATTCAAGCCGAAGTCTTCTGTGCGCTCCTAAGATGGCTAAAGGCGGTCTGCCGCCGGGCGCTCAGGGCGGCAGGGTCAAGACTTGGCGGTGAGGGGCGACGCTCGGCCTGCGCCATCGATCAGACGACGGATTTATGAAGAAGTGGAACACCGCCAACGGACGTTTCGATGACGTCTACAAGGGTGTCCGGCCTCACCGCATCCGCCGTCGATTATCACTCAATCAATAGAGGCGATTTCCGCATACCGAAATGCGTTCGCTTGTTCTCTTTTGGAAATTCCGGGATATTTACTATGAAGAATTATACTTTCCTATAACTCAACAGATGGGATGCGGAAATGTCTGCTAGAGGTCAACGGAGAGCAGAGAAAGGACAAGAGTCGGGTCGCGCGTTGAAGGTCGGGGCACGCCTGAAATTCGCGCGTCGGATCAAGGGTCTTCGTCTGCATCAGTTGGCGGAACGTGTTGGTTGCTCGGAAGGGTTCCTGTCCAAAATCGAGAACGACAAGGTCAATCCCTCGTTGCAGATGCTTCATCGGATTGTTACGTCGCTCAATATCTCCATCGGCCAGATTTTGGCGGAGGACATCGATGAGCACACGGTCGTCATGCGATCGGGTGAACGTCCCACGATCCGGATGGTTCCGGACCGTGAAACCGAGGGCATTCATCTGGAATGGCTTATTCCGCCGGGAGATGCCCGGATGCTCTCAGGCTCAATCCACGTTGTCCATCCCGGCGGCCGCACGCACGGCGTGATCAAACACGAAGGTGAGGAAGTGGGATATGTCCTCGAAGGGGAATTGGAACTGGAAGTCGACGGTGAAACGCTCCACCTGAAGGCTGGCGATTCCTTCTTTTTCGACAGCAACAAGCCGCACGGCTACCGCAACAAGGGTGAAAACGTAACACGCGTTCTTTGGGTCAATACGCCCCCGACATTTTAAGACACCTTTCCATAATCATAGGTCACCGGACATGAAGACCGAACCGGATGCTGCGGGGGTTAACTCCGACCCTGCGCAATCGGATGGGCCGAGGCACGGCACGAAGCCAAGTTAGATTCATTTAAGGCAAGAAACTTGACTCATATATCAACTGTCTTGATAGTTTCCGCCCGTGAGGCGACGGGCCCCCTTGAGTTCTGATCGAAAATACGATCGTGTCCGATCGCCTGACCGACAGGAGGGAGAATAAAATGTTAACAGGGAAGTTCTCGAAAATTGCCCGTACTGGCGTGGCCGCCGCTTTCTTGGCCGCAATGGTTGGTGCGGGCAACGCCGCCGCCAAGGACAAGGTCACCGTCGGCTTCATCGGTCCGTTGACGGGAGGCGTTTCCGCGAACGGCATCGGTGGGCGAAACTCGGCTGATTTGGCTGTGCGCCTTCGCAACAAGGACCCGAAGGCGAAATACGAATACGAGCTTGTCGTCCAGGATGATGAATGCAAGCCGAACATCGGCGTGCAAGCGGCCACGAAAGTTGCCGCCGACCGTAAAGTCGTCGCCGCGGTCACGCATTATTGTTCGGCTGTCGCGATTGCGACGGTTGATACCTACCACAAGTTCGGCCTGCCGGTCGTGGTGTGGGGTGCTGTGCTTCCGGAAATCACCTACGGCAATAAATACAAGGAAGTGCATCGTGTGAACGGCACGATGATCAACCAAAACCAGACCGCGTCCGATTTTGTGCGTGGCCAGGGTTATGAGACTTGGGCGGTTATTCACGACACAACCGATTACGGTAAAGGTCATAACAAGTATTTCAGCGAGAATGTGAAGAAGCGCGGCGGGAAAATTCTCGCCACCTTCGGCGTCACGGCGGAGCAGCAGGACTTCACGGCTGAATTGACCAAGATCAAGGAACTTAACCCCGACGTCATTTACTTTGGCGGCCTGACGCCGATCGGCGTGCGCATTCGTTCTCAGATGGACAAGTTGGGTGTTAATGCACTTTTCCAAGGTACATCCGGCATTGTTTCGGATGCCTTCATCGAGGGAACGGGCAAACTTGCGGAGGGCGTTGTCGCTTTCCGGGAGGGCGCGCCGACGGAAAAGCTGCCCGGTGGCAAATACTTCCTTGATAAGTACCACGCGGAAAAATACGACAGCCCGCCGGAAGCTTATGGTGCCTTTGCCTTCGCGGCCATGAATCTGGTTCTCGATGCGATCGAACAGCACGGGCCGAACAGGAAGAAAGTGCGCGCCGAACTCAACAAGACGAGCGGGCGTGATTCGATCGTTGGCGAAATCACGTTTGACGATCACGGCCAGAACAAGGTCGCTCTGATTACCAAGTATGTCATCCAGGACGGCAAATGGGTCGTCTGGGAAGACAGCGAATACGCCACCGGTAAGCGCAAGCTCGCCGGCCAAAAATAACCATGCGTATCACGGGCCGGCGGTGCTGAGGTGCCGCCGGCCCGCGTGTGCTTTCCGCGGGGGATGGGAATGGATATCGGGTTTCTGGCCCAATACGTGATGAACGGCCTCATGCTTGGCATGATGTATGCCCTGGTTGCTGTCGGGTTTACGCTATTTTTCGGCGTGCTCGACGTGATCAAGTTTTCACATGGGGATGTGCTGACCGTCGGGGCGTTTGCAGCGCTGGCGACATATCTGGGGCTTGAAGCGGCCGGCGTTACTCATCCCGCCGTTCAGGTTTTGATTATTGTTGTCGTTTCCATGCTGGTGATCGGCCTCCTCGGCGCAGTGATCGCCAAGACGTTGATCCTGCCCCTGCGTAGCGCGCCGCCGCTGAACACCCTGCTGATCACGTTGATGCTGGGCACGGTCCTGCGTGAGGCCGTGCGCTTGTTCTACCCGGAGGGCGCGAACCCCAAGCCGTTCCCGGCCCTGCTGCCGTCCGAGTCACTGACCATTGGCAATTTCAATCTGCGATTGGACAACGTCATGATGTTCGTCGCGGGCGCCTTGGTGATTGTCGGGACGCATCTGCTTCTTAACCGTACCAAGCTTGGCCTTGCCATCCGTTCTGTCGCGCAGGACGAGGAAACGGCCAAGACCATGGGGATCAATTTCAGCCTCATCGTACTGATCACTTTCGCGATCGGCTCGGCACTGGCTGCGTTTGCCGGTGTCATGAACGGTCTCTATTACAACGAGATCAATTTCGGCATGGGACTGTTGCTGGGTGTCATCGGCTTTTCGGCTGCAATCGTCGGGGGGCTCGGTAATTTGTATGGCGCAATCCTCGGGGGCTTTCTATTCGCGGGACTCCAAACCATCGGAGCCGTGGCCCTGCCGTTCGCCAGCGCCTACAAGGACGTCTTCGCCTTTGCCGTGGTCATTGCGATCATGGCGTGGCGTCCGACCGGTCTTATCCAAGAAAAGATCTCGGAAAGGGTTTGATTGATGCAGGATAAGGATAAACCTGCTGGCAAGCCGTTGTGGCATGCCCTTGTCGGTGCCGTTATTACCACCGTCTACGTCATTCTCCTGCTTAAGGTGGAAGATCAGAACGAGGTCATTGGGTTGCTCGTCGCGGGCGCGGTGGTCGTTCTGGCGTTGACCTGGTCGGGCCATCTCTCGGGTGTCGGGCAGACATTGCACAGCCGGGAAGGCATGCTGAACCTATTGGTTGTTCTGGGTGTCCTCGTCGTCGCCGGTTATTTCTACGACGACCACTTCACGCTGCTGATGGTCGCTACCGTCATGCTCTACGTTCTCGCGACCTTGGGGCTCAATCTGCAATTCGGATTTGCCGGTGTCCTAAATTTCGCGGGCGCGTCGTTTTTTGGCGTAGGCGGGTACACCGCGGCGGTGTTGGGGACCCATACAGCGGTGCCCGGTCTACTGATCGTTCTGATAGGCGGTGCCATGGCGGCCGTGATCGGTTCGATCCTGCTTTTGCCCGTCCTGCGGACACGCGGCCATTATGCGGCTGTCGTGACGATCGCCTTCGCCTTGCTGTTCAAAACCTTCCTTGAGGTGAACGACGTTCTTGGCGGACCCCAGGGGTTGCAGGTGCCCGCCATGGAAGTTTTCGGTTGGAACTTCAACAACAACATCTCGTTGACCGAAACGATCGAGTTCTCTTTTTACTTCAATTATTTAATTGCCATTCTTTTGTTTCTGATCTTGGCCTTTATTCTGGTGCGCCGTGTGGAAAGGTCATGGATCGGGCTCAATCTCGACGCATTGCGATTGGATGAAACGGCGGCATCGTGTTTCGGCTTGAACATCGTCCGCTGGAAAATCACGGCCTTTCTACTCGGGAATTTTCTCGTCGGAGTTGCCGGTGCGCTGTCGGGGATGGTCATCGGCTTCGTCGCACCGACCAGTTTTACCTTTGCCGACTCCCTGATCTTCGTTTCGATCATTCTTCTTGGCGGGATCGGCAACGTCTGGGGGCTTATCGTGGCGGCGGCAATTGTTGTGATCGTGCCCGAGAAGCTTCAGGCAATTCAGGAATACCGTTTCCTTCTGTTCGGTGTTCTGGTGATGCTGATGCTGCTGTTCCGGCCTGAAGGCCTGCTGCCGCGATCTGTCCGCCGGTACTTTCCGGGGAGGGCCGTGAAATGAGCAGCGCGACCATGAGTAATATCCCTTCCGAGACAACGCCGGTTGCCGGTGGCGGAGCGCCGTTGCTGAGCGCGCGCGGCCTTTCCAAGCGATTCGGCGGCGTTGTGGCACTCAACGAACTGGATCTGGATATTGGTGTTGGCGAGATTCTTGGTCTGATCGGGCCCAACGGATCCGGTAAGACGACTTTCTTCAACGTTGCCACGGGGATCTATGCGCCCAATGGCGGTGCGATCATGTTTGACGGGCGCGATGTCACGGGCATCTCGCCACAGCAGGTCTATCATGCCGGGATCGCACGGACGTTTCAGCGATCGCGTTTGTCACTGCCGCTGTCGATTTTCGACAACATCATGATCGGAAATCATGCCCGCTTGAACCATGGCCTGTGGTTCAATCTGATCAATCGGCGGGCGTTCCGTCAGGAATATGAAGCCAATTTCGAGGCTGCGCGCGAGTTGGTAGAGATTTTCGACCCACCACTGGCGGACAAGCTCGACCAGCCGGTTGCCGGCCTGCCCATGATCGACCGACGGCGCATCGAAATCTGCAGGGCCCTAATCAGTAAGCCGAAACTGCTGCTTCTCGACGAACCATCGGCAGGCATGACGCACGACGAAACCTCTCAGCTGATGGACGACATCCTGCACGTCCGCGGGCTAACGGAAGGCCTGACCATCATTATCGTGGAGCACGAGATGGGTGTGATCGAACGAGTCACCAACCGTTGCGTGGTGCTGAATTTCGGCAGCAAGATCGCCGAAGGAACGTTCAGCGAAATTTCGAAGGACGCCGAGGTCCAGCAAGCATACTTGGGGATCGAATGAACATGACGGGTGATGCGCTTCTCCAGGTTTCCGGCATCTACACGGCCTACGACAAGGCTGACGTCCTTCAGGATGTCAGCCTGGATGCGCATGCCGGAAACATCACCTGCCTGCTCGGTTCCAATGGGTCCGGAAAGTCGACGTTGATCCGCTCCATTCTCGGCCTGACGCCGTCCAACCGCGGCAGCATTCTTTTCGACGGGGTCGAGCTTTGCGGGCTTCCGACCCACAAAATCGTGGCTGCAGGATTGTCCTGTATTCCTGAGGGGCGACGGGTTTTCCCAAAGCTGACGGTCGAAGAAAACCTAAGGGTCGGCGCATATCAGGAAAGTGACTCGGCGGTGGTGGTGCAGCGCCTGGCCGAGGTCTACGAGACGTTTCCTCGACTCGCCGACAGAAAGAGTCAGCTTGCCGGAACAATGTCCGGCGGGGAACAGGCCATGGTGTCGATCGGTCGGGGCCTTATGCGGGCACCCAAGCTGCTATTGATCGACGAGCCGTCCCTTGGACTGTCGCCGCTTTTCGTGAAGGAAAACTTCAACATCATTCGGCGTATCAGTGAGCGGGGCATCACAATCTTTCTGGTCGAACAGAATGTGCATCAGACCCTGGCGATTTCCGACTACGGCTATGTCCTGTCGAAAGGACGTGTCGTTGCCGCAGGCACGCCGGACGAGCTTTCCGGCACCAAGGAAGTGCACGACGCCTATTTCGGATAAAGCCATCCTCATTGAAAGAACGTCATGACGCTCAGCGCAGTCGACCTCGCACAACAACTCATCCGGTTTGACACGATCAACCCACCGGGACGGGAACGCCCGTGCGCGGAGCATCTGGGACGTCTGCTCGAGGACGCCGGGTTCGAGGTCACCTATCATGATTTTGGCGATGAAAGGGCAAATCTGATCGCACGGCGGGGCGGCGATCCTGATCGCTTAACATTGAGCTTCACAGGTCATCTGGATACGGTTCCGCTCGGGCACCGCGCGTGGACCGTTGATCCGCATGCCGCTGACATTTCCGACGGTAAACTTTGGGGGCGGGGCTCAAGCGATATGAAAAGCGGCGTTGCTGCGTTTACCGCGGCGGCGATCGGGCTTGCAGATCACCTGGAAGGCACGGCCGGAGTTGAACTGGTGTATTGTGCCGGCGAAGAAACCGGATGCGATGGATCGTTCGACTTGGCTCGGGGGGCTGGGCGCCTTGGTAACTGCGGGGCGCTTGTTGTTGCTGAACCAAGTTCCAACCAGCCCTGGGTAGGGCATAAAGGTGCGTTGTGGCTTAGAGGGACCAGTCAGGGCGTGACGGCGCACGGCTCCATGCCCGAACAGGGTGACAACGCCATCTACAAAGCCGCGCGGGCGATTGCGAAGCTGGAAGAGTTCGATTTCAACGTTGCCCGGCATCCAGTTCTTGGGCCGACGACAATGAATGTCGGTATGGTCGAAGGCGGATTGAATATCAATTCCGTGCCTGATCACGCCGAATTCACCATGGACATCCGCACCGTCCCGGGCGTGGACCATGATCACATACGGGATCAGCTCACGAGCTTCCTCGGCGAAGAGATCGAGATTGAGACCGTTGTCGACGTTGGGGGAATGTGGACGGACCCGGAAACCGAATGGGTTCAAGAGGTCTTCCATATCGTCAGCGATCAGACCGGCTGGGAAAAGTCGGTTCAGTCCGCTACCTACTTCACGGATGCCTCCGCCTTGACGCCTGCGTATGGAAACCCCCCAACCATCGTTCTTGGGCCCGGTGAAGCCGCAATGGCTCATCAGACCGATGAGTATTGTTTCGTCGCACGGATCGAGGAAGCGGCCGCGATTTATCAGGAGATTATCAGGCGGTGGTGTCATATCTGAGCGGCTGACCTGCAGGATCGTTTCAATAATCGATTGAATGGTCTGCTCGAGATTGCGTTGCTGTTCTGTCTTCTTGTTTTCGGTTAAGACGGAAATAGATTCGAACCCTTTGGAGGAATACCGCCATGGCTTTTCGTGTAGGACTACTGATTTTTCCCGACATCATGCAGTTGGATATGAGCGGACCGCACGAAGTCTTCACCAAACTGCCGGACACCGAAGTCTACATGATTTGGAAGACCTTGGAGCCGGTGACGGCGGCCGGCGGTATGCGCATCCTGCCTGATGCGACCTACGACACCTGCCCGGAACTGGACCTGATCTGCGTGCCCGGCGGGGGCGGTATGAATGCGCTACTAAACGATCCGGAAACCCTGGAATTCCTGAAACGCAAGGCTGACGAGGTGCGCTACGTCACCTCCGTATGCACCGGTTCTCTGGTGTTGGGTGCTGCCGGCCTGCTGAAGGGCAAGCGCGCCGCCTGCCATTGGATGTCGCGCGACATGCTGGCGGCTTTCGGCGCCATTCCCGATCCGGCCCGGGTCGTCATCGACGGGAATCACATTTCCGGCGGCGGCGTCACCGCCGGCATTGACTTCGCGTTGACCGTGGCGGCCAAGGAGTTCGGCGACGATGTCGCCAAGGCGGTACAGTTGGGTATCGAATACAATCCTCACCCGCCGTTCAACGCCGGCAGCCCGGAAGGAGCAGGGGCCACGGTGGAAAAGGCCGCGCGGGATGCCGCCGCCAGCCGCCAGCAGGACCGCCTGGCCGCCGTCGAGCGGGCCGCCAAAACCCTTAACGCCTGAGCTTTCTCTTCGTTGCCTCTCACCTGTTGCGTTGCCCTGATCTGATTATTTTTGCACAGTTATGTGCAAAAATAGTGAATTGCCGCGTATAAAAAATCAGATCAGACTTGTGACAATTAAATTAAAGAAACGATGGTCTCAGGGGGCAGTCGGACCATGGAACTGGTAATCGCGTTGGGTATGAACGGCATTGTTTGGGGCTTGATCATCGCCCTGATTGCGCTCGGCCTGTCGATCATCTTCGGACTTCTCGACATCATCAACATCGCCCATGGCGACTTCTTCATGGTCGGTACGGTACTCGCCTGGTTCATCTTTGAGGCCACGGGCAATTACTGGCTGGCCTTTGCCTTGGTGCCGATCATCGGGTTCGGCATGGGGGCGCTGATCGAAGTCTGCGTCATCAAGCCGATCAAGAACGCAGCGGCGCTGTCCATCGTCGCCACCTTCGGGCTGTCGATCATCCTGCAGGAAAGCGTGCGGGCCACCTACGGCGCAGCACCCACCCGCCTGACCGCGCCGATCGAAAGCACGATTCCGCTGTTCGGGCTGGAGTACGAAGTCTATCGCCTGTTCGCCGCGGCGATTTCGGTCGTCGCCATCGCGCTGTTCTTCTTGTTTCTGCACCGCACCAAGGTGGGCACCTGGATGCGCGCCGTGCGCTTCGATCCGGAAACGGCGACGGCCATGGGAATTCCCGCGCGTCGCGTTTATCTGGTCACCTTTGCCATCGGTTTCGCCATGGCGGCCCTCGGCGGCGTCGTCGCCGGGCCCATCACGACGGTCGATTTCCAGGCCGGGGTCGATGTTCTGCCGTTCTGTTTCATGGCCGTGATCATCGGCGGTCTGGGTAACTTGGAAGGCACGGTGGCCGCGGCCGTCATGCTCGCCTTCTTCGAAGGCGTCATGGCCAGCTTCACGGACCCGACGTTCGCGCGCATCGGCTCGCTCTGCATGATGAGTATCGTGCTGTTGATCCGTCCGCATGGCATTTTCTCGGGAGCCACGCGATGACCGCCGCCGCCATCAACCGGGCGGGGCTTGTGGTTTTCGCACTGTTCACCCTGGCCGCCCCCTGGATTCTGCCGCTGTTCGTCGACAGCTTCTGGGTCGACATCTATTCGGAAATGCTCATCTGGTCCTTGCTGGCGGCCAGTGTGAACTTGCTGTTTGGCTACGTCGGGTTGTTGTCCTTCGGCCAGGCGCTGTTCTTCGGCATGGGCATGTACGGCGTTGCCATCGGCGTGGCCAAGCTGGGGCTGGGCTTCTGGCCGGCCTTCGGTTTCGGCGTGCTCCTGGCCACGGTCATGGCTGTGATTACCGGGGTGCTGGCCGTGCGTCTGACCTGGCACTACTTCGCCATCATTACCGTGGTGTTCTCGCTGATCTTCTATTTTACGGCATTGTCGTGGAAACCGCTCACCGGCGGTGATGATGGCTTGCCGTTCTCCCTGCCGCCGCTGTTTACCTGGGGCGAAGAATTCGCGCTGACGCTCAGCGACCCGACGGTGCAGTACTACTTCATCATCATCTGTGTCGGCATCTGTTACACGCTCTTGGGCGTGATTCTGAAAAGCCCCCTCGGCTGGGCCTTCCGCACGGTCAAGGAAAACGACATGCGGGCCTCGCTCATCGGACTCAATGTCTACCTGATCCGCCTGACCGCCTTCGTCGCGGCAGGCTTCATCGCCGGCGTGGCGGGGGCGTTGTTCGCCTTTTTCGGGCGCTATGCCTCGGCCAGTTACATGTTCTACCACGTCTCCGGCGAGGCCGTGGTCTGGGCCATCATCGGTGGCGCGGGGACACTCCTGGGCCCGGTCATCGGCACCTCGCTGCTGATCACCTTGCGCGAGGAACTGTCTCACGTCTGGGAACATTATCTGATTTTGGTCGGGGTCATCGTGATCCTGGTCGTGATCTTCGCGCCCAAGGGGCTGGGCGGCCTGTGGCACGCCCTGGTGCGCCGTGTGGCCAAGCCGGACGACACGTCGGCGGGTGAGAGGGAGGAGCGGCCATGACCGGTTCCCGAATCTTGGAAATCGACGGCGTCGAAAAACACTTTGGGGGCCTGGCCGCGCTCGGCGGGGTGCATGCCGGCGTGGACAGCGGCAAGCTGACCGCCATCATCGGGCCCAACGGTGCCGGCAAGACAACCCTGTTCAACGTCGTGACTGGCATTCTGCCGCCGTCGGCCGGTTCCATCCGTTTCATGGGTAAGGACATCACCAAGGCCTCGGTCCACGAGATCAGCCGCTTGGGCCTGGCCCGCACGCTGCAGATCAAAAGCGTATTTCACGGCATGACCGTGCGCGAGAACCTATGGATCGCGGCGCAATCGCGCGAGGGTGTGTTCAAACCGTTCAAGAGCGCCAAGTCCTGCCGCGCCGCCAACGAGCGGGCTGATGCGCTCCTGGAGGACCTGGAACTGACCCGGCTGGCCAATCAGGAAGCGGCCAACCTGTCTTACGGTGACGTGGCGCTTCTGGAGATCGGCATTGCATTGGCGACCGAGCCGAAACTGCTGCTGCTGGACGAACCGATCTGCGGCATGGGGCCGGCGGAAACGGAACGCACGGTGGCCAAGATCCGCGAACTTTCCGAACGTATCGACATCGTCATCATCGAGCACGACATCGAAGTCGTGTTCGACATTTCCGACGACATTATCGTCATGGCGCTGGGCCAGGTATTGGCCCGCGGCACGCCGGACGAAATCGCCAACAACGCCGATGTGCGCGCGGCCTACCTGGGGGACGACGATGCTTGAGTTGAACGCCGTTCATGCCCACTACGGCAAGGTCCATGTCCTGCAGGGAGCATCCATGTCCGTCGGCCAGGGCGAGGCCGTGGGCCTGCTGGGCCGCAACGGTGTCGGCAAGACGACGACGTTGAAGACCATCATGGGGCTGGTGCCCGCGACCGGTGGCGAGGTTGTGTTCAACGGCGCCAGCCTGACCGCCACGGCGCCGCACAAAATTCCCGCCACGGGCATTGGATACGTGCCTCAGGGACGCGGCATTTTTCCGTCGCTGTCGGTCAAGGAGAACCTGGAGATCGGCCTGACCCGCGCGCCCCGGCCGGGGGATCTGGACGGTGTGTTCGAACGATTTCCGAGGCTCAAGGAACGGCTTTCCCAACCGGGCGGTACGTTGTCCGGGGGCGAGCAGCAGATGCTGGCCATCGCGCGTTGCCTGGTCATGAAGCCGCGCCTGCTGATCCTGGACGAACCGACGGAAGGCATCATGCCCATCCTGGTGCAGGACATTCGCCGCGAGATCAAGGCCGTGAACGAGGCCGGAGTGTCGATCCTTCTGGTCGAACAGAACATCAAGACGGCGCTTCGTCTGTGCTCGCGCATTTACATCATGGAAAAGGGCGCCATCGTCCACGAGGCGACGGCGGACGCGTTGAAAGACGATAAGGAGACCCTCCACCGTTACCTGGGGGTCACCGTTTAACAACCGTCGCCAAGGCGGGACAAAAAAGCATCCACCACGCAAACACCGACACGGAGGCTATCCCATGACCAAACATGAAAAACCGAAAACTCCCCCGGAACCGACCGCAGGCGCCGCAGGGGGGCATACCCGCCGATCGTTCCTGCAGACGGCGCTCGCCGGCGGCGCTGCCGCCACGGGGGCCTATTTCGGCATCATCCACCGCGCCAATGCGGCGGGTCCCATCGTCATCGGTCATCAGTGCGAATTGACCGGCGGGTTCTCGTCCTGGGGATACTGGCATGACAAGTGCGCCAAGGCGGCCGTCAAGCTGATCAACGAAGGCGGCGGCATTGCCGGGCGCAAGGTCGAAATGGTTGTCGAAGACACGGAATCGAACCCGGCGGCCGGTGCGCGCAAGCTGCGCTCGCTGATCCAGCGGCGTAAGGCTTCCTTCGTCGTCGGCTCGGTCCATTCCGGCATCATGCTGGCTTCGATCCCCATCGCCACGGAATTGAAGACGCCGTACTTCTCCGCCGGCGAAGCGACGGAGGCGACCGGCTCCAAGGGTTCGCGCTATTCCTTCCGCACAGGCACGGACACCTACGCCCTGGCCGCGGCGGGCGTGCCCTGGGCCATGGAAAACCTGGGCAAGAACTGGACCATGATCTTCCCCGACTATGCCTGGGGGCATTCGCACCATCAGGAGCACCGCAAACTCATCGAAGCCGCGGGCGGCAAGGTCAACGACCCCATCGCCGTGCCGTTGGGCACCAAGGACCTGGTGCCCTACCTGGCGCGCATCCCGGAAGAGACGGAAGTCCTGTTCTCCGTCTTCTTCGGCGCCCTGTCCGTTGCCTTCTATACCCAGCAGAAATCCATGAAGCTGGACGAGAAGATGAAGATGTATTCGGTCTCCGGCACCATCGAAGCGATTGATCCGCGCGACATCGACGGCGCTACGGAAGGTGTCTACTTCCTGGAGAACTTCCCGCGTCCGTTGGAGTACAAGAACGACGAGTATCACAAGCAGTTCGTCGAGATGATGGGCGTCGATCCGGTCTACGCCAAGGAAGAAGGCACCGGCAAGGTCATGGCCAAGAGCCATTGCTGGCAGAGCTATGAGAACTTCTTTGCGCTCAAGGCGGCGATCGAGGCCTCGGGTTGGAAGTCGAACAAGGACACACCGGGTGTCATCGAGGCGCTGGAAGGTCTTGAAATGAAGAACTCTCTGGCCCATCCGCAAGGCGCCAAGGTGCTTCGTGCCGAGGATCACAGCGGCATGATCGACTGCTACATGAGCCGCGTTGAAGACTCCAAGTTCGTGATCAAGAAACGCATTCCGCGCGAAGAACTCGTGGCAAAGCTTCCGCCGCGCTACGACTTCCGCAAAGAAAAACTCTAAACCGGCGGCGGGTCGGCTTGTCTTGGGCGCACCTCCCGGCGTCCCGGCAGGCCGGCCCCACTCCGTAATATCGAGGAACCCGAAATGAGTGAAACAATCACGGTTGCAGCGGCCCACCTGGCGCCGGTCTATCTGGATGCCCAGGCTACCGTCGACAAAGCCTGCATATATATCCGCAAAGCAGCGGACGCGGGCGTGCAACTGGTGGCCTTTCCGGAATCTTTCGTGCCCGGGTTCCCTATCTGGCCGGCGATTTCCGCACCGATCTATACGCACGATCTGTTCAAACGGTTCGTCGCCCAATCCATTCGTGTTCCAGGGCCGGAAATCCTCAAAATCTGCGCCGCCGCCCGTGAATGCGGTGTGATGGTCTCCATCGGCATCAGCGAGTCGACGGATCGCAGCGTCGGCTGCATCTGGAACACCAACCTGCTGATCGACGCCGACGGCTCGATCCTCAACCACCACCGCAAGCTGGTGCCCACCTATTACGAAAAGTTGGTTTGGGCGAACGGCGACGGGGCGGGCCTGCGCGTGGTCGACACGCCGGTCGGTCGCGTCGGCGCGCTGATCTGCGGCGAGAACACCAATCCGCTGGCCCGCTACAGCCTGATGGCGCAAGGTGAGCAACTGCATGTTTCAAGCTATCCGCCGATCTGGCCGACCCACGATCCGGCGGCCAACGACCGCTACGACCTGGCTTCGGCCATCCGTATCCGGGCGGGTGCTCATTCCTTCGAAGCCAAGGTCTTCAATATCGTCGCCGCCGCCCGCCTGGGCGACGAGGTCTATGATATTCTGGCGCCGTTAGGCGAGGACGCGTTGCGCGTCGTTCGGGAATCACCAGCCGGTATCTCGATGATCCTGGGGCCGAGCGGCACCCCGATCGCGGAAACCTCGAAGGACGAGGATCAGTTGCTGATCGAACAGATCGACCTGGCCGACTGTGTTGTGCCCAAACAGTTCCACGACGTTGTCGGCTACTATAACCGGTTCGACATTTTCGGCTTAAGCGTGCGCCGTCGCGAACAGGCACCGGCCGAGTTCATGGACATCGACGATGGATCCGGCCGAATGATGGATTTCGCGGCCATCGAAGCCATGGCCTTGGAGGACGATGCCGCAACGGGGTAGGATCGTGGCTCCGACAGAAAGGGGCCGTTCCGTTGAGCACGTCAGACCATTTACCGCGCAACGTGGTTCCGGAATTGTCACGCTTCGATTGGGATGATATCGCGCTGTTTCTGGCGCTGGTCCGCCACCGCTCGCTCAGCCAGGCGGCGAAATCCCTGTCGCTTACCCATTCCACTGTTGGACGGCGGATCAAGGCATTGGAGGCGGCGCTCGGCACCAAGCTGTTCGAACGGACGCCTAGCGGCTTTCTTTTGACCGATCGGGGCGAAACCCTGTTGCGCGAGGCCGAAGGCATCGAAGCCCATATCGGGCAGATCGCCCAGATGTTCAGTGGCGAAACGGCACAGGTCAGCGGCACCATCCGCGTCGCGACCATGGAGGCCTTCGGCAGTCTCTACCTGTCTCCCCGATTGGCCGAGCTTTATCAGCGCCATCCGTCGGTGCGGGTGGAATTGGTCACTGCGTCGCATTGGGTCAATCTGTCCAAACGTGAAGCCGACGTGTTGATCAGCTTCCCTAAGCCCCGCGGCCATCGCATCACGGCGGAAAAGATCGGAGAATTCTCGCTGTTCCTCTATGCCTCGCAGGACTACATCGCCCGCTACGGCATGCCGCAAACGGTCGATGACCTGAAGGATCACCGTTTCATAGATTATATCGACGAACTGGTCGTCATTCCCGCCGTGCGCTGGTTATCGGATGTGTTGCGCGATCAGGAAACCGTTTTCCGTTCGACCAGCCTGGTGGCGCAATACAACGCGGCGCTCGGCGGGCTCGGCATTTCCATGCAGCCGACCTTCGTTGCCGCCGCCGATCCACGCCTCGTGCCGATCCTACCCGATCAGATCGCCGTCAAACGAGACTTCTGGCTCAGTGTCCATGATGACCTTGTACATATTCCGCGTGTTCGTCTGGTACTCAATTTCCTCAGGGACCTGATTTCAGAAAACGCTAGTTTTCTGAACGGCAGCTGATCGTACTGGCGACGTCCGGGGCGAAGCCAGTCGAGAGGGGATAACTCAACAGACAACCCCAAACCTCTTCATGGTTGTAAATGTTACGCTGAGCAATTGATGGCGCTCACCCTCTCCAAGCTGACCGAAAAATGGGCAGCGAGCTTGGTGCTCGCGTGCGTGTACGTCGTTGAATTCTTTAAGGTTCGCTGAGAGCCGTCGCGGACCGGTATTTTCGGCCAGACGAAATGGCGGTGGGGGCAGTCGGGGGCGAGGGGGGCTCTGGCGCGTTTTCCTGTTCAGTTGGGAAAATACTGGGAAAACCGGTCGGTGTGATGACCAACAAGTGAGCCGGCGGGAGGATTTTAGGCTTGTTCAGTGGTGTTTCCCCGAAAATGAAACAGGGAATCTAGGTGCGCCGGTTCGGGAGCGATCTTTGCCGATCGGGCTTATTGGTCGGCCGTGAAAATCACGGCGCGGCTATTGCCGGCCATCCGTTCAAAAAGTCGCGAAGCATCTCGAAGTACTCCCACGTGTACTCGAAATCTTCCTCTCCGTACTCCGGCCAAGCGCCTTTGCAATGTTTAAAATAGCGGGCGCGGAGATTGTCCTCGTCGATCACCTTGAGCGCCGGGACAAGGTAGATCACTTCGTCGGGTTCGACCAGGCGGATGAAGTCGCTGTACTCGCTTTCCTGAAGCCGTTTACCGCCGAGAACGGCGAGTTTCAACAGATAGGCGCCGTCCTCGACTAGGTCGCTTTCCCTCTGGAAGGATTTGACGGCGTCGATCATGGGACGATCCGGGTATTCGTCGAGGCCGTATTCGGGTGTTTCCATATGGCCGTGGGTGGCCAGGGGTTTCTTGGCGTTCAAGGTGTCCTCGGCGGCCATGCTGTAGGATTCGCCGATCAGACTTTTCAATTTGAACGGTTTGGACATGCGAGTCTCTCCTAACCGCGCGGTCGCCATGGAGGCGGGCGCGGTGGGTCTGTCGACCGCCGGCACGCGGTGCAGGGGCTCGGAGAGTACCGCCAGGCCGCCAACTTCCAAGCCTCTTCGGATATCGCTTGCGCTCGGGGCCGAGCCCTCCCCGCCCGCATGCCCGGCCATTCGTCGACAATGACTGCAATTCGTCGGATTGCAATTGGTTGCCGATAGGAGCGGCACGTACGATTTCGAAAAAATTACACCTCTTCGAGGAGAGGTGCCATAAGACGCCGATTGCGCGAGCGATCGGCGCCGTCCGGAATAATAACAAGAAACCACAAGAGGTTGATGACTATGCGTCGGGTCTTCTTTTCCATTTTATGTATGGCGGTCGTCGTTGCATTGTTGTCCGCGACGGCCGGTTCCGCTCGGGCGGAGGCGCTCTGCGGCGGGGTCGGAAAGGACGGACGGCTGACGGCCCCCTGCTTTTCAGAGCCGGCGAAGGTGATGGGCAAGCCCCTTTCCCAATGCCCGTCGGGGACTTTCGCCGATATCGGCACCTCGACATATGGCTGCTGGAAGTGCCCCGGTGGGTTTAACCGCGACATCGCGGCGGTCAACACCGACAAGGCCTGTTCACAGGCCGTCCGGTCGGACAAGCCGATCTTCACCGATTACAAGGGGGCGAACCGGCTTAGCGGCGCCACCTCCTGCCCGGCTGGTAGTTTCTTCGACCCGCGCAACGGCGGCGAATGTTGGAAATGCCCGTCGGAGTACGTGCGGAATCTGGCGGCCGTGACGGAAAGCAATTCTTGCACGCGGGTGACCTTCGGCCGCATCGACGAGGCGGCGGCGGTGTTCGTTGGTGCTGCTTGCGGCCAGAAGGGCGGGTTCTGGGATCCCGTCGACGGTGGATCGTGCTGGTCCTGCCCGGCGGGCTACGAGCGGACAGTCCTGCCGTCGGTCAAATCGGGCCAGGCCTGCGGCCGCCGGCTGATGGATTTCAAACCAGCGACCAAGGTCTCCGGTTTCGGCTGCAAGGTCCATGGCGAGACCGCGTTCTGGGACCCTATTCAGGGTGGGACGTGCTGGGCCTGCCCGCGCGACCTGACGCGGAGCACCATGCCGGTCAACGGTCCGGCAGCCTGTAACGCCAACACCTTCGAATGGAAAGCCGGCGACTTCTTCAATCCCGGCCTGTTCGGCTTCGGCGGCGCGCCGGACGTCGTGCTGAAGGTCATCAACCAGCGCCACGACCTGGAGGAGGTCGCCGTGCGCCTGGGCGCGGAAATCGGCCTTTCACCCGACCAGGCGAAAAGGGAACTCTGGGCGGAACTCGCAGAGGATCCGACGCACAACATGCCGCTCGCCATCGCTGTGTTGGATCATGTCTTGAACCTGGCTTTGGGGGCCGGGGTGCGGTCCGGCAGCCCGGAAGCGACGCTGATCGCCAATTTCGAAAGATACATCCGCGACCGCCGGGTCTTCGCCGCTGAGGAGGCGCTGCGGGCCTATGACAACTGGGCCAAGGCGCAGGAGATCGTGCTCGACGACCGGCGCAAGAACGCGGGTGCGTTCGGCGGCGCACCGGCAATGCTCGGTCTGTTCTCGGACCAGACGCCGATGCCGCCGGATTTCACGGCGCGCGTCGCGGGTTCGATCGTCACGGCGTCGGCGATGTCCGCCCCGGTGATGGCGGGGTTCGCTACGAACTTCGTGATGAGGGGCGACAAGACGCTGGCGCAACGTCTGGCAAGCAAGGTTTTCGTCAACAGAACGAAAACCGTGAAGGAAGCGAAGGAACTGGCTCTCCTAATGGATGATGTCGCCAGCAACGTCAGCAAGGCCGTCAAATCGGGCAAGAGTGGGGTATCCGTTCTCAAGGGGGCCTTCAAACTCAGCCTTTCGAACGTCAAGCTCGGCAGCGCCTTGCTGACCTCGATCGGCCCGCAGATCGTCGCGCAGGTCGCGATGATCGTGTTGCAGGCGGAGTTCGAAAAGAACCTGGCCAAGGCCGATGCACGGCCGAAGCTCTTACGTCTTATCGACAAGGCGCAGCGCGAGCCGGTTAACCTGAAAACGATCTCGCAGGACCAGGACCGGTCTGGCGAAATCCATACCTTCTGGGCGATGGCCATGACCGGAACCGTCGAGCCCGACGCGAAGACGAAGAAGGCGATCCAAGACGCAATCGAGACGATAAGCAATCCTTATGCCTTCGATCCGGCCCGGCATCGTTTGTACGGCCTGCCGGGCATGGCCGAGGCGGTCGGTGCCGGCGCCAGCGGCGAGGTCTGGCACGTCGGTGCCGGCGGGTCGCTGTATCGGATCGACGCGAAGACGGGGCGCGACTGGATCAAAGTCGCGGACAGCGGCGTCGCCGCCGCGGCGCCGACCGATCAGGCGGAATCCGCGTTCTTGCTGATGACCGACGGCTCCATGCGCAGCATCGTCAAGGGGCGCATGCAGCGCATCTCCGGCGCCGCCAGCGCCGTCGCCTATGGTGGCGGCGTGAACTGGCACATCGGCGGCGGAAATTCGATCTACCGGGGCATCGGCGGCGATTGGCAGCGCGTCAACGGATCGGCCAAGCGGATCGCCGCGGGGCCCGACGGCAGCGGTTGGATCATCGGCACTGACGACAGAATTCATCACTACAGCAGCGGCCAATGGCGCGCCCTTCCCGTCACCGCCACGGACATCTCGGTCGGCCCGGACGGCGCGGTCTGGCGTGTCGGCATGGACAACGACCTCTACCGGCTTGTTGGCGACAACAAATGGACACAAGTCCAGAGCGGCAACATCGCGAACATCGCCGCCGGGATCGACGGCAGCTTGTGGTACCGCCGCTCGAACGGTCAGATGATCGTCTACAGCCCCTTCCGCCCGCCGCTTGTCGATAAGGCGCCGAACAACGGCCAGCCGATGGATACGACGACAACCCGCGATATCGGCGACGGCATGACGGTCACGGCGATCACGGTCGGTTCTTCGACGACGAAGACATACCTATCGAATGCGGCGACCTCGTCCTCGGGCAAGAGGAAATCCTGGGGCGTGGTGTCGGGCAGGGCCAGCGCCATCAGCGTCAGCCCGGCGGGCGATGTCTGGCACATCGGCGGCAGCGGTTCCGTTTACGTCATGCCGGGCGGCAAGGGGGCCTGGAAGCAGATGTTGCCGCGCGGGGCGAAAGAGATCGCCGCGCTGCCCAGCGCCGGGCAGGCACTTGTCCTGATGCAGGACGGCAGCATGCGCCATGCCGCCAATGGGAAATGGAACAACGTGGCGGGCAAGGCCTGGGACATTTCGGTCTCGGCGGATGGTGTCGGCTGGCACGTCGGCGGCGGTAATTCGGTCTACCGAAATTTCGCCCAAGATTGGGAACGGGTGAACGGCACGGTGTCGCGCATCGCGGGCGGCAAGGACGGCATCGCTTGGGCCGTCGGCACCAACAAGCGGATCTACCGTTTCGACGGCAAGACTTGGGCGGCAATCCCCGGCGAAGCCTCCGACGTCGCCGTCGGCGCGGACGGTTCCGTCTGGCATGTGGGTGGCGGAAACACCCTGTACCGATTGAAGGGCAAGAGGGCATGGGAAGGCGTCGACGAGGCCGGCAAGGTCGCGGACCTGTCGGTCGGCGCGGACGGATCGATCTGGGTCGTGCGTCCGGACGGCGCCATGGCGGCGTACCGATGAACAACATATCCCTAAAACCTTTCCAGCCGACATCCGCTTTGGCTATAACCCAAGAGGGGCGCCCTGGCGCTCATCGAAGCGCTCGCTTCAACGGTGCTACGAACCACCGGAGGCTCGACCTTGGGATGACTGTTGCGTCCAAAAGCAACGGATCGCTTTCGCCTGTCGCGGATATCGCCTATTCCGGCATGGATGTGTGGCCGTCGCTCGACAGGTTGGACACTGCGCAGGCGGTGGCACCGGGCGTCGAGTTCGAGGTCGCCAAGGTGCTGCTGCAAGGCCCGGTTGCCGAGACGGCACGCCGGGCCTTGGGTCTCGTCGGCGTTCATATCGACGCCGACCGGGCATGGACCGTCAGCTATAACGACTCCCTGTCGACCTTCCGCGATACGGACGAATGGTGCCTCGGCGGGGTCGAAACCCATAACATCGATCATTTGGATATTCCGAGCACGGCGCTCGGCGTCATGCACCGGCTCATGCGCGAGGGCCATCCCGTAACGGCCCACGACGTCGATGCCATGCCGCGTTCGATGCGGGCGTTGCAGACCAAGCTGCAGTTGCAGGAGACGAAAAGCACGTTGGGCGTGCCGATGTTCCACGAAGGCCGCCTGCGCGGCATCATCGGCTTGGACATGACCCGGGGGCACCGCCGTTGGGACGGCGATGTCGTCCTGGCCATGTGCCGTTTGGCGGAACTCTTCGCGGCGGCGATGTTCGGCGGGGCGCGGGACCAGACCGTGCAAGAATCGCCGACGCCGGCGGAAGAGGCGTTCCTGTATTTCCAGGGCGTGCGCGGCATCGTCGGCGCGAACATTGAGGATATCGTCGCCTGCAGCGCCGAGCGGGACAGCGCGCGCGTCTATTTGGCCGGCGGCCGCAACGTGCTGGACAACCGTAGCCTGAAATGGTGGGAAAGCGTTCTTCCGGAAAGCCGCTTCATGCGCGTTCACCGCAGCACGATCCTGCAATTGCGCGCCGTCCGCGAACTGCGGTGCCGGTCGACGGGGCAATGGGTTGCCCGCATCGTCGACCAGGACGCGACCTTTGGGGTGTCGCGCAGCCGCGTCGCCGTTCTTCGAAACCGATTGGGGTACTGAGCCGTCCGGCTCACGTAACGAAAGGGAATCCGTGAAGAATTTCTTGGCGAAGCCGTTTGTTCGGCTTGTGTTGATTTCGGCCGTGGTCACGCTGTCCGGCTGTCAGGCTATCGGCCTGACGCCGCAGTCGGGCGGCGGCGCGCCGTCCGAGGCCGTTGTTCCGGCTAGTGCGGTCGAAGCCCTGGTCGCCGAGGGGCACAAGGCGATCCTGGCGAACGACCTTGAGCGGGCGACAGGGCATTTCAATGCGGCGCTCAAGCTCGACATCACCAACCCGGACCTGAATTACCTGAACGCCTATACGTATCAGCTGATGGCGGCGGCGGGCGACGCGACCAAGTTGGAATTGGCCGAGCAGGGCTTCAACCTGGCGCTTAAGTTCGATCCGGGGCACCTGCCGTCGCGCTATCAACTGGGCCTTCTGCACATGGATCAGCGGCGGTTCGAGCTGGCCCAGGCGGAATTCGCCTCGACCGCGCTGCACCGGCCGAACAGCCCGGAAATCCTCTATAACCTGGCCGTCGCCTCCTATTACGCCCGCGATCCGCGCACGGCCGAGGCGGCGTTGAACCGGCTGGCCCAGGTCGCGCCGGCGGCCGCGGCCGCGCCGCGTGTGCTCAAGGCGCAGGCCATCACCAAGGCGGCGCTCTACGATATCGAAGGGGCCCGGCCCTTCGTGAAGGCCTATGCGGACGCGGCCCTCGGTCAGGACGAGGTCTTGTCGCTCGACCAGCGGATCGCTTCCTGGACGGCCTTTTACGAACACGACGCCGAGCTGTTGCGGGCCCAGTACGACAACCCCTACGGCGCCAGTTCATCCGGCTCCAACCCTTATGGCGGCAACCCCTATTCCGGGGGCGGCGCGAACCCTTACGGCGGCGCGCAGGCGCCGGGCGGGACGGGCGGCACCCTGCCGTCCTTCGGCACTGGTATGGCGGCGATGTCTTCCGCTTCGGGGCCGCCGCCGATGGTCGTAGTCGACGTGGTGCTGATCGGCACGCAAGAGGACGCACGCGAAAGCCGGGGCATCAACCTGTTGAACGGTTTGCAGCTTCAATTCGGCGACCCGCTGACGGGAACGCCGGGTTTCGGCTACGAGACCAATTCCGTGAAGGACAAAAGGCTGAGTGGTCTTGCGGAAAACACCCGGACGATCACCCGCAGCATCAACATCCCGGCCGTCGCCTATTCGCTGAATATCGCCAATTCGGCCGACGCCAACAACGAGATCCTTGCCAAGCCCAGCCTGGTCGCGCAATCAGGCCAGACGTCGGAGTTCTTTTCCGGCACCGAAATCCTGGCCGCCGCGGTTTCCGGCGGCGATGGGGATTCCGTCTCGGTGCAGAAGGAAGTCGGCGTGAAGCTCGCCGTCACGCCGGAGGCCCTGGATGACGACATGATCCGCTTGCACGTGGTCGCGGAGCGGACTTTCCTGACCGATCCCGCCAGTTCGGTCGTCTTCGAATTTCGCCTGGACACCACCAAGACCAACGTCAACGCGACGGTGACCATGCGCTATGGCGAGACGTTGATCCTCGGCGGGCTGAGCGAGCGGGAGACTTCGCGCTCCGCCGACGGCGTGCCCGGCCTGATGGATATCCCCGGCCTGAACCTGTTCTTTTCAGAAAAGACCGAACGGCATTTCGAACGGTCGATCCTGATCCTGATGACCCCGCGCCGTCCGCAATACACCCGCCAAGCCGAAAGTGACCGCGAGCAAGTCAAGGAGCAGATGAGCGGTCTGGAACTCGACCTGGAACGTCTGGCGAAGCGGCATAAAGATTGGTACACGCCCCGGCCGACCTTCAACCAGATCATCGAAGGCCTCCAGGGCCGCGAATTCTTCGAGGAATTTCGACTGGGCGATCTGGAGATTCTGCCCTGGCGCGACTCCAGGTCCTCCCGGAAGGAAGCCTCGGCGGTCAGCCGGAGATTCCTGAAAAACTAGCGAGAGGAGACCCCATGCTTGGACGGCTCGGGAACGGACGGTGGCGCCGGGGGGCGCTTTGCCGGGTGACGGGTGCCGCGTTCATACTGTTGCTCCTGCCGGCCCTGCCCGTTTCGGCGGAGGACGGCAAATGGCGGGAACTCCCCGGCCGGGCGTTGGACGTTTCGGTCAACGGTGACGGCCGGGCCTATGCGGTCTCAACGACCGGCGAAGCCCTACGTTGGCGGCCCGTCGACAAACGATGGGCGCGCATGTCCGGAACCTTCGTTCGCATTTCCGCCGCCGAGGGCAACCGCCCCTGGGCCTTACGCAGCGACGGGATCGTCATGCGGTTCAATGGCCTTTGGTGGGAGCCCAAAGGCGAGGGCGTGACCGATGTCGCGGGCGATGCGGCGGGGAATGTGATGGTCGCGCGCACGGACGGCGCGCTTTACCGCTGGGAGCCGCTGTCGTCGTCCTGGCGCCGGTTTCCCGGGCGCGCGCAACGGCTGGCGCTGGACGGCAACGGCAGCCCCTGGGTCATCGATCCGGACGGTGACATCTATCGCTACGCTGACGCGGCCTGGCAGCGCCTGCCGGGTCGGGGACGGGATATCGCCGTGGGCGGCGACGGAACGGCCGTCATCGTCGACGGCGACGGCGCGCTGCGCAACTGGAATCCGCAATCCGGGGCCTGGGAACTCGCGCTCTCGCGCGGCGACGTCATCGGCGGCGCCGTGACGCCGACCGGCGCACCCTGGGCGCTTCTGGACGATGGGCGGATTTTCGCCGCCGCCCTGGCCCTGAGCGACGAGATCGGGGCTGAGGACGCGCCGCAGGACCGGGCGACCAGCCCGGCCGCGCCCGTCATCCAAGCCCCCGGCGCTCGCGCGCCGAACTCTGCCGCGCCGCCGGCCACGGCGCCGCAGTCCCGGGCGCCGCAGCCCCGAGCGTCGCAAGCGACGGCGCAATCGGCGGGCGGCCAGGGCAGGGGGAACGGAGGTATCGGATCGTCCGGTAGCACCGACCCGGCGACGATCACGACGACGGAGTCTCTGGTCTTTTCGGACACGCTGGCGACCGCCGCGCAGGTCGAGATCGGCCGCGACGGCAGCGTGTTCGTCTTGACCGAGGCGGGAAACATCCAGCGCTGGTCCAATGAAAACCGGCGCCTGGAGAATTTTCCCGGACAGTTGCTGCGGTTGGCCGTCGATGCGAAGGGCCACCCCTGGGGCGTGACGGTGTTAGGGCGGGTGTTCCGGCACAATGGGCGGGATTGGACGCAGATCACGGGCGCCACCGCGTCGGACATCGCCATCGGCGGCGAAGGGGCCGTCGTGACGGCGGACGTGAACGGTTTGCTCGCGCGCTACAATGTGGAGGCGAAGCGGTTCGAGCGGATCGACGGTCGCGGCCTTCAGGTCGCGGTCGCGCCCGACGGCGTGCCCTGGACCCTGCGGTCGGACGGCCAGGTGCAGCGTTGCGCGGCGACGCCCTGTACGCCGGTCAAGCAGCGCGCGCAAGACATCGCGATCGGGCCGGACGGCAGCGTGTTCCTGGTGACGTCGGAGAATTTCCTGCTGCGCAAGCGCCCCGGCGACGCGGGCTTTCAGCGCCTGACGGTTCCCGGGCACCTCCCCGCCGCCGTCGCGGTTGGTCCCATGGGCTTTCCTTGGCTGGTCACCGCCGAGGGGAAATTGCTTTCGTCGCGGTATTTCGAACGGGACGAAGGAACGGACCGGCAGGTCGCTCTGCGGACCTCGACCGAAACTTTCGGCAGCGGCGCGACAGCGCAAGTGGCGTCGACGTCGTCGTCCAGCGGCTTCACCTTCACCAAACGAATGCGTTTCGACATCTTCGACGTGAACCTGTTCACTTCCATGAACAGCAGCATTTCGGACATCGCGGTCGGCACCGACGGGGCGGTCTACATCTTCGACAGCAACCAAACCTATGTGTTCGACGACAAGACCGAAACCTTCATCGATTTGGACACCCGCTTCCCCGGGGCGGTTCTGGACGTCGGCACGGACGAGGACGGCGTCGCCTGGGGGCTGTTGAACCGGTCGCCGGCGATGGTTGCGCGGATCGACGGATCGCAGGTGAAGAAGTATACCGTGACCAGCACATCGTCTTATACGCCGCGTAACATCGCGGTCGCGGCGGACGGCACGGTCTATGTCGCGGCGGGAGAATACATCTTCGTCAAGAAGGCGTCGTCGTCGGTCTTTCGCCAGATGGCGCGCGCCGACGGCGTCTACCGCGTGGCCGCGGGTGCCGCCGGCGACATCTGGATTCTCAGCCAGACCTTTACCGTCCGCCAATGGACCGGCAGCCGGTTCGAGGACCGGCCGAAAGGCAAGGCCCAGTCCGCTGACGATATCGCCGCCGGCGCCGACGGCACGGTCTATATCATCGAAAACAACGAATTGTTGCGCTGGAACGCGACCAACGGCTCGTTCGATGCGGTCGATCCGCGCAACACTTCCGCTGAATTCCATCGCGTCGGCGTCACGGGAGATGGTCGGCCTTGGGTGGCGAATACTTCGATGATCAGCACAGAGAACGTCTTCCGCGGCCAGGATTGAGATGATCTGACCCCAGACGAAATAACGGGGGCAGTCTCAGTCGAACCGGTTTCTAATTCCTTCGGTCATATATTCCCTGAGCCGCAGGGAAGATACAGGGAAAACTCGGAGTATGGCAGCGACAAGAACGTGTTGTCCGCCTGTGTCGCACGGATTGCTATTGTTGTTCGCTGAAATCCCTAAAGTCTCTATCAGGGAATTAAAAGTGGAAATGCTGGCAAATAACCGTACGAGTATATTAAATTGATATATTATTTAAAATACAATCTATGGATTAAGAGCGTTTAGCGTCATGTTCGTCGATGCAGCGTCAACAGGTCGCAGCGAAATTTGGAGATATTTTCTTGCTGTGCCGGTTCTGCTCCTCGGGGCTGTACTCGGTGTCGTGTTCCTGATCGTTGTTGCGTTGGTTTCTTACTGGATACTCAGCGAGCCGAACAACCTGATTGACGCATTTGGGTTGCTCATAGTTGACCTGAATCAGCCGTGGCGCTGGGGGCAGCCCTACCTGCTCACGGACGCGGTGTTTTTTGCTGGCTACCTGGTATCCATTTTTCTGTTGGCGGCTGGGCCGGCGGTGGCGCTCCGATTCTTGCACAAACGCCCTATTCGATCCCTGATTGCCTGTGGCCGCCCGTTCCGCTGGGAACTCCTTAGGCGGAGTCTTGCGGTCGGCCTTGTCGC
Source organism: Rhodospirillales bacterium (assembly GCA_040218445.1). Classification (GTDB taxonomy): domain Bacteria; phylum Pseudomonadota; class Alphaproteobacteria; order Rhodospirillales; family Casp-alpha2; genus UBA1479. Next base: position 21,009 of record JAVJRK010000012.1, on the reverse strand, counting down.
CCTCGTGACTTGGACTGTTGCTGAGGTCGTCGTTGGTGGGGTGAACTATCGGATCACGTCCGATGTTGGTGCGTTCTTCATATCGGTTGCCATTGTACTGTTGTTGGTGCCGTTTCAGGCATTGGGCGAAGAGATCGTATTCCGGGGATACACCCTCCAAAGTGTTGCGCGGTTCTCTCGCGTGCCAGCGGTGCGTCTGCTCGTTCCGTCTGTGCTGTTCTTCGCGATCCATCTGGGCGGAAAAGAGATGAGTGAAGGTGGAGTCGGCTACATTTTCTATTTCGTCATTGTTGCCTTCTATTTCACCTGGCTCGCTATCTGCACGGATGGTTTGGAAGTCTGTCTAGGTCTGCATGTCGCGCTCAACTATGTTGCACTGACCGCAGTCTCCGACGACCTGCGTTCATTGACTTCTCCGACGCTTTACTATGCCGTGGCACCTCATAGTCTATGGGGGCGGCCCAGGCCCTGTGGTTAGTGGCTGTCCACTATCGGTTCGTCGTCAGGGGTAGGTTCCCGGACAATCAGACGCGGGGACCCTTCGGCTCGTCGGGCAATCCTGCGTCATCCCAGAGTGAATCGTCATAGTATTTGTTCAGTTCGATCTTTTCGTTTGGGTCTATCAGTTCCCCACTGCCTAGTCCTCTCCGCACCTCTCCTCCGGACTGTGACCAACGGCAAGCGTCTAAGCCAAAGGGCCCGCGTTTCCAGGTAATCTTGCCAACCAATCGGAGGAGCACCGGATCAAAGTATCTGCTTACATTTGGTGGCCAGCGGGTGCTTGTCGATTGCGGCCTGTTTCAGGGTTTCAAGAAGCTGCGTCAGAAGAACTGGGCCCCGCTGCCAATCGAGCCGAGCGAGATTGACGCCGTGGTCCTGACGCATGCGCACCTTGACCACTCGGGATATCTTCCTCTCTTGGTCAGGAATGGGTTCAAGGGACCTGTCTACGCCACCTCTGCGACGACTGAATTGTGTGGGATCCTGCTGCCGGACAGCGGTCATCTGCAGGAACGCGACGCGGAATTTGCCAATCGACACGGCTTCTCCAAACACCGGCCGGCCGCCCCCCTATATACTGAAAGGGATGCGCGGAATTGCCTTGGCCACTTCCGCGCATGCCCATACGAGGTCGACACCGAAGTCATTGATGCGCTTCAAATAAGATTCCTGCCGGCGGGGCATATTCTTGGCTCTGCGTTCGTCCGTGTGTCATTCGGCGGTCGATCACTACTGTTTTCCGGCGATATCGGGCGCCCGAACAGCGCGACGATGGTGGATCCGACGATCGTGCGCGGCGCGGACTATCTCATCATGGAGTCGACCTACGGAAATCGCCTTCATGATCGGGTGAACGTAGAGGACGCTTTGGCCGAAACGATCTCAAGGGTGGCTGCCAGAGGTGGAACCGTCCTGATTCCGGCTTTTTCTGTCGGCCGCGCTCAGTCGATCCTGTTTCATCTGCAGCGGCTCAAGGCGTCGAAACGTATACCAGACCTCCCGGTGTTCTTGGACAGCCCCATGGCTGTCAGCGCCAGCGAGGTTTTCTGCCGCCACATGAAGGAACACCGGCTGACTGCCGAAGAGTGTCGCGCGGCGTGCAACGTCGCGACCTACGTGAGAGAAGCGGAGGAATCGAAAGCGCTTGATGAAAACCCGATGCCTAAGATCATCATATCGGCAAGCGGTATGGCGACAGGCGGGCGGATACTTCATCACCTGAAGTTCTATGCGCCGGATGAACGGCATGCGGTGTTGTTTACGGGGTTCCAGGCCGGCGGAACGCGGGGCGCCAGCTTGGTGGCAGGTGTAAAGTCGGTGAAAATACATGGACGGCATATTCCCATCCGCGCGGAGATCGCGAACCTCTCCATGCTGTCCGCGCATGCCGATGCGGACGAAATCCTGACCTGGCTCGGCAATTTCACGCAGCCTCCTAAACGGACCTACATCACCCATGGTGAGCCGGATGCTTCCGAAGCGCTGCGCGTTCGCATCTCCGATGAATTGCAGTGGCCCTGCGTCGTGCCCGAGTATGGCGACCAGGCCACGCTTGATTGAGCCGTGGATAAGACGCTGGAAGTAGGACGTCGCGTGAAAGATACAGCTACAAACTCCTTGCGCCTGAAGCGCCTTGGGATCGATACGCAGCAGGAAGCGGTTATCTATATGCGGAGCGATTGCCACGTCTGCCGCGCGGAAGGATTTGCCGCCATGGCCCGTGTCCGCGTGACTGCCGGCGACCGATCGATCATCGCTACGCTGAATCGAGTGAAAGGCGATTTGTTGGCGGAAGGAGAGGCGGGGCTGTCAGAAGCTGCTTGGGGCAGATTAGATGCCCAGGAAGGCGACATGGTGGCGATCGGGCATCCCCGCCCGCCGGACTCCCTGAGCCTCGTTCGTGCGAAAGTCTACGGTTCGGAGTTTTCGGACACGGGCCTGGAGGAGATCATGCGGGACATTGTGGCGGGCCGCTATTCCGACGTTCAGGTCTCCGCTTTCATCACCGCCTGTTCATCGCACGGGTTGAAACGGCGGGAAATTGTTGCCTTGACCCGCGCCATGGTCTCCGTCGGAGACACTTTGGACTGGGGAGCCTCACCGATTGTCGACAAACATTGCGTCGGTGGTCTACCCGGAAATAGAACCACCCCAATCGTGGTCGCAATCATGGCGGCCTGTGGGCTGACCATGCCCAAGACGTCTTCCAGGGCAATCACTTCACCCGCCGGTACAGCGGACACGATGGAAACGCTGGCGCCGGTCGATCTTAACATCGATGCAATGCGGCGCGTGGTCGAGCGTGAAGGCGGGTGTATCGTCTGGGGAGGCGCTGTTTCCCTCAGCCCGGCGGATGACATCCTGATCCGGGTCGAAAGGGCCTTGGACATCGATGGGGAAGGGCAACTCGTTGCGTCGGTGCTATCGAAGAAACTATCCGCAGGATCAACGCACCTCGTTCTCGATATTCCTGTCGGGCCGACGGCCAAGGTGCGAAGCGAAAAGGATGCGCAATCCCTCAGCGAAAACTTGACCGCTGTGGCTTCCGAGATTGGCCTGAAGTCGACTGTTTTACAGACCGATGGGCGGCAACCGGTTGGGAACGGGATCGGGCCCGCTCTGGAAGCCTTGGATGTCCTCTCCGTGTTGAAGGGAAAGCCGGACGCGCCGCATGATCTTAGGGCGCGATCGGTCGCGCTCGCGGCCGCTTTGCTCGAGTTGTCGGGTGCTGCTGGCTCCGGCATGGGCTTTCAGAGAGCTGAAGAAACTCTGGATAGTGGCGCGGCATGGGCCAAGTTCCAGGCTATATGCGAGGCGCAAGGGGGTATGCGGACGCCGCCTGTTTCATCCCAACGACGGGTAATTGACGCAGACGTTTCCGGCGAAATTCTAGGCCTCGACAACCGTCGTCTGGCCATGGCGGCGAAACTTGCGGGTGCGCCGGACGCGAAAGCGGCAGGTGTGCAATTGCACACACGGCCCGGGGACCAGGTGGAGAAGGGAACGCCGCTTTTCACGCTTCACGCCGAGACGCCGGGTGAATTGGCTTATGCGCTGGATTACATCGAGCATCACCCGCCCATCTTCGATATCGGAGTGCCCGCATGAGTGCCGTCGTGTACCCCATGCCCGGGAATGAAGTGGTTGCCCATTCGCTTGCCGCAGAAATCGGAGGCGAGATCGGAAAGCTCGTTGTGCGTCGCTTTCCCGACGGTGAGTCCTATTTCCGATATGAAACGCCCGTCGATGGAAGAGAAGTCATCATTGTCGCCTCGCTGGATCGTCCCGACGAAAAGGTTCTGCCGGTGATATTCGCCGCCGGGACGGCAAAGGAACTTGGTGCGTCGAAAGTCGGGCTTGTTGCGCCGTATCTCGCCTATATGCGCCAGGACAAGAGGTTCAATCTGGGAGAAGCGGTGTCGTCCATCTATTTCGCCAAAGTCCTCTCGTCATGGATTGATTGGCTTGTCACAGTAGACCCTCATCTCCACCGGCGCAGTTCACTTGACGAAATTTATTCGGTGCCGAGTGCCACGGTGCATGCGGCCCCGTTGGTCTCTGAATGGATAAGAGGAGCGGTTTCAGCACCTTTGTTGATCGGTCCCGACAGCGAAAGTGAACAATGGGTTGCTGCTGTTGCGGCGGATGCCGGGGCGCCGTTCGTCGTCTTGGAAAAGACGAGAAGAGGAGACCGCGACGTCGAAGTTACCGTTCCCGAGGTCGACAAATGGCACGACCGAACGCCTGTTCTGGTGGACGATATCATCTCGACCGCGCGTACGATGATCGAAACGGTTGGGCATGTCCGGGCGGCTGGCCTGCACGCGCCGATTTGCATCGGCATCCACGCGGTATTTGCAGACAATGCTTACGCGGAATTGAAGCAAGCCGGCGCGGGTGAAATTGTGACCTGCAACACGATCGGCCACGACAGCAATCGGATCGATGTCTCAGGATTGATCGCTTCGGCCGTCCGCCGGGTTTTACACATTTAGATTAGCCTTGACCCTCTGGTCGCCGGAGCCATTAAGGATAACGCGTTCAGTTGATGGCCATAAATTCGGATGGCAAACCCCAAGTGACCAGCAAGGTTCTGCAGAGGTGTATTCCCGATGAACGAAACAACGAAACGAAGGCATGCAGTCCGGGGGAACGCGGGAGATTCGACCACCAAGGTCGGAAAGGCAGCGCAATCTAGTCGAGCGAATCAGGCATCGCCGGAACTGTTAGACGTTCCGGGAGAAAAGGTAGTCCAGGCTTCCGAATATGGACGAGATCTCTGGCAACGCTCGGTTCTGTTCCTAGACACGCTTCGTGAACGTGCCGACAACATGTTGGACCATGAACGCGCTGGTCTGCCCCCTTTGCTCGATTTCAAATACGAGATGATCCTTGATGGGCGCGATTTTGAGGCTCCTTCAAATTATGCGCTGTTGCGGATTACGGAAGTTGGCGATGATTGTTGGGACGATTGCGTCGATCCAGAAAAACCACCTGTCATCGTTATTGATCCACGCGCAGGGCACGGACCGGGTATCGGAGGATTCAAACACGACTCCGAAGTCGGCATGGCCCTGCACGAAGGTCACCCGGTTTACTTCGTAATGTTCTATCCCGAACCATCGCCTGGCCAGACGCTTGCGGACGTGTTGCATGCCCTCCGGCGTTTCGTCGATGAGGTTGCTCAGCGCCACCCTAAAACACCTCCCATATTGTATGGAAACTGCCAAGCCGGTTGGGCGGTGGCGCTTCTATCCGCGGATTGCGAGGGCTTGGTCGGCCCGGCTGTGCTTAACGGCTCGCCAATGTCCTATTGGGCGGGGGAAGCCGGCGTTAATCCGATGCGGATAACCGGCGGGCTTCTCGGTGGCGTTTGGCTCGCACATCTTGCCGCCGATCTCGGTGACGGGCGTTTCGATGGCGCGTGGCTTGCGCAGAATTTTGAGAATCTGAAGCCGGAAAAGGCAATCTGGGAAAAGTACGCCGGACTGTTCGCCAAGGTCGATACGGAGCGCGAGCGGTTTCTTGAGTTTGAACGATGGTGGAACGGGTTCTATTTCATGAGCCGCGAGGAAATCGTCGCGATCGTCGAAAACCTGTTCATCGGCAATAAACTTGAAAATGGCGAATTCCGAATTTGCAACGGCTGTACCGCTGACCTTCGGCGAATTCGAAACCCGCTCGTGATCTTCTCCTCCTACGGCGACAATATCACCCCGCCGCACCAGGCCTTGGGATGGATCCCGGCCGTGTACAAGGATACGGATGACCTGAAGCGCGCAGGGCAACGTATCGTCTATTTGACGAACCCGCATGTCGGGCATCTCGGGATATTCGTCTCGGCCAAGGTCGCTCGGCTTGAACACCGCGCGATCCTTGAAAGCCTTGATGAGATCGAAGAGTTGAATCCCGGGCTCTATGAGATGCAAATCGACAACCCGAGCGGCGATCCGGACTGCCATAAACCGCAATTTTCCGTCCGGTTCATAGAGCGCAAAGTCGAGGACATCGACTTTGCGAAACAACCGGAATCTTTCGAACGGGTTCGAGCAGTGTCGGAGGCGAATGAAGCTTTCTATCGGACGTTCGTGAGCCCTTGGGTGCAAGCCGCAACAAATCCCTGGATCGCGGAATCTCTCAAATGGCAGCACCCAATGCGCATGAGCCGCTACGTATTCTCTGAAGTCTTTAACCCATGGATGAGGGTAGTCGCGGGTCTTGCCGACGTGGTCAAAAAAGAAAGACGTCCGATGCCCGACGCGCATCCAATGATAATGTATGAACAGGAGTTTTTTGGCCGTGTAGCCGAGGCAATGGAGACCGTCCGAGAGCTTCATGATGCGGGCAATGAGCAGGTGTTTCGCCTGCTTTACAGTCGAAACCCATTTGAGCTCAGCATAAAAAGCCTAGCCAAGGTGAGCCGTGATGATGGTTGAAGAGGCGATCATTGTTATTAACTGTGGGTCATCAAGCGTAAAATTTGCGCTATTTTCTCCTGAGTTCGAGAGTTCTGTGCGGATTGCGCGTGGCGCGGTCGAGCGGATCGGCATAGGTGCCGGCCGGTTTTCAGTGTTGGATGGTTCTGGCGCGACCATTTTAGACGAGACACTCGAAGTTGAAAGTCACGCTGCCGCCATCGACGCGCTCCTCGACTGGCTTCAGGGCACCCAATACATGCCTGTGTCCGTCGGGCACCGTATCGTCCATGGCGGTGAAGAATGCGATTGCTCGCTCATCATCACTTCCGACTTGGAAGATCGCCTAAGCCGACTGATCCCTCTTGCCCCATTGCATCTCCCGCATAACCTGACGGGTATCAAGGCGGTGAAATTGCGTTGTCCGGAGCTTCCGCAGGTCGCCTGTTTCGACACGGCGTTTCACCATGGACTTCCGCGCGTTGCACAGTTGACCGGACTGCCTCGCCGGTTCGATGACGACAGCATACGCCGGTTCGGTTTTCACGGCCTGTCCTATGAGTACGTTGTCGAGCAAGTGCGTCGTTGGCACGGCGATGAGGCGGCGGACGGGAAGATCGTTGCCGCGCATTTGGGCAACGGCGCGTCCATGACGGCGATCAAGGGGGGACGGAGCATCGAAACCTCAATGGGGTTCAGCACCTTAGCGGGCCTTCCCATGGGGACGCGACCTGGAGATCTCGATCCCGGTGCCGTCCTTTACCTTCTGATGGAAAAGAACCTAACCCCCGCCGAACTGCAGCATATCCTTTATCGTGAATCCGGGGTGCTCGGTCGATCCGGCCTAAGCCGGAACATGCGAGATCTTCTGGCGCAACAGGATTTACCCGAGGCGGCTGAGGCGATCGAGTTTTTCTGCCATCACGCTCGCAGGCATCTAGCCGCGCAGACAGCGTCTCTCGGTGGCCTCGACCGGCTCGTCTTCACCGGTGGAATTGGTGCGAATTCGCCTGAAATCCGCGCGCGAATTTGTGATGGATTGTCCTATTTGGGGGTCGAAATCGACCCAGATAGAAATGCCCAAAACCTTCCGGTCGTATCTACTGATCGGAGCCGCGTCCCCATTGATGCGTTCGACACGGATGAGGAATCAGTGATCGCTCGGCATGTCCGGACGGTTTTGGAAAGCGCCTCGGGGAAAGGGGAACTAAATGCCTGTGCATAGTCATGCTGAGGGGCTCGAAGAACTGGTTGAGCGTGCAGAAAAGCTTCCGCCGATCCGAATGGCCGTGATTGCAGCAGACCAGACGCTTGTTCTTCAGTCTGTGGCGCAAGCGCGGAAGGCCGGTCTTATTGTGCCGCTCCTCATCGGTGCGCCGGACGAGATTATTGCATGCGCGGGTGAAATTGACGCCGATATCACCGGTGTTGAAATCATCACTGCAATAGAAGCGGAGGAAGCGGCTCGGGTTGGCGTTGACCTCGTTCGTGGTGGACGAGCAGATGCACTCATGAAAGGGCGAATTCACACAGACGCATTGATGCGGGCGGCTCTCGATTCTGATCGCGGGCTCAGACTGCCCGGCCAGCGTGTCAGTCACGTATTTGTGGTCGATATCCCGACCTATCCGAAACTGTTGGCGATTACAGATGCGGCGATAAACATTTCTCCGGACCTAAACGCGAAGGCGCAAATTCTTCAGAACGCCATCTCGCTCTTTCATCTCCTTGGCGTCGCTAGACCCAAGGTCGCAGTGCTCTCGGCTGTTGAAACGGTGAATCCGGCGATTGTATCGACGGTGGACGCGGCTTGCCTCGCGTTGATGGCAAGACGGGGGCAAATCTCTGGCGCTGTCATTGATGGCCCCATGGCCTTTGATAATGCGATCTCGAGTGACGCTGCAAAGGTGAAGGGGATCGTGTCCGAGGTCGCGGGAGATGTCGATATTCTCCTCGTTCCCGATCTCATATCCGGCAACATCTTGGCCAAGAATCTAGAATATCTGGCAGGCGCCACGGCGGCGGGTATCGTATTGGGATTGTCCGCGCCGGTCGTCCTAAGTTCGCGTGCCGATCCGACCCAGGCGCGCTTGGCGGCAATGGCGCTTGCCGTCCTAATGCATCAGTCATCGGCGGCTCAACGACAACAAGGGCGCGAGGAAGAGCTCGAGTCTGCGATTCACTGTGCAGCCCAACCCGAAAGCGCCTGTTGTCCTATTGGAGCGTGAACGATGTGTGCGACCATGAACAAAATGAAGAATGGCCTGGAGTGTGAGGCGCCTGATCTCAAGTATGCCCCCAAAACCCACCCTTCGTTGGACCAACCGCTGAATGCTGCGCTTGGGCGGGTAACCGGTGGGATCAGCCCTACAGCTCTCTCTCAGGCGTACATCGATTGGGCTCAACATCTCCTTATGTCGCCGGACAAGCAGATTGAACTTGTGCTCAAGGCACAACGAAAGTTTTTGCGGTATATCGAATTCAGCCATAGTGCCTGTTGCGACCCTCAATGCGCACCATGCATCGCTCACTTGCCTCATGACAAGCGGTTCGCGGCCGAGGAATGGCAGGATTGGCCTTATCGGCTTTCCTACCAAGGGTTCCTTCTTACCCAGCAGTGGTGGCACAACGCCACGACCCAGGTTCCCGGCGTCTCTAAACATCATGAACAGGTAGTTTCCTTCGTCGCCCGCCAACTACTTGACGTTGTTTCGCCGGCGAATTACCCGGCGACCAATCCGGAGTTTCGAAAGGCGACGCTGGAAAGCAGCGGTCAAAACCTGGTTCAGGGGGCGCTGAATTTTGTAGAGGATTGGAAACTTGCCCTTCAGGGTGAACGCCCGTCCGCGGCAAAGCAGTTCCAGATTGGGCGCAATCTGGCAGTCACGCCAGGAAAGGTCATTTTCCGCAACGAATTGATTGAACTTATCCAATACACGCCAGCATCCGGAAAGGTTTATCCAGAGCCGATCCTGATCACACCGGCTTGGATAATGAAGTACTACATCCTCGACCTCAGCCCTGAAAATTCACTGGTCAGGTTTCTTGTCGAGCAGGGACACACGGTATTCATCATCTCCTGGAAGAACCCGTCGGTGGAGGACCGCGAGCTCAGTCTGGAAGATTACCGTTTATTTGGTGTGATGGCGGCGCTTGATGCGATCTCTGCGATCATGCCTGGGAGGGGCATCCACGGCGTCGGATATTGTCTCGGCGGCACTCTTATGGCTATCGCGGCTGCGTGGATGGCCCGTGAGGATGATCGTCGTTTGGTATCCTTGACATTATTCGCCGCGCAAACCGACTTTACCGAGGCTGGCGAACTTATGCTGTTTATCGATGAGGCTCAGGTCAACTTTCTCGAGAATATTATGGCAGAGACAGGATACCTGGACACCAAGCAAATGGCTGGCGCTTTTCAGCTCCTGCGCTCCAACGACCTTATATGGTCAAGCATGGTGAACGCATACCTGTTCGGCGAACGACTGCCTATGATTGACCTGATGGCCTGGAACGCAGATGCAACACGGATGCCGTCGAAAATGCATTCGGAGTATCTCCGTAAGCTCTTCCTGAATAATGACCTTGCCGACGAGCGCTATGTCATCGACGGTCGAGCAATCTCATTGCGGGACATCCGTATTCCGATTTTTGCGGTCAGTACTTTGTCCGATCATATCGCTCCGTGGCGCTCCGTATATAAAATCCATGCTCAGACCAACGCCGATGTCACCTTTGTTCTATCTACTGGTGGTCACAATGCCGGCGTCGTTAATCCGCCAGGCAACGCGAAGCGATCCCACCAAATCGCCGCTCACGATGATCTCGAAGCCTATCTCGATCCTGATTCCTGGCAGTCACAGGCGGACAATCATGAAGGATCTTGGTGGCCCTGTTGGCGGAAGTGGCTTGCGACGAATTCGGGAGTACTGGTCGACCCGCCTCGAATGGGGGCTGCGCGGAAAGGCTATAAACCGCTCTGCGATGCCCCTGGGACATATGTCTATATGCAGTGAATTGATGGCGACGTGAGATTGGTTCACTCGCTCGAACTGCAGGAGGAGTATCAGAGAATGGAAGTCATAGATTTGAATGGCCGGAAAGGACTGGTCGTTGGTATTGCCAACGAGCACAGCCTTGCTTGGTCGGCGGCGCAGCGTTTCCGGAATGCCGGCGCCGAACTGGCGATCTCCTACCTGAACGACAAGGCGATGCCGTTTGTTGAGCCGCTTGCCCGCGAAATCGAAACCCCGGTTTTCCTTCCCTGTGACGTCTCCGTCCCCGGGCAGTTGGAAAAGTTGTTTGACACGATAGCGGAAAAATGGGGTCGACTGGATTTTCTTCTGCATTCGATCGCTTGGGCCCGGAAAGAGGATCTGCATGGCAGGCTGACCGACTGTTCGAGCGATGGGTTCGCTGAATCAATGTTGATATCTTGTCATTCCTTTATCCGCATGGCCAAGCTTGCCGAGCCATTGATGCAAGAGGGCGGCAGCCTGATGACTCTAAGCTACTACGGTGCTGAGAAGGTGGTTGATCACTACAATGTCATGGGGCCTGTGAAGGCTGCTCTCGAAGCATCAGTTCGGTACTTGGCACATGAACTCGGACGCTCTTCCATTAGAGTGAACGCCATCTCGGCGGGCGCTGTGGCAACACGCGCTGCTTCCGGGATTGAGCATTTCGACGAACTCCTGAATGAAACGGTGCGAAAGGCGCCGCTTCGGAGAACCGTCGAATCCTGTGAAGTTGGACGCGCCGCATTGATGTTGGCGAGCGATTATTCTTCCGCCATTACAGGTGAAACGCTCCACGTCGACGCCGGATTTCATATTGAGGGCATGGTTTTTCATTGAGATTTGGTCGCGGGGCTGTTTGCGACCGAGGCAGAAAATTTTGACTTGACCCTCCTGCTGCCGGAGCTCTCATACAAAGATTTATTCGGTTTTGAGCGAATGGAGAGGGTTATGTTTCAGCAATCGATCAGTCGAGTTTCGGAGGCCCGCGCAACAGGATTGGGTTTTCTTATCATGGCGGCCTATTTCGCGATGGCTGCGCTTTCCTCGGCCTCAGCCGGAGAACGGAATGTGGTTTTTGTCCCCATGGGCGGCAACAATGAAATCGCGGTTATCGATGTCGATACAAACAAGGTCGTCGAGCGCATCACCGGCGTACCGGCTGTCCACGGGCTTGCCAAGACGCCCGACGGGAAGCTCCTTATCGCCGGCAGCTTCACGGAGGTCGAACCCGGCGCCACAATACCTGAACGGCCTGCGGGTGTGTCGGCGGAAGACCATGCCGCGCATCACGCGAAACCAGCAAGCCGACCGGTGGCGAAGAGCGCCGTCATAAGCCGCGTGACCTTCATCAAGGTCAAAGACCGGTCGGTGGTGCGACGGGTCGATGTGCCGGGGGGCGTGCACCACGTCGCTGCTTCACCCACCGGAGCTTTCGCCGCCGTAACGCATTCAAACCAGGACGCCGTGTCGATCATCGATATCGGTGCGTTGAAGGTCGTGGCGACGGTTAAGACCGGCGCCGTGCCGAACTATGCAGCCTTTTCCTCGGACGGTTCGCGTCTCTACGTCAGCGATTCCGGCGACAACAGCGTGAGCGTCGTCCGCGCAGAGGATTGGCACGTCGTTGGCCGGGTCAAGGTCGGGGAGGCTCCGGAGCATCTCGTGGTCCGCGACGATCTCGGCAAACTGTTCGTGAACAACGTCGGCGACGGCACTGTGTCGGTCATCGACCTTAAGCACCTTGCCGTTGCCAAGGTTTTAAAGGGCGGTGAGGATCCGCACGGCATTGACGTGTCTGAGGACGGCCGGACGCTTTTTGTGAGCGCCAAGGGCGCGGACAAGCTCATTGCGATCGACCTGAGTTCCGGTGACCGGCGGGAACTGACGTTGGCACCGCAACCCTACCATCTGGCGGTGATCAAGGGCCAAGGCGTGATCTATGTCTCGAGCGTCGAACTGCCGAAGCTATGGGTTGTCGATGCGAAGACCCTGAAACTGACCGGCACGATCAACGTCGGCGGCAAGGGACATCAGTTAGTTCAGTAGTGGGCTTCAGTTGGAGGGCGATAAAATGGCTGAAAGACATTCCAACGGCATATTGAGCGGGTTGTTTTCGCGAAACGGCCTAGTTCTTGCTGGGTTTCTCGGTGTTGCCGGATACTTTCTCTGGACCGAGCATCAGGCGCACGTGGCCAGTGCGTTACCGTATCTTCCATGGCTTCTTATTCTTCTGTGTCCCTTGATGCACCTCTTTATGCACCACGGGCACGATGGCCATGGTGATCATGCGGGGCACGAAGGCCACCAATCGGAAGGGAAGACCGAGGGCGGTCGGGACGAAGGCAATAATCGTGGAGGACCAAGCGCATGAGTGAGGCAACTAACGCCTACGGTCTTTGGTCCCTTGTGATCATTAACTCCGCGGTATTTATCATGTTTGCCTTCAGCTTCTTCAAGCCACAGACGGCAACGGACTGGCGGTCCTTCGGCGCTTTCAGTGCGTTCCTGGTCGCGTTGTTCACTGAGATGTATGGCTTTCCGCTGACCATCTACCTTCTATCCGGCTGGCTTCAGAGCAATTATCCGGGGATCGACTGGTTCGCTCATGATTCGGGCCACCTGCCCGAGATGATCTTCGGCTGGCAGGGCAACCCGCATTTCGGTCCATTCCATATTCTGAGCTTCGCGTTCATCCTGGCGGGATTCGCGCTGATTTCGTCCGCTTGGCGCGTTCTTTACCAGGCGCAGAAATCCGGCACGCTGGCGAGGACGGGCGCTTATGCGAAGGTCCGTCACCCGCAGTACGTTGGATTTATCGCCATTATGATCGGATTCCTTTTTCAGTGGCCGACGGTTCTGACGCTGGCGATGTTCCCGGTCCTCGTCTGGATGTACGTCCGGCTGGCATATGCGGAGGAACAGACGGCGCTGAAGGAGTTCGGCGCTGAATACGAAGACTACCGGTCCAGGGTTCCGGCGTTTATCCCTCGGTTTGGGAACTTGGTCGATACGACGACATAACCGCATCCGGGGTTAACGACCAAGCTAAGTGAGCAGGTTGTTTCACGATGATGAAATCAGAAGGACATATTGAAAGCCTCAGGATTGACGAGCGGTCGAGACGCGATTTTCTGATCGTCTCAACATCGACGCTCGCAGCTACCGGCGTGGCTTTGTCGGTTTGGCCGTTGATCGACAGCCTTAATCCGGCATCCGACACGCTCGCGCTCGCATCGACAGACTTGAACCTGCGGCCTATTGAGCGCGGCCAGCGGATTACGGTTGTTTGGCAAGGCAAGCCGGTATTTGTGGATCGTCGTACTCCGGAGGCCGTTACAAAAGCGAAGGCAGATGATGGCGCGGCCTTGCCGGATCCGGAGAAGGATGCGGACCGGGTCCAAAGGGAAGAGTGGTTAATTGTCGTTAGGATTTGCACACATCTGGGCTGCATTCCCCTTGGTCAGCGAGAAGGGAGTCGGCGAGGTGATTTCGGCGGCTGGTTTTGCCCCTGTCATGGGTCTCACTACGACACCTCCGGCCGCATCAGGAAAGGGCCGGCGCCGCGCAATCTGGTCGTGCCGCCATATGCTTTCTCCAACCCCGAGAAATTGGCTATCGGATGATATTGGAAATGGAAGGATTTGTTATGAGAACAAAGTTGACCGGCGGGGCGCACGCTTTTCGTCGATATGGTCTCGCTTTCCGGTTCTTCGTAGTGGCAGCGGTGGCGGTGGTCTCAGTTACGGCGGTATCTAGCGCGCGGGCTGAGATGAGTGCGGACGAAATTCGAAATAAAGTCGCCGCTGACTACGGTGTTACAGTTTTGAAAATGACACCTGTGGAGAGCGCGTCAGGAGCTCGATATGCCGTGACCGTGATGGCTCCTGGTGGCAACCGGAACCATGCGTTTCAAGTCAACACCATCGTGGTTGATGGTGAAACCGGCAAACCGGTGATTCTGTATGGCCATACCGGCGGGCAACAGCAATCGGCGGCGCCGTCGATTTCACACCGCACGCATCCACGCATGACTGGGGATGAATAGAATGATCGAGCAGAGCTATTGAACACCAGAGAAGTTGTCGCCGTGGAGGGGAAGTAGTGAAAATCATGGAGAAGGTGCCCGCCATCTTTGTGAGTGTGTTTGTCATAGGCGGTATTGCCATCATCAGTTGGACGATTCTCTCATCGGAACGGACAGACACAATCGTTTCGGTGAAGGTGCCCACGCTGTCGCAGCCGGCGAAGGTCGGCAAGGCGGCGTTCGACGCGACCTGCGCTCAGTGCCACGGTGCTAACGCCGCCGGATCTGACAAGGGGCCGCCTCTGGTGCATGACATCTACAATCCCGGCCATCATGCAGACTACGCGTTCGTACTCGCGGCCCAGCGGGGCGTGCGGCAACATCATTGGCCGTTTGGTGACATGCCGCCGCAGCCACAGGTGAGCGAGGCGGATATCGGAGCCATAGTCCGCTACATTCGCGAGTTGCAGGCCGCTAACGGAATTAGTTACCGGCCACACAACATGTGAAGTGGCCGTGTGCATTCCTCCAACCTCTGTTTCTGAGAGAATAAATGAAAAGCCTGCTTCGCAGTGATCAAGGTGCCGGCATCATCATGCTTGCATTCATGGCGCTTGCTTTGGTCGCTGCCAATTCACCCCTCGCAGCATTGTATCAGGCGGTCCATCACACGCCGGTCCACTTGCGTATCGGCGAACTCCTCATCGAAGGCCCAATGGTTTACTGGATCAATCAGGGCCTCATGGTGATCTTTTTTGTCATCATCGGTTTCGAAATCAAACAGCAGGTCCTCGAAGGGCAGCTCAACACCTTGCGGAGTGCGGCGCTACCGGCTTTCGCGGCGCTGGGAGGTATGGCGGTGCCCGCGATAGTCTATGCGTCTTTCAATCAGGGTGACGCTGTGGGCATACGGGGTTGGGCGGTGCCGACTGCGACCGACATTGTACTCGCTCTAAGCATTCTCTCGCTGATGGGGCCGCGTGTGCCGATCGGACTGAAAGTCTTTCTGACGGCTCTCGCCGTGTTCGATGACATCGGGGCGGTCATCATCATCGGTGTATTTTATGGTGAGCATTTTGCCCTGGTACCGGCGGTGGTTGGGTTGGCTGCGGTTGTCGGGCTGTTCGCGCTTAATCGCTGGAAGGTTACTAACCCTGTTGCATACATCATCGTCGGAGCGGTTCTGTGGGTAGGCATGTTGAAAGCGGGTGTTGAGGCTGCTCTTGCAGGGGTTATAATTGCGGCTGCCGTTCCCATGCACGGAGACCGGATAAAGTCCAAATCCCCTCTGCGTTCCGCTGAAAACACCCTCCATTTGTGGAGCTCCCTGCTCGTCGTTCCCTTATTCGTGTTTTTCAATTCCGGCGTGGTTTTGGACGAGAAGGCATTTTCCAGCAGCAGCGAAGGGGTTTGGCTTGGGATCGTCCTGGGGTTGTTCCTAGGGAAACAGGTCGGCATATTCGGTGCAGCATTTCTCGCGGTTCGTTCTGGTCTTTGCCGTTTGCCGGAACGTGTCAACTGGATGCAGGTATTCGGTGTTTCGATTCTTGCGGGGATCGGATTCACCATGAGCTTGTTTATCGCCACACGGGCATTTCCGGATCCGGCGGTGCTGTCGTCAGCGAAGCTTGCGGTTCTATCCGGGTCGCTGTTGTCCGCCGTGATTGGTGTTCTGGTTCTTCAGTATGCGACTATCGGGTCCGGAACGATCACGCATGATTGATATTTTCGGAATACTTGGTGTTGACCCTCCTCTTACAGGATGCTTCAGGGTTTTCATCAGTCTTTGGGAAGGAGATGTAAAATGACATCCAAGTTGGCGATCGCCTCCATCTTTGTTGCCGCACCTATCCTGGCGGCTTGCGCGAGCTTCGGGCCGGGGAAACTTTTTGAAAAGGCCGTTCTGGTACCTGTCGGCAACTCGTCCGTAGCGGAAGTCGACCAGTTGCAGGCGTGGCAGACGGAAGACGGCTACGTGCTGACCGGAAGGTTGATGCAGTTCGGAAGCGCAGGGCTCCGCCGAGGGCATATTCATGTCCGCGCCACCGATAGCGGTGCCGAGCCCGACGCGAGTTGGGCGGCCTTCACGGATCGGGGAAGAAGAATCACGACGGCACTTAAGGTCTCGCGGTTCAGCGTAAATCTCGGGAAGACAGTACCGCCGGATAGCAAACTCGAAGTGCGCTACCATGGCGGTGCCCATTCATGACGGCAAAACCGGATAAAGCGATATGACCGATCCGCGCGGCCACGAAGGGCACGGCAGTCACGATCGCTCGGCCAAATATCAAGAGAACAGCCTGTCGCTGACCGGTGCCGTTTCCTTGGGAACAGGCGTCATGATCGGTGCCGGGATTTTCGCGCTGACCGGCCAGGTCGCCGAACTCGCAGGCGAATGGTTTCCTTTCGCCTTTCTCGCGGCGGCGATCATCGTTGGATTTAGCGCCTATTCTTACGTCAAGATGTCGAATGCCTATCCGTCGGCTGGTGGCATCGCCATGTTTCTGGAGAAAGCCTACGGCAAGACCATGATGACCGGCGCCTGCGGGCTCCTGATGTATTTCTCCATGGTTATCAACGAGAGCTTGGTCGCACGGACATTCGGCACCTACACGCTGCAACTGTTTGACGTCGATGCAGACAAAAATTGGTTGGTACCTGCGATGGGGATCGGACTGCTGACTTTTGCCTTCTTTGTGAACGTTCTCAGCAACCGCTTTATCCAGACATTTTCCTTCGTCATGGCATTTCTCAAGATTGGCGGGATTGCCGTGTTCGCCGTGGGCGGGCTTTGGCTCACCGGGTTTACGTTCAAGAGCGTCTCTGTCGATCCGGCAACGACCAGCGCCGGCGGCTTCCTCGGCGCCACCGCCCTGGCGATCCTTGCCTACAAGGGGTTCACAACGATCACAAATAGTGGTGGGGAGATTGTCGAGCCGAACAAGAACGTCGGCCGCGCCATCATCGTCTCTATTGTCATCTGCGTCGTCATCTATTTCCTGGTGGCACTTGCGGTTGGGGGGAATTTGACCATTGAGGAGATCGTTCGTGCGCGCGACTTCGCTTTGGCCGAGGCCGCGCGTCCTGCCTTCGGAAAAACGGGTCTATGGTTTACGGTTGCTTTCGCCATTATCGCGACGGTATCGGGCGTGATCGCCAGCGTTTTCGCAGTCTCGCGTATGCTCGCAATGCTGACCGATATGAAGCTGGTGCCACACAGCCATTTCGGCATGCCGGGGGATATCCAGAGGCACACCCTCGTCTACACCATCGTACTGGCGATGCTTTTGACCGCGTTCTTTGACCTCGGCCGCATCGCTGCGCTGGGTGCTATCTTCTACATCGTTATGGACATCGTCGTTCATTGGGGCGTTCTGCGCCATTTGCGCAAGGAAGTGAACGCCTCGGCGACAGTGCTTATCATCGCCATTGTCATGGATGTCGTCGTGCTCGGTGCGCTGTTGGTGATCAAGGCGCAGTCCGACATGACGGTGATCTATTCCGCGGCGGTCGGTATTGCCCTCGTTTTCTTTGGGGAAAAGCTTTTCCTCCGCCGTACCGGCTGAATTCGGTGCGCCTTGGTGCCAGGCGAAATGGCGCTTGAGAGTGAAAATTCTTGCTTGACCCTCCTGTTGCTGGAGGCCTCAAAATTCCATCATCAGTTCAACCGGGGCTCTTGAGCAACGTGAGAGGAATTTAGTGATGGATCAGCATTCCAAACAGGGTGAAGGCGAACGTAAGCAGGTAGAAACCGCTGCGGAGTCCCACAAACTCCAAGGCCACAATTGTTGCTCCGGCCATGGTTCGTGCGGCGGCCATGGGCATCACCATGCGCCGGCTGCGGTGAAAGACCCTGTATGCGGCATGACGGTCGATCCTAACGCGGGAAGTTCAAGGCTGATCCCGACCATTATCTCTCTGGCGCTCACGAAAAGGCTGCCGAGAATTCCCCCGTTGGCACCAAATACACCTGCCCCATGCATCCCGAAATTGTCCGGGACGCTCCCGGCGATTGCCCCATCTGCGGCATGGCATTGGAGCCCATAGGGGTGCCGACAGGCGAAGAAGGGCCTAATCTTGAACTGATCGACTTCACCCGGCGGTTTTGGGTGGGGGCTATTCTGACCGTGCCGTTGCTGGTCCTGACCATGGGGCCGTTCGTCGGGCTTGGGTTCATCCGTGAGGCGGTCGGCGAACGTGCGGCACTTTGGATCGAGTTGATCCTCGGAACGCCCGTGATTCTTTGGTCCGGCTGGCCATTCTTCGTGCGCGGCGTGAAGTCGGTCGTGAACCGCTCGCTCAACATGTTCACCCTCATCGGTATGGGCGTGGGGGCAGCCTACCTGTTCAGCCTCGTCGCCGTTATGGCACCCGATATCTTCCCCGATGGTTTCAGGTCCGCGGACGGTCACGTCGGCGTTTATTTCGAGGCTGGTGCGGTTATCGTCGTTTTGGTCCTACTCGGGCAGATGATGGAACTTGGCGCACGTGACCGGACGGGGGCCGCGATCCGGGCGCTTTTGGATATGGCGGCGAAGACGGCCCGCGTTATCCGCGATGACGGCTCGGAAGAAGAAATCCCGCTCGAGGACGTCAAGGTCGGCGACAAGCTGCGCATCCGCCCCGGTGACAAGGTTCCGGTGGACGGCGTCGTCCTGGAAGGCCGCTCAAGCATCGATGAGTCCATGATTTCCGGGGAGCCGGTCCCGGTCGAGAAGACGGAGGGCGATGACCTGACTGGCGCCACCATCAATGGTACGGGCAGTCTGGTCATGGAGGCCAAGCGGGTCGGATCCGATACCATGCTGAGCCAGATCGTTGAGATGGTTGCGAATGCGCAGCGTTCCCGTGCTCCTATTCAAAAGGTCGCTGACTCTGTCGCCGGCATGTTCGTCCCAGTTGTGATCTTGGTCGCGATTGGTGCCTTCATTGCATGGTCCATCTGGGGGCCGGCACCGGCTATGGCGTATGGTTTGGTTTCGGCGGTTGCCGTGTTGATCATCGCCTGAGGGTGCTTGGCAGCTCGGCGCCTCCGTGATGCACGACAGTGGGATTTCCGTGACCGGTCTTTATGGCCAGAGTCTCGCCGTGGACGGTGCGGAGGAGGATGCCCGTTGGGCGGCCACCGTCGGTTATACTGCCAATATGAACACCCTTGGCCCCACCGGTATCGGTGTCAACGTCTCCGGCAGTCAGGATCGTACGGTCGTCGGCAGCGAGGCCATCGCTGTCGGCCTCGGCGTCAACCAGCAGATCAAGAGCGCGGGTACCAATGTGTATGGTAGCGTGGCCTTTTGGGATGTCGATATGCCTGCGGGGCAGACGCCGCTCGACCAGATCGTCACCATGCTGGTTGGCATGCAGGTCAAATTCTAATTGGGTTATGGTAGGGAGCCCCGGCTCTCCACCACTGGCAATAACCAGATTCAGGAAACGGCCGTCCTTCGGGGCGGCCGTTTCTCTGTGATCGGCAGCGGTATCAGCACGCCGTTGGAGGTTTGTCTGCAAACAGGCGACATCGCCAGGCAGGGTAGGCTTCTTGTGACCGAAGGTTCAGCGCGGTGTTCTGGGCGGGTTAGTTCTGGATTTCAACGCCGCGCTTGATTTGGAAATGATGTAACAAGATTTATCGAGACGCCCGTCCGAAACATTTCGTCACAAGAAATCGCGATTCCGGCAAAGTTGCGAAACACATAAGTGGTTTGTTGTGAGCATTCACCAACCGCAACAAAGGAAGCTTTGACATGAAAAACATCACCGACACGATCCTGAAAACCCGCGCGCCCTTCTACGCCTTGGCATTCGCTGTTTTGCTCGGTATCGCCGGCGCGAACGTGGCACAGGCCGCCGAATACCAGGAAGGTTCTTCGGTCGCCGTGGAGATGAACCACACCCACGGCAATGGGCACACCCATGATGACCAACCTCTGGATCAACGTGCGGGGGACTGATCGGAAAAGGTCGTTAAAGTGCATTGGGAGAACGGGGGCCGGTATCGGCCCCCGTTTCTGCTAATACCGCAGCTATTGGTATGAGGTGGAGTTTTAAGACGACGTCAGTGAGGTCTATGCAAAATGCCTAGCTTCATAGGACGAGCAGCGACAGGGAAAGCGCGTCTGATTGTTTAACTATGATGCATCGGGGTCAGTATTAACTACTCCCTAAGAAGGCTTAAATTTAGGGGAGCTAGATCAAAACCTGAGTGGCTGTGTCTGAGTGGAACTAGATTGATTGGGGCGGATAGCTTGGGAAAACACCCTGGAAATATCTCTCATTTAGCTTTGCGATACTCTAGGAAAAGCCTTGACCCGTCTTTGGGTAAATGCCCTATATGTCCTTGATGATGCGAAAATTATTCAATTTTCCGGCCAAGAGAGTTCTCCTGGCGTTCGTCGTGTTCAGCGTTGTCGTGCTGAATATGACGGCGGTTATCGCTGAGTCTGCGGGTGACAATATTGCCGGTGATTTGATTTCTGTCGCTCGTTTGGATCATCCGGCAACAAAAAATAATCTCGCCAATGAACATGACGATGTCTGTCATTATCCGACC
>JAVJRK010000005.1:0-1873 GCA_040218445.1 Rhodospirillales bacterium | reverse complement strand
TTCACCATCGTCCGGGTCGAATTCTTTCGGCAGACTGACAAAGCGTTGCAGGCGCAATGGTTCGGTGACGGCCTTGTTGACCCGTTGGAAGGCCTCGCGAAGCAACGTCGCGACCTCTTCACGCTGAGAAAGATCGGCATATGACACGTAAGGTACGCCGTTCACTTCGGCCCAGTGCCCCACGGCCTCGAAATCCACGCAGACCATCGCCGTCAGTTCCTTCAGCCCGGTGCCAATCACGGCCGCATCCTTGATATACGGGCTGAATTTCAACCGGTTCTCGATGTAGTTTGGAACGTAACGTTCACCGTCGGCGGTGTGCATGACCTCGGATACACGCCCCAGAACAACCAGGTGTCCGTCGTCCTCCAGATAGCCGGCATCACCTGTATGCAGCCACCCGCCGTCAAGGGCTTCGGCGGTCGCTTCGGGTTTGTTGAAGTACCCTTCAAACACGCTGTCCGAGCGCACCAGGATCTCACCGTCTTCGGCAATGCTGACCTCGACGCCAGGCGCGGGTTTGCCAACCGTATGAAGACGGACCTCGCCCGGAGCCTGAATCGCGTTGATCGCGCTGTTCTCGGTCTGGCCGTAGAGCTGACGCAACTTGATCCCCAGGGCGCGGTAGAACACAAAGGTGTCTTCCCCGATCGCTTCACCGCCGGTGAACGCATTCTTGAGGCGGCTCATCCCGAACTGGTCCTTGATCGGACCGAAAACAATCGCCTCGCCCAGAAGCCGGCCCAATGGCTCAAGAACACCGCCGCTTTTGCCATTCAGCTTGCGCGTTTCCGCCGCGATGGCCCGATCCATGAAAAAATGGTACAGCCATTTCTTTAAAGGGGTCGAATTTTCGATACCAACCTGGATTGTCGTCAGCATCTGGTCCCAGCTTCTTGGCGCCGCCAGATAGAATGTCGGAGCGATTTCGCGCATGTCGCGCACAACCGTTTCCTGACGTTCCGGCACGTTCACGGTGAACCGCCAAAGCAGGGCCGCCGCGACGGTAATGGCAAAATCGCCCACCCAGGCCATCGGCAGATAGGCCAGGATTTCCTCGTTTTCGTCGAATGCGCCCGCTGCATGCCCATTCTTAGCGGCAGCAAGAACATTTTTCTGACTTAGAACGATACCTTTCGGCTTGCCCGTGGTCCCTGACGAATGCATGAAGATGGCCGGATCTTCGGGTTTCGCACGACCGTAAAGCTCTTCGCGCAGGCCGGGGGCTTCATTCAGATCGTGCTGACCGACTTCGATCAGGTGATCCCAGGACATCAGCCCTGCGACCTCATAGAAACCAAGGCCCCGCGCTTCGTCATAAATGATGTGGTCGATCCCCTCGGCGCCCGCGTCCTTCAGTTCCAGGATCTTGTCAACCTGTTCCTGATCTTCGGCGATGGCCGCGACGATTTCGACTTCGCCAAGAAAGTGCCGGAGTTCTTCGAGCGTCGCGCCGGGATAGGCAGGCATTGCATAGGCACCCAGCAACGAAATAGCCAGCATTCCACCATACAGCCGCGCCCGGTTGTCGCCCAGGATAAGCACCGCCTTGCCCGGTGTTACGCCGATTTTCTCAAGCCCGGCCGCGCAGGCCAGCACCTCTTCGGCGTATTCCGCCCATGTGGTTTCCTTCCAGATCCCACGCTCTTTTTCGCGAAGCGCGATTTCCGAACCGTGTTTCGAGGCGTTCCGCGCCAGAATTGCGCCGATCGTGTCGCCGCCCGAAGACTGTTTCTTCGTCAAATCAGTCATGCGACCCTCCGATATATGCCTCGATGACCCGCGGGTCCTTCACAACCTCCTTGGGGATGCCACTTGCGATCATTTCACCATAATTCAGGGCCAGCATCCGATCACAAATGCCGGTGATGAC